>NZ_CP019981.1:0-1200000 GCF_002982135.1 Pediococcus inopinatus | reverse complement strand
TTTAACAGACTAAAAAAAATTTGTAATCAGTTTCATAAAAAAAGGATTTTACTTCTTTTTTAATTGCAGTGGGTAATTTGTAATGATATGCTTAAGATATTCAAGTTAACGAGGAGGTTGAATTATGACAGGTGGCGGAATTGCAGCGATTATCGCAGCAGTAGCTTTATTAGTATTAGTATTATTTATTGGAGTTGTTTTGATCCGTGCTTCAAAGATTCTAGTGGAAATTAACCGAAGTTTAGCGGTAGTTACAAAAGATGTGGATTTACTTTCTAAAGAAGCCGAAGACATTATGGCTAATGCAAATGATTTATTGGCTGATGTGAATGGTAAGGTAGCAACGATTGATCCAGTATTTCAAGCAATGGCTGATCTAGGTCAGAGCACTTCTGATTTAAATGAGGCAACTCGTAATTTGACAACAAAATTGACAAATCCAGGTAAGAAATCTGGCAAAGTTTCGACAGCTTTCAAAGTTGGCAAGAGTGCTGTAAATATGTATAGAGAACATAAAAACAAATAAAAAGTTGGAGGTTTTAGAAATGGGAAAAGCTAAATTTTTATTAGGAGCTTTATTAGGTGGCTCTGCTGCAGTTTATGCAACCTTGAAATTAACTGGTACAACAAAAGAGGATTTGATTGAAGGCGCGCAGGAAAAAGTTAACCAATTCAGAGCAGATAATAATCTTGAGGGCGACGATTGGGAAAGCGAATTAAAAGACCGTATTTTTGATTCTGCCGCGGATCTTAAGGAAAAGGTTCTTGAGGGTAAAAGCGATCTTTTTGAATCCGCGTCTGATAGCTTTCAGGCATCAACCGATGAACTTCGAGATGAATTAGATCAAGAGGACGATATCTTTGTTGATGGCGATGGTGCGTACGAAGCACCAACGGAAGTCTTTATGCCGCACGCTGATTCAAAGTAAATGGCAACTCTAAACAAACAAAAAGGCTCTTTCGCATAAAAACGAAAGGGTCTTTTAATTTATCGAAAATATGAAATTAACCAACATATGTGAGTTCTTTTGAAGTATGTGTGAAAGGTTCACAACCATTTTTGGTAATGTGTACGCAGTCTTCAATCCGAACACCGGCAACTCCGGGAATGTAAATCCCAGGTTCAATTGAGAAACACATGCCTTCTTCAAGAGCCATTTTATTTCCTTCCATGATAGACGGAAATTCATGTTCGCCCATGCCCATCCCGTGGCCAAGACGATGAATAAAGTATTCACCGTAACCAGCTTTTGTGATGATATCACGAGCAATTTTATCTAAATCCTCTGCAATCATACCTGGTTTAGCTTGTGCTTGTGCGGTTAATTGTGCTTCTAAACATACTTTATAAATATCCATGGATTTTTCGTTTGGTTTCCCAACGGCAACTGTTCGAGACGCATCACTAATATATCCTTGGTGAATGGTTCCTAAATCGAATAAGACTAATTCATTGTTTTGGATCTTATTCATTGCAGTCGCGCCATGAGGCTCAGCAGCGTGGGCACCAGCCTGAATTAAAGTGTCAAAACTCATTTGCATGACACCTTTTTTCTTAAGGACATATTCTAATTCTGCTGAAATTTCTGCTTCGGGACGGCCAGTTTGAACCGCTTCAAAGCCAATTTTAAATGCTAGGTCCGCTTCACGACCGGCCGCGTCTAATTTTTCAATTTCGTCTGCTGTTTTAATTAAACGGAGTTTTTCAATCGAAGGGGTTAAATCTAGATCAAAATTGGCCGTTGGGAATTGAGCTTTCATCGCATTGAAATGAGCAATTGTAAGATTGTTTTTTTCAATGGCCCAATGAGTAGGGGCGGCTGCGCGTTTTTTAATTTGGGTAGCGATCATTTCAAACGGCTGCTCATGATCTAGGTAACCATAAACTGGAAATTTCCAACCAGTGTCGCGAATGGCTTCCACTTCAAGCGCTGGCGCGAACAGGAATGGATCAGCATTTGGAAAAACAAACAAGCCAAGAATGCGTTCCACTGGATCACTTGCGAATCCGGTTAGGTACTCAATTGACTTAGGATCGCTAATATAAGCAATATCTATCTTATGATCATTGACCCACGTACGAACTTTATCTAGCTGTGTCATGTAATCGTCTTCTTTCTTTTTGTGTTATTAATATTATATCATACAGGTTTCCCTTGAAATAAAACTAAAAAAGAGGTATATTTTTCATGAAAGCGTTTCCTACACTTGCAGAGACTTACTTTTTTTGGTAACGTTGACAAGGCAATGAAAACATGTGAAAACGTATAATAACGCACAAAGGAGACTTTATTCAAATGGAAAAACAAACTGTAACGATTTATGATGTGGCACGAGAGGCTGGAGTTTCAATGGCCACGGTTTCACGAGTGGTGAATGGTAATCAAAATGTAAAACCAGCTACTAGACAACGAGTTAACGATGTTATTGATAAACTCGATTACCGTCCTAACGCTGTAGCACGAGGATTAGCAAGCAAGAAGTCGACAACCATTGGGGTCATTATCCCAGATGTAACTAACGGGTATTTTGCTTCGTTAGCACGAGGAATTGATGATGTTGCTTCAATGTATAAGTACAACATTATTATGGAAAATTCTGACGAAAACGATCAAAAAGAAATGATGGTTTTAAATACACTACTTGCAAAACAAGTTGATGGTATTATTTTTATGGGTAATCGGGTTAATGATAAATTACGTGAAGAGTTTTCACATTCAAGAACTCCGATTGTTTTTGCCGGTTCTGTGGATGACCAAGAAAGTGTACCATCTGTAAGTATTGATTATGTTAAATCAACTGAAGAAGCGGTTTCTAAACTAATTGCTGAGGGAAACAAAAAGGTTGCATTTATTAGTGGTTCATTGAGTGAACCAATTAATGGTCAGTATCGATTAGCAGGTTATAAAGAAGCTCTCAAAAAAGCTGGATACAAATTCGATGAAAAGCTAATTTTTGAAACTGATTACAGTTATGAAGCTGGAATAAAGTTAGCAAGCCAGCTTAAGGGGACAGATATCAGTGCGGCATTTGTTGGTGATGATCGATTGGCCGCAGGAGTTTTAAATGGTTTAACCGATCAGGGTGTTAAGGTACCTGATGAATTTGCTTTAATCACAAGCAACGATACACAAGTTGCCCAACTTGTTCGTCCACAATTAACATCAATTACTCAGCCACTTTATGATATTGGGGCAGTTTCAATGCGTTTATTGACTAAGTTGATGAACAAAGAAGAGATCGAAGAACCAACGATTACATTACCTTATGGTTTGGACAGTCGTCAGACAACCAAAAAATAAGTTAGCTAGTGAATAGAATCATGCAAAGCAGTCTTGAGTGTCATCAAGGCTGCTTTTTTATGAAAAAGATTAATGTGAGATGAAAAAAAGATTAAAAAACGGTTGACTTTTTTAATTTAGAGATGAATAATAACTTTAATAAATAAAAAATGTATAGATGAGTAAACAAGCAATTATTTACAGAGAGTCGTTATCTGGTGGAAAACGATAATAAAAACTGGTTGAAGATGGTCTAATTGCAATTTCTTTGGTCGAGCATTCAGGTGTAAGACTAAAAGCGGGAACTCCCGTTATAGGGTTAGGGTATCTGAGTAAATAAAATTTGAATCACGTACCTGAAGAGGAATAATCTGTGAAGGTTATTTGAATTAAGGTGGTACCGCGGAAAAGCATGTTTCCGTCCTTGTCTAGAAATAGGCGGGGATGAGAACGTGCTTTTTTTATTTGGAGGTAATAATAATGACGGGATTTAATACAGAATTAGTACACGGTCAAAATATTCATGATAATCAAACTGGTGCAATAAATATTCCTATCTATAATTCATCTACATATGCATATCCTAGTGCGACAAGTAAAGTGAGATGGGATTATGAACGGTCAGGCAATCCGACTCGTGAATATTTAGAAAAACAAATAACTTTGTTGGAAAATGGTAAAAATGGATTTGCATTCGCTTCTGGAATGGCGGCTATTCATGCTGTTTTTGCAATTTTCAAACCGGGCGATCATATTTTGGTTGGTAATCAAATCTACGGGGGCACATTTCGAATTTTAAACCAGTATTTTAAAGAACGTGGAATTGAGTTTGCAGTGGTTGATACGACTAACTTAGCCACGATCGAGCCTGCTATTAAAGAAAATACGAAAGCAATTTATTTTGAGCCGGTTACGAATCCGTTATTACGTGTT
Organism: Pediococcus inopinatus; assembly: GCF_002982135.1. Classification (NCBI taxonomy): domain Bacteria; kingdom Bacillati; phylum Bacillota; class Bacilli; order Lactobacillales; family Lactobacillaceae; genus Pediococcus; species Pediococcus inopinatus. The sequence goes on along the minus strand of NZ_CP019981.1, from coordinate 1,195,786 downwards.
TCTAGCGTGACAGAAGTTGCAAAAATTGCTAAACAACATCATTTGCTAACAATCGTAGATAATACTTTTTTAACTCCCTATTTGCAAAAGCCGCTTAACTTAGGTGCAGATATTGTGTTGCATTCGGCAACAAAGTACCTTAGCGGTCATTCTGATGTGGTCGCCGGGTTGGTGGTTACAAACAGTGAAGAATTAGGAAAAAAGATTTATTTTGTTCAAAATGCTTTGGGTGGCGTATTATCACCAGAAAGTGCCAGTTTGGTAAGACGTGGGATTCAAACCCTTTCAGTCCGGATGGATCGGCAACAGCAAAACGCCTTTGAAATTATTCATTTTTAGAGAAACAATCTGAAATCTCGAAAATTTATTATCCTGGCATAAAGGGAACAAAAGATTATTTGATTGCATCTACAGAGTGCCACGGATTTGGCGGAGTCCTTTCTTTTGAATTGGCGCCACAAATCAATGCAGCGGCTTTTGTTAATCAATTGCAGTTAATTTGTTTAGCGGTTAGTTTGGGAGCAGTTGAAAGTTTGGCAGAATTACCTTATGAGATGAGCCACGCTGAGTTACCACCAGCCGAAAGATTAAAGGCAGGTATTAGCACTCAATTAATTCGGTTAGCAGTGGGTATTGAAGATAGCACAGATTTAATTGCAGATTTGAAGCAGGCCATTGCTTTTGCGGTAGCTCACCCAGTCGAAAAACAGAAAATATAAAAGGACGGTTTAATGATAATGACGAAAAATAAATTTGATACTCTAAGAATTCATGCAGGGTATGACCCAAAAGATCATCAATTTGCTTCCTCTGTGCCAATTTATCAAACTGCAGCGTTTGGACTTGAAAATACTAAAGTTGCTGATCAAATTGTGGCAGGCAAGTTACCTAATCGATATGATTATTCCAGAGATGGTAATCATACTGTTCGCGTGTTTGAAAAACGAATGGCTGAATTAGATGGAGGAGTGGATGCGGTAGCGGTTGGATCTGGAATGGCTGCCATTTCATATACAATTCTTAACGTGGCTGAAAACGGTGGCCGAATTATCGCGCCAAGTAATATATACGGATCCAGTCTCGATGAGTTTCGAACTTTCTTCCCTAAATTTGGCATCGATTTTGATTTTGTAGATGATATTAATGATTTTGACGCTGTGCGCCATTTGATCGGCTCAGAAACTAAAGCTATCTATGTTGAGAGTGTCGCAAATCCAAGTACAGAAATTGCTGACCTGGATAAACTGGCAGAAATTGCGCACGCTGCTGGAATTCCTTTGATTGTAGACAATACTTTTCCGACGCCATATTTATTGAGACCGTTTGAGCATGGTGCAGATATTGATGTTTATTCTTCAACAAAGGGAATCAATGGGCATGGAAATGTAGTTTCTGGTGTGGTTGTGGATCATGGGAGTTTTGATTGGGACAGCCCAAAATTTCCACAGTTTTCTGAAATTGAGTTTACTTTAGGTAATGAGGAAACCGGCGACCAAGAGAGTTTTGTCAGCAAGTTTGGTGATCAGGCATTTATTAATCGAGTTCGCATTAAATATTTACGTTTGCTGGGAGCTGTTTTAGAGCCTGTGGATGCCTATCTAATTTTATTAGGACTCGAAACAATTTCTGAACGTTTGGATCGTGAAGTTGCCAGTGCAACAAAAATTGCGAAATTCTTAGTAGCTAATCCGCATGTTGAAAAGGTTTTTTATTCAGGAATTGAGTCAGACAATCCTTTGGTAGAAAAATACTTTCCTAAGGGAGTGGGGGGGATCTTATCTTTTGAATTGAAAGGTGATACAAACAATGTCGCTAAATTAATTGACCATGTGCAAGTCTTTAGTTATTTACCAAATATCGGCGATTCACGTTCATTAATTGTTAATCCGACGAGGACGACTCATCGTGAAATTCCTGCAGCAATTCGTGAACAGCAGGGTCTGAATGATCAAGTTTTACGATTGTCAATTGGATTGGAAGACGTTGATGATTTGGTTGGTGATTTGAAGCAAGCAATAGAACACGCGTTTATTTGATGAAAAACTGTACAAAAAAGGCTAATAAAATTTTATATTCAAGCAAGTATGATAAGTGTTGGGATTCCTTTAGAGGAATCTTTTTTTACAGAAAGCTGAAACAGTGGTAGGGCTGGGTGAAAAAGCTGTAGGCAAACGGTGATTTTTTTTTAAAAGTAGGAACATGATTTTTACGTGAGTCCAGTTGTATTTAAGAAAACAGTAGATTATAATCAATTTGTTTATAAACCATAAGGAGATGGCTAATATATTAAAAAAAGTCGTATTATTCAGTATTATTTTTGCGTCATTTGGGGTAAGTGGTCAGGCCATTTATGCTGATACGGCTGTAAGCTCTTCTGAAAATTCTCGGATTAGCACAAACGGTTATAGCGCTCAAAGTAGGAATCCCAGTCAAGTAAGCACAGAAGAATCGAGTTCGAGCGATTCGATGGTAAGCAAGAACCCAACGAGTTCTGCCAGTTCTGTAGCTAGTGTTTCCAAGCCAGCTTCTATCAAATCGCACCCAAAAATCCCAACATTTAAAGAGAGAAAGGCTGTACCAGAAAGTAATTCTCAAGCTAGTACTACTTCAGCTAAAGTGTCAGTTTCAAGTCGGCCGGTAACAAAAGCAAAAAAATATGTTACTTTAAAAAAAGTAACTAAGGTAAAGGCTAAGGCGTATGTAAATAAATCTCAAGCAGGTGCCACATATAACCTGGCCGGTAGTGGGACACATGGGCAATTTAGCAAGGCAACTCATCAACTAAAGAACTATATGAAAACCACATGGGTAGTTAATCAGTACCGCTATGTAGTTAAAGCTGATCAGAAAACAGCTTTATATTTTTTTGTTAGATCTGAAACTGGTTCGCAGAGTGGCTGGGTTTGGCATGGGTATTTAAATGAAAAAGCGGTTCAAACCATAGGTTCTACCTCGAACATGAAGAAAGCTATCTATTATCGTAAATCGACATCCGGGAAAACTTATCATATTTCCGGACCAAGTTATGATGCTAAATTTAAAGCAACGCATGCTTTGAAAAATTATCCTAATACTACTTGGTACGTAACCAAGAAAAAGAATGTGGTAAATACCAAAAAGCATCGAGTTACTTATTATTATATTCAGGATAGCAAGAAACATGCTGGGTGGATTTGGAGCGGCTACCTGACTAAGAAAGTTATGTTGAATGTTAAACGCATTTCACAGAATCCGCAATTACCCACGGGTTGTGAAATAACAGCAGTTACGATGATGGTTAATTATGCCGGGGCCAAGGTCAGTAAGATGAAGTTAGCAAAAGAGATGCCTCGAACCAAAACAAAAGATGGAAATAAAGGATTTATTGGTAGTCCTTATTCCAAAAGTGGTTGGTGGGTTTATCCTCCTGCTTTGATGAAGACGGTTAAGAAATACACAAAGTCAGTGATAAATATGACAGGGTCTAGTTTTAATTCAATAAAAAAGCAAATTAATAAAAAACATCCTGTTGTGGTTTGGATTAGTGGCTATGGAGGCATAAACACTAAGATTAATCATGCCATTACAATTATTGGGTACAGTTCTTCACTTGTTTATTTTAATGATCCGTGGACGGGCAAACAGTTGAGTATGACGGTTAGTAAGTTACATAGTTATCGTAAACGGGATGCTTACCGCGCAATTAGTTATTAAGTTTTTATATAAGTTAATTTTTGGGGGATAGAAAATGGATATTAGAAAAATTGCACTGGGGAGTGCAGTGGTGTTGAGTTTGTTAACAATTAGTAGTGTCAATGAAAAATCAGTACAAGCAAAAGTAATTACAAGCAAATGAAGGTAGTATGAAATCATGGACACGATTTAGTATAATTCCATAATAGGAAGGATTGTGTTTTTATGACCAAGAAAAAGTACTCAGTAGATTTTAGAAAAATGATTGTCAAGCTGTACCAGGATGGCGCCCCGGTAGCTGATCTTACAGACGAATATGGTGTATCAAATGTAACTATTTACAAATGGATTAATCTATATAAAGAAGACAAAGGAAGTGGAATTTCCAAATCAGATGTTTTAGCGTTGCAAAAACGTTTGAAACAGCTAGAAAGTGAGAATGACATCTTAAAAAAAGCCTTAACCATATTCGCCAAAAAGTAAACCCAGATGACTGGCAGACAGCCGTTGATATTAATTTGAAGCACCATAGTATCAAAGAAACCTGTAAAGTACTCTCAGTTCCACGCTCAACTTACTATGAACATCAGCAGAATCATGTATCGCCACAAGCCAAGCGTCGTAAGACACTTAGCCAGTCGATTAAACGCATTTACTTTAATTCTAGACGTATCTACGGGGCACCTAAAATTCTAAAAGCGTTACAAAAAGAAGGTAAGACTGCCAGTATTAAGCTAGTTCAACGATTAATGCGCCAAATGGGGTTAAAATCAATCACGCGCAAGAAGTGGCATTATCAACAAACTAATGATATTGATGCGACTGATTATTCAAATATACTCGCGCAAGATTTTCGTACAACCAGTCCAAATCAAAAGTGGTGTGCAGACATAACTTATATTCACACCAAAGCCAATGGCTGGTGTTATTTATCAAGCATTCAGGATTTATATTCACGTAAAATCATTGCCCATAAAATCAGCCGTCATATGACTGCTGATCTTGTGATCAGCACTTTTCAACAAGCCTTTGAAACTAGAAAGACGACTAATAACTTAATTGTGCATACCGATCTGGGTAGCCAGTACCGCAGTGCTGGCTTTGAACAGATCTTAGCGCAACACCATATTCGCCATTCTTATAGCAAGCGTGGCTGTCCCTATGACAATTCATGTTTGGAATCATTTCACGCCAGTTTGAAAAAAGAAGAGGTTTACCAACACCATTATCAGGATTTTGAAGAAGCAAATGCTGCAATATTCAGCTACATTGAGAGCTTTTATAACAGTGCTCGAATTCACAGTAGCATTGATTATTTAACTCCAAATGAAAAGGAAAAATTAGTCGCTTAAATTATACATAAAATGTGTCCAGATTCTTGACCTAAATCCAAAATTTAGTACAGGTTTAATTAAGAAAACGACTAATGAATACGGAGATTTAGATAGTACAACAAAAGTTGCCATTTTAAAAAAAAATAAAGTTGTAAAAATTAAATCTTTCGCGAATTTTATAATCAAGTTAGCCACCTTTTAAAAGTGGCCAAATAAAAGACACCAAGACGAAAAAATCAGGTATCATTGAAGTTCCCACACTAAACAATGAAAGAGGTTTTCGTCTTGGTGCAAGAACAGCTTATCACATCTCACGTAAAGGGTCATCATTTAACTCAAATTGAGCGAGGCAGAATTGCTGGCTTACTTTCTGCAGGCAAATCTGCTCGTCAAATTGCCGCTGAAATTGGTGTCTGTCATCAAACTATTAATAATGAGCTTAAGCGTGGCCGCATTCAACAGGTAAAGAAACTCAATGGTAAAGAACAGTACTTTAGCGTTTATGCGCCTGATACGGCCCAAGTTCGGTATCAAACGAATCGACAACGCTGTCATCGACCTCTAAAATTTAAATTTGTTACTAACTTTCTGGCTTACTTTGATGATCATTTCCACCAAGATGATTGGTCACCTGATGCAGCAGTCGGCTTCGCCCACCAACAACATCTGTTTAAGCGCACGGAGATGGTTTGTACGAAAACTCTCTACAACTATATCGATGCGCAATTGTTAGAGATCCGTAATCTTGATTTGGTGGAGAAGGCTAACCGTCGTACTAAACATCACTGGTCAAACAAGCATCTACGTTTAGCTGGTAAAAGTATTGAGGAACGTCCTAAAAGGGTCGACAAACGCAAGGAATTTGGCCACTTTGAGATTGATACTGTAGTTGGTAAACGAAGTGGACATGAAAGTGTATTATTGACCTTCACGGAACGTAAAACTCGTTATGATATTGTTCGCTTGATTGAAGGCAAAGATGCTGATTCGGTATCGTATGCACTTAAGGGAATTTGTGCTGAATTTGGTGATCTTATTAAATCTGTTACTGCTGACAACGGAACGGAGTTCACAGCCTTGAATGCAGTCTTAGACGGCGTAGCTGACATCTATTATGCCCATCCGTATAGTTCCTTTGAAAGAGCAACCAATGAAACTCATAACCGCATGATTAGACGATATTTACCTAAGGGACACTCATTAGATACGATTGGTCCCAAGACGGTTTCAATGGTTGAAAGTCGTCTTAACCAATTACCGCGACGTATCTTGAAGTATCAAACCCCAAAAGAAGCTTTTCAAATTGAAGCAGCACGTATTCGTAAATCATGTAGTGCGTAGCTATTATCTTGACCTTCAATAGATATTCTGACTTGCCCCGCAACTTCGCCTGCGGGGTGGCTAACTTGTTCTTGCAATTTCCGAAATTAAATCTTTAACGAAAAATACAAAAGGATTATATCGATTCCAATTATCAACCGGTAAATATATAACGGCAGATACTGCCAGTGTTCAAAAATTAATTTCGACCTATAAAAAGTATTACTATGTGAAACCATCAATGTCGATTATCAAGGTTTTGCATAAAGTTGGATATTATCGTTCGCCAATAGCTACCAAAGTTAACAAATATTTATCCAAAGGAAATTATGCACATATTCTTAGTGTTGCTTATACTAAAGCGGGAAGACCAATGCTTAAAACTAGCAATGGAGAATATATTACTTCTAATCGAGAATGGGTGGCGAATTCTAAGGGCTATCAAAATCCAAAAAAATATTTTCAGGTCCAAAATTCAAAAATTAAACCCGCCGGTACAATTGGTTATACTTTAAAACGAGGGTATGAAGGGGTAAAAACCTGGAAAGTAAAACGTCAATTAGGAATTGGCGGTCGTAGTTGGTATGAATATGCCACTTATAATAGTACGACAGTTTCTGCAGTTAAAAGGTTTCAACGGGGACATCGCTTAAGTGCAACTGGGGATGTTAATTTGGCAACCTGGGAAAAATTAGGTTTTAGTAAATCCTCATGGAAATCTATTGATTCGTATGCAGCGCCACTTTATGCCCGTACATGGCAGGGGCGAAGTGCCCATGTAAATGCTGAAATCAAGCAAGCGTATCGCTATTTAGGACGAGCTTACATCGTTGGAGCTTCATCCACACCGACATATGGGACGGATTGTTCGGGGTTGGTTATGCAGTCGCTATATGCAGGTGGTTTGAATATGAATTCTGTTGTTTCATCGATTCACCATGCTTACCCAGGTAATGAATGGAATAGCCGCAATCTTTGGTCAACATCGAAATTGAGACGAGTTTCGTATGCTGGTCGTAAACGAGGAGATTTGATTTTCTACTATGAACCAGGCACCCGTTCTATTTACCACGTTGCAATTTATCTTGGTGGTAATCGAATTATTGAATCCTGGCCGAACCATATTCAAGTTTCCGGGATTCGTTCTAATTCGCATACATCAATTGCCGGGGTTAAACGAGCCTTTAATTAATATAGTTTAAAATAACGGATCGATACCAGCATGATATTTAGTGCGAGATATCGATTTTTTATAATTATTAGTTTGAACAAATAGATATTAAAAGATCGAACTAAAAAAAGACTAATAAATGTGGTAACGTATGCATTCTTAACCAAAATAGGTTAAAAGATGGCGCAATGGCCTAACAAGGTGATTAAAAGAGCTTGCCAAAAACACTGTTGTTTACTATACTAGATAAGGTTTTACTAACAATAAAAATTCAATATATAGAAAAGAGGAGTTTGGAAATGTCAGGACATTCTAAGTGGCACAATATTCAGGGTCGTAAAAACGCTCAGGATTCAAAACGTGGAAAAATCTTTCAAAGAATTTCGCGTGAAATTTATATGGCAGTCAAAGCTGGGGGTCCTGACCCTTCCGGAAATCCTCAATTACGTTTGATGATGGATAAAGCACGGGCTGCAAACATGCCAAAAGAAAATATTAAACGTGCTGTGGACAAAGGTTCTGGTGTCGGCGGTGCTGCGTACGAAGAAATTACGTATGAAGGATATGGGCCTGGTGGTACAGCAATTATCGTGGAAACCTTAACTGATAATAAGAACCGAACAGCAGCTGCAATTCGTTCAGCATTTACTCATCATGGTGGTGCTTTGGGCGCAAGTGGTTCAGTTTCTTACATGTTTGATCGGAAGGGATACATTGTTATTTCTCGCGAGGACAATGATACCGATGAAGATACGATGATGATGGATGCTTTAGACGCTGGTGCCGATGACATTCAAACGTCTGATGATGCATTTGAGATTTACACTGACTCTAAGGCATTGGCACAAGTTAGGGATGCGTTGGAAAAAGCAGGATATAAGTTGGCAACTGCCGAACTAACCATGATCCCTGAAAACGAGACCCCAGTTCCCGAGGAGAAAATTACTCAATATCAAGGTTTGATCGATGAGCTGGAAGACGATGATGATGTTTCTGAAGTTTACGAAGCAGCGGAGCTTCCTGAAGAAGAGTAGTTAACTAAATAGGTTTGTTAAATCAAGTTCATAATGAACTTGATTTTTTTTTGCAAAAAAATAAAAAAATAACTAGTTTTTACGTATCTTAATTGTGTGGGGGAGATAGTTATGAAACTAGAGGACTACGTTCAGAAATTTATGACAACTTGTATTGAAAAACGAGCAACTTATTTGTACATGTTACCTAGGTTGGATGAATACCAGATTATGTATAAACATTTAAATCAATGTCACATTATTCAAGAGGTTTCACAGCAAACAGGAGAACAATTAATTGCATTTTTTAAGTTTCAAGCAGATATGGCTTTGAGCGAAAAAAGGAGACCCCAAACAGGGGCATATTATTGGCATCAAAAAGATTCTGTGGTTCATCTGCGACTCTCGTCAGTTGGCGATTTTTTAAATCGCGAGTCGATGGTCATCCGATTCATCTATCCTGTTGAAGGTGCCCATATTCAGCACCTAGAGCCCTTTCAGTGGGAAAAACTGGTTGAATTATCCAATAAGAAAGGATTGCTTTTGTTTTCGGGTCCAATGGGTTCTGGAAAAACAACTTCAATTTACCAATTGGCGCGTTACTTGGCCCAAGAAAAAGTAGTTATGACTATTGAAGATCCGGTTGAAATTCTGGAAGAAAAATTTTTACAGCTTCAAGTTAATAATCGTGCGGAAATGACATATGAGCAGCTTTTGAAAGTTGGTTTGAGGCATCGACCAGATATTTTTATCATTGGTGAAATTCGAGATGAGCATACTGCAAATGTAGCGGTAAAGGCAGCGTTAAGCGGTCATTTAGTTTTAAGTACAGTTCATGCACAAAATGCATTTGGGGTTATTAGACGATTGCAGCAACTAAACGTGGATGCCGATATGTTACAGCAGGCTTTGAGCGGAATTGCATATCAACGACTGATCCCTGTTCGGAAAGGAGAAGTTGCGGCCCTTTTCGACATTATGGAGGGTGAAGAACTAAAAGAAGCTTTTTCTGGAGAGCCTAATCAAAAAATGACGTCAACATGGGGAGATTGTCTTGAAAAAGAATATCAAGAGCATAATATTTCAGAGGAAACACTATTGGAATATCAAGAAGGGTAAATTTTCGATTAAAACTCAAGCTAAGTTTTTTATGTTGCTAGCTGATTTGTTGAGAGTTGGTTTTAGTTTAGGTGAAGCACTAAATTTTATAAAAGTTATAATTCCACGCAAAGCAAAACAAATTGACCAAATAATAGCCACTTTAGAACATGGAGATCCTTTTTCAATGGCGATTAAGCCGTTCTTGAACGAGAATATCTACTACCAAGTTTTAATTTCGGAGAAACATGGTGATTTGTCGGTGAGCTTACAAGCGCTGGGAACTTATCTAACTGCGAAACAAAAACAACAAACTAAGTTGCTTCAGTTGCTTGAATATCCGTTTTTATTACTTACGTTTTTGGGAGCATTACTAGTAGGGATGAAAATCTATATTTTCCCGGAGCTTAGTTTATGGAATTCTGCGACGCAAGTGCACAAAATCAAGTTTTCCAATGTCCTTATTTTTATAGATTTGGTTACTTTAATTGGGTGTCTTTATATTTATATAAAAAGATTTTTAAAGAAACCAATTGTGAAACGAGTTGAGGTTATTTGTCGTATTCCGATCGTTGGTAATGTGTATCGAACTTATTGTCATTACTATTTGTCTTTGAACTTGGCCATGTTGCTAAAAAGTGGTCTAGGAATTAAAAGTATCTGTGCGATGTTAGCAAATTTTTCTTCGACATCATTACTTTATCAAATTGGGACGGCCCTTGAAAAACAGTTATCAGAAGGAAGAAAAACTTCATCCTTTGTTAAACGTTATCCGTTTATCCCTGAGGAACTCAATGTTTTAATGAATAAAGGAAATACGGCGGAGGGTCTAGGACAAGAATTAGTGATGTTTTCTAAAATTAAGTATCAAAAGCTGACAAAACAGATTGAAAGGTTAATTGGGTTGATTCAACCACTTATGTTTTTGCTGATTGGCCTGGTAATTGTTTTAATGTATTTAAGTATGTTACTGCCAATGTATCACTCAATGGAGGGTGTTTATAAATGAAAAAAGAACAACGTTTTAAAAAAGGCTTTACTTTGATTGAAATGACTGTGGTCCTATTTATTATTTCGCTTTTAATTTTAATTGTGCTGCCAAACATTGCCCAACAACGAAATAATGCAAAAAAGATTCATGGAAATGCCATGGTTGAAGTGGTTCAAACCCAGGTTGATCTATATGAAAATGAACATCAAAAATTACCGGCTTCGCTTGAAGAATTAGAAGAAAAGGGTTATTTAACCGATAAACAAGTAGATCAGGCAAAAGAAAACAATATTACGATTAAAGACAATAAAGCAGTTAATTAGTTCTAACTATGAGCAAAGTAAAGAGAGGCTTCACTCTAATTGAATCGTTAGTTGTTTTAACAGTAGTTTCTTTACTACTATCGGCCGGAACCGTGAGTTTTAAAAGGGTACTTGCTAAACAACAAGAAAAAGAATTTTGGGTGACATTTGATAGAGAATGGAAAAAGTATGAACAGTTCGCCAATTTAGAAGGTGTGGTTACTTATATTTCTTTTGATAAAAGTAGAAACAAAGTTAGTTTCAGGCCTTTGAAAACATTTGATAAAAAAAGTTGTGAGGTTAAATTACCAGTAACTCTTTCATTATTCAGTAATCGTGAGGTAAAAATTGGCAGTGATGGCTATGTTAAACCGCAAACTATTGCTTTCAGTTCTGACCTTGATAAATGTACGTATCGAATGACTGTTCAATTGGGATGGGGCGTTTACCATGTTAAAAAGGAATAAAAATGGTTTTATTTTTAGTGAGGCACTTGTTGCGTTGGGATTGATCAGTATTTCTTTGGTACTTTTACACAATTGTGTTCAAAGGGAAAAACAAATAGAAAAGCAACTGGAAAAACAAGTTGAGATAAGTCGCCAAATGTTAGAAGGGAGTCGACTGTTTAAAAAGAATGAGTCTAAAAAGATTCAAGTTGGTCATAGTGTAATTGAACAAAAACCAAATTTATTTATTCTCAGAAATTCTGAAAATATTGTCGTAAGGAAAATAAATTTTGAATAAAAAAGCAGGATTTACGCTAATTGAAGTACTGGCTTCATTGGTCGTGTTGGGAATGATTTATCAGCTTATATCGTTTGGTAGTAGGTTGATGAATGTCTCAATTTCACAACAAAGTAATTCAGCAAATTGGCAATTATTGGTAAGTGAATTGGAATCGGCAAAGCACGGTTTTAAATACAAAAGTAGTAAAAACAACTATGTTTATTTAGATAGTGTTACCGAAAATAAAGTTTATAAATTAGAAAAATACCAAGATGAATTACGATTTTCGCCAGGGTACGTTCCGTTAATCGCTCATGTGGAAATAGTTAATTTTGATTATCAAGAACCTTTTTTGAAACTTCAAATAAAATTTAAAAACGGAGAAATAAAAAAAGAGAATGTATATATTCCAAAAAAATAAGTCTGGTTATGTTTTGTTGAGTGCGATTATTTTATTAACCATCTATAGCGGCATGGTTTTTCAAATCGAGAAAAATCGACAGGCAAATATTGCAACTCAATCAAAAATAATAGCTGCGAATGAAGGGCGCACGTTGTGTAATATTTTGATTTTAAAAAGAAAAACTGATAAAACGAAACAAAGCATCGTATCGAACATGGGGATTGCAAAGGTAGATGGTAAGCAAATTGTGGTTATATTAAAAAATCAGGATCGTTTTTGTTTTTCGTTAGGAGTGCAACCGCTATAAATGCCAAAGTAGTTGTTTTCGTGTTAAACTATTTGAGTAGTTTAAGTTAATGACGAGGTGAAAGATTACGAATAATGGTGAAATTGAACAACTATTTAATATAATTGACGAAAGCACAGAAACTCTGATGCGAGAACTCGATACGTCTTATTTGGATGCCTTAATTGAAACGGGAGATAATTTGATTTCTGGTGAGGTTCGGACTGAGAATGGGAAACCTAGTACAATAGAAAAAAATAATTTAGAGCATTTTTATAGCGAGGCCAACATTAAACAGCTTGATCCAGAAGTTATCCGGCAAGCTATTCAATTAGCAATTTTGAAAGCATCACAACAAGATCATATTCAAGCAAATCATCAGATGACACCAGATACAATAGGGATGCTATTTGCTTATTTATTGCAAGAATTATTGCAGACTAGTGATGTACTGACGGTGTTTGATCCTGCAGTTGGAACGGCAAATTTACTTACGACAATCATAAATGATATTTATCGTAATCATGCAGATACTAAAATAACTGGGATCGGTGTTGATAATGATGATTCAATGTTAGCCATGGCAGATATTAATTCTAGACTGCAGGGACTTGATATTGATTTATATCATCAAGATGCCTTAGACCAATTGGTATTTAATGCTGCAGATGTGGCAGTTTCTGATTTACCGGTTGGATACTATCCAATTGATCATCGTGTGAAAAATTATGAAACCCACAGTACTGAAGGACACTCTTATGTACATCATTTGTTAATTGAACAAGCAATGAATCATGTTGTCCCAGGAGGCTTTGGAATCTTCCTGGTACCAAGTAACCTGTTTCAAACAGAGCAAGCGGCTAATCTATTGAAATTCTTTAAGAATAAAGTTTATTTACAAGGCTTTTTGAACTTACCAAAGGACCTATTTACTAATGCGAGTTTGCAGAAATCAATTCTTATAATGCAAAATTATGGGGAACAGGCCAAACAGGTCCCACAGGTTTTGTTAGGAGATTTTCCATCGTTTAAAAAACAAAAAGAAATGAAAAAGTTTTTAGCTGAAATTAAACAATGGCATCGTCAAAATTTTTGATCTAGGTTTTACTTAATTCGATAATTCCGATATGATTAATTAAAAGTATATGGCAATTATATGCATATAATGGGATTTATGGAGGCACTATGAGTGAAAATGAAGATCAAAATTTATCAAGGGGTTTAAAAAGCCGACATGTTCAGCTAATTGCAATTGGTGGGACAATTGGGACAGGACTTTTCTTGGGGGCTGGGCAATCCATTCACTTAGCTGGGCCATCAATTTTGTTGGCTTATGCGATTACCGGAATAGTTTGTTTCTGGTTAATGAGAGCATTGGGAGAGCTGCTTCTTTCCGATTTGTATTCAACTTCTTTTGTGGATTTTGTTACAAAATATTTAGGCAAACAAGTGGGATTCGTGACAGGTTGGACTTATTGGGTCTGTTGGGTCACGATTGCAATGGCTGAGATCACTGCTGCTGGATTATACATGCATTTTTGGTTTCCAAACTTACCACAGTGGATTCCAGGATTTGTGATTTTGTTAGTTTTATTAGTCATGAATCTAATTACTGTAGAACTTTTTGGTGAGACGGAGTTTTGGTTTTCCATCATTAAAATTGCAGCAATTTTAATGCTCATAATAACTGGAATCGTACTAGTCTTTATACATTACAAAACTTCTGTCGGACATGCTTCACTTTCAAATTTAGTGGCCTTTGGTGGCTTCTTTCCTAAAGGGATTAAAGGGTTTATTTTGTCATTTCAAATGGTAGTTTTTGCTTTTGTTGGTGTTGAAATGGTTGGCATGACAGCGGCAGAAACACAAGATCCTCGCAAGGTAATTCCTGAGGCAATAAATGATATTCCAATGCGAATTGGATTGTTTTATGTGGGAGCCTTATTTTTCTTGATGGCCATATTTCCATGGAAATATATCTCACCAACCTCTAGTCCCTTTGTCCAAGTTTTTCAAAACATTGGCATTAAAGGGACAGCGGCAATTATAAATTTTGTAGTATTAACTGCAGCAGCATCTGCTTGTAATAGTGCGTTATTTACGACAGGAAGAATGTTATTTTCGTTAAGTTACGGGAGTAAGTCAAAAGTAGGTAAGAAATTAGGTCGGTTATCGCATACTCAAGTACCGGCTAATGCTATATTGGTTTCGGCGCTAGTAATCGCTTTAGCAGTTATTTTAAATATTTTTGTTCCTGGAAAAGTCTTTACATTTATATCTAGTGTTGCTACAACTTGTTTTCTATTTATTTGGGGCGCAATTGTGCTAGCACACCTGAAGTACCGTAAGCAATTAAAAAATACAACGCATACTGATGTGAAGTTTAAGATGCCTTGGTATCCATATAGTGATTATATTGTATTGATTTTTTTAACCTTTGTTGGTTTTGTGTTGATATTAAAGGTTGATACACTGATCGCATTGATTGGTTCGTTACTTTGGTTTGCGGTTCTGAACTGTATTTACATTATGAGGAAAAAGAAGAAACATACAATTAAAAGGGATCAATAAAACGGGAGAAAGTAAATTTTTCTCGTTTTTTATTGTAAATTAAGCATAATAAAGAAAAATTAACCAGTTTTTAGCCGAGTGTTATATACTGGAATGGAACACATTGAAAATGAGGGATTGTTTTGAATTTTTTTACAGCTGATACACATTTTTTTCATAAGGATTTGTTGGGTGATAATGATTTTGCCCCGCGCCCATTTCCAGATGTTGAAACTATGAATCAAAGAATTATTAAAAATTGGAATGCCAAAGTGAAGTCGACAGATACGGTGTATCATTTGGGTGATATTGCGCTTTATTTTACCCATCCAGCAGGACTTTCAAACGAAGCAGTTTTTAGTGTATTGAAGTCTTTAAATGGTCATCTTGTTTTAATTAAGGGAAATCATGATAGTCGTGCTTTTTTCAAATATTTGGCTAGTCATAACTTTATGGTAGATGGGAAGCCCAAATTTGAGTTTCATGATGTGGGAGTGTTAATTAAGTTTAATCATCGGCAATATTATATGACACACTATCCAATGATGATGGGGATTGTCAAACAAATCATTAATTTACATGGCCATATTCATCATTATAGTGTAAATATCAAGGAAGACATAAATGTGGGTATTGATACTCCGGAAAAAGATTATTTGAATTACAAAATTCCCTTTGGAACACCATTCTCGGAAACGGATATTGAGCAAATGGTTCAAGGAAAGTTTGAGGATTTTGGCAAACGTGGTTAGAAACAAAATATAAGCTAATATAAAGAAAAAGGAGGCAGACGCATGACTAATGCTCAGAGTAAGGACGATAGTGACGAAAAAACAAATAGACGGCCTGTAATTAATACCGTTGATCTTTTAGACGATGCCAATATTTTGATAAATGGTCACCAGTATCAACTCGTTAGTGATGAGCGAAGCGCTTTTGATCGTGAACAGTTGGCTGAACGCTTTAGCCCGGTTTTAAGCAAGTATGACTATATTGTTGGTGATATTGGTTATGAACAGCTGCGGCTTCGTGGCTTTTATAGCAACGACGATCGGAATGCCAAGGACACTGAAAAGCAAAGTGCTATTCAAGACTATTTATTGGAATTTTGCAATTTTGGTTGTGCTTATTTTATTTTAAGAAATTTAAGTGTAAATAAACCAGCCAAGCAGCGTAGTTTGAGGACAAAGGAAACAACCAAAAAGCCAACCAATAAGAATGCTAGTAAAAATAAGCGTCCAAATAAGCGGGTACGTAAGTTCAAACAGAAACCTTTTGTTGAAGAAAAAATAACTGAACAAAAAGCTAAGCCAGTTAATCATAGACAAAATAAAATTACAGAAGTTCATAAAAGAGGCAAACGTTCATTCACAATAAGAGAGACTAAATGAGGAAGAAAAAATGATTTCAGATTATAAAGGATATTTAATTGATTTAGATGGAACAATTTATCGTGGTCGTGACCAAATTCCGGCAGCAGCTAGATTTGTCAAACGATTACAAGATACACATACTGATTTTTTGTTTGTGACGAACAATACAACCAAGTTACCAGAAGATGTAGCCAAAAACCTGCGGGATAATCATAATATTAATGTCACGGCCGATGAAGTCTATACAGCTGGACTGGCAACCGCTGATTATTTAGACGGGATAGCTGGCGACAAGCGTAAAGTTTATGTCATTGGTGAACTAGGGTTAAAGCAAGCACTTTTGAACAAAAAATTTACATTTGATGAGGTTCATCCAGACTGGGTGGTTGTTGGATTGGACTATGATGTTACTTATCATAAATTTGAATTAGCAACTTTGGCTATAAAACGAGGTGCGACATTCATTGGAACAAATGCAGATACAAATTTGCCTAATGAGCGAGGATTAGTTCCAGGAGCGGGTTCTTTAATTGGAATGGTAGAACGAGCTACCCAACAAAGAGCCACGTATGTTGGTAAACCAGAGACGATCATCATGCAAAAGGCAGTTAGACAAATTGGTTTAGCCAAGGAAGATGTGGTTATGGTTGGGGATAATTACATGACTGATATTTCGGCTGGAATTAATTTTGGTATTGACACGTTACTTGTGTATACCGGCGTTTCAACCCGTGAATTTGTAAAGAAGCAAGAAGTTCAACCGACTCATGAAATTCAGTCGTTTGATGAATGGAAGTAATAGTATGAAATGGCGTAGGCTTGGGCAGTGGTGTGCTTTTCATTTATTTGGAATCACTTTGTCAATTTTTTTAGTTATTAACTGTACATTTCTTTATAGTTGGACTTTGAAGTGGTATCACGTGTTGGCAACAGTCAATATGTCGAAAATACAGTTAATGCATAATTACCATCAGTTAATCTATTACTTAAGTTTTCCATGGATAAAACATTTAAAAATGACTGATTTTCCAAGCTCTAGTGCAGGACTGCAACACTTTGCAGACGTAAAAAATTTGTTTATGCTTAATGAAGTTGTTTTAGTAATTTCAGGAGTAATCTTTTTCTTTTTTATCCGTGAATTAATTAAAACAAAATCTCTTTGGCAAGTTATTCGACCACTACAGATTGCCGCTGTGGTTCCTATATTAGTGGCAGTTATGATGAGTATATCGTTTAATCAGTTTTTTATAGTTTTTCATGAATTGTTATTTAGAAATGATGACTGGATGTTTGACCCCCAAAAAGATCCGATTATAAATGCACTACCTGAGGAATTCTTTTTACAGTGTTTTGTACTAGTATTTATTTTTATTGAATGTTTTTATCTAATTTTTATTTGGATTGGAAGAAAGCAGATAAAAAAATAAGCCTTATATTCGGTTGTGAATATAAAGGCTTATTTTTTTATGCACTTTTACGTGCTTTTAAAAATGAAATGAGGATAGGAATTAACGAAATGAGGATAATTCCAATTACGATAGCTGAGAAATGCTGTTTGACAATCGGAAAATTTCCGAAGAAGTAACCGGCGCCACAACACAAGGCAACCCAGGTCGAAGCACCAAGCATATTAAAAACAATAAATTTACGATACTTGAACTGACTGCCTCCCGCCACGAATGGGGCGAAGGTCCGGATGATTGGCATATAACGAGCAAATGTTATTGAAATGCTACCATAATGATTGAGAAAATTACGTGATTCTTCGAGTTTTTGTTCATTGATAAACTTACCGAACAAATGATGTTCAGTCAGTGTATTACCAACCCAGCGGCCAATGAAAAAATTAGTAGAATCGCCAAGTACGGCTGCCAAGAAAAGTAAAAAAACAAAAATCCAAATATTTAGACCATACATGGGATTAGCTGAAAGAGCAGCAGCAGCAAACAATAGTGAATCGCCGGGTAGAAAAGGTAAAATCACTGCCCCAGTTTCAATGAAAATAATCGCAAACAAGATGAGATAGGTCCAATCACCAAATGCACTTACAATAGAAACTAAATGCGTATCAATATGTAAAATAAAATCAATAAGAAATGACACAATATTCCTCCGTGTTCAGTAAGCCAACTGTTATTTTGAAACAGGAGTATTGTATCATACTTCGACATTGGCTAAAATAAGGAATAAGAAATTATAAGCCTTGTGGTAATAAGTCAAGTATGTAAAAAGCTTTGTTTTTATTATTAATCAGTTCTTGAGAGTATAGCTTCCCCAGCCCACTAAAACAGTTAATTTAGCGGGTTAAGAAGGGACTCAGTATCGTAAACTCGAAAGCTATACCACTTTGGGTGGTATATAAAATTGATGGTTTCTAAGCAAGACTTCCACCAATCTTACAAGCTTTCGTGCCGTCAAGACAATAGCTCGACGATGACGATACTTGGGTACCTCTTCATATTTTTTGTGGTAATAGCGTTGGTAAGTAACATCATAACGTCTTATCGAGTTGGCAGCTTCAACTAGATAATAACGAAGATATTGATTACCCTTACGAGTTCGTGGTGTAGCTTGACGAACGCTTGTGCCTGATTCATGTGGTAACCAAGCCAGGCCAGCATACTTGGCAATATGACTTTCATCGGGAAAACGTTCAATTTGACCAATTTCTGCCACAATACCAGCCGCATAAACTGGGCCAATACCGGGAACACTAGTTAAACAATTGATATCTGTGA
Organism: Pediococcus inopinatus; assembly: GCF_002982135.1. Taxonomy (NCBI): domain Bacteria; kingdom Bacillati; phylum Bacillota; class Bacilli; order Lactobacillales; family Lactobacillaceae; genus Pediococcus; species Pediococcus inopinatus. Next base: position 1,176,809 of record NZ_CP019981.1, on the reverse strand, counting down.
TTTGAGTAGATATCTGTGTAATTGTTTTATCCAAAACTTGGATTTGTTTTTTTAACATCCGAATTTCATTCGCATAGACCGCCAAAATTTCATCAACAGAATCTGTTACGACTTTTGATAGGCGATAAGAAGAACGGGTTGCTTTCTTAATAGCTTTAGCAACGGCTTCGGCATCACCAAACTTACCGTGAGCTAACTGTTGAAGATGGGTGACTAATTCATCAAGAGGTAGCGCCGCTGCCTCGTCCAAGGTTAACTCTTCATCAGTAATTAGGGTCATCATAGTTGAACCAAAAACGGATGTTGGCAGCTCCCGTTCTAACGTATTACAACGATAATAAAGATTATTCAAAAAATGATTTTTAGAATCAGTCATTTGTTTAACCAAGTGATAACGTTCCCGTGTTAGACGTTGCAAAGCCACATAGTTTTCTTGGCGAGCAACTGAAGTTCCCAGTGGTTTGATCCGTAACAAATCAGCTAATTGTTTGGCATCAATCGCATCCGTCTTACCATCATCAAATAACTGGCTAAAATGATGTGACGTATAGGGGTTAATGGTGATAACCGATAAGCCTAAGGCTTGTAACTCGCTATCTTCGGCGAAAAAAGTCATCGGATGAAAATTATAGACCGAGGTGGCTTCCATACCAACAGTTATCTTTTCATAATGGTGGGTTTTAGTCTCAGTTAAGATTACCTGTTTAATTTTAACGGCACCATTAAGATCATTAGTAGTTTCATCTTGAAAACGGCAATGTTGATCAGAATCTAAAGCACAAAAGTCTAATTTATTTTTACCAACATCAATACCTAAATATAAATTCATAGGATAGGACCTCCTTTCACTTTGAATTAATTGGATAAGCTTAGGTGCTGCGTGATGTTCCCTAATTCCAACTCTAACGGGCATCCTCGCAATATAAGAAGACTAGATTAAAAGATTCAGCTGCGTGTCACGCGAGTGAACACGAATCAAATTAATCGCTACAGCTTGTGGTTTGCGGTGTTTCGAATTGTCTGGGCGGCGCGCTTATAACGTAGATAATCTACAGGAGATGAAAGCCTATACCAGTTGGACCTAAATCCAATGAACAATTAGAGAATATCACGCAACATCTAAGTAGGGAATAGTAAATAACAAAGTTTCAAATTATATAATACGAGGAGATGTTTAAAATGTTAAAGAATGGGGATGTTATTCAAGGCACAATTACTGGTATTAAGACATATGGAATTTTCTTAGAAAATCAAGAATTGAATTTTAAAGGACTGGTTCATATATCTGAATGTAGTGAAGAATTTGTCAAAGACTTAAACGATTTGTATAGGATAGGTCAGAATCTATCTTGTCTGGTTGTTGATATTGATCCAACTAATGCCCACGTTAGTTTATCGATTCGAGCACTGAAACAGAAAGTAAATGTTCATAGACATCCAATTCCAGAGTCTGTTCATGTTTATCATAAATTTTATTGGACCAATAATGAGAATAACATCGGATTTCAAAGTGTTGCTGATGAGTTAAAGAGTTGGAAGATTCAGGCTACACATGAATAAAAATTCTATACGTAGTTAGGAATTAAGCAAGCCGAAAGGAAAACTTCAAATAAATCCTTGACCGAGTAAAGTATTCTTGGTACTATATTAAATGTTGCTTCAAACGAAAGCAGATAATTGTTAAAGGTATTTGAAAATGATTGTTGACTTTTAGAATTTGAAATGATAAAGTTAAATAGTTGCGTTGAGGCGTTTAACGCTTCCAACAGTGACTTAGTAGACCTTTGAAAACTGAACAAAGTTTCGACAAAGTAAAATGTGTAGGGTCTTCAAATGAAAATTTTGAAGCAAACATTTGCGAAGTCAATTCGTTTTAAACAATGAAACAACAAATGAGCTTGTAAAAACTCAAGTATAATATGAGAGTTTGATCTTGGCTCAGGATGAACGCTGGCGGCGTGCCTAATACATGCAAGTCGGACGCACTTTCGTTGAATGATTTAGAGATGCTTGCATCGAAGATGATTTTAACTATAAAGTGAGTGGCGAACGGGTGAGTAACACGTGGGTAACCTGCCCAGAAGTGGGGGATAACACCTGGAAACAGATGCTAATACCGCATAATAAAGTAAACCGCATGGTTTTCTTTTAAAAGATGGCTTCGGCTATCACTTCTGGATGGACCCGCGGCGTATTAGCTAGTTGGTGAGATAAAGGCCCACCAAGGCTGTGATACGTAGCCGACCTGAGAGGGTAATCGGCCACATTGGGACTGAGACACGGCCCAGACTCCTACGGGAGGCAGCAGTAGGGAATCTTCCACAATGGACGAAAGTCTGATGGAGCAACGCCGCGTGAGTGATGAAGGCTTTAGGGTCGTAAAACTCTGTTGTTGGAGAAGAACGTGTGTGAGAGTAACTGCTCATGCAGTGACGGTATCCAACCAGAAAGCCACGGCTAACTACGTGCCAGCAGCCGCGGTAATACGTAGGTGGCAAGCGTTATCCGGATTTATTGGGCGTAAAGCGAGCGCAGGCGGTTTCTTAAGTCTAATGTGAAAGCCTTCGGCTTAACCGAAGAAGTGCATTGGAAACTGGGAAACTTGAGTGCAGAAGAGGACAGTGGAACTCCATGTGTAGCGGTGAAATGCGTAGATATATGGAAGAACACCAGTGGCGAAGGCGGCTGTCTGGTCTGTAACTGACGCTGAGGCTCGAAAGCATGGGTAGCGAACAGGATTAGATACCCTGGTAGTCCATGCCGTAAACGATGAATGCTAAGTGTTGGAGGGTTTCCGCCCTTCAGTGCTGCAGCTAACGCATTAAGCATTCCGCCTGGGGAGTACGACCGCAAGGTTGAAACTCAAAAGAATTGACGGGGGCCCGCACAAGCGGTGGAGCATGTGGTTTAATTCGAAGCTACGCGAAGAACCTTACCAGGTCTTGACATCTTCTGCTAACCTAAGAGATTAGGCGTTCCCTTCGGGGACAGAATGACAGGTGGTGCATGGTTGTCGTCAGCTCGTGTCGTGAGATGTTGGGTTAAGTCCCGCAACGAGCGCAACCCCTATTATTAGTTGCCAGCATTAAGTTGGGCACTCTAGTGAGACTGCCGGTGATAAACCGGAGGAAGGTGGGGACGACGTCAAATCATCATGCCCCTTATGACCTGGGCTACACACGTGCTACAATGGACGGTACAACGAGTTGCGAGACCGCGAGGTTAAGCTAATCTCTTAAAACCGTTCTCAGTTCGGACTGCAGGCTGCAACTCGCCTGCACGAAGTTGGAATCGCTAGTAATCGCGGATCAGCATGCCGCGGTGAATACGTTCCCGGGCCTTGTACACACCGCCCGTCACACCATGAGAGTTTGTAACACCCAAAGCCGGTGGAGTAACCTTCGGGAGCTAGCCGTCTAAGGTGGGACAGATGATTGGGGTGAAGTCGTAACAAGGTAGCCGTAGGAGAACCTGCGGCTGGATCACCTCCTTTCTAAGGATATTTAGAAACGGAAACCTACACATATGTCGAAACTTTGTTTAGTTTTGAGAGGTCTACTCTCAAATGTATACCGCGCGAAACGGGCCTATAGCTCAGCTGGTTTAGAGCGCACGCCTGATAAGCGTGAGGTCGATGGTTCAAGTCCATTTAGGCCCATTGATACATTTTTGGGGAATTAGCTCAGCTGGGAGAGCGCCTGCCTTGCACGCAGGAGGTCAGCGGTTCGATCCCGCTATTCTCCATTGACGGCTTAGCCGTCGAATTTGTTCTTTGAAAACTAAATAATATCGAAAAATTTTCTAATTTTAATTATCAGATAATTAAACCGAGAACATTGCGTTTTATAGAGTTTTACAACAAGATTAGTTCTTAAAATAATCGCTAAACTCAAAACCACTTTATCTTCGATAAAGTTAGGTTAAGTTATAAAGGGCGCATGGTGAATGCCTTGGCACTAGGAGCCGATGAAGGACGGGACTAACACCGATATGCTTCGGGGAGCTGTAAGTAAGCTTTGATCCGGAGATTTCCGAATGGGGAAACCCAACAACATTAATCCGTTGTTACCACTACGTGAATTCATAGCGTGGCTGGAGGTAGACGTGGGGAACTGAAACATCTCAGTACCCACAGGAAGAGAAAGAAAAATCGATTCCCTGAGTAGCGGCGAGCGAAAGGGGAACAGCCCAAACCAGGAAGCTTGCTTCCTGGGGTTGTAGGACTGAACATTTGAGTTACCAAAGATTTTCATAGCCGAACAGTCTGGGAAGACTGGCCAGAGCGGGTGATAGCCCCGTAGGCAAAATGAAGATCCCTCAGTTCAGGATCCTGAGTACGGCGGAACACGTGTAACTCCGTCGGAATCCGGGAGGACCATCTCCCAAGGCTAAATACTCCCTAGTGACCGATAGTGAACCAGTACCGTGAGGGAAAGGTGAAAAGCACCCCGGAAGGGGAGTGAAACAGTTCTTGAAACCATGTGCCTACAAGAAGTCAGAGCCCGTTAATGGGTGATGGCGTGCCTTTTGTAGAATGAACCGGCGAGTTACGTTTGCATGCCAGGTTAAGTTGAAGAAACGGAGCCGTAGCGAAAGCGAGTCTGAATAGGGCGACTGAGTATGCAGATGTAGACCCGAAACCAAGTGACCTACCCATGTCCAGGTTGAAGGTGCGGTAAAACGCACTGGAGGACCGAACTCGTGTACGTTGAAAAGTGCTGAGATGAGGTGTGGGTAGCGGTGAAATTCCAAACGAACTTGGAGATAGCTGGTTCTCTCCGAAATAGCTTTAGGGCTAGCCTCGGACTTAGGATCATGGAGGTAGAGCCACTGTTTGGACTAGGGGCCCATCTAGGGTTACTGAATTCAGATAAACTCCGAATGCCATTGATTTATGTCCGGGAGTCAGACGGTGAGTGATAAGATCCATCGTCGAAAGGGGAACAGCCCAGACCACCAGTTAAGGTCCCTAAATATATGTTAAGTGGAAAAGGATGTGGAGTTGCATAGACAACTAGGATGTTGGCTCAGAAGCAGCCATCATTTAAAGAGTGCGTAATAGCTCACTAGTCGAGTGATTCTGCGCCGAAAATGTACCGGGGCTTAAACATATTACCGAGACTGTGGATGCCACCGTAAGGTGGCGTGATAGGAGAGCGTTCTAAGGGCGATGAAGGCAGACCGTGAGGACTGTTGGAGCGCTTAGAAGTGAGAATGCCGGTATGAGTAGCGAAAGACAGGTGAGAATCCTGTCCACCGAATGACTAAGGTTTCCTGGGGAAGGCTCGTCCTCCCAGGGTTAGTCGGGACCTAAGTCGAGGCCGAGAGGCGTAGACGATGGATAACAGGTTGAGATTCCTGTACTAGTTAAACTTGTTTGAACAATGGAGGGACGCAGTAGGCTAAGGAAAGCACACAGTTGGATAAGTGTGCCCAAGCAACAAGTCTTAGATAGAGTCAAATGCTTTATCTTTTAAGGACAAGTTGTGATGGGGAGCGAAATTTAAGTAGCGAAGTTCCTGATGTCACACTGCCGAGAAAAGCTTCTAGTTAGAGTTTAACTACCCGTACCGCAAACCGACACAGGTAGTCGAGGAGAGTATCCTAAGGTGTGCGAGAGAACTCTCGTTAAGGAACTCGGCAAAATGACCCCGTAACTTCGGAAGAAGGGGTGCTGATCGCAAGATCAGCCGCAGTGAATAGGCCCAGGCGACTGTTTATCAAAAACACAGGTTTCTGCAAAATCGTAAGATGACGTATAGGGGCTGACACCTGCCCGGTGCTGGAAGGTTAAGTGAATGAGTTAGCTTCGGCGAAGCTTTGAAATGAAGCCCCAGTAAACGGCGGCCGTAACTATAACGGTCCTAAGGTAGCGAAATTCCTTGTCGGGTAAGTTCCGACCCGCACGAAAGGTGTAACGATCTGGGCACTGTCTCAACGAGAGACTCGGTGAAATTATAATACCCGTGAAGATGCGGGTTACCCGCGACAGGACGGAAAGACCCCATGGAGCTTTACTGTAGCTTGATATTGAGTGTTTGTACAACTTGTACAGGATAGGTAGGAGCCGTAGATACCGGAACGCTAGTTTCGGTGGAGGCGTTGGTGGGATACTACCCTCGTTGTGTGAACCCTCTAACCCGCGCCACTAAGCGTGGCGGGAGACAGTGTCAGGTGGGCAGTTTGACTGGGGCGGTCGCCTCCTAAAGAGTAACGGAGGCGCCCAAAGGTTCCCTCAGAATGGTTGGAAATCATTCGCAGAGTGTAAAGGCACAAGGGAGCTTGACTGCGAGACAGACAGGTCGAGCAGGGACGAAAGTCGGGCTTAGTGATCCGGTGGTACCGTATGGAAGGGCCATCGCTCAACGGATAAAAGCTACCCTGGGGATAACAGGCTTATCTCCCCCAAGAGTTCACATCGACGGGGAGGTTTGGCACCTCGATGTCGGCTCATCGCATCCTGGGGCTGTAGTCGGTCCCAAGGGTTGGGCTGTTCGCCCATTAAAGCGGTACGCGAGCTGGGTTCAGAACGTCGTGAGACAGTTCGGTCCCTATCCGTCGCGGGCGTAGGAAATTTGAGAGGATCTGTCCTTAGTACGAGAGGACCGGGATGGACATACCGCTGGTGTACCAGTTGTTCCGCCAGGAGCATCGCTGGGTAGCTACGTATGGATGAGATAAACGCTGAAAGCATCTAAGTGTGAAACTCGCCTCGAGATGAGATTTCCCATTCCATTTATGGAAGTAAGACCCCTGAGAGATGATCAGGTAGATAGGTTGGGAGTGGAAGTGTAGTGATACATGGAGCGGACCAATACTAATCGGTCGAGGACTTAACCACAAAGTGGTGTTCTCAAAGAGAAGATTTCGATATTATTTAGTTTTGAGAGAATAAATTTCTTTCACACGAGCCGCGGAAGTGGATCGGAGAAGTGTGGTGACGATAGTGAGAAGGATACACCTGTTCCCATGTCGAACACAGAAGTTAAGCTTCTTAACGCCGAGAGTAGTTGGGGGATCGCTCCCTGCGAGGGTAGGACGTTGCCATGCGTTTATTCCGGCATAGCTCAGTTGGTAGAGCCCCTGACTGTTAATCAGGTTGTCGACGGTTCGAGTCCGCCTGCCGGAGTTTAGTTTTGGATATGGAGAGTTGTCCGAGCTGGCCGAAGGAGCATGACTGGAAATCATGTAGACGGATTTATCCGTCTCAAGGGTTCGAATCCCTTACTCTCCGTTGTAATTAGTATGACCCGTTGGTCAAGTGGTTTAAGACACTGCCCTTTCACGGCAGTAACATGGGTTCGAATCCCGTACGGGTCATTTTTATGGAGAGTTAGCTCAGTTGGGAGAGCGTCTGCCTTACAAGCAGAGGGTCACAGGTTCGAGCCCTGTACTCTCCATTTAAATTATTGGTTCCATGGTCTAGTTGGTTTAGGACGCCTGCCTGTCACGCAGGAGATCACGAGTTCGAGTCTCGTTGGAACCGTTAAATGAATATTATATGTCATTTTTTGGCGCGATAGCTCAGTTGGTAGAGCAACGGATTGAAGCTCCGTGTGTCGGCAGTTCGAATCTGTCTCGCGCCATATATGGAAGGGTAGCGAAGTCTGGCTAAACGCGGCGGACTGTAAATCCGCTCCTTCGGGTTCGGTGGTTCGAATCCACTCCCTTCCATTTTTATAATAGGGATATAGTTTAATGGTAGAACTGCGGTCTCCAAAACCGTCGATGTGGGTTCAACTCCTACTATCCCTGCCATTGTTGGCGGTAGTGGCGAAGTGGTTAACGCACCGGTTTGTGGATCCGGCACGCGTGGGTTCGATTCCCACCTACCGCCCTTAGGATGATTGAGCGATTTTTAATCGTCCGTAGGTTAGAAGCTCATTAAGTTGAACTTAGGAAACCGATTAAATATAAAAAGATGCCGCTGTGGCGGAATTGGCAGACGCGCTGGACTCAAAATCCAGTTCCCTTTACCGGGAGTGTGGGTTCGACCCCCACCGGCGGCATTATTGCTCCCTTGAGGGGCTTTTTTTTTACCCTAAAATCCTATTAAACCGGCATTTGATAGAAACGGCGGGCTCCTAAATTACCCTAAAAAGCCCTAAAAAATCCATTAAGTGTGAACGTTTTGTGTACGCCATGTCTCTTGATTTTTCTCTTATTTCAAGAATGCCTTTATACCGGCGTTTATGAGCCTCTCTAAAATAGGAAATGTACACATAGTATTTATTTTTGTACGTAATTCATTGATCCAATCCCTTGGCGTTGTAGGGGATATATCGGGTCATTCAAAAAACTAAGTCGTACACATTTAAACTACAAGCAAATCAAATCATCAAGTAGAAAAGTTCTCTGTAATCGTGACCTAATTAACGCTTGTCATTTTCTTTAATGTACCTTAGTTTTGTGGATCTTTTACAAAGACATGATCGAGAATTGCAATTGTTTTATTACTTTCTTTATCCGACAAAGAACGCAAGAGGTGCGAGTATGTGTCTAGGGTGACGGATATTGATGCGTGGCCCAATCGTTTGGAGATGTAGTAGATAGATACACCCTCAGAAATAAGGAAACTGGCATGAGTGTGACGTAAAGCATGAAAAGTCACTTTCTTGATACCCAAACCGCCTTGGCTTTTAGGACCAGCTAATTTTTTTAATAAGTTACCAACACCGTTAGATCCAACAATATTTTGTCTATCATTTAAAAAAACTAAATTAGTTGGATTTTCTTCATTATTCTTGAAATGTGTCGATCGATTTTGCTTCAGATCGTAACAATTAGATAACCCGGTTTCTTCAAAATAAGAGCTCTGAATTAATTTCCAACTTTTAAGTTGCTTTACCAATTCCTGATTGATATCGATTGTGCGTTGAGAGCTTTCATTTTTTGTTGGCATGAATCCGCCATGATTTGCATAATCCCAGGCGCGTGAAACAGTTAATCGTTTTTCATTTAGGTCTATTTTATCCCAAGTGAGGGCACCAACTTCTTCAATTCGTAGACCAGTATAAAGAGCAGTAGTGATCATGATCTTTGATGCTGCTGAAATACGCAAGTCCTTACGACAATATGCTAAAAGTTTAAGCATGTCATCTTTTTCGAGATATTTTTCTTCTTCTGTTTTACCAGGCTGACCGTATACCGTGGCCGCCTCTGTAAAGTCCCGATGAAGCTTTCCGGTACGAACAGCTGCACGAATACTTGCTCGTGTCTGCGAATGAACCTTAGACACAGTTGCCTTGGCATGTTTTTCACCGAAATCTTTTAAAAATTTTTGGTATTTATCAAAAGTAATATCTTTTAGTGGTGTGTCCTGCCAGTAGCCTACCAGAACTCGATAGGTTTCTTTATAGCGCTTTTTGGTTGCTGACCGTAGACTAGCTTCTTTATACAAATGAAACCAATTAATAAAGTAGTCTGGTAAAGACTGCATGCTTTGAATGACGGCATCACCATTAAAATCACTTATCTCTTGAGAATTTGCCCAAATTTTAGCTTCCTTTTTTGTTCGAAAGCCTTGTTTACTAATTGGTTTTAAAACACCTCCTTGATTAACTCTCAGACGAGCTTGCCATCCAGTATTTCTTCTTGTAATGCTTGCCATAAAAAGAACCTCCGTTCGCTTTCTAATCGGAGTTCCTCATGCTAGAATGAACTTATAAGGGCACATCTGATTAGGGTGCTCCAATATTTATGATAAAACACACTAAACTTCTTGGCGGGAGAGAGTGTGTTTTTTGTTATACTAAATAATCTTCTAAAGAATAGGGAAGACCTAAATGATCTAGTTTTTCAAAAGGAGTTAGTTGATAGTAACTATCTTCTTCTCGTAACTGTGAATCCAATATTTCCATTGCAAAAGTGCTTGCTTCTTTTTCAGCCCAGTTTATCATTCCACTACTAGGCGTGTTGCGATAAAAAGTAGTGGAGAAGCCATGGTGTAAATAACAATGTCCTAACTCATGCGCAAGAACAAAATTTTTCCACGCAAAATTAATGGTTTGATTCAATGTAATTATATCAGTTCTTTTATAGTGATTTCGAATAGCGTAGGTGATATTCCCCATATCTGCTTCAAGAACAGTGATATTAGCTTTTTTAGCAATCAAAAAAGGATCATGTGTATCGTATTTTTTCATAATACGATCAGCTTCTGAAATTTCGTTTTTTTCAAATGCCATTGTTTATCAACTCACCCTCGAGTTTCATTTGTGCTACCTGTTTTATGTGCATATTGTTCGGAATGAGAAAAAGATAAGATAAAAGTTGAATTAGTTTTTTTTAAGTTTGTCTTTTTCAATCTCTAATAAAGTTATGTCCTCTGGATTCATATCATTGAAATCTGTACATTTACTAAGAATATTCAACACTTCTTGTGCTCTTTTTTTTAATTTTTGTTTATTGTCTTTTTCCATATAGTAGCCATCCTTTACTTTCGGTATTTTTTTGGTGTGAATTTTTTCCGAGATTCGATCTGAGCAGCCTGTAAAGCAGCCTGCATAGCAATTCTAAGTTTTTGTTTATCTTCCTCTGTCATTGGTTCTCCATAGAAATTAGTTTCGGACTCGGAATCTAACCCTTCTAGCATACGATCGACTTGAACACCGATATCCACAATATCTTGCTTATTTAAATCGTAGTAATTAGTTTTGTTGGATCTACCAAGGAGGTAATCGGTAGATACATCCAAATAGTCCGCTACTTTTTGTAAACGGTCAGAGGTTGGTTGTTTTTTATCCCAACGATAAATTGTGTTTTCTCCCATACCAAGCTTGATAGAAAGTTGTTTTAGGTTGAGGTTCCTTTTGTTGGCTAATTCTTTAATTCTTGAAACAGTACTCATCGCTGTCACCTTTCTATATAAAAGAAGTATCGTTAATGATAAAAAAATCTTGACAAGTACCACGTGTGGTTCTAAACTGAATTTAGCATAAGAAATAAATCAACAGTTTATATTTCCAGTTTGGTGATATGTCAGGGGTTATTCCTACATTTCAATGAAATATTAAGGAAAAAAATAGAAATTAAATATCACGGCTAGATAGGATATTAACTTTTATTTCTGTATGCTTATATAGTATCACAAGTGATACCAAACGTAAACAAAAATATCAAATAAAGGAGAAAAAAGTGAAAATTGAAAGAATCTTTAGTCAAAAATATTAGAAAAGCCGCTGCATTAAAAAATTTAACACTTGAACAAGTTGGTGAAAAATCGGGAGTGGGTAAAAAGTCTATATATAGATGGGATAGGGTGCAGCCCAAGATTAGTAGTGTTGAAAAAGTTGGTGAATTTTTGAACATGGATTATCGCTTGTTACTACCAAAGGAGGTCAAAAGTTTTGCAAAGTAAAACAATAGCTGTCGAATTTCCAGTTCCTGATTTTTCTGAGTCACTTTATAAAAAGGCAATGGAGTCGGTTGAAGGTCGTTGTTGGAAAATGGCCGACTTAAGAGATTGGACTGGTGGAAAAAAAGAAGAATGGATAAAGAAATACATTATAGAAAATCCAAGATATAGTCGGGAAATAAACAAAATGGAAAAGAATGGACAAATTATTGTTAGTAAGGGAAGTGGTAGTCCTTGGAGATTTAAAGCAACAACAATGGCTTGCTTCCTTGAACGCCATTTTGAAGAGTTACCTTGGGATAAGTCTAAGTAATGGGAGATGGAAAAATGAACGGAGCAGCAACACAAAATGATAGTAATAAAGTCCCAAGTTTAAGTACTGATATTAATGTAATTTCGTCGGAAATTAAGGGATACCAGCAAATGGCAGGACAGTCAATTTTTGAAATTGGGCGTCGGCTTAGTTGGGTAAAAGAAAATGATTTAGTACATGGTGAATGGCTTAACTGGCTTGATTCAATAAATATTGAAAAAACGTTTGCTAAACGTGCCATGAAAATTGCAAAGGAGCTAAATGGTGCCCCGGGGCACCATTTGAATCAGTTAGGTGTGAAAGCTTTGTATGAGATTGCTTCTTTGCCTGAGGAGGAACGTGATAAGGATCAAGTTACGTCCGCTGGTGAAATTAAGAAGCCTGATGAGATGACTGTTCGTGAATTGCGTGATCTTAAGAAAAAGTTGCATGAAGCACAGGGAGATTTACATCAAGTTTCAGCTGAAAATGAACAATTACAAAATCAAATTGAGACTCATGAAGAAACAATCGCGAAACAAAGTCAAAAATTTAATGAACTTTTGAGTAAAAAGCAAGAAGTCAAAGAAGTTCCAGGTGATCCAGTTGAAGTTGAACCAGCTGATTATCAAAAAATTAAACAGGATAATCAAAAAATGATTAGTGAAAAGAAACAAATGGCTCGTCAAGTACAGGCCGCTAAGAATTCTGAACAGTTTCAAATGGCAAAGGTTCAGGCCCTTCAAAAGCAATTAGATGACACCAAGGAAGGTACCGAAGAATTTAAAACCATGAAAAAACAGTTGCAAAATCTGCAATCCAAATACTCCGATGCTAGTAACAAATTAACTGGTGTTCAAGATTATCAAAAAGTTTTTGAAGCCGCTACGAAACTTATTTCAACGGTGGCACCAATCATGTATTCCGGAACGCTTAAGTATGTAGATGCTGACTCACTAGCGGCACAGAAGGCCGATGATATTGCTAATTCCATGATTGATTTCGGGAATGCCCTGCATGAAAGGATTCCACACCATGGTGAAAAACAACGTATAAATATCGGTAAAGACAATGTTATCGAAGGTGATATAGATGAACAGTGATTTGAGAGGAGCAAGCAGCATGAATAGTGATAAAGAGGTTTCAGTTAGCAAGAATACGGAACCAGTTAATGAAAAGCTTCCAAAGGTTTTTAAAGAAATTGGTCATAGGTTACGTAACACGGATGAAAAACTGATTGATCATGACTCACGTTTAAAAAAACTAGAAGGTCAGGAAAGTATTAACGCCATTGAGGGTGGTCGCTTGGACAAAACAATTGTTAAGCGGGCTACAAATATTGTTGGTGGCTATCAGTCAAATGCTTATCAAGATGGACACACCTATGCCATGATTTCTCGAGAATTACGTAAAGCCGTTACACGCAGATTCGGGGTTAAAAGTGCCAAAGAAGTATTACGCAAGGACTTAGATAGTGCTAGTGAATTGGTGGAGAGTTGGCAACCATCTTCTGATATTTCTGATGACATCGCGCTTGTAAATGCTGGGCCACGCGTTGAAAAAAAGAAGTCTCCTAAGTTAACTACAAAGCAGCGTAAAACTTTGGAGGTGTTCTTAAATGCATTAAATAAACACACTGCCAGTAGTATGAATCGATTAGATCAGGTCTTGAGTAGTTTAGATAATTTGAGTGGTGTAGAAGACGATAAATTCGATGCGGCAATGGATAAATTTGACAGTTTTGTGGATAGCATTGCACGCTCTGAGAGGCCAAATAAGCACGTTAAAAAGTAGGTGGTGAATTATGGCTGACAAGCGATACTACTGGATCAAGGTTAGTTCTGATTGGTTTCAGAGCCCAGAAGTAAAGGTACTAAGAAAACTTCCGGGTGGTGATACCTATGCATTGATTTACCTTGAAATGATGGTGCTCTCAGCTCCAGATGGCGGTTATATTTATTTCGAACATATCGCTAGTGATTTTGCTGAAGAATTGGCAATTCGATTAGATGAAAAAAAAGAAGCCGTATCAATTTTGCTTAGCTGGCTGGAAGCAAAAAAATTAGTTTCGGAAGGTAAATCAACAGATATTATTCATTTTGATCGAATTGATGAAATGACTGGTTCCGAAACAGATGCAGCACGAAGAATGCGATTAAAACGTATGAGGCATCCAAAACTAGTAAACAATAATACAAATTTGAAACTAAATAATACCAACAGCCTCCCACGTAACAATGTTCAAAAATGTTCGACATCTAGAGTCAGAGATAGAGACAGAGTTAGAGATAAAGATAAACTTAAAAAGCTACAAAATAACTTCGAGCAATTATGGAATCTGTTCCCGGTAACAAGAAGAGTAGGTAAAGAAGACGGTCTTAAAGCATATATCAAAGCGGTAAACGAAGGCATTAAAGAAAACGAGATTAGTCGAGGTACGAAAAATTATTTGAAATTCGTTAAAATTCAAAATTATTCTGAAACATATATTAAGCTAGTCTCCAACTTCTTCATTTACAGAACTTGGAAGCAATATATGTCATTACCTGAAGCAGCTTTAAAAAAACAAGGGGACAAAGTTAAAGAGCACCTTCCTGATTGGGCTCAAGGGGATAGTCAAACAAAACTTACAGAATCTCCAATTAATCCAGAAGCAAAGAAAAAATTAGATCAGCAGTTAGCTCAAATACGTAATTTTAATAACAATGAGGTGAATTAGATGTTACAAAAACGATCAAAAATAGCGGTTCAAAATTTCCGACTGAAAACTAAACGTGAACAAAAGATCGGGATGGCATTGTTGTATTTGATATCGATTTTAGTAGCTTCTGGAATTTTAATCGTTTTACTGAGCACATTGGGAGAATTACAATTTTTAAAATAAGGAGTGGTGAAGATGATTCAAGTAGGAGATCAAGTGAAATGGATAGATCCTTTATATTTCAATACCGTTGAAGTTCACTTTTTTCAACCAGTTACAGAAATTTTGATTGCACATCCAACTAATGGAAGATTACTTAAGAAAAAAGGGTATGTGTTCCATCTTCCGAAGAGTTTACGTTCTTCAGGAATTGAGAGTGGATCAGTAGTCGTAGTTGCTTCCCAAGGCAGACTTAATCATTCAAACGTCAATTATGATCAGGCAGTAGTAACGAAGGTTTGGCGTGAAGAATTTGAATTGACTGATCGAAAATACAAGCCAGTGGTCGCCAATCTTTATTGTGATTACCGAGGTAAGTTCTAATGACGGGGAGGAGTGGCCTATTGAATTCAGATAAATTATTTTATTTTGAAGAAATGAAAGCGATACTCAAGGAACTAAAAACTGCCAATAAACAAGGCTATCAAACATATGAAGACCAGAAGGTAAACGAGAGCGTTATTAAAATTTTTTTAGACAGCATGGAAAAAAGGTTTGTGCGGGGGACCGGGCGTAAACCAGAGTTGCTCTGGCATTTGATGCGCGTCCATATGCAGGCCGATGCTACTCTTTTTACCGTTTGTGATTTGATGATTGATAATCCTAAGCAAAATGGTGTGGAACTTTGGGGACTTACTTGCGTTGATTTGGCAAAAGAGCTTTGTAATGATTCTGAGAATCGTTATCAACAAATTCTTAAGGCTGCATTTGTAAACGGTAATCTTGGGGTTGAACAAATTGCGGTTCAGGTGTGGTTACAAAATAAGCATTATCTGGTTAGAAAATTAAAAAGATAAGAAGGTAATCATTATGAATGTCTATCCAGTAGAAGGTACACATGGAAATTGGAAAGCAAAGACTGAGCATGTTTTTGATTTAAATGATCATGTTAGTTTTCCAAAGCAGATTATTGCGGGACATTTGGTTAATCCAGCAGGTGATGGAATTGTTATTGGACATCATGCACTTAGTGAAGATGATCCAACGATTGTTGATGAGATTCACACCAAAAAAGGAAATATTCGAGTTTTTAATCGAGACTGCAAACTATTCAAAAAAGAGGCCGATATTGATTCCTAATGATGGTTAAAGCAGACGGCAGATTTTGTGGCGAAATTTACGCACTATTTAAAAAAAGAGAACCTAGACGATCCAGTATGATTTAGCAAGCTACGCTAATCTAAGGGATCTTGTTGAAAATAAAGAAAAATATAGAATGATTGATAACAATAGTGAAAGACCAATAGTTACTTTAAAACAATTGACAGAGAACAAATAGTATTTTTTAAAGAAAAGAGTGATTAAGTGCTGAAATATATTATTATGAATGCCATTACGAAAGATCCATTAAAAAATGAGTTTGATCAAATTATTGAATTTACGAGTCGAGCTAATGCTAGCAGATGGTTAAAACAGGAATTTCCAACGCTGGTTAAAACCAATAATCACCGTTTTAAATTCGGCCTTAGACCGCCCATTACAGTGCTGCACGATCCGGTCAAAATTGTGAGAGTAACAAAATAAAAAGAGGTTAGTTATGAAAATAAAACAATTATTTACGGAACATTTTAAATTTGTAGTTATTGGATTAGTAATTTTATTCTCGCTTATTGACTTAATGGTATTTGCGATTGTAAAACATCAGCGAGCGGTAGTTTGGCAACAAACACCAAATGTTTCACAATTGTCGAAGGCTTCAACGATGAAATCTGGTAAATATGTAGTGCTGTTTTATCAACGTGGATGTGTTTATTGTCAGAAGGCCATGCCAACGATTCAGAAAGAAAAGAAATTAGCTGCAAAGCATCACGTTAAATATTTACAGGTTAATACCAGATCAAAATTGGGACGTGAGTTAACTGGTGATTACACGATCGAAAGTACACCTACTTTTTTACTGATCAATAAAGAAAAAGGTAAGAAAGTTCAAATTGCCCCGGTTTCTATCACGTACGATAAGAAAAAACAAAATAAAAAAATCAATCCAAAAAATATTGGTGTGAAAACAAAAACGATTAAGTCAGCTATGAAAGGTGATTGGAGTTGGATGAACAACTATTAAACGCCAGAGGTGAAATTTATGTTATTAGTAAAAGGCAAATTTTTAAAAACTGATGGTTTAACAAACTTGGCGTATAGTTTTGAAGTTCCGATTGATCTACCACATGATCAGATTACACTTTTTAGCCCAGGAATAATTTGCTTGGTAGAAATACCCAATCTTGAATTCGTCAGTGCTATCAAAGTTGATACAGGATCGTTATTATCGTGCCAAAAAAAAAGCGATTCACCTGATTCACCTGTTGGCAAAATTTTGTGGGTTTTATCCGCCGATAATAGTGATCAAATTATTCAAGATTTGGCCAATGAACAACAGAAAACAAAATAAGATTTTAAGAAGGGTGGAGGTTTTAATCAAACAACTTCAAGACAGTTCTTTTTTTAAAAAATTAAAAAATAAGTATAGTCGTTTTCAGGATTGGCATGATGAACACGTTTCAGTAATCAGAATATTGACCGTAATTAGTTGTGTTGCAATTATGGGATTATTGTTGCTTGGAACCAAATTTGCTCCCGTGCCACTCCAAGTTAATGTGACCGGAGTTAATAAGACGTTAGATTACGAAAATGAAAGTGGCTCAATTAAATTACTGAGTAAAATGTATAACCCTAAAGAAAATATCATGGTTCTTAGCATTCAAACAACCCGGCAATTGGATGCAGGCAGTACAGTACCGATTCCACAAAATCAGTTGAAATTTAAATTACAAACATATAATCCTGAAAAGGCAACTATGCAAATTATTCCAACAACTTCTGACAAATTCACTTTGGTTGTGCGTCATTTGACACCGAAGTATAGAGCTTTAAAAGTGAAGGTAATCAACAATACTCCAACATCGACTCCATACGTTGATGGAGATGATAGTGATACACCAGCACAAAAAAGAGCCTATAAAAAAGCTGGAAAAACAGTTACTTTGCGAGTGGTTACTAATAAAAAAATGATTAATAGTTCGATTCGTGATAGTGGACGTAAGACGTTTGCTATTCAAACAACAAAACGCGAAATTGACCATCAACAAAATTTAATCACAAGTAACAAAAAGAAAATTATCGCCGCTAAGAAGTTAATTTCAATTGATAAAAATAATATTGCAGCGAAAAAATCTGATGATCAATATAATACAACGGGTGAGAAAAAATCCACTCAAGATACTCTTGATAATTTGCAAAGTGACATCGCTTCTCAAAACGCGACGATCAAAACAAACCAGGATGCTATAAAAATTCATAATCAGAAAATTGAATTGCTACAACAACAGATAGCAGATGTTCAAAGTGGCGTTTACAAATTACCTGGTGAAATTCAAAGTACTCAGAATCAAAACTTCGCTAAATAAGTAGGTGATTGAATGAGTAAGATTTTTAAATTGGTGCAACAAAAAATCACAGAAAAATGTGGCTTGGGTTCGGCACTTATGGCTAATTTAGTGTTTGTTTTGGTGATTATTTTGCTTGAAATTATAGGCAGCCTTTGTTATACAGGCTTTGAATATACAACTGTTGACGGCTGCTGGGGTATCTAATGTTTTTGAACTTGATAAAAGTACCATCCTCAAAATTGGAACTATTTTATTATCCAACAAAGGGTTACTTGAATATTGGTTTCTCGCACAAATCGGTATTTTTTTTATGTTAATGCTTTTAATTTTTATAACAATTAGAACTTGGTTTAACGCTTTGAGTGTGGGTAGTAAAGAAATCAATATTGCCAAATGTGATATAGATTATTTAAAGACAGACAACTTGAATAATCAAACGAGTGAACATTTGGACCGAATGAAATTTTTAAGTCAGAAACATTCAATTCGAAAAAAGAAAGAAGTGCATTAAGTGTTGAACATTTTTTTGTAGAATTGCGTTAAGAACTATCCTGAGTCAATTCAGGGTAGTTCTTTTCTAAAAGTGGGAAGAACAAATTGCTTGTGTAAGAATTGAGGTATGCAAATAGGGTGCAAAAAGGTATGCAAACAGGGGGCACCCGCGAAAATTTGTGGGACTCTGGAAACGCCGACACTGTCGGCTCCACTGCGTAGCTGTGGACTGTTTCCCTTATGCTCTTTCTTCAAGATTGAAGAAAAGGACCCGTAAGTACTTGCGGGAAAGTAGTTGATGGCGAATTTGCAGTTGGTTCTGGTGAATTAGTTTTAAAAAAGGAGGATTTTTTAAACATCATGATCGAAAAAAGTGAAATAAGAGTTCGCAATGTTGATATAAACGTAAAGCAAAAATTAAATGAGATGGCAAAAAAAGAAGGTTATCAAAACTTAAGTCAATTTATTTATGATTTATTAGATGACTTTGTTGATGATCAACAGATGGAGAGCGCGAAAAATGTAATGGCGCCAATTTTAAATGAAGTTATTAAGAAATTAAATTTAGCGACTGAAAATCAAACAAGAATTATTGAACAGAATGCAAATATTCAATCAGCTTTAACAGACATGTTTGAGTTTTTTGGAATGGGTGGTAGCGATGACTGATAGATTAACAATCAAATTGACTGAGGAAAATCAAGAGAGGTTTAGCGCGATTGAAGCTTATGCAAAATTAAACGGAATGGAATTTGGGAGAACTCCGGCCCATCTTTCGAGAAATAAAATTCTGAACTTAGTTATTGAAAACTTTTATGAGTTATTTTTAAAATCTGAAAATGATTCACAACATAATTATCGGAAACAGCTTGTTAAGTATTTACGTGTGCGAGATCGCAAGTTAGATCCCAATACACAAAAGTTGAATCGATTAGATCTTATAACGACTCAGAATTTATATATGGTGTTGGAATTGTATCGAGCTTTGGTTCTTGACCAAGATAAAATTGATAAGATGGAAAGCATGTTCGTTAAGAATTCGCCAGAGTTCAAGATGGTAAAACTTCTAACCAATCAAATTGTTCAGGATAAAAATCGAAATTTCAATCTTAAAAATAAAAGTAGGAGCGACCAAATGAAATGAGAACACAAGAACAAATTCTAGCGAATTATACAAAAATTACTCGTGTAGAGGAGCTTTTAAGTGATCTAGAAAAATATGACACAGTAAATGAACATTGGTATGAAGAAGTAGGTGAAGATGTGAATGGAAAATTTTTAAAGTATGCCTCCGAACTGCACGATGGTCATGGTAATTTATTTGATCAAAACAGAATCCATCAAATTCGTATGCAGCGTAAAACGCTGTTGGAAATTCGAAAAATGATTGGCTTTAATGAATATCATCCTCATGAGCAACGAGATAGAATTGTAAGTCTGTTTGGAATTTATAGACGATTTGGAGAGTCATATGAAAAAATTGCGGAATTGACTAATCGAAAGATTTCCTATTTCAGGTCTGCATATTTTAAACAGAGTGACTACCCTTCTTCAGTTCAGTTTACAAAAGAAAATTTAGTCGATTTGAACGAAAAATTAAAATTAGCATTTATATAAAAATTGGAGTGGTGCTGAACGGCCAAAAAGAAATCAAGTTATGTTTTTAAAGAAGATGTTCGTAATGATGCCGAAGTTATTTTAACTATGAAGTTTACAAAACCTGGAGCAGGATTTAGTGGATTTGTTGATTACACGCAGCGCGATGGCGCAGTTGATGTTGAAAATGATTATGATCTAAGTGATGAAACTAGTTTTGAAGAAAAAAAAGAGTATGCAGGCTATGTTGATTATATGAAAAGGAATAAGGCAACAAAACTTGAAAGTCAGTTAACTAATCAAGAATTGCTACCTACGTTCACGGCAACCAAATTAAATATTACTAAAAATGATGAAAATGGACTACGTAAAAAGTTAAGTGAAGCCGAAAAACAAGATCATTTACTTTTCGAAGGCGTGATTAGTTTTCGAACCGATTTGATGATCAAACAAAAAGTATACGATCCAATTACTGGGCATGTTGATCAAAAAAAAATTAAAAAAGCTCTGCAAAGTTCTATGCCTGAATTTCTTAAGAAAAATAATTTAGAAAATGCGACCTGGTGGGGTGATATTCATCTTAATACAGATCATTTGCACATTCACTTTGGAATTGCTGAAGATAAAAAATCTGTTCGACCACGTGTAAGAAATGGAGAAGAAAAGGGAATGTTGAATGAAACCAGCATGCGTCAATTACGAGGCCGGGTTTATCGAAATTTAATACAATCCGATCAACAGGCAGTCATTGAAAAAGTACAGGATCATCAAGGAATGCTTCGGAAAAGAGTCAAAGAGTCTTCCAAATTAAATACACATAAGTTGTTAGACGATGAGTTGCTTATTAAAGCTTTTCAGAATTTACCAGATAAGAAATATCGATTTAGTTCAAATGCTAAAGGCTTGAAGAAATCAAAACAATATTTGAACGAGTATATAAATAATACACTGATTCAAAATTCGGAATATCAAGAGTGGGCTAAGGGACTTCGCTCTGAACGCAAGAGGTATAAAAAAATATATGGTGAAAATAATCAAGATTATGAAGCCAATCAAATCAAAACTTTAAAAAAACAAGTTGGCAATGAATTATTGAAAAATTTGTATGATATCTCACCAGAAGATTTAGAGACGACACAATTAGACACTGCTAACAAAACAACAGTGGCACAAGATAATTTTGCAATTGAGTTGTTAAAACGTCAAATTGCAGATTTGAAAAAATCTCCTAATGCTAATAAAGAGAAATTAGGAAAATTACGCTATGAACTGGGGGCTCGAAGAGGTAAACTTCGAAAGAAAAATATTCAAATTGCGGATAAATCAATATTAAGCAATATGGATTTACTTAATTTGGCCGTTGATAACAAGTCCGTTAGTAAAGACGATGAACTACTGGTTGTTAAAAGCAACGAATTCTCTGAATTATTAAAGTTACACCAGTTTGAGTTACAACCTAATTATAAATTATCCGCCAAGGAGAAAAATAAGAAACGAGAATTGCAACGACTGTTTGTAGATCCTATCGAGATACCTATCAATTCCAGATTGTTAATGGAAGCAGATTTGTACGTTAGTAAAATTAATCGAGAAATTAAAGCACTTCGAAAAACGAGAATACAACCAGCGATACTTCAAGAAATATATGGTGAAACTAGTAAAGGTAAAATTGAACGAGGTCTTGACCTAGAATTGCAAAGTTGGTTGTTGAAACGGAAGATTGCTACCAACAATCAAGATATCAAAAATAAAGCAAATAAAAAAATGAATCTAAAACATAAAAATGGATTGCTTTTTTCTGAGTTGAAAGACTTATATAAGCGTATTGGTGTTGACAATAAAAAAATCTCACAGGAAAACAACCAAAAACTTAGACAGATTGAAAAGAGATATCTTGCTAAACTCCCTAAACGAAAAAAATCGAGACCAGGAAATGAGTCCTTGAGGTCTCTGAGCAACATTTCGCAGGCTGCAACAAGTGACAGAGTACGGGCACTCTCCAAACATGAACAACTTGAAGAGGCTGAGGAACAAGATATTGAGCGTGAGGAGCAAGAACGATAAGATAATTATTTTTCTAATTCTTGGTTGAATTTTTTAATTAAGTTAAATTAATGTTGTGGGATAGTGTAATGGCAACATAGCAGGTTCATTCCCTGGATATCTCGGTTCGACTCCGGGTCCCGCAATAGTAACTTAACAAGAGAAATAGAAATTTTGAAGAAGGCTTTTGCCTTCTATTTTTTTGTGCTTTTTTTTGTATTAAATATGTTCTTTTGGGTAGGTTTTTAACGCCCAGAAAGGATGACAAATTTAATGACAGAAAAGACAGTTGCTGAAAACTATGAAAAGGAGGTCAGAGAGAGACTTATTAACGGTACTAAATTCTATCATGGCAGTGATCAGAAGTTTACAAAGTTTGAACTGAGAAACTACGGCAAGAACGGAGTAGCCGGTGGTCGCGGAATTTACATTACTAGCAGTAGGAAATTTGCGGATCAATATACGGGTAAAAATGATAAAACTGGTTATCTTTATCAGGTTAGTTTTAAACCTGGACGAGAGCTTTCTGCAAAAAAATTAACGCTAACAAAAAAGGAAGTTAGCCGGTATGTCACTATTTTGGATCGCAAATATAATTACCTAGAAAATTGGGGAGACGTGGAATTTGAAGGCCGTCAAACAGTTAAGAACGAAGCTGTTTCTGAACTGATGGAAGGCAATTCTAATGATGTTGATCTGTATAACGAGGTGATTAATGAAGTTGGTGGTCAGCCAGAGGCACTTCACGCATTACGACAAGTTGATCACTTCACACATTCCATTGTTCCTCATGATGAGTCGCGTTCTGACTACGATGAGGTTGTGGTGTTAAATCCGAATGATCTTAAAATCCGGAAAATGGAAACTAGAGCTCCCAAACAAAATTTAACACGAGATTTGAAGGCTGGTATCCAGGGTATTGGCGGTATTAGCCTAAAAACTAATTTAACAAGATAAGGAGGTTTCAAATGGAAGTACAACTAGCAGATAAAGAAATTAGACAATTGGATAACTACACATTATATGCAGCATATCAAACTTTTTCAGCATATATGCGAAAACGGGACGATGACTATGCTGCTACTAAATATGTGGAACTACTGGTTAACGCCCCTTATGATCCTCGTAGTCCGGAATTTGTGAATTTACGTCAAACATTAGATACGACTATAGAAAGGCAAACTGATCCACAATTACTTGATACTTTGAAGACTGAACTGGATAACAGAATTAAAAATGTTCAAATTAGTCATGAGGACATTAACACAGAACAGCTTATTCACCTTGCTAACGATTATCCGGAGCTAACAGGTAACGATATGCGTGCGTTAAAGGGACAGAAAGGAAGAGATGATAAAATGCTAGAAGAACAGCAACAGAATCAACAAATACCAAGCAAATCGTCAACAGACTTAAAGGAAGCATATGCCCAGGCTAAGACTAATCAGCAGCAGGCATTCAGCAGTGTTGATAAATTGCGAGACTACACACAAATGATCGGTTCTTACCCGCAGACTGACAAACAGCATTACGATTTGGGTCAGGCAAATGTGTTAGCTGCACAGGGATTAAGTGGCAAACAAATTATAACCAGTTCAGCCTTAGAAAAAAACTATATCTCTTACAAAGGTAAAAAACAGGTTGGTGCCGTCAACGTCACACACAAAGATGAAAATGATAAATTCACTGAACATGTTGAACCTGTATTTGACTTAAGTGATTTTGATAAAAAGGCTCGCGCAAAGATGGCAACTGCCACGATTGGTGATTACAAACGATATTCGTATGAAGAGAAGAAAGCTGCTAAAGATGCTTTCTATAACCAAGACGGTAATCACCGAAGCTTTAAAGCAACAGGAGATCCTAAAAAAGATTTACAAGTTGCTAAAAATCGAACTGCTGACTATTTCGCCAATATTCAACTCGGGCTTTGGAAAAAAACGACTAAACCCAATTATGACAAGTTGAACTTTGATCCGTCAAAGTTGGATGTGAAGGATCAGTTTAAGTTTATGAATGATGCTTTTAAGTCATCAAGGGTCGTTACCAGTGGTGTTCAGAAGCAAATTGATGGCGTACACCAGGAGCGTGCAAAAGAACGTGCGGAGAATGTAAGAAAGCAACGGCAAAATCAACCCAATGTTGGAGTTGAAAAATCTGGATCACCCAGAGTAAGCCGAGTTGGTTTAGACCAATCAAATGCAGGAGTTCAACGATAATGAGTAGTTAAGAAGCCTTATCCAGAAATGGATAAGGTTTCTTTAAAAGAAAGGAAGATGCTGATCACAGCTAAAAATACAAATGAAATTTTGGATTTTATGGATTATACCGGAATTAAATATGACCATGATCGTACCGAAGCGTGGCCGGTAGAACACGACTCGCTTAAAATTGCATTAAGACCAGGTAAAGAGTATTACAATTGGTATTCGAAAGGTACATGGGGCCACTTGTATGATTTTGTGCAAGAATATAATGATTCGACCTTTACACCAGCTAAGAACCGGCGAGAAGCTACAAAGCTGATAAAGCAATTTCGTAAAGAACGTGGCGTAGGAAAGATTCGCAGTTTGGACGTAGCCAAGGATCGTCAATTTGATCCAAAAGAACTTGTCAAATCACCAGATACTACGCGTTTGATGAAATATTTACATGGTAAGCGCCGTTTGGATTCTGGAATTTTGAATAAACTGATTCAGGCCGGAAAATTAACTGAAACGGTTAGCAA
Source organism: Pediococcus inopinatus (assembly GCF_002982135.1). Classification (NCBI taxonomy): domain Bacteria; kingdom Bacillati; phylum Bacillota; class Bacilli; order Lactobacillales; family Lactobacillaceae; genus Pediococcus; species Pediococcus inopinatus. The sequence goes on along the minus strand of NZ_CP019981.1, from coordinate 1,151,996 downwards.
GTACAATAAAGAAGGTAAAGAATATATTTTTCATAACGCAGCCTTTTTATGGCGTGACCATACCGGTAAGCTGGTAGGAGCAGATATTCAGGGTACTAATCTGAACAATAACCATCAAGGTAAACATGATAACATCAAGCTAATTCAAACTGGTTCCAAGCATGATTTTGGATGGAACTTCAAATCAGGCGATAAAAAGAACACTGATAAATTGGTAGTTACAGAAGCTCCGATCGATACCATCAGTTACTATCAATTATTCCGTCGTGATATTGGTTTAGTAGGGCAAGATGTTGCTTACACATCACTTTCTGGAGCCAGCACTAAAATTGAAGGTGTAGGGGCAATGACCAAGGATTTAGTTGAGAGTAACGGTAATTTATTAAAAGAACTGCATTTTGCTGTTGATAACGATAAAGCAGGGCGCCGATTCATCAAGAAATGGACAGATGCGGGGCTACATGACAGTAAAGATCTGCGCGTGTTTATTGATATCCCCAAGAATGGCCATAAAGATTGGAATGAAGAATTAGTGGCCGGTGATCATGGGAAAAAGCAATTAACAATCGATGAGTTTGCCAAACTTCAGGAAAAACCACAAAAGGTACAGATCAATGAGCATCCAAGAACCATCGAACGGCCACAACCATTGGAGCGTAAACAAACTATCTATCGATAAGAGAACTGTTGTTTTTATTAATGTTGGATTTGCTTTCTAACGTTTTTATAACGATATTTGGCTATTTTACAACTAAATTGTGGTATAATACAGTTGTAGAGGTGATATTATGGATTATACATTACAGCAATATTTAAAAGTGGAAAATGTACCAATGATACAGGTTAGCAAAAAGTTGAGAATGCCAACAAGTACTTTTCAAGCACGAGCTAAAAAGGCATTAGGTAAAGTATCGTTAGAAGAGATTCAAGCAATTGCTGAAATTAAGAATAATGATATCAAAGAGGTCGTAGCTAAGATGGTTGATTTAACAGATAATGAGGATATGTTGGAAACAAGTTTACACGATTTGACTATTTTAGGGGTGAAATTTCCGGATGCCAAAAGCTATTGGGACGTTAGAAACGTTTTGACTAGTAGTATTTGGGAGGGTGGCAACGTTACTAGAGATCAAGTGACAGACTTACGTGATAATGCCCACATGTCTTCTGAAGAACACTTCCAGTATTTGGTAAAAAAAATGCATCTTAATAAGTAAGCGAAGGTGAAGCTATGAATTTTTCAGACACCTTATATTCCAACGGAACCAAAAGAAATAAACTTGGCATTAAAGATAAACAAATTTTAAAAGAGCTAGAGTATCAAGAGGCACAATTTCAAGGAATCAAGATTCTAAAAGATAATCCTGAAATACAGAGTTTGAATGATCTTAAAAAAATTCATAAACAATTGTTTGAAAATGTTTATGACTGGGCAGGAGAGTTTCGCACATATGATATGCAAAAAAATGGACACACTTTCCAGCCGTATGAAACTTTTCCTGAGGGCATGAATTTTTTAAATAATATGATTAAGCATATTAATCACAAGCAGTATGTGAATAAACATTATTTGGCAGTTGATTTGGGCGGTCTATTATCTGATTTGAATGAATTACATCCTTTTCGAGAGGGTAACGGTAGGAGCCAAAGAATCTTTATGCAGTTGTTGTCTCAACAGAAGGGATATAGATTACATCTGGGCAAAGATAGAAAAGCGTACCAGATGTATTTGTCGGCGGCTGTTCATGATGATCGTCAGGAGATGCAACATGCGGTGGAAAAGTCAATGACGCCAATTGTACCAAATGGTGAGAACAGGTCGTTGGATAATTTTATTGGATTAAAACACCATAGAGGACCAATACGGTAATTAAAGAATTAGTTATAATATAAGAAATAAAGGACACCGATCAGTTGGTCGGTGTCCTTTTTCTATATCTTTGCCAGCTAATTGCTTTTGTATATTTTGAAATTATGAAAAATAAAATATAGAAAGTGTGTGGTGAAATGAAAGTTTTATTGGCTGAAAAACCAGATCAAGCGGAGAAATATGCACGAAGTTTTGAGAACGCTAAGAAACAAAAAGGAGTATGGATAGTCAATGATTCACAACTTGGCGAGATCCATATTGTGAATGCGCTGGGACACTTGTTCGAATTGAATGAACCAGAAACTTACAATCAAAAATGGAAACAATGGAATATGGCAGATTTACCAATTATCCCTCAAGAATTTGTCTGGCATTTGGACACAAAAAAAGCACGTGCATTCAAGACGATCAAACAAGAAGTTGAAAAAGCTGATGGAGTGATTATTGGGACAGATGCAGATCGTGAAGGCGAAAATATTGCCTATTCAATTTTAAGCCATATTCCAAATGGTACTTCTAAAATTATCAAAAGATTGTGGATTAATTCTTTGACGAAAAAGGGTATCAATGATGCTTTTCAAAAATTAAGGAATGCTTCTGAAACCAAAAATTATTATTACGAAGCTCGGGCACGACAGAAATCAGATTGGTTAGTTGGTATGACTATGAGTCGTTTGACTACCATTCAATTGCAGACTCATGGATTCGACATAAAGGGTGGATATCCTGTTGGCCGAGCACAAACGGCAACTGTTGCTTATATTGTTAACAATGATACGTTGATTAAAAATTTTAAGAAACATAAATTCTATGAATTGGAGCTTACTGACAATAATGGTATTGTCTATCAAAACAGTGAACAGAAATTTAAATCATTTGATGAAGCCCAAAAGGCTTTAAGCAGTCTATCTGCTAATTCATTGGTCAAGAGTTTTGAAGAAAAAAAGGACCAACATAAATCAGCACCAAAACTAATGGCTTTAGCACAAATCAGTAAGGTGGCCGCCAATCGTTGGGGATATTCGGCTAAACAAACTTTAAAAATAGTACAAAGTCTATATGATGTCCAAGGTGTTGAAGATGGCTATATATCATATCCACGAACGCATTGTCGAATGATCACAGAAAATGAGTTTAAATATTTAAGTGAAAATGTTAACCAGTATCAAAATTTATTGAACTTTCATTTTAGCGTTAAAAATCCGCAACCACGAAAAAAGTACGTTGATGGGACTAAAGTTAAGGAACATTATGCCTTAATTCCAACGGCTGCTTTACCCATACTGGATAAATTAAACGAACCGCAAAGAAATATCTATGAAACGATTGTGAAACACACTCTGCTCATGTTTGCTGGTGATGAAATTTCAAATCAAAGAAAAATCACTTTGCAAAATCAAGGATATGAGTTTGTAGCTACTGATAAAAAGATTGTCGATCCGGGTTTTATGGCCTTAGTAAAAGAGTCTGTTTCGAAGTCACGTAAGAATGATTTTCCCGAATATGAGGTTGATCAACAAGTGATGACTACTGGAAAAATAGTAGAGAAAGAAACAAAACCAGTAAATCGCGTGACTGAAGCAAACTTGTCTGATCCAATTCTTCCAAAATTAGGTATAGGCACTCCAGCTACTCGCGCAGACATGATCGAATTGATTAAAAAGCATGGATATGTGATTAAAAATAAGAAAGGTGAACTGCTTCCAACGGTCAAGGCATATGTGCTTTGCCAATATTTGGAAGGAACTATGTTTACTAAGCCAGAGCTAACTGCTGGTTGGGAAAAATATTTGGCAAAAATTGGCGAAGGCAAAGGAACGGAAAATAAGTTTGTTGGTGAAACTGAAAACCTAATTACTAAGTTAGTTCAAGAACTTCCGCAACGATCACTTCACATTACCGCAATGGAAAAGCAAAAAGTGGTTACGCCTACTAGAGATGTTCTGAGCAATATGGGTGAATGCCCTAAGTGTCATAAGGGACACATTCAAGAAATTAACGGGAATAGCCAGAATGGGAAATATCATGGCTATTTTTGTGACAATGAAAAATGTAAATTTGGAGTTCCTGGAACTTGGGGTGGTACGACTGTTTCTAAAGAAATGGTTACTCAGTTATTAGAAAATGGTAAAACCTCAGTTTTAAAATTTAAAAGTAAAAAAGGAACACCTTATCAGGCTAGTCTGGGTTTAGATAAATCATTCAAAGTTATTATGAATTTTGTGAATAAGAAATGAGGTATTTAGATGGATAACGATAAAAGTAATTTAAAAGTGGTTGAGGAAGTTGTGACTGATCCAGAAAAATTGACCAAGAAAATAAAAATCCCAGAGTTTACGGTGGCGGAGGAACCGGAAGCAGTAGTACCAAAACCCAATTTAGAAATTGACCGAAAAAAAGCACATGTAAATGAATTTGATTTCAAAGATAACGACGTTAGTGCTGCTAAAACCATAATACCTGAGGAAACTTTTGAGGAAAATTTCGACGCCAATGAATCAGATTCTGATACTAATGACGATCCATTTTCCTCCGAAAGTGCTGATCCAACTATGAAAGAGGAACAAGAAGGAGCTGATGATGACGATGGAGACTTCTGAACAAACTCAAACGCCATTGTTGGATCAATATACAACTGATTTGACGGACAAAGTAATGATGGCACCAGACGAATATCAAGCAATTGGACGAGGACAACAAATAAAGGATCTTATTCATTCATTGACGAGAAAAACAAAAAATAGTCCTTTACTCATTGGTGAGGCAGGAGTTGGAAAAACGGCAACGGTCGAGGGGCTAGCTAAAGAAATCTGGTTAAATAATGTTCCAGATCGTTTACTGAACCACCACATTCTAGTACTAGAAATGGCTTCAATTAATAGTGATTCAAGTGGGACCTTTTCTGAAAAATTTAATGGCCTAATTCAAGAACTAAAAAAAACTAAGGGCCGTAATATCATGTTTATTGATGAGATTCACGAAATTGTCAATACAGGAGCGTCTAGTAGTGGCAGTGCCTTGGATGCTGGCAATATTCTTAAGCCTGCTTTAGCACGTGGCGAAATTTCAATCATTGGTTGTACGACAATTGACGAGTTTCACAAATATCTTGAACAGGATCGTGCTTTGCAGCGACGATTCCAAGTAATTGAATTACCAGAACCAACTACAGATGAAGCAATTCAAATTATTTCGGGAATTAAAAAAAATTACGAAAAGTTCCATGGGGTAAAGTATACAGATCGTGCAATCAAAGAAACAGTCTTGTTGTCAAAACGATATATTACAGATCGTTTTTTACCTGATAAGGCCATTGATTTGTTGGATGAGGCTGGTTCTATTGCTGAAAACAAGTCGGATAAAACAATTAGAGCAAGAGAAATTGCTGAAGTTTTGAAAGAATGGACTGGGATTCCGGTCACCACTATTCTTAAAGATGAAGCAACTCGGTTACTTAATATAGAGAAAAAATTAAGTGACCGTGTAAAAGGTCAAGCACAGGCAGTACACGAAGTGGCCGATGCGGTGACTATTGCCAGCGCTGGTTTGCAGGATGTGTCTAAACCGATCGCTTCATTTTTGTTCCTAGGGACGACTGGGGTTGGTAAAACAGAAATGGCAAAAGCTCTAACGGAGGCAATGTTTGATCGTGAGGATAATTACATTCGGTTAGATATGTCTGAGTTTTCCGGTAAAGATGCGGTAGAGAAGCTGATCGGTAAAGGTGATCACAAGGGGGTGCTTACTGAAGCTGTCAAACATCAGCCATATGCAGTGGTACTATTTGATGAATTGGAGAAGGCAATACCGGAAGTTTGGAATTTACTACTGCAAATTCTCGATGATGGAAGATTAACTTCTGGAGATAACACCAAACGTTTGATTGATTTTAAAAATACAATCATTATTATGACTACTAATGTTGGTTCTGAGTTTATTAAAGATATTAAGGATTTTAAAGGCACAGAAGAAGCTAAGAATAAAGATCGTCAATTCCAGAAAAATGTGAATGCAGAATTGGTTACTGCTTTCCGGCGTCCAGAGTTTATTAACCGAATCGATCATATAATTGTATTTAATGTGTTGGACAAGCCAGTCATACGAGTAATTGCTCGTAAACGACTCGCCGAACTACGGCAGAAGTTGAACAATCAAGGATATGAATTACGTTACCAGGATGAAGATAAGCAAGACAGCAGAGTAATTGATTATTTGGCTGATATTGGGACTGACGTAGACAATGGCGCTCGACCTCTAGCTAGAGCAATTTATAATGTGATCACGGCACCCATTGCCCATATTGTTTTGCGATTTGATCGATCTAACCCGCGAAACTTTCACACATTTTTTATTGATATCAAAGGTAAATCGGCTGATGAAATTGAAAACAGTTTGGTGGATGAGCGTAAAGTTATTTTCCATGCTCGTCCTTAAATATTGCTTCTGTACTTTAATGCGTTATAATTAAAAATGTAAAGCATAAAAATACAGAGGTGAGAAAGATTAATCAAAGAATAGAGACATTGCTAAAAAAGTTTGATGGAATTTTTACAACGAAGCAGGCCAATGATTTTGGTGTAAAGAATAGTTCTTTAAAATATTATGTAAAAAAGAAACAATTGGATCAGCCAATGAGGGGGATTTTTTCAGATCCTGATCAACTTGAAGATCCTTATCTCTTATGGCAACGTAAATTGCCAAAGGGAGTTTTTGGAGGCGAAACGGGTTTGTATTTGTATGGGTTGACTACCAATACGCCTTATAAATTTCATATGTATTTTAAGCAAGGATATCATTTTAACATTCAGTTCTATGATCAAATTATTCCACATTATGTTGCAAGTGAAAAGTTTAATCATAATGTTATTTGGCACAACACGCCAAGTGGAAATTCTGTGAAGATTTATGAACCTGAAAGATGTTTAGTGGATATTTGGAGAGGTGGAGCTAGTCGGTACACTGCCCTGGAAACTCTTAAAGAGTATCTCAATTCTGATTTGATCAATTTGGAAAAGATGAATGAATTAATGACAGAATATGGTGGTAAAAAAGCAGTATTGGAGTTACAAGCAGCAATGGAGGCATTATACGGAGAATGACACCTAATAAATTTAAAGATTGGTCAAAGAAAAGAGCCAAAGAGACTCAGACACCAATTACCATTGTTCAGAGAGATTATATTTTGGATGAAGTCTTAAAAAGAATAGCCAATTCAGAATATCGAAATAATCTAGTATTTAAAGGTGGATTTTATGTGCAGTCCTTATTAGGCACAAACTCTAGGACAACTGAAGATCTTGATACTACTTTGATTCATAAGAAGAACAGTGAAAAAGAAGTGATGAGCTTTATTCAAAACACGTTATCTGGAACTAGTGAAGAAGGAATTATTTTCTCGGATTTTAAAATAGATGACACTCGTGAAGAAGCAGAATATCCTGGATTTAGAATACGAGGAGGTGCCTTTATTGGAAAAACCAGAATTCCATTTAAAATGGATATTACTACTGGGGATGCAATCGTGCCTTCTCCAATCGTACATGAACATAAGTTAATGTTTGATAATCGTAGTCTGAAAATATTGGCATATCCTATAGAGCAAGTGATAGCGGAAAAGTTACAAACTATTTTAAGTAGAAGTGAAAATAATAGTAGGTCAAAAGATTTTTATGATATAACTTTGATTCAAAAAAAAATGAAGATCGATTATAAGAGCTTATTCGTTGCATTTCAGGCCACTTGTAAAAAAAGAAATACTAATTTTACATCTAAACAAATTATGACAAGATTAGAAAGGATTAAACATAGCCCGCGTGTTAATAAATATTGGCAACAGTATGTGAGCAAGCCTGAGAATCATTATGCAAAAGATCTGTCTTTTTCGGATGTAATGGACGCTACAAATAAGTTATTTACTGAAATGAATTTAAACAACAAACGTCCAGATTCATCATTAGAAAAAGGGGTTAGTAGATTGCATTTTGATCCTCTAAATCAGAGTAAAAGGCGATGAACGTTTAATTTAGGAGAATGATGAAAATATGAATATTGATCAACAACTAAAAAAGGCTGAAGAAAAAGTAGCTGCATTAAAAGAAAAAAAGAATAGTTTGAAAAATAAAAATTACGAAAAGATTGGGGAGGCAGTGTGTAAAACATTTGGATTAGAACCTTTAAATCTTAAAGAAAGTTTGACACAAATTAAGCGAATTAACGAGTCGAATGAGGACAAGAATCAAAGCACTGAAAACTAGTTTCTAAAACTTGGTGATCAGAACCCTATTAAATAAATTAAGAACGATTAATAGTGATGTACTATTGATAAATTTAATTGATAGGGGGAATCGCGAATCACAAATTTTGGGATGGTTTTTTTAAGCACTTTTATTAGTAAGACCGCAGAACTGCAATCTGGTGCGTTGCTAGCTAGTAATCCATTAAGTAACTTTGCAACACTATTTAAGGGCTGGGACGGACCAGGCAAGTTGCTAGTTTCTGCTGCCGCTGGATTGATGGTAATAATCTGGTCTGCTGCACATTCAACCGGTGGTGAAGGTGCAAAACGTAAGGCCAAAGACGGTTGGCTTGCCGCTGGTACTGCGGTATTAGTTGCATATGCAGCCGTTTCGGTACTATCTTTCTTAAGTGCACAAAGCACTAAGAGTTTCTAGTTGCATTTACGAGAGCTTCAATCTTGATGATTGAAGCTTTTTCTTTACCTAATTTTCTATAAGTTTGTGAACTCACAGCAATTGAATATTTTGAGAAGGTAAATTTCAGTCAAAAAAATAAGGAGTGAACGTAGAATGAAACTTTTCGATAAGTTTAAGAAAAATAAAGATGTTTTTCCTGACGAACTAATAGTTCTTCAAATCGATAATTTAGAAAACGTAAGTAGCAGCACACTGCAAGATGCAGAAAAAATATTGGCCGATAAAAATGAGCTTAGTATTCAAGAAACACTACCAAAACTAGATTTGATGCAGGCCAATATTTTGTTCCAAAGAATTTATGAATTACAGGTAGCACCAAAAGTAACTTCATTTGTTATCCCAGAAGTCGTGGTTCATCGAATGGATAATTCTGATGAATTTACGATCCACAATTTTACAATTGGCGTTGACTATCAAAATTTGACCAAAATCATTATTGATGCTTTGTTTAATGAGCACGAATTAGAAAATACGGAATATAAAGATAAGGTTGAATTCGCACGTTTTTTACAAAATGCCTATGAGCAAAAATTGGGTGTGGACGATCAATCAGTTGCACAAATTCCTAGTGAATTTGAGGTGGGAAAAGGGAAAGTGTCGACCTCAGTACCCTCATTGAGTTTAGGAAAGGGATTGAATCTAGGCACAGATAAAAATGGTACTCAAAAAGGAGCTTCAAAACTTCCCAAGTCTCCATTTGTAAAAAAGACAAGTGAAAAAAATTCAAGAACAAAAAATATCATTACTAAAAAAGATGGCAATCCTACATCGAGTGTTTCGCGTGAAATGATACATGCTAACGAAGCAAAAGGTAATATTGTCACACTTGGGCAAGATGTTAATAATCAAGTTGAAAATAATTATCAGATTGCTTTTCCTAAATTTACAACATCTGATATGGAATCTGTTTCTCCAGAAAACGATCAATATGTTGCTTACCGTCAGAATCAAAAAAAGATTGAGTTTAATCAATTCTTGATTAAAAAAGAAAAACACCTTAATGCGAACCTCAAACGAGAGATCTTGGTGTTGCGTCAACATCAACAAAACTATTTAAATGAGCAGTTGGCTGAATTTATTAAAAAAAATGATGGTCGCAACCAAGTCCATGATCAAGTTTTGACCAAAATGAAAACGGTCAGGAAACAAATGCTAAAAGACAAGCAAAGCGACCTTGACAGTGAACGTGATAAAAAAATTACGGCAGAAAATAAGCGACATAACGATATTTTGACCCAAATTAAAACTAGTGCAGAACAAAATATGGCTGCGGCTGAAAAATCTATAACGACGGATATTGCCAATAAGACCAATACGGAAATCGATGCAGAAATTAATAAACAGACAGAAGCATTGGAGAAATCACAAAAGAGCTTTGCCGCCGATTTGGAAAAAGCACAAGAAACCGATGTTGAAGATTTGGCGCTTTCTGGACAGACAAAGGGAACAAATTATGGTGGTGAATTATTTAAAAAACTATCAGATTCTTTAGATAGTTTTACGACTCAGTTAGTTAATGAACATAGCAATGCTAACGAATCATTAGCCGCTAAACGACGTGCAGAGAATAATGGAAAAGATATTGATGCTAAATTCAAGGAAAATAGCGCGTTGAGTGAAGAGAACCGGCAGTTACGTGCAAAAGATGCGACCACGATTACTGAATTAGCTCGTTTGAAGAGCGAAAATGCTGAACTCAAGGCCAATGATCATAGTGCTGACATTTCCAAATTACTTTTGGCTTCACAGCAAAGCAGTGCACAAAAATCCCCTGAACAAGAACAAATGGCGAGTCTACTTCAGTTGGCTATTGCTAAGCAAATTGGGTCAGCCTCTGAAAAAAACGCGGAAGAAAAATCTGATCATGGCAAGAACAAAGGATTAAAAAATTGGTTAATTGGTGGGCTTGCCGGTCTTGTATTACTAGTGGGCGGCGGAACTGGGATCATTGTGCATAATAACGATCAAAATAATATCCGTATGGCGAAGATTGAGGCTAACCAGTCAAGTGAACATTCTCGAAATAATCAATTACAAAGTAAAATTAAAACGGAATCTTCAAAACGAACGGACGCGGAGGCTACTGCTTCTGCTTCAGAACAAAAATACGAAAAACAAAGTGAAGATTTAACAAAGGCCAACAAACAGATTCAAAAACTCGAGAAATCTGCCAAGAAGACCAATTCTTCAAGCAGTGAACAGAACGGAGGTTCCAGTGATGCCAATTAAAATATTAAAAGAAGAGCAGCAATTTGAACATGATCTTGAGAAGCTATATCTACAGCTGTCATCAAAACAAAAGTTGTATGTTAATTCATACTGGAGCCAGCAAAAAGCGATGAGAAACTTGTGGCAGATTAAACTTCATCCAAAAATTCAAAATACGAGTAATTTAGATGAAGCTCTTACTTTCCATACTTTGTTGGAGAAAAATTCTCAAAAGAGATGGCGTGAATTGTCGAATAAAGAGCAAGAAGATATGAACGTTCAAACATTAACCGGCATGATTGATCCTATTCAAGGTAATAGCTTAATCCTGATGGGAAAAGTACTTACTCGAAATTATCAAGAAGTCAAAATATAAATCAAAAATAGATTAATCATTAATGAAAGGTGCTCGCTTTATATGTTGAATGTGCTGCTTAGCTAAATAAAGACAGTAATTTGCAAAATAAAAGATCATAAGACTTGATCTTCTATTTTTTTGCCAAAAAATTATTTTTACTTATTCTTACGTCAGTTATTTAAGAAAGGGGAGTTTTGACTGATCAAAAAAGTAATAAAGAACTATGAATTGCATGTTTTAATATTGGATCATCATGGAGGCGAGGCAATATAGAGTGAGAAGAAGAATATTTGCGATTTTTCTAATTATTATCGGCATTGGTTTGATTGTAGCTGGAAGTAATTGGCGAAAGATTGGTAATGCAGTGGTGCGTCATGAAAGTACCAATGTTGTAAATAAACAAAAATGGCATATTCATAAACCAAGTCCAAAGCAGAGTAAGAGATTGGCGTATGGCAATGAAAAAGATAAACTTTCTAGTCCTTACCAAATTTGGAAATATGCTCATGCCAATCATTATCCGTTGTACCTAGCTGGATACATTGCAATCCCATCGAGAGACATCTTGTTACCTATTAATCATGGTAATTCTAACCGAGTATTGGCAGTTGGCGCTGGAACGTTGAAGGACAGTAATGCGCCATCTCCATACAATGAAGCAGATGTAATGGGAAAAAGTAACTATGCCTTGTGCGGGCATAATATGGATGATAATTATACTTTGTTTTCACCAATCACTCATATGAGTAATGGAGAAAATATCTATGTAACCAATGGAAAACAAATTTTCGTTTATCGAAAAATCAGTACTCATGTTATTCCACCCACAGATATTCAGGTGATCTTTAATACCAAAGAAACAAATCAACATCCGGTTATAACATTAACAACGTGCAACTGGACAGGTTCTATGCGTTATGTAATTCGTGGAAAGTTAATTAAAAAAATTAGTTGGAGACAGGCCAGTCAATATCAACGAAGCTTGTTTCCACGGAGGAGTGAATAGAATGAAAAATATCAGTAAAACAACAAAATTACGTAATCGGATTACCGGTTTCATCATGTTGGCAGGTTCATTATCTACAATTGTTGTTGCACAAGTAGCAAATGCTGCAACTGGTGCAACGGATGACGGTTGGGGAACCTCATCAGATGATAAGGCGGTAACTACAACAGCCGATTCTGATGGAAAGACTATTAATTTGGTTAATCAATTACATTCAAGTTATGGTAATGCAGTTACGTATCCAATGTATTTTACATTTCCTAATAATGAAAAGATGACAACAGCTGGTTTCTTAGATAATTTACCAGATGGGATCACTTATAAAGATGTTAAAATTTATCATCTCAATAAAACTATTTCCTCATCAGATGATCTCAAAGGATTAAATCTTAAAACAGATGCAACGGATGTTACAAGCAGTGGTACTACAGATAAACAGGATAATGGATTTAAGTTTACCTTTAAAAATGCGTCTGATACATTCGGCCAAAGCTATGCTGTTATGGTAACTGCTCAAATGGATCCAGATGGAACAGCTGACTTAACCAAGTATGCTGACGCAAATGGGGTTATCAAGATTCCTAATACTGCTCATCAATTTTGGAATGACACGGATAAGCCAACTCCAACTCCTGTAATCATTCCACCAAAGACGGTTAAACCAAGTACTGACAAGAAAATTGTTGATGCTTCAGGAAAGTTAGTGGCAAGTACACAGGTAGACTTTAACAAGGATTATCAGTATGTGATTACTAACAACGCAGGTTCTAATACCAAGTTAAGCAAAATTGAATCTGATGATGATTTGGAAGACGTAATCAATCTTGAAAGCGTCAAGGTCGTTGATGGATCTACAGCCTCAGGCAAAGATGAATCTGATCAATTTACCATCAAGATTGATAAAACCAAAGAAAGTTACTCATTGGTTCCTAAAGATCCAACGGTATGGGCTAACAAAACTTGGAGTGTTGTTGTGACTGGTAAATTACAAAACACTGCTAAGTTGATGGACTATCTTAAAGATGGAATCCCAACTGTTCCAAATAAAGCAACGTTGAACATTAACGATAAGATCTATACGACACCGACCGTTACTGTTACAGTGCCTAAGATTTCTAATAATGCACAAAAGTATATTGAACAATCAACGACATCTAGTTCGAGTTCGGGCTCAACAAGCTCAAGTTCAACAAGCAAGTCCAGTGATTCTAGCTCAAATGCGTCGAGCAGTTCAAGTAGTTCAAGCTCAGCTAAAACAGTAAGTACATCTAGCTCAAGCAAGTAATTGGAGGTGAATTAAATGAAGAAAGGAATGCGAAGAAGGCTGGCAACTGGAGTTACAACCGTACTTAGTGCGATGATGTTTATGACACCAGTATTTGCGAGCACGTCTAGTGCAACGACAGCTAGTTCAAGTTCATCTTCTGTTGCCACTAGTTCTAGCAGTACTGATTTAAGTAAGGATTTTAGTTTACCTAAATCTACTAAATTAGTAAAAAGTAAGTTTGCTAATCGTGGTTCAGTGGTTACGTTTGATTTGTTTTTCCAGGTTAATAACCAAGAAGCAAGCAAATCGTTAGAATTAGTTGATCCATTAAATAGCAACTTTCAATTTTTAAAGACAAAAGTTTTCTTTAATAAAACTGGCGCTGATGGTAATAGTCAAACAGTTGATATTACTGACGAAGGCAAAGCCGCCTTTGATTCTAAGACCAACACCACAAATTGGAAAGCTAACAATGCTTCAGATTGGTTTGGTCAAACGCTAGATATGCGTGTCAAAGTAAAGGTAAACAAACAAATTGATCTTAGCAAGATCCCTAATCAAGGCTATAGTCTTATTAATGGAAAGAAAACTTCAACTGATACGGTGAACGTTGAAACATTGAAGCCTGCTAATCTTAAACCTGTTGTAAAAACACCTACGCCAACTGTTACTAAACAGGCAAAGGTTGCACAACCAACAAAAGAAGGACTATTACCACAGACTAAACAGATGATTCAAAATCATCCATGGATCGCAGCCATTGGGGCGGTAATTATTGTGCTTGCTGGTGTGACTCTTTGGCGAAGCAAGAAGAGAGGGGGAAACTAGGATGGATGTTTCTAAAAATTCAAAACTTACCGGTTTCTTGAAAAAACCATTAGTATTATTGACAGTTATAGCTTTGGTCACCAGCAGTTTAGTGGGTAGTTTAGCAGCTTTTACTAATAAAGCCAGGGCAGCCTCCATTACTACTGCACCGAATGCCACAACTATTAAGCCGGGTATGATGGCAGATGCAAAATATAACTTTATTGCACAATGGAATGGTGCTGGAAAGTCAACTGCCAAGATTTTTGGGGCTAAAAAAATGGCAGTATCTGCTTATGACGGGGCACTTGCCTATATGAATAAATGGGGTAGCACGGAAAATGCCGAAGAATTAAAGCGATTTCCTAATGGCATGGTTTTATCGACAGGACTCAAAGGCAAGGCTGGTTGGACCGTTAGCAATGTTGGATACGTTGGTTCACAGAAAGTCGACTTGCGTGAAACAATGATGGACTATAAAATGGCAACGGAAATGGGCAAAGTAAAACCAATTTTGGCCGTGTCTGACAATGGTATCGGCTTCCAAGCAAGCGGGATTCTAGATGTAAAAATGAAATTAGAAGTTGTTAAGAGCGGCACGATGACACCGGTTAAAACTAGTGGATTCTACACATTTAATGATATTGATAATGGTCAATGGATTTCACTGGCAAGTAGTACCGTTTCTAATATTGCTAAGATCTATGTACCTACAAGTAAAGAACCAAATGGTAAGAATGGAAATTGGTTAAGCTACACAAAGGGTAGCGATGGGTCCGAAAAGTTCAGTTCAAAGGGATCAGCGCTGGGTGCTTCGAACGGTGATTCCACGCTTTCATCAAATAGTGATAAGTTTGCGGAATTTACAGTACTGTATAATTCACAATCGGCTACTGAGTTTACTTATGGGCAAGCACGTCCCACGGCAGACGGTAAATCTACTGATACAAGGGCGCAGAGTAATTTGCTCTGGTACTTTGGATATTCCGCTGCAAAGCCATTGCCATCAGCACCAACCCCACCAACAAAAAGTGTTAGTGACTCAGATCAAAACAATGTAACAGATAACACGCTGAGTTCTTCAGTGGAGCCTTACACATATTCTGTAAAACAGTTTATTAATAAGGAAATTCCAGAAAACTATTATTCAAACGCCGATTTCACTGATAATGTCGATTCTCGTGTTAAAGTAACTGGCGTTAAAGTAGTTCTTGCAGGAACTTCTACAGACGTTACTACAAAGTATTTCACAAATAAAACATCTGGGAATAATGTGAAATTATCTGCAACAGCAACTGCACTAAAGGATAGTACCTTTTATGGGAAAAATTACGATGTTCAAACTAGTGTAAAGCCTAATGGTGGGAATACGACTAAACTTGATATTCCTAATACTGGTAGTTGGAATATTAATAAGCAACCAGTAACTTCTAATAAGGTTATCACCCATATTCCCCCTAAGGTTGATACTGGTGTAACTAAGACAGTTTCTACTGATAACGAGACATGGGGCAACACAGCTACAATTGCTGACCTTACTAAAGATTATTTTTATAAATCTGAAGTAACAGTTGGTGATCATAATGGTTCTGATGTTGTTAGTTCAGTTGCAGTTCGTGAAAACTTTGAAAATCTTCAGAGCTATTCAAATCTTAAAGTGAGTGATAGTACTGGAGCAGATATTACGGCGAATGGTACGGTTACTAAATCAACAAGTGGTAAAACAACTCAAATTACATGGACTGCAAAAAATCCAACAACTTTAGTGGGTAAGAAAGTAACAATGACTATGAATGCTAATCTAAAATCTGCGACAACGAGCCAGCTAGTGGATTACATGAAAGATGGTAAGATTCAAATCCCAAATACCACTGCTGTAGTCATTAATGGTACAGCTATTCCTTCTAACAAGACGGAAGTATCAACTAAAACTGTTAAAGACTTTCAAGCTAAGTATTTAGAAAAATAGAGCAAAGCACAGAAGCAAGGATGAATTCTAAAGTAAATAGGTAGTGTCGAAATTCTTGATTAATGAGAATGTCAACACTACTTTTTTAGGTTAAATAATTTGCTTTGTTAGTTATTTTGTACCGATTCTTTGCAGAGCTTTTCGTATAGTAAATTCCTCATTTCTTAATTTTTGTAATAGTTAGTTGGAAACCAAGAGCTGATAAAACTTTTTTATTGTCGAAACTCCAAGTGGTTGTATAACCGTCACTGTAATCACAAAGTTGAAAGTCAGTTTTTAAGTCTTCAAAATTAAAACTTTGTTGAGTTCGTTTTTTCTTGTTTTTTATCCAACAAGCGTTCTGATCGATAATTAAAATTTGTGAATTCTCTTTATAGTCTCTATAATTATCTGACACATTAATCGTTTCCTGAAAACATGGTAATTTAATTTCTGTTCTTGATATTTTGTTCAAATCCATCACTCCTAATTTTATTTATGTATTCGTTGCTATCTGTGTTACCCGAAACTTTTTTCTCAACAACTCCTTTGGTTGAGTTTTTATTCTGTTCGGGAAAGACTGAGCTGAAGTGAATCATTGGATTCAACCCCTAGTTGACTGCAAGCGAAGTGAGCTAGGAAAACTGTGGGTTGTCAAATGAGAAGCGGAAGCTTTTATGGAATGGACGACAGAAGAAAAATTTAACCAAAGTGGTTTTAGAGTTGAAGAGGGAACTTTTGCGACCGCCAAGCAGTTGCCGAGAGCTTAGAGTTATGGCTCGAAGTAACTGAAAACAGCTTGTGAGACGTCAGGGATATGCGTCGAATGAGATGCTTGAGCAGTCCGGATCGGTAGGGAAGGCACGACTGCGCACGAATAAAAAAACAAACCATACATACGTATGATTTGTTTTTGTTGGCGTGCCTGGCATGGACGCTAACTAGGTGGTGAAAGTCCGCTATGGCCGTAGTAGTCAGAACCATGAGTCAATGGCAAGGTGTCCACTGTGAAGTGGAATCTGAAGGAAGCCTCAGGCGAAGTACTGCACCGATGAACAAGAAGTGGCTATAAGGCCGAAATGACAGGATAAGGTTGCCAAACAAACTGAAGTCCGCTACTACTCGAAGTTATGATGGTAAAGCCAATGGTGAGATGGTACGAAAGTTAGCGTTCTTACCCGGGGAGACCTGTATTACACGTTTCCGACAAGAGGAACGTTATGTTCCACAAAGACAAGGCTTTCAGTGATGACAGATTGAGTAATACAGGAGTCAGCCGAGGTCATAGTAGTCCACGAAATGAACGAAGGACTGAACAGTAATAACTGGTAATTGATATTGGAGGTGGAAGCAGGGCAAAAACCGCAGAAAACAGAACAAATAGCTGACCACCGATGGATGGGCAGGTCTGGAAGACCAAAAGCATATCGGGGCGCGTAGTACCTCCTCTGGTGAAAATACAAGTGTGAAAGATTATCAAGGGTCTCTATTGTGAGGGCAATTCACATCGCAATCCTGAGAGTATGGTGAAGAACCGCGAGATTATTGCACAAGAAGCCGAAAAAGTGGAAAAATCATTTTAAAAATTAGAAAGCTTGGTAAGTTTGAAGTGAACCCCCAAGATTGGACAGATAAAATCTAATCTTGGGGGTTCTTTTATGGTTAAATTTAATTTTGATTTCAAAGTGAAAGTAGTAACTGGATATTTGGGTGGTCTGACCGTTAATTCATTAGCACATAAATACAGGATTGGTAGTAGTGCCACAGTTTTAAATTGGATTCAAAGATATGAGAAATTTGGCCTTAACGGTCTTAAACGCAAAGCAATGGATTTAGAATATGCTAGCCAGTTCAAAGTCAATGTATTAAACTGGAGAAAACAAAATCAGGCCTCGCTTCCAGTAACTGCCTTACATTTTAACTTATCCTCGCCGAGTACTATTTGGCAATGGGAAAGCCGGTTTAAAGCATTAGGAATTGTGGGTCTAGAGCGAAAGCGAGGCAACGCCAAGAACATGGTGAAACACAAGAATAAAAGCCGCAAACCCATTGTCCAAAAGGACAATTATACAGCCAAAGAGGATTTAAAACAGCTTCAAAAAGAAAATGAAATGTTAAAGATTGAGAACACCTACCTAAAAAAATTAGAGGCCTTAACTCGGAAAAAATCAGTACAAAAGAAATCTCAGAAATAGCCATCGAGTTAAGGCAACTATTCCAAACTTCTATCAAGCTGATTCTTAAAGTAATCCAAATTCCACGCAGCACTTATTACTACACTCAGAGTCATAAGAGACGTAAATTTGATGATGACCAGATTATTCAAGCAATAGACGAGATTCGCCAAAAAGATCCAAAATACACCAAAAAATACGGTTACCGAAGACTTACAACTGCATTACATGATTTAGGATTTAAAGTTAATCATAAACGCGTTTTACGAATTATGCAGGAACACGGGTGGTTGTGTCATGCCTTTAATCGACAAACCAAAAAATATAATTCATATAAAGGTTTAGTGGGTAAAATTGCCACTAATCGCTTAAAGCGACGCTTCAAAACCGATAGACCTTATCAAAAGCTCGTCGCAGACGTTAGTGAATTCAGATATGGAAGCATGGGAATGAACGAACGAGTTTATCTCGAACCAGTTCTTGATTTGTTTTCTGGAGAAATTCTAGCATTCAATATTAGTGAACATCCAACAGTTAAATTCGCAATTAAACCACTTAAGGAGGCTTTAGAAAAACTACCAAAACTAAATTACCGGACAACGGTCCATACTGACCAAGGCTTTCAGTATCAACATCGACACTGGCAGCAGGTTTTAAAGAAACATCACGTTTATCAAAGCATGTCACGTAAAGCAACTTGTCTTGATAATGCGGCGATGGAGTCTTTCTTTCACATTATGAAGGCTGAAATGATGGATGAACATTTTGAAGATAAAGCTAGCTTAATCCAAGCAATGACCGAATGGATAGGCTTTTATAATAATCGTCGAATCAAAACAAAATTAAATGGCAAGTCTCCGGTAAAATACCGAGAACTCGCCGTTCAAAAAGCAGCATAAATATTTGTCCAATTTTATGGGTTCACTTCAGTTACCAGTTTTTTTTAATTATGCCAAAATACTTTCTTAAGGTGATGTTTTGCTTTAGCCGTTTTTGTGTTAAACGAAATATAGAATCTGAAACGAAGGAAAATCGGCCATATGAGTCCTGAACCTGAGCGATTGGTAAATGAGGTTGTTAGTAGTTAAACTCGAGATACACGAAGAGAAATAATATGATTGAAGCAATTAATCTTAAAGCAGGTAGGACATTTTAACAAATCGGAAAGTTAATCAAGGTGCTTTCTGCAGAACATCACCAACCAGGAAAGGGTGCCTCATTTTATTAAGGAAGGTGAAGTTCTCGATATTAATACACAAAAGGTAACTTATCAAAGCCGAGCTTCAAAATATAACGACGAAAACTAATATTATTTTAAATGAAAGCACTGGGTACAGTCTTTCTAATTGCTAGTGATGAATGAACAATTAGGAAATCTGTAATCGAGTGCTTTTTTTGATTTTATTTTCAAAGGTTTGCTAACGGAAATTGCAAGAACAAGTTAGCCACCCCGCAGGCGAAGTTGCGGGGCAAGTCAGAATATCTATTGAAGGTCAAGATAATAGCTACGCACTACATGATTTACGAATACGTGCTGCTTCAATTTGAAAAGCTTCTTTTGGGGTTTGATACTTCAAGATACGTCGCGGTAATTGGTTAAGACGACTTTCAACCATTGAAACCAATCGTATCTAATGAGTGTCCCTTAGGTAAATATCGTCTAATCATGCGGTTATGAGTTTCATTGGTTGCTCTTTCAAAGGAACTATACGGATGGGCATAATAGATGTCAGCTACGCCGTCTAAGACTGCATTCAAGGCTGTGAACTCCGTTCCGTTGTCAGCAGTAACAGATTTAATAAGATCACCAAATTCAGCACAAATTCCCTTAAGTGCATACGATACCGAATCAGCATCTTTGCCTTCAATCAAGCGAACAATATCATAACGAGTTTTACGTTCCGTGAAGGTCAATAATACACTTTCATGTCCACTTCGTTTACCAACTACAGTATCAATCTCAAAGTGGCCAAATTCCTTGCGTTTGTCGACCCTTTTAGGACGTTCCTCAATACTTTTACCAGCTAAACGTCGATGCTTGTTTGACCAGTGATGTTTAGTACGACGGTTAGCCTTCTCCACCAAATCAAGATTACGGATCTCTAACAATTGCGCATCGATATAGTTGTAGAGAGTTTTCGTACAAACCATCTCCGTGCGCTTAAACAGATGTTGTTGGTGGGCGAAGCCGACTGCTGCATCAGGTGACCAATCATCTTGGTGGAAATGATCATCAAAGTAAGCCAGAAAGTTAGTAACAAATTTAAATTTTAGAGGTCGATGACAGCGTTGTCGATTCGTTTGATACCGAACTTGGGCCGTATCAGGCGCATAAACGCTAAAGTACTGTTCTTTACCATTGAGTTTCTTTACCTGTTGAATGCGGCCACGCTTAAGCTCATTATTAATAGTTTGATGACAGACACCAATTTCAGCGGCAATTTGACGAGCAGATTTGCCTGCAGAAAGTAAGCCAGCAATTCTGCCTCGCTCAATTTGAGTTAAATGATGACCCTTTACGTGAGATGTGATAAGCTGTTCTTGCACCAAGACGAAAACCTCTTTCATTGTTTAGTGTGGGAACTTCAATGATACCTGATTTTTTCGTCTTGGTGTCTTTTATTTGGCCACTTTTAAAAGGTGGCTAACTTGATTATAAAATTCGCGAAAGGTTTGCTAAGTACAAAATATTCTTTTAGTTAATAATTCTTGCTGTTCTCATCTAACTAGGTTAAGCATGAAGGTAAATATCTAACAAAATTAAAAGCGCTAACTTGCTGATAAAAAGGAAGATTTATTAAAAACAATGGGAATCCATCGGATGCTATGACAGAGTTTCAGATAGATATTTGCTAAAAAATTTCTAAGGGGGACGGTTAATATCGTTCAAAAAATAGTTATTTAAATATCATAAAATTTATATAAGTATAGAAATTAATTGTAATATAAGTGTATAATGTAAACGGATACAAGAGGGTTTAAATAATTATGTGTAAATGATTCATTGGGAATTGAAAAAGGGAAGCCTCTCCCTTATGATAGTTAGCGTCTAAACAAATATCACAGGAGGCTTTCCCCATGAATCAGTTTACCAAAGAAATCGTCACAGCACTAGCACAGCATCAAGACCTAGATATCATTTTCAAAGATCAGCTGGAAATAGCCATTAATGAGCTTTTACAAAATGAACTTTCTGCATTCTTAGGTTATGAACCATATGATAGAAATGGCTTCAATTCTGGAAATTCACGTAATGGACACTATATGAGAACCTTTAATACAAAATATGGCGAATTGAATCTTACGATTCCACGTGATCGGAACGGAGAATTTGTTAACCATACTTTACCGGCCTATCAACGTAGAACAGACCAGTTAGAACAAACTGTCATTCAGCTTTATCAAAAGGGAATTACTACTCATGAAATCGCAGATTTGATGGAAAAGATGTATGGTTCCTATTACACGCCACAAACCGTTTCTAATCTGACTAAGGTAGTCAATGAACAGGTTACGGCTTTTAAGAACCGAACTCTATCAGAACGATATGCCGTCATTTATTTGGATGCCACTTATCTCCCCCTACGACGTGATACAGTTGCCAAAGAAGCAGTTCATATTGCAATTGGCATTCAGCCTAATGGGTATAAAGAAATTCTATCTTATAAAATAGCTCCCACAGAGTCTAGTTCAGTTTGGTCTGAAGTGTTGGCAGATTTGAAACATCGTGGGGTTCAACAAACCTTACTGTTTGTCGCTGATGGATTAGTTGGCCTAGAAACCGCGGTTGGTAAATATTATCCAACCGCAGTAATTCAGCAATGTTTAGTTCATGTAAGTCGTAATATTTCGCATCATGTACGCGTTCACGACCGCCAGACTGTGTTAAATGACTTTAAGTTAATTCATAAAGCAGCTAATAAACGAATGGCTGAGCATAGCTTAGCCAACTTTATTGATCGTTGGCGTAAAAGATATCCAAAAATTACGCAAGAGTTATTAAAGAATCAAAAAATACTAGTATGTTTTGATTTTCCACCGGCCATCCGGTCTAGTATTTACAGCACTAATCTTATCGAATCATTTAACAAAAAATTTAAACGACAAACGAAGAAACGAGAACAATTTCCAAACGAAGAATCGTTGGAAAGAACTTTGATGACCGTAATTCTTGATTATAATGATAAGTTTGGTCAACGATCGCATAAAGGGTTCAACTTAGTTCAAGACACTTTAGAATCTATGTTTTAAAGAAAAAGACGAGAGGCTTTTCTATTTACACATAAAATTTGACACTCTCGGATACAAAACGTAAGCCAATGTCAGAATGGGGGCACTAGTATAATGAAGTTAGAACAGTTTGATAGTCGAAATGCATTTATACAATCTAAGGTGGATAACATAGAACTAGCAAAAAAGTTGCATATTTCTCCTGAAAATGTTGCGGACTTAAGAAATGGCACTATATTTCCCAGCCTTGATTTGTTGACAAAAATTAACCAGATTGAAGGTAATGAAAGTGTTAAAACTTTAAAGAAGGTTGGAAAAAAATTATACCTTTTAGAATTGGAAATAGAATTTCTTTGACTAGGGTACTCTTAGTAATATTAGTTATTTTCTTTGTTAGCGAGCTATTAACTGGTTTTGGTTACCAGCCGTTTTGGCTATTTGCGATTGTCTTTTTAATTGGACTGGTATTCGTATTACCAACTTGCTTTAATTCATACTGGATAGTCACCGATAAGAGTCTAATTTTAAATAGTTTTCATAAGAATAGTTTGATCAAGGCGGCACAATTAATTGGTTTGGAAAAAGGAGAGGTTACGACCATCAAATATGAAGAAATAAATGAGGTAGCTGTTATTTATAAATCGAAAAAAAGATTAAGTCCCTTTGACTTTACAGGTGATTACTTCACCTTAAAAATTGAGTTAAAGAATGGAACGAATACGGTTGTAACTGTAGATAATAATCTAAAGGATAATTTATTAGAATTTATTTATTTTTTGAATTCAAAGAATATTTGTGTTTTAGATTCACAACATATACTAGATTTGATAGAGGCCGGTGAAAATCTGTTTGATTATTTTTCCACTAACAACGAAATGAATTAAGGAGTGTTCAATTTGAAAAGTTTTCTGGAAAGTCGGTTGAAAGTAACGGTCAACCAAAAGAAGACGCGAGTTGGTTATCCCTTACGACTAAAGTTCTTAGGTTTCTTATTGGAAGCTGGACGTGGTGGGCCTATGCACGACCGGCAACAGAATCCAAGATGAGAATTAGGCAAGAACTTAAACATATTACTAAGCGTAGTCGAGAAGTATCAACGGACAAAATATTCTTTTAAATTTATCAAAAGATGCGAGACTGGTTACAGTATTTTTCCGTTGGTAAAATGATGAGTTTCACTCGTGCATTGGACCAGTTGTTAAGGTCCCGCATGCTCCAGTTTATTTGGAAACAGCGGAAGAAAGTCAGATTCGATTAATTATTTGTTGTGTTCTGCGATATAACCAACAATAAAAAAATGATAATGAGTCCGAAAATCATGGGATCATTTTCTTTCAAGAAAAATAACCAACAGGCAGATTTGTATTTATCTGGGCAAAATACAACTTTTGGTAAGGTTTTATTTTTCAAATTTCAGTTCAGAGGGGAAGTTAAATACTTCAATATAGCAAATCGAATATAAAATGGCACGATAAAGAGTGACGAGGAAGAGATTTTAAAATCATTTTAGTATAAATACGCTTAATTAAAGTGTTGTGCCTTAAAACGAATTTTTATAAGGATTAGATAAACCCCATTTATTTTAGAAATTTTTTGTTAATTTTGATTGACTTATGCAAACGTGTGTTCGTATAATGAAGACGTTAGAGAAAGGACAGGTAGATAATATGAATGTAAATGAATTTCAGGATTACATAGAACATAATTCAAGAATAAGTGAACTTTTTTATGAGAAAGTTTTGGGTCATGAAAACGAAAAAAATGATGAGCGTGCCAAGGCTAAGAAAAAAGATGAGGCGGTGATCAAACATGACGTTGATCGAATGTACGATAAAATGGTCGACAATTTGTATGAACAAATAAAAGGTGTCTTAAAAAAAGATGCTTATAAGAAACGAGAAAATTGGATTGAATATTTCGAAAATAGTGACGCTTTATTGGATATTGAGGATTCAATGGCAGAAATGGAATTCGAAGAGTAGGAGATTAGTAATGATAATTGAACGAGTTGATGAGTCGGTAACTGAAAATTTTTTTGAACATGATTATAAAGATCGTGGCATGTTGAAATGGGGAGGCTTTTTTCTTTCTGATCATACGAGTGCTTTAAAGAAAATGAAGGCGGAGGTTGAAGAAAAATTGCTTCCTAAACAAGATCAGAAGACGGTTAGTTCATTATTGTTGTCAGCATGGAAAAGAAAACGCATAGTCCATGTACAACTGCTAGCTCTTAGGAATGAAGAAGTGGAGTCATACACCGGTTTAGTTATGGGCCATAATGATGAAGGAATTGTGATTCAAGAAAATAATGAAGCACAGAATAATGTGGTAGTTGAATTGGAGCAGGTACGAAATGTTCATAATTATGTAGATAATCAATCATGGAAAACCTCTTGGAAAAATGATATAAAAAAATAGTTGTTCATTAATTTCTTTAATGTGAAATTTAAAACAGTTAGCTGAAATGCTAGCTGTTTTTTTATTCTACTTTCTATTTTTTTCTGTTCTCAACTTTATTGCCTATTTTTAACACGAATATCAGAAGATGGGAGTGTTGAAATGAGAAAAGATAAAATTGGAAAAAGTGAAAACCGCGGTATTTTTGAGTTGGCTAGTCCGTTCATGCTGTTGGTTTTCTTTGGCATTGGTGCGTTGTTAACCTGGGTAGCTACAATGTGGACAGTTCATATGCTGCATACGATTCTACCATGGCTAGCTCCAGGGATTAAACTTAGTCATTGGATTAAGCCACCGACAACTAATGATGTATTTACAATGAAGATTTTTCATGATACTTATTCACTTAAAAGGTATCAAACCATTTATCGTGGTATGTTGGCGATTGGTGTTGGATTGACGGTTTGGATTGATTTCCGAATTTGGCGAAAATATCATCATATTAATTATCATGAATATGGGAAAGCAACGTTGGCAAGCCCACATGAGATCAGGCGTGAATATCAGGCAATCCCTGATCGAAATAAAAGTTTCCCGGGATATGGTGGTGTCCCAATTAGTCATGTGACCAATCATACTCCGGCAGGTCTGGACTTGATGGATAAAATGGATCCAAACAATATTCAAGATTTAAGTACGAAATTAATTTCAAGATTTGGTAAATTAACTACTTTGGATTTGGTCTCTAAAGGAACCTCAGGTAAATATTATATTGATCAATCAACAGTTAACAGCTTGGTTATTGGGATTACTCGATCTGGTAAAGGTGAGATGTTTGTAAATCCTTTGGCAGACATTTTATCGAGAGCTGGAAAAAAATCTTCCATGGTCATTAATGATCCGAAAGGTGAGCTTTTTCAGATGGCATATGTGGCGTTACGAAAGCGTAACTATAATGTGCAAGTTTTAAATTTACAGGATATGAATAGTTCAATGTCCTATAATCCATTAGCGGTTGCTGTAGATTTTGCCAAACGAGGTTACTACGATAAAGCACAGCAATACATTAACTCAGTAAGTAATGCCATCTATACAAAACCGGGTCACCAAAGTGGTGGCAATGACGACTTTTGGATTAAAAGCTCAATTAGTTTGTTAAATGCGCTGATTTTGGCACTAATGGATATTGCTCAACGTAGTGATTCTTGGAAAAAAGTCACGTTGAGAAACGCCCAGCTGATGCTTAATGAAATGGGTGGGGATCAAGTCATGGTCAATGCAGATAATGAAATTGTCGATGATCCGCAATTGGCAACGGAACAAAAATCTAAATTGTCTTTATACTTTGAAAACTTCCAAAAAATGCCCTATGCAGCATTTCGAAAGATGGCTTTTAATGCTTTTCAGCAGTCTAATTTTGCTGGTAAAGAAACGGCTGGATCAATCTATTCGTCAGCGTTGGAAGGGTTGCAAATTTACCAACAAGATAATATTGCTCAACTAACTAGTATGAATTCCATTGATTTAAATACAATTGGATTTCCGCGTCAATTTAGGGTGCGAATTGGTGGCAATGATCCTAAACAAAACCCTTATCTGTCAAAGATTGCTAAGGTTCATGTCTTAACAAATGAGGGTAAAGAAATTGAAAGCCGACAGGTTAAAATTGATCGTCAAGGTTACGTAGTTTATCCAATTGAAAATAAATGTCCAGATGAATTTGTAGTCAGAATAACCTTTGATAATCGTAATAATCCTGCCGAAATGCGTAGTGAATTTGTTACGGTGGTCTGCCACAAGTCGTATAAAAAACGTGGGTTGTCATCAAAGCCTGTAAGAGATCAGTACACAGGGAAACCAATTCTGGTCGGAGTTAATCCTTTAGTTTTGCGTGCTAAGACGCAGGTTAGAGTTGAAGTTTCTAATGTAGAGTGTGAATATTCCGAACAGCCAACTGCATTGTTCCTAGTTACGCCACCTCATAATCCGGCCTATAATGTATTAGTTTCGTTTCTGGTTGATCAAACCTTTAATTTAAACTATGATATGGCGTTGAGTAGCGGTCGTAAAACGTTTAATCGTATTCACTTCCTACTAGATGAGTTTGGTAATTTGCCTCCAATTCCAAATATGCCTACTAAAGTATCTATTGGGCTTGGACAAAATATTTTGTTTGAAATTATTGTTCAAAACTTGGAACAACTTTCTGATAATTATGGTAAAGAAGGTGCGGCTACAATTCAGTCAAATTGTGCAAATATTTTTTACATTCTGACCAACTCAACGACAACCGCAGAAATGATCAGTAAAATTGTGGGGAAACGCACGGTTAATGTGAAAAACCTTTCGGGAGATTTACAGAACTTAAATCGTGGAAACTTGTCGGATCAACGAATCGGTCAAAGTATTTTTGAGCCTAATGAATTGATGGATTTCAAAGATGGTGAAATGCTGGTGCTAAGGGCTACAACAAGACGGGATAAGCATCATCGCCGAGTTAAACCATCACCGATTTACAATGTTTTAAGAAAATATCTAATTCCTTCGCGATGGATGTTCTTGAATCATACGTTTAAAAGCGATATGACAATGGGTGATATTCCAGTAGAAACTCCTCATTTGGGATTGAATTTAGCGGATGTCAGTTTTGACTATAATGAAGTACTGGAATCGCAATTACAGGACATTGATGCAGATAATGCCTATGATGTAGGCACAGATGACGATGCAATGATTGCTATGAACAATGACTTAAATCGACAACCGGTTTTATTTAATAATGATCAGTTAGATCAAAATGCATTTATGCAAACTGTTGAGGATGCCTTTTTAGGTACACTGGGTCAAATAGATACTGATACAACAACTTTCAATCAAATTAAACAGAACATTCGAGAAGAACGTGGACGTTTCTTTACGATCCCACCACATAATCAAATTAATTGGTTACAAGATCAATTGGGTACTAATTATGAAAGTTTCGTGGACACTGTTAAGGATACGACACAAAAAAAGCTACAAAGGCAACGATAAATCTAAATTATGTTCCCTTATATAATGAAGCAGAGTTAGAAAAATCTTTCTGACTCTGTTTTTGAATTAATTTAGAATTTAAAATGACAGAAATATTACGAAAATATGAAGAAAGTATTGCAAAGGAAAATAAATGGTGCTATTATGACCCTATAAAAAATGTAAGCGATTTTATGGGACACTTTAATTATGCTAGGGAGGTTAAATTATGAATGAAGAAAAGGAACATTACAAACTTTATAAGGTTGGCCGTAACTGGGTTGCGGCGTTAGTAGTAGTTGGTACTGCAGGTATATTGGGTCTTTCACAACCCGTTTTTGTACATGCCGATACGGTTACACCAAATACGGCGGTAAAGGCTAGTTCAAGTTCGGTCAAAGAAACATCAAGTACTGCTGCTCCTCAAGTGACAAGTACGGCTGCTGTTACCTCCAAAAAGACAACCTCAGTGGTCAGTGAAGCACGTGTTAGCAATGCTAATCAGAGAGGACAGTCTTCATCCACAAGCAATGAAACTGATAGTGCGAGTAGTGTTACTAAACAAGCAACTTCGGAAGTAGCTACGAGTAGCTCGACAAGTCAGGTTAAGACAAGTTTGACGACTCCTAAAGTGATGAAGCGAGCCGCAACTTCGGCTAACACTAGTTCAACTAATGATACCACGGGAGTTAATGATTATGATTCAGCGACCCCCATAGCTAACAGTGAAAAAGCGCACGTACCGACGGCAGGTGAAAAATTAGCCGATACGTATACTTTTATTCCTAACGCGAATTTTATAATCAAGTTAGCCACCTTTTAAAAGTGGCCAAATAAAAGACACCAAGACGAAAAAATCAGGTATCATTGAAGTTCCCACACTAAACAATGAAAGAGGTTTTCGTCTTGGTGCAAGAACAGCTTATCACATCTCACGTAAAGGGTCATCATTTAACTCAAATTGAGCGAGGCAGAATTGCTGGCTTACTTTCTGCAGGCAAATCTGCTCGTTAAATTGCCGCTGAAATTGGTGTCTGTCATCAAACTATTAATAATGAGCTTAAGCGTGGCCGCATTCAACAGGTAAAGAAACTCAATGGTAAAGAACAGTACTTTAGCGTTTATGCGCCTGATACGGCCCAAGTTCGGTATCAAACGAATCGACAACGCTGTCATCGACCTCTAAAATTTAAATTTGTTACTAACTTTCTGGCTTACTTTGATGATCATTTCCACCAAGATGATTGGTCACCTGATGCAGCAGTCGGCTTCGCCCACCAACAACATCTGTTTAAGCGCACGGAGATGGTTTGTACGAAAACTCTCTACAACTATATCGATGCGCAATTGTTAGAGATCCGTAATCTTGATTTGGTGGAGAAGGCTAACCGTCGTACTAAACATCACTGGTCAAACAAGCATCGACGTTTAGCTGGTAAAAGTATTGAGGAACGTCCTAAAAGGGTCGACAAACGCAAGGAATTTGGCCACTTTGAGATTGATACTGTAGTTGGTAAACGAAGTGGACATGAAAGTGTATTATTGACCTTCACGGAACGTAAAACTCGTTATGATATTGTTCGCTTGATTGAAGGCAAAGATGCTGATTCGGTATCGTATGCACTTAAGGGAATTTGTGCTGAATTTGGTGATCTTATTAAATCTGTTACTGCTGACAACGGAACGGAGTTCACAGCCTTGAATGCAGTCTTAGACGGCGTAGCTGACATCTATTATGCCCATCCGTATAGTTCCTTTGAAAGAGCAACCAATGAAACTCATAACCGCATGATTAGACGATATTTACCTAAGGGACACTCATTAGATACGATTGGTCCCAAGACGGTTTCAATGGTTGAAAGTCGTCTTAACCAATTACCGCGACGTATCTTGAAGTATCAAACCCCAAAAGAAGCTTTTCAAATTGAAGCAGCACGTATTCGTAAATCATGTAGTGCGTAGCTATTATCTTGACCTTCAATAGATATTCTGACTTGCCCCGCAACTTCGCCTGCGGGGTGGCTAACTTGTTCTTGCAATTTCCGATCAATTTTAAATTTCAAAAATTGGGGCTTTGTACTAGATTTTAAATCGGCATGGAAAGCGAAAAGTACGCCGTTAGAATACGCTAAGGTGATGGGGAAAAGATTATTGTTTTCTCATGTATCATTTCGTAATTTTAATGCAACTGAGTTTGGAATTAATTTTGAGTATCAGGACCGTGATGTTATTGACGCAATTGAATTTTTAAATAAACATAGTTCTAAAAACATGTTTATTTTGGAAACCACAGGAGCTCAAACATTTTCGGAAATTAAGAAGAGTCAAAAGGAACTAGAATTAATGGTTAATGGATCAAACTAGAAGGGAACCGTGATTAAATGAATGCATTACTTACACAGAATTTCCATAACTATCTCAAGGCACTTAAAGCTGGGGATCTTGCAATTTTGAAGGGGTCTTTAGTTAACGCTAAATTTACAAGAATTTGTCAAGAAGGGGACTTTCAAATCATCGATGAAAGTGATAGTAAATTTCAGGAAAAAAAAAGTTTAATTCGAACAGACTCTCTAATGGTCAACATTGGAGCAGAAGAGGACATAAAGGAAATTTCGGAGGCATACAGTTATTATAAAAGGTCAAAATTTATTAGTGTATCTCGGTTGTCAGACTTGAAATCTGATGAATTTTCGGAGTGCTTACGAAATAAAAAATATGTTACCTTTGTGGTTAATGGCTCAAATATGTCGGATTCTGATCTTCAGGAAATGGATATTTTAACTGACACCATGTGCTCTGACTTAACAGCTTATGGTGTAATCAGCTATGAGAATAGGATTGATCTAAGTTTCCAAATCTTTAAGTTAATTGCTTACCCTAAGATGAAACATTGTAGTAATTATTTAATTGCTCACAATAGTGGTATGAAAGAGAGTAAACACTTTGACTTTTTTGACGCCACAGTTGGAAAGTTTCCATATGGAAACAATATGGATATATTTTCTTTTCAAGGACATGGAAGAGAAGAACACAACTTCATTTATAACGGATACATATGTGCAAATAATTTTCCCGCTAAAGAGGAAAATAAAATCGGATACATTCCTCACTGGAAAAGGCATCCGGAGTATTACAGCGGAAAGAAGGACTTTGTCTATGCAAATGAAATACGATGCAAAGTAGCGCTAATCAATTCTTGTACTTCGTTTACACTTGGTCGTGGAGCATATTCTCTCGGTGATAGTATTTCTGAAGGATTTAAAAACGGATATGCTGCTGTAACTATTGGTAATAATTTAATTAGAGATGGTAATAGTATTGAAAATATATTTTTCGAACAATTGTTTACTTCTGGATGTACAGTTGGTGAAGCAGTAAAGAAATTAAATCTTATGGCAGATGTATACCAATTTGATGCACGGACATACCATATTGTAGGAGATCCAGAATTTACTTTATATACGCGGAAACCAGAAAAAATTCAAAGGGCTGTTCAAGACAATCTGGATCGAATCAATCTATTAGTCAAAGCTAGGAGGGAAATTGAAAAAAACTTTTTAATAATCAATTCCCTTAGCAACTTGAGATGGTACGGAATTACTGCTCGTAAAATTTCAAATTATATTTATAATTTTCGAGAGCAAAATATTTCTGCATTAAGATCTGTCAATATTCAAAATATTCACAAACTTGACATGAGAGTTCTCAAGGAAAACTTGTTCCAGTTGCGTCGACGAAAAAAAAGTATTTTTGTCAGGGTAGCATCTGAATTAGTAAAAGAGACAAATGCTGGAAACTATCAGTTTTCGGAATACTATCACGAAGATGCGAAGATGTATGATCATATGTATTTAAATAAAAAAAAATGTCCGTACTGTGGGAAAAAACTATATCAAGAGCGCTTTGAAATTGTTCCGACAAAACTACTAAGAACATGCTATAAGTGTCATGACTGTGGTACCGTTACTGATTTTGAATCTCATACTTCATCTTTGACTATTAAAAGAGAGGTTAGGAATCATGATGAAGTAATACAAGTGACAGCTGTGCTTAATCATAAGGAATCATCCTCTTCAGAAACAGTAATCGGCTGTGGGGTCATTGAAGGAGAAAGATATAAAATCTTGGCTATAGATAATCCCACTGAACCAAGTGTATTTTCTTTTTCTTACAGTAAGAATACACCAAGAAAATTATACGATGCAGTGGTTTACACGGTTGGTGATAATGGCATTACTAGTAATGTTGTACCTATTTTTTTGTAAAGAGGTTTGGCTTATGAAAGTAAAAGGAACAATTAACGCAAGCGATTATATTTATTCTGTTCTCTATAAAATTTGGTTACGTATACACGGAGCTCAAGTCGGTAAGAAAGTTATTTTGTGTATTGGTTGTCGAATTACTGCACAACATATTAATATTGGTGCTTATACGGTTATTGGAAGGCACGTCACAATTACTGCAAATAAGATTAGAGTGGGTGAGAACTGTTTGTTTTACGCTGAAACAATAGTTTTTTGTAACTATTTGTTTGAAGTCGGAAAGCGTTCCAAAATTAGTCGACAATGCATTTTTCGTGCCAACAATATTCAAATTGGTAAGGAACTTTGGTGTAATGAACAAGTGAAAATTGGAGAAGGTGGATGGAATCAAAGCCAGGGGAATCTGTTCATTGGGGATCATCAATTTATTGGGCCACGGTCGACCATTAACTTGAGCTCCAAAGTAGTACTTAAAGGGTATGGAGGCCTCGGTGTGGAAACAGCAATTTATACGCACGGTGCAGGAAATGGTCAGCCGATTACTGAAGGATATTATGCTGAGCAACACGGGGTTGTGGTAGGGAAAAATGTTTCTATCTTAACGAGAGCTATGGTTATGCCAAATATCACTATTCAAAATGGAGTTACTGTAGCCGCCAATGCAATAGTTACCCATAATGTGGCAAAAGATTCATTGGTTGCCGGGATTCCAGCAAGGGTGATTAAAAGAAGCAAGATACGACTTGATTCAGTACAGCGTTCCTCTTTAATCATTAATGCCATTTCTGAAGGACTAGGTGTTGGAGGCGAAGCTATTAATAAATTTAATCATTTTTGGTCTGGAAAGCA
This sequence comes from Pediococcus inopinatus, assembly GCF_002982135.1. Classification (NCBI taxonomy): domain Bacteria; kingdom Bacillati; phylum Bacillota; class Bacilli; order Lactobacillales; family Lactobacillaceae; genus Pediococcus; species Pediococcus inopinatus. The sequence continues at coordinate 1,118,895 of NZ_CP019981.1, read as the reverse complement.
GGATATTTATTACTACTATTATTATAAAGGTCAAAAAGTTCCGAATTTCAACAGTATTCTTGTTTTCTTCGAAGGTAGTACTAAGCTTCTTCACGATTCGTTAATGAGAGGAGGCACAGTGATTGACTTAAAAAAAAGGATGATTCAAGGATGCACAACTTACACAACTGAAAAGTTACGGGATAAATTTCGAAGAAAAGGAATAATCTTGAGTTTTAGTGATTATTGTCCCTATAAATTAAATTTTAATAAATTTCTTATAGATCATGTGGAGAATCCATAATTTTGAGGAGAAGGCAAAAAAATGCAGCTAGAAAAAGAGATTGAAAGATTATTATCTGATAATAAACAAAGCGAAATTTTTCCAATGAATATGCTTACAATAAAGCAAAGGCGTGTTGCCGTGATTGGTGAAAATACTGAACAAGTTTTAAATGTAATACTTAATCTATTAGCATCGAATAAGGTTGTTGTGCCAATTCATCCTAAGTTGCCAGCAGAAAATAGAGAATATTTATGTTCATTAGCAGACGTGGATCTTATTATTACAGATAACAAAGAACTAGAAAGTGGCAGACTAAAAGTACCTATCATTTATATCGATGACTTATATTCTAATTTAAAGGAAAGCAATCTCATCAATAAAAAGTACTCTGCGCAATTAGTGAACTGTCCTATGATATTTTTCACCTCTGGTACTACTGGTCGATCAAAGGCAGCAGTTCTAAAAAAAGTGGCATTAGAGCAACTTTTTTCAACTATGATGGAGGCTCTAGAAGTTTCTAATCTAGATTGTCTTTTGATGTATACTCATATTTCTTTTATTCAATCGTTTTGGAGTGCGCTTATTGTACTATTCTCTAAGGGAAAAATTATACTGAAAAGGAAAATGGAATATGAACATTTCTTTGATGAATTAGACTACTATAATGCCACAATGACTGTTGGAGTACCGACAATGCTGAATAAAATTGTACGGCAATATAGTACGACAATTCGCCCATTAAGAAATTTACGGTGCATTATTAGTGGTGGTGAAATATTAAACGTGCACAATACTAAACGTTTGTTGTCAACCCTACGAAACACTTCAATTGCAAATGCTTATGGCATGGTGGAAACCACGGCAGTTTGTACTTTATACTATGGAAGAGATTTTAATAGGATGGACTCTGTCGGAAAGCCTTTAAACAATATTCAAGTGATAATTAAGAACAAAAGCATAGATGGTATTGGAGAAATATTAATTTCGTCGCCCAGAATTATGAATGGATATTATCCAACAACTTTAGATCAGGAGGACCATTGGATCAATACCGGTGATCTAGGGTATATTGACGACGATGGAGATCTCCATGTTCTTTCACGAAAAACTCTTACCATCAATAAAGGGGGGGTGAAGATTAATCCATTTGAAATTGAAAAAATTATTTTGGAAGACGAACATGTAGAAGCAGCGTATGCAAAAAGAATTCCAGATGTTATCTACGGAGAAAATTTTAATCTTGAAGTTATTGCAAATGCAGACTACCACAACAGTATTGTTCAATATATAAACAGCACTCTTACGGCCTACTATCGACCGAAAAAAATTAAATTTGTAAATGCTTTTGAATCTACGATTACTGGAAAGATTAAGAGATAAATCATATGAGAAAAAACACTAGAAATGCTATTTTAAATTATCCACGTGGCACTTATGACATAGATGAAAAACATTATACGAAATATTTAGAAATCTTATATATGTTGGAAAGTATTGCTAGATCTTGTGGTTTTGAAATGATTAAGACCTCTCCTTTTATGTACAGTGAACTTAGCCAGTTTGCAAAAGCAGCTAAGGGCAAAATATATGAAATCAAAAGTCAAAAAAGGAAAGATATCGCGCTAACGTCTGACTCGACTTTGTCTATATTGCGTTTCTATTATGCAAGGTACTATAGAAAATCAAAAAAAATATGCTCAAACATAAAAGTTTTTCGACGTAATAAAAAACGAAGAGAGTTTTCACAATATTGTTTTGAAATCGTTGGTGCAAATAGTCCAGAGGACATAGAAATAAACGTTTTGTTAATTCTAGATAAAATCATAAATAATATAAAACCTAACTACAAGATTAGTGTCAATGACTTTGCGATATGGAAGAATATTTTACTAGACTTTGGTGATTACAAAGAAGTGCTTTACAAGATTCGAATGGAAAGTGATCCACTAACTTATTTAACAAAAACATTGAAGTTACCAAAGAAATCTATCGAATTTTTAAAATTTGCATATTTTAACCAAGCTTTAACAACTAATGAACTAATCGAGTATTGTCAGGTCCATAATTTGTCGGTTTTTCTTATTAGATTTAAGAATTTGCAAGAGCGTTTAAAAATTTTAGGGGTGAAACTAGACACAACGTTTAATTTTTTTGATTTTCGTGGTTCCGAAATTTTTGAAAACAGATATTATAAGTGTTTAGATACTTCTGGTAGTCCATTTTTAGATGGTGGTAATGATAGTGAATTTTCATCAAAGATTCTTGGATATTCCTCCCAATGTGGCGGGGTTGCAATCTGTTTAGAAGCAGTACTAGACAATTACGTTGGAAAAGACTTACCCAAACGAGCATTAGTAAAAATGGGACATATCAAAAAAGAGGATTTTTATTTGATGTTAGAAAACCTCCGTTCTTGTGTTTCATTAGGAATTGAATTTATCGAAGATGATGCACCTTATTCGATTTCACGTTCAAAGAAAAGAGCGTATTGTGATTCATTTGACTATTTCATGGTTCTTGGAGAATACGAGATGAAAAGAAGGACTGCAGAATTAGAAGACTTAGCTACTCATGATAAAAAAAAGTTGAATTGGAGATGAATGATTATGGGACGAACGATTAGCTTAGGATTGAGTTCAGCAGCAAGTTGGGCGTGGGGAGTTTCCTTTCTACTTACTTACACCTTAATACAAGGAAAAGGCATTGTACCATTTGCAGTGTGGGCTTTTTTCAACACCATTGCAGTTCCCGTATTTGGGTTATTATTTAAAAACTTAATAGAGCTAAAGAAAATGTTAGAAAAAAATCGTTTATTGTTATATTTTGTACTAATAGTTCAGTTTTTTTCGATTATAATAAATTTACAGGCCATTTATCAAATGGGGACGTTAGTTGGAATTTCTTCAACCGTGGCTACTTTTATCACAATGGTATGTGGAACAGTTTTTGTCTTAAGTGTATATCATAATCTGTTTAACGTTGTATTGTATAGTAATGTGGTTCAGTGGTTGATTGTATTCGTGTTTCTCGCGGTAATTATCATATTGATTCCCAAAGGACCAGGCAATACAGTTGAACACTTTTTTGGAAAAAGCCAAGATGTATCGTGGTCATTTTATGCAGGTGCTCTTCTGATGTGTAGTCCATTCGTTGATTTACAGGGTTGGATTAGAGCACAAAAAATTGATGAAGAAAAACGGTATGGTGCATTTGTTTTCCATGGTATTTTCTTTGGAATGTATATGTTATTAATATTTGTTCTTTCTAAATATAAGCTTAGTAATAGTGTTGGATTGTCACTCTTTTTATTGGTAATAATGATTGCAACTTCAACTATACAGCCTAATGCATATGCACTGAAAAACAATATGAGAGGAGGATTGTTTTTCGCACTTTTGGGATGTCTGCTTTGGCCGTTTTTAAAATCATTAGGGATATTAACCCTTTGGACTTGGTTGGCCAGTTTTAGAGGCGTGGTTGTAATTCTAATGTTAATCGCGTTGTTTATTCAAAAGTTAAGACATATCAAATCCGATAAACTTAAAATGTCGAAAAATGAATAAGAAATCATTTATATTCTTTTATGGATTAAACAGTATTGGTCAAAACTTTTATTACCTTGCGATCCCAATGATTGTTTATGCAATTACAAAATCAGCTTCATATATGGGAATCATGACAATTTTACAAACATTGCCTGTAATTATGTTTGGTGCGATTATTGGTACCATTGTGGATAATTTCAATCCTAGGCACACTTTGGAGTTAACGTTGGTTTTTCAAGTAGGATTGAATGTAGTATGAATTCATGGACACGATTTAGTATAATTCCATTATAGGAAGGATCGTGTTTTTATGACCAAAGCAGAAATACTCAGTTGATTTCAAGAAAATGATTGTCAAACTCTATCAGGATGGAATCCTAAAATTCTAAAAGAACTCCATAAAGAAGGTAAAAGCGTCAGTATTAAATTAGTGCAACGTTTGATGCGAAGAATGGAACTCAAATTAATTACGCGTAAAAAATGGCATTACCAACAGGCAAATGACCTTGATAACTTTGATTATCCAAATATTCTTTCACAAGATTTTAGTAAAACAGCTCCCAATCAGAAGTGGTGGGCTGATATTACTTATATTCACACCAAAGCTGATGGCTGGTGTTATTTATCAAGCATTCAAGACCTATATTCACGTAAGATTATTGCCCACAAACTGAGTCGCCATATGACTGCCAATCTTGTGAACGATACTTTACAACAAGCTTTTGAAACTAGAACAATCACGGATAAGCTGATTGTGCATACCGATTTAGGGAGCCAATATCGAAGCACCAGCTTTGAAGAACTGCTGACGGAACGTGGTATCCGCCATTCTTATAGCAGGCTTGGTTGTCCATATGACAACTCAGTTTTAGAATCATTTCATGCCAGTCTTAAGAAGAAAGAAGTTTATCAGCATCATTATCAAAACTTTAAAGCAGCAACTTATGCCTTATTTAGCTACATTGAGGGCTTTTATAATAGCAATTGGACTCATAGCAGCATCGATTATTTAACCCCAAATGAAAAAGAAAAATTAGTTGCTTAAATTATACATAAACGTGTCCAGATTCTTGACTTAAATCCAGTGTACTCACTGTCCTGAGTCCTTTTAAATTTAATCATGTTTATAATTTCACTACCATTCATTCAAATAAAAGGCGATAAATTGTTAGTAACAAACCAATTCATCGCCTCAAAGTCTTTTTTTAAATTACCAACTTCAGAATTCTACGGAAATTTTAATTGCCAAAGGTCGGATCCTTCTTCGGCTACTTTTCTGATTGCGGTAAGAGTCTTATACCACCATTTATTTTTGTAGCTCGTTCTACCTTCGATAGTCTTCAAATCATTTTCTGATAATTCTACACCCAGTTTAGAAACTTTATCTAAGCTTTTCATAATATTTATCTCCTGTACTAATTATAGTAAAATCGAGATTATTATTACTAAAAACAGTAAAAGTCTTTGAATGCAAACGATTACATAGACTTCGAAAACACACCAACAAAAATAACGTGCTCTTAAGACGCTCACTACCTTCATCAACCGCGTTATACACTCTTCCACATAAAGATTCACAAGCAATTTTAAATTAATTTAAAATTGCTTTAGCATCAGCATAAAACCAATAAAAACCATAATGAGGCCAAAGAAAGCAGCGCTCCATAAGGATACTAAAATAAATGAAGAGGTCTCCTTTCCGCCATGCTGCTTTAAGTGCCTAAATGTCCTGTAAACAGAATAGAATTGCCATATTGCCAACAATAAAGCCACAACTCCAGTTAATCTTTCAACCAATGAAATCACCTTCCTTTAAAAAGTTAGAACTACCGACCATAATACCACCATCATGTTTGTTATTTTCACTTAATTTGAAATAGTGGCTATTTTGTGAACATTTTGAATTTTTTAATATACTTTTGTGTCAGCAATGTTATTTTGGAGTCTTTAAGTGCGACTTTTAAAATGATACATTTATTTTTCCGTAGAAGGACTTAATAAGTGTCCATTTTTTTGTAAAATGTTTTCGATTTAAATCCTTTTCGAATGATTCCTTATAATATGCGAATATAGGAATAGTTTTTATGAAATTGATTAAAAAACGCCCACATCTTGCAAGAAGTGATGGATAATTTTAAATTGCGGTCTATACCGCACGGTAATGAATAGGTGATACTCCCATAAAAAGTGCGGACGACTCATTAGTATTACGATACAGTGAACCATTATTAATTGGCGTCATAGCCAATTCCATAGATGATGCCAATAACTTCCAGGCAATGATCAGGAGTCTCGAGCGAGAAGGTAGACCAATGATAAATGCTTGGAGAAATCCAGCGTATACAGTGTTTTGAAAGTGACAGCGGGACAGCAAAGAACTATTACGTTTGTATCCTAGTTCATGGACAAATAACATCATTAAAATTCGATAGTAAAACTGGGATACAAGTGTTTCCTGAATACCGATCAAGATGCTTTTCCAGTTACGAAACACTGTGTGAATCAAAATTTTCTGAATTTTCATCCTATAAAGTTAGCAGCAGGAAGAAGTTTTCGAAGTGGTAAGCGTGAGAAAAAAGTTTTGGATATCTTAATTAAAAAAGTCAAATGGTGATAAGATCATTTTATAAAGATCTTAATTTAAATGTTGAGGGATGAGAAAACGTCATAATTGTTGGTGAATCGGAAGCGTGGAATCGACATTACTGAAAACTTGCGGGATTGATAGCGTGTTCCTGTGAAGGCGACATTAGTTTTCTGAGTAAAAGTTTTACGGAACTAAATTAAAATGAATTATTTTTTCACAACCAAGTAATTGGTTATATTCCGCAAGAGATTGATTTGATACATTAAGGGCTTTTCAAAATATTCAGTTGCTATAGCTGTATAATAAATGGGCTTAAGTCAAGAATCTGGACACGTTTATGTCTAATTTAAGCGGCTAACTTTTTTGTTATTTGGTGTTAAATAATCAATACTACATTCAGTATATTTAGTGAGTTATGAGCCTGTGGCTTCAATTCATTTATTGCAACGAGAAAAAAGTAAGTTACGTAATTTTTGCACATGTTGGTAGTAATTTAATTTCGTTTTTTCTTCTTCTATCGACCTAAAATGCCTTTACATCAGTACTTAGTTGTATAATTAAGATATAAAAAATGAAATCGAAAGAAGTGCATTTTTATGGTCAGTGGAATTATAGTTGGTATTCTGGTATTAGGATTTTTCGGTTGGCCTGCTTTATTTTTCGTAATGCATATTTTGCAGTTTCACTTGCTTTTATAATCGGAATTATTTTTTAATAAAATTTCGATAGCATTATGGATATTCTGGGTAACAATTGTAGCAGGTTTGATTATTTTTTATAAAGTATGCTCAAAATCAAAAAGGCAAGTAAACCAGGTAAGGACAACTAAAAGAAGGCTCTGATAGGTAATCTTTGGTCAAACCATACCTTTACAAAAAGCCGTCGCTGTGATAATCTGTTAAGCGTTGGTAATTTTGCAACTGAAAGTAATGGCGGTATAGCCAAGTGGTAAGGCAGAGGTCTGCAAAACCTTCATCACCGGTTCAAATCCGGTTACCGCCTTGGTTTAGACCATACGTTGTAAAACGATTTTTCCTGTTTTAATGGGAGAAATCGTTTTTTTGTTTAGAAATAATTTTATTAACCAAGCATGTACAGACGATACAAAAGAAAAAGAAGTAGAATTCAAGCACTGAATTCTACTTCTTATTTTTTTTATTTTCAAGAATTATTTTCCTAATACTCATAATGATATCCGTAAAATCATAAGCAGCAAATGCAGTAATCAGCCAGCGATATCCGGAAGACGAGCTAACCGTATCGCTTTGCAAGTAATAAATAAAAAAGATACCAAATAATAAATCGAGAATCATATTTATAATAAGCGGGCGACTAATTTTTATTTTCATATTGAACCTTTCTTTGTATATTGTAATGAATTAATCATAGCACAAATAAATAAGTATTTATGAACAACGGCCTTGACATTTTTTGTTTACAAATGTAATCTTATATTTGTAGATTACATTTGTAAACGAAGGAGATATTATGACCGAGGATTTAGCTATTACTACTTCCGAATGGGAAGTAATGCGAATTGTTTGGACCTTAGGAAAAGCAACTAGCAGTGAAATCATTCAATTATTAGTTAGAAAACGTCCATGGAAGGCATCAACGGTCAAGACTTTAATTGGTCGGTTAGTGCAAAAAGGAATGTTGACAGCAACAAAAGATGGACACACAAATACTTATCAGTGTGCAATATCTGAGCGGAACGCTATGCAACAAGAAGCAAATAGACTTTTTCAAAATATGTGTGCTATGAAGAACGGAAAAGTTTTAGCGCAACTTATTCAAGAGATTCAATTAAGTAAAACCGATATCCAGAATCTTCAAAAGGTTCTTAATGATAAATTGCAAACGGCACCTGACCAAGTAGCATGTAACTGTATACCAGAGGAGGAGTTAACAAAATGAATGACGATATGATGGATATGAATATGGATCACGATACCATGAATCATGGTGGACATATGATGCATATGGGTAATTTAAAACAAAAATTCTGGGTGTCACTTATTTTGACGATTCCAATCATTTTAATGAGTCCAATGATGGGAATGGATTTACCTTTTCAATTTAGTTTTACTGGATCCAACTGGATTGTCGCAGGGTTAGCTACGATTTTATTTTTCTATGGAGGAAAACCATTTTTCAGTGGTGCAAAAGGTGAGTTGCAAGAGCGTAAACCGGCAATGATGATGCTGATCGCTTTAGGAATTTCGGTTTCATATATATATAGTATATATGCTTTTATCGCAAACGATATTTTGAATATTCAACCACAAAAAGAGAGTTTCTTTTGGGAATTATCTACGCTAATCGTAATTATGCTTTTAGGTCACTGGATTGAAATGAATACAGTTAGCCGAGCCGGTAGTGCCGTGGATGCCTTAGGAAAGCTATTGCCAGATAAAGCCCATCTTGTCGAAAATGAGAAACTGCGCGATGTCAAGATTATGGATATTCAAAATGGAGAAACTTTACAGGTTCGTGCTGGAGAAAAAGTTCCTGCAGACGGGGTTATCATTTCAGGGAAATCCACGATAAATGAAGCAATGGTTACGGGCGAGGCAAAACAGGTCGAAAAAGTTGCGAAGGATAAAGTCATTGGCGGTTCAATTAATGGTGATGGTACATTTGAGTTTAAAGTCACCGGGACAGGCGAAACGAGTTATCTTGCGCAAGTACAAAAGATGGTTGCCGACGCCCAACAAAATAAATCTAAAATTGAAAATACAGCAGACCGTGTAGCAGGATGGCTATTCTATGCAGCTTTAATCATCGGAATTATTGCTTTTACAGTGTGGACCGCTTTTAATGGGTTATCTGTTGGTCTGTCCATTACTGTGACGGTTCTAATCATCGCCTGTCCACATTCATTAGGTTTAGCAGTTCCACTAGTCACTGCTCGTAGCACGGCACTGGCGGCCAATCATGGCCTTCTAATACGCAATCGAGATGCGATGGAATCAATTAAAAAAATTAAGTACGTTCTGATGGACAAAACTGGCACTTTAACTGAAGGATTATTTAAGGTTCGTCATTTTGAGAGTTATCAAAATGATTTAAGTGACAATCAGATGCTTCAAATTATGGCTAGTTTAGAAAATGGATCTAGTCATCCAATGGCAATTGGTATTTTAAATGAAGCAAAGCAACAGAAATTAACTGTAGCGCAGGCTCAAAATGCGACCCAGCTGACTGGCGTTGGGTTACAGGGGACAGTTGAAGGTCAAACTTATAAAATTGTTTCTGCAATGTATTTGGAAGAACAGAAGTTAAGTTACAACGTAGATTCATTTAAAAAGTGGGCTAGTGAAGGAAATTCAGTCGCCTATCTAATTTCTGAAGAGGTTGTTGTGGGAATGGTTGCTGAAGGAGATCTGATTAAGCCTAGTGCGAAGCAGGCAATTCAAACATTCAAGGATATGCGTAGTGAACCGGTTATGTTGACTGGAGATAATGAAGAAACCGCGAAAGTAGTAGCGGATCAGCTAGGAATCACCACTTATCGTGCACAGTTGCATCCAGAAGATAAACAAAAAATAATTGGTGAGTATCAGGGACGAGGAGATCAAGTGATGATGGTAGGAGATGGCGTAAACGACGCGCCAAGTTTAGCAAAGGCCAATATTGGAATTGCTATTGGTTCTGGAACAGATGTCGCCATTGAATCAGCTGATATTATATTAGTGAAGAGCGACCCGATGGATATTGTTAGTTTCATTAAATTAGCTAAAAACACACATAAAAAAATGATGCAAAATTTATGGTGGGGCGCAGGATATAATTTGATTGCATTGCCACTTGCTGCAGGAGTTTTAGCTCCCATTGGGTTTATGCTTGACCCGATGGTTGGGGCAGCTATTATGTCATTAAGCACAATTATCGTAGCAATCAATGCGATGACCTTAAAAGTAAAATAAATAAAAACACTTCGGACACTTGGACTTTTTAAAAAAGGGGTCTACACTTTCTGGTATTGGTGAATAACTGATACCAGTTTTTATTTTGAAAATTAAAAGGACATCTGTCCTCTTTGTGCTACGATTTAATCACCAAACAAAATCGAAAAGAGGAAAAACAGATGTCCCTAACTAATTCTATCTTAAGCTTGTTTGAAATGACAGACCCAAATATAACCGTAACTGGTGTTACCAAGAAACGTTGCCCGAATGGACAACGAATTCATGTCGTTCACGCCAACCTTTCTTATCAGCTTGTGAAATGTCCCCATTGTGGCCATAAAAGTCTAATTAAAAACGGTACCCACGTTAGTCATCTAAGGTTGGGAACCTTATCAGGCGGACGTTATGAAATGCAGCTAAGAAGACAAAGATATCAATGCCAACATTGTTTAAAAACCTGTGGAGCTAAAACTAACCTCGTTAGACGTAATGAAACTTTTACCCACAATGTTAAACATCAGGTCATTGTGCTAGCTCGTGACATGCTGACCAGTAAAGAAATCGCTAAAATTTGTGGCATTTCACCAAGTAGTGTGCAACGTATTTTAAATGCAAATATTCACTTGGCTTACCGTGTTAAGCAACTTCCACCAAATCTTTGTTTCGATGAATTTCGTTCCTGTAATCATCTAATGTCCTTTAACTGTTGCGATGCCGTTAGTCATCGCCGCATTGTGACCCTCGAAGATCGTCTCAGTAAGGATATCATTGATTACTTTGAAGCTCGTTATTCAGTTCAAGAACGTGCGAAAGTTCAAACAATTACTATTGATATGAACGCCGAATATGCCAGCTTTATTCATCGTTTATTCCCGAACGCTGTCACGATTATTGACCGTTTCCACATTATTCAGCTTGCTGGTCGTGCACTAGACAATGTACGTACACGCATTATCCGTACTTTTCAAGATAAGCATTCACGCATTTACCGCATCCTTAAATCTCAATGGCGTTTATTTCATTTGGCAGAAGAGAAAATCAATGACACTAAGCTTATCTATTTACGAGGCATTAACGAGTATATGACCCAACAGAACGCCATCGACCTTGCCTTAGATGAATTTCCAGAATTCAAAACTGTGTATCAAACTTATCAAGGCATTCTAACTGCTATCCACCAAAAGAATGCCACGGGATTTAAAAATTTGATTACCAACTACCAAGTAGCTGGTAATCAAATGGACGTCACCATTTCAACCTTCGTTAAGAACGGCTCAGCAGTGCTCAACAGTTGTCGTTATCCGTATTCTAACGGTCCTATTGAAGGACTTAATCGCAAAATCAAGGTATTAAAGCGTAGCTGTTTTGGTTTTCGAAATATTCATAACTTCTTCATTCGTATCAGTTTAATTCATGAGTAAACAAAAAGCACATTCACCGAAGTGAACATGCCTTCAAAAATCTCTACCAATACAGTTTGACAGAGACCCTAAAAAAGCTCGAGTTTACGGAGTGTTTTTATGATTTTATACAAACTAAAGGTACTATGGTTGCAAACTATGCAGCTGGTAGGCACTGTAATTTGTATCGTGATAGTTATAAGCGCCACTATCACTGTATATCTTAAAAGGTTCGTAGCTCTTGGACCGCCGCCAAAATGAGTAGTCAGAGTCCAATTGCCAAATGGTTAGTAAAACGCGTGCATTTGGTTTTTTGTCAGGTTGTAACAAAAATAAATCATTTAAACCTAATGGAAGATGCCCGGATGCCGTAAATCTCATGACTTTAGCATCGAGTACTTTAATTTCCTCTTTTGAAAGGGTCATAAATGCAAAACGATAAAATCCGTTCCAACTGAAATCGCCAACGTGAAATGACACATTATAAATTAGTGGATTAGCAAAAACGGATGGTTTATCGGAAATGTCTAATAATTGAAAATCATTTTTGATTGCTGAACTAGAAAGGGTAATAAATTTATGTTCTGGATTATTTTTTTCGATTTGGTTAAGAACCGGCCAGCTTCCGAAAGTTGATGAAATTGTTTTAAGCATTATAATTCCCTCCTCTTATGTCATACTTAATTATTTAAGCATCAATACTTAACTTACACTTTCATTATACCTTGTTAGCAAAAAAATATGAAAAGGTTTTCTTTTTTGAGCCTGATATGTTAAATTAAGTATAGGAAACGGTTAATTACTTGCGGGACGCAGGTGAAAAGCATAATCTAAAAGTAAACGAGAGGGGCGTATAAATTGAAATTAACGGTGTTAGGTTATTATGGTGGGTATCCTTGGAACAATGTTGGGACTAGTTCATATTTGATCCAATCTGGAGGCTATAATCTCCTCTTAGACTGTGGAAGTGAAGCTTTACTGACGCTGGAAAAGGTTCTTGATCCCTTACAATTGGACGCTGTTTTGTTATCTCATTATCACCATGACCATACGGCGGATGTTGGTGTTCTTCAGTATTATTGGCAGTTGAAGAACGGTTCAAAAAAGGAAGCAGTTTTACCAATCTATGGACATACTCAGGATCCGTTAAATTTTGGTGCATTAACCTGGCCAAACTCAACGGTTGGAAAGGCTTATAGTGAAGATCAGACCTTAGATTTAGGGCCTTTCGAATTAACTTTTATGAAAACACAGCATCCGGTTCCGGCTTTTGCAATTAAACTTGTTGAAAAAGTTTCGCAGAAAGTGCTCGTTTTTACTTCTGATACAGCTTATTTTTCTGGTTTAGTAAGTTTTGCGCAAAATGCCGATATGTTGATGACAGACACAAATTTTTATGCAGACAAAACAGGAAAAAAATGGCACATGACGTCAGCTGAGTCTGGAGACTTAGCAAAACTAGCACATTCCAAACGCCTTCTCTTAACGCATCTTCCCCAAGAAGGTAGCTTAGACACATTAGTGCAAGAAGCCCAAACTAGTGCGGGAACAAGTGTTCAAGTGGAACGTGCACATAAACTCCGAACATATCAGATTTAGCCGCCTAATTTGCAAATTGGTATAGTTTACATTTAAACGATTTGACCGTTCTTTTATGTGCTTTTTGTTATTATGTATAATTATTGTCTTCAATAAGAATTTAATTAAGAAGACTTATTGAATAAATTAACGTTAAAGATTAATATGTTATATATTAACTAGGTATGAAACAGTGGATCTGAGTCAAGAATCCGGACACGTTTATGTATAATTTAAGCGACTAATTCTTCCTTTTCATTCGGGGTTAAATAATCAATGGCACTATGAATCCGATCATTGTTGTAAAAGCTCTCAATGTAGCTAAATAAAGCCACATTTGCTTCATCAAAATTTTGGTAATGGGTCTGATAAACTTCCTCTTTTTTTAAGCTGGCATGGAATGACTCCAGAACTGAATTGTCATATGGACAACCGCGCTTGCTATAAGAGTGCTGGATATGGCGTTGTCGTAGAAGTTCTTCAAAGGTGGTGCTGCGGTATTGACTGCCTAAATCGGTATGAATGATCAACTGGTCTGTTACTTTTCTGGTTTCAAAAGCTTGTTTTAAAGTGTCGAGCACTAGATCGGCAGTCATGTGACGACTCAACTTGTGGGCAATGATTTTACGTGAATACAGATCCTGGATGCTTGATAAATAACACCAGCCATCAGCTTTGGTGTGAACGTAAGTGATATCGGCACACCATTTTTGATTTGGTGCTGTCGTGCTAAAATCCTGAGCGAGCAGGTTCGGATAATTCGCTTCGTCGATATTATTTGCTTGTTGGTAATGCCACTTCTTTAGGGTGATCGATTTAAGTTCCATTTGGCGCATTAAACGCTGAACTAACTTGATGCTTGCGGCTAGTCCCTCTTTTTTCAATTCCTTTAAAATCTTAGGAGCGCCATAGACCCGACGGTGATTATAATAAATGCGCTTGATCGCTTGGCAGAGCGTCTTTCGATGTTCTGCTTGTGGTGAGATATAATGATTCTGTTGATCATAATACGTGGAACGAGGGACTTGTAGTACCTGACAGATCTCCTTAATGCGATGTTGCTTTAGATTTGGTTTGATTGCGGCTTGCCAATCTTCCGAGCTTACTTTTTGGCGAATATGGTTAAGGCTTTTTTTAAGATATCATTCTCACTTTCAAGCCGATTAAGACGCTTCTGTAGCGCTAAAATATCAGCTTTCGAGGCACCAGTTTCTTTGTCCTCTTTGTATAAATTGATCCATTTGTAAATAGTGACATTTGCAATACCATATTCATTTGTAAGCTCAACTACCGAGGTGCCATCCTGGTAGAGTTTAACGATCATTTTTTTGAAATCAACTGAGTATTTCTGTTTAGACATCAGAACACGATCCTTCCTATAATGGCATTATACTAAATCGTGTCCATAGATTCATACTACATCCACAGAATATCCGATAGTGTTCAATAGTAATTTACAAAAAGTAAGAAAAAAGTTTGTAGAAACTATAGATTTATAAAGCGCGGCGGGTTATAATAGTTTATGTAAAGAGATTGAACTTGCTTATTAAAAGCTTAATTTGGTTCGATTTGTTAAGGAGGAAAAAATATGGTTACTTTATATACTTCACCGAGTTGTACATCTTGCAGAAAAGCGCGTGCATGGCTCAAAGAGAATAACATTCCATTTCAGGAACGTAATATTTTTTCCGAACCATTGACAATGGATGAAATTAAATCCATTCTGAGAATGACAGAAAATGGAACGGAAGAAATTATTTCAAAACGTTCTAAAGTATTTCAAAAACTAAACGTAAATCTTGATGAATTACCATTACAGAAACTTTTTGATTTAATTCAAAAAAATCCTGGCTTACTAAGAAGACCAATTATTTTAGATGAGAAACGTCTTCAAGTTGGGTACAATGAAGATGAGATTCGTCGATTCTTACCACGGGATGTTCGGGCATACGAGCTTCGCGAAGCACAACGTTTAGCTGATCTTTAGAATTAAGGGCAGGTTAATTGCAAAAAGTTAGATTTGTGGGATAATATCCATGAATCTATTTTTTTAGTTAGATTCTGTTGTGACACACAGCAGATAAAAGTAACGAGAAGCTGGAGGTGCGACCCATGGAAATGGAACGAATTAATGATGACACAATTCGAGTTGTAATTGGTAATGAGGATCTAAGCGAGCGTGGCATTACCGTTCTTGATTTGTTAGGCAGTCATAAGCAGATAGAAGATTTTTTCTACAGCATTTTACAAGAGGTCGATACGGATCATCAATTTCAAGAAAATGATGCTGTGACTTTCCAGGTGTTACCTAATCAAAATGGGTTAGAACTTTTTATTAGTAAAAATTCTGATATGAAGGGTAATTCAAAGGTAAATGCTGATAGTAATACATTTAATATTAACAATGAAGATGATGTTTCTGAGTTCATTAAGCATCAGTTAATGCAACATGATGACGAAAGCAAAAAGAAGGTAGAGTCCACAAAGGATTCTAGTCCAGCTGATTTGGATCCCTATCTTAATGATCCAGATACGAATACGCAAGAGTTTGTTTTGAAATTACCAAACTTTGAAAGCATGCCTGAGATTGCTCGGGTTTTGCGACTCGAGAGTGCAGCATCTAATCTGTTTAAATATAGGGATGAGTATTATTTAGATTTGATCTTTTTCGTTGACGAATCTAGTCCGGAAACTGTCAAAAATGAACTTGCAATTGCCTATGAATATGCGGATGCTTCTGAGGTTACAGCAGATGTTTTGCATGAACATGGTAAAGAAATCATGAGTCAGAGCGCCCTTGAACTTACGCGCCACTATTTTAAGTAAATATACTGGTCTTAGCTTTTAAGCTTAGATCAGTTTTTTTGTTTTGAAAAAGTTTTACCAGCTTCTTACGTATTTTAAAAGTAGGGGGAGATGGCAAAATGTTTGTTGCAAATAAGAATAATCAAAGCGTGCTGGCAGTTGATGCAAGGCGTAATAGTAAATATACTTGTCCTGGATGTGGGGAGGCTGTGATTTTAAGGCATGGTCAAATGCGGTTGTCGCATTTTGCCCATCACGCAGGATCGAATTGTGAAGTTTTCAGCGAGGGAGAAACCAAGGCTCATTTAGAAGGAAAAACACAAATATTTGATTGGTGTCGAAAAAATCATCTGGCGGTTAAATTAGAAGCTTATTTACCGGAGTTACAACAAAGACCAGATATTTTAGTGAATTGGAATCACCATTGGACGGCAATTGAGTTTCAATGTAGCCCCATTTCTTTGGAAAAGCTTTCCGCAAGAACGCGTGGCTATTATGAGCATGGATATAAAGTTTGGTGGATTTTGGGGCCAACTTATTTGGCGAGAAAACTAACATTAGAAAAAATATCTAAATTCGCTTATTTTCAAAAATCACTTAATCTATTTCTCTCTTTCTATAATCCGCAAACTGAGCAATTTATAGTTAAACATCATCTTACACAAGATTTGTTTGGAAAAATTAAGTGGGCTGACCACGCCTTTTCGCCTAGTAAAACTACTTTTAATGAGTTATTTCATCAAACCCGAAGGTGGACTCGTGAAAATCATTATAATGCCAATCGAGAAGCTTTCGAATTACAAAGGAGATTATTGGGTAGATACACGGATCCGCGGTTGGCGAAGGCACAGAGGTATTGCTACATGCATCATTTAAATTTAGCGGGGTGTCCGTGGTTTGTTCATGGCGAAGATTTTGATTTTCCAACGGGAACCATGATACCTATCGAGGTGAAAGTACGGTTTTTAATTAGATTGATGGAAGCTAAACGAAGTCAACTATTTTCATATCGAATGCTGTTTTCATGGTTTGAGAATTCAACTAGTGAATACAAGTTACAATTTCCAAATATTTCTCGCTCGAAATTCGATGTTGAAATGAATTTTCAACATTTTTTAGATGACTTACTTTCAAATGGAATTATGCAAATTGAGCATGAACACTATCAAATTAAAAAATTACCTTATTGGTACAATGATTTGAACCAAAAATTACATTTCTTACCGGCTTGAGTATGTTAAAGTAAGGTTAATTTAAAATGGGAGGAAAATTAAATGTCGGAAATTAAGCAATTACCAAAACGTAGTGAAGTACCAATTGAATTAACTTGGGATCTTTCAACAATTTTTAAAAATAAAGAGGCTGTTAATAAGGCTATCGCCGAGTTACATCCACGGGTAAATGAGCTAGTGAAGCTTGCTGGTGGTCTGGACAAGGACAGCAATAGTTTGCTAACAGCTATTCGAAGCGAGCTTGAAATTGAAAGCCAACTGGAACGTATTTATGTTTATGCAGAACTAAAAAATGATCAAGATACTTCAAATAATCAAAATCAAGCACTAAAAGATCAAGTCACTAGTTTAGTGGCCAAGGTGTCTGCAAAATTAGCTTGGTTTGAACCAGAAATTTTAGCAATCCCTAAAGCTACTCTGGAAAAATATCAAGAAAATAATACAGAACTAAAACCTTATCAGCATTACTTTGAAGTACTTAACTTAAAGAAAAATCATGTTCTTACAACAAAAGAAGAAGCCATTTTGGCTGGTGCAGGATCCGTTTTTGAAGTTTCTTCTAATGTTTTTGGAATCTTAGATAATTCTGATCTCAAGTTTCCGTTCGTAAAAGATGAGGCCGGAGAAGCGGTCCAATTGTCTCAAGGCGTGTATTCAACCCTGCTGCAGTCAACTGAGCAGTCTGTTCGTAAAGAAGCCTTTGAACAGCTTTACGCAGTGTATGAGCAGTTTAAAAATACGTTTGCCATGACACTTGCCGGAGAAGTCAAGGTTCATAATTTCAAAGCACAAATTAGAGGGTATAAAGATGCCCGTCAGGCTGCTATGAGTGCAAATGCAATTCCAGAATCGGTTTATTCTAATTTGATAACTGAGGTGCATGATCATTTGGATTTACTTCATAGGTATGTCGGTTTACGGAAGAAGATTCTTAATTTAAAAGAATTACATATGTATGATTTATACACACCGATTACAGGAAAATCGCCTTTAAGCTACACGTATCAGGAAGCACAAAAAGAAGCTAAAGCAGCCCTTCAAATTATGGGTAGTGATTATGTGGGCCACGTGGAGGACGCGTTTAAGAACCGGTGGATTGATGTTGTTGAAAATGAAGGTAAAAGAAGTGGTGCTTATTCTTCAGGTGTGTATGGGACCAATCCGTTCATGCTACTTAACTGGCACAATGATTTGGACAATTTATTTACATTGGTCCATGAGATGGGACACAGTATGCACAGCTACTACACAACCCATAATCAACCTTATCAATATGGTGATTATCCGATTTTTGTTGCTGAAATTGCGTCGACAACTAATGAAAATATTTTGACACAGTATCTTTTAGATAAGTATGATGATCCACAAATTAAGTTGTTCGTGCTGAACCATTATCTAGATGGATTTAAAGGGACAGTTTATCGACAAACACAATTTGCCGAATTTGAACAATTTATTCATGAGACAGATGCCCGCGGAGAAGCCCTAACTGCAGAAATGATGTCGGATTATTACGGTAAATTAAATCATCGTTATTATGGGAATGATGTGATAAATGATTCACAAATTAAATCAGAATGGACTCGGATCCCGCACTTTTACTATAATTTTTATGTTTATCAATATGCAACTGGTTTTGCGGCTGCATCAACTTTGGCTAACGGTATTTCATCAAAAGAACCACATGCAAGGGAAAACTATTTAAACTATTTGAAGTCAGGTAGTTCTGATTTTCCTTTGAATGTGATGAAAAAAGCCGGGGTTAATATGGCTGAAAAACAATATTTAGAAGACGCGTTTGCTGTGTTTGAAAAGCGCTTGAATGAATTCGAAGCCTTACTATAAAAAAATAAAGAGCTTCTTAACAACAACGGCAGGTACCGCGATGGTTAAGAAACTCTTTATTTAAATCTATAGAGAAAAATTATAGAACGTGGGGAAATGAAACTGATGCATGTGAAAAACTGATGGCAGAAGAAAGCGGACACTCGTCATCTTGGCAAATCTGTTGCAAAGTTTCATTATTGAAATCTTCCACGAGAATACCACAATTATCATCGTCGTCATTAAAGATAACAGCGGCTGGGGAGATATTGACGTTCATTTCCGAAGCGGTTTTTTGATCGGCCTTAAAGGCATCTTTGGCTAATTGAGAACGCCGGTCGGTTTCAAACATCTCAAGGTCTAGGTTAGCTTGTTCAGCAATTTTAGAGCCCAGTTGTTTAGAATACGAAAGTTGATTGCCATTAATTTCTTGTTGAATTAATTTCAAAAAATTTCGGCCGTGTCTCTTACATTGAAAAAGGGCCGCCTTGTAATCTAAAATCATATTGTACATGTCAGCTGACAATTCATTGTATGAGTCATAAGTTTTATTATTATTATTATGCAAGTAATCTTGAACAATTTGCATATTCAGCATGGGGATGATCTGAAAACTGACTTTTTGATCAACATTATGGACAAAATCCATCATGACCTTTTCAGATTGCATGCACTTTTCGCCCCATGGTGTCACGAATAAATAGACATCAAGCATTAAACTCTCCTCCATCAAAAATTCAAAATTAATTATTTTTTTAAGTTATATTTTGTAGGACAACAATATAGACTTTACCAAACTTTGAAAAAATATCAAATAAAATGTTTTATTAAACTTTGATTCAGCTGTATCTTAGCGCATTTAACCGTTTAAGGTAAAGGAAAGCGAATCAAGAATAAGATGGAATAAATGGAATAGCGTTTGAGAAGAATAAGTGTAGGTTTTATGCTAAAATTAGAGTTAGCGTTTTAAAAAAGTGAGGCAATTTACGTGATTGATAATTGGGAACAATTCTTATTACCATACAAACAAACCGTTGATGAATTAAAAATAAAACTACGGGGAATTCGAAAACAATTTCAAAATGATGATCAACAAAGTCCAATTGAATTTGTAACTGGAAGAGTTAAACCCGTTTCTAGCATTAAAGAAAAAATGGTTCGCCGTCAGGTCCGCGAAGATCGGCTTGAACAAGACATGCAAGATATTGCGGGCGTCCGGGTTATGTGTCAGTTTGTTGAAGATATTTATCAAGTTGTTGATTTGCTTCGTAAGCGAACCGATCTGACAATTATTGAGGAACGTGACTACATTAACAACGAAAAACCAAGTGGTTACCGATCTTATCACATTGTAGTGGAGTATCCAGTCCAGTTAATATCCGGAGAAAAAAAGATTTTGGCTGAAATTCAGATTCGGACTTTGGCAATGAATTTTTGGGCCACGATTGAACATTCTTTAAACTACAAATATCAAGGCGAATTTCCTAAAGAATTAAGTGATCGGCTGCAAAGAGCGTCAGAGGCGGCCTTTTCCTTGGATGAAGAAATGTCGGAAATTCGAGAAGAAATTCAAGAAGCTCAAAAATTATTTTCCAGAGAACGTTCGGATCATAATAATTACGGCTCACATAAGGACTGATATCAGATGAAAGTAGCAGTTTATAATACGAAAGCAAATAATTCTAAAAGCGTTGCTGATCAACTAACAAAAAAATTAAAAGAAAACCAAATTGGTATTGATAATAGGCATCCAGATATTGTCATTACAGTTGGTGGAGATGGCACCTTACTTTCCGCTTTTCAGCATTATAAAGCTCAGTTAGCACATGTCCGCTTTATTGGGGTCCATACAGGCCACCTAGGTTTTTATACTGATTGGCAAGATTATGAGTTAGATGACTTAATCAAAGCGATTAAAGCAGATACAGGTGAGTCCGTTGGTTATCCCATTTTAGACATTGATGTCACCCTAGTCGGGGAGTCTAAGCCAAGGCAATATCAGGCGGTAAATGAGTCTACAATTAAGAAGATATCGTCCACATTGGTTGCCGATGTTTATATTAAGGATCAATTGTTTGAACGTTTTCGAGGGGATGGACTTTGTATTTCAACACCGACTGGATCCACAGCCTATAACCGATCCATTGGTGGTGCGGTTATACATCCGCAACTAGAAGTTTTACAGATGGCAGAAATTGCATCAATAAATAATCGAGTTTTTAGAACCTTGGGCGCATCTGTTATTATGGCTCCAGATGAATGGGTAACCATTCGACCAGCGCATGGCGGTAATTTTAATTTTACGGCTGATCAGGTGGATGTCGTGAATTCACCAATTGAACAAATTGAATATCGTATTGGTAAACAAAAAATTAATTTTGCGAAATATCGGCATATTGGATTCTGGAATCGTGTTCATAACGCGTTTATTGGTGACGGAAATGAAGATTAGTTGGCAGGTAAAAGTCGAAAGTCCGGAGAAGATCTGGACCTTTTTATATCAAAAAGGGGTTTCCCGGACGCTACTAAAAGATGTCAAATTTCATGGGGGCAATATTGAACTTAATCAAAATGAAGTTCGGGCCTCAGAAGAAGTGGTGACTGGGGATGAATTGACCTTAACGTTACCACCTGAAATTACGAATGATCATGTGGCCGTTTCCAGTGAGCCAATTGAAATTTGTTACGAAGATGATCATTTTTTGGTTGTTAATAAACCAGCCTATATGGCGACTGTCCCATCACATGTCTATTCAAACGATACCCTTGTAAACCGCGTGAAGGGTTATTATCAACGACAAAAATATGAAAGCCAAGTTACTCATGTCGTGACTAGGTTAGATCGGGATACTTCTGGATTGGTTATTTTTGCTAAGCATCATTTTGCACATTCTGTTTTGGATAGAGAATTAAAGGAACATCAGATAAAAAAAATCTATACAGCAGTTGTAATGGGACATCTCCCGCAAAAACATGGTTTAATTGACCTGCCAATTTCGCGTGATCCAGGATCTTTTATTCGACGCCAGGTTTCTGCGGAATCTGATGGGCGCCGTTCAGTTACAGAATATTGGGTAGTTAAAGCTTTGCGTGATGCTTCATTATTGCGTGTGCAGTTACATACGGGAAGAACGCATCAGATTCGGGTTCATTTTTCAGCACTCGGCCATCCGTTAGTTGGTGATGTGTTGTACGGTGGGAGCTGCAGTGGTTATATGCAACGTCAAGCGTTACATTGTGCCTCCATTTCTTTTTTTAACCCATTTACAAATCGTCAAGTTAAGGTCATGGCTCCTTTACCAAAAGACTTAGCGGCGTATTTGGAACAGGAAACTCGTAAGCTATGAGGCTGAGGAGAATCAGGTATGACAGAAGGATTAGAACAACTTAATAATCAATTAACAACTGCGTTAAACAAAAGAAATCGGAAAAATTTTCGAAAACTTTTTCTAGGACTCCATGGATATGAACAAAGTCAATTATTTGCTGAATTTGATTTTGCACAAAGAAAATTAATTTATACATTTTTATCTCCAGAGGAATTAGCAAATGTTTTTGATGATACGGAAGAAGACCCCGGAGAAATGGGGAAGTATCTTGATGAAATGTCTGATGCATATGTATCACGGTTATTATCTGAAATGTATATGGATAACGTGGTGGATATTTTTACAGATATTCGACCAATAAAACGCAAAAAATATATCGGTTTATTGCCATCAGATGAAGCTGACCAAGTTCGTGAACTCATTCATTATGAAGACGAAACGGCCGGTTCCATAATGACTACGGAGTTTATTAAAGTAGACAAGAATCAAACTGTGGACACGGCCATGCAGCATGTTAAGCAAGAAGCGCAGGAAGCCGAAGTTATTGCTTATATATATGTGACGGATGAAGCAAATAAGTTAGTGGGTGTTTTATCTGTTCGAGATTTAATTACGCATTCTGATGATGAAAAAGTGGCTGATGTCATGGCAACCCGGGTTTTGGCAGTAGACGTTAATGAAGATCAAGAAGCGATTGCCGAACAGGTTCGTGATTATAATTTCGTGGCTATTCCTGTTGTGGATGCTTCTGAAGAGATTGTTGGAATTATTACGGTTGATGATATTATTGATGTTATTGATGAAGAATCTGCCGAAGATTATTCTCATTTGGCTGGTGTTGACACAGAGACCATTTCGCGTAACCCATTCCAAACGGCGTTAAAACGATTACCGTGGTTAATTACTTTACTTTTTTTAGGAATGTTAACAGCAACCTTGATCAATCATTTTGAAGGATTGCTTTCTCAAGTTAGTGTATTGGCTATTTTCATATCCTTAATTACAGGGACGGCTGGTAACGCGGGGACACAAAGTTTGGCTGTGGCAGTGCGCCGATTAGCTACTAATAACCACTTAAAAATTGCCCGTTTAATTTTAAATGAAATAGCAACGGGAATTATAATTGGCGTGATAACTGGTGTTTGTGTGTTTATCATGGTTGGTGTTTGGAAACAAAACTTTTTGCTTGGCGCAGTGGTTGGCACTGCAATGGCAAGCGCAATTTTTGTAGCCAATTTGGCTGGTAGCTTAATTCCAATTGGCATGGAAAAATTAGGCGTGGATCCGGCTGTGGCGAGTGGTCCGTTTATTTCAACTCTCAGTGATCTTACAAGTGTTTTAATTTATTTCAACATTGCTCAATATTTCTTACAACTATTTATAAAATAAAAAAATAGCGGAACAGTCTCAACCAATTTGGTTGTCAGCTATTCCGCTATTTTTAATTTTCAAGTTTACCGACTATTTTACTACCATGAGCTTCAAAAACGCCTAACTCGTTAGTAACTTCAGTTAAATTATCTGATGTAATGCCACCACCTGGTAATATAATTAAACGTTGATGGGCGTTTGCAATGGTTTGCTTTAGATCAGCATAATGACTGGCGAGAGGCGTGTCTAAGGCGCCCCCATGGGTTAAAATCCGATCGATTCCAGCATCAGCAAGCCAGTCAATGGATTCGGCTTGTTTTGCTTTTGGAATGGCATCAAACGCCATATGAAAGGTAATTTGCATGCCACCGGCGGCCGCAATCAGCATTTCAAGAGCATCAGTATCCAAACTACCATCTGCATTTAAAGCTCCAAAGACAACGCCATCCATACCAAGTTCTTGTGCCTGAAATACGTCAGTTTCCATAATCTTTAGTTCCGTGTCCGTATAAACGAAGTCTCCACCACGGGGGCGGATCATCGCCATTACGGGGATGTGATGTTCATTGGCATATTTTTGGGTTTCTGCCATAACGCCTTTGCTGACCGTAGTCCCTCCGACAGCGAGATTATCGCAAAGCTCAATCCGATTGGCGCCAGCATGAATGGCTTTAGGAACATTCGTGAAATTTTCTAAGGCTACTTCTTTAATTATCATAAATAACTCCCGTCTGTTATCAAAATTTAGTTATTCAAACACAACACAAACGCCTTCGGGTAAAGCAACATCTTTTTCCAATAAGGTAAGTTTTCCGTTTTCTTTTGATCGAGAGAACAGGGTTAAATTATCGGTATTTTGGTTAGCACAAACGATGAATTTTTCCGTTGGATCTAAGGCAAAGTCACGCGGAAAATCGCCTTCAACAGAAATATTTTGAATTAGTTTCAAAGAACCATCTGAGCTGATTGCAAAAACTGCCAAGGAATTGTAACCACGATTAGAGACGTACAGAAATTTATCATCTTGACTAATTTTGATTGCAGCTGCCCCGTTATGTGCGTCCCAAGTGGAAGGAATCGTGCTGATTGTTTGCAAATGTGAGAATTTGCCGTTTTGTTGGTCATAAGTTAAAACCTCAACAGCACTGCCGAGTTCTCCAGCTAGATACGCAGTTGAGCCATGTTTTGAAAAAACAATGTGGCGAGGGCCAAAGCCAGCTTTGGTTTTATAGCGGGTCACTTCAGTGAGCTTTCCTTCGTCAGAAACGTCATACGTATATACTTCATCGGTTCCTAAATCACAAACTACTAATCGATTGTCAGGTGTCAAATCGCTAAAATGGACATGGGCACCATCAGCTTGTTCCGGTTTTGGCCCTTTACCAGAATGGGTAACCACATCTGTTTGGCTGAGGGTACCATCGGCTGCAATTTTATAAACAGTCACAGTTGCTAAATGGTAATTTGAACTGTAAAGAAGTTGTCGATGCTCATCAACTGCCACATAAGCCGGTGAATTTCCGGGAGTTACAGCATGTTGAACAACTATTGCAGGTTTGGTGTTAAGGTCGATGACAGCAACTCCACCATCTGCATTTTTTTGATCGACTGTGTAGAGAAAATTATGTTTAGATTTTGCTAGATAAGTCGGATTGCCAATCTCAGCCACTAAATCAGCTTGGCTTAATGCGTTTGTTTCGGTGTCTAAAGACATTTTATAAACACCATGACTTGTTTTTTTTGTATAAGTACCAACGAAAAATGATTCTTTCAAAATAAAAACCTCCTTCTATTCTCTAAGGTAAAATTATAGCACAAATATGGATATCTCTGTGCACGCTTCCATTTTCTTTATTTGATGAAGCTTGCTATGCTACAATGTAAGCAAGAATTCATTTGAGGAGTGGTATTTATGATGATTACATCTGAGGTTACAGAAATAGGGCCAAATGCTATTGTAGAAAGTGATCCAATCGCCATTTTATTCGGTCCAGAGGCAACGAACAATCTTAAGGATGTTGCTGTGATTCAAAAATTTGATGTGCGTCATCCTGAATTTAATTTAAGACGTGGTTCACAAATTAGTATTCGCAACCATACTTATACAGTTACCTTCTGTGGTAAATTGGTTAATGCAAATTTGCAGGGAGTGGGTCACGTCACACTTTGTTTTTCCGCAATTCCCGAAACGCCTCTTGAAAGCGCAATTTATCTGTCGCCTGAGAAATTTCCTGGATTTACAGTTGGCGATAAAATAATTTATACATTTAAATGATTGAGTGGTGATTTTTTGAAGACAGAAAAGGATTCGTGGCGCTCATGGTTCACAAAACTAGTTTTAAATAACCGACTTATTGTTAATCTCATGATTGTGTTACTATTTTTATTAATTATTTTCGTATTTTCAAAAGTCACTTGGTTTTTCCAACCAATCAGTGATTTTGTCGATATTGTAGGTTTTCCGGTTGTGTTAGCAGGTGTATTATTCTATTTATTTAATCCGCTTGTTGATCGTCTAGAACGAAAGTATCATGTTAACCGGGTATGGACGATTACTGGTTTATTTGTGATTGTGGTGTTACTCATCGTTTTAGCTGTGGTTTCCTTGATTCCAGTTATTCGAAATCAAGCAACCGATTTTTTGAAAAACTGGCCAGATTATTGGAATCATTTGGTTAATCAGATGGATAAGTGGTTGAATGATCCCCGTTTTGGGCAGTTTCAAAAAGAACTCGAAGAATTAAGTAAATCGGCGGTAAGTTCTTTTTCCAGCTGGTTTAGTAATGCCGCTAATCATACATTTACATCGGTAGGCGGTGTGATTAGTTCTGTTACAAAAATTGTCGTTGGTCTGATTACCATGCCATTTATTTTGTTTTATCTCTTAAAAGATGGTCATCGGTTGCCCAAGTACTTAGCTCATTTTTTACCGATTCGAAAAAGAACTGGGTTTATTCAGATTCTTGATGAAGTTAACGGCAAAGTGAGTGGTTATATCCGTGGACAATTGATTGTGGCTTTTTGCGTAGCAATTATGTTTTTTATTGGGTATTTAGTAATTGGCTTAAAATTTGCTTTAACTTTGGGGATTGCAGCGGGCGTTTTGAACTTAATTCCGTATCTTGGCTCATTCTTGGCCATGATTCCGTCTCTTGTATTGGCGGCGTTCATATCGCCTTGGATGCTTGTTAAGGTCCTGATAGTATTTGCGATTGAACAAACAATTGAAGGACGAATCCTTTCTCCATTAATTTTGGGAACCAATTTGGCTATTCATCCGGTCACAATTCTGATCGTTTTACTGGCATCTGGAAGGATGTTCGGCGTACTAGGAGTTATCTTTGGAATCCCGGTTTATGCAGTTTCTAAAGTCCTGTTAACGCATCTATTCCATTGGTACAAGCAGCAAAATGGTGGCTACGAAAAATCCGATTAGGTTAAATTATCAATCCTAAGTGTACTAAGAGAATTTCTTAGATAGACTTGGGATTTTTTGTTTTTTGGATACTACCCTAAACGCTGCCATGTTATGCTTAACTACGTGGATTTATGAATAATTTTAATGAGGATGATTAAAAGTTGAAAAAAAGAGAAAAAGGCATTCAGTTTATTGAAAATAATTTAACCTTATTCCGCTGTCCCGTTTGTCATGAAACTTATGATCACGTGGATTCGGGGAGTATTGTCTGTCCAAATCAACATGCAATCGACATTTCAAAAAAGGGGACGCTATATTTTTTGAATCATGCTGTCTCAAGTGAATATGATGACGCGATGTTAGCCTCAAGAAGACGGGTATTAACGGCGGGGTTGTTTGATCCAATTTGTCGAGAGTTTGCACAACATTTGACGAAAAAAGAAGTTATTTTGGATGTTGGGTCTGGCGAGGGAACTCCGTTGAAAAAAACACTCTCGATGGTAGATGATGCAACAGCAATTGGGTTTGACATTTCAACGGCGGGCATTAATCTAGCCACTCAACTGGATAGTGAGGCGTTTTTTTGTATTGCTGACTTGGCAAACCTGCCATTTACTGAAGATAAATTTACTACCATTTTGGATTTATTTTCACCATCTGCCTATGCCGAATTTCAGCGTGTTTTGAAACCTGGTGGGCAAGTTCTAAAAATCGTGCCTAATTCCAATTACTTAGGTGAATTACGCCATTTGTTGTATGACGAAAAAAGTCAACATGCTGACTATCAAAATGATCAGGTTGTCCAGTTATTTGAAAAGCATTTTGCTAATTCACAGGCTAAACGACTTACCTACACGTTTAATTTTGCGGAATCTTTGTTGCCGGATCTGATCCAAATGACGCCTTTGCATTGGGGAGCAAGTCCAGAAATGATTCAGCACGCAAAAGACTCCCATTTAGATCATATTACGGTGGATGTAACTTTGTTGAAGGGCACGATTGCTTGAACACTAGGCCCAGTAGAGGTTGCACATCTTTAGTTATGGTGTTAACATTTATAAGAAATCGGTTGCTAATCAACATCGAGAAATCGTTGGTGGTCAGCAAGTTGTACTTCACCTAACGTAGAAGCTCGCCGTGCCTACACCGAGTGTCTACGCTTTTTTTGTTGTTTGAAAAAAATTGTAGCAGTATGATAGCTTTTAGATAACGATTTAATTTAATTTATGAGAGTGAGAATAAAAATGACAAATCATATAGTACTTTTTGAACCTTTAATGCCTGCAAATACGGGTAATATTGCCCGAACTTGTGCAGGGACGGATACTGTTTTACACCTGATCAAACCCCTTGGTTTCTCTGTTGATGACAAACATCTTAAGCGAGCTGGGCTTGATTACTGGAAAGATGTTGAACTTGTCTATCATGAAAATTTACCGGAATTCATTGCTTCCGTGCCAGATTTGAATTATCTTTATCTAGTTTCCAAATTTGCGGATCACGATTATACCGATGTGGACTATACAGATAATGATCAGGATCATTATTTTTTGTTCGGTAAAGAAACGACGGGTTTACCAGAGCCTTTTATGCGTCAATATCCTGAAAAAGCCATCCGAATTCCACAAGATGATGACCATATTCGGGCGCTTAACTTATCTAATAGTGTGGCAATTGTGATTTATGAAGCACTCCGTCAACAAGCCTTTCCTGGGCTTCAACGAGTCCATCGCTATGAAAATGACAAGCTTAAATAAAGTTATTTGAGCGATTTATAAATTTGTTGAAAGGAGGACACATAATGGCAACGAAAAGAAAAACCACAACCAAACGAAAGCGAAAACGCACTAAGAAAAGTAATTGGCAGCATTTTCTGCAATCCAAACACTTCTATGGCGGAATTTTTGTTTTATTAGCTTTATTAGGATATTTTTCTTTGGGATACATTGGTGTTTTATTTGCGAATGTTTTTCGCTTGTTTGTCGGGGATGCCTTCCAAATTTTGATTTTAGTGTTTGGCTTGTATGGGGCAATTTTGTTGTTTACTGGCAAAGAACCAAAGCTAAAAGGACGTTTACGATTTTTGGTTGGAACTGCCTTGGTTTATGTTGGCGCACTATTAATAATTACAACACGTTTTTTTGAACAAATGAATCAACACAATCATTTTATCGCTACAACTTGGCAATCACTCTCGGATGCATTTAAGTATGCTTCGATTGGCGAGCCAGTTGGTGGTGGCATGATCGGAAGTATTCTGTATTCTGCAACGGAGTTTTGTTTTTCTGAAATTGGTAGCCTTATTTTAGGGTGGTTAGTGGTTATTCTTGGCGCAGCAATCTTCTTTGGAATCCCAATGGATAAAGTTCTTCAGACGACGGCTGTCGCGCTCAGAAAGCTAATCATTTCAATTCGAGAGGCTAGTGAGCGTTTTGGACAACAACTAAAACTGAAGTGGCAGCAAAGAGAAAAGGGTAATTCCACCGGACAAAAGGAAGAAAAACAAGTATCTTTGAAAAAAGATGTGGAAGCAACTGTTACGGGCAAAGATTTGATGGATGATCAGATGAAAAAATCAAACCCAGCCGGACAGCCTGCAATCAGAATTGCTTCAGAACACGAGCAAGCGCAAACCAAAGAACGGCCTGAAAAGGTAACTCACACAGAATCTGCTTTTCAAAATACTGAAGAGCTTGAAAATCCTAATTATCAGTTGCCATCTACGGAACTTTTAACAACTATTCCTAAGACAGATCAGAGCCAAGAATATAAGACAATTCAAAAAAACACCAAAATTTTGCAGCAAACGTTGACTAGCTTTGGTGTCAAAGCCACAGTTAAAAGTGTTAATTTAGGGCCATCAGTGACTGAATACGAGTTACACCCCGATATTGGTGTGAAAGTAAGTAAAATTGTGGGGCTTTCAGATGATATCGCTTTGGCATTGGCTGCAAAAGATATTCGAATTGAGGCGCCAATTCCGGGAAAATCTTTAATTGGTATTGAAGTACCCAACACGGAAGTTTCAACGGTTTCTTTTCGAGATGTCGTTGAAGCACAAACGGAGCATCCAGACGCAATTCTCCAAGTGCCAATTGGAAGAGACGTTTCTGGAAATTTGGTTTTAGCAGACTTGGTCAAAATGCAACATTTACTAATTGCGGGAGCGACGGGTAGTGGGAAATCTGTCATGATTAATGTCATTATTACAAGTTTGTTGATGAATGCCAGACCAGACCAAGTGAAATTTATTTTAATTGATCCGAAAAAAGTTGAGTTGGGTGTTTATAAAGATATTCCGCATCTTTTGACGCCAGTGGTCACTGAGCCTAAAAAGGCAGCGAGAGCTTTACATAAAGTTGTTGCTGAAATGCAGCATCGCTATGACTTGTTTGCAGAAAGCAATCAACGAAATATTAAAACTTATAATCAATATATCAGTGAAGAAAATAAAAAAGACGGTAAGAATCGTCCTCATTTGCCATATATTGTTGTGGTTGTTGATGAACTAGCGGATTTGATGATGGTGGCACAAAATGCTGTGGAAGACGCAATTATCAGATTGGCTCAATTGGCTCGGGCGGCTGGAATTCACATGATCATCGCCACCCAGCGACCATCTGTGGATGTGGTAACTGGACTAATTAAAGCTAATGTTCCTTCACGAATCGCTTTTGCGGTAGCGAGTGGAACAGATTCGCGGACCATTATTGATTCAAATGGGGCTGAGAAGCTTTTAGGCCGTGGAGATATGCTTTACTATCCTATGGGTAAAAGTAAACCAGAACGAGTTCAGGGTGCTTTTATTTCGGATAAAGATGTGAAAACTGTCGTTGAATATGTCAAAAATCAACAAAAGGTGTCTTACGATGAAGCGTTAGTTGTAACGGATGAAGAAGCGGCAGCTGATGATCAATCAAATAATGATGAAAAAGATGAGTTATATGATCAAGCGGTTGCTTTAGTGACTGAAATGCAGAAAGCTAGTACGTCAATGTTGCAACGTCGTTTTAGGATTGGTTATAACCGCGCTGCAAGAATTGTAGATCAGTTGGAAGCAAATGGCGTGGTTGGCCCCCAGGAGGGTAGCAAGCCACGACAGGTGTTTACCAAAAAAGAGTAAAGTTTGATAAAGTAGAAAAATAGCTATGACGATTTAGGAGGATAATCCTATTAAGTCATAGCTATTTTTGTTTTATTAGAATGTTGTGAACTATGGTGTCCGGCTGTTTAAGAAACTTAAAGAGTGAATTACCACAATAATAAAAAAGAAACGCCAATTAACAATTGGAGTTCCTTTTTTATCCCAAGAGATTTAAGGATGATAGGGCAGTTAAAACAACTGAACCAACCATACTAATAATCATGATCCAAACAACGACCATTGTAACTTTTTGAAATGTACTTTTCTTTTTTTTCATAGGTGCACCACTTTCCGAAATATTACTCACTATTCTAACGTGTAAGTTTTAACAATTCAAATTTTTTTATGAAGCTGTCAGGATTTCAGTGGATTTTAAGACAAATTAAACAAAAACTAAAAATAATCCCCACCATCCTTCCACTAATTAATGAAATCGATTTAAAATACTGATATACTAGTGTTTATAAAGAATCCGGAGTGGAAAATAAAGTGATTAAATTATCACTTTTATAATAATTTGTAAGCATTTTAAAAATGTTTTATAAATTGGTGGTAGGTAGTGGGACAAAGTGGTAAACTAAGTTTGTGATTGAGAAGGAAAGGGGCAATTAGTATGTTCATGGGCGAATATCAGCATTCACTTGACACTAAGGGACGACTAATTGTTCCGGCCAAATTTAGAGAAGATTTAGGATCTGATTTTGTGATCACTCGTGGGTTGGACGGTTGTTTGTTTGGCTATCCACTTGAAGAGTGGCAAAGGGTTCAAGACAAATTAAAAGCATTGCCGTTAAATAAGCGAAATAACCGGGCCTTTGTCCGATTCTTGTTCGCAGATGCAACGCAATGTAATTTTGATAAACAAGGTCGTATTAATATTCCTAAACAGTTACGTGAACATGCAAAACTTACTAAGAAGTGTGTGTTGGTTGGTGTTTCAAGCCGATTCGAAATTTGGGATGAAGCACAATGGAATGCGGTAACGGCGGATACGGAAGAGAATTTTGATGATATTGCTGAAAATTTAATTGATTTTGGCTTATAGGAGTAGAAAAATGAGTGAGTTTCAACATACAACTGTTTTATTAAACCAAGCAATTGATGAATTAAATCTTAATCCAGACGGTGTTTATGTGGATTGTACGCTTGGCGGCGGTGGTCATAGTCAACTGATTTTGAGCCAACTGAGTCAAAAGGGTCATTTATATGCGTTTGATCAAGATATTGCAGCAATTGAATACAATCAAACTCATTTAAAGAAATATTTGGATAGTCATCAGGTTACGTTCATTGAAGATAACTTTAAAAATATTAAAAAAGATTTGGAAGAACAAGGAATTCAAAAGGTTGATGGCATTGTCTATGATTTAGGTGTTTCATCACCACAGTTGGATGACGCTAAGCGAGGGTTTAGTTATCAACACGATGCGCCACTGGACATGCGCATGGATCAATCCGCGGAATTAACGGCGCAAACGGTGGTGAACCAGTGGTCATATGAAGCATTGGTCAGAATCTTTTTCCGTTACGGGGAAGAACGCTATTCAAAACAAGTTGCACGTGAAATTGAACGGGAGCGTGAAGTAGCACCCATTCAAACGACTGGACAATTAGTTGAAATCATAAAAAAAGCAATTCCTGCTGCCGCACGAAGAACCGGTGGTCATCCAGCAAAACGAGTTTTCCAGGCTGTTCGAATTGCTGTTAACAATGAGTTAGGCGTTTTAGAAACTTCGCTAGAACAGGCTTTAGATATATTAGAGGTTGGTGGCCGAATTAGTGTGATTACATTCCAATCTTTAGAAGACCGACTGGTCAAAAACATTTTTAAAGAAAATGCAAATCTTCCGGATCTTCCACAGGGACTACCCGTTATTCCTAAAGAACTCGAACCACATTTTAAATTGGCAACACGCAAACCCATTTTACCTAGTAAGGACGAATTAGAAAATAATCATCGCGCACATAGCGCAAGACTCCGAGTTATTGAAAAAATAAAATAGGGACTGATTTATAATGGCACAAAATAATTTAGCAGAAGCATTTCCAGCTACCAAACCGGTTAAACGACGAATACCGGATATAAAAGAAGGCACTTTACATAAAGCAAAAGCAGTCGTTATTCCGAATTTTTTACCATTTTCAAAATTTGAGAAAATTTTAATGACATTCTGCGGTATAATCTTGACAGGCTTAATGATTTTTGTGATTTCTGGTAAAATATCATTATCAAGTGCTGAACATGAACTTTCTAGTTCACAAGGACAGGTGACAAAGGTAACTTCCAGCAATAGTAATCTCAAGCAGGAAGTGAACCAACTCTCCAGTCGCTCACGCTTGGACAAAATTGCAAAACAATATGGTTTAAGCCTGACAACTCAGAATATAAGGAATGTTAATAAATGAACAACAAAGAAAAACGTTCAAAAAAGGACAACAACAAATCAAGCCAAAATCGAAGAGCGTTCGGTCAATGGCTTTTTTTCATAGCGATTGCCTTATTCGTAATTTTAATTCTACGTTTTTCCTATATTGCAATTGGCGGGACTGTAGAACACATTAATTTGAGTTCGCAGGCCCGCCGTTTGTATACGGATAATAAAGTCTTGAAAGCGCAACGGGGGTCAATATTGGATGCTTCTGGGCAGCCAATTGCAGAAGATACCAGTACGTATTCAGTTTATGCTGTTTTGAACAAAACACAGGTTGGTGCAAATAAAAAGGCACTCTATGTGACTAATAAAGAAAAAACGGCTAAAATTCTCGCAAAATATTTACCAATTAGTGAGACAAAAGCTTTGAAGGCTCTGAATCCTAGTAATAAAAATACTTTTCAGGTTGAATTCGGTACTGCAGGGAAAAATATCTCTGTTGCAACAAAAGAAAAAATTGAATCATATAAGTTAACGGGAATTAATTTTGTTCAATCCGAGGCACGTCTGTATCCGAATGGGACTTTTGCGTCTAATTTGATCGGAATTACCTCTCAAGTACAGAAAAAGAATTCCGATGTAACTCAATTAAAGGGTGTCATGGGAATTGAAAGTGCATTTAACAAAAAGTTAACCGGAACAGATGGTGAGCGTTCCATTCAAAAAGATAAGTTTGGTTATCAACTGCCGTCTTCTCAAGAGAAAAAAGCGGCTGTAGATGGAAAAAACATTTATACTACTTTAGATACAAGGCTTCAAACGTTGTTAGAATCCGAAATGACGAAGGTTCAGTCTCAGGTTCATGCCAAGTCAATGACAGCGACAATTATTAACGCAAAAACAGGAGCCATTTTGGCGACTTCCCAACGACCATCATTTAATCCCACAACTAAAAGTGGAATAAGCAAGGCTTGGAGCAATTCCTTGGTACAGGATACTTTTGAACCTGGATCAACAATGAAGGTCTTTACAACTGCTGCCGCGATTGATAGTGGTCACTTCAATGCAAAGGAAAAATATAAGTCAGGAACATATAAAATTGGAACTCAAGTGGTACCTGATTGGCAGACGTCAGGTTGGGGATTAATTACCTATGAAGAAGGATTCGCACGTTCTAGTAATGTGGCAATGGCCCATTTGGAACGAAAAATGGGAGCAAAAACGTGGAAAAAGTATATTAAGAAGTTTAACTTTTTAAAGAGTACTAATTCAGGGCTGTCCGGAGAAGCTAGTGGAAGCATGCAATTTACCTATCCAATTGATCAAGCAGACACGGCGTTTGGTCAGGGAATTGATGTGACTGATATGCAGATGCTCCAAGGATTTACGGCGATTGCTAATAACGGTAAAATGGTCAAACCACAATACATCAAAAAAATTGTGGATAGTCAAACTGGTAAAGTGACGTATCGAATGAAAACTAAGAGTCTTGGAAAACCAGTTAAAAGTTCGACGGCCAAAAAGGTTCGAAAACTGATGGAAGACGTTGTTTATAAGAGTTATGGAATTGGTCAGGAATTCAAAATTTCGGGCTATAAAGTTGCTGCTAAAACTGGTACAGCACAAGTTGTTGGTTCCGGTGGCACGTACTTGAATGGTAACGATAGTTATTTGTATTCTGTTGTGGGGATGGTACCTGCCGATAATCCGAAGTATATTATGTACATCACCATGAAACAGCCAACATTGCCAGCCACCAAAACGGCCACCCAGCTCTTAAATGAAATTTTTGGCCCAGTTATGAAACAAGCACTTGGTGAGAATGCCTCAACTGCCAAAAATCAGGTATCTGGGAAAGTTAAGATTGCCAACATGGTTGGTGAATCGGCTGATACTGCTGCTAAAGATTTAGGTAAACAAAATATTGCGGCAACGGTTGTCGGAACAGGCAGTATTGTTACCCAGCAGTCACCTCTAGCAAATACAGAAATGCTGGCAGGCCAGCGAGTTATTTTAATGACAAGTGGTCAGATGAAAATGCCTAATCTATCTGGATGGTCACGAAACGATGTCCTTAAGTTAACCGATCTAGTAGGAATACAAGCGAAATTTTCTGGGACTGGGTTTGTAAAATCACAATCAATGAAGAGTGGCGCGGTTATTCAAAGCGGTCAAACACTCACAGTTAAACTAAAACAAAAGTAAAAAGAATGGAGTTTATTATGAATTGGATAGCGCAAATTGGGACGGCGGTTGTTAGCTTTTTAATTACTGTAGTTGCCATGCCATCATTTATTAATTATTTTCGTAATCGTAACGAGGGACAAATGATTCGCGAAGAGGGTCCTAAATGGCATGAAAAGAAGTCTGGCACCCCAACAATGGGTGGTTTGATTTTTATTATTGCTATTAGTTTAAGTAGCCTTTTATTTGATCTTGTTACTCATCAAATGAATGCTACGGGATTGATCCTAATCTTCATTCTGATTATGTATGGAATTTTAGGCTTTTGGGATGATAGTATTAAGTTAATGAAGAAACAAAACGAAGGCCTGAAAGCTTGGCAAAAATTTCTTGGACAAATCGTGGGAGCAGTTATTTTCTTCCTTGTCTACCAAAATGAAGGTTTTTCCCAATCACTAAATGTTCCTTTCTTGGGCACTTGGCATATGGGAGCCTGGTTCGTTATTTTTGTAGCTTTTTGGTTAGTGGGCTTTTCCAACGCCGTCAACTTGTCTGATGGTTTAGATGGCTTGGTCAGTGGACTGGCTATTATTGCCTTTGGTGCCTATGCAATTATTGCTGGGGTGCAACATCAATTTGATGTTCTAATCTTTTGTTTAGCGGTGATTGGCGGGCTGGTCGGATTTTTAATTTTTAATCATAAACCGGCCAAAATATTTATGGGTGATATGGGCTCACTTGCCTTAGGTGGCGCATTAGCTGCCGTTTCAATTTTAGTGCATCATGAATTGGCTTTATTACTAATTGGAATCGTGTTTGTGTGTGAAACGGCGAGCGTTATTCTCCAGGTATTGTCATTCAAGTTAACTGGCCATCGAATTTTTAAGATGAGTCCCATTCATCATCATTTTGAAATGATGGGTTGGAGCGAGTGGAAAGTTGATATTGTTTTCTGGGTTGTTGGACTAATTGGTGCTGCAATTGCGTTAATCGGTATTTTAGGATAATTAAAGTTTAGGTGAAGGGAAAAATCATGAAAGATATTACGAATTATCGGGATAAAAAGGTCTTAGTATTAGGGTTGGCCAAAAGTGGTGTAAGTGCAGCAAAGCTCTTACAAAAATTAGGAGCTTTAGTGACAGTAAACGATGCAAAACCGTTTGATGAGAATCCTGATGCACAGGAATTATTAGAAAATGGTATTAAGGTTGTTACAGGGGGACACCCGTTGACACTTTTGGATGAGGGGTTTGAGCTTATTGTAAAAAATCCCGGGATCCCATATACTAATCCGATTGTGAAGGGCGCCCTTGAAAAAGAAATTCCCATTATTTCAGAACCAGAGCTTGCCTATCAAGCTTTGAGTGGTGAAATGATTGGAATTACTGGAAGTAATGGAAAGACCACCACAACCACGCTTATTCAGTTAATGTTAGATAAAGACCGTCAAGCTGGGCACGCTTTTCTTGCTGGTAACATTGGGATTCCTGCAACAACAGTTGTTCAAAAGTTGCATGCAGAAGATACAATGGTGACGGAACTATCCAGCTTTATGTTAGCAAGTGTGACAGCCCTGAAACCACATATCGCAGTAATTACAAATATTTTTTCTAACCATTTAGATTGGCATGGAAGTCGCGAAAATTATGTTCGTGACAAAATGCACATCACCAAAAACCAAACGGCCGATGATTATTTTGTCATCAATTGGGATAATCCTGAATGGCAACAATTAAGTAAGCAGACGAAGGCTCAGGTTGTACCATTCTCACGAAAAGATTTGAGCGAAAAAGGTGCTTACCAACGCGGTGAATTTTTGTATTTTCGCGACGAAAAAATTATGGCCGCTGAAGATATTAAAGTGCCAGGAGTTCAAAATATTGAGAATGCATTAGCAGCCATTGCAGTTGCTAAAGTAAGTGGCTGTTCTACTGAAGCGATTATCGAAGTTTTGAAAACATTCTCAGGTGTGAAACATCGTGTGCAATATGTCACCACTTTTGAAAAACGTGTCTTTTATAATGATTCAAAAGCAACCGATATTGAAGCGACTCAGGTGGCATTGCGTTCTTTCAAACAGCCGATCGTTTTGATTGCGGGTGGTTTAGACAGAGGATACACGTTTGAAAAGTTGGTACCCGATTTTAAAGATCATGTAAAAGCCATAGTTCTGATTGGCGAAACAGCTCATTTATTAGCAGATGCTGCCAAAAAAGCTGAGGTACCAGTGATAAAATCTGCCAATAAAGTGGCTGACGCGGTACCACTTGCGTATCAATTGAGTAATCCCGGTGATATCGTATTGTTGTCGCCGGCAAATGCAAGTTGGGATCAGTACAAAAATTTCGAAATTCGTGGTGATGAATTTATCAACGCGGTTAATAAGCTCCAAAACGGAAAGAAGGCTTAATTATGCGTTTAATGATTTCAGGTGGTGGAACCGGTGGCCATATTTATCCAGCTTTGGCCCTTATTGAAGCTTTGAAAAAACGTGAGCCCAATTCCGAAATATTATATGTGGGGACCGAAAAGGGACTAGAAAGTCGGATTGTCCCTGAACAAAACATTGAATTTAAAACAATTCGAATCCAAGGGTTTAAGCGGTCACTGTCCTTAGAAAACCTCAAAACAATTGGTTTGTTTTTGAAGAGTGTTGGTGATGCACACAAAATGATAAAAGATTTTCGTCCAGATGTTGTGGTTGGAACCGGTGGGTACGTCAGTGGAGCAGTGGTCTTTGCTGCGAGTCTTCAACATATTCCAACGGTTATTCACGAGCAAAATAGTGTGGTGGGTGTGACCAACAAATTTCTCAGTCATTTTGTGACAAAAATTGGCATTTCGTTTGAAGATGCTCGTAAAGATTTTCCGGCCAAAAAAGTTGTTTTTACAGGAAATCCAAGAGCCACTCAAGTTGCTCAAATGCAACCTAATAGTGCCCTTTCTGAATATGGCTTAAAAAGCGATGTTCCAACGTTATTAATTTTCGGTGGCAGTCGCGGGGCAGAAAAAATTAATTCTGCAATGGTTGCGGCACTCCCCGAGCTAAAGAAAAGGGATTACCAGGTTTTGTTTGTGACTGGAAATGTGCACTATAAAAAAATCATGGCGCAGCTTGATCCTGAAACACTTGGTAAAAATTGTGTTGTGCGACCATATATTTCAGAAATGCCAAGATTATTGCCAGATTTTGAAGCCATCCTCGGGCGTGCTGGGGCAACTAGTTTGGCGGAAATTACGGCTTTGGGGATTCCTTCAATATTAGTGCCAAGTCCCTATGTAACCAATGATCACCAAACCAAGAATGCAAATAGTTTGGTTAGAAAAGGGGCAGCAAAGCTTTTACCAGAATCAGAGCTGACTGGTAAAACTTTGTTAAAAGCGACTGACGCATTAATGAATGATCAAAGTTTAAGACAACAAATGGGTGATGCTGCAAGAAAAATGGGTCGTCCACATGCTGCCGAAGATCTTTTAAACGTGCTTGAATCTGTGGTTAAAAAATAGAAAACGGGGTGGCGATCGTGTTTGGAAAAAAGAAAACGAAAACTCCTCAAGTTAATCGTGACTTAACACCGTGGGAAAAAGCTCAACAAAAACAAAAAGCAGCTGAAAAGATAACCGAAAAGAAATCTAAAGAAAAGCATTCATCTTCGCCTAAGTTTCTAAATTCACGCAAAAAACGAATTTATTTATTTAGCGGATTATTACTTATTCTGATCGGAGCAGGCTATTTGAGTTCACCACTGAGTCGTGTTCAGACAGTTAAGGTAGCCGGAAATACCCATTTTTCCAAAGAAGAAATTCAAAAAATTGGAAATGTTCATCATAACGATTGGATTTTTCCATATTTGTTAGGCAATCGAGACAAATCAGAGCAAGTCTATAAAAAGAATCCTGAACTGATGAGTTACAAAATTAGCCGCCAAGGAGTAAATAAACTTAAGATTACCGTCAAAGAAAATATGATTGCCGGAGTTGTGCTTCGAAATAAAAAATATTACACAATTTTAGATAACGGGAAGGTTGTTAAAAAATCAAAAACACAACCGTCTGGAGATTATCCGATCTTTAAAAATTTTCATACAACAAAGGTTTTGAATGCTTTGCTAACTCAGTTTAAACAATTACCAGCTGTTGTGCGGAATGGAATTTCTGAAATTGATTATGTGCCAAGCAAAAACAATCCGAACCGCATCCATTTGTATATGAACGATGGGAACGAGGTTTACGCAATTTTATCCACGTTTGCAGCTAAAATGAAATATTATCCACAAATGGCAGCAGATATGAAACAAAAAGGCATTATTGATTTAGAAGTGGGTGCGTATTCCTATCCCTTTAAAAACAAGTCTTCAGAGTTAACTAGTAAGACAGCCTCTAGCAGTTCTGGTTTGGTCACTAGTTCAAGTAGTTCTTCTTCTACGGTTCCAAGTAGTTCGAATTCAACTGCAAATTCTTCGTCGACAAATAGT
This sequence comes from Pediococcus inopinatus, assembly GCF_002982135.1. NCBI lineage: Bacteria > Bacillati > Bacillota > Bacilli > Lactobacillales > Lactobacillaceae > Pediococcus > Pediococcus inopinatus. The sequence goes on along the minus strand of NZ_CP019981.1, from coordinate 1,078,455 downwards.
TCTAGTTCAGTAAGCGTTTCTAGCAGTTCTACAAGTACAGTGCAGGCAACAAATTAATAAAAATGAGAAATAATGGAATTTAATTCGATTTTTTAGCATATTTTCTCATTTTTTTAAAAGAATGCACTATTTAAATGTATTGAAGTTATGGTAAACTTGAGAGTATATACAAGAGTCTAAAATAGGGTATGTTTAGGAGGTTCCTTTATTATGGATAATTCAGGGATTTATGTTGGACTTGATATAGGGACCACCTCAATAAAAGTCATTGTCGCTGAACATGTAAATGGGCAAATGAGTGTTATTGGAGTGGGAAGCGAACGCTCTGATGGAATGAATCGTGGCGTGATTGTCGATATTGACAAGGCGTCAGCAGCTATCAAGAGAGCAATATCAGTTGCAGAAAATAAAGCAAATTTAAAGATTCACGAAGTAGTCGCTGGAATTCCAGCAAATTTATTAAAAATTGAGCCTTGTCGTGGTATGATTGCGATTGCAGAGACGTCTCGGGAAATCACGAATCAAGATGTGGTTAACATGGCTAATGCGGCTTCTGTACACAGTCTGCCTCCAGAACAAGAAGTAATCGATGTTTTGCCTGATGAATTTGTTGTTGATGGTTTTGATGGCATTAAGGATCCTCGGGGAATGGTTGGCGTTCGTCTAGAAATGAACGGAACTGTTTTAACCGGTCCTAAGACCATTATTCACAACACAAAACGGGCAATTCAGCAAGCCGGATTACATTTGACAGATCTCGTCTTGAATCCGTTAGCATTAGGAAAAACCGTTCTAAACGACGGTGAGCAGGATTTCGGAACTGTCTTAATTGATTTGGGCGCGGGCCAAACGACAACGGCAATTATTCATGACCATCATTTGAAGTATACATATGTTGATCAAGAAGGCGGTCAGTTTGTTACAAAAGATATTTCCGTTGTTTTAAATACCTCACTGAGTAATGCTGAAAAGCTTAAACGTGAATATGGTTATGCTTTTGCTGAAGGTGCCAGTGATGATGGCTTTCCAGTGGAAGTGGTGGGGCAATCAGCACCTACCCAGGTCACTGAGAAGTATTTAGCGGAAGTTATTGAAGCAAGACTAGAACAAATCTTAACCAACGCTTATAATCATCTTGACAGCATTGATGCATTAGATATGCCAGGTGGTGTTGTAATTACCGGAGGCGCAGCTGCAATTCCTGGAATTCAGAGTTTAGCAGCCGACATTTTTGGAACAAATGTAAAAATATATGTTCCAGAACCAATGGGATTGAGACACCCGGCTTTCTCACAGGCGTTTGCATTACTTAATTATGAAGCTTCCTTGAGTGAAGTGGATTTCTTGGCTAAAAGTGCAATGGTTTCGGGCACACGGCCAGTACCTGAGCAACAGACGTTTGATGATACAGAGGATGTTGACCAAGCAGAGTCAGAGCCTAATACGCAGTCAGCTCCTAAACGAGTTAAAAAAACCAAACCAAAGAAAGAGACATCTTTTTCTTTTAGCAACATGTTTGCTAGTTTGAAACGTTGGTTTAGCGAATTCTTTGATTAACTTTTAAAATAATGGAGGAAAACGGGATGGAATTTACAATGGATGATGAACAAAATGCTGGCGCAAATATCAAGGTAATTGGTGTCGGTGGCGGAGGTAGTAATGCCGTTAATCGGATGATTGCTGAAGGTGTAAAGGGCGTTGAATTTATCGTCGCAAACACTGATGTCCAAGCTTTGAAACAATCTAAAGCAGATACTAAAATTCAATTAGGACCGAAATTAACTAAAGGACTAGGTGCTGGTTCAACTCCTGAAGTTGGGAGTAAAGCGGCACAAGAAAGTGAACAAACTATTTCTTCTGCACTTGAAGGCGCCGACATGGTGTTTGTAACTGCCGGAATGGGTGGTGGTACCGGTACTGGTGCTGCACCATTAGTTTCTAAGATTGCTAAAGAAACAGGTGCTTTAACTGTTGGAGTTGTAACACGACCATTCAGTTTCGAAGGACCTAAGCGAGCTCGTTTTGCGGCCGAAGGGGTTGCCAAAATGAAGGAGCAAGTGGACACTTTAATCATTATTGCTAATAATCGTTTATTAGAAATGGTCGATAAGAAGACTCCAATGATGGAAGCATTTGGTGAAGCAGATAACGTTCTTCGCCAAGGTGTTCAAGGAATTTCTGATTTAATTACCTCTCCAGGTTATGTCAACCTTGATTTTGCCGATGTTAAAACAGTTATGTCTAATCAAGGCTCAGCTCTAATGGGAATTGGTTCTGCAAACGGTGAAAACCGGACTGAAGAAGCAACTAAGAAAGCTATTTCTTCACCATTATTAGAAGTTTCAATCGATGGTGCAGAACAAGTTCTGTTAAATATTACTGGTGGACCAGATCTTTCCTTATTTGAAGCACAAGCTGCTTCAGAAATTGTTGCCAAAGCTGCTACTGATGACGTTAATATCATCTTCGGTACATCAATTGACGAAAACATGAAAGATGAAGTTCGAGTTACAATTATCGCAACTGGAATTGATAAGAAGAACGAGCGTCCACTTCATCGAGCAACACCAAGAACAAGTTTTGATACACCCGCAAGCACAAACTCTACGGTATCAACACCATCGTTCAGTGAACCAACGACTAACAATGCGGCACCAAAACAAGAAGAGAAAGAAACTAAAAAAGACGATCCGTTTGGAGACTGGCAGTTACGTCAATCTAATTCAAATGGTGTACGTCCAACATCTGTCGAGGATGATAGCGAATTTAAAGATATTGAAAAGAAAGATTTCAACGTTTTTAATGATTCTGATAATGACGATGATAAAGGTATGGACACACCTCCATTTTTCAAACGTCGTCGCAAGTAATTAAATAGTAATTTGGAACTGGGAACAAGACAGCTGTTTTGTCCCAGTTCTTTGATACAGCGTCAATTTAGGAGGCGTTCTGTATGGCATTAAGCGATCGATTTAATAAGTTGTTTGGCATAGACGATCCAGATCATGCGTCAGATGAAGATCCTGATCTCAATGTGGCAACAACGACAGATAATAGGGTGGAAACAATGGACAATATTTCGGGTTCTAAAAGTCAAATTGCGTTATTTGAGCCACGTATTTTTAGTGATGCCAAAGAGGCGGCTAAACAATTAATCTCAGGGCAAGCCGTAATTTTAAATTTTGAACGAATTGATGATAGTCAAACGAAGCGGATTGTTGATTTCCTTTCAGGTACATTATTTGCCATCGATGGCTCAATCGAAGAAGTGGGAACACAAATCTTTTTGTGCACCCCAAATAGTTTCGAAATAAATGGTAGTTTGTATACAAATATTCAAAATGGAGATCTAAGCAAAAACGATCTAAATAAGGAGTAAACATTTGGTCTTTATATTTACAATTTTAAGTAAACTTATTCAGTTATATATGTTATTGATTTTTGTCTTTGTCTTAATGTCATGGTTTCCAGGAGCTTATCAGACCAAGTTAGGACAATGGCTAATAAAGTTATGTATGCCATATCTAAAAATATTCCGATTTATTCCTCCGTTTTTTGGATTGGACTTTTCTCCAATTGTGGCTATTCTGTTACTTGAAATGGCACAATATGGAATTGCTGCGCTTAGTAGTTTTTTCTATTAGGGATAAATTTGAATGCTCCTTAATGAGGATATATTTAGATTAGGTACTTTCTAAGAGGTAAGTTAAAAATGGACAATATTATGCAACATTTTCGTTCTGAAGAAGCTCCATTTGTTGAAGAAGCGACAGGATGGATTCAGGAAGTCCGTGATCAAAATCGTTTTATCTTAACCAATTTTCTTAATCCACGAGAGAAGTTTATCTTAACGACTTTAGTAAATCGTCTAGATGAAATTAAGATTCAGAGTTTTGGGGGATATCCGGGTGCCGAAATGAGTCGTTCACTCATTTTTCCGGACTATTTTGTTCCTGAACAACAAGATTTTAATGTCACGTTATTGGAAATTCAGTATCCTATTAAATTTGCCAGAATTCACCATCGAAATGTACTTGGAACGATCGCAAACATGGGGATCGAAAGAAATACGTTTGGTGATATTATTTCTAATGGTGAAGATTGGCAGTTTTTTGTGAAGTCAGAAATGGTTGATTTTTTCCTCTCTCAGGTTGGAAAAATTGGAAATATTAAGGTTCGTTTAATCGAAAAAGAGTTAAATGAAGCTATTGAACCAGATAATGATTGGGAATCTGGAACCACAACTGTTGCTTCAGTTAGAGTTGATGCAATCGTGGCGGAAGGTTTTCATATTTCACGAAATCATGCCAAGGAACTGATTGAAGAACGAAAAGTGCAGTTGAACTGGAAACTGCATCAACGTCCAGACTTTGAACTGGTTGAAAATGATTTATTATCGGTTCGTGGTTATGGTCGAATTCGTCTTGATAGTATTGAAGGTAAAACTAAGAAAGACAAAATTCGAGTTTTGCTTTCAATCATAAGTAGCAAAAAGAAAAAATAATGGAGGAATCAGTATGACTTTAGATCCAGTTGATATTCAGAATAAACAATTTTCGAATAAAATGCGCGGATATAATCCAATTGAAGTTGATGAATTCATACAACATGTTGCCATTGAATATCGGCAGGCTCTAGATAAAATTTCAAATTTGGAAAAGCAAGTTGAGAATGCAGAAACAAAGCTTGAATATTTTGATGATATGAAAGAAGCACTCAATAAATCTATTTTAGTAGCTCAGGATGCGGCTGATAAAGTCAAGAGCAGCTCAAAACGAGAAGCGGAACTAACTATGGAAGAAGCCCAAAAAGAAGCAGATGGAGCTGTTCAGAAAGCAAAAGTTAGTGCCGAGGCTGTAATTGATGAGCAAGCTGAAAAAGCGAAAAAATTAATTATGGCTACCAATGAATTGAGAAAGAACGCGCGCTTGTATCGCCAAAGAGTGCAGGTTTTGGTTGATTCACAACTTCAGATGATTAATGGTAGTGAGTGGGATAGTATCTTAAAAGAGGACCAAGACGTGCAAGTTAGTGATTTAAAAGAGGCAATGTTGCATACAGGAACGCTTGACAAGATTAAAGCTGCAAGTGTAAACTCAGTTGATGAGGAAGACGCTGGTGACATTACACCTGCTGTAGAGCCAACTACTGAAAGTAATTCTTTGGTTGAGAATCCACAAACGTCTACCGAGTCAAAAGATAAAGACAAAGCTGAAGAATCTGATGAAAAATCGGAAGAAACGGACCGTTCTCAGAGAGAGACAGTCGTTGTTTTCCCTGATGAAGAAATTACGTCTTCTCATCAGAATTCTGGCTTACATGTCAGTGCTAAAAATAAATAATTTTTCTATGAAGAGAACACATTGAAAGTGGGTTCCTGTCAGCGAGCTAGCGAATTGATGAGAGGCTAGCCAGGAACTACTTTACGATATCATCTCTGAGTTATCGAATCGATTTTTGTAGATGCGATCGGTTGAAAAGCCGTTATTTAATTAAGAAAAACTGTTAAGGTTTTTAAAATTGGGTGGTACCACGAAGACTTCGTCCCTTGTGACGAGGTCTTTTTATATTCAAAAAAATAGAGGAGTGACAAACTTATGCGTATAAAAGAAACCCTTAATTTAGGGAAAACAAAGTTTAAAATGCGGGGAAATTTACCTGTTAATGAAGCCAAGCGTGAAGAGGTTTGGGCAGAAAACAAGATTTATGAAACACGGCAAAAATTAAATGAGGGCAAGCCTTCGTTTGTTTTACATGATGGACCTCCATATGCAAATGGAAATATCCACATGGGTCACGCAATGAATAAGATTTCTAAAGATATCATTGTCCGGTATAAATCGATGTCTGGCTACCGTGCTCCTTATGTGCCAGGATGGGATACTCATGGTTTGCCAATCGAACAACAATTGACCAAAGAAGGCTATGATCGCAAGAAGATGTCGACAAGTGAATTCCGCAAACTTTGTCGTGAATATGCCTTAAAGCAAGTTGATATGCAAAGAGAAGACTTCAAACGCTTGGGTGTAGCTGGCGAATGGGATAATCCTTATTTGACTTTGAAACCAGAATTTGAAGCGCAAGAAATCCGTACCTTTGGGAAAATGGCTGAAAAGGGCCTGATTTTTAAAGGTAAGAAGCCGGTATTTTGGTCATGGTCCTCTGAATCTGCGATGGCAGAAGCGGAAGTTGAATATCATGATGTAACTTCGCCATCAGCATTCTTTGCTGAACAAGTGGTTGATGGCAAAGGTGTTTTAGATACTGATACGTATTTGGTTGTTTGGACAACCACGCCGTGGACAATTCCAGCTTCTGAAGGGGTAACAATTGATGCTAGTTTTGATTATTCAGTTGTACAACCAGCAGGTGATGATCGTAAGTTTGTGATTGCATCTGAATTAGTTGATAATGTGGTTGAAAAATTTGGCTGGGAAAACGTCAAAGTTCTTAAAACTGTTAAAGGTAAGGAGCTAGATCGGGTTCTTACCCAACATCCTTTCTACCCAGATCGTAAATTGGTTGTTATGTTAGGCGACTTTGTCACATTAGATGCCGGAACTGGATTAGTTCATACTGCTCCTGGATTTGGGGAAGATGATTTCCGAGTTGGTAAAGAATACGGACTAGATATTCTAGTACCAGTCAATGATCAGGGCTACATGACTGAAGAAGCCGGTAAAGATTTCGAAGGTGTCTTCTATGAAGATGCGAACCAAATCGCATTAGATAAACTGAAAGATGCTAATCTTTTACTAGATTACATGCCATACAAGCATAGCTATCCTTTCGATTGGCGGACTAAGAAGCCAGTGATTTTCCGAGCAACACCACAGTGGTTTGCTTCTGTTGATAAAATTCGAGACCAAATTTTAAGTGCCATTGATGATGTAAAATTCTCACCAGATTGGGGTAAGAAGCGTCTTTACAACATGATTCGTGATCGTGGCGATTGGGTTATCTCACGTCAGCGTGTTTGGGGTGTGCCATTGCCAATTTTCTATGGCGAAGATGGTGAAGCAATCATGACCCAAGAGACGATTAATCATGTTGCCGATTTATTCGAAGAACATGGATCTGATATCTGGTTTGATTGGGATGCTAAGGATCTTCTTCCAGAAGGGTTTACTAGTGAGCATTCACCAAAGGGCACATTCACTAAAGAAACTGATATTATGGATGTTTGGTTCGATTCTGGTTCGTCACATCAAGGTGTGCTGGCAGAACGTGATTACCTTACTTATCCAGCTGATCTGTATTTAGAAGGATCTGATCAGTATCGGGGATGGTTTAACTCTAGTTTGATTACTAGTGTGGCCGTTTCGGGTCATGCACCATACAAGCAAGTTGTTTCCCAAGGATTTACCCTTGATGGTCAAGGCCATAAGATGAGTAAGTCACTTGGCAATACAATTGTGCCAAGTGAAGTGATTAAACGAATGGGTGCTGAGATTGTTCGTTGGTGGGTTGCTTCTGTGGATTCTTCGTCAGATGTACGCGTTTCGATGGATAACTTTGTCAAGACTTCTGATAGTTATAAGAAGTTGCGGAATACGTTACGCTACTTACTTGCCAACACGACAGATTATGAACCAGCAACTGATAAAGTAACCTTTAAAGATTTAGAATCTGCAGACCAATACATGTTGATTAAGTATAATAAATTGGTTCAAGCTTTACTGGATGATTATGAAGCTTATGACTCCTTAAATATTTACAAACGGGTTATGAACTTTGTGATTACTGATCTGTCTGCTTTTTATCTCGATTTTGCTAAGGATGTTGTGTATATTGATCCTGAAAAGAGTCAATCACGGCGATCAATGCAAACAGTTTTCTATGAAATCTTGGTTGGTTTAACAAAACTGTTAACCCCAATCTTGCCACATACCATGGAAGAAATCTGGGAGTACTTGAAAGAACCTGAAGACTTTGCTCAATTATCAGAAATGCCAGTTGTTCAAAAATTCGATAATCAAGATCAGATTTTTGAGGATTGGGAACAATTCAAAACTGTCCGTTCTAATGTGTTAAAAGCGTTAGAAGAAGCACGGGATAGTAAGATGATTGGGAAATCAATGGAAGCACAAGTTAATCTGTATGCTGACGCCGACACAAAGAAGCTTTTGGATGAATTAAATACAAATGTGCGTTTAATTCTGATTGTGTCAAAATTAGAAATTCATGACTTGAAAGATGCTCCTGATGATGCTGAACAATTCAAAGGAATGGCCGTTAAGGTCCTTGTTGCAGAAGGTTCTGTTTGTGCCCGTTGTCGAATGACAAAGACGGATGTTGGAGCCGATGATGCCTATCCTGAACTTTGTGCACGTTGTGCTAAAATTGTTCGTGAGAATTATCCAGAAAGTATTGAAACAGGCCTAGAAGAATAGGTTGTTCAAAAAAAATCCGATTTAAATTTTGTTTGAGTTTGACTCTGACAGAATTTTGATCGGATTTTTTGTTCAGTTTTAGTAAATGTGCACGGTAATCAATTTACTTTTTTCAAAATAATCAGTATGATGTTAGAAGGAGTAGGTCGTAGCCTAGATTTTAAAATTAGGCTAATGGGAGGTTTCGTATGGAACACGGCACAGTTAAAAGTTTTGATAAAGACAAGGGTTTTGGATTCATTAATTTGGACGATGGTACAGAAGTGTTCGTCCACTATTCAGCCATTGAAGGTGAAGGGTTCCGTTATTTGCACGAAGGCGATGAGGTTAGTTTACTAGTTGTTCAAGGTGCTAAGGGATTACAAGCAGTCAAAGTTAGTGTGCTTCCCCTTGATACTGATTCGGAATCGTCAGTAGAATAATTAAGCGAAAGAGAAGTTATTTATGGAATTAGAAGAGAAAGTTGTAAAAAATGAGCCCCGATATAACGGAGAAATTATTGATGTTTATCAACAGACGGTGAAATTACCAAATGGCGATTTAGCTAATCGAGATGTTGTTTTGCATCAAGATGCAATTGCAGTTCTAGCAATTACAGATGAAAATAAAGCCCTTTTTGAAAAACAATGGCGGGCACCAATAAAAAAAGTTACAATCGAAATTCCGGCTGGAAAAGTTGAATCTGGTGAAACTACCGAGGTCACAGCTGTTCGAGAATTAAATGAAGAAACTCGTTATCAAGCTGGTGAGCTTAAACGAATTTCAGGTTTTTATTCAACTCCTGGTTTTGCAGATGAATACATGACGCTTTATATGGCTACGAATTTAGAACCTGTAAAAACTGAATTGCCACAAGATAAAGATGAAAACTTGCAATTACTTGAGCTTTCGTTAAAAGAAGCATTGGCAGGCGTTGCGGATGGTTCTATTGAAGATGCAAAAACCGTTTTGGCCATTTACTATTGGCAAAGTTTGAATAAGTAGGTGAAGTCTGTGAAGGATGACGAACAACAAGAAAATCTCACACGTGAAGATTATCAGCGCCAAAAGCAAGCAGAGGAAGAAAAGTTTAGCCAACGGGATCGAAAACGGGTCCAAGTAGAAAAAGAGTATGCCCGGACACATGATGAAAATATCGATGAAGAAACGGTTGTAGAACCAAATGTGCGAAATACCGCGGAACGTAAAAGTCGTAATCTCGGAAGAAAACTGAATTGGATTATTTTCGCGCTGGTTGTGGCAATTGTAATTGTTTATTTAATACTATTTTTTGTGAAATGAGGATGAATAATGAAGTATGGTGTAATTTGTGCAATGGAAGAAGAAATTAAGAGTTTGCACAGCGCGTTAGACATTGAAAAAGAAACAGAAATTAATGGCATTATTTTTTATGAGGGCACGATTAACAATAATGAAGTTGTCTTGGTGCGTTCCGGAATTGGTAAAGTGGAGGCCGGCATTACAGCCGCTTTATTAGTAACGAATTTTAAAGTTGATGCCTTAATTCATTCTGGCTCAGCTGGTGGGATTGGTAGTGGTTTATCAGTAGGCGATGTGGTTATTTCAACCCAAACCCTTTACCATGACGTGGATGCAAGAGCCTTTGGTTATGAATTAGGCCAATTACCAGGTCAACCTGCACGCTTTGATGCAGACCAAAATTTGATTAGTGAATTGTCACTAGCGGGCGAAAAAACAGGCCTAAATATCAAAACAGGTCTGATTGTAACTGGGGATCAGTTTATTAGTAGTTCTGAAAAAATTCAAGAAATTTTAAAGAACTTTCCTGATGCACTTTGTTGTGAAATGGAAGGTAGTGCGATTGGACAAGTCGCCCATCAATTTAAGGTACCTTTTGTAGTTATCCGCGCAATGTCTGATGTTGGTGACGAAAATGCGGGAGTCTCATTTGACGACTTTATTATTGAAGCTGGCAAACAGTCCGCAAAAATGTTATTGGCATTGTTTAATAAGTAAAAAAGTCGATCATTGATTTTTAGTTGAGACATAAAGGAGAGTGGAATTAGCATGAAACAAGTTTATTTTGATAATGCCGCAACTACGCCGATGGCTCCTGAAGTGGTCGAGAAAATGACTGAAGAAATGAGTCACGATTTCGGTAATGCTTCAAGTACCCATGCGTTTGGACGCAAAGCACGAATGACTTTAGACCAAAGTCGGCAAATTATTGCAGACAGTATCAATGCTAATGAAGACGAAATTATTTTTACTAGCGGTGGGACTGAAAGTGATAATACTGCGATTATGGAAACGGCGATTGCACGCAAGAATTTAGGCAAACATATTATCACGACCGCGATTGAACATCCTGCAGTTTTAAAGACCCTGGCTGCTTTAGAAAAAACGGGTTATGAGGTAACCTATTTGCCAGTTGATAAAAATGGTCTAATTAGCTTAGATGATTTTAAGGCGGCTTTGCGGGATGACACCATTTTAGTGACAATTATGATGGGAAATAATGAAGTTGGCAGTCATATGCCAATCCACGAGATTGGTGAGATTCTAAAGGACCACCAGGCTTGGTTTCATACAGATGCGGTTCAGACTTATGGCTTGTTGGATATTGATGTTAAACGCGACCATATTGATTTATTATCAACATCTGCCCATAAACTGAATGGACCAAAGTTTCTCGGTTTCTTGTACAAACGTGACGGTGTGAACTTTCCAAGCTTTTTAAAAGGCGGCGAACAAGAAGACAAACGACGTGCGGGAACTGAAAATGTGCCTGGAATCGCTGGATTTGCAAAAGCTGTTTCTTTATTAACTCCTGATGTTAAAGCAGCGATGCAACAAAAATACATGGGTTTTAAACAACAAATTATTAAGGGACTAACCGATGCTAACGTTGATTTTGAAATTAATGGGTCGCTTGATCCTAATAATTTGCAGCATGTTTTTAATATTTGGATTAAAGGTGTTTCAACATATGTGATGCAGACTAATCTCGACTTAAATGGGATCGCAGTATCAGGCGGGTCTGCTTGTACAGCTGGGAGCTTAGAGCCTTCGCATGTGCTGATTGCAATGTTTGGCGAGGATTCTCCACGAATCGGTGAATCAATCCGGATAAGTTTCGGGAAATATAATACGAGCGATGACGTAGATTATTTGATAAGTAATCTGGTTCAAATTATTCAGCGTTTGAAATCAAAGGAGGCTGTAAAATAATGGCATTTACGACAGAAGTAAAAGTTGATGGCGATAGTGATACGTATCAAATGAGTCCTGAGGTAAAGAAATATACTTTACGGGATGTCGGTTTTACTGTATCAAATGGGGGAAACTTTATTTATGAGCGATCCTTAGATCCAACTTCACCATATAAACAAGGTAATAAATTAAAAGTGACGTTTGCTAAAGATTTAAGTGGTTTTAAAATGTCAGTCACAACTGCTAATGGGTTAAAACGGGTTAATATTTTCAACAAAGAAAACGACAAACCCTTAGTAGAACAATATCATTACATTTTGGATGATATGGTTGAACGGCAGATTTTTGTTAAAGCTTAATTTGGCGCATAAATAAGATAGTAACTCATAAACTGGGTTACTATTTTTTGCTTTTTATAATAAAAAATCGATTAGCTGGCTAAATACTTGCTCAATTTGCTTACTTTGATATAATAAGCGTTACTGGATGTTGCGACCTTCAATCGTAGATTCTCCAGAATCTGATAGAAATGATGGTGATTTTTGATGACAGACAATAGCAAGACCCGTGTCGTTGTCGGCATGAGTGGTGGTGTTGATTCATCAGTAGTAGCTTATTTGCTCAAGCAACAGGGCTACGATGTCGTTGGTGTGTTCATGAAGAATTGGGATGACACTGACGAAAATGGTTTTTGTACGGCAACTGAGGATTATAAGGATGTAGCGAAAGTGGCTGCAAAAATTGGGATTCCTTATTACTCAGTTAATTTTGAAAAAGAGTACTGGGATCGTGTGTTCACGTACTTTTTGGATGAGTACAAGAAGGGTCGGACTCCAAACCCAGACGTAATTTGCAATAATGAAATTAAATTCAAAGCCTTTTTAGACTATTCAATTAGTTTGGGTGCAGATTATGTAGCAACTGGACATTATGCAAAACTTGAGCGTGATGCTCAGGGTAACCAGCATTTATTGCGTTCAGAGGATATGAATAAGGACCAAACATATTTCTTAAATCAATTAACTCATGAGCAATTAGACCATGTTATGTTCCCATTGGGTGGTATGGTAAAAGCTAAGGTTCGTAAGATTGCTGAGAAGGCTGGATTGGCCGTAGCAAATAAGAAGGATTCTGTTGGAATCTGTTTTATTGGCGAGAAGAATTTCAAGGAGTTTCTTGGCAATTACTTACCTGCAAAAGCGGGTAAGATGATGACTGTTGATGGTGAAGTTAAGGGCGATCATGCTGGCTTAATGTATTACACCATTGGTCAGCGTCGTGGCCTTGGCATTGGTGGCGGCAGTCAGAACAATGATCCTTGGTTTGTAATTGGCAAGGATTTAAAGAAGAATATCTTGTATGTTGGTCAGGGTTACCATAATGAGCATTTATATGCTGATCGTTTGGTTGCATCTGATTTACATTTCGTAAACGATATTGCTGATCGTGGCGATTCATTCCGTTGTACAGCTAAGTTCCGTTACCGCGCAATGGATGTGGACGTTACCGTTCATTTCAATGAAGACCGCACACAGATGACCGTTGATTTTGACGATCCTGCGCGTGCAATCACACCTGGTCAGGCCGTTGTTTTGTATGACGGCGAGGAGTGCTTGGGCGGCGGAATTATTGATGCTGCTTACAGCAAGGACCGTGAGTTACAGTATATCTAAACATTAAATTTGCATAGGCGTTGGTTATCCGAATTCGTTTGGACGACTGGCGCTTTTTAATTCTAAAAAAAATAGTTTAATGGCTGATTTTAGGACAGCTGCATGAGACAAGCCAAAAATATAAGCACACTTCCGACGGGATGCGATCCCGCCTCCAATGTCCTTATATATTTAGGCTTATGCGTCTCATTCCGCTCACTTTTTAGGACAGCTGCATGAGACAACCCCAAAGATATAAGCACACTTCCAACGGGATGCGATCCCGCCTCCAATGTGCTTATATCTTTTGACTTAGGCGTCTCACTTCGCTCACTTTTCTTTTACTATTTTTTGAATTTTTCTCCTGACACTGGCATAATAGTTTTAGCTATAGAGATGAGAAGGAAGATAAACGTGACCAAATTATATTTTATTCGCCATGGAAAAACACAGTGGAACCTAGAAGGCCGTTATCAAGGCGCAAGAGGCGATTCACCACTACTCAAAGACAGTTATTTAGAAATTGACGCATTAGCGCATCACTTAAGTCCAATTACGTTTCAGCACATGTATGTGAGTCCTGTGCGCCGAGCTCGTGTGACTGGAAATACGTTGCAACATGATATGGATGAACTTCAAGGTTATCCAATTCCGTTGACCATCGCAAGTCGCCTCCGGGAGTTCAACTTAGGAAAAATGGAAGGCATGAAGTTTACGGACGTTCAAAAAAGGTATCCGCAAGAATTTGATGATTTTCGCAATCATCCTGATCATTATGATCCCAGCACAATTCAAGGGGAGTCGTTTCCACAATTGATTCAGCGGATGACCCCTACCATTAAACGCATTACAGATATTTATCGAAATCCAACTGATAATATCTTAATTGTGAGTCATGGAGCTGCTTTGAATGCGTTAGTTAACACGCTTTTGGGGACTGATCTCCACGATTTAAGAAAACGGGGCGGATTGTCAAACACAAGCACAACGATTCTAGAAACTAACGATGTGGGACGGACTTTTTCATTAATAAAATGGAATGATACTAGTTATATTAAACGTCAACCAGATGCCACAGATATGATTTGAGGGAAAACATGACTGAAAAGGAAGATTCACAAAGAAAACAAGCAAAACAAAACGCTCAAGAAGCCGCTTCAGCGCTGGTAAAAGCTATTGATAGTGACCCTAATGATTTTCATCGGTATTATAACCTAGGTGCTTTTCTAACGACTTCTAACAATTTTGAACAAGCTGAGGAATTATATATGAAGGCCCTTGGTCTCTTTCAAAAAAATGATAAAGCCAAGAACTTGCTACATTATGGACTGGGCAACGCATATTATGAAGCGGGCGAGTTTCAAAAAGCATTCGCCCAATTCAAGGTGGTAGAAGATACTGAACTTAAAAGTTCTGCTTATTTGATGATTGCCCAAACCTATATGGCACAAGATGATTATAAAAATGCGCTCGTGTTTGCGCTCACCGCTCAAGATAAGCACAAGCAAGATCCCACGATTAATGGGTTAATTGGAGAGATATTCTTGGCGATGGGTGATTTCAAGCATGCCGCGACTTATTATGATGAGGCCCTGAAAGCTGATCCTAAAAACGGTAAATATCAGTTTGAGCGGGGCATTATTGCACTTGTTTTAGATGAAGATGAAACGGAATACTTTAAACAAGCCCAAAAATTAGATCCCGCTTATTTTGAAAAGGGTCAACAACGATTAGTAGATATTGAAAAATTTATTCAAACTCGTAACGAGTCAAAGGATGATAAGTAATGCAAAACGAGTCGCTTAACTTATTTGATGAAGATGCTAAAGCTACAGGGAAACCCACAGAACAATTTGTGGTCGGAAAAGTCTCTGCAATTTTTTTTGAAAGCCCAGATAGTTTTTATAAAGTTGTCTTAGTAAAAATTAGTGAAACCAATATTGACTGGCATGAAGATGAAATTGTGGTAACTGGCAGTTTTGGTGATATTAAAGAAGAACAAGCCTATCGATTTGTTGGCAAATCAGTGACCCATCCCAAATACGGGATGCAGTTTCAAGCAACCAATTATGAAAATGCAACGCCAACGACTAAAGAGGGGCTGGTGACCTATTTATCTGGTTCTGATTTTAAAGGCGTCGGCAAAAAAACAGCCGAGCGGGTTGTTGCCCTTCTCGGCACGGATGCCATCAATAAAATTATCCGCGATCCGAAGGTATTGGACCCGCTAAAACTAAAAGATGCGCTGAAAACTGAATTAGTGACTAAACTCAATGAAAATAATGGTATGGAACAAATCATTATTGGGCTTAATGGCTATGGGTTCGGAAGTCAGTTAGCTGCTAGTATTTATAACAAATATCGAGAACAGACACTAGATATTATCCACAAGAATCCGTATCAACTTATTGAAGATATTGATGGGATTGGATTTAAAAAGGCAGATCAAATTGCTGAAGCTACCGGCATTGAGTTTGACGCGCCCGCAAGAATTGGCGGGGCCATTTTAACTTCTTTAAGTGACTTGAGCAATTCAAATGGGGATACATATACGGATGCCCAATCCTTGTTGAAAGCTACTTTGTCCTTATTAGAGAATAGCCGCAATGCAGCGGTTGATCCTCAAAAAGTTGCTGATGAATTGTTAGTGTTGGCGAAGGACAGTAAAATTGTTGGTGATGAGAATCGGATTTATTTACGGGCGCTATATGAGGCGGAATGGCGAATCTCTGAGCATCTTAAGAGATTACAAGATGCAAAAGAAACCCATCATTTTGAAGACGACGAAATTGATGGTGCCATTGATTTAGCAGAGAAACAATTTAAGATCACGTATGATGACTCACAACGGCAGGCCTTAAGAGAGGCTATGCAAGCCAAGATGTTTTTGCTGACGGGTGGCCCGGGGACAGGGAAAACGACCATTATTAATGGAATTGTTAAAACGTATGCGGCGTTGAATGAGTTATCGTTAGATGTCAATGACTATCATGATACGCCGTTTCCAATTTTATTAGCAGCGCCCACTGGTCGGGCAGCCAAACGGATGAGTGAAGTGACTGGACTACCTGCTGGAACCATTCATCGATTATTGGGATTAACGGGTCGCGAGAACGATCCAGATAAAGAAACGAAAGATTTAGAGGGCGGTTTGTTGATAGTGGACGAAATGTCCATGGTGGATACGTATTTATTTAAAACCCTTGTCCGGGCCATTCCAAATAATATGAAAGTTATTCTGGTGGGTGATAAGGATCAATTACCATCTGTTGGTGCCGGTCAAATATTCAACGACTTGCTCCAAAGCCAAGTAATTCCTAAAATTGAATTATCGAAAATTTATCGCCAGGATGATCAGTCTTCGATAATTCCCTTAGCACATGCGATTAAAGAGGGACGTTTACCAGATGACTTTAGTCAAAATCAAAAGGATCGTTCTTTTATAGCGTGTCCAACTAATCAGGTTGATAGCGTGATTACGCAAGTTGTAAAAAAAGCTGAAGAAAAAGGCTTTACTTCCCAAGATATTCAGGTTTTGGCACCAATGTATCGCGGAATTGCGGGGATTGACCGTTTAAATAGTTCTTTACAACAAATCTTAAATCCTAAGAAAAATGAGCGAACGAAAGAAGTAGAGTTTCGCGGGCAACTTTTTCGAATTGGGGATAAAGTCTTACAACTAGTTAATGTTCCAGAGAATAATGTTTTTAATGGGGACATGGGGATTGTTAAGGGGATAATTTTAGCAAAAGATAAAGGGAACACTGACAAACAGGACAAATTGGTTATCGACTTTGATGAAACTGAAGTCACTTATGGGCGAAAAGATTGGATTCAGATTACTTTAGCTTACTGTACATCGATTCATAAATCGCAAGGTAGTGAGTTTAAAATGGTGATTTTACCAATGGTTCAGCAATATTCCCGTATGCTGCAGCGGAATTTGTTATATACAGCCGTTTCGCGGGCTGAGTCTCTTTTAATTCTTTTAGGTGATCTACAGGCTTTTGAAAGATGTGTTCAAAATCTGGCCGCCAATCGAAAAACGACCTTAAAAAAACGATTAATAACAGTTTTTGAAGGCGAACAAACTGAAAAAAATCCGGCTCCGGCGATTGACAAAGATAATGAAAAGTCTGTTATGACGCCTGAAAAACAGACGACAGAAACAGAAGGTGTCTTAACGCTAGCTAAGGTACAAAGCCAAGCAATAGACCCGATGATTGGCATGAACGGCATTACACCTCAAAGTTTTATGCCAGCTTAGGGTATTGCGCTTTTAAACGAGGACTGCAATAATAGTAATGAGATTAATTTGAGAGTTTTTAATGGAGGATGTCATGACAGCAGAAACTGCTAAACAACGAATGAAAATTTTTGCGCTAAATTCGAACTACCCATTAGCTGAAAAGATTGCTCAAGAGGTGGGAGTTCCCTTAGGTAAGGCAACCGTCAAACATTTTAGTGATGGTGGAATTCAAGTAAATATTGACGAAAGTATTCGTGGCGCACAAGTTTACGTTATCCAGTCCATTTCGGATCCGGTAAATGATATGTTACTCGAATTGATGATTATGGTAGATGCGCTTAGGCGAGCTAGTGCCAGCCAAATTACAGTCGTTATTCCTTACTATGGGTATTCACGGCAGGATCGTAAGGCCCGTTCAAGAGAGCCAATTACGGCTAAGTTGATTGCAGATTTATTGGAAATGGATAAAATTACACGCGTGGTCACAATTGATCTTCATGCTGCCCAAATCCAAGGCTTCTTCGATGTTCCAGTTGATCATTTAGTAGCTGCACCATTACTGGCAAGCTACTTTACAGATCATAATATTACAGAAAACTTGGTCGTTGTTTCCCCTGATCATGCAGGGGTTTCTCGAGCACGGACAATGGCAGACTTGTTGGGAACGCCAATCGCCATTATTG
This sequence comes from Pediococcus inopinatus, assembly GCF_002982135.1. Lineage (NCBI taxonomy): Bacteria > Bacillati > Bacillota > Bacilli > Lactobacillales > Lactobacillaceae > Pediococcus > Pediococcus inopinatus. The sequence goes on along the minus strand of NZ_CP019981.1, from coordinate 1,060,304 downwards.
ATAATCGTAATGTGGAGTCGAGCGAATCACTCGATGAAATTCCAACCGAAATAATTGGTGAGGTTGCAGGCAAGACCTGTGTCGTCGTAGATGATATGATTGATACAGGAACGCGAATTACAATTTCGGCAACGGCATTAAAAAATGCGGGCGCGACAAAAGTGTATGGATGTGCAACCCATGCTATTTTCTCCAAACAAGCACCAGAAATTTTGCAAAACTCTCAATTAGAAAAAGTCGTTGTGACTGATACAATTCGAATTGGTGAAGAAAAACAATTTGATAAATTAGTTGAAATGTCAGTTGGTCCCTTGGTGGGGAATGCCATTAAGATGATCTTTAATAATGAACCTTTGGAGCCACTGTTTAGAAGTTCCATTAAGGATTAGTGAACTAGCATTACCAAAAACGAATTTAAAACATCTTTTCTATAATCAGCGTTTTTAAAGCGAACTGGTGAAAGAAAGGATGTTATTTTTTTAGCTTAAACAAATTAAGCGACGGTTTAATTCTGTTGGATTTCATGCTATGTTAATAACAAACGCTGGTTGGAGGGATGTATTTTGGAACATATTATTCATTTTTTGAAACGCGAAGATGTCGAATTATATGGCACTTTATTAGGAATTATCATCGTCTTATTTTTATTAAAACCATTTCTTTCTTTAATTTTATTTGTCATAATTTTTTCGTTTCTCGGACACGTGGGAACAAAAAAGATCAGAAAATTATTGCCCCTGAATCAGGCCGTAGCGACGGTTTTATTGTACATAGTTGTGATTGGCTTGTTTGTCACCATTGTCGTGGTAGCGGCACCGTTACTGGCAGATCAATTCAGCGGATTGCCGAAGTTGATAGAAACGACCATTAATAAGCATCCCGTATTTGATAAACAAGCGTATACTTGGGCGCAAAAAGCGATTCACAATTCTTCGATATTGAAACATGGCTCTAACCTTGCCATTACCGGATTGGTCAAATTAGGTCACATCGGGCAAGGAATAGAACACGTGCTGATCGCGATTTTTCTTAGCTTTATTTTTAATTTGACTTATAATCATCTGCGTATTTTTGGACACGCATTTTTGAATAGCCGTTATAAACATTTCTTTAATAATATCTATAAATTGGCCGCAATGTTCATTCATATTTTTGGAACAGTCATTGAAACACAATTAGTGATTTGCTCTATCAATACCGTTTTAATGACAATTGGTCTTTGGATTATTGGTATGCCAAGTCTGCTAGTTTTAGGATTAGTTGTCTTTATTCTGGGGTTAATCCCGGTGGCAGGAGTCTTGATTTCGTTGATTCCGTTATCAGTAATTGGCTTTTCAGTAAATGGGTTTGTGACGGTCTTAGAAGTTTTAATTCTGGTGGTTTTGATCCATGGTTTTGAATCGTATTTTCTTCATCCACGGCTGATGGCAAACGCGACGGCTTTACCAATTTTTGTCACCTTTGTAACTCTGATTGTGAGTGGTGAATTATTTGGCACATGGGGATTAATTGTGGGGATCCCGATTGTCGCCTTTTTCATTGAAGTTTTGGGTGTGAATATTCGAAAACGACGTGCTAAGAACTTAAAACAAAGTATTGACTCAGAAATTGATGAATAATTTTAAATGATGACCTTTTGTGGTTGAATTTGAATGATTTTGGTGGTATATTATCAAAGATGGGTGTGTTGAAAGTGCTTACAGAAGAAAGACAAGCAAAGATCTTAGCACAGTTAGCTAGGGATGGCGTTATCAAGTTACAAGATCTTGTCAAAGATTTAGATAGCTCAACCTCAACAATTAGACGGGATTTACAGGAATTAGAAGACCAAGGTAAACTAGTGCGGGTGCACGGCGGAGCTAAGGCAATATCGACGTTGCAATCTGAACCGGGTGTGGTCGAAAAATCAACCAAAAACGTTCATGCAAAACGCCAAATTGCAAAATTGGCCGTTCAACAAATTAGAGCGGGTGAGGTTGTGTACATAGATGCGGGAACGTCTACCGAAGCAATGATTCCATTTATGAGCAATTTGGATTCTGTGCTAGTTGTGACAAACGGCGTTCAGCTGGCTTCTGAACTGGCAGATATTAATGTTAAAACGTATCTAGTTGGTGGTGAGTTAAAAAACACAACTAAAGCTATCATTGGTGCAGATGTCGTTGAAACCATCAAAAAATTTCGATTTAATCGGGTTTTTATGGGCGTCAACGGTGTGCATCCAAAATTTGGAATTACCACCCCGGATCCAAATGAAGCGGCCGTAAAACGGGCTGTTTTGGCCCAAAGTGAAGTTAGTTACTTTCTAGCGGATGCTAGTAAGCTGAACGAAGTCTCGTTTGCAAAAGTGGCTGATTTAGAGGCTGGGGTGCTTTTGACAGATGAAGATGATCAAGATATTTTAAAAGATTTTGAACATTTAAAACAAATTATGGAGGCGGAAAAATGATTTATACAGTGACCCTAAACCCTTCAATTGATTATGTGGTTCAGCTTCCACAATTGGAACTGGGCGAAGTTAATCGGTTGAAAACTAGTTATAAATTTCCAGGGGGCAAAGGGATTAACGTTTCTAGAATTTTAAGTGAGTTAGGTTATGCCAATCAGGCTTGGGGATTTTTAGGCGGTTTTACCGGAGAGTTTGTCAGCCAAAGTTTGCAACGATTAAAGGTGGATGCGAATTTTACCAAAATTGCAGCCGATACCCGCATAAATGTCAAACTGAAGGCCGATCAGGAAACCGAGTTAAATGCGCCAGGCCCAGAAATCACAACGTCTGAAAAACAAGCTTTTGTGGATCAATTCGATGATTTAAAAGCGGGCGATATGGTTATTTTTTCTGGTAGTGTTCCAAGCAGTTTGCCAGAAACCTTTTATTTTGACTTAATTCAAAAGGTAAAGGCGTGCCAGGCTGAATATGCTGTGGATACAACTGGAGAAGCGCTCAAGAAAACATTGGCGACCCATCCAGTTGTGGTAAAGCCTAATAATCATGAATTAGCGGACTTATTTGGCGTTGAGTTGAATAGTTTAGCTGAAATTAAACATTATGGGCAAGAGCTTATTAAGATGGGTGCTCAAAATGTGATGATTTCGATGGCTGGAGATGGCGGCATGTTGGTCACACCAAATGGCTGTTATCGAAGCGCGGCTCCTAAAGGCACTGTTCAAAACTCAGTTGGCGCTGGTGATTCAATGCTTGCTGGCTTTACCGGAACGTTAGATGCGACACATGATCCAGTGGAAAGTTTCCGCTATGGGCTTGCGTCAGGAAGCGCCACAGCTTTTTCAGCTGATATTGCCACGAAAGCAAAAATTGAAGAAATTTTACCACAAATTAAAATAGAGAACTTTTAGAAGGGAAGGACACACATGGATATCCGTGAATTACTGCTTAAAGATGTTATGATCATGGATTTGAAGGCGCAGAATAAAAATGACGCAATTGATGAAATGGTCCATAAGTACTTTGAACAAGGCGTGATTGATGATGAATCACTCTACAAAGCCGATATTATCAAACGAGAAGCAGAGTCAACGACCGGAATTGGGGACGGCATTGCGATGCCCCATGCCAAAGATAAAGCTGTCAAACGCGCAACGGTGTTATTTGCCAAGAGTGAACAAGGCCTTGATTTTGATGCTTTGGATGGTCAACCGGTTCAATTGTTCTTTATGATTGCGGCTCCAGAAGGGGCTAATAATACTCATTTGCAGGCGTTAGCCGCATTATCAAGTTTATTAATTAATCCAGATTTGGTAGCGAGCCTAAAACAAGCTAAAACGCCAGATGAGGTGCAACAATTGTTTGCAGATGCGCAATCAGCAAAAGAAGCTGAGGAAGCAGCAGATGCAAAAGCAGAAGCCGAAAAGAAGGCGACTGAGGTTGAAACAACCGGTAAACGTCCATACATCGTGGCCGTTTCGGCTTGTCCAAATGGAATTGCACATACGTATATGGCCGAAGCAGCTTTGATTAAATCGGCTAAAGAAAAAAATATTGAAATTAAAGTAGAAACAAATGGCTCTGAAGGGGTCAAACATCTTTTAACGGCAGACGACATTGCGCGTGCTGACGGAGTAGTCATTACAGCTGATAAAAAAGTTGAAATGGGTCGTTTCAATGGTAAGAAGCTTTTAAATCGGCCAGTAATTGATGGCATTAACAAATCAGATGAATTATTGGATAAAATTGAAGCAGGGGATGCCTCAATCTATCATGCAGCGGCGGGTGATGAACCAGCTTCTGATGATGGTGAACAAAAAGGCGGCCTCTGGAACGAAATATATAAAGATTTGATGAACGGTGTTTCCCACATGTTACCTTTCGTTGTGGGTGGCGGGATTATCATGGCATTCTCATTCATTTTGGAACGCTTTGTTGGTTCAGGAAGTATGTACTTCACATTCTTTAATCAATTGGGAAATTGGGCATTTGCTTTCTTAGTTCCAATTTTAGCTGGATATATTGCGGAATCAATTGGTGATTTACCAGCGTTAATGCCTGGGGTTGTTGGTGGATTTATGGCCAATACCGCCGCAGCTAATGTTTTGAAAACGACTAGTGTTTCCGGATTTATCGGTGGATTATTAGCTGGTTTCTTAGCTGGTATTGTGATCAATTGGTTAAAGAAAGTCTTCAAGAATGTTCCCAAGAGTTTGGAAGGTCTCAAACCGATGCTGCTATATCCAATTCTGAGTTTACTCATTGTTGGGGTAGCGATGTTCTTCATCATAAATCCCGTATTTGCGGCAGTTAACGCGTGGATTACACATGTGTTAAACGGAATGGGAACCGGGAATGCAGTTCTTCTGGGGACGATTATTGCCGGAATGATGGCAATCGATATGGGCGGTCCTTTCAATAAGGCCGCTTATACCTTTGCAATTGCAGCGTATACGTCAACTGGTAATGGTAAATTGATGGCAGCTGTTATGGTTGGTGGGATGGTTCCACCACTAGCTACAGCAATTGCGACCACTTTATGGCCAAAGAAGTTTACGGAACAAGAACGGCAAGCCGGTATTTCAAACTGGGTACTGGGAATTTCCTTCATTACAGAAGGTGCAATCCCATTTGCGACAGCCGATCCGCTTCATGTAATTGTTTCTAGTGTCATTGGTGCCGCTATTGGTGGTGGATTGACGCAATTTTGGCGGGTTAGTGTTCCAGCGCCTCATGGTGGCCTCTGGGTAACGCCATTAGCCTCACACTGGTACTTCTACATTTTGTCAGTTGTAATTGGCGCGATCATTGCGGGAGTTATTCTTGGAATTTGGCGACCAGCAAAGAAACAAACAGAAAAAGCATAGTTTTACAATAAAAATAAGCCATTGGGAAATTAATCCTAATGGCTTATTTTTGTGCTCACTGATTAGTTTAGTTTTTTAAGATTTTTGATGGATAACATGCTGATGAAACTGATGATGTACAAGATAGATAACATCAAAATAACAATGGTGATTGAGAAGTGATCAAGCAAGATCCCAATCAATACAGATGAGAAGCCGCCAACGCAACGGCCGACATTCATAATGATGTTATTGGCGGTAGCCCGTATTTCGGTGGGATACAGCTGGCTGATGACTGCTCCATAGCCGCCGAACATCCCGTTTGAGAAGAAACCGACGATGGTTCCAAATAGAACTAAGGTCTGCATATTTTGCGCTGCTAAGAGTAAGTATACGGACACCGCAGCCATAAGGAGAAAAATGCCAAAAGTTAGCCGAGGACCAAATTTATCTAGAAGAAGCCCAAATGCGGCCATGCCTAAACTCATACCAACAATCGTTGAGATCATCCATAAAGAAGAACTACCGACCGTTAAATGTAGCCGAGTTTGCATAATTGAGGGTAACCAAGTCATGAGACCGAAGTAGCCTGCAATTTGAACAATGGTCATGATCATTAAGCTAAATGTTTGGCGGGTTGCTTGTGGTGAGTTAAAAAGAATTTTCAAGGCATGTCCAAGGCCATTATGGGTAGTTTTCTTGGTTGGTAGGGTTTTAAGAAAACTAGGACTTTCTTTCAAGTGTCGTCTAACAAAGTAGGTTAAAATGACGGGGACAATGCCGAAGAGAAAAAGGGCATGCCAACCAAAACTTGGAAGAATCCAGGCGGCCAAAAAGGCAGCTACTAGCGCGCCTACCTGGCCACCAATGGACGCAATGGAAGTAATTTTACCAACTTGATGACGAGGAAAGCTTTCGGCAATGATGGCCATGCCAATCCCATATTCGCCCCCAGCACCGATGCCAGCAAGAAACCGGCAAACGTAGATTAAAGTTAGGTTGTTAGCAAAATACATCGCTGCAGTTGCCAGGGCAAAAATAAAGATCGTATGGGAGAAAGTCTTAATTCTCCCGATACGATCTGCTAAAATTCCAAATATTACGCCACCAACTAACATGCCAAAGTTAGTGATCGTCCCAATCCAGCCAGCTACGGTACTAGAAATATGTAACTCGCTAATGATGGAGGATAAGGTGAATGATAAGAACATAATGTCCATGTTTTCAAGGACAAAACCAGAGGCTGTTGAAGCCACCACCTGTTTTTGATAAGTTGTTGTGCTTTGGTGCTCAAAAGTAGATTCCATAATAATTCCTCCAAAATGATTGATCGCTGCCAATCTTTATTTTTTCAAGAGTTGATTATGCACGTCTTTAAAATAAATTACAAGGCTTTTCGTAAATCGTTTTGAGTGGTTGACAGGTACCGTAGAAATGTTTAGGCTTAATAAAAATTGCAATTTCGGTCCTTAATTAATCTAGCAGAGCACATGGAAATTGGAAAAGTTTCTGGTCGTTTTGTCTGGATGAGGATCTTTGAAATGAAAGGGGTTATCAGCATGAGTCCAATAATTATCGCTTTAGATTTTCAAACCGGTCAAGAGGCACTAGCGTTTGTCGATCAATTTTCCACCTCTCAGCAATTGTTCGTAAAAGTGGGCATGGAACTATTCTATCGAGAAGGCACCCAGATTTTAACGCAATTAAAAAGGCGGGGATGTCAGATTTTCTTAGATTTGAAACTACACGATATTCCCAATACTGTGTTTCAGGCAATGAAGATTTTAAGTCAATTAGGCATCGATATGGTGACGATTCATGCAGCCGGGGGCTCCAAAATGATTCGGGCTGCTCACGATGGGCTAATTGCCGGAACGACCACTGGACAAACTCCAAAGCTATTAGCGGTCACTCAACTCACTTCAATATCTGAAACGGATTTGCATGAGGAACTACATATTGGGCTTAGTTTGGAAGAGTCAGTCCTTGATTTGGCAAAGTTGGCTAAAAACAATGGTGTCGACGGAGTTATTTGTGCCGCAACCGAAGTGAATGCAATCCATCAAGCAGTTGGTCGTGACTTTTTGTGTGTGACCCCTGGTATTCGGCTGCCAGGTCAAGATCATCAAGATCAGAAACGAGTGGTGTCACCTAGCCAAGCGCATACATATGGTGCCAATTACATCGTTGTGGGTCGGGCTATTACGAAGGCACCAGATAAACTGACCGCTTTTAAAGAGGTTCAGCGTAACTGGGATGAGGGATAAATAATAGCTCAATCCTAAAAATCGGCTAAATTAGCGCATGCTAGTTAATGAATTTATACACATAATATCGTCTAAAAAGGAATATTTATACATAAAATGTTCTTTATAGTTTAGCGAATAAATTTGGCAATGTTACAACTATCTGTAACAATCCCAGAAATCTGTAATGTGTTTGTAACAGTGAACGAAACAGGCGTTCTGTTTAGGACTAAGCCGAAAAAAAGTTTAAGATTTTTTTAAGGAAAACGGATACCTTAACAACTTTGGTGGTAAGCTTTCATGTGTTGCTTCCAAAAACAACTAAGAAATATGCGCATAAAAAGGCTATTTTTTTTTAGAATATCATGCTACAATACACCTAGTAATTCGAATAAGATTTTTCTGAATGTATAAAAACAAATATTTAATGATTTAGAAACTAACTTGAAGGAGTTGTGCTTATGGTTAAGTCAATTGGTAATTCTACAAAAACAAAAATAGTTCTCGCAGGTGTTGCTGGAGCAGCTGGTTTGTTTGTTGCTGGAGCTACACAAAGTGTTAATGCTGATTCTGTTAAGGTCGCTCAAAACGATACAGTTTGGGGTATTTCGCAAAAGTATAATGTTTCAATTAAAAGTATCGAAACATTAAACAAGATTAATCAAAAATCGCATATCATTTTAGTTGGTCAAAAAGTTGAGATTCCTGGAACAACTGATCACAAAGCAGTTAAAGCCAGTTCGCAAGAATACATAAAAGTTACCGTTAAATCTGGTGACAGCCTCTGGCAAATTGCTCAAGATAAGGGCGTTTCAGTTGCATCAATTAAGAATGCTAACAACCTTAGCAGTAATTTGATTTTGGTTGGTCAAACACTAAAGGTTCCTGTTGCAGGGAGCACAGCAGCTAAGGCTTCAAGTTCTGCAGCTACTGTTCAATACAGTGCAGCTACATCAGCAACTACTGCAAGTTCTTCAGCAGCAAGCTCTGTAGAAAGTACACCATCATCAGCTTCAGTTTCTAGTTCAAGCAAGGCTGAGACTGCTGTTTCAAGTTCTACATCAGCAGCAAGTGACAGCGTTTCTTCTACACAAAGCAGTTCTCAAGCAACTACTTCAGCTAGCAGCACAACAGCTGTTAGTTCAGCAAGTAGCAGTGTAGCTTCATCATCAGCTGTTTCTAGCGTAGCTTCAGAGAGCTCAAATTCTGTTTCACAAGCTTCATCTAGTGCAGCTTCTTCTACAACACCAAGTGGTGCTGTATCAAGTGCTCCTGTACAATCTGTTGCTTCAACAGTAAGTACTAGCGTAGCTGCAAGTTCAGCTGCTAAGCCAGTAAGCACAGCTTCAGTTGCTAAACCAGCATATTCTGCAGCTACTTCATCAGCTTCAACTAGTAGCAAACCTGCAGCAAGCAGTGCTTCAACTTCAACAAGCAATACAGCTAGTTCAGCATTAACATCTGGTTCAGTTGTTAGCTTGGCTGTTAAACTTGCTAATGCAAACATTCCATACGTATGGGGTGGTTCTAGCTTAAGCGGTATGGATTGTTCTGGATTAGTTGCTTATGTCTTTGAACATGCTGAAGGGGTAAGTTTACCTCATTACACAGTTTCACTTGAAAGCTCAGTAACTCAAAAATCTGTTTCAGCTGCTCAACCTGGTGATCTCTTATTCTGGGGTGCTAAGGGCGCAACTTATCACGTGGCCATCTACATTGGTAACAACCAATATGTAGCTGCACCACAACCTGGACAAAACGTAGATATTGAAACAATCAGTAGCTACTTTGCACCAAGCTTTGCTGGTACTGTTAAATAAATTGAAATCAAGTAAAGACTCAGACATTTTGGGGTCTCTGTCAAACTGTATTGGTAGAGATTTTTGAAGGCATGTTCACTTCGGTGAATGTGCTTTTTGTTTACTCATGAATTAAACTGATACGAATGAAGAAGTTATGAATATTTCGAAAACCAAAACAGCTACGCTTTAATACCTTGATTTTGCGATTAAGTCCTTCAATAGGACCGTTAGAATACGGATAACGACAACTGTTGAGCACTGCTGAGCCGTTCTTAACGAAGGTTGAAATGGTGACGTCCATTTGATTACCAGCTACTTGGTAGTTGGTAATCAAATTTTTAAATTCCGTGGCATTCTTTTGGTGGATAGCAGTTAGAATGCCTTGATAAGTTTGATACACAGTTTTGAATTCTGGAAATTCATCTAAGGCAAGGTCGATGGCGTTCTGTTGGGTCATATACTCGTTAATGCCTCGTAAATAGATAAGCTTAGTGTCATTGATTTTCTCTTCCGCCAAATGAAATAAACGCCATTGAGATTTAAGAATGCGGTAAATGCGTGAATGCTTATCTTGAAAAGTACGGATAATGCGTGTACGTTCATTGTCTAGTGCGCGACCAGCAAGCTGAATAATGTGGAAACGGTCAATAATCGTGACAGCATTCGGGAATAAACGATGAATAAAGCTAGCATATTCGGCGTTCATATCAATAGTAATTGTTTGAACTTTCGCACGTTCTTGAACTGAATAACGAGCTTCAAAGTAATCAATGATATCCTTACTGAGACGATCTTTGAGGGTCACAATGCGGCGATGACTAACGGCATCGCAACAGTTAAAGGACATTAGATGATTACAGGACCGAAATTCATCGAAACAAAGATTTGGCGGAAGTTGCTTAACACGGTAAGCCAAGTGAATATTTGCATTTAAAATACGTTGAACACTACTTGGTGAAATGCCACAAATTTTAGCGATTTCTTTACTGGTCAGCATGTCACGAGCTAGCACAATGAACTGATGTTTAACATTGTGGGTAAAAGTTTCATTACGTCTAACGAGGTTAGTTTTAGCTCCACAGGTTTTTAAACAATGTTGGCATTGATATCTTTGTCGTCTTAGCTGCATTTCATAACGTCCGCCTGATAAGGTTCCCAACCTTAGATGACTAACGTGGGTACCGTTTTTAATTAGACTTTTATGGCCACAATGGGGACATTTCACAAGCTGATAAGAAAGGTTGGCGTGAACGACATGAATTCGTTGTCCATTCGGGCAACGTTTCTTGGTAACACCAGTTACGGTTATATTTGGGTCTGTCATTTCAAACAAGCTTAAGATAGAATTAGTTAGGGACATCTGTTTTTCCTCTTTTCGATTTTGTTTGGCGATTAAATCGTAGCACAAAGAGGACAGATGTCCTTTTAATTTTCAAAATAAAAACTGGTATCAGTTATTCACCAATACCAGAAAGTGTAGACCCACATTTTGTCTGAGCCTTTTTTTATTGCACAAAAAAGGATTCATAAGTAGCTGGCTACTCATGAATCCTTTTTGAATGGTTCTAGAAGGTTGTTAACTTGTAATCTGGGTTTTGTTGTTCGTACTCCAAAGATTTGCCTTCAAGTGGTTCTACAAATTCAATATGATAATCTGTGTGCGTTTCAACTAGCTGAATGGCATCTTCTTTAGTTGGAACTTCAAGATAGATTGACTCAGTTGTTTCACGTTTTGGAGTTGCTTCTACTGCTGTCTGAAATAACACTTTAAAAACCATTTTTGTGTGCTCCTTTAAAAAAGTTTAATATTTCGCTGGCCTGTTGTTTAAATGCAGGTGTCACTAATAACTATCAAGCTAATTCTATCATATTGGCCTTCATAAGTATAGAATTGGTGGGCGACATTACGTTGTTTGAATTAAACTTATGCTAAAATGAGGGTAACAAATTAAGGGAGCCTGATTATGAACATATTGATTGGTTTACTTATTATCATCGTGATCGGATTATTAATCTGGGTAGCGATGCGTCGCTCTAAACGCAAACGCGCGCTGACAATGTTACAAGCGACTAGTCAAAGAAATGTCAGCTCTGCCATGGTCAGTGTGGCGGCCATGTTAATGGCCAAAAAAATGATTCAGCCCGGACAACCTGAAGCAACGCCCAAGTTAGTGGCAGATATTTGGGGACGTGGGGTGCTAGCTTTTGAATTTTCATTTGGCAAAACGGTATTACAAAAAGATCAGTTAAAAGATTTGCGCCATCAAATTAATGAATTAGTTGAAAAATATGCTCAAGAACATGATATCCACAGTGACTACGAATTTCCGGTATTTTGCGTCACGGACATTTGGTTATACCAAGAGAATTTGCATGTTGATGTGGCCAATGTGATTAATGACCCAACTAGAGAATATATTGAAGATTTACATCGGGTAGAATAAAAAATAGCCTTAAAACTGAGATTTTCAGTTTTAAAGCTATTTTTAATTTAACCGATCAGGACAGCATCATCATCAATTTTAAGTGGTTCTTTTTGATTGATGTGATCGTAGAAAAGGGTGCCTTTTAAATGATCAATTTCGTGTTGACAAACAATGGCTGGATAATCTTTTAAGCGGATCTTTTTATTTTCACCATCGACTGTTTGGTATTTAATGGTGATGCGATCGTGTCTAGGCACGTATCCGGGAATTTCTTTATCTACAGACAGGCAACCTTCTCCTTCTTCCAAAGCAGCAATCTGGACAGATTCACTAACGATTACTGGATTAACAAGAATCTCTTTGAACAAAGGAGGCTTATCCTTGGCACCTGGTACAAGAACGGCGGCCATTTGCAAGGAAACACCAACTTGAGGTGCCGCCAGTCCAACGCCAGCTCGTAGTTTATATTTTTCGGCAATTTCTGGATCTTGACTATTAATCAAATATTCCATCATTTTGTTGCCAAGTTCTTTGTGATCCGCAGAGAGCGGAAAAGTAGCTTTTTCAGCCCGTTTACGTAAAACGGGATTCCCATCGCGGGTAATATCATTCATTTTAATCACTATTAAAACCTCCAAATGTTTCTTCAAAATAATTTTACCATACTTAATAAGCATTAAAAGGGGAAGAATGTTTTTAAATTGGTCTATTTTGCGGTAGAATGGAAATAATCTAGATTCACGAGAGGCAGAGCCGGTAATGAGCGAAAATTATGCGTACCCATTAGAGCCAGAATGGCAGATCGAAGAAATAACTACGGTTGTGACGTTGTATACGGCCGTTGAAACAGCCTACTTAAATGGGATTGATCGGCAGCTTTTACTCGATCAATATCATGATTTTAAAAAAGTCGTGAAAAGTAAATCTGAAGAAAAACAATTAACCAAGAAATTTTTGGAATCTTCAGGGTTTGACATTTATGTAGCCATCAAAACAGCACAAACTTCCAACAAAAAAAGGGTTGGACCATTAACAAATAGGTGATTAAAATGAAAAAAGTACAAGAGACCGACCGGGTCATTCGTGGTTGGCTTGAAGAGGTTCGGATGGATGTATTAAAGGAGATGCAAGATCCGTTAGCCATTTCTGAAAAATCAAGCCGTAAGGACTTAGTGACAAATATTGATAAGAGCAATGAAAAAAAGTTGGTGAACTTTATTCGCCAGTTTGATCCAGAAGCGCGAATCTTAGGCGAAGAGGGCTCAGGCGATGTGGTTCAAGACATGAAGGGGCACGTGTGGATAATTGATCCCCTGGATGGCACCCTGAATTTTGTCAAACAGCGCGATAATTTCGCCATTATGATTGCTTTGTATATTGACGGCAAGGGGATCTTGGGCTACATTATGGATGTGATGCATGACATTATTTATGGTGGGGGACCAGAAATCGGCGTGTTTACCGATACCCAAAAATTGAGAACTCCGGATAATCTTACTTTACGAGAAGGTTTGTTAGGGGTAAGCGGTCCAATGCTGGTTCATGATCGTTATCATTTGCAGGCCATCGATGAGGCTAGTTCCGGTGTGAGAATTATCGGAAGTGCCGGAATCGAATTTATTCAGGTATTGACTGGAAAGCAAAACGGTTACATTTCCCATTTGATGCCATGGGATTTTGCAGCTGGAAAAATATTGAGCGAAACGCTTGAACTTTCGGTAACAAAGGTTGACGGCACACCGGTTGATATGCTATCATCAAATGATGTATTAGTATCAACCAGAAATACACAAAAAGATATAATCAATATGATTAGGTAGTCTGACTGTGACAGCTAGTTGCAGTTTTTTTATGGAGACACCAGGAAAAGGAGAAACACTTTTGAAACGACGAGATGATATTCGAAACATCGCAATTATTGCCCATGTTGACCACGGTAAGACAACTTTGGTGAACGAAATGCTTAAACAATCAGATACATTGGATGAACATACCCAGATTGCAGATCGGGCTATGGATACTAATGTGATCGAACGTGAGCGAGGCATTACGATTCTTTCTAAGAATACAGCCGTTAAGTATGGCGACAGACAAATTAATATTTTGGACACCCCAGGACATGCGGATTTTGGTGGTGAAGTTGAACGGATTATGCGCATGGTTGATGGTGTGTTGTTGGTTGTTGATGCGCTCGAAGGAACAATGCCACAAACACGTTTTGTTCTTAAAAAAGCCCTTGAACAACATTTAACACCAATTGTTGTGATCAATAAAATTGATCGCCCAGGTGCACGTCCTTCTGAAGTTGTTGATGAAGTGTTAGATCTCTTTATCGAATTAGGCGCTGATGAAGAACAACTTGATTTCCCAGTTGTTTACGCTAGTGCTTTAAACGGAACTTCTAGTTACTCAGATGATCCTGCTGATCAAGAGCATACTATGAAACCTTTATTTGACACAATTGTTAAAACGATTCCAGCACCTGTTGATAACAGTGAGGAACCATTACAATTCCAAGTTGCTTTATTGGATTACAATGATTTCGTTGGTCGTGTGGGTATTGGCCGTATTTTCCGGGGCACAATCAAAGTTGGAGACCAAGTTACAGTTTTAAAGCTTGATGGCTCCACTAAGAACTTCCGGGTTACGAAGTTATTTGGTTTCTTTGGTTTGCAACGTTTGGAAATTAACGAAGCTAAAGCTGGTGATTTGATTGCCGTTTCAGGGATGGAAGATATTTTCGTCGGTGAAACTGTGACTGATCCAGCTCATCAAGAAGCTTTACCATTACTTCGTATTGACGAACCAACCTTGCAGATGACTTTCAGAACTAATGATTCACCATTTGCCGGACGTGAAGGTAAGTTTGTGACTTCTCGTCAGTTGGAACAACGATTGAAGTTGGAATTGCATACAGATGTTTCATTACGAGTTGAAGATACTGATGATCCTGGTGCTTGGGTTGTTTCAGGCCGTGGGGAATTACATTTATCAATCTTGATTGAAACTTTACGTCGTGAAGGCTATGAATTACAAGCTTCACGTCCAGAAGTTATCTATAAGGAAGTTGATGGCAAGCTTTGCGAACCATACGAATCCGTTCAAATTGATACTCCCGATGAATATACTGGCTCAATTATTGATAGCTTGTCACAACGAAAAGGCGAAATGAAGAACATGGAATCCACAGATAATGGACAGACACGTTTGACATTCTTAGCTCCTTCTCGTGGCTTGATTGGTTACTCAACTTACTTCCTATCAATGACTCGTGGATACGGAATTATGAACCATACATTCTCACAATACTTACCAGTTATCAGAAACTGGAATCCTGGCCGTCGTAATGGGGCTTTGGTTTCAATTAATACTGGTAAAGTTACAACATATGCCATCATGGGTGTTGAACACCGTGGAACGATCTTCGTAGATCCCGGTTTAGATGTTTATGAAGGTATGATTGTTGGTCAAAACAGTCGTGAAAACGATATTTCAGTTAATATCACCCGTGGTAAGAACTTAACCAACGTTCGTGCTGCTGGTTCTGATGATATGGCTAAAATTAAAACACCAACGCATATGACACTTGAAGAATCACTAGAATTCATCGATGAAGATGAGTACTGTGAAATTACGCCAGAACATGTTCGTCTTCGTAAACAAATTTTGAATACGAATGAACGTGAAAAAGACGCAAAACGTCGTAAGACTGCTTCAAAGAAATAAATAAGGTATAATAAAGGAAACTCAAGTCTGAGTTTCCTTTTTTGTATCTTAGGAGGGATTAATGAATGCGTAAAATATACTTCTTATGTACTGGCAATTCATGCCGTAGCCAAATGGCAGAGGGGTTTGCCAAACAGATACTAGGATCAGATTGGCAAGTAGAAAGCGCCGGAATTGAAAAACATGGTTTAAATCCATTAGCAGTTCAGGTCATGGCCGAGAAGGGGATTGATATCTCTAAGCAAACTTCGAAGTTGATTGATATGGATTATTTAATGCATGCCGATTTGGTCGTCACCCTGTGTGGGGACGCCCGCGATCGCTGTCCAATCACACCGCCTTCCGTGAGAAAACTTCATTGGCCATTACAAGATCCGGCCCAAGCAACAGGCGATAAAGAAGCCGTTTTGAATGTTTTTCGCGAAGTTCGTGATGAGATTCAGGAACGTATTATACAGTTATATCAATTAGAAAAATAGTTAAAAATGCCGAAATGAAACAGTTAGCTTAAGAAAGCTAGCTGTTTTTTTGTGTCTTCAAAAATGCTTACTAATCCGATTCAACTTCTTGATTTTAATCTTAAAAAATACAATTTAAAATGGCCGTTAATTATGGCTGAAATTAATTTTCGCGATTGTGGTTCTTTATTCGTTTACATACACTATTTTTAAACAATTATGTATGAGGTTTCAGAAAGTAAACGGTATTTTTATGAAATACAGCTTCAAATATAACTATAAAAATATAATTTTCACAGAATGCTGTAATTTTTAGTCAAAAAATGAATAATTTTAATTTTTCGTCAAGTGTTATATACTACTTCGGGTTTAATGGTGCTATAATGAAATTGGTTACATTTAGGGTTAATTAATATCCTTTATAAATAGGAGATGTGCGATATGAACAATCGTCAAAGAAAATTGAAACGTTTGAAACTATTACAAGATATGGGGCAATCTAAAGAGCATTTTAAAATGTATAAAGTACGAAAAAGTTGGTTGTTTGCCGGGATAACCGTCCTGTTTTTTGGTACGGGTATTTTCTTCGGTCATCCAATGGCTTATGCGGACACTACAGCAGAAGTGCCGACAACTGAGGTCGCAAGCAGTGCCGCTTCTTCAGCGAGTTCTGGTAGTAAAGCGGCTGCCAGCAGTGCAACTTCTAGTGCTGCTAGTGAAAGTAGCACGGTAAGTTCTGCAAGTAGTAGCAGCGCAAGTAGTGCAGTTAGTTCAACTTCGAGTTCTGCAAGTTCCACTAGCAGTTCTGCAAACTTAGCTTCAAATAATACATCGAGCGAAATAACTAATAAAAACCAGAAAAGTACTTCGAGTATTGCAAATTCAGCAGATGCCGTAAGCTCATCTGCTGACAGTGAGAATTCAATTGCTTCAGAAAATAGCAAAGCAAGTTCTTCTGCAGCTATCTCTAGCGCGAGTGCATCAACAACGAGTTTGGCAGATAGTGCAACGAGTGGTGTTGCTGAAACTAACAATTCAAGTGCAGCAAGTAACAGTTCTGAGAATAGCAGTAGCGCAAGTTTAAATGGTTTGGAAACTGATGTTGCAAGTAGCAGTTCTGTTACGAGTTCAGCTACCTTGGTTAACCCAACTTCAGCCGAGCTTAATCAAGCAAAAAAAGAAGCAGCAGAAGTCTATGCTAAAACAGGAGTGGCACAGACAATCACGATTGCTGCAGCCTCTTCGACTTTTAATGGACATACAATTCCGGATGGGTATACGGTAATTTATGCCAAAGATGGAGTTATTGTTGCGGTTAACGGAGTTGTTGGTGGAGTCCCAACCGCAGCTACGAATAATGCCATTGCTTTTTTAGATGATCGTACTGATGTGACTGGTTTGTATATTGGGAGAACTAATCCAAATAGTGCTACTCCGAGTGGTTATATTTAAAAGCTAGTACAACTGGTTCCCCAAATGAAGATGGAAGCTACAGTTTTACAAAGGTCATTGCTATACCTGCAGAAGGAATTACAGAGTTTGCTGTGGGAATTAAGACTACTAGTGATAGTGCGCCTAAATGGAGTCATTATGAGGTACAAGGTGGTCAGGTTGTTGATGATAACGGTAATCCCGCCGTTACAGTACCCGAAGTAGCCGCACAAGTAACCGTCAGCTCAAACCAAAGTGGAACTTTCACTTACACCGTCAATGGTGGCGAGTCACAGACTGGAACCTATGGCACTGCACTCACTGGAATCAATGTTGGTGATGCAGTTGTCGTGACTCCGGGAACGGTAGCTGGATATGCTGCAACACAAAGTCATGCTTCATTTACAGCAACCGATTCTGCAGCAGATAATGCCGATGTGGTGACGTACACAGTAAATCAGACGTCAATTGTCGTTCATTATCAAGATTACTTTGGCAATACACTTGCACCTGATAGTTCGCTAAACGGTGACTACACAGCAACAGTTGATGCTCCAACCGCTACTGGTTACACATTTAACGCAGCAGATGCTAAGAACAGTCCTGCCAAGACAATTACTTTCTCAAAACCAGATGCGGACGGTAACGTAGTTGTGACAGACGCAGCTGGTGCTGCCGTTACGGAAATCACATTATATTACAAGACGAATATTAATTTAACAGTTACGGGCACTAAAGTTTACAACGGTATGGACTATGATTATGGTAATGATGACTTTCCTGACGACCCGGTCAACATTGGGTATCTTATCTTTACGGATGGTGCTGGTAACATTTTCAAGCTTGACACTTCAGGCATAAATAGTTCTAACATTTACTATACTTCTCCAGACGTAGGAGTCTACCCTGGTAGTATTCTAGTCAATACTGGCATGATAAATAGTAAAAATCCCGAATATCAAGTGTCATCAGTGACGGATGGAGACTTTACTATTACGGCTGCACCAGTGAACGCAACCATCGAGTCAGATGATACGGCCACAAAGGCCTATGATGGACAACCGATTTCTTATGTGCCGACTGTTGACTTTTCACGGACTGATACGGATGACACAAGTGCAATAGTGCCGAATACAGGAACTAATCCTAAAGACAAAATTACCTGGGATGCTGCAGACTTTGAGTATTTACAAGACGGTGTTGTGGTTACTAATCCTAAAGATGTTGGTACGTATTCTATTCAATTTAGTGCTGCAGGTAAGGCCAAATTAGCTGCTGCAACGAACTTTGCTATTACTCCTGTTTATGATGGAACGTATACGATTACCGCAGCGGATACGACAGTTACCTTAAGTGGTGGTGAAACTGAAACGTACAATGGCGCACAACAAAAGCCTGACGCTAGTCACTACAGTGTCACTTTGCCAACCGGTGTTACGTACACTTTAACTGATGCAGACGTTGAATTAGCTAGTGGTGGCATTAATGAAGGAACATATGGTGTCGTTTTAAGTGAAACGGGTAAGACGAATATTGAAGCCGCAGTCACGAAAGCCACTGGGACAAACTATACCGTTAAGTATGGTGACGCAACGGGAACGTTTACGATTACCCCAGCAGATACGAAAGTTACCTTAAGTGGTAGTGAAAATGAAACGTACAATGGCGCACAACAAAAGCCCGATGCAAGTCACTATAGTGTCACTTTGCCAACTGGTGTTAAGTACACCTTAACCAATGATGACATTCAATTGGTCAGTGGTGGCAAGGATCATGGCACATATGATGTTGTCCTAAGTGATAAAGGTAAAACAGACATTCAAGCAGCAATTACTGCCAAAACTGGCACTAACTATACTGTTACTTTTGGTACACCAACTGAATCAACTTTCACTATTGATAAAGCTAAAGCTATCATTACGGTTGAAGATGGTGGATCTCAATATGATGGCAGCAGTCACTCACTTCCAAATAGTAACGTTACCATTACGGGTGTAATTGGTGATGAGCAACTTGGTTACAGTCTAACGAACAATGCCAGAACAGATGCTGGATCACAGACAGTTTCTATTGTCTTAACGGATAGTGCTGTAAATGATAATTACAATATTGATGCAACTGATACAGCACAATTAACAATTACCCCAGCAGATACAACAGTTACCTTAAGTGGTAGTGAAAGCGAAATATACAATGGCTCACAACAAAAGCCTGACGCTAGTCACTACAGTGTTACTTTGCCAACTGGTGTTAAGTACACGTTAACCAATGATGATATTCAGTTAGCCAGCGGTGGTACCGATGTTGACACCTATCAAGTTCAGTTGAGTACGGCTGGTGAAAAAAATATTCAAGCCGCCATTACCGCTGCAACCGGTACTAACTACAAGGTTATATTTGGTGAGCCAACAGGTTCGTTTGAAATCACTCCTGCTGCAGGCTCAGTAACTTTAAATGGTGGTTCAAAAACTTATGATGGTGTAACAGTACCAGATTTAACCATAGATGCACCCGTTAAAGTTGCTCTTGAACAAGGCGATTACACAGTTACACCAGTCACGGGAACTGCTGACTTAAAAGGAGCCGGTACTTATACCTATCAACTAACCCAAGCTGGAATTGACAAAATCACAAAGGTCAATAGCAATTACACGCTGAATGATTTGACCAAATTAACATCGACTTACACGATTAACAAAATGAAAGTTACACTAACAGCTAATAATAGCGGCAAAATTTTTGGAGCAGACGATCCAGAATTAACTGCTTCAACGGACGTTCCAATTGTTGCTGGAGATACCCTTGACTATACAATAGCTAGAGTTTCTGGCGAAGATGCTGGTACTTACGATATCACTGTAACCGCCGGAACAAACGCAAACTATGACATTACAGTTGGTAAAACTGGAACTTTCACAATTACGCCTGCTACTGTTACCAATATTAGGATTGAAAATGGGACAAAGGTTTATGACAGCAAGGCAATCAATGCTTGGCCTGATGTTTATGCTACTTTAAGCAATGGAAAAGAAATTCAGCTTATTTGGTCATCTAAGACCCTAAATGTTGATTTCGTTTTTACACCAACGACAGGAACAGCTGATTTAACTGGGGTTGGTTCATATACCAGTCAACTAAGCGCAATTGGCGTTACAAATCTTCTTAGCGTGAACACCAATTACTACTTACCAGGGTTAGCAGCGGCGACTGGAACGTATATAATTACACCCGCCACGGCTTCAATTAACGTCAATGATGGATCAAAATTTTATGACGGTAAAATAATTAGTGATGCACCAACTGTTAGTTTGATTGATTCCGCTGATGGAATTGCGGTTCCGAAAGATGTCACACTTGGAACTGGCGATTATACAATTGAAAATAATGCAAAAGATGCTGGTGAATACACAATTGTATTAACTGAACAAGGAGTTAATACGATTGCCAAGGCATTTAGTAACTTCAGTTTAGGCGATATTAGTGGTAAAACAGCCACTTATACCATTAAGAAACAACCAGTCACAATTACGGTTACTGGTGGTACGTATGAGTACGATGAAGCTAACCCAATTACGCATAGCCCAACTGTTGCTGTTTCTGGCGCCGTTGAAGGTGAAACTCTAGCGTATACGATAAGCACCAAAGGCTTAACATATCCTGGGAGTAAAACTGTCACCGTTACGTTTGATGCAGCAAATGCAGTTAATAAAAATTACGATATTAATGTTGTTTCAGATGCGTTAACAATTACAGGGGATGCTTTCAAAGCGTTTAACCGAACAATCCATTTTGAGGGTGCTGGTGATCAAACGCCACAAGATGTTGACCAGACGTTAACTTATAGCGTAACCGAAGATGCAGATGGCATCTTACATTACTCGTTAATGGACGCTTTACCAGAAGTTGTGATTCCTTTAATCACAGGATACACACCTTCAAGCGCGGATGTTACCCTTGCTAAAGATTCGGATGGAAATTATTTGCCAATCAAGATGGACAACGCTGGAACCAATTTCGATGGTGTAGATCCAACTAATGGTGACATTACCATTACGTACAGTGCTGATGAAGAACCAGTAACTGTAAATGCAACGGGTAATAAAGTTGGAACTGGGTTTACTTACACCGTAAATGGTGGGGATGCTCAGACGGGATCTTATGGCACAGCTTTAACCGGTATCCACTATGGTGATACTGTTGCGATTACTCCTAACGCACAAGATGGATATATGATTCATTCAGATACGAATACAATTGTCGTTAGTGAAATTGCTGATAACAACGTGGCAAATGTGACCTACGAAGCTGATGCTCAATATGTGGATGTTCAGGTAATCGAGAAGAATACCGGAAAGATTATTGGAAGTGTTCGACTAAATGGACACACAGATGATAATTACACGATTGCCACTCCACCAGCAAGCTTTAACATCCATTACATGGAGGGAATGGCCAACGATGGCACTCTTGTTAATGAAATTAATGATGCTGTTTTACTGACCTATGCTGGTCTAAAATATGGGGATTCTCTCAGCGGGACTTATAAGGCCGGTGACGGAATCCCAACAATCGTCATTTACTATGAAATGCAGCCATATACGTTAAAGACAGATTTTCTTGTAGCTAATGACAATGGCACGTACAAAACTGTTGGAACAGGAACGGTCACGTATACGCCAGCTATTCCAGCTACAGGAACATCAGCAGAAGTTCCTGAACAAATTACCTACACTGGAATTCCGGCTGGATATGATGCAACACCAGTTGATTCAGCAATTAAATATGTCGATGATAAGACGTATATTCCGTTAGGATCTGTTGATGGCGCTATTATAACCTCTGATGATTTGGCACTCAGAGTTTCTGATGATGGGACAATTAGCACGGCATTGGATGAAACCTTCAATCCATCTTTCGTGCTAACTCCATTAGCTCAGGATGTTAACGTGACAGCAGTTGGTAACAGTGCGGAAAACAACACGTTTACCTATACCGTAAACGGTGGCGAAAAGTTGACTGGCACGTATGGGACGAGTTTGCCGGATATTGTAACTGGTGATGTTATCGCGGTTACACCTAATGTACAAGATGGTCGTGCATTCACGCAAAGTAGTGCTTCAATCACTGCCAGCGGTGCTGATCCAGAAACAACGGACACTGACACAGTTACGTATAGTACAATTGCACTTTCCGCTCCAGATATAATTTATGGTGATACACCAAGTTATTCTTTCGATATTCAAACTGATAGTGGTGTTAAAACCGTTGAGCTAACTGCCGATGATGTTACAGTAGCCGATGGTAATCTCAATGCTGGTACGCATACAGTTAGTTTAAATGCTGATGGTTTAAAGAAATTACAGGACGCAAATCCAGATTACACGTTTGGGTTAATTACAGGTACGATTACAGTTAATCAAAAACAGATTACAGTGACCGCCAATGGTGATACAAAAGTTTACGGGACTGATGATCCAACATTCACCGCAAACTATGACAAGAGTCAATTAGTTGGTAATGATACTTTGAACTACACAGTCAGCCGCGAAGCTGGTGAAGATGTAGGTGGCTACTTCGTAACCGTCACAGTTGGCAATAACGCTAACTACGCGATTAAACCAGTAGCAGGTCGATTCACAATTACCCCAGCATCAACGACTGGTAATGAAGATGCATCTGTAAAAACGGATGACAAGACCATAACCTACGGTGATACCACACCAACGTTGAGTGTCACAGTTGGCAAGAATTTGACAACCAAGGATGCCGGTTTAACTAATGCGGACTTTACGATTACGGATGCAAAATACACGAATGATGGTAAATATCTCGCGGCAGGTAAGTATCAAGTTACGTTAAATGCGGATGGCATCAAGAAGTTAGAAGCGGTCAACAAGAACTTCACAATTGATGATGTTACCGCAGGTACGATTACAGTTAATCAAAAACAGATTACAGTGACCGCCAATGGTGATACAAAAGTTTACGGGACTGATGATCCAACATTCACCGCAAACTATGACAAGAGTCAATTAGTTGGTAATGATACTTTGAACTACACAGTCAGCCGCGAAGCTGGTGAAGATGTAGGTGGCTACTTCGTAACCGTCACAGTTGGCAATAACGCTAACTACGCGATTAAACCAGTAGATGGCCGGTTCACAATTACCCCAGCATCAACGACTGGTAATGAAGATGCACAAATTAAAGTAAATGACGCTTCATCAAATTATGGCGCAAGTTCACCAGACTTTAGTATCACAATTGGGTCAGATCTTAAGAAACCAGGCAACTTAACAAACGCTGACTTTGTCTTTGTAGATAAAGCCACAGGTAAAGAGACTGACGGGGTTCCAACAAATGTCGGTGATTATCAAGTTAGTTTGAACGACAGTGGTAAAGCTAAAGTATCTGCTGCTAATCCAAATTATGATCTTACCGATGGCGACTTTGTAGCCGGAACTTATGTCATTAAACCTGTTGAAACAGCTTTGGGGGATCAAAACAAACAATTTGTCATTAGTGATGCAACTGCAATTTATGGTAATCCAACACCTACATTTGTGGTGACGCCTGGAAAAGATGTTGTAAATCCAGGAAATATCACAAATGATGATTTCACGTTTATCAATAAAGATACTGGTGAGGTTGTAGTTGGAATTCCGTCAGATGTTGGTAATTACGAAGTGGTCTTGAACGAAGGTAGCAAAGATAAGCTTACTGCCGCAAATCCAAATTACGTATTTAGTGATGATGATTTTGTGAGTGGGACTTATACAATCAAACCAAAAGTGACAGATCCAAAAGACGAGACTACGCAAGTAACTGTTAATCCACCTGAGATTACGTATGGGGACGCACCGAGTTTTACGATTAGCGTGGGTAGTAATTTAACTACTGATGGTGTGAAATTAACCAATGATGATTACATGATTACTGATGCAATTTACACGAATGATGGAAAATATTTGGCATCTGGTAGCTATAAAGTTACGTTGAATGAATCGGGTTTAGCTAAGTTGCAGGCAGTTAATCCAAATTACACAATCAGCAAAGATTCGGTTATCAGTACAACATTAGTTGTTAATAAGAAGACAATTACTGTATCTGCCAATAATTCTGGCAAAGTGTTCGGAGAAGCTGATCCTGATCTGACTGGTACCGTTACTGGTTTGGTAGGCAATGACAATGTGGCCTATGTCGTTAATCGTGTTGAAGGCGAAAGTGCCGGAAATTATGATGAGACGGTAACGGCCGAAGAAAGTGCAAATTATAATGTGAAGGTCAGTGGTGGTACGTTTACGATCAAACCCGCGGGAACAAGTACTGGTGATGCAGACAAAGAAATCTTTGTTAATGATGTGACATCAAACTTTGGAGATAAAACACCTAATTTTGGTGTTACAGCTGGCAAAGATGTTGTAGATCCTGGAAATCTTACGAATGATGATTTCATATTTATTGATAAAGACACAGGTAAAACAGTAGATGGTATTCCAACCAATGTGGGTCATTATGAAGTTAAATTGAATGCAAGCGGGCAAGCAAAAGTTAAAAATGCAAATCTAAATTATGTGTTTAATGATGGCGACTTTATCAGTGGCACTTACACGATTAATGATGTCATTACCCACAGTAAAATTACTGTGAGCCAGACCGTTCATTATACCGGGACTGGAGTAAGGACACCTGCTGATAAAACTCAGTCAATCGTTTACGATGTCGCAACAAGCAAGGCGACTGGTGAATCAGTTTACACACCAGAATCTGGCTATGCCACAGTTAAGACGCCTAACATTAACGGGTTCACCAACAGCGGTGATGTGGCTGGATATACACCGGCCACAACGACTAATAAACCAACTGATTCAACCGTGACGGTTACCTACAAGCCAACCAATAACCTAGAATATAGTGAAATTACGGTTACTCGAACCGTTCACTATGAGGGGGCTGGTAAGCAGACACCACACGATGTGATTGAAAACGTTGTTTACAAGGTAGTTACAAACAAGACAACTGGTGAGGTTTCATATACACCTCAAGGAGTTTATGAGGCTGTTGCAACGCCAGACTTGTCTGGATACACGAACAGTGGTGATGTAGCTGAGTCCATTCCAGAAGCGACAACCAACAAACCAGAAGATAGTTTAGTGGTTGTTCAGTACAAGAAGGTTTCTGATGGCAACGGAACGAACCCTGGAAATCCTTCTAACCCTGGCGAAGGTGGAAATAACCCAGGTACACCTTCCAATCCAGGCGAAGGCGGTAACAACTCTGGCAATGGAAATAATAATAAACCAGGTAATGGTGGTACAACACCTAACACGCCAACTACTCCTGGTTCAGGCTCCAATTCTGGAACGGGTAATTCAGGTGTAAGTACAGAAGGTATTAAGAACTCTGCAGGTTCACAAGTAAAATTGGAAACCTTGGAGAGTTCAAACACTAAAGGCAAGGCTAATAAGAATATCGCAGTTGTGAAAGCTGGGATATTGCCACAAACTGGTGAACAGCATGAAAATGTTGCTTCCTTGATTGGCATGGCAATTTTAGGTGGATTCACGGCGTTGTTTGGTTTGAAACGTCGGAAACACGAAGATGAAGAATAAAAAGTTTGAAATTTGAGCTTTTGTAGATGATGTCAGTGATGGCATCATCTATTTTTTTAGAATTATAAGAAATATTTTTCGAAAATAAAATAAAATTCGAGGATGCCAACAATTTACTGTAATCTGCGCAGTTTCTTAATTTTTGCCAGCGGTTACGTATGCTATAATATGCAGAGTTAGCACTGTAATTTTTTACAATCAAGGTGGGTTCTTTTTAATGAAGAAGTTGAGAAATTTAGATTATTTTATTTTAGTTCCGTACATCGTTCTATGCGTCTTTGGGATTATCATGGTGTATTCTTCAAGTGCTGATTACTATATTATTAATGGTATTCGCGCGACCAGTTATCTTTTTCGGCAGATGGCTTATACAATGGTAGGAATATTAGTGGCTGGAATTGTGTTTAGCTTAAAACTAAGCAAATTGCGAAGCCCGACTTTCCTTAAAATATTTGCGGTCCTCATGCTGTTTTCATTTATTTATTTGATCTTTTTTGGAACCGAAATTAATGGTGCCAAAGGGTGGATTTCGCTTGGACCAGTTAACATCCAGCCAGCCGAAGTGGCCAAGGTCTTTTTGACCCTTTATTTAGCTGATATGCTTTCCAAACATAATGACAGACTAACGGCGGATCCTAAGAAATACTATCGCGCTCCGTTAACAATGGTTTTTGTGTTTGTACTGGCCATTTTCCTACAACACGATATGGGTGGGGCCACGATCAATTTTGCGATTGCTCTAATCATCTTCTTTGCCAGTGGCATTGATTATCGCAAGGGAATTGGCACAATTTTGTTAGGTGTTTCCGGATTTATGTTTGTGATTTTACCCTTACTATCGCGGATTAATGTCAATACAAAAAATTATATGCTCCAAAGAATTGTTGGTTTTGCGCATCCATTTGAATTAGCGAAAGGTGCCGGCAATCAACTGGTGAATTCCTATTATGCTTTGGGTAACGGGGGCGTTTTTGGAGTTGGACTAGGAAATAGTATCCAAAAAAAGGGGTACTTACCAGAAGCTAATACCGACTTTATTATGGCGGTAGTTTCTGAAGAACTCGGGTTGGTTACCGTTAGTTTGATTCTAATTTTGTTGCTGGTGATTGTAGGCCGGACAATCTGGCTTGGTATTCATGCGCAGCAGATGTATGAAACGCTCGTTTGTTACGGAATTGCAACTTATTTGACAGTCCAAACGGTCTTCAATATCGGTGGGGTTACCGGAATTTTACCGATTACCGGAGTCACTTTTCCCTTCATTAGCTATGGGGGATCAAGTATGTTGGTCTTGTCAGTAGCGATGGGGATTATTCTAAATATTAGTGCAAGTGTTCAAAGAGAACGCGTTGCAACTTTACAATTAATTAAAGAAAATTAGTTTGGAGGGGTACTCATGAAAAAAGTTTTGGTAGCTAATCGCGGCGAAATTGCCACGCGAATTTTTCGTGCTTGTAAGGAACTATCTCTACAAACAGTGGCCATTTTTGCCAAGGAAGATGCGCTTTCGGTGCATCGTTTCAAAGCGGATGAAGCTTATCTGGTAGGCGCTGGTAAAAAGCCAGTTGAAGCCTATTTAGATATTGAAGATATTATTCGAATTGCGAAAGAAAATGACGTGGATGCCATTCATCCTGGTTATGGTTTTTTATCGGAAAATGAAGAGTTTGCGCGTCGTTGTGAAGAAGAAGGATTAACTTTTGTCGGGCCGAAAGTGGCCCATTTACATATGTTTGGCGATAAACTAGAAGCTAAATCAGTTGCAGAAAAAGCGGAAATTGCTACGATCCCTGGGACTAAAGATCCAGTGGCTAGTTTTGCACAAGTCCAAGCTTTTGCTAAGAAACACGGCTATCCGATTATGTTGAAGGCCGCTTTGGGTGGCGGTGGCCGCGGCATGCGAATTGTCCGTGAGCCATCAGAGCTGAAAGAAAGCTATGAGCGTGCCAAAAGTGAAGCCATGCAGTCATTTGGTAGCGATGAGATGTACTTAGAAAAATATTTACAATCACCCAAACACATTGAAGTGCAAATTCTAGCTGATCAATTTGACAATGTTTTGCATTTATTTGAGCGCGATTGCTCAGTACAACGCCGTAATCAAAAAGTCGTAGAAATTGCCCCAAGTGTGACGTTACCTGAAGCTTTACGAAAACGCATTTGTGATGCTGCGGTCCGATTAATGCAGTCGGTTAATTATGTAAACGCGGCGACGGTGGAGTTTTTAGTGGAGAAGGATCAGTTTTACTTTGTGGAAGTGAACCCCCGGGTGCAGGTAGAACATACTGTGACGGAATTGATTACCGATCGTGATATTGTTCAATCTCAAATTTTAATTGCGCAAGGCAAAAACTTATTTACAGATCTTCATTTTCCTCAACAAAAAGATTTAACGTATCAAGGGGCTGCCATTCAATGCCGGATCACGACTGAAGATCCGACTAAGAATTTTATGCCGGATACCGGAACAATTGAAACCTATCGTTCTCCCGGTGGTAATGGGGTCCGCTTGGATGTCGGAAATGCCTATACCGGTGCGGTTATCACACCATTCTTTGATTCTTTATTAGTGAAAGTTTGTGTCCATGACAGCAATTTTAAGAATACGGCTAAAAAAATGCTCCGAGTTTTAGACGAATTCATGATTAGCGGTGTTCACACAAACATTGGCTTTTTAAAAAATGTGATCAGTCATCCTGTTTTCCAATCTGGAGAAGCAACGACCACGTTTATTGATGAAACACCAGAGCTTTTTGAAGTTGCTAGTGACATGAACCCAACCAATAAATTGCTTACCTACATTAGTAAGGTAACTGTGAATGGCACGGATGGTGTCCAACGGCACGAAAAGAAATATTATCCGGAGGCTTTAGAAAAAATTCAGCTTATCCCGCAAACTGTGGAAACCGGCAAAGATATTTTGGACTCAAAAGGGGCTGTGGGGCTTCAAAATTGGATTGCGGATCAGGAACAATTATTGTTGACTGATACCACATTGCGAGATGCTCATCAGAGTCTATTTGCAACGCGTATGCGAACGCACGATATGTTGCCGATTGCCAATCAGATTGACCGGGGAATTCCCCAGTTGTTTTCTGCTGAAGCTTGGGGTGGCGCAACTTTCGATGTTGCCTACAGATTCTTGCATGAAGATCCCTGGGTTCGGCTCCATGAATTAAGAAAACGGATGCCTCACACACTGTTACAAATGCTTTTCCGTGGGAGTAATGCGGTCGGTTATCAAAACTATCCGGATAATGTTATTCAGGAATTTATTCAACTGGCTGCCAAAAATGGCATTGATGTTTTTCGGATTTTTGATAGTTTAAACTGGGTACCACAGCTGGAAACAAGTATTCAGGCGGTCCGGGACACTGAAAAAATTGCAGAAGCAACGATGTGTTATACCGGCGATATTTTGGATGGTCACCAGCAAACGTACACGTTAAAATACTACACCGATTTGGCAAAAGAATTAGAACAAGCTGGTGCACAGATGCTAGCAATCAAAGATATGGCAGGTGTATTAAAGCCAGAAGCTGCCTATCGCTTAATTAGCACGTTGAAAGAAACTCTGACAATTCCCATTCATTTGCACACCCATGACACAACGGGGAACGGCATTGCAACCTACTTGAGTGCTGCTAAGGCTGGTGTCGATATTGTTGATGTTGCCGCAAGTAGTTTGTCAGGAACAACTAGTCAACCAAGTATGAGCAGTCTGTACTATGCAATGGCTGGAACGAAACGCCAGCCAACGATTAATAGCCAAAACGTGGAAGAAATTAATCGCTACTGGAAAGGGGTTCGACCGTTTTATCAAGATTTTGAAAACGGGATGACCGGTTCTCAGACTGATATTTATCAAACGCAAATGCCAGGTGGCCAGTATTCTAATTTACAACAACAAGCGCAGGCCTTCGGATTAAAAGGGCGCTTTGAAGACGTTAAACGTGCGTATCGTCAGGTTAATCAGCTATTTGGTGATATTATCAAGGTAACGCCTAGCTCTAAAGTTGTGGGTGATATGGCGCTCTTCATGGTTGAAAATGGACTTACACCAGATGCAATTCTGGAACAGGGTGAGCACCTTGATTTTCCTAAATCGGTCGTTGATTTCTTTGCGGGCAATTTAGGCCAACCTGTAAATGGGTTTCCTAAACAACTGCAAAAATTAGTTTTGAAAAATCAGCTTGCCATTAGCGTGCGCCCAGGTAGTTTAGCGAAACCAGTTGATTTTGTGGCGTTTAAAAAAGTGTTAGATAAAAAATTGAAACGAGAGACTAC
The DNA here is from genome assembly GCF_002982135.1 of Pediococcus inopinatus. Taxonomy (NCBI): domain Bacteria; kingdom Bacillati; phylum Bacillota; class Bacilli; order Lactobacillales; family Lactobacillaceae; genus Pediococcus; species Pediococcus inopinatus. The sequence goes on along the minus strand of NZ_CP019981.1, from coordinate 1,030,024 downwards.
TCCAGAAGAGGTAATTAGTGCGATTCTTTACCCGAAAGTTTTCGAAGACTTTGATAAGTTTGAAGAGACCTCGGGGCCTGTGACGCAACTAGATACACCAACGTTTTTCCAAGGAATTCGGCGTGGGGAAACAGTTGACGTGGAAGTGCATCACGGCGTGCATTTGATTATCAAACTTAATCAAATCGGTGAAGTAGATGAACAAGGGCGCCGGACGTTGTATTTCGAAGTCAATGGGCGTAAACAAGATATTGTGGTGCGCGATTTAAGTATTCACGAAACAGCGATCACCAAACGAAAAGCTGAACCAACCAATAGTAATGAAATTGGGGCGACGATGAGTGGCTCCGTACTGAGTGTGAGCGTGGCAGCAGGAGATAAAATCAGTAAAGGGACTAATTTATTGGTTACTGAAGCCATGAAAATGGAAACGACAATTCAAGCGCCGTTTGACTGTGTGATTAAACACATTTATGTGTCGGCCGGTGACGTTGTGGACACAAATGATTTATTGATTGAAATTGCGCCACAAAAATTGTAATCTAGGAGGCTTTTTGATGGAATTTAAACTTCAGCCGCGAGAAAGCATTATCGTTACTTTAGGTAATATGCGCCAAGTAAAGCAGTTAAAAAAATTTGGTATTTTATATTTCGTTTCAAAGAGCATGAAGTATGCCGTATTGTATACAGATCAAGATAAGGCAGAGCAAGCTTGTACAGCGATTGGCAAGCTCTCTAGTGTGAAACGCGCCGAAATTTCACCGCGCGCAGCCTTGAGAACCAACTATGATGATGCCGAAAGTACAGACTATAAACGAACAAACGAAGATTAGGTGAGATAAATGCGAGTTGTATCTGGAGATTTTGGGGGCCGCCGACTAAAGGCAGTTCCAGGAGTAAAGACGCGTCCAACTACGGATAAAGTGAAGGAATCCATTTTTAATATGATTGGACCCTATTTTGATGGGGGGATGTCATTAGACTTGTTTGCTGGAAGTGGTGGATTAAGTATTGAGGCTGTTTCTCGCGGAATTGATACTGCCGTGCTGGTTGATAAGCAGTGGCAGGCCATCCAAACAATTGAAGAAAATTTCAAGGTGACGAAGGCTGATGACCAGTTCAAAATTATTCGCCAGGATGCCAAAATTGCTCTGAATATTTTAGCAGACCAAGGGAAAAAATTTGATTTAGTATTTTTAGATCCGCCTTATAAATTACAAAAAATTACCCAAAATATGGCAAAAATGGTAAGCCTAAGCTTGCTAAACGCCGGTGCCATTTTGGTTTGCGAAACTGATCAATTTGCGAAGCTGCCAGAGACGTTGCCAAACTTTAAACTTTGGAAGCGCCAGGATTATGGCATTACAGAAGTGAGCATTTACCAATTTGACGAAGTGGGTGAGTAAATGAAAATTGCAATTTTTCCCGGGAGTTTTGATCCCCTGACAAATGGCCATCTTGATATCATTAAACGCGGAAGTCAGCTATTTGATGAATTAGTAGTCGCAGTGGGCATTAATACCAGTAAAACGGCGTTGTTTAGTACAGACGAAAAAGTTACTCTGATTAAAGAAGCGGTTGACTCACTGCCCAATGTTCGGGTAGTGACGATGCAAGGGCTGACTGTGAATTTATTTAAAAAGTTAGGTGCCACCACCCTTGTTCGGGGATTGCGGGATGAAGCTGATTATCGGTATGAACGTCAGATTGCCCAAATGAATCATCAGATGGATAAAAAAGTCGAGACGATTTTTTTGATGGCCCGGCCTCAGGATACGTATGTTGCTTCAAGTATTATCAAAGAAATTGCCAAAATGGGTGGCGACGTTTCGCAGTTTGTTCCCCAAAATGTCAGTGAACCATTAAAAGCTAAATTTAAGTAGGGATGATGTCGTTTGCAGAAATTACGTAAATTTTTAAAAAGGATTTGGCCCTTTCTTGTCGGAGTCGTTGTTTTATTAGTCCTTTTGTTCTTACCGTTACCTTTTTATGTAGAGGGTCCCGGAACGGCGGACCAATTGAGCCCGTATGTGCGGGTCAATCATCAAAAAGATACCCAAAAAGGTAGTTTCCGGATGACGACAGTTTCGATTGCGCAAGGCACACCGGCACTATATATTTATGCCAAACTGATGCCAAATTATGAAGTGGCCTCCGTTAGTGAAATAACGGGTAATCAAAATAATGCAACGTATAATAAAGTCCAAACTTTTTATATGAAGAGTGCGGTAAACCAAGCGATTTATGTGGCGTATAAACAGGCCCATCAGGAAGTTAAGGTTCAGTTTAAAGGAATTTATGTGCTTGAAATCGAGAAAAATTCGCAGTTTAAAAATGCCCTAAAAGTTGGTGACACGATTACTAAAGTTAATGGCCAACGGTTGGTTAGCGCTGAGGATGCCGTGAAAAAAATTAGTAGTCAAAAAGTTGGAGATCGACTGACAATCACTTATCAGCATAATGGTAAGATAAAGACTACTTCTGGAAAGCTCGTTAAATTATCAACGGGGAAACCTGGGATCGGCATTGGCTTAACTGATAATAACAAAGTTACCACTAAAGTTCCTGTTTCCATTGATTCCCATGGTGTTGAAGGCCCCTCGGCTGGCTTGATGTTCACTTTACAAATATATAGTCAGTTAACTCAGAAAAATTTGCGTAAAGGGCGTAACATTGCTGGAACCGGAACAATTGCCACAGATGGGACCGTGGGTGAAATTGGTGGGATTGATAAGAAAATTGTTGCTGCCAAAAAGGCAGGTGCCACAATTTTCTTTGCGCCTTATGTGAAACCGACGAAATTAGTGGAAAAGTATGAACCAGATCATCTCACAAATTATCAATTAGCTAAAAAGACCGCTAAAAAAGTTGCACCAAATTTAAAAGTGGTGCCTGTAAAAAACTTTAGCGATGCGGTAAAGTATCTAGAAACGCATAATTAAATAGGTTATGAAGAGATTTTTTTAAAAGTTATCGAAAAGCGATAATAAATAAAAAAAATCTCTTTTTTTGTCGTATCTTCTTAAAGAGGGGGATGAACGACTGTGATCGAAGAAATTTGGGAGAATTATAAAAAATATATTATTATTGGTGCTGGCGTGGCAGTGATTGCGATCGGAGCTTTTATCTTATTAGGAAAAAGAACCTCAACAGGCCAATCAGATGCGATGACCATGAATAGCAGCCAAGAGTCATCAGGCACGCAAAGTTTTTCAAGTAGTGCTAGTAGTTCGGAAGTAGCGCCGGCAACGACAAATACAGGATCAACTGTGGCTTCTAGTAGCCAAGTAATTTATGTGGACGTTAAAGGAGCAGTTAAACATCCTGGCATTTTTAAAGTAAAAACTTCTATGCGGGTAGATGATGCGATTAATTTAGCAGGTGGGATGCAAAAAACTGCAGATCGAAAGCACATTAATTTGGCACAGCGGTTAACAGATCAGCAAGTAATCTATGTCCCAATTCGCGGTGAGATCAAAGGGGCAGCTACAGGAACGGTTGATACGGAAGTAGTTGAAGAATTCGCGGGAAGCGCCTCATCTGGTGCGGCTAACAGTGCTGGGGAAATAAGTGATAGTTCGACGTCTGCAACAAGTGCAGGAGGAGCAGCTGCCGGCAACGGGACAGTGAATTTGAATAGTGCCACTAAAGAACAATTACAAACATTGACTGGAGTCGGCGAAAAGAAGGCAGACCAGATTATTCAGTATCGAGAAGCACATGGTAAATTTAAAGGTGTTGAGGAATTAAAAGAAGTGCAGGGAATTGGCGATAAAACATTTGAGGCTTTAAAGCCACAATTGAGTGTGTAGGTTATAATAGGGTATTGTATATTTTACTAAAAGGGAGGAAAAATCATTATGAGTGATAAAAGAATTCCGTGGGATCAATATTTCATGACGCAAGCTGCATTACTATCCTTAAGAAGTACTTGTAATCGACTTTCTGTTGGAGCAACCATTGTGCGAGACAAACGCATCATTGCCGGGGGATACAACGGATCCGTTGCTGGAGACACACATTGTATTGATGAAGGATGTTATTTAGTAGATGGGCATTGTGTTAGGACGATCCATGCGGAAATGAATGCTATCTTGCAGTGTGCCAAATTTGGCGCGGCTACTGAAGGTGCTGAAATTTATGTGACTGATTTTCCTTGTCTACAATGTACCAAAATGATCCTTCAAGCAGGGATTAAAAAAATTCATTATTTACGTAATTATCATAATGATCCCTATGCCATGAGCCTTTTAAAACGAATGCACATTGAAGTACAACACGTTAAATTTACTGATGACGAAATAGCTGCCATTTCGATGGAAAAAGTTCTTAATCAAGACTAATCGCGAACCTTTCCCGTGGATTTTTATTGCGGTTTTAGCTATTCTTCTCGATGCTGTAATTACTAGTAAATTATGGTTTTTCTTAATTTTTACGAGTTATTGGATTTTTCGGATTTTTTGTTTGCATAGTAAGCGAATTGCCGTTTACACGATTTTAGCAGGAATTGGAATGAGCTTACTTTTTGTAGGCCATAAGGTTGTGCTGACTAATAGAATTCAGCTCAATCAAGCAGACTGGCGAGGAACAATCTTAGTTCAACCGGACGAGATCAAATGTCAGGGTGACTATTTTCAATTTACAGGAGCTGATGCTAACAAGCATCATTTACAAGTTTCAGGCTATTTAAAATCGGCTGCAGAAAAAAAGCGGCTCGAAAAAATTAACCGACCGATTCAGCTGGCAGTTAACGGCCAGCTACAAACGATCGATCAACCAGGCAATCTCAATCAATTTAATTATCGGACTTATTGCTATTCCAAGGGAATTACTAATTTATTAGGCAAGACCACTATTATAGGATGGCAGGAATACAAGGCTACCAATCCGTTAACTTGGGTGCTAAATTGGTTACATATTCTACGCAATAACATGCGGAAATATTGTGAGCAATTGCCTAAATTAATGAAAACTTACGCGCTAAGTCTTTTGATTGGCTTTAAAGACGAGGAATTTTCAGAGGATATGGAGGGTGTGACAACGCTTGGCCTGTTGCATTTATTTAGTTTATCAGGCCTCCATGTTTTCTATTTTTGCTGGTTATTACGGCGCCTCTTCTTACGAATGTATATAACAAAAGAAACAACATCCTTGTTACTTTTGTTATTGCTCCCTGCGTTTTTAGTGATTGGGGGTGGATCAGGCAGTCTGTTTCGTTCCATTATGATGGCGGAATTGGGGATGCTTGGAACAAAGCTCGGCAGACAACGTGTCCAACTAAACGTGTGGAGTGTGACCCTGTTAGTAAATCTTATGTTTGATCCGTATGTAATTTTAAGTATGGGTGGTCAGCTTAGTTACCTATTGTCCTTTTTGCTTATTTTCATTGGTAATTATTCGTCCTTTAAACGGGCCTGGGTTCTAAATATCGCGAGTTTACCCATTATCTTATTTCATACGTATCAATGGCATTTACTGACGTCGTTTGCTAATTTCTTGATCATTCCCATTTTCTCGAATTTTGTGATGCCGCTTGTGATATTAAGTGCCGCTACTTATTGGTTTATTCCTCAATTAACGAAAGTGCTTAATCTAGGATTGAGTCTGTTTCATTACTTAGTGACGGCATTGAGTCATGTGCCGGGACAAATTGTTTTTGGAAAATTGTCACTGGAGTTTACGGTTATTTTATTGGTGGTGTCATTAGGCTGGATTGCTTTTCCACGTTTAAAAAAATATTTTACTTTTACTCTAATAACCTGTTACCTTGGTGGATTTATTTGGATTCATTTTCCGTTGCATGGTGAAGTAACATTTGTGGATGTAGGACAAGGTGATAGTATTATGATTCGGACGCCGTTTAATCGATCAGTGACGGTTATTGATACCGGCGGGAAAGTAGGATTTCTAAAACCAGATTGGGCGCAGGGCCCGCCTAAAAGGCATCTGCCACCGGTTTTAAATTATTTACATAGTCTGGGCATAGCTAGAATTAATACGCTATGTTTGTCACATCAAGACGCGGACCATGTGGGAGATTCCGGAGTTTTGCTCTCAAAAATGACCGTAGAACAGGTAGTTATTCCAAAAGGAATGGAGAATTCCCGTGGGTTTCAATCAAAAGTTCAGCCTTTTCTAGGGCGGGCTAAAGTAACGCCAGTTCTAGCAGGGCAAAAAATAAAAAACTTACCTTTAGAGATTGTCCATCCGTTTGTGGCAGGAAAAGGTGAGAACCATGATTCGCTGACTCTGTGGGGGAAGCTAGGATCTGACACTTTTATTTTTAGTGGCGATTTGGACCAGGCGGGAGAAAAAGATATTATTGCTACTTATCCTAATCTACAGGCAACCATTGCTAAATTGGGACATCATGTCAGTAAAACTGCTTCTGCAGAAGAATATTTAAAGCAAATTCATGTTAAAATTGGAGTTATATCAGCGGGGAAAAATAATCATTATGGTCATCCCAACCCTGAAACGCTAACTACGCTAAAGAAGTTAGATATTCAATCGTTATCAACAATTGAAGAAGGGATGATCAGTTATCGGTTTACAAACCGAGGATTTACAAACTGGCGTTTCGTACGGAGGAATTATGAAAAAGATCCAATACACTGAACTTTTAAAAAGATTGACTGCACACAAAGTGGATTCCATGTATTTAATTTTGGGAAAGGAAAACTATCTTGAACAGCAAATTCAAGAAGCCTTCCAAAAACTTGTGCCTGAAGAAGAACGAGAGATGAATGTGGCTAGTTACGACATGGAAGTCACACCCTTGGGAGCTGCTTTGGATGATGCAACTTCCGCGCCTTTTTTTGGAGAGCGACGCATTATTTTTGTTAAGAATCCGTATTTCTTAACTGCTGAGCGACATAAGGGTGGTCCGGTTCATGATGTTGATGGTTTACAGGCTTATTTAGATCGGCCAGTTGAAACCTCTGTTTTAGTCTTTCTTGCGAGTTATGAGAAGTTGGATGGGCGAAAGAAAATTGTCAAAACCCTCAACAATCAAGCCATAACAATCCAAATCGGCAATCTAAATCAAAACCAAGTCAGTCAATTAGTGACAGCTAAACTTGAAGAAAATCAATATTCGATTGCTTCAGAAGCCTTGGAACAGTTGTTGTTTCGAACCGATTCTGATCTAAGCAAGATGATGAATGAGTTGCCTAAATTGATGTTATATAATGTCAAGGAACGAACAATTACAGTTGAATCAGTTGATGCACTTGTTTCAAAAAGTTTGGACCAAAATGTTTTTGATTTGAGCAATGCAGTTTTGCAGAAAAATTCAAAGCAAGCTATTGATATCTATCAAAGCTTGATCACCCAACAGGAACAACCACTTCGAATCAATGCTGTATTGGTTAGTCAATTTCGCTTATTATTACAGGTCAAAATTTTGCAGAATCAGGGATCCTCTCAAGGAGACATTGCCGGAACTTTAAAAGTTCATCCATATCGAGTTAAATTAGCAATGCAGACTAGTCGGCATTTTTCAATGAATGATCTGACGATGGGATACACCGGTTTGATAGATTTAGATTTACAGTTAAAATCTACTCAAAAAGATCCCGAATTGTTGTTTGAGCTGTTTTTACTCCAATTTGTTGATCAAAAGATTGCATAAAAATAGGTATTATAAAAGCCCGGAGATAAAATATCCCTGGGCTTTTATAATATTCATAAATTATTTAGCAAGTTGTTTTGTTAAACGTGATTTTGTACGTGCGGCTTTGTTAGCCTTGATTAAGCCTTTTGTTTTGGCTTGGTCAAGTTTGCTAATTGCTGAAAGGTATAAATCTTGTTTATCGTCAGCGCCATTAACAGCAGCTGCTTCGAACTTCTTAACGGCTGAACGTAAATTACTTACTTGTGATTGGTTACGTAAAGCTGCTTTTTCATTAGTCTTTACACGCTTCATTGCGGATTTAATAACTGGCATTTGATTCACCTCCACTAATCTGAAATTAATACTACAACAAGTGTTATTATACAGAAGACAGCAATTGAATGCAATAAAAAATCGTCAAGTAATTTTACTTGATAGGTAAAACTTGGATTTTTGCGGGCTTTACAGACCTAAATTAAGGTAAAACTTGTATTTTGGATTTGAATTAGGTATGATATAACATGTGCCTAGCGCACGAACCCATACTTGGTTTTTCGAAACACCAACGAATTACCCAGTTTCGGGCAATATAAAAAAAGGGGTGAAAAAAATGGCAATTTCACAAGAAAAGAAAACTGAAATCATTAAGAAATATGCTCGTAAAGATGGTGACACTGGTTCTACAGAGGTCCAGGTTGCAGTTTTAACAGCAGATATTAATGAAATCAATGCACATTTAAGTGTTCATAAAAAAGATTTTCATTCACAACGTGGTTTGATGAAGAAGATCGGTCATCGTCGTAATTTATTAGCATACTTACGTCGTACAGATATCAAACGTTATCGTGACTTGATCCAATCATTAGGTTTACGTCGTTAAAAAGAAAAAAGTGGGAGCTTCGGCGCCCACTTTTTTTGTACCCAAAATTTCGAAGCATTTCAATAAAAAATCAAAATATAGACTAAAATCATTTGTTTCTCTCATGTTTAAATACTTGAAACGCAACTCTTACTATAAAATGTGGTAAACTTAAAACAGTTTATACGTCGAGACAGAAAAAAGTTTAAAAACACAATAAGCGTGTGTTTCGTTAGGTAGATAGAATTTATAAGTTCAAACAAGTTACAAATAGAGTTTGATTGAATTTGTACTTGGCAACCGAAAATTCATCTAAAATGACACTCTAGGGTTTTAATTTAACTATGAGATTTTATGAATTTCATAGGCTATTAAGAAATCAGAGTATTTTGATAGATAGACAAGTAAAATAATGAAAGTAATTAAAATTTTGAGGTGGAATAAATGAGTAATAGTATTAAAATAATCCCATTCAGTGGGGTTCGTGAGAATGGCAAAAATATGTATGCCGTTGAAGTTAATGATGCCATTTATATTTTGGATTGTGGCTTGAAGTACCCGGAAAACGAGTTATTAGGAATTGATGTCGTCATTCCTGATTTTTCGTATTTGGAAGATCATAGTGACAAAATTGTGGGTGTTTTCCTTACCCACGGTCACGCAGATGCGATTGGAGCATTGCCTTACTTTTTAGACAAATTTCCAGTGCCTGTATTTGGGTCAGAAATGACGATTGCACTAGCTAAATTAAACGTTGAAAAAGATCCTAAATTAAAGCAATTTAGTGATTTCCATATTGTTACCGAGAAAATGGAAATTGATTTTGGTGACGTGACAGTTGGTTTCTTTAGGACAACCCATTCAATCCCTGAGTCTTTAGGCATTGTTTTAAAAACACCAGAAGGGCAGATTGTCTACACGGGTGACTTTAAATTTGATCAGACGGCCTCACCAGAATATGCAACAGATTTTGGTCGTTTAGGTCAAATTGGAGCAAATGGTGTCCTCGCTTTATTGAGCGAATCTGCAAATGATGAGAATCCCAAGCCTTCAACTAATGAACGAGATATCGCGAATTATATTCTGGAAACTTTTAAGTACCATCAAGGACGTATTGTGGTGGCCTCAGTAGCTTCGAATATTTTACGGATTCAACAGGTTTTAGACGCTGCTGCGCAATCTGATCGGAAAGTTGTTTTGACTGGTCACGATTTGGAAAAAATTGTAAACACAGCTCTAAGCTTAAATAAATTGCATTTGCCTGATGAAAATATTATTGTGCCGTTCAATAAACTTGCTAGTTTAGACAAAGACCGGACGGTTATTTTAGAGACTGGCAAAATGGGCGAACCAATTAAAGCTCTGCAAAAAATGTCTAACGATCCTGGCAAAGGTGTTCATATTGAAGCCGGAGATTTAGTGTTTATCACAACGACGCCATCCCATGCAATGGAAACCACTGTTGCGAAAACGAAAAATATGATTTATCGTGCTGGCGGTGAAGTTAAGGCGATTTCTGATGATTTGAATGCTTCTGGTCATGCTAGCAAAAATGATTTACAACTGATGATTAATCTTTTGAATCCAAAATACTTAATCCCAATTCAAGGAGAGTATCGGCTTTTAAATACTCATGCGCAGCTTGCTCGTGAAGTTGGTATGGCAGATGACCATATATTCTTAACCCAAAAGGGCGATGTCTTAGAATATAAGAATAATGAAATGCATTTAGGTGAGGGAATTGAAGTTGGTGACACCATGATTGATGGTATCGGTGTCGGTGACATTGGTAACATTGTATTAAGAGACCGAAAGATTCTTTCAGATGACGGGATATTTATCGCGGTTGTAACCATCGATCGCAAAAAGAAACTGATTATTGGCGAACCAAAAGTGACGTCTCGGGGGTTTGTTTACGTTAATAATACCGACCAAGATATTTTGAAGAAGAGTGGCAGCATTGTTACTGAAGCTGTGCAAAATAACCTTGATAACAAAGAATTTGATTGGGGTCACTTGAAACAAGATATTCGAGAAAAAATAAGTCGTTATTTGTTTGAACAAACAAAACGACACCCAGTGATTCTTCCTGTAATTATGGAAGTTAATCAACATCATCATAAAATAGTAAAAAAAGCTCCTGCAAAAGAAGCGTAGAGAATTAACGAAACTGGTAATGCTAGGATAGATGGCATTGCCAGTTTCTTGGTTTAGGATAATTATAGGAGATGAAAATGTGATTGAGAGTGAGCAAATAAAGCAGGCCGTGGCAGATGAAAACTGGCAAAAGGTCCTTAATCTAATTGAGCCAAATCTAGATGAAATTCAAACCAATTCAAAATTAAATTATTTTTTTGTGCTTAGTTTATTTCAAACGAAACACTATGTGGAAGGCTTGAAATATGCAAATGATGCCGTGGATTTTTATATGCAGGATGAACAGGGAAGAGAGCTGTACTTTTCTTTAATGTTGGCTTGCCAAGATTTTTTAGATGCTCATCGTTTTTTAGGAGTTCTTCACAAACATCATTTTGAAGATTTACAAGAATTTGAGGCTAAACTAATGACCGCGGAAAGTGAAGCTCGAGAGCAAAGTCAAACGTTGAAACAAAGATTGAAAAAATTCTATCATATAGGAGATTTAGCTATAGTAGCAGCCAACAAAGCACTTGAAGCGGCTAAACAACTACCGGCGACTGAATATTTTCAAGCTGCTCAGTTCATTTTCGTGGATCCTTTTGTGCACCCATTAATTCGAGCGACGGTTTTGGAGAATGTCGTGTTGATGGGACAGCAGGGGACGGTTAGCTATTATTGGTTGGATAAACAAAATCACGATGTGGTCCTCGATGATCTAAAGGGAATTTTGGATAATCCTGCCAATCAAAAATTAACTGATTCTTTACAAAAAAAATTGGCTAATCTAGATCCAATTATGTTGACCGGAATTTCAAAAGAAAAAGATTTGTATTTAAGCTATGTTTATCCGTTTGCAGACCAGGTCTTTTCGGATCCGGATCGTTGGGTGGAATACTGGCTGGACGAGTATTACGGACGGATTCATCAAGATGGAGAAGCCACCCAATCAATAGAAAAATGGCAAAGAAAATTCAAAGATTTTACCCAACAAATTTTAGATGGTACCGATTACAATAAGTAAAAAGCTATAAATAATAAAACTTTTTTAGCTTAATTGGTTTACAAATAACGTTGTTCTTTATATAATGTTTAAGGATTCTCTTAGGTGAGACTTGGCCTTTTTATGAGGATGTAGTATAATAGTTTTTAAAGAATCCAGCCACGTCAAGGGCTGAGTAATTCTTACGAAAAATACAGGAGGTTCGTATTAATGGCAAAAGAACATTACGAAAGAACAAAACCCCATGTAAATATTGGTACAATTGGCCATATTGATCATGGAAAAACTACTTTAACGGCAGCAATTACAAAGGTTTTAGCTGCAAAAGGTTTAGCTAAGGCTGAAGATTATGCTGATATTGATGCTGCTCCAGAGGAACGTGAACGTGGTATCACAATCAACACTGCTCATGTTGAATATGAGACAGAAAAACGTCATTATGCACATATTGATGCCCCAGGACATGCTGATTACATCAAGAACATGATCACTGGTGCTGCACAAATGGATGGTGCCATCTTAGTTGTTGCTGCAACTGATGGTCCTATGCCACAAACTCGTGAACATATTTTACTTGCTCACCAAGTTGGTGTTGACTACATTATTGTCTTCTTAAACAAGACTGATTTAGTTGATGATGACGAATTAGTTGACTTAGTTGAGATGGAAGTCCGTGAATTATTATCAGAATACGATTATCCTGGTGATGATATTCCTGTAATCCGTGGTTCAGCTTTGAAGGCTCTTGAAGGCGATCCAGAACAAGAAAAAGTTATCCTTCACTTAATGGATGTTGTTGATGAATATATCCCAACACCAAAACGTGAAAATGACAAGCCTTTATTGATGCCTGTTGAAGATGTCTTCACAATTACTGGTCGTGGAACTGTTGCTTCTGGTCGTATTGATCGTGGTGAAGTTAAAGTCGGTGATGAAGTTGAAATCGTTGGTTTGAATGACGAACCTTTGAAGTCAACTGTTACTGGTCTTGAAATGTTCCGTAAGACTCTTGATTTAGGTGAGGCCGGCGATAACGTTGGTGTCTTGCTTCGTGGTATTAACCGTGATCAAGTTGTCCGTGGACAAGTTCTTGCAGCTCCTGGTTCAATCCAGACTCACAAGAAGTTCAAGTCTGAGGTCTATATCTTAACAAAAGAAGAAGGTGGCCGTCATACGCCATTCTTCTCAAACTATCGTCCTCAATTCTACTTCCATACAACTGATGTTACAGGTGTAATTGAATTACCTGAAAACGTTGAAATGGTAATGCCTGGTGATAACGTTACATTTACTGTAGAACTTATCGAACCAGTTGCTATTGAAAAAGGCCTCAAGTTCACTGTTCGTGAAGGTGGACATACTGTTGGTGCTGGTGTCGTTTCTGAAGTTGATGACTAATTAATTTCAAATTCACACAGAAAAAAGATTCGGGATTCGTTCCGAGTCTTTTTTTGTAACCAAAATTCCGGATATATTTGTAATTTATTGAGAGTTTACGGGTGATATAGGAACATAAGCATTTACAATTAGCAACGGTTACGGTAAACTAGTACACGTATGCAATAGTAATTGTTAAACTACTTTTTTATTGTCGGAGGGAAAAATTAATGACTGCAAAATGGGAAAAAAAGGGTGCTAATGATGGCGAATTAACTTTCGAAATTAGTACTGATAAAATTAGTGAAGGTTTAGATAAAGCCTTTATAAAAACACGGAAACAATTAAATGTACCTGGATTCCGTAAGGGACGTGTTCCACGCCAAATTTTCAACCAAATGTATGGTGAAGAAGCATTATACGAAGACGCTTTAAATATCGTTTTACCAGATGCTTATGAAGCTGCAATTGAAGAAGCAAAAATTGAACCAGTAGACCAACCTAAAATCGATGTTGATAGCATGGAAAAAGGCAAGGCTTGGGTTTTGAAGGCTGTTGTGACCGTTAAACCTGATGTTAAGCTTGGCGACTACAAGGGTGTAACTGTAGCCAAACAAGCTCATCGTGTAACTTCAAAAGAAGTTGACGCTGACATTGAAAAGAAACGTGAACAACAAGCTGAACTTGTCTTAAAAGAAGACAAACCAGCTGAAAATGGCGACACTGTTACAATCGACTTTGAAGGTTCTGTTGATGGCAAACCATTTGATGGCGGTAAAGCTGATAACTATGACTTGGAGCTTGGCTCAAACTCATTCATTCCTGGTTTTGAGGAACAATTAGTTGGTCATAAATCTGATGAAAAAGTAGATGTTAAAGTTACTTTCCCAGATGACTACAATGCTGAAGACCTTCAAGGCAAAGCAGCTGATTTTGCTGTTACAATCCATGAAATTAAAACAAAAGAGCTTCCTGATTTAGATGATGAATTTGCTAAAGATGTTGACGAAGAAGTTGATTCTTTGGAAGAATTAAAAGCAAAGACACATGACGAATTGAAAGCACAAAAAGACGAAGCTGCTGCACAAGCTAAAGAAGACGAAGCTATTCAAAAGGCTGTTGATAATGCTGAAGTCAAAGAAATTCCTCAATCAATGATTGATGAAGACGTTCAACGTCAACTTGATCAATACCTTGCAAACATGCAACAACAAGGAATCGATCCTAAGACCTACTACAAGATCACAGGTACATCTGAAGACGATCTTAAGAAGCAATTAGCAGATGGCGCTGCAAACCGAGTTAAGACTAACTTGGTTTTGGAAGCAATCGTTGATGCTGAAAAGATTGTCCCAACTGAAGAGGAAGTTGCTGCAGAAGTTAAAGATTTGGCTTCACAATATGGAATGGAAGAAAGTGCCATTAAGAAGGCTCTTTCAGAAGACATGTTGAAGCATGATATCGCAGTTAAAAAGGCTGTTTCCGTAATTACGGATTCTGCTGTAGAAGAAAGCAAAGCTAAGGCTGCAAAAGAAACAAAAGATGCAGACAAAACTGACGATGCTGAAACTAAATAAAGCAAATTAAGTTTGCTTAAAGAAAGAATCCATTCAGTTTATTTGATTGGGTTCTTTTTTAAAACGAGTTGTTAGCTTAATATGACGGATTTTGGTATGATAACCGTATAAATAATAGAGAGGTGAGTTGGTTGTTAGATAACACTGATACCACAGGGACAATTACATGTTCATTTTGTGGCAAGACTCAAGATCAGGTTAAGAAAATTGTCGCTGGTCCTGGAGTCTACATTTGTAATGAATGTATTGACTTATGTAAAGAAATTATTGATGAAGAAGTTTCTAGAGAAAGCGCAGAAGAGTTCTCCGATGTACCAACTCCTGCAGAGATTGTTGCTAAATTAAATGATTATGTAATTGGCCAAACAGAGGCTAAACGAACTTTATCAGTAGCTGTATATAATCACTACAAGCGAATTAATCAAATGGAGAATGCTGACGAAGGTGACGCTGAATTACAAAAAAGTAATATCAGTATTATTGGACCAACCGGATCCGGAAAAACATTTTTAGCACAAAGTTTAGCACGAATTTTAAATGTACCTTTTGCGATTGCTGACGCGACCACTTTGACAGAGGCCGGATATGTTGGTGAAGATGTTGAAAATATTCTTTTGAAGCTATTACAAAATGCCGATTATGACGTTGAAAAAGCTGAAAAGGGAATTATCTACATTGATGAAATTGATAAAATTGCCAAGAAAAGTGAAAATGTCTCAATTACACGTGATGTTTCCGGTGAAGGTGTGCAACAAGCACTTTTGAAAATCTTGGAAGGCACGATTGCCAACGTCCCACCTCAAGGCGGACGGAAACATCCACAACAAGAGTTCATTCAAATCGACACAACTAACATTTTGTTTATTGTTGGGGGTGCGTTTGATGGAATCGAAGAAATTGTCAAAAGTCGTTTAGGTGATAAGGTCATTGGATTTGGAACAGACTCTACAAAAGTGATTGATGAATCTAAGAGTTTAATGCAGCAAGTTATTCCAGAAGATTTGTTACGTTTTGGGTTAATTCCAGAATTTATTGGTCGTTTGCCAATCTTGTCAGCACTTGAAAAACTGACCACAGACGACTTGGTACACATTTTGACAGAGCCAAAAAATGCCTTAGTTAAGCAGTATAAGACGTTATTGTCCTTGGATGATGTCAAACTGCACTTTACTCCTCAGGCTTTACGAGCAATTGCCGAGGAAGCCATTACTCGAAATACAGGGGCTCGTGGTTTGCGATCAATTATTGAAGAAGTGATGCGTGACATTATGTTTGACATTCCATCTCGTGATGATGTGGAACAAGTAACAGTTACGAAACGAACGGTGATTGATAACGCAGAACCAGAATTAATTTTAAAAGATAAAAAAGCTTCTTAACCCGAGATTGAGACGAAAGATGATTTCTAGAACTTAGAAACCATCTTTTTTTTAATCTTTGTGTGTTAAAATTAAACAAGATTAAAAAGGTGGTTCAAGAAATGGAAGTTCATAATGTAGAGCTCGTCATGAGTGCTGTAGCTCCAGCACAATATCCTACAACTGGTTATCCTGAAATAGCGCTGGTGGGACGCTCGAATGTGGGGAAATCTTCTCTAACAAATGTTTTAATTAACCGGAAGAGTTATGCGCGGACCTCGTCTCAACCTGGCAAAACGCAAACATTGAATTTTTATAATGTGGAAGATCAATTATATTTTGTGGACGTGCCAGGTTATGGTTACGCAAAAGTATCTCGTTCAGAACGAGAAAAATGGGGAAAAATGATTGAAACTTATCTGAGTACACGTCCCCAATTAAAAGGCGTGATCTCCCTGGTTGATGCCCGTCATGAACCTAGCGACGATGATGTTTCTATGTATAACTGGTTGCATTACTATAAAATTCCGATTCTAGTAGTTGCCACCAAAAGTGATAAAGTAGCTCGGGGAAAATGGAATAAGACAGAAAGTGTTGTTAAGAAGGGCCTTCAGCTTAGCGATCCTGATGAATTTCAGTTATTCTCAGCACAAACTAAGATGGGTAAAGATGAAGTTTGGAATTGGATCGAAAAGCGAATTGGGGAGGACTAGACATGGAGTTTAATGATTATCAAAAAAAAGCAAACCGAACATTATTTGGTAATGAGCAGGTTTTGACAAACTGCGCATTGGGATTAGCAAGTGAAAGTGGACAAGTTGTTGATCTTGTCAAAAATTACACGTTTCATGGCAAAGACCTCAATCATGAAGAACTAACAAAAGAAATGGGCGATGTGTTATGGTACTTATCTCAAATTGCCGAGTGGGCAGACATTCCCTTTGAACAAATCGCACAAGAAAATATTGAGACTTTAAATAAACGGTATCCAGCCAGTAATGAATAAATAAAAAAATGAGTGAAACGACAGTTTAGTCGGTTCACTCATTTTTTTGATGATTTTTGTTTCGTATCAGTGTCGTCACGTTTTAAAAACTTGTTTTTCTTGTCCGTAGCTTTTTTATCTTCCACGGGGGCAACGAACTTATCCAACATTTTTTCTAAATTAATTTCTTGTTTTACTTTTAAACTCATTTAGTATTCTCCCTCCGGCGCATATGACCAAGTTTCTTACAGCTTCCATACTATGCGCTTATCATACCAGATTTCATTTTATCTGTCAGGTAATCAAGCAGCAGATTCGGATAAACTTAATAAATGGCCTGAATCAGAATTTAGGCAATTAACTCTTTAACACTCTATTGTTTAGGAAATTATTTAAATGAAAACGATATTATATACATTTTATAATGAATATTCCTATTAAAAATGAATAAAACACATTATTTTACAAAAAAGCTTGCATAAAAAACCAAAAGCGCTTATACTTCATATATTCTATTTGACGTAGGGAGTTGCAGTTATGAAGAAAAAATTTATTGAAATTATCGCAATTATCGGTTTGCTGGTTACAATGATTCCATTTGGGAATGCCCAGGCAGCCGATTCCAAGACAAGCTCAAATGATCAATCACTAGCTGAGATCCAAAAGAAAGGTGTTTTAGTATTAGGGACTAGTCCTGATTATGCCCCGTATGAATTCCAAACCACCAAAAATGGTAAGAGCGTGGATGTTGGGATGGATATTAGTATTGCTAAGCAAATTGCAAAAGATTTAGGCGTAAAGCTAAAAATCAAAAATATGGATTTCGATTCTTTACTGGTGGCTTTACAGACCGGAAAAGTTGACATGGTCATGGCGGGGATGAATCCAACACCAGCTCGTCGTAAAAATGTGACATTTTCTAATATCTACTATCAAGGTGGACAGGATATTGTCATTAATAAAAAAGATAACAAGATTTACAAAAACAAAGATTCGTTTGCAAATAAAACGGTTGGTGCGCAAACGGGGACAATGCAATATAATATGGCCAAGAAACAAATCTCAAATGTAAAAGTTAAGGGATTTGATAAAGGGGCCGACTTAATCCTTGCTTTGCAAACCAATAAAATTGACGGGATTGTCATGGAAAAACCTAGTGCTGAAGCCTACGTGAAAAATAATCCCCAACTTAGTTTAGTTAAGGGCGGCTTTACACTAAGCAAAGATGAGAGTAGTTCAGCAATTGCCTTTCAAAAGGGTTCTAACACATTAGCTGCTGCTGTAAATAAGAGTCTTGCTAAGATTAAGAAAAAAGATTTAATTAACAAAGAGTATTTAAAAGATGCTGGTAGTCATATGAAGACCAATACGGTTGATACTTCGATGACTCATTACTGGAAGTACTTTGCTAAAGGAATTGGCTATACGTTGCTAATTTCAGTGTTCTCAGTATTCTTTGGATTTATTTTAGGAACCATTCTGGCATTTATGCGTTTGAGTCGTAATAAATTGTTTAAAGCAATTTCTACTGCTTATATCGAATTTGTGCGAGGCACGCCTTTGATGGTTCAGATTATGTTTGTCTACTTTGGAATTGGACTGATCGTGAATATTCCTGCTTTAACATCTGGGATCATCGCGGTTTCGTTAAATAGTGGTGCGTATGTGGCAGAAGTCATTCGAGGCGGAATTAATTCGGTTGATAAAGGACAAACGGAAGCTGCTCGTAGTTTGGGGCTTTCTAAGAACGGGACCATGCGCTATGTTATTTTGCCACAAGCGATTAAAAACATCTGGCCGGCACTAGGTAACGAATTTATCTCACTTATTAAGGAAAGCTCAATTGTGTCGATTATCGGAGTTACGGATCTTATTTACCAACTTAAGATTGTGCAATCAGATACTTACCGAGGGGTAGCACCAATCGTTGTTGCAATGGTCCTCTATTTCGTCGTTACTTTCGGGCTTTCAAAAGTTTTAGCTTACTTTGAAGGGAGAATGAAACATGCCAACTAATATTTTAGACATTCAAAATTTAAATAAAAAATATCATGAAACAGAAGTTCTGAAAGATATTTCAGAAACAGTGAAAAAGGGCCAAGTAATTTGTGTGATTGGACCCTCAGGAGCCGGGAAAAGTACCTTCCTGCGTTGCTTAACGTTATTGGAACATCCTAGTGATGGGCATATTTTGTTTGAAGGAACTGATTTGACCACATTGAAAGAAAAACAGCTAGATGAATTGCGTGAAAAAATGGGAATGGTTTTTCAAAGCTTTAATTTATTTCCCAATATGACGGTTTTAGACAACCTCAAATTAGCACCCATGAAAGTTAAAAATTTAACTGATGAACAAGCTACAGAAACTGCACAGAAGCTCTTGGCACAGGTTGGACTGTCCGACAAAGGTTCTGTCTACCCAAGTAGTTTATCAGGTGGTCAGCAGCAACGAGTGGCCATTGCACGTGCTTTAGCAATGGAACCTGAAGTTATGCTCTTCGATGAGCCAACTTCCGCGCTAGATCCTGAAATGGTTGGTGACGTTTTACAAGTTATGAAGGATTTGGCTAAAGCCGGCATGACGATGGTAGTAGTTACCCATGAAATGGGATTTGCTCGTTCCGTTGCCGACCAAGTTTGGTTTATGGATGGGGGCTACATTCAAGAAAAAGGCACTCCAGAAGATTTCTTTGACCATCCACAAACAGAACGTGCTCAAGATTTTCTTTCAAAGGTTCTTATGCAGTAAACTTAATAGATTTAAAAAAGCATCCGCACAAAACAAAAATTGCTGCGGATGTTTTTATAATTAGAGTCCGAATGTACGTTTGCTTTTTGTTTGCGACTGCCTCTAAAAGGCGGTATAATGTTACAAGTTATTTACATTATCCGGGGAGGTGAAACCAGTTGGCGTCAGAACATATTGAACATAAGTTAGCTTTGTTACCAGATTTACCGGGCTGTTATCAGATGAAGAATATTAATAGTCAGATTATTTATGTCGGAAAGGCTAAAAATCTAAAGAACCGGGTGCGCTCTTATTTTAAGAGTTCGCATGATGGCAAGACTGCGCGGCTGGTTTCCGAAATTGCGGATTTTGATTATATTGTGACTTCTAGTGATAAAGAAGCATTTTTGCTAGAAATTACCTTAATTCAAAAGTATCAACCTTATTTTAATATCAAATTAAAACGAGGCACTGGGTATCCGTATATAAAAATTACTAATGAGCGGGATCCCCAAATGATTATCTCTGGAGATCTAAAAAAAGATGGGGCTTATTATTTTGGACCATATCCTAATGTTTATGCTGCCGAAGAAACTTTGAACTTCTTACAAAAGGTTTATCCACTGCGGCGTTGCAATGGATTTCAGCACCGTCCGTGTTTGTACTATCATATGGGTCAATGTTTGGGAGTCTGTTTTAAAACAGTGCCTGAAGAAGCTTATGCTAAGCAAATTACCCGGATTAAGTCATTTCTAAATGGCAATGTGAAAACTGTTAAGAAACAGTTGACTACCAAAATGAATGAAGCAGCTCAAGATTTAGAGTTTGAAAGAGCTGCGGATATTCGGGATCAGATTCACTACATTGAAGTAACAGTCGAGAAGCAAAAAATCATTTCTAATGATCATACGCCTAGAGATCTGTTTAATTTCTACATTGATAAAGGGTGGTTATCAATTCAGGTATTTTTTATTCGCCAAGCACGACTCATGAAACGAGAAAAACGACTTTTTCCCGTTGTTAGCACGGCAACAGAAGAATTGACGACATTTATCTTGCAATTTTATAATCAAAAGAATAATTTATTACCTAACGAGGTTCTTGTGCCGGCCGGGTTGGACAATCAAGTGATGAGCGATATTTTAAAAATCCCGGTTCGAACACCACAACGAGGACAAAAACGTGATTTAATGCATCTTGCCAAAGAGAATGCCAAAATTACCTTAGAAGAGAAATTTCGTTTGTTGGAGTTAGACGATTCTAAAACAGTTGGTGCTATGAAAGAGATTACCGACGCATTGGGAATTCCAGAGGGTCATCAGATTGAAGCTTTTGACCATTCACATATTCAAGGAACTGATTTAGTCTCAGCTTTGGTCGTTTTTACGGATGGGCAACCAGATAAAAAGATGTATCGTAAATATAAACTTACTACCGTAGATCATGCGGACGAAGCGGCAAGTACCAGAGAAGTGATTCGTCGCCGTTATACGAGGTTATTAAAAGAGCATCAACCAATGCCGGACTTGATCTTAATGGATGGCGGGGAGATTCAGCTCAATGCTGTGAAAGACATTTTAGTAAATGAACTAAACTTACAAATTCCAGTTGCTGGAATGGTTAAAAATGATAAACATAAGACTGCAGATTTATTGTTTGGACCAGATGATCGGCATGTTGCACTGGATCCTAAGAGCCAGGGATTTTATTTGGTTCAACGAATTCAAGATGAAGTGCATCGGTTTGCGATTACATTTCATCGTCAAGTACACACAAAGCACTCCTTAAGTTCCCGACTAGATGATATTGCGGGGGTAGGGCCAAAGACGCGCAACAAGTTATTACGTAAATTTGGCTCAATGAAACACATTTCTGAGGCAACGATTGCTGATCTTCAGAAATTAGGGATTCCAGAAAATGTTGCTAAAACAATCAAAATTTCACTGAATGGAGCAGCAAAAACTAAGTAATTTTAGACCTTAATTCAAAATAAGTAGACGGGTTTAATAAATAGTATAATTTAGGGCGATTCTCTGCTAAAATAAGAGTATTCGTAACAACAAGTCAAGCTAGATAGCATTGGAGAAAAATATGTTTGTTGATCAAGTTAAAATTAATATAAAGGCTGGGAACGGTGGAAACGGAATCGTTGCTTTCCGTCGTGAAAAGTTTGTGCCTAATGGTGGACCAGCCGGTGGTGATGGCGGCCGCGGTGGCGATGTCATTCTAAAAGTTGATTCAGGAATGAGAACGTTAATGGATTTTCGTTACCAACGTAAGTTTAAAGCGCCTTCTGGTAGTAACGGAATGAATAAACAAATGACCGGCCGTAGTGCTAGAGATTATGTGATTAATGTCCCAGGGGGAACCATCGTTAAAGATACAGAAACCGGTGAAGTAATTGGCGATTTAGTAGATAACGATGAAGAACTTGTCATTGCAAAAGGTGGTCGTGGTGGTCGTGGTAACATTCATTTTGCAAGTCCCAAAAATCCGGCTCCTGAAATTGCAGAAAATGGGGAACCAGGGCAAGAAAGAAGTATTCAGTTAGAACTTAGAGTTCTTGCTGATGTTGGGCTCCTTGGTTTTCCATCTGTTGGAAAATCAACCTTATTGTCAGTAGTTACAAGTGCTAAGCCTAAAATTGCCGAATATCATTTTACAACCTTAGTTCCTAACCTTGGCATGGTCCGATTAGATGATGGACGAGACTTCGTAATTGCTGATATTCCTGGATTAATTGAAGGTGCTTCACAAGGAATTGGCCTAGGCTTCGAATTTCTTCGTCACGTAGAACGAACAAAAGTTTTATTGCACTTAGTAGATATGAGTGGTGTTGAAGAAGAAGATCCGTTTGACAGCTATCAAAAAATTAATCAAGAGCTGAGTAAATATGATCCAGATTTGATTAACCGCCGTCAGATCATTGTGCCAACTAAGATGGATATGCCCAATGCTGAAGATAATTTAAAGAAATTTGAAAAGAAAATTCGCGAATCAACCAAAGAAACTGACTCACCAGATATTTTTCCGATTTCTGCTGTTACGCATAAAGGACTTGAGCCTTTAATGCAACATACAGCAGACGTGCTTGAAAGCACACCAGATCCAATTCCGGCACCAGTTGTTTCCGATGGTTCTGTTACGTACGCTTACGAGCCAAAACAACCATTTACAGTTGAACAAGATGAGGATGGCACATGGGTTCTCGCTGGTGAGAAGCTTGAAAAGTTATTTAAGATGACGAATACGGAACATGATGACAGCATCGTTAGATTTGCTCGTCAGATGCGCGGGATGGGTGTTGATGATGCACTCCGTAAGGCTGGCATAAAGAATGGTGATTCAGTTCGTATTCTAGATTTCACATTTGAATTCGTTGATTAAACGATTATAGAGGGATGCATATGGATTTAGAAAAGACAACTTCTGTGGGGAAATCCAGATCAAAAAGAAGTGCACTTCAAAAGAATGAAAAACCAGTAAATGAAACTCATGGAAAACGGCTGAAACATAGCCGATACATATCTGGGTTTGATGGACTGCGAGTCCTTGCGCTACTTGGCGTTATTTTGTATCATTTACTCCCTTATGACATGAAGGGTGGCTATTTGGGAGTTCCGATTTTTTTCGCGATTTCGGGATACTTAATTACCGATTTATTTGTTCAAGAATGGGATCAAAATGGCTCAATTAAAATATGGTCATTTTACGGACGTCGGTTGAAAAGACTTTATCCGACTTTGGTAGTTATCTTAGTTGCAAGTACGGCATACATGACTTTGTTTGCACAAAACTTGCTGACGCATATTAAGAGTATTTTATGGACCAATCTTCTATTTGTTTATAATTGGTGGCAGATTGGAAACGGACAATCGTATTTTGATCGCTATAATGGCGAATCACCGTTTACCCATTTATGGTATTTGTCTGTTATCGGTCAATACTACTTTATTTGGCCAATTGTGATGATTGCGTTGTTATTTACTTTCAGAAATCGTAGTCACATTTTGGGTATTTTAGCTGGACTAGCAATTGTGTCTGCTTTGCTAATGATGATTCTTTATGATCCAAGCAATACCAATCGTGTCTATTATGGGTCTGATACGCGGATGACACCTTACCTATTAGGAGCAGCATTGGCGTTCTTTTGGCCTTCAACGCATCTTAATCCCAATTTGAATAACCGGGGGCGGTGGTTCTTAAATCTGCTTGGTTTGGTTTCGCTAGGGGTTATTGTCTGGATGGCGTTTGAGTTAAGCGGGACTGAGAGTTTTGCTTATCGCGGTGGAATGCTTATCTTTTCTATTTTTTCTATAATCTTAGTTGCCGTTATTGCCCACCCAGGTGCAAGTTTTAATAAATGGTTTACTAACCCAGTCTTTGCTTGGATTGGAAAACGGAGTTACGGTATTTATCTGTATCAATTTCCGGTAATGATTTTTTATGAAAAAGCCATTGTGAACATTGCTGCTCATCCGTTATGGAATGCACTAGCAGAGGCAGCCATTATTGTGGTAATTAGTGACTTGTCCTATCGATTTATTGAAACACCGTTAGCTCATTTTGATTACATGCATCCATTACGGGGGTTAGGGATTATGTTTAAAAAGCACAAAAAAGGACGCCTTTTAGTTATTCCAGTTGTGGCAGTGCTTGCAATTGCGGTTGTTGGAATTGTGAATGGCTCAAATAACAATGGTAGTCAACACAGTGCCTTACAGCTTAATATTACGAAAAACAATAAAAAATCAAAAAAGCAAAATGATAAAGCTTTGAAAGCTCAAAAGGAAGCTGCAGAAAAGAAAAAGCAGCACGCTGAAGAAGTAGCAAAATTAAAAAAAGAAAAATCAATTAAATTGAATGACAAGGAAACAGCAATTAAAACGAAATATGGCCTACAGCCTTCAGAAGTTAAAATTGCTGAAAAGATGTCTGTTACTGGAATTGGTGATTCAATTATGGCGGATACTTCTGATGATTTACAAGAAGTCTTTCCAACAGCTTATATTTCAGCCAAGGTTGGTCGTCAAGTGTACCAAGCCGCTGATATATTGAATCAGATGAAGTCACAAGGAACGTTGAGCAGTAATGTTTTGCTTAATTTAGGAACAAACGGTCCTTTTACTAGTGAACAAGTGAAATCGATTGTTTCTATTATTGGAACTAAGCGCCAGATATTCTGGGTAAATGTCCATGTTCCAACTCAAAATTGGGAGTCGCAAGTTAATGATGAAATAGCAGATGCAGCTAAAAAGTATAAAAATGTTCATATAGTTGATTGGTATGGAGCTAGTCAGAATAATGCTGATTGGTTCTATGAAGATCATGTGCATCCAAATATCGAAGGAAGCAAAGAATATACCTCATTGATTACTAAAGCAATCGTGGGTTACGGAAGTACAAATTAAATAAAAAGTCCAGTTTACAAACTATCTCGTTGTGTTGCACTGCAACATATGAGAAGTGGTAAATTGGACTTTTTTAATTATTTAAAAAGTGATTTTTGAATCGAGTGAATCTTTTGAAAGACTCTTACCATTTACGCTATAGGCGCTAGAAAATTGAATGGTGCAATTATTTAGCGTATGAACTAGAGACGCCGGGACAAGGACGACGACATTGGTACTTAGGGTTTTGCCCGCGGCCAGTTTTTTACCGGCAGCGCTATCTACCATATTACTGAGTGGGGTTCCCGCATAGCTATTAGAAAGCTTTACGTAATTTAGACCACCAATAATGACTGTTTGGCTACTTTCGTTTTTAATCGTGTATTTTAACTGCAAGGTATAATAAGGATTGGTGATATCTGTATTGTTAAAAGCCGTAGCGACTACTTGTTTTGCTTTCTTGGTTTTGGCCTCATTTTTCAATAGACGTACTTGGCTAATTTGATAACGCAATGGCCGGTTGATAATGACTTGGTCTGATTTTTTATATTTATCCAAGGTTAATTTTGTTCCGAAGCTATCATAAGAGAACTGCTTAGGCTTAGTAAGATAACCATGGGAAATATAGTTGGCGCTTTTCTTTATCTTCGTTGGCACGCGATAGCTGGAAGATTTTTTGGCGCTACTGGCGCTACTACTACTTTCAGTCGAGCTCAAGTCTGTAGAACTTTTTTTGGAACTTGCTGAGCTAGATTTTTTATGCACGTCCTTGTTTTGATTGGTAAAAGTTGTTTTTCCCTTGCTTTGATAATGGGAATCTGTGCCTTGCGAGGCGCATCCACCTAAAAATAAAGTTGCAAGGAAAAGAAATACGATGGTTTTTTTCATTGTTTTTATTCACACTTATCCTAAAATTATTTTTTGTTCTCGTAATTGATAACCAAATAATTTAACTTGGTTAGTGTCCGAATAGGCAAGCTGACGAGAACCACCAGCAGCTTGGACACGGGTTTCAAATTGATCTAGCGTTAAAGGGGTTGTTCCAGGTTCGACAATTAGCCAATGGTCGAGTAATTTCAAAGAAGACACAGGCAGAGCTGGGTGATTAGCCGGTTTGAAATAAAGTTTTAATTGTGGATCCAATTCAGCAACCGAAAGATTAAAATCAATTAAACGCATTTGACTTCTCCATTATATCCTGTGAATTTAGTTTGTAGATTACAATATCAATTATAATTGATTACAGATCGCATTTGAAGTGTAAACTAAGATAGTTTACATAGCAAATTAGAGCGAATTTGTGGTATGGTGTTTAGGGTAGTATTTAAAAAACAAGAGTAAATGGGGAACGATGCGTTATGGATTTAGAATTTTTAGGAACCGGAGCAGGAGTTCCCGGTAAATTTAGAAATGTTTCAAGTGTAGCATTGAAGTTATTAGATGAGCGCAACTCGATTTGGTTGTTTGATGTCGGAGAAGGCACTCAGCAGCAAATCTTGCGTACCACAATCAAGCCTCGAAAAATCGACAAAATTTTCATCACCCATCTTCATGGTGATCACTTATTTGGCCTTCCTGGCTTACTAAGCAGTCGTTCGTTTCAAGGTGGCGAGTCAGAGCTTGTGATATATGGCCCCAAGGGAATCCGTCAGTTTGTCCAAACGGCGATGCGGGTTTCTGATTCACATCTCTCTTACCCCATTCGTTTTGTTGAATTAGGTGATGAGGGCGTTATCTTTGAAGATGAAAAATTTAAGGTATCCTTCATGAGATTGGATCATCGAATTGAAAGTGTTGGTTATCGAATTGTCGAAAAAGATCATGCCGGTCAACTCCAAGTTGATAAGCTAAAAGACCTGCACGTGCCGTCAGGGCCTCTCTACGGTCTTTTGAAACAGGGACAAGTTGTGACGTTAGATGACGGCCGTAAAATCGATGGCAAAGAGTACTTGGGAAAACCCCAACCAGGACGGATTGTGACCATTTTGGGAGATACCCGAAAAACTAAGAACAGTCCGATTCTTGCACAAGACGCGGATGTCCTTGTGCATGAAAGTACTTTTGCCAAGAATGAAAGCAAGCTGGCACGTAATTATTATCATTCTACTAATGTTCAAGCAGCTGGAATTGCGAAAGAAGCCAATGTAAAACGGTTGATTTTGACGCATATTTCGGCTCGTTACACTGGTAAAATGGCTAATGAGCTACAAAAACAAGCTCAGTCAGTGTTTAAAGCGACAAAAGTTGTTCATGATTTTGATGTGATTCATATTCCGCTCAAATAGATGAGGAGTGATCAAATGCTAGAAAAATTACGAGAACTACGTGATTTGAATGGTAAATTGGTTTTAATTACCGGTGCATCAAGTGGGTTAGGTAAATTAGTTGCTTATGAAATGGCTATGCGCGGGGCTAATGTTGTTTTATGTGCCCGCAATCTAACTGCTTTGCGTAAAGTAGCAGATAAGTGTAAAGAGATTTCTCAAACTAATTCTTATGTTGTAGAACTTGACGTTTCAGATCCAGATGCAATTGACCGGCAATTGAGCCACATTTTGCAGGACATTGGTCCAGTAGATGTTTTGATTAACAGTGCTGGATTTGGTATTTTTGAACCCTTTCAAAACTTTGAGATGGATAAAGCAGAAAACATGTTTCGGGTAAATGTTTTAGGCCTCATGTATGTAACGCAAAGAATTGCGCAACAAATGATCAAAAGTGGCAGGGGACATATTTTTAATATTGCCTCTGTAGCTGGGAAAATTGCTACACCCAAATCTTCAATTTATTCGGCAACCAAGTTTGCGGTTATTGGTTTCTCTAATGCCCTAAGGTTAGAATTACGACCCCTTGGTGTTCAAGTGACCACCGTAAATCCTGGACCGATGGATACCAATTTCTTTAGAAGGACACCTGAAAGCAGTAAATACTTTGATAGCGTCAAGTTCTTGGCGTTGTCACCTGAAAAAGTGGCCCATCAAATTACGAATGCAGTTGGTTATACACGGCGCGAAATCAATGCGCCTCTGTATATGGAAGCTATTCATCGCGGATACGAATGGTTTCCAACCCTTGGGGATCGCTTAGCAAGTAGTCCATTATTTAATCGAAAGTAAGGCATTTGAAACATGAAAAATCAATGGCGAGTTATTATAATTTTAATCTTGGTCTTATTAGTGGCTGCTTTTGCAGTGGTTAATGTGAGTGAAGTGCCCATCAGTCTTTTATTCACAACAGTTCACTGGCCACTAGTCCTGGTCATTTTGGTGTCGTTAGTTGCGGGCGCCTTAATTACATTCCTGGTTTCGATGGGAACAATTATGACTCAAAAACGTGAACATCGTAATGAAATTGATGTTGCAACTAAAGAGATTGATGAACTTCGCGAAGAAAACGCCGCATTAAAACGACGGGTCAATAATGTTAGCAGCGAAAATGGTCAGCAGAATCAAAAAATCGAAGAATTATAATGAGTTGTTTGATAAAATTAAATGATTAAGAGTTGGACGAAAGATCGAAAATCTCATTTGAGGAACGATTTTCGTCCATTCTGTTTTTATGAATTAGGAAGTGAAGTAGTGCTGAAATCAAAGTATAGTTGGCAAATGCCAAAAAATAAAATCGATTCAGAAAAAGTGACGGCGATTGCACAAGCTTGTGAGTTGAGTGAAGTTGCGGCAACTGTTCTAGTTGGTCGTGGTTATGATACGGTGGATAAAGCCACCCAATTTTTAAAAATGGATCCCGAAATGATTCACGATCCATTTTTATTACATGATATGCAAAAAGCGGTCGATCGCATCCAGGCTGCTATCGTAGCCGATGAAAAGATTGTGGTTTATGGTGATTATGATGCTGATGGGGTGACGAGTACAACGATTATGTTTGAAACCCTTAATGAGTTAGGGGCTAATGTCGATTACTTTGTGCCTG
Source organism: Pediococcus inopinatus (assembly GCF_002982135.1). Classification (NCBI taxonomy): domain Bacteria; kingdom Bacillati; phylum Bacillota; class Bacilli; order Lactobacillales; family Lactobacillaceae; genus Pediococcus; species Pediococcus inopinatus. The sequence goes on along the minus strand of NZ_CP019981.1, from coordinate 1,001,063 downwards.
ACCGTTTCAAAGATGGTTACGGGCCTAACATGGCTGAATATCAGGAATTTATTGATAACGGCGTTAATTTGATGATCACTGTTGATAACGGCGTGGCGGGTAATGAGCCCATTAATTACGCAGTAACCCATGGAATGGATGTGATTGTGACTGATCATCATGAAATGCCAGATGAGCTTCCAAATGCAACGGCCATTGTGCACCCTCGTTATCCAGGTAGTCATTATCCATTTTCTGATCTTTCTGGGGTTGGGGTGGCTTTTAAAGTAGCTTCAGCGCTGTTGGATGAAGTGCCGGAAGAATTCTTAGATTTGGTCGCCATTGGCACAATTGGAGATCTAGTTTCCTTAACAGATGAAAATCGGTTCTTGGTTACGAGTGGGTTAAAGCTCATGAGCGAGGGGCAACGAGTTGGTCTTAATGCGTTGTTAAAAGTGTGCGGATTAGACGGGCATGAAATTAACGAACAAGATATTGGATTTACGGTTGCACCACGTTTGAACGCCGTTGGACGAATTGGAAATGCTGGGGAAGCAGTGGAGTTATTAACCACTTTTGATGAGGATAAAGCTGATCAGATTGCCAAGCATATCGATTCTGTCAATGAACAACGAAAACAGTTAGTTGCGGATATTTATGATGAAGCAATCATGCAGGCGCAGACACCTGAGAATGCCGCGAAAAAAACTTTGGTTATAACGGGCACTGGTTGGCATCAGGGCGTTTTAGGAATTGTTGCTAGTCGACTTGTTGAAACGACCGGGAAACCAACCATCGTCCTTAGTGCTGCTGAAACAGAGCCCAATTTAAAAGGGTCTGGACGAAGTGTTGAGGCTCTAAATTTGTTTGAGGCTTTGAATAGCCAACGCGATTTGTATGTAAACTTTGGTGGGCATCATATGGCAGTTGGATTAACCATTGCCAAAACTAATGTTGAGACACTTAGACAGCTGTTGGAATCAGCCGCCGAGGCCAATCATTTGAATCTCAATCAAGTTACGCCCTTACAAATTGATGGACGGCTTAAGGTTGATCAGATTAGTTTAAAAGTTATTCAAGATTTACAACATCTAGGACCGTTCGGGACGGACAATCCAATGCCGGAATTTGAGATTGATCCAAAACAAGTTACGGACGCTAAACAAATCGGGGCGGATAAAAGCCATTTGAAATTTCAATTGGTTGGTGAAAAACAACAAATCGACACCATCGCTTTTCAGCAGGGTGCATTGTTACCTTATTTACAGGCTGTTCCGGATCATATCAAAGTAGTGGGAACATTAGAGTCTAATACTTGGCGAAATCAAACCAAACCACAAGTGATGGTCAAAGATTTGATAATTGATGCTATTCCAGTTATTGACAAACGAACAACGCATCTTAGTGTTCAATTGTTTTCTGAGCCAGCAACTTACGTATTTTTTCATGAAGCCACCTATAAACGGGTCAAACCGTATTTGGCAGATAATGTAAAATCGGTTGTTTTAGATGCAAATAAACCTGACGAGACTTTGCTGACGGGCAATGTGACCTTGGTGGATTGTCCTGATTCGATTTCCGCATTCACCAATTGGTTGAACGAACAGGAACCGGACACACTGACGGTGTACTTTTATCAGCGGAATAACGCTTATCTGGACGGGATGCCAAGTCGCGAGCAAAGCGGTAAGGTATTTAAATTTTTCGCCAATCATCCGGTTATTGATTTAAAAACTCAGTTACCGGCCGTAGTTAAATATCTGCATATCGCGCAAAGTTTATTAGTTTTTCTAATTGAGGTGTTTTCTGAGCTAGAATTTGTTAAAATAGAAACCGGTCGTGTTTCCTTTATTCAGAATCCAGAACCCCATAAATTGAGTGAAGCACCAGCTTACAGCTTAAGAGAACAACAAATAAAAACACAAGAAAAATTATTATACAGTAAATCTGCTACTCTGAAAATTTGGATTCAAGAGCAGTTAGCGGATAAAAATGAAGGAGTTGCTGATTAAATGGCATTAGATTTACATGATTACGTTGCAAGTATTCCTGACTATCCAGAAAAAGGCGTTATTTTTCGTGATATTTCTCCTTTAATGGGTGATGGAAATGCTTATAAGGAAGCGACAAACCAGATTGTGGATTATGCTCGAAACAAGGGCGTTGAAATGATTGTTGGACCAGAAGCACGGGGATTCATCGTTGGATGCCCAGTTGCTTACGAATTGGGGATTGGCTTTGCACCAGCTCGTAAAAAAGGGAAGCTGCCTCGTGAAACAATCAAAGCAACTTATGACTTGGAATACGGTACTTCTTCACTTTATCTGCATAAAGATGCTGTAAAACCAGGACAAAGAGTTTTGGTGACTGATGATTTACTAGCAACAGGTGGCACTATTTCGGCTACGATCGACTTAGTTGAAGAACTTGGCGGGATTGTAGTTGGAACAGCGTTTATCATCGAATTAAAAGATATGCATGGTCGCGATAAGATTAAAGACTATGATATGCTTTCATTAATGCAATATTAAGTAATCAAAAAGCGTGAACAAATTTAACTTTGTTCGCGCTTTTTGATTACTCATTATTATGCTGTTCATGCCATTTCTTTATATATTCAAGGCGTTGTTTAAATCGTTTTTCGTTGCCTTCTTCAGTAGGTAAGTAGTATTCGTGTCCTTCTAAATCTGGGTCTCTGTCAAACTGTATTGGTAGAGATTTTTGAAGGCATGTTCACTTCGGTGAATGTGCTTTTTGTTTACTCATGAATTAAACTGATACGAATGAAGAAGTTATGAATATTTCGAAAACCAAAACAGCTACGCTTTAATACCTTGATTTTACGATTAAGTCCTTCAATAGGACCGTTAGAATACGGATAACGACAACTGTTGAGCACTGCTGAGCCGTTCTTAACGAAGGTTGAAATGGTGACGTCCATTTGATTACCAGCTACTTGGTAGTTGGTAATCAAATTTTTAAATTCCGTGGCATCCTTTTGGTGAATAGCGGTTAGAATGCCTTGATAAGTTTGATACACAGTTTTGAATTCTGGAAATTCATCTAAGGCAAGGTCGATGGCGTTCTGTTGGGTCATATACTCGTTAATGCCTCGTAAATAGATAAGCTTAGTGTCATTGATTTTCTCTTCTGCCAAATGAAATAAACGCCATTGAGATTTAAGGATGCGGTAAATGCGTGAATGCTTATCTTGAAAAGTACGGATAATACATGTACGTTCATTGTCTAGTGCACGACCAGCAAGCTGAATAATGTGGAAACGGTCAATAATCGTGACAGCATTCGGGAATAAACGATGAATAAAGCTAGCATATTCGGCGTTCATATCAATAGTAATTGTTTGAACTTTCGCACGTTCTTGAACTGAATAACGAGCTTCAAAGTAATCAATGATATCCTTACTGAGACGATCTTTGAGGGTCACAATGCGGCGATGACTAACGGCATCGCAACAGTTAAAGGACATTAGATGATTACAGGAACGAAATTCATCGAAACAAAGATTTGGCGGAAGTTGCTTAACACGGTAAGCCAAGTGAATATTTGCATTTAAAATACGTTGAACACTACTTGGTGAAATGCCACAAATTTTAGCGATTTCTTTACTGGTCAGCATGTCACGAGCTAGCACAATGACCTGATGTTTAACATTGTGGGTAAAAGTTTCATTACGTCTAACGAGGTTAGTTTTAGCTCCACAGGTTTTTAAACAATGTTGGCATTGATATCTTTGTCGTCTTAGCTGCATTTCATAACGTCCGCCTGATAAGGTTCCCAACCTTAGATGACTAACGTGGGTACCGTTTTTAATTAGACTTTTATGGCCACAATGGGGACATTTCACAAGCTGATAAGAAAGGTTGGCGTGAACGACATGAATTCGTTGTCCATTCGGGCAACGTTTCTTGGTAACACCAGTTACGGTTATATTTGGGTCTGTCATTTCAAACAAGCTTAAGATAGAATTAGTTAGGGACATCTGTTTTTCCTCTTTTCGATTTTGTTTGGCGATTAAATCGTAGCACAAAGAGGACAGATGTCCTTTTAATTTTCAAAATAAAAACTGGTATCAGTTATTCACCAATACCAGAAAGTGTAGACCCCTAAATCTGGGGGCATGGTTTTCATGTCGGTTAATTTATCTTTTTTCGAATGAGCGTATTGGTAATCTTTGCCATAACCGAGATCGCCCATGAGTTTAGTAGGAGCATTTCTAATTTGGAGTGGGACAGGTTCGTTACCCTTTTTCTTGACGTCTTTTTTTGCATTTAAACGCGCTTTATAAACGGCGTTGGATTTCGGTGCCAGTGATAAATAGATAACGGCTTCCGTTAAATGGACATCGCATTCTGGCATTCCTAAGAATTGACAGGCTTGAAAAACGTTAATCGTCAATTCAAGCGCCTTGGTGTCAGCCACGCCGATGTCTTCACTGGCAAAACGTACCAGTCTGCGAGCAATATACAAAGGATCTTCGCCACCATCTAACATCCGAGATAACCAATAAATCGCGGCATTAACATCACTATTGCGCATGGATTTATGCAATGCCGAAATTATATTGTAGTGTTCTTCGCCGTGTTTATCATAGCGTAGAGACTTGGTGTTAATAAATTGATTCAAATTAGTTTCTGTAATTGTAACCAGATTATCTTTATGATCGGCATTTAAGACGGCCATTTCGAGAGTGTTCAGCGCAATTCGTGCGTCGCCGTTCGCAAATTGAGAAATCAACGATAAGACATCATCAGAGATTTTAACTTGCCATTTTGGAAAGGCATTTGGATTATTGAGAGCTTTGTGTAAAAGCTCGACAATTTCGGTTGGTTGTAATTCTTTTAAAACAAAGACTTTGCAACGGGAAAGCAGCGCCGAATTGATTTCAAATGACGGATTTTCGGTTGTAGCGCCAATTAAAGTAATGCTGCCACGTTCAACAAAGGGCAGAAAAGCGTCCTGTTGGGCTTTATTAAAACGGTGAATTTCATCAACAAAGACAATTGTTTTTTCACCAAGTTCACGATTTTCCTCGGCTTCTTCCATGATCTTGCGAATGTCTTTGATGCCACTGGTTACCGCGCTAAAGGTAATAAAATGTGATTTAGTTTTATTGGCAATAATTTGTGCCAGAGTCGTTTTACCAACCCCAGGTGGTCCCCAGAAGATAATTGAGGGTAACTGATCTTGATCGATAATCTCACGTAGCACTTTTCCCTTAGCTAATAAATGAGTTTGTCCGGTAAACTCGTCAAGGGTTTGTGGACGGACGCGATTAGCTAAAGGACTGTTTTGGCTGTTTTCACTAGCAAATAGCGATTCTTGTTTCAAAATAAGCTCCTTTCACAAAAAAATTGGACTCCTTAATTTAAAGTTACCACCATTATGATGTTTAGACTAACTAAAACGCGTTAGATAATTTAACTGCCGAATAAAAACGCTTGCATTTTTAATAGCCGATGCTTAGAGTGTAGGTATCAAATGGAATTCTTGAAATGAGGTGTTGTATTTGCAGATTGAGATTAAACGAGACGTAACCTATGCACCAGATTTAACGTTGGATGAATATCGGCCAAAGATTGATAAGTTAAAAGGTCTTTTAATTATTATCCATGGTGGCGGTTGGTTTCGGGGCGACAAGGCTAAAGATGAAGATATATCTACATGGCTTGCACAACAGGGTTATTTGGTTGTCACGCCAAATTATCATTTAACACCAGAAGGATATTATCCGCAGCCCTTGGTTGATATGGATCACTTATATCAACAGGTCAAAAAGTATGCACCGAAGCTACCAGTTGCGGTGATCGGTTCATCCGTTGGTGGCAACATGGCGGTTGAAATGGGAATTAAATATCAGATTCCAGCTGTATCACTTTCTGGAATTCTTGATATCGAAGTGTGGTTGAATAATCATCAAGACGTAGTGCCAAAACAGGATCAAAAACAGAAGTTTACAACCGGAGCTAGCTCTACAATTAATCAGAGTGGTAAGGATGATAGCTTTTATAAATGGTTTATCCTTAATTATTTACATGATCCTAAACTAGCCAAAGAAGCGCCCCCTTATTATCGCGTTCAGGGTAAAACGGGACCGATGTTACTGATTAATTCCCTGGATGAATTTGTACCAGTTTCCGGGATTTTTGAATTAAGTAAACGGTTAGGACAGTATCAAACACCGGTAGAAATTTCCTTACTACCGGGGACGCACCACGCGAAAGGTTATCTAGACCAAGTAAAGCCAAACATTTTGTATTTTTTGACACGTTATTTAAAATTAAGGAGCGATGAAGATGACAAGTGAAGCAAGAAGAGATCCAGTTGCAGATAAATTGTTAACGCCTGAAAATTCAGCCTTTTTATTAATTGATTATCAACCAACCCAGATTAATTCGATTAATTCCATGAATCGCGCACAACTCATTAAAAATGTGGTGAACGTGATCGGATTAATGAACACATTTAAGATTCCGGTTATTTTATCAACGGTTAATGTAAAAAATGGCCGGAATAAAGATACCATTGCACCGATTAAAGATTTATTACCTGATGTACCGAGTTATGATCGCACCACAATTAATGCATGGGAAGATACAGAGTTTAAGGCAGCAGTCAAACAGACAGGGCGACATAACCTGATTATTGCCGCGTTATGGACGGAAGCGTGTTTAACATTTCCAACCTTAGATGCGTTAGATGAAGGCTACGATGTTTTTCCGGTGGTTGATTCTGTTGGTGGCACCTCGGTCATTGCCCATGAGGCAGCCTTACGGCGGGTCGAACAAGCAGGAGCTAAACCAACCAGCATTCCCCAATTGGCTTGCGAATTACAACGGGATTGGCAACGAACCGATACTGTCCCTGGTTTTACGAAAGAACTAGTCGATGCTGGCATCTTTTTACATTTATAGACTAAAAATGGATCTCCACTAAAAGATGGCGATCCATTTTGCGATTTAAATTAACTTTTTTTAGGTTGTTTCTTTATTGCTTGCCGAGATGCGTAACCAACGACAAAAATATCAATGAAAATTGCGTACATCATGGCCGGTGGGTAAACGGTTAGGGTGATTAGAAGACCAATGAGTTTGATCACGACATCTAAAATAATTGAGGTATTTGGTAACGCATATAGCCAGCCAAAGTGGACTGAAGGGTTAACTTGTTTTAAAGAATGGGAGATAGCCATGTTACTAAACGAAACGCCTAAAACGACCAGGCCATAAAAAGTTTGTGCAGTCACATTATTAAAATTTGTGGCTACCAAACTGGTCGTGTATGGAAATAGTGATGCAATAAATAACATGAGTAATGAATAAGACACAGTTGCGTTGGAAACCTTTGTAATTGAGTGCCAGTTATTATGATGGGTAGTCCACATTAAACCTAGCCAAAAAAACGAAAGCGTATAAGCAAAAAAGTTAGCGCGCAAATCCCATAATACAGCTAAATTAACTGTTTTAGGTTTTTCTAGTTCCAAAACTAGGATCGTCATAATAATGGCGAGAACGGCGTCAGTGAAGGCTGCTAAACGTTCTTTGTTCAAAATAATTCCTTCTTTCTATTCAGTTTTTTAGTATAGCATGTTTTTGAAAATAATTGATTTAAAAAAATGCTTGCCTTGGAGTCCACACCAGGGTTTATCATAGGTCTTGTAAATATGAAAGGAAGTTTTTAATGATGACAGTTCCAACTTTTAAATTAAATAATGGTATTGAGATGCCTGCAGTCGGATTTGGTGTTTTCCAAATTGAAAATGGTGGCACAAAACAAGCAGTTTTAAACGCAATTGATGCAGGGTATCGATTGCTTGATACAGCTCAAGCATACGGGAACGAAGCTGAAGTTGGGGAAGCAATCAAAGAGACTAGTGTTGATCGTAATGACTTGTTTATTACAACAAAAGTCTGGGTTAGCTCAACTGGCTACGACGCAACGAAGCAAGCATTTCAAGAATCTTTGGACAAACTTCAATTAGATTATCTTGATTTGTATCTTATTCATCAACCTTATGGAGACGTGTATGGCTCATGGAGAGCAATGGAAGATTTGCAAAAAGAAGGAAAAGTTCGCGCAATCGGAATTTCAAATTTCAGTGCAGACCGTTTTGTCGATTTGAATTTGCATAATACTGTGACACCTGCAGTTAATCAAATTGAACTTAATCCATGGAATCAACAAAAAAATGAAATGACATGGCATGAAAAATTAGGTATTCAGCCAGAAGCTTGGGCACCATTTGCAGAGGGACGACACAATTTATTTACGAATGAAGTCTTAGAAAAAATTGGATCTGATCATAATAAAGGTGTAGGTCAAGTTGTTTTACGGTGGCTATATCAACGTGGCATTGTTAGTCTGGCCAAATCGGTTCATAAAAACCGAATGGAAGAAAATATTAATATCTTTGATTTTGAATTAAGTGATCCGGAAATGAAACAAATTGCGGCATTAGATATGAAGGAGTCGGCTTTCTTTGATCATCGTGATCCAGAGCAAGTCAATCGACTGGGCGGCGGTCAATAGACTTAGTTTGAGTAGAAAGAAGTATATGACATGGCAAAAGAGTTAATTATCTATTTTTCACTATCGGGAACTACAAAGAAAGCTGCATTAAACTTACAAAAAAAGTTGAACGCAGATATTTATCAGTTACAAGCAAAAAAAACTTATCCAAGCGATTATGATGGGATTGTAGCCGTTGCTCAAAATGAAAAAGATAAGCAAGTTCATCCGGAATTGAAAAAACCGCTCCCAGATTTAACACGTTATGATAAAGTTTATGTGGGATATCCCACATGGTGGTCACAACCACCAATGATCATTCACAGTTTATTTGATCAAGTTGATTTTGCAGGTAAAAAAGTCGTGGCTTTTGCAACTAGTGCCTCGACGCCTTTAACAGATACGCTTGAAACATTTTCAGATCTTGCAGAAAATGCGGGAGCTATCTTATTCGAAAAATAGAAAAACGGTGTTAAATTCCGAAAGAGATTTAGCGCCGTTTTAATGTTTGAGAGAAAAATTTATTTTTTCCTTGCCTTGAAGTGAGGACCAAGGTTTAGAATAATAAAGTAAGTAAAAGATAAACATGAAAAAGAGGTTGAATCAAATGAACATAAACGGCGTCAGTAAAAAGTTTGAGTTAACAAAAGACACACTCCGCTACTGGGAACGGCTTGGACTGTTACCGGAAATTAAACGGAATGAAAGTGGCTATCGTGAATATAGTGAACACGATATGAACTGGGTTTTCTATATTAAAGCTTTGCGAAAGGCAGGGATGTCAATTGAAGCGCTGATCGAATTTGTAAAATTATATCGTGAAGGCAGTCAAACGGAACAAACTCGTAAATCATTATTGATGGATCAACGCCAGGAATTGAAAGAGAAACGCGCCGAAATCGACAAAACAATCAAATATTTAGACTATAAAATTGTTAATTTTGAAGATCATACCTTAAACTACGAAAAAGAAAAGTTGGCGTATGATGCAAAAGATTAAGTTGAATAAGGGATAAAAAAATAAAATGACCGTTAGTCATTGTTTTTAAGGCGTAAATGTTGTATACTTCTTTTTGAGGTGAGACCAGTGGGAAAAAGAGAAGATAATGCAATCGCAACTCGGCAAAGTTTGATTGAAGCAGCAGATCATTTAATTGTGCAAAAGGGTTATGAAAATATTTCCGTGGATGATATCGTGAAAACCAGCGGGATCGCTAAAGGCACTTTTTATAATTATTTTGAACGTAAAGAAGATTTGATCTTTGAATTAAGTAAAGAGCACTTTGCTAAGCTAAATACGCAAACCATTTTAAGCGAACAAGATGACCCAATCATTATTATAAAGAAATATTTAATTGATTTTATGTCCGTTATTTTTAATTCAAAAATCGAATTGGCTCGTCAGTGGGTACGCTACATTAGCTTTTCCGAGACGAATAGCAATAAATGGCAATTTGATGTTCAGTCTTTTGAACAGCTTTTGATGAAATTAATTGATGCAGATAAATTAAAGGTGAACACGCCGGTGCACCAACTCGCACAACTTTTTTTAACGGAAATGTATGGCGTTATTTTTACCTGGTGTATATCTCCTAAAACAGTTGATCCAATCGCGACTGTAAAACGGTTCTGTGATTTGCAACTAAGTGCTTTGTTACAGCCATACCTAATTAATGCGTAACGTGATCGTCACTATTTAATAAGTGACGATGTTTTTAAAAAAAAATATGACCGGTAGTCACATATGGAGGAACTACAAAATGCAAAACACCAAACGTTCTTTAATAAAATTATCTATCCTGCTGGTGTCGGTTGTGACGGCATCTGCACCGGCAATTAATGCTAACATCCCAGTTTTGGCAAAAGCATTTCCTAATGTCGCTTTGGCTCAAATTGAACTTCTCACAACCATTCCATCTTTATTCTTGCTAATTGCAATTCTATTGAGTAATTGGATTGCCAAACGAATTGGATTAAAACAAACTGTACTGGTTGGGGTTTTTATCACCGTTATTGCTGGGTTGTCCCCAGTGATAATCAATAGTTTTCTGCTCCTGATGATTTCACGGGCCGCATTTGGCTTTGGAATTGGCTTGTTTAATTCGTTACTAGTTAGTATTATTAGTTACTTTTTCAAGGGTAGCGAACGATCACAAACACTTGGTTTTCAAAGTACCTTTGAAGGTCTGGGGTGTTAGTCACATTTATTGCTGGCCAACTTGTAAGGTTTAATTGGCATATGTCATTTTGGGCATATTTAATCACGATCCCTGCATTAATAATGTTTGCTTTATTCGTACCTAAAATACCAAAAACAGAATTAACAACGGGCTCTAAAGTTAAAGGTTCAACAAAAAAATCAAAATTACCTAATGCAATTTTTGGCTACATGATCCTAACCTTTATTGTGATTACCTTTTATATGATTATGGGAATTAAAGTGCCAACCTTAATGGTTAATGCGGGATATGGAACAGCTACGTCTGCAAGTTACGTTATTTTAGGTCTGAGTTTAGGAGCAATGCTTGGTGGCATTCTCTTTGGACGCGTTTTTACCTGGTTGAAAGATTACATTTTAGTGGCTGCCTTTTTATCTCTAGGCTTAGCAATGTTTTTAATTGCCATTTCAAATACAACTTGGTTAACCGTTTTGGGCGGATTCTTGACTGGAATTGGTGCGCGTTTGTTTTTCCCATGGATTTTAAATGCTGTTAATTTAGGCGGGAGTGGAAACATAATGGCAACTTCATTAATCCTGATTGCTTACAATTTGGCCGGCTCTCTATCACCATATACCGCATTGCTAATTCAAAATGTTTTGCACATCGATAATATTCGAAACTTGTTTTGGATTAATATGATTGTTTTTGTCATATTAGCCGTTGTGATGAGTTTAGTGAATAAGCTTAAAAATGTGAGAACGACCGATTAGCGCGATTAGTCTGTAAAAGCATGAAACTTTAAGAGAGTTTGAACAAAGAATTTATTAGTTAAGAAGGTACGTAGAAGTCATGTTATTTCTAATGTTAAGTGTGGCTATGAGTCACGGCGATAAGATTGCAATTGTAACGGGCATCATTGTCTTAATGAGCTTGTTTTCTAATTTAATAATAAGCTTTATTAAATTCTGTTTTCAACATCCCTATATTTTTATATTAATGCTCCTATTTAGTGGATTAGGATTTTCTTTTAACCTTTTGTTAGGTTACTTATTGGCCTTTGCAGCGGTCATCATTGGGATTACGTTTTTTATGCGTGACATATTTTGAGAGAAAGTGCTTGCCTTGAAGTACAGACCATAGTTTACAGTGACTTTATTGAATAAGTTTAAAGGATAAAAAGAAAATGAAAAAGATTAAGTTAATAGCAGTGATCATGGGATGTCTAATCCTTGGAATTGGAGGAATTATAATTATGAATTTTAATAACGATTCAGTATCAAACAAAAATCAGCAGGCTAACTATAAAATTGCTGGCCAGTCAATTTCAGCACCACAACTCAGTAAAAACGACCGGGAATGGCAAAATGGATATGGCACAAGATCAGATGGTCAAGATACCAATAGTCAAAATAAGCCCACACGCAAAATTACAAAAACTGCTAAAAGTTTAATTATTTATTTTTCTCGGTCGGGTAGTACCGAATTGCTGGCTAGTAAAATTGCCAATCAAACCAATCCGGATATTTTAGAAATTGTCGTAAAGGATCCTTACGCCGGAAATTATCAAAAGACCCTTTCAAGAGCCAATTCAGAAAGAGAAAATCAAGATTATCCTGAACTTAACATGCAAGTTCCCGATTTAAAGCAATACGACACCATCTATTTGGGCTATCCGATCTGGGCGATGACTTTATCTCACCCAATGACAGCTTTTTTGAAAACATACGGGGGTCGCTTGACTGATAAAATCATTGCACCTTTTATGACTGAAGGCGGTTATGGTCAAGGAGATAGCGTCCAGCGAGTTCGAGAAATTATCCGTGAACAAGGTGGCGAGCGCGATACCTTTACGAAGGCTTTAGTAGTTGACGGTAATAAAGTTGATCAGGCTGATAAGCGAGTGACCCAGTGGGTGAGCCAGGTTCACGCAGATAATAATTGATTTAAAAAAAGGCTTGCCATGGAGTGCAGACGAAGGTTTAAGCTTCGAGATGAAGTAATCGAAAAGGGATGGAAGAAATGAAAAAAAGACTATTGATTGTCATTGGAGTTATTGTAATTATCTTGGCTGGTGGATTTACGGTCTTTCGTTTTCAGCATAAATCGACAGGTATGAAAATAAGTCATACAACGGATATTGTCCAGAAGAAACAAACGAATTCTAAAAAGCGTTTAATTATCTATTTCTCACTGTCTGGTTCAACTGAGGAAGCGGCTAAGCAAATTAAGGCAGACACCGGAGCAGATATTATCCGGCTTCAGCCTCAAAAAGCTTACCCTAGTGGCTATGATGCTTATGTGAAAGTTGCCCAAAAACAGTTGGCTGATAAGATTCATCCAGCAATTCGAACTAAGATCACTAACTTGGATCAATACGACACAATCTTCGTTGGGTATCCCACCTGGTGGCATCAACCGCCAATGATTATCCATTCGTTGTTTGAGAAGTTTGATTTTTCTGGAAAAACAATCGTGCCATTTACGACAAGTATGAGTGATCCAGTTAGTCGTTCAATGCCTGATATGCGGAAACTTGCAAAAGGGGATAACGCAAAAATTATCAATGGTTTTCGCTATGATGATAATAAAAAAGCATTAGCTAAGTTTTTAAATGAAAATGATCTGAATTAGGAAAGGTGGACTTATGAATATTATTTTAATGTTACTACCGGCAGTTGCATGGGGAATTCTACCATTAGCTGTTGAACGTATAAATGGCCGACCGGTTAATCAAATTTTTGGTACAGCAGTTGGCACCCTTTTAGTTAGTTTTATTGTCTACGCGGTTATTCATCCAACAATTTCTTTAGCAAGCTTTATTCTGGCAGCTTTTGCCGGTGGTTTTTGGATTATTGGTCAATTGGGACAATATACCGCTTATCATGAAATTGGTGTTTCTCAGACAATGCCAATTTCTACAGGTCTACAGCTAATTGGGACTTCGTTAATTGGGGTATTTTTGTTTGGTGAATGGGCATCAAGTAATGCCAAAATATTTGGTGTAATTGGTATTTTACTTTTAATTATTGGCATTTCACTAACGGCTGTTCATGATAGAAAAATGCAACAGAGCAAAAATAGCAGTCAAACGAAAACTCTAATTATGTTGTTTCTGACAACGTTTGGATTTCTGGTTTATAACGCAATTCCAAAAGCCATGGCTACGTCAGGATTAGCTATTTTCTTGCCTGAATCTGTTGGGATGGTCATTGCGGTACTGATTTATATTTCCGCAACCCATCAACCTAAAGTGTTACGTGAAAAAGCAAGCTGGCAAAGTCTGCTTGCAGGAATAATCTTTTCATTTGCTGCAATCACGTACATATTGTCGGTCCGTGATAACGGAGTGAACTCAGCATTTGTGGTCTCTCAACTTTCTGTCGTGATCTCCACGATTGGCGGGATGGTATTTCTACATGAAAAGAAGAGTCATCGTGAGTTAAGCTTCACATTAATTGGGTTATTTTTGATTGTAATTGGGGCAATTACGACAACTATTATTTAAGGAGGAAATTCATTATGTACACAGATTTATATGGAAAAGTAGCAGTTATTACCGGGGGTTCAAAAGGGATTGGCAATGTAATTGCTAATCGTTTTGGGCAAGAACACATGTCTGTTGTGATCAATTACAATAGTGACCAAGTTGGTGCTCAAACAGCTGCCGATAAAGTGACAAAAAATGGCGGTAAGGCGGTTATTGTGCAAGCAAATGTCTCAACGGAAAAAGGAAATCATGACTTACTTCAAGCAGCACTAGATAACTTTGGTGATTTAGATGTTTGGGTAAATAACGCAGGGATGGAAATTAAATCACCAACCCATGAATTATCATTGGATGACTGGAATAAAGTAGTTTCCATCGATCAAACGGGAGTTTTCTAGGGTTCTAAAACAGCTTTGGCTTATTTTAAAGCTCATAGTAAAAAAGGAAATATTATCAATATGTCTTCTGTTCATGAACAGATCCCTTGGCCAACTTTTGCAAGTTATGCAGCTGCTAAGGGTGGCGTAAAACTATTCACGCAAACCATTGCTATGGAATATGCCAAAGAGGGTGTTCGTGTAAATGCAATTGGACCTGGTGCGATTAATACACCCATTAACGCTAAAAAATTTGCTGATCAAGCACAGTATGATCAGACAGTTTCTATGGTTCCCATGAATCGGATTGGCACACCTGAAGAGGTCGCAGCTGGCGCCGCATGGTTAGCCTCAGATGAATCGAGTTATGTAACTGGCATTACGCTGTTTATTGACGGTGGAATGACGTTGTATCCTGCGTTTAAAGATGGTCAAGGATAGGCGATAATTCGAAACTTAACTTATTGAAGGGTGATAATTTTGCAAAAAAGAAATCTTGGTAGTATGCAGGTTGATGCGCTGGGTTTAGGTTGCATGGGAATGAATTTTGCCTATGGAAATCCGCCTGATCAACAAGAAATGATTAAGCTTTTGCAAGCATCGGTTGAAATGGGTGAAACATTTTTCGATACGGCAGAAGTCTATGGACCGTTCACCAATGAAAGTCTGTTAGGAAAAGCGTTGGCCCCGTATAAAGATAAGGTCACAATTTCCACGAAGTGCGGGATTCGAATTGAAAATGGTAAACAGGTTGTAGATGCTAATCTAGACGGGATTCGTCAATCTGTAGAAGGATCACTTAAGCGTTTAAACGTAGATGCCATTGACTTGTATTATCTTCACCGTGTTGATCCGAAAATTCCCATTGAAGATGTGGCTTATACAATGGGACAACTAAAAAAAGCCGGGAAAATTAAGCATTGGGGATTGTCCGAAGCTGGAATTGAAACAAGCAAAAAAGCTAATGCAGTCGAGCCTTTAACAGCAGTTGAAAGTGAATACTCATTGTGGACCAGAGAACCAGAAAATGAATTGTTGCCGCTATTGGAAAAATTAGGGATCGGTTTTATGCCATTTAGTCCTTTAGGAAAAGGTTTCTTAACGGGAAAAATTAATACGAATACAACCTTTGCCAAAAATGATGGCCGAAGTAAATTACCCCGATTTACTAAAGAGGCGCTTGAAGCAAATCAAAAATTATTAGACCTTATAAAAGAATTTGCCATTAAAAAACAAGCAACCCCTGCACAAATCGCTTTGGCCTGGTTATTGGCACAGAAGCCTTGGATCGTTCCAATTCCGGGAACAACCAAATTAACAAGATTACAAGAAAATTTGGGTGCTTTAAATGTGGCATTCTCTTCTGAAGAATTAGCCCGCATTGATCAATTGTCTAAAAATATTAAAATTGTGGGTAATCGCTATACACCAGAATTGGCTAAACGGGCCGGATTGTAAAACTAATTATCAGTATGATTTACATTGAAGTACGGACGAAGGTTTAGACTTTGGTTGTTAAAGAATTTTAAATAAATATATGTAATGAAGGAGAAAATTATTGTGAGTGAAGAAAGTAAAGTAGTTGTTATTACAGGAGCTTCCAGCGGAATTGGCGAAGCAACAGCCAAACTACTAGCAGCAAAGGGGAATAAATTAGTTATTGCCGCTCGTCGTGAAAAGAAGTTACAAGAAATTGTTGCAGATATTGAAAAAGAGAATGGACAGGCTGTTTATGCTGTTACAGATGTAACTGATCTTGATTCAGTAAAAGCCCTTGCTCAGTTAGCATTAGATAAATTTGGCAGGATTGACGTTTGGATGAATAATGCGGGTTTAATGCCTCATTCTGAGTTTATTAAGGGCCGTGTGGAAGATTGGAATCGCATGATTGATGTTAATCTTCGTGGTGTTTTATATGGAATTAATGCCGCTTTACCAGCTATGCGTGATCAAAAGGCAGGTCAATTTATTAATGTAGCTTCCGTTGCGGCCCATGCCGTTCATTCTGGTGGTGGTGTTTATAGTGCCACAAAGGCTGGTGTTTGGATGATTAGTGAAGCACTTCGTCAAGAGGAAGCAGCTGCTGGGAGTAATGTCCGTGTGACGGTTATTTCACCTGGTGCGATTGCAACCGAATTGGTCGATCATGTCACCGATGCTGATCAGAAAAAAGCGATGGATTCATATTATGATCAATTTGCAATTACGCCCGATCGGATCGCGACAACGATTGCAACGGCGATTGATTTACCTAGTGATACCGCAATCAATGAAATTGTTGTGCGGCCTTCACGGCAAGGATAATAAATATAAAAGTCTGTAAATGTAAAGGCTTGCATTAAAGTGTACTTCAGGGTATATGATAAAAGCGAATTTAAAAAATGGAGGAATTAACTATGAAATTATTAATTGCAGCAGCAAATGGTCAAATTGCCCGAATTGTTGAGGATCGTATTTTAAACGAATCGACGTTTGATGATGTTGAATTGACTTTATTATTACGTAACAGTCAACGGTTGAGCAATTTGGCTAAAGATAACCGCGTTACAGTTGTAGAAGGAAGTTTGGACAATGAGAGTGTTCTAAACAAAGCGGTTGCTGGCCAGGATATGGTATTTGTAGCCGTTGTGGATCATACTTCTAACAATGCATGGACAAAAAATGTGATCACAGCGATGAAAGAAAACGGTGTTCAGCGAGTTATTTTCACAAATATCTTAGGCTTGTATGATGAAGTACCTGGTGAATTTGGCCGTTGGAACAAACAAAGTGTCATGAGTGGGTTACAAGCTGCCATTAATTCTGACAAATTACTTGAGGAGTCTGGTTTAGATTACACAACTTTAAGGCTCCCATGGTTAAATGATCGTGATGAAGTTAAGTACGTGCTTACCCATAGAAATGATCAATACAATGGTGTGTCCGGTTCACGTCAAAGTATTGCGGACGTTGTTTTAAAGATTGTGGCCGATCCTACTGTTGGTTCAAAGGATAGCTTGGGAATTGCTGATCCCGCAACTCAAGGTGAAGATCGTCCCGTATATTAAAAATAAAATTAGTCAAGAATATTTATAGAGGTGTTTTTTAATGGCATATGCAACAATTAATCCTTATACAAATGAGGTTGTTAAAGAGTACCCTAACGCCACAACTGGTGAAATTCAGGATGCTCTTGAAAAAGGGAATAGTTTATTTAAGCAAATGGAAAAAGAGCCACCGATTCAACGTGCAGCCCAATTGCATGACATTGCCGATCGTTTCCGGAAAAATCGGGATCAATTAGCCAAAGCAATGGTTACCGATATGGGCAAACTATATCGAGAAGCACAGGGTGAAGCCGAACTTTGTGCGCTGATTGCAGATTATTTTGCTGATCATGGGGCAGATTTATTAGCTCCTACCAAGATTGAGACAGTTGCGACTGGTGATGCGCAGATTCAAAAGCATCCCTTAGGAATTTTAATGATGGTTGAACCATGGAATTTTCCGATGTATCAAATTATGCGTGTTTTTGCGCCTAACTTTATGGTGGGAAATCCTATGATTTTGAAACACGCTTCTAATACACCAGGATCTGCGGTTGCGTTTGAAGATATTATCAAGGCCTCTTCGGCTCCTGATGCAAGTTTGCAAAATCTATTTTTAAGTTATGATCAAGTTTCTGAAATTATTGCTGATTCACGTGTCCAAGGGGTGGCGCTCACGGGTTCTGAACGTGGTGGCCGCAGTGTTGCTAAAGCGGCTGGTGAGAATCTAAAGAAAAATACGATGGAGCTTGGTGGAACCGATGCTTTCGTTGTTTTGGATGATGCAGATATTGAAAGTGTAGCTAATATTGCTTGGCGGGCTCGACTATATAATGCGGGACAAGTTTGCACGTCATCGAAACGTTTTATTGTGGCAGCTAACGTATATGACCAATTTTTAGCGAAACTTAAGGAAAATTTTGCCAATGCAAAGCCTGGTGATCCTATGGATAGTCAAACTACTTTGGCACCGATGAATTCTAAGCGAGCTAAAGAAAAATTGCAGGCCCAAGTTGATGAAGCAATCGCAAAAGGGGCAACCTTGTATTATGGCAATGAAAAAATCGATTTACCTGGTCAATTTTTCCAACCAACGATTTTAACAGATATTCATAAGGATAATCCGGCTTATGCAGAAGAAATGTTTGGCCCGGTTGCCCAAGTTTATAAAGTTAATAGTGAACAAGAAGCAATTGATTTGGCTAATGATTCTGACTTAGGTTTAGGGGGCATTGTTTTCAGTGGCGATCCTAAACGGGGGACAAAAGTTGCCAGTCAAATTGAGACTGGAATGGTGTTTGTCAATAACTTTATGACTTCATTACCTGATTTACCATTTGGTGGTGTGAAAAATTCTGGTTATGGTCGTGAAATGAGTAATTTAGGATTGAATGCTTTTGTAAATGAGCAACTTATTGTGACTGCTAATAAGCCAGATATGACTAATTTGGCAGGCGGTTTGGTTGCAACAGATCCTGAATAGCTAATCTAATAAGAGGAGAATCTTAAAATGAAAGCAACAGTATTTATTAAGCCCGGTAAAGTCGAAATTCAAGAGGTTGATAAGCCAACCATTCAAAACTCAACTGACGCGATTATCAAAGTAGTAAGAGCTAGTGTGTGTGGATCAGATCTATGGTGGTTCCGAGGAATCAATGATATGCCAGCTAACTCACTCGTTGGTCATGAAGCCATTGGGATTGTGGATGAGATTGGCGAAGATGTGCATAGCGTGAAAGTGGGCGATTTTGTTATTGCGCCATTTACACATGGTTGTGGGCATTGTGCTGCATGTCTTGCAGGATTTGATGGTAATTGCTTGAATCAAAAAGAGATGGGTAGTTCTGGTTATCAAGCCGAATACTTACGTTTTAGAAGTGCTGATTGGGCATTAGTTAAGGTTCCTGGTCAACCAAGTGATTATTCCGATGATCAATTGAATTCGTTTGTTGCATTGGCTGATGTCATGGCAACTGGCTATCATGCTGCTGTTAGCGCCGAAGTTTCTGAAGGTGATACGGTGGTTGTGATGGGTGATGGTGCTGTTGGTCTTAGTGGTGTAATTGCTGCTAAGTTGCTTGGTGCTAAACGAATTATTGCGATGAGTCGTCATGAAGATCGCCAAAAATTAGCTCGTGAATTTGGAGCGACAGACATTATCGCGGAACGTGGTGATGAAGCTGTTGCCAAAGTTATGGCGCTCACAGGTGATGGGGCAGACGCGGTTCTTGAATGTGTTGGAACCGAACAATCTGTTGATACTGCGGTTAAAGTTGGTCGGCCTGGTGCCGTTGTTGGCCGGGTTGGCGTACCTCAAAAAGAGACCATGAATACGAATAATTTATTCTGGAAGAATATTGGTCTTCGCGGTGGAATTGCATCTGTGACAACTTATGATAAGGGGACATTATTAAAAGCTGTTTTAGATGGCAAAATTAATCCTGGCAAAGTCTTTACCCAACAGTTTAAGCTTGACGATGTTCAAAAGGCTTATGATGCTATGGATCAGCGAAAAGCAATTAAATCACTATTGATTGTTAAAGAATAGAATTTTATGAGAAATCAGGATTGGGTAACAAGGTTTCAGATAGTATTCTTTAAATAAAAACAGGATTAAAAATCTCGGAAATGAGATTTTAATCCTGTTTTTTTGCTAACCCTTAAAGGATCCAACGGTAGCAACAAATGATTTTTAAATTACTACAAAAAGGCGTCACATTGTTAACCGTTCATCGATTAATTGGTTTGCGCTAACCCCCAAGTGTCGGAGAACTTTTTCGGTACTTAAAACACCATTGGCAGGACCGACGATGAAAAATAAGGCGGACGTTAATTCTTGCTCAGTTAATTTATTTTGGTAGTCAAGGGTGGTAAATCTAGTGATATGTTGGTCAAAAGTAATTAGAGATTCTAGGGAATCAAATGCTTGTTGATAATAAAAATCAGAAGCTTCATGAACACTCCAGAGCACATGAATTTTTCGACTACTTGCATATTGCTGTGTCAGGCTCAAAAGAGGGGCAATTCCGGTTCCCATACCGATCAAAATTAAAGGAATTTTTGGGTTGGCATTTTCAATTAAAGGTGCAAAACGTCCAAATGGACCTTCCAATTTGACATCGCTACCAGTAGGGATGCTGGATAGCTGGCTGGTAAAATCACCAGTATTTTGAATGGTAAAAGTGATTATGTTTGGTGAACTTATTGGGGCAGTGGTGACAGAGAACGGATGTGATTCATTAGTTAAGCCGGTAACATGTTGAAATGATAAGAAGTAAAAATCCCCAGCCTGATACTTAGGGGCTTTACGACCTAATTTAATTTTCACCTGCCGAACATGTTGATTTAATTCGGTGTTATCAATTAATTGTCCATTCAGACGTTCAGCAGAGCTGGCAACAAATTTTTTCCAAGCATATAAGCCGAGACTAACAATAGTGTAGACATCAAATAAAATTATAAAATCAGTAATTTGACTGACCCGACCAATTAAGTGAACGTGTAACCAGATTAAGCCGATAACCACAAAATTCAGGCGATGAATCCATAAAGAAAGTTGATGTTTGAAAATAAATTGCAATTTTCGCTTAAGTGAAGCAGCAATTGGAAATCGATCTACCAGCCAGCCTGACAGGAAAAAGCTAGCATAAAGAACCCCAAAAATTGCGAGGTACCAAGCAAAATGACCGGTATTTTTGATAAGTTGATCCATTGAAAAAGCATTTAAAACGTGATAAGTTGCCAAACCTAATGCCAAAACACCAAGTAGACCGTGAACAAAATACATAGCAGGTAACCCAATCCGCCATTCTAACCATTGTGGCCGTGTCGATAATAAGACAATGCTTAACCACCAGACATAGGCGACAATTCCGGCGTCATAGATTATTAGATGTTGAATTGAGTCGGATAAACCGGTGTTCAACAGAATAACTAATGGTAATGGGACGATCAAAATAATAACTAACCAAGTTATATATAGGGATACTGGATGATTTTTTAGCATGGATACTCCTCCATTCTTGTTGATAACTGTAATATACAGCATGGTGTGCACACCAAGGCAAGTTTTTTTAAAAAAAGACTTGCCTTGGTCTGGACTCCATAGTTTATGCTAAGCAAGAATCAAGCGTAAATGAGGTGAGACTAGTGAAGAAAAAAGTTATTTTAATTGCTTTAGGGCTAATAATAAGCTTGGGAATAATTAGTATGTATTTGGTTTATACAAATCAATCTGTTACAGACCAAAGTAATCGGAAGGTTACTGTTAACAGCTCAAAAAAGAAGCGGAGGAAGCAGATGGCAAAAATACCTGCTAGTTATCGGAAACGTGCTTTAGACGCACAACGAGGTAAAGTTGAGAGAATTACTTATCAAACAACTTACCAGAATAAAAGATATCAAAAAAAGGCTTTGGTTTATTTACCGGTTGGGTATAATCCAAACGATTCTCAGCGTTATAACATTTTATATTTATTACATGGGGCCATGATGAGTGAAGCCAGTTTTCTTGGTGGTGCTGGAACAAATTCTGGCAGTGCTTTTAAAATGTTACTGGACCACGAAATTGCCGCAAAAGAAATGAAGCCGACAATTGTCGTTACCCCTAGTTATTATCCAAATAATAGTTTTAAGACTAGTGATTATGTGGAAGATGATCCATTGAATCTAGCATTTGCACGCAATGAGTTGCCCAACGATTTAATGCCGGCGGTTGAGAAGCGTTATCGGACTTATGCGCGAACTGCAGATAAAAAAGGTTTTGTAGATTCACGTGACCATCGTGCGTTTGGTGGATTCTCGATGGGGGCCATTACGACCTGGTACGTTTTTGAACACGATCTGAACCTTTTTAAATATTATGTTCCAATGGCTGGAGACAGTTGGACGGTGGAAGCAAATGGTGGGGGAACAGAACCAAAAAAAACTGCAATAAAGCTGGCTAAACACGTTCAAAATAGTGACTATCAAGCAAATGATTTCTTGATTCTGGCCTCTGTTGGTGGTACGGATGGCACAAGCAGTTCAATGGCTCCACAGATTAAGCAAATGCGACAACATCCACAGCAGTTTACTAAGGAGAATCTAATTTATCACATCGATAGTGGTGGTGGTCACGATATAGATTCGGCGGCAAATCAAGCTTATAATGCATTTTCACAACTTTTTGAAACTAAATAGAACAATGTTTCTTATCAATGATGATAAATATAAAAAGGAGAGTACAAATTATGAAAACGAGAATTACGATCTTTATCGTTGCAGTGGTGGCGATAGTTGGTGTACTGATTGGATATAATGTTTATAACCAACGCCAAAGTCGGTCAACAAATCAAAATGATCAGTCGGCAGCAACTTCGGGTAATAAAAAAACACAATCAAGTAGTTCGAAAGGTAAAGTAGCTAAAAAGAATGGTAAAACATTAATTGTTTATTTTTCGCGTAAAGACGGTGTTTACGGTGGAAACTTAAAAGTTGGTAATACAAAACGAATTGCCGATTTTATTCAAACCAAAACCAAAGGTGACGAATATGAGATAGTGCCAGCTAAGGAGTATCCAAAAAGTTATAAGAAAACGACTGAGGTTGCCCAAAAAGAACAAGAAGATAATGCCCGACCAAAAATAAAGAATAAGCTACCAGATGTTAGCAAGTACGATACCATTTTTATTGGTTCGCCAATCTGGTGGAGTGAATATCCAATGGTTGTCCGTACTTTTCTAGATGGCGTTAACTTGAATAATAAAAATGTTGTGCCATTTACCACGCATGAAGGGTCTGGTCTAGGGAATACAACAGAAACATTGAAAAAGCAATACACTCGCGCTAAAGTATTGAAAGGTTTTTCAGTTTCAGGCAGCGATGCAGCAGATGCTAGAAGTGATGTTAATAGTTGGTTAAATGGTCTGGGTTACTAAGATCTAACCTCGGGAACATCAAGTTAGGCATAAAAGAGAGGAAGTTTTCGATGAAATTTATCATGTTAGCTACAGGCTTGAGTACTAATACCAGACTAGCTGTCGTAATTGGTTTAATTATTTTCGCTGTGCTGTTCTTTAAATTAATCGTTGGATTTATTAAATTTTGCCTTCGTCATCCTATTATTTTTTTAGTATTATTGTTTGGTGGTGGGTTAGGGCTAATATTCAATTTGTTTTTAGGTGGCATCGTAATTGTGGCGGTTATCGTGGGTGGAATTGCATTCTGGCTGCTCAGCGAGTTTGATGGTTTCAATTGATTATTTTCAGTCAAATAAAGTTATAGTGTAGGAGATAGTATATATGAATAGTAAAAAAGGTTGCTGAGACTTTAAATGTTTCTGTTATACTTCACGATATTATGAACGAGTTGGTGATCCCACGAGTAGTTCAAGATGAAAAATGGGTTATGATGGCATGAATAATAAAAAAATGATCATTTGCTCCTTGTTATCAGGTGATACTAAGGTTGCGGCAAAAAAAATTGCCAAGAAGATTGAGGGCTCTATCATTTACACATAAAAATTTGACATGCTCATATGATCAAGTATTATTTTTAGACTTTACGTCTGGTTTGGTTTGTTATAATATGATGTACAATAAAATCTTTGATAATTCTTTTATTTGAATTATAAAAGATTGATACTGTTAGTTGTGTTTAACTAGGAAATGTCTTTAAACAAATTACTGCGCTTTTTGAGGAATTGAGGGTGTAATTATGTATAGTATTCGTGATGTTAGCGATATTATGGAGATTAGTATCTACACGCTAAGATACTATGAGAAAATTGGTTTGTTGTCCTTTGTAAAGCGAAATGAGAATGGTGTTCGCGAATTTAGTAAAGAGGATATTGTGACACTAAATACAGTTTATCGGCTTAAGCAAACAGGTATGTCTTTGAAAGATATTAAAAACTACTTAGAATTAGTGGATAAAGGTATAGAATCAATATCGGAAAGAAAAGAAATGTTTCGGGAACAGAAAATAAAGGTTCAGCAGCAGATTATTGACTTACAAAATGCATTGAAAACAATCAACGGAAAACTTCATTACTATGAAGAGGCAAGTAAATAAGGGTCATTAGCAGTTTGTCATGATGAACGGGAAGTATTTATGCAAAAGATTTTGAATGGCGAAATGAATTAAATAAAAAAATCAACAGACATAATCAAGATGTGAAGTGAACCCCCAAGATTGGACAGATAAAATCTAATCTTGGGGGTTCTTTTATGGTTAAATTTAATTTTGATTTCAAAGTGAAAGTAGTAACTGAATATTTAGGTGGTCTGCCCGTTAATTCATTAGCACACAAATACAGGATTGGTAGTAGTGCCACAGTTTTAAATTGGATTCAAAGATATGAGAAATTTGGCCTTAACGGTCTTAAACGCAAAGCAATGGATTTAGAATATGCTAGCCAGTTCAAAGTCGATGTATTAAACTGGAGAAAACAAAATCAGGCCTCGCTTCCAGTAACTGCCTTACATTTTAATTTATCCTCGCCGAGTACCATTTGGCAATGGGAAAGTCGGTTTAAGGCATTAGGAATTGTGGGTCTAGAGCGAAAGCGAGGCAACGCCAAGAACATGGTAAAACACAAGAATAAAAGTCGCAAACCCATTGTCCAAAAGGACAATTCCACAGCCAAAGAGGATTTAAAACAGCTTCAAAAAGAAAATGAAATGTTAAAGATTGAGAACACCTACCTAAAAAAATTAGAGGCCTTAACTCGGAAAAAATCAGTACAAAAGAAATCTCAGAAATAGCCATCGAGTTAAGGCAACTATTCCAAACTTCTATCAAACTGATTCTTAAAGTAATCCAAATTCCACGCAGTACCTATTACTACACTCAGAGTCATGAGAGACGTAAATTTGATGATGACCAGATTATTCAAGCAATAGACGAGATTCGCCAAAAAGATCCAAAATACACCAAAAAATACGGCTATCGAAGACTTACAAATGCATTACATGATTTAGGATTTAAAGGTAATCATAAACGCGTTTT
Organism: Pediococcus inopinatus; assembly: GCF_002982135.1. Lineage (NCBI taxonomy): Bacteria > Bacillati > Bacillota > Bacilli > Lactobacillales > Lactobacillaceae > Pediococcus > Pediococcus inopinatus. The sequence continues at coordinate 975,517 of NZ_CP019981.1, read as the reverse complement.
GCGAATTATGCAGGAACACGGGTGGTTGTGTCATGCCTTTAATCGACAAACCAAAAAATATAATTCATATAAAGGTTTAGTGGGTAAAATCGCCGCTAATCGCTTAAAGCGACGCTTCAAAACCGATAGACCTTATCAAAAGCTCGTCGCAGACGTTAGTGAATTCAGATATGGAAACATGGGAATGAACGAACGAGTTTACCTCGAACCAGTTCTTGATTTGTTTTCTGGAGAAATTCTAGCATTCAATATTAGTGAACATCCAACAGTTAAATTCGCAATTAAACCGCTTAAAGAGGCTTTAGAAAAGCTACCAAAACTAAATTACCGGACAACAGTCCATACTGACCAAGGCTTTCAGTATCAACATCGACACTGGCAGCAGGTTTTAAAGCAACATCACGCTTATCAAAGCATGTCACGTAAAGCAACTTGTCTTGATAATGCGGCGATGGAGTCATTCTTTCACATTATGAAAGCTGAAATGATGGATGAACATTTTGAAGATAAAGCTAGCTTAATCCAAGCAATGACCGAATGGATAGGTTTTTATAATAATCGTCGAATTAAAACAAAATTGAACGGCAAGTCCCCGGTAAAATACCGAGAACTCGCCGTTCAGAGAGCAGCATAAATATTTGTCCAATTTTATGGGTTCACTTCAATGTCTGTTGATTTTTTTTACATAAGAATAGCTATAAACTGCTGTTTAATGGAGATTAGCGGACAATCAAAATAATTTAAAAAAACTTTTTAAAAAGTACTTGCGCTGGAGTGCGGTCTAGCGGATACAATAGTAATTGTTGTGAAGGAGGAATAAATTTGAAGATCCTTAAAAAGGTAAATAACCAAGGTTTTGGTAATAATGTATTGTTTATCAATGCAAGCGAAAACGTAACTGGCAATACAAGTAAACTAGGCAACAAATTACTCAAAGGTAATAAGTATCGACAATTAAATCTTGTGGATTATAAAATCTATCAAATAGGCCAGAAATTTTCAGATGATCAATTTAACGATGTACTTGGTGTAATTGAGCAGTCTGAAACTGTCATACTGGGAACACCAGTTTACTGGCATACGATGAGTGGCTATTTAAAAACGCTGTTAGAAAGACTTTCACAGGATTCGGATAAAGATGCATTGCATGATAAATCGATTGGTGTATTTGTTCAAGGTTCTAGTCCAAGTGACACTATTGAACCGACCAACAGCATCATTAAAACTTTTGCAAGAGTTGCAGGGATGAAATATATAGAAATGAGATATTAAGAATGGAAAATCAATTTGGTTTAGTTTATAAAGGTGCATTGACTCAAAATGTTGCAGGTGAGGTCAATATTCGTACAGTTGAATATGAGGCAAATGGTGTAAAAATTGGGGCCAATGTTTATACACCTGCCAACTATGATGAAGACAGTGATCAATTATATTCAGCAGTAACGGTTGCGCATCCAAATGGTGGTGTTAAAGAACAAGTTGCCGGGTTATTTGCTCAAAAATTGGCAGATAATGGGTATATTACAGTTGTGGCTGATGCGGCTTATCAAGGAGCTAGTGATGGATTACCACGTAATACGGACAACCCAGCTTATCGAACAGAAGATATTCGGGCTATGGCAGACTTCTTAGAGAGTTTTCCTGGTGTTGATATTAACAAAATTGGCGCATTAGGGATTTGCGGTGGTGGTGGTTACACGATTGAGGCAGCAAAAACTGATAAGCGTTTAAAAGCTATCGTGACTATTAGTATGTTTAATAGTGGCCGTGTTCGACGAAATGGTTTCCACGATTCACAACTTGATTCAATCCAGCAACGATTACAAGACGCCGCTCAAGCACGTACTAATGAGAAACGGGGTAATGAAGTTGAGTATATTGGTGAACTATTTACTCAACCTGTAGTTCTCACAACAGAACAGCTTGAAAAAATTCCTGCTGGTCTTTATCGGGACGGTATGGTCTATTACGGTAATACTCATTTTCATCCTAGATCTACGGGTCGATATACTAAAAGCAGCCTGATTAACTTAATGGCCTTTGACGTCGAAGATCACGTTGAATTAATTAATCAACCATTGCTAATGATGGCAGGATCTGATGCAGATACGCGCTATATGACCGATGACGTCTATAAAAAATTAACTACTGAAGATAAAGATCTTTTCTTATTGGAAGGCGCTTCACATATTGATACCTACTGGAAAGAACCATATGTTACGCAGGAAATAGATAAATTGGTCACTTTTTTTAATCGAAAGCTATAGTTGAAATTATAAAGGCTGTTAATTTGTGTAGTGTGAAAATAATCATTACTAAGTTCTTTTAATTGTTTTTGAAACCACACTGAGGTTTATAGTGAGATTAGCAAGTTAAGCTGTCAAGGAGGCAATCAAATGAAAGTAATTATTTTAGGCGCTACAGGACAAATATCAGGTTTTTTGATTGAACGTTTGTTAAGAGAAACTGATGCCGAGTTGACTTTATTTGGCCATAACGTAACTAATCGTGTTCAATTAAGTGTACCAGAGCGAGAGAATATCGTTGATGGTGATATTTTGGATATTGCCACGTTAGTACATGCCCTCAAAGGTCAAGATATAGTGTTCTTGAATGTGCCAACTGCGGACACAATGAATGGGACTGCTACGGCTATGCAACAAGCTAGTATTCGTCGATTAATAGTTTCTGGAACCATAGGACTTTATGACGAAGTTGGGGGTAAGTTCGGTGAATGGGGAAAATCTTCTATGGGGGCCTATTTTTCAAACCGACAACCAGAGCGGAATGCAATCGATGCGTTGGATTCTGATTCTAATATTGACTACACTTATGTACGGATGTCAATGCTATACAACAATTCGAAGAATGACGATTATACATTGATTCCATTTGGAGAAATGGTCACAGGAGCGCAAGTCTCACGGCAAGCAGTCGCACGTTTTATTACTGATATGGTAAAAACGCCGACACTGCAAATTAATAAAAATGTCGCAATTATTGAAAAGGGTTCTGAAAATATGAGTAAACCATCGTTCTATTAAGAAATAAATGATTGATATAAAACACATTTTTTAAAATAATTAGAACAAAAAGCTTGCTATAGTGTGCAGACTAAGGTTTATATTAAGCAATGAAAACAGATAAGAAGTGTTTATTTTATGACAAAAAAAGTTATTGTGATTACAGGTGCATCAAGTGGTATTGGTGAAGCAACGGCAAAATTATTGGCCGCACAGGGCAATCAATTAGTTTTAGGCGCCCGTCGTGAAGCTCGTTTACAAGAAATTGTCAGAGATATCGAAGCTGCAGATGGTGAAGCAACTTACATGGTGACTGACGTGACGGATCTTGCTTCTGTAAAGAAATTAGCTCAACAGGCAATCGACACGTATGGTCGAATTGATGTTTGGCTGAATAATGCTGGCCTAATGCCACAATCTGTGCTAGCAGAAGGAAAAGTTGAAGACTGGGAACGAATGATCGATGTCAACGAAAAGGGTGTCCTTTACGGTATTAATGCAGCACTTGGTATTATGCGTGAGCAGAAGTCTGGTCATTTCATTAATACTTCTTCTATTGCAGGACATATTGTTGGACCTGGTTCTGCTGTTTATAGCGCTACTAAACAGGCTGTTTTAGCTATTAGTGAGGGCTTACGCCAAGAAGAGGCACAGGCTGGTAGTAACATTCGGGTTACGGTTGTGTCACCAGGTGCAATTGCAACTGAACTAACAAACTCGATTACGGATGAAGCGGTCAAAAAAGGGACTGAACAATTTTATGATCAATTTGCAATTTCGCCAGATCGTGTTGCGGAATCGATTGCTTTTGCAATCAATGCACCAGAAGATACAGCAATTAATGAAATTATTATTCGTCCAAGCAAACAAGTGATGTAATAATCGCATAATTACAAGTGTTAAATCGGTTGATTATAGCTATAATCTTAATTAAAGTTATAGCTATTTTCATACATAACCTAATTTATAGATCAGCAGGGTAAAGTATACAGTCGCAATGTTTTTGCTAGTACTTTTTTTCTATAGAGGTTTAATTAGCGAATAATAATGATGCCAGATACTTTAAAAATTGTTGAAAATATAGCAAGAGAAATAAAATATTGCTCTGTCTCGATTTACTTTCCCGATGTAGCTATTTTGAAATTAATACGATAAAATATATGAAAAGGTTTAAACGTTTTAACGGAGGAACGTTAATATGACAAAAACAGAAGACTTTCAAATGATTGAACGTGGGTTTGTACAAAGCCAAGCGATTTTTGTTGCATTAGGGGATGAAAACCGGCAGTCAATTATCATTTCGTTATTGAAGGCTGGTTGCGATGGTCTGCGAGTTGGTCAACTAACCGAGCAAACTCACTTATCACGGCCTGCAGTTTCACATCATTTGAAAATTTTAAAAGAGGCTCAGCTAGTTTCAATTCGAAAGGATGGCACTAAGCACTATTATGCAGTTCAGCCAAGTAAAAACTTTGCGATTATGCAACAAACTGCAGCAATCATTGAGCGATTAGCAGAGGAGAATGAGAGTAAATGAATGTAACAATGCGCGCAATGCAAATTAACAAATACGGTCACGCTAAACTTGTTTTAAAACAAGTACCAATTCTTGAAATTGGAGCCACTGATGTACTTGTAGCAATCAAAACTGCCAGTGTGAATCCAATTGATTCTAAGACTCGTGATGGAGAAGTTAAGCTACTGGTGAAGCATACCATGCCACTCACTTTAGGCCAGGATTTTGCTGGCATAATTGTAAAGATTGGTGCACAGGTGGCTAAATTTAAAGTGGGTGATGAGGTCTATGGTCGGCCACGCGATACAAGAATTGGTACTTTTGCAGATTATTTGGCAGTCGATGAAGCTGATATTGCACTTAAACCAGCTAATTTATCATTCGAGCAAGCAGCTGCGATTCCTTTAGTTGGGTTGACCAGTTACCAAGCATTAGTTGATATCGCCAAGGTGGAACCCGGCCAAAAAGTATTTATTCAGGCTGGTGCTGGTGGCGTCGGTTCAATTGCAATTCAACTGGCAAAAAATTTAGGAGCATATGTAACAACTACTGCAAGTGCTAAAAATGAACAACGAGTTAGAGAATTAGGTGCGGATCAAGTAATTGATTACCACACTACGCAGTTTGAAGACGTTTTGAGCGACTACGATATAGTCTTTGACACATTGGGTGGCAATCAACTCGATAAATCATTTAAAATCTTAAAACCAGGTGGCAGGATTGTCTCAGTATCGGGATTACCAAATGCAAAATTTGGTCGTGAACGAAAATTAGGGTGGCTAAAAACATGGTTATTTGGACTAGCAACGCTTAAGTTATCGCGGTTGGAGCGCAAATATCATGTGTCGTATCATTTTTTATTTATGCAACCTAGTGGAAAAGAACTTGAGCAATTGACAAAGTTGATTGAACAGGAAAAATTAATACCGATTATCGATCGGATATTTTCACTCCCAGATGCGCAAGCGGCGTTAGAATATTCCGAAACTGGTCACGCTCATGGTAAAATAATTATTAAAGTTGATGAATAACAGATAAAGCAAAGACACAGTTATGTAATCATTAAGTTTAAATTGGGCACCTGTCCAATCCTACTGATAGCTAATTTTTGGACAGAACTAGAAGTTACATAACTTCTAGTTCTGTTTTTTTATTTGGTTTGGTTCGCAGCTGTTGTGACTTGATTCGGGAAACTGAATGATGGTAATTACGGAAGCCAAAAGCTATTCGCTGATTCTGTTTGCTTATGCGTTTAATGCTTCAATTGTCCCTTAAAGGGTGTTTATACTGAACTGCGCTAAAAATAATAATTCGTTCAGAAAATTTTTTTGATTAAAAAGCTTGCCATAGAGTTCAGTCTAGGGCTTAAACTACGGTTATTGAAGACAGAGCAATCAACTTTGTCTATAATTTTGAGGTGAGCGTATGCAACGAACATTATTTATTAATACAAGTAATTATCACGGTAGCCTGGTTCTTAAATTAGCTAAAATAGTTGTTTCAAAGCAGATGAGTCAAACGATTAGTTTAGCTAAACATCTCGTTTTAGCTGATCTTGGGGAAGAGGATGAGGATGAATTTTTAGGTATTTGTGAGTCGGTTCGTGACGCAGATGTTTTGACTGTCGGTGTGCCGCCAGATTGGCAAAGTAGATCATCAATGACCGCATTTATTAAGCGAATGGCTGAGGTGCAGGGAATTGATAATCCGTTTAGACGAAAAAAATTGGTTTTAGTAATGCCGGCTGGAGCTAGTACTGAAACCGTGATTAATATTTGGAGTGATGTTGCTGTCCGGTTTGATATGGATTTAGTGGAAGTAGTTACTGATATCGATTCAGCGAGAGCCGTGCCGCACAATATCTCTTTACAGGTACTGATTCACCGACTACGATGAGGATTATTTATCGACTAACTTCAAATTGACTAGAATGACACGTGGCAAATAATAAAAAAGTAAGAATTAAAGCTTGCTATAGAGTCCAGACCGTAGTTTACACTAGTATTGTATTAAAGAAGTGGTCATTGAGGAGATAAAATTAGCATAAAAAAAGGAATGTGAACTGAACCCCATAATTTGGAGTGGATTTTAAGCAACCAACTGGTCGGATAGGTTTCGGTATTGTACCGGAGTTTTTCCGGCCAGTTTTGTTCTAATTCTTTTATTATTATAATAACTAACGTATTCAGTTATGGCTATTCTTAATTCTTCGTAGGAGGAATAGTGGTTATTATGCACCGTTCCAACTTTTAAAATATGGAAACAACTCTCAGCAACCGCATTATCCAGACAAGTCGCTTTGCGACTCATACTCTGCATAATGTGGTTTTTCTGGGTCTCTGTCAAATCGTATTGGTGGAGATTTTGAACGGCACATTCACTTCGGTGAATGTGCTTTTTGTTTACTCATGAATTAAACTAATCCGGATAAAGAAGTTGTCAATATTTTGAAAACCAAAACAGTTACGCTTTAATGCCTTGATTTTACGATTAAGTCCTTCAATTGGACCGTTGGAAAATGGATAACGACAACTGTTTAGAAGGGCTGAACCATTTTTGATAAACGTGTTGATCGTTATGTCCATTTGATTACTAGTGGGTTGGTAGTTAGTAAGTAAGGATTGGAACGCATTAGCATCCTTTTGGTGTATGGCACTTAAGATACCTTGATAGGTTTGATACACAGATCTAAATCTGGGAAAAGCGTCTAGAGCTAAATCAATGGCGTTTTGTTGCGTCATATACTCGTTAATTCCGCGTAAATAAACAGCCTTAGAATCATTAACTTTTATTTCATCAAGATGAAATAAACGCCATTGAGATTTTAAAATATGATAAATTCGTGAATGCTTATCTTGGATAGTACGAATGGTCTGCGTGCGTTCATTATCTAAGGCACGCCCAGCCAGTTGAATAATATGGAAACGATCGATAATCGTGGCCGCATTGGGAAATAAGCGATGAATGAAGCTGCCATATTCAGCATTCATGTCAATCGTCACTGATTGAACTTGGGCACGTTCTTGAACCGAAAAACGAGCTTCAAAGTAGTCAATGATATCTTTACTTAGCCGATCTTTTAAAGTAACAATTCGGCGATGACTAACGGCATCGCAACAATTAAAGGACATCCAGTGATTACAGGAACGAAATTCATCAAAGCAAAGATTCTCTGGGAGATGTTTAACACGATAGGCTAAGTGAATATTGGCATTTAGGATTCGTTGAACACTGCTTGGCGAAATTCCACAAAGTTTAGCAATTTCTTTACTCGTCAACATATCGCGTGCCAAAACGATCACTTGATGTTTGATATTATGTGTGAAAGTTTCGTTACGATTAACCAACTTAGTTTTAGCACCACAGGTTTTTGAACAATCTTTACATTGGTATCTTTGACGTTTTAAATGCATTTCGTAACGACCACCGGATAAGGTTCCTAAACGCAGGTGACTCATGTGAGTTCCGTTTTTAATTAAGCTTTTATGGCCACAATGTGGGCACTTTAAAAGTTGATAAGACAAAGTTGCATGGACGACATGAATACGTTGGTTTGTGGAACACCGTTCTTTAGAAATACCAGTGACAATTAAGTTTGGGTCTGTTATTTCGAATAAGCATAAGATAGGATTAGTTAGGGACATCTGAATTTCCTCTTTTCGATTTGTTTTGGCGATTAAATCGTAGCACAAAGAGGACAGATGTCCTTTTTTATTTTTCTGATTTTCAAAACAGACAAAAAACCGGTATTAGTTATTCACCAATACCAGAAAGTGTAGACCCGTTTTTCTTTAGCTTGGAAACATACTGATAATTCTGATATTGAAAACCTTGATCTGAATGAATTGTCATCTTATAAGGTAATTGTGGTTTTGAACGAATTAAATCCATTAAAGGTTTTGTGACAAACGCTACATTAGGGCTAAGACCAATATTCCATGACAATATCTCGTTACTGTAAAGATCAACAAATGAAGTAAAATAAGCACGCTCAGAAATCGAACCAGAACCCCAGCGAACTTCAGTCACATCGGTCACTACTTTTTGATAAGGTCGATCCGTATTGAATCTGCGATTCAGTTTGTTTTTAGCAAGTTTACCAACAGTACCTCGATAAGAATTATATTTTCTAGTTTTTCGATCAAAAGCATGACAAAGCACGTCATTTTGTTTCATGATCTTTAATACCACTTTATGGTTAACAATTTTACCGTTGTTCCTTAATGCATCGGTAACCGTACGATACCCGAAATCTGGATTATCTTGTCTAATTTGAAGAATTTCATCCACTAAGTCCTGGGAATAATTAGTTTTATATTGTCGGTTAAGTGCATCATGATAACTACTACTTGACATACCGACAACTTTTAAAATAAAGCTAAGCACTTCGTTCAAATCACGCCTTAATTCAGCAACTATTTGTGCTTTTTCCTGGTTTTTAATGCTTTCTTTTTCTGAACCAAGGCGTGTAATTTTTCCAAATAAGCTAATTTAACTCTCAATTCACGGTTTTCTTCTTCTAATTCCTTTTTAGACTTTTCATTATTACTATCTGACATGGTATTTGACCGCCTTTGATTAGGATTAAGGCGTCCTTGTTCAAGAGCTCGTTCCCATTGCCAAATTACAGCTGGATGTTTAATTCGAAACTGCTTAGCAGTTATCGGCAAGGATGCATTTTGATCTAAACGCCATTTAATTACTTTCATTTTAAACGAATAATCAAAGTAAGTCTTCTTATGGTTTAAACTTAGACCTTCAACACCGAACTGTTCTAACCTGCGTTTCCATTCATATAAAGTGGCAGAGCCCTTGATACCGTACTTTTTCATGATGATACTTTGAGGCAGGCCACTAGTTAATTCTAGAACTGCATTTATTTTATTTTCCTTTGAGAACATAACAAACCCCGATAATTGGAGTAATTCAAATTATCGGGGTTCAGTTCAGATGATAATTTTCATTTAGTTCATATGACCGGCATGGTCCAAACTAAGGCCGAATGGTTGGGACAAATTGATAGCAAACAAATGAATTATTTCTCTTCAACTGGAGAACATGTGGAAATCAAAGAAGAGGGTAATGATAAGTCGGTCTTAAGTGGGCAGAGCCAGGTAGATGCCAGTATTCATGGTGGTCGAAATACGTGGCCTTTACAATTGAATTTACACGTAGAAAAGTTAGCTGATTGGCTGGAAAATTATGAATATTGATGCCAAGATGCACTAAAAGAAATAATTTAAATTCTATTGTCGGCAAAATAAGCCTGCGATAGAATTTTTTTGAGGATCGTAAAGCATTCTGATTTTATGTAAATATTGGAGTACACTGATAACGATCGACAAAACAAATTTTTGCAAAGGAGATCTTTGGACATGAAAGCAGATGTAGTGATAGTTGGGGCCGGCGCATCAGGAATTGGTGCGGGACTCACTTTAGCTGAAGCAGGCAAACAGGTTATCTTACTTGAAAAGGGAGATAAGTTTGGGGGTGCCGGAATGTTTGGTGCTCAAGGCTTGTTTGCAGTTGGCAGTAGCCAGCAAGAAGCGGAAGGTAATTCTTTCACTTTAAAACAGGCTTACCAAGAGCTGGTAGGATACACGCATTACCGTTCTAATTCTGCCTTAACAAAAGCAATTCTGTCCAAATCAGCTTCTACGATTGATTGGTTGAGTGAACGCGGATTAAAAACCGAGTTAGTCAACAATACTCAAGAAGTGCATCAAGATCATCCTAAAGTCTATCACCAATATATTGATAAATTTGCCGGATTTGATCGATTAATGCAAAATTTCAAAGATCAAGGTGGACGGTTGCTGTTACAAACTGCTGGAGTTGAAATTATCCGTGATCAGGATCAAGTTACAGGGATTAAAGTTATCCAAAACAAGAAAGATTTTGTGATTGATTGTTCGATAGTTATCGCAGCTGATGGTGGATTTATTGGCAACTCAGATTTGGTCAAAGAACATTTAGCAATTGATTCAAATAACCTGTATAGCATGGGCGAGCGCAAAGCAACTGGAGACGGTATTAAAATGTTGGCACAATTGGGCGCAGACACCAGCCATATTGGGGTGTTTGAAAATCACGCAGCTTCTGTCATTTCACCACATGACGCTAAATGGCACAACGACACAATTTTTACCCTAACCAATTTGCCGTTTCTGTGGGTTGATCAAAGTGGCAAACGATTTGTTGATGAAAGTGTTTGTTATGACTTTGCGCTGTGGGGGAATATTACTTACACAATTGGCGGAGCGTACTACTTCATTTTGGATCAAGCCCTCGTGGATAAATTGTCTGATCAAGAACTTAATTGGACCAATTCATTTGAGCGAACGTTTGTCAGTTTGGCGCACAAACCAATGACACATAAGGTTGGACCATTTCCCCAAATTGATGTTGATTTAGAAGAAGCCGTTGCCAAAGGGGCCGCTTGGAAGGCCGAAAACTTAAAAGAATTAGCAGAGCAACTTCAGGTCTCAAAAGAAACTCTTGGACAAACGGTGAACCGATACAATATGCAGGTTGCCCAAAAAGAAGATTCTGATTTCTATAAGCCAAGTGAATTCATGCGCTTTTCAGTAGCGCAAGGACCATTTTATGCAGTTAAGGCTCGCTCGACTTCTTTAGGAACCATTGGCGGCATTGAAACTAATGAAAGGATGGAAGTTTTGAAGACGAACAAAAAGCCTGTGCAAGGAACGTTTGTGGCCGGCAACAATGCCAGTGGGATGTATGATACTTCATATCCAACTCTAGAAGGAATTAGCTGTGCGTTTGCTTGGAACTCAGGTCGGATTGCTGGTGAATCAGCAATCAAACTTTTGGATGTGGGAACAGAAACCTATTATGACTAATTTTTTGATAATGTGAGTTAAGTCAAAGAGAATATGAAGTAAAAAAATTGGCGAAATCTTCATACCGATGATTCACTACTTTTTTTGATTGCCTTGGCGTTTAAAATAATTTGAATTTATATAATTCGAAAAAATAAACGTATGAAATAATAGTGTAATGAATATCTAATTTTGATATAATAATACATAAATATGAGGAGATGGTGTAATGACGATTACGGTGAAAAATTTAAGTAAAAGTTACGGTAGTATTAAAGCATTAGACCTTGACCAACTTACAATTGCTCCCGGGCATGCTTATGGTTTGGTCGGGGCCAACGGGGCTGGTAAAACAACGTTCTTTAAATGCTTAACGAATATTATTACGGATTATTCTGGAGAAATTATATTTGATGGCCATAATCCACGCAAAGAAACTGCCATTTTAACCAAAATGGGAATTGTCCTAGATGACCTTTCTGTTTACAAAGATTATAGTGCCCGATTTAATATTCAATATTTTGCTGGGTTGCGAGGTCATTATGATGCCGTTGCTGCTGAAAAGTTGGCTGACGAGTTGGGACTATTAGCAGCCCTTGATCGCCCAGTTAAGACTTTTTCCTACGGGATGCAAAAGAAATTGGTGTTATTGATTGCACTGATTAATTCTGCAGAAGTTTTAATTTTGGATGAACCATTCCGTGGTTTGGACCAAAAAACGGTTAAGTGGTTTCAGGATTACTTACGAGAGTGGGCGAGTGCGGAACACACATTAATTATTTCCAGTCATGTCCAAACTGACTTGGAAAGTTTATGCGATACAGTTTTCATGATTGACCAGGGTCGCTTAGTTAAAACTGTCGACTTGACTAGCGTGAATGACCAAGCTTTTCGCCTTATTTCCACTGATAATGACGCGCTTTTTGCTGATTTACTTGCTTCAGCAGAAGTTTCTTTTGATAAAACAGCCACTGGGTTTAAAATAGATATTAATTCTGAACAGTGGCAGACCCTATATCCACAGCTCGGCGAACACGCGATTGCGATTACCGCGATGTCCAAAGTTTCGGTGCTAGATCAGCAGGAGGTTAACTAATGAATGCAAGATTGATTTTTAAAATGGAATTATTTAAATATCTGCGTGATAAATTTTATTTGATTGCAGCCTTAGTTTTACTGATCTTAAACATTTTGACAACTGTCCTATTTGTTAATTTTGAGCATCTTTCTTCAGGTCTTTTAGGGACAGCAATTCTCCTGGGGATCATATTACTATTTAGTAATATGATATTCTTGGGAATTATTTATCCCTTCCACTTGCTGGCAATTGATTATAAAAACCGGGTATTAGCTTTGATGGTAGCTTCCGGCGTTAATCGAAGCAAATTGTTCTTTTCAAAAATTGGGGCAACTATCTTGGCAACGGTAGTCATGTCCATTATTTTAACCATTGTGCCAATCGGGACAATTTTCTTTGAGGTTGGTGCTAATGGTGGCTGGGATGAGCTCTTTCAAAATATTGGTGTAATCATGGCACCTGAAATGGTCCCACTTAGTATTTATAGTGTTTTGGGTTATATCGCGGGACTAGTCATGTTAATGACTGCTGTAATTCTTTTAAAAGGAAAAACACTGAGCATTTTACTATACTTTGGGTTTAGCTTCATAGTCAGTATGGTAGTAGCAGGGCCACTTATGAGCAGTTCAGCTTTTGATTCAGGTGCGACAGCAAGTAGTTGGATCAACGTTGGGATTGAGGCGGTTGTCATTTTGGTGTTTGGGTTTATAGCGCTACAAAGTCTCAGGCACCAAAATCTATAATTAATTGGCTATTGACTTAGCGTTGGTGATCGTCCATACTAATCACTAACAGAAATGATCTTTAATTTAGTCCCGTGAGGCTAAGAATGATCTCGGTAGAAAGTATGAGGAGATCTCTTAACCAAAACGGTTGAGAGATCTTTTATTGTGTATCTAACTAAATATAAAGTAACTGAACCATTTAATTGTTTCCTGAGAGAGCAAAACGGTGCAGTAAAGTCTTTGCAGAACTAGGCAAAGAGTCTACCCGCAGACTAAGTGCACTTGATTGATCGGAAAACGATTAACCAAGTGCTTTTTTTGTATAAGAAAGGATGATCGACATGACAACTACTGATCGGAAACAAGCAAACTTAGTGACGATTGATCAAATCGATGCGGATGATGCACTAGCTTTAATTGATGAAGCTCAAGCTTTCAAAGCTGGTAAACAGGTAACCTTAAAAAAGCCGACGTATGCGATGAATTTATTTTTTGAAAACTCAACGCGCACGAAAACAAGCTTTCAAATGGCCGAAATGAAATTAGGAATGCAGGTTTTGAATTTCAATGCGTCAACCAGTTCCGTAACAAAGGGTGAAAGTTTATATGACACCTTAAAAACAGTAGAATCGATCGGCGTTAATGTGGCGGTTGTCCGCCATCCGCAAACTGGTTACTATCAAGATTTACTCAACCATAAAAATCTGAACATAGGATTAGTCAATGCCGGTGATGGCACAGGTCAGCATCCCTCTCAATGCTTACTTGATATGATGACCATTTACGAGCAATTCAATCATTTCAAAGGATTGAAAGTTATGATCATCGGTGATATTCGCCATTCACGAGTTGCCCGTTCGAATGCAGAGATGCTCTGGAAACTGGGTGCCGACGTATATTTCTCCGGTCCAAAAGATTGGGCTGATCCGAAACTAGAGAAGTATGGGCAACATGGCGGTTTTGAGGAACTTTTACCAAAGATGGATGTCATTAATTTATTGCGGGTGCAGCATGAACGGATTAGTGGGGATGCCAATGCCAGTTTTAATGCGGCAACATACCGTCAGCAATTTGGGTTAACGGATGAGCGGGTAAACCAATTAAAGAAAGATGCCATCATCTTGCATCCAGGTCCCGTCAATCGCGGTGTTGAGATTGATGATGATCTGGTTGAAAGTGAACATTCTCGTATCTTTACCCAAATGCAAAACGGTGTGTTTGTGCGGATGGCAATCTTGAGTCGAATGCTTCGTTTCCAGAACTTCTTATAGGAGGTGTCCCAATGTCAATGTTACTTAAAAATGGTCAAGGTTATGTCGATAAGAAATTGCAACAGTTGAACGTGTTAATTGAAGGCGAGCACATCAGTGATCTGCATAGTACCGCCCAAACTGCCGACACGGTCATTGATTTACACCAAGCCTTGGTTACGCCAGGATTAATCGATGTGCACGTTCATTTACGCGAACCAGGATTCACAAACAAAGAAACGATTAAAACCGGAAGCGCGGCTGCAGCCCACGGAGGCTTTACGACAATCGGCGCAATGGCGAATCTAAATCCTACGCCAAACACACCTGAACGTTTCAAAAAGCAACTTGAGTTAAATCAAAAGAGTTCCGTGAAGATAAAGCAATATGCACCGGTAACTCAGGATCGAAAAGGACAAGCTACAGTTGATTTTGCAGCATTGCGAGGTGCAGGGGCGTTTGCGTTTAGTGATGATGGTTCTGGCATTGCAAACAGTCAGGTCATGTGGACGGCCATGCAAAAACTTGCGGCCTTAAACATGGTGCTTTGTGATCATGCCCAAGATATGCAACTTACTAACGGCGGGGTGATCAATGCTGGAGCTACAGCTGAACGATTGAAAATGCCTGGTGTGAATAAGGTCAGTGAAAGTTCGCAAATCGCACGCAACTTAGTTTTAGCGCAGGCTACTGGTGTTCACTACCATGTCTGTCACGTTTCCACAAAAGAAAGCATTGAATTGATTCGGATTGCGAAAAAAGCGAGGGTCAACGTTACCTGCGAAGTTACACCTCATCATTTGTTGTTAGACGACACAATGATTCAAAACGGCGATGCGCAATTCAAAATGAATCCACCGTTGCGAAGTGCCGAAGATCGCATGGCCTGTGTGGCTGGGTTGATGGATGGCACGATCGATCTAATTGCCACAGATCATGCACCCCATACGGATCAAGAAAAACAACAAGGATTGCTGAATTCACCAAATGGGATTGTCGGTTCTGAAACGGCATTTGCCTTACTTTATACAAGATTTGTAAAAACTGGCATTTGGCCATTAAACAAATTGATCGACTGGCTTAGCGAGGCACCTAAACAAGTATTTCAGCTTTCAACTGTGGGGCAACTTAGGGTCGGGGATCTGGCAGATATTGCGGTTTTTGATTTAGCACATCGTGAAAAGATTTCGGCTACTGGTTTTTTATCAAAAGGGCATAATTCACCATTTCTTGGCCAACAAGTTTATGGAAATACGCTTTTCACATTAGTGAACGGTCAAATTGTCTATCGGAGGTATTAAAACATGGCAAAAAGATATTTGGTTTTAGAAGATGGCAGTGTCTATGAGGGAACTGCGTTTGGCGGAGAGCATAGCGGAACTGGCGAACTAGTTTTTAATACCGGTATGACTGGTTATCAAGAGTCGATTACGGACCAGTCCTATAATGGCGAAATTTTGATGTTTACATATCCGCTCATCGGTAATTATGGTGTTAACTTTGATGATAATGAATCGGTCACCCCAACCACTGCAGGAGTGGTGGTCCATGAATTAGCTCGGTTAGCCAGTAACTGGCGAAATCAAATGAGTTTGGACGAATTTTTGAGACAACATGACATTCCCGGAATTTCTGGATTGGACACGCGGGCAATCACCAAAAAAATCCGCGCACGTGGGACGATGAAGTCCGTACTAGTTAATTCTAAGAAGGAAGCTCAATCAGTTTTAGAACAAGGAATGCAAGTTTCTCCAAAGAGTCTGGTGATGGAAAGTACCACCAAAAATGGTTATCCGAATCCCAATACTGGCAAGCGGATTGTGGTTGTTGATTTTGGATTAAAACATAGTATTTTAAGGGAACTTTCAAAACGAAAATGTAATGTGGTTGTCTTGCCTGCAACCGCAACGGCAGCGCAAATTTTGAATTATAAACCTGATGGTGTTCTTTTGAGCAATGGGCCTGGTGATCCAAAAGATGTGCAAGGGGCAGCCACAATGATTCGAACGGTTGAACGGACGGTACCCTTATTCGGAATTTGTCTTGGACATCAACTGTTTGCCTTAGCTAATGGGGCGGATACGTTTAAGATGAAATTTGGTCACCGAGGTTTTAATCATCCTGTTCGTGAAATTGCGACGAACTGAATTGATTTTACCGCACAAAATCATGGTTATGCCGTGGACGCATCTTCAGTGGCAGACACTGATTTACTGGTGACTCATGAAGAAATTAACGATGACACCATTGAGGGGCTACGTCATAAAAAATATCCGGCATTTTCGGTTCAGTTTCATCCTGACGCGGCGCCAGGGCCTCATGATTCAAGCCATTTGTTTGATGAATTTTTAGAATCTATTACAAGCTACCAACGCCAAAAAAGGATAGACATCCGTGGTTGAAGATAAGATTTTGCGAATGCAAAATTGTCATTGATTATGAAAAGGAGCTAGTCCGACTAGCCGCTTTAGCGGTGTAGCGAGGATAGACATCCGTAGTTGAAGATAAGATTTTGCGAATGCAAAATTGTTATTGATTATGAAAAGGAGCTAGTCCGACTAGCCGCTTTAGCGGTGTAGCGAGGATAGACATCCGTAGTTGAGGATAAGATTTTGCATCTGCAAAATCACCATTGATTATGAAAAGGAGCTGGTCAGAATGCCTAAACGTCAAGATATTCATAAAATATTAGTTATTGGGTCGGGTCCAATCATTATTAGTCAAGCTGCCGAATTTGATTATTCTGGTACTCAAGCTTGTTTAGCACTTAAAGAAGAGGGATATGAAGTAATCTTGGTAAACTCCAATCCCGCCACAATCATGACGGATCCAGAGATTGCTGATCGCGTGTACGTAGAGCCTTTAACGTTGGAATTTGTGAGTGGGGTCATTCGCAAAGAACGTCCAGATGCAATTTTACCAACGGTCGGAGGCCAAACTGGGCTTAACATGGCAAAACAATTGGATGAAGCCGGTGTGCTAAAAGACTTCAAGATTGAATTGTTGGGAACTAGTTTAAAATCGATTAACCAGGCCGAGGATCGTGAACAATTCAAGGAATTAATGGCAAAACTAGGAGAACCGGTACCTGAATCAAAGACAGTTTCAACTGTTGAAGAAGCAGAAGCATTTACGAAAGCAATTGGGTTTCCCGTTATTATTCGACCGGCCTATACGCTGGGCGGTACCGGTGGGGGGATTGCCCACGATGCGCAACAACTCGCCGATATTGCGGAAAACGGATTAGACTTGTCACCAATTACACAAGTTTTGATTGAAAGAAGTATTGCCGGATATAAAGAAATTGAATTTGAAGTGATGCGTGACCACAACGATAATACAATGGTCGTGTGCTCAATGGAAAACTTTGATCCAGTGGGTATTCATACGGGCGACTCGATTGTATACGCGCCCGTCCAAACCCTGTCGGATCGGGAATATCAAATGTTAAGGGATGTTTCCTTGCGGTTGATTTCAGCACTTAAGATCGAAGGTGGCTGTAATGTCCAATTAGCACTGGATCCGGATAGTTTCCACTATGACATTATCGAAGTAAATCCACGGGTAAGCCGTTCTTCCGCATTGGCCTCAAAAGCAACCGGTTATCCCATTGCAAAACTCGCTGCCAAAATTGCCGTTGGGCTAACTTTGGACGAAATCAAAAATCCAATTACCCAAATTTCTTATGCAATGTTTGAGCCTGCTTTAGATTACGTAGTCTGCAAGATTCCGCGTTGGCCATTTGATAAATTTAATCACGCGGATCGCTTACTGGGTACACAAATGAAGGCCACCGGAGAAGTGATGGCGATTGGGCGTAACATCGAAGAAGCCACGCAAAAAGCAGTGCGTTCTTTAGAAATCGGAACCCATTCCCTGAGTTTGCCAGAATTAAAATTCATAACTGATCAAGAGTTAACGGATCGTTTGGTTCATGCGCGAGATGATCGCTTGTTTTGTATTTTTGAAGCTTTAAAACGAGGATGGACGACTGATGAAATTCATGAATTTACCAAAATTGATTATTTCTACTTGGATAAATTAGTGCACATTCTTGAAATTAAAACGCAATTACTTCAAAGCCCGAATGACACAGCCATTTTAAAGATAGCCAAAGAAAATGGGTATACGGATGAAGAGATTGGTGTTGCCTGGCAAAAATCCGGTGATGAAATTCGTCAGCTACGACAGGCTAATCACATTTGGCCAGTTTATAAAATGGTCAATACCTGTGCAGCCGAGTTTGACTCACAAACTCCTTATTTTTACAGTACGTATGAAACTGAAAATGAAAGTGTCAGAGATGAGAAACCATCCGTTTTGGTGCTTGGCGCGGGTCCCATTCGAATTGGACAAGGCATTGAATTTGATTATGCCACCGTTCATTGTGTGCAAACCTTAAAAGAGGCCGGTTATGAAGCGATTATTATGAATAATAATCCGGAAACAGTTTCGACTGATTTCTCCATTTCGGATAAATTGTATTTTGAGCCGCTGACTTTAGAGGACGTGTTAAATGTGATTGACTTGGAGCAGCCAGTTGGTGTTATTGTTCAATTTGGAGGCCAAACCGCAATTAATTTAGCGCAACCATTATCAGACCATGGCGTCAAAATCTTAGGCACAGCGGTCAAAGATGTTAACCGAGCAGAAGATCGTGATGAATTTGATAAAATTATTCAAGCACTGAAGATCCCGCAACCATACGGAGATACAGCCACTACCAATGAAGAAGCACTAACGGTTGGCGAAAAGGTGGGGTATCCAATGCTGGTGCGCCCAAGTTATGTGTTAGGTGGTCGGGCCATGGAAATTGTTCATAACACGCAGGAGCTGAAACATTATATGCACGCCGCCATTAAAGTTTCGCACGATCATCCCGTTTTGTTAGATCGGTATGTAACTGGTCGCGAGTGTGAAGTTGATGCGATCTGTGATGGTGATACGGTTGTTATTCCTGGAATTATGGAGCATATTGAACGCGCCGGAATTCACTCCGGAGATTCGATGGCGGTTTATCCACCCCAAATTTTCTCACAATCAGTCAAAAATCAGATTGAGAGTGAAACGATCAAGTTAGCGCATGCCTTGAAGTGCTACGGGCTGATGAATGTGCAATTTGTCATTCATAATGAAGAGGCATACGTGATTGAAGTGAATCCACGCGCAAGCCGCACAGTGCCGTTTTTAAGTAAAACGACAAAAATACCGATGACCCAATTAGCCACTCAAGTTATTATGGATCAAAAGTTGGTCGATTTAGGGTATCAAAACGGTTTACAGCCGGAATCAAAATTAGTACATGTTAAATCGCCAATCTTCTCGTTTAGTAAGTTGAATGATGTTGATAGTTTACTGGGACCGGAAATGAAATCAACTGGTGAAGTGATGGGCACGGATACGACGTTTGCGAAGGCTCTTTATAAAGCCTTCGAAGGGAGCGGGTTGCATCTGCCAGCTCATGGAAACATCTTGATGACCGTAAGTGATGAGGAAAAACCGGAAGCTGGCAAGTTAGCCAAACAATTATCGCAATTAGGGTTTAATTTGTATGCGACTGGTGGGACCGCTAATTATTTACAAGACCAAGGGATCTTTGTGGAACAGAAGGTAAGTAAACTAAGTGATGATGCCTGTGAAATTACGGATTTACTGGCGAATCAAACGATTCAATTGGTCGTCACCACCATTGATGACAACTCGAGTTCCGTCAATGATGGTGCGAAGATTCGTGCGCTGGCAGTGAGTCATGGCATCTTAGTTTTTACATCACTGGACACGTTAGCGGCAGTGGTCACCATGCTAATGAGCCAGACTTATGAAGTTACTGCAATCTAAAAAATGGAGGAATTATCTATGACAATCGCTCAAGAAGTTGCCCAATCGTTGCTTGAAATTAAGGCTGTTGCACTAAGACCAAATGATCCGTTTACATGGGCTAGTGGGATGAAGAGCCCCATTTATTGTGACAATCGATTAACCATCTCATATCCAGAAGTTCGAAACTTGATTTGTAAAGGACTGGCTCAGTTAATTCAAAAAAATTACCCCGAGGCTGAAGTAATTGCGGGGACAGCAACGGCTGGGATTCCGCATGCAGCATGGGTCGCAGATAAGTTGAATCTGCCGTTGATTTACGTCCGTTCTAAGCCAAAGGATCATGGACAAGGCAAGCAGGTTGAAGGTGTTTTAAAGCCTGGTCAAAAAGTTGTAGTGATTGATGATTTAATCTCAACGGGCCAAAGTGTGTTGGGAGCGGTCAAAGCCGTTCAAAATGCAGACGCCAAAGTGGTAGGCGTGGCCGGAATCTTTAGTTATCAGCTTCCAAGTGCCACTAAAAATTTTGCAGATGCGCGAATTGAATTTGATACGGTGACCAATTATTCTATTCTAATTGAAGAAGTTAAAAAACAAAATTATGTTAATGACCAAGAATTAGCTATTTTAAAGAAATGGCGTAGTTAAATAAAAGTAAAAAGAATGAAGCCAAGGATAATATCAAAATTATTATCTTGGCTTCATTCTTTTTTAGTTAATGCTAATTGCACGGGTAATTTGTTCTTCAATAAGATTTAAATCATGATTTAAATCTGTCGTAATTTTTGGAGCATATTTTTGTTGCAAAAGATAAATTATCATTTGTCCAAGAATCGTTCTGATAATCGTTAAAGAATCCAACTCCGGTCGAATCTGTTTTTTAAGTGGATTCTGCATGAATGCTGCTCCGGATATTTTAGGAGCAGAGGCAGTAATAAGTTGCATAAATAAATCCCGAACCTTTTTATTAGTTAGAAATTCAGAAAAAATGATTATAAAGGCATCCATATTCACAGAAACGAAATGATAACGATCTCTTATAAAGAAGTGAATCAGATCTTTGACGGTCGTAAATTTATTTAAAGAATTCAAGAAATCTTTTTGGTAAATGGGAAGCAAGTTCTTGATGATGGGTTGAATAATTGCCAATAATAAGTCTTCCTTCGTTTTGAAGTATTTAAAAATGGTGGCTTGACTAGTTCCGGCTTTTGTAGCTATTTGAGCTGTTGAGGTTCCGTTAAAGCCATACTGCGAAAACAAATCAAGGCCTGCAAGCAAAACGGATCGCTTTCCTTTGGGAATTTTTTGTTCAGCAAGCCATTCGCGATAATTTAAAAATATATTGTTATCCATTTTGAGAGTCCTCCATATATATAGATTACTATACTTTATGATAACGGCGTAAACCAATAATATTTAATAAAGTTAAAACGATCAAGAATCCAAAAAGTATGTCAATGTTTGATCCGAGCGCTGTAATGTGGGTACCACGCATAACAATATCTGAGACGGCATCACCAGAATATTTTATGGGCATAACATAGGAAATACCTTTTACCCAATCCGCCATTGTATCTAACGGAATAATTCCCGAAAAGAAAATTTGAGGAATAATTAAAACAGGAATAAATTGCATCATTTGGAATTCAGAATTGGCAAAAGTAGAAATCAAGATTCCGAAAGCCAGCGCTACTAACGCCAAAATTAAATTGATAAAGACTACGCTACCTAAATTTCCTATGACTTGAAGACCAAGTACCCAAACCGTATACAGCACTATAGTGATAGTTTGAATGGTTGCTAGAATACCATAACTTAACATATAACCAAACACGATTTCTGATCGTTTGACCGGAGTTGCCAACAGGCGATCCAAGGTGCCACTGGTGCGTTCTTTTAATAATGCCATGCCAGAAATTAGAAAGACAAAGAAGAAAACGAAGAAGCTCATTAAAATCGGAATGATTTTAGTGAAGAAACCGGTATCTGAATTCCCGTATACATATTTATTTAACACTTGAGGAGATGAAACATGTTTAACTGACGTCTCTTTTTGTGGTTGATTGGGTAATTTTGTAGATTCATTGATTGATTTTTGCTTATTAGCTTTAGCAGTTTGTACCTGCAATTTTGCCAAGGCAGAAGAAGTTGTCACAAGTTGTTTTTGTACTTTTTTTAGTGCAGTGGTTGAAGTCAGTAAATTGTTTTTAAGATCATTCATATTACTTTCAGTTAAGGCACTTTTAAAAGCCATTTTAACAGCAATTGTTTTGCTAGAATCGGTATTTGCATGCGTTAATGTATACTTATTATGCGCCTTTTGAATAATTGCATCTAGTTTGTTTTGTTTTAAGTCTTTTTTTGCTGAAGCATAATCTGCGTATTTTTGAACGTTAACATGTTTAATCTTATTGAGATCAGAATTTACACTTTTCGAAACTGAAACTGTGCCAATTGAGACTGTTGTGGAAGAATTGCTTGAAAACACGACATTCATCAAAGTTAGGACTAAAATTGGTGCCAAAAACATCAACGCTAAAGTTCGTTTATCTCGGAAAAGCTCTTTTAAAACGCGGTTCATAATTGTAATTGTTCTCATTTTTCTACACCTTCTGCTTTCAAAAATACATCTTCAATTGTGTTGACCTGGTATTGTTGTTTTAATTTTTTTGGAGTGTCAAAAGCCATAATTTTTCCATCCAGGATTAGTGCCACATTATCAACTAGCTCAGCTTCATCCATGACATGGGTTGTGATTAAAATGGCACGACCTTCATTTCTTATTTTCGCTAATTCTCGCCAAATTTGACGACGAAGGGCTGGATCGATACCCACAGTTGGTTCATCTAGAATTAATAATTTGGGATTACCTAGTAGCGCAATTGCCAGTGAAAGGCGACGCATCATACCACCAGAATATCCACTGACTCGTTTATTTAAGTCTTGAGACAAATCCACGACACGAATGACATGTTCAATTTCATTTTGAATCTCTGTTTTATTAAGGCCTTTCATTCTTCCATAAAAAGCTAAGTTTTCTTTAGCAGTTAATGAGTCATAAAGCGCATCAGTTTGAGCCATATAGCCAATTTTAGAAAGCAATTGTCGGTTAGGCATTGTTTTACCAAACACGGTTGCGGAACCACCATCAGCAACTTCCATTCCAAGCGTAGTTTTAATAATTGTTGATTTTCCAGCACCTGATGGGCCAATCAAGCCAACTATTTCGCCTGGTTTAACAGCGAGTGTTACATCTTTTAAAACAGTTTGCGAACTAAATTTTTTCATTAAGTGTGTTAATGAAATTATTGCTTCTTTCATAAAAAAATAATCTCCTCTAATGTTTTTTTAGATAAGTGAGTAATCACTCACTTATCTAATTTGATTATAAACACTTAAACTTGGATGCCAAGAGGTCTATTTTATGACTACATTTAAATTTTTTATATTGCGACATTTAGAGGAAATCCGTTTCATAAGTTTCTTCTATTCATGTGTAAAAACACTTATACTATGGGTAATTAGTATGAGGACTTAATTAGCCGGAATATTATTTAAAGAAAAGAAACTTATCGATCTAAGAATTAGGAGGAAATTTTATGAATGATTACGCTGAAATTAGTCAATTAGTGGCCAGAGAACGTTTATACCGAGTACGGCACGTTAAGGAATTAGCAGATTGCTACTACCCAGATTCGACGGTGGCAACTAGTTGGCAGGCTGGTAGTTTAGACAGCTTTTTACATGGGGAACCTGCGGAAGTTGATCCTAAGTTTTCAATTTTCGGTAGTATTAGTACTCCTGTTGTGCATCAAAACGGCACTCGAGCTTATGTGGAATTACCTACAACGACCCCATATGCGGATGATTGTCAAAGGTGTTTTAATGGAAATTGAATCTTACCGTCGTTTGATCTATCGGGTGGAAAAACGCGATCAAGATTGGAAGATTGCAAGTATGATTTCAATCAACGAAAGTGATAATTTACGGCCAGTCGTGCCAGGGACAACTTTAAAAATTGATCCTAAAGAACTTGAAGGATTACGTCCTTCATATCAATTTTTGGCTTATGTTCGTCAGGCTGCTGGTGGAAAAATCAGTTCCGATTTACTGGGGATTGATCGTCCGGATGATGTTGCCAAGGTCTATGCGAAAGCAGAGGATTGGCTCACTACTAAAAAGTAAGAAGCCGTTTTCAAACAATGTTGGACAAAAATAAAACCCAGTAGTAGAATTAATTGAGAAATATCGAGTTAATGTAAGAGGTATTAAAACCCCAGGGCAAAGCAACCGGATTCAGGTTACTTTGGCTGGGGATTTTTTTATGGAAGGAGGAAACAATTATGGATATGGATGAATTATTCGCGCATGCGCCAATTCCAAAGGTGTATATGAAGATCGCCTTGCCAGTGGTGTTAGGCATGGTTACTAGTATGATTTACAATTTAGCTGACACATTTTTTGTGGCACAAACTGGTAATGCAGACTTAGTTGCTGGCATTGCATTAGGAACCCCATTATTTTCATTTATGCTGGCAATCGGCGATATCTTTGGGTTAGGTGGGAGCGCAGCAATTTCACGGCTTTTGGGTAAAAAGAAACATGACGAAAGTGCCCGCCTTAGTAGTTTTTGTTTTTACAGTTCCATTGTATTCAGCTTATTTTTAACGGTTTTAATGTTGGTGTTTGAACGGCCAATTTTGGGAGTAATGGGGGTGACTTCACAAACTTATCAATATGCGGCCGATTTTTACCGCATGTTGGCAATGGGGGCAGTCTTTATTATTGTGTCTTTGGTACCCGGTAATATTATTCGGACGGAAGGGTTAGCCACCAAATCAATGATTGCAACGATTTCAGGAACGGTGTTGACAATTATCCTAGATCCAATTTTTCTGTTTAGTTTTCACTGGGGAGCCATTGGCGTTGGTTTGGCAAATGTAATTGGCTATATGTTGAATACTTCTTTGTTGGTTTATTTCATGATTAAAGATTCTCAGGTACTCTCTTTATCCCTTAAAAAGGTGCACGTTTCGAAGACTGCCATGCGTGATGTTTTAAGTATTGGAATTCCAGCTTCGTTGACAAATTTTATGCAAAGCTTCGGAGTCATGATGTTAAATAATTATTTGGCTCCCTATGGGGCGACGGCGATTGCATCAATGGGGATCGTGTTAAAAATATACATGGTCGTGATGTTGATTATGGTTGGTTTTGCCTTTGGTGCACAGCCGTTGATTGGTTATAATTATGGTTCTGGAGATAAACAGCGATTCAAAGATATTGTGAGATTTGATTTTATGGTTGAAGTTGTATACGCCTTAATCTGTGCAGTGATTTTAATGATTTTTGCACCACAAATAATGGCATTATTCATGCGTAACGCTGCTGTTATTTCCATGGGTACCATCATGTTACGGTGGCTTTTGATAACAGCCCCATTCATTGGTGCAATCCTTGTGTTTACGACAATTTTTCAATCCGCTGGCAAAGCACTTGGAGCTTTAGTTATGGCAATTTCTCGGCAAGGTGTGATTTTTGCGATTGCAATTATAATTTTGTCGGCCGTGTTTGGCTTTCAGGGTGTTATCGTGGCTCAACCGGTGGCAGATGTTCTAACCTTCTTGATTGGATTTTGGTTGTATAAGCAGCTGTTGGCTTAAACACTCTGAAAACTGAATCAGTTGCCAGAGTGTGGTTAAATAAGTTACACTTGCTTACATAAAATAAGGAGCGTGATCAAGTTGATTTCAATAAATAGCCAGGATTTAGCAGCTAAAGAAGCCTACAAACTTATTAGTGGCAGCGTGATTCCCCGTCCGATTGCGTGGATCACAACCTATAATCGGGATAAAAGTGTGATTAATCTGGCACCGTTCAGCTTTTTTAGTGGTGTTGCTGGCAAGGAACCGCTTGTTTCCGTTTCAATTTTACGGAAGGAAGATGGCAGCATAAAAGATACTGCCCGTAATTTGATCGATACCAAAGAAGCGGTTGTTCACGTTGTTTCGGAAGGGCTCGTGCATAAAATGAATCAGACTGCGGCCAGTTTGGATGCCAAGGAAACCGAGTTGGCAGACACTAATTTAGAAACAGTTGAAAGTAAACTTGTGGCAGTTCCGGGGTTGCAGGCTGCTAAGGTTCGTTTTGAAGTCCAAGTTTATCAATACGTGCCTATTAAAGATGCTCATGATCAGATCATTACCGATATGTTTATTTTGAAAGTTGTTGAGATGTATTTTGACGAGACAATTTTGAATCAAGAAAAGAATTATATCGATGCGAAGGCTTTAAAGCCGGTTGCTAGATTAGCTGGTCCCCAATACGCAAATCTTGGAAAAACTTATCGAATTACACGACCAAAGTAAAATTGAGACAAAGCTTAGGTAAGATGTTTTGAAAGATTAATAAAATGAAATTAAACTCGTATTCACTCAGAAACAGAATTCTGATTGGGTACGAGTATTTTTGTACGCCGTTTGTAAAATTAAGTTAGAAAAAAACAAAAAAGCCATTTGTGGTAAGCTTTCATTCTACGCTAATAAAATAGAAAGTGATGACCACAAATGACCTACAAACATCTTAGCACAACTGAACTCACAACTATATATGCATTCTGGAAAAATGGTGAAAAAGCTTATAAAGTATCTCAGCACCTTAGGCGCTCAAAACAAACAATTTATCATGTTTATCACGCTTTAGAAGATGGCCTAAGCGTTGTTGATTATCAGGAACGCTACATCAAAAACAAGGCCAAATGTGGGCGCAAACGTATTATTTTGCCCGTTGACGAGACTGACTACATTAACGAACGCATAAAAAGATGGTTGGACGCCTGACACGATCATCGGTCGTTCAGAACACCAGATTAGCTGTAATGCTCGAACACTTTACAGAATGTTCAAACGTGGTTATTTTGATGTCCATCAGTTACCAATGAAAAATACAGCATTTGCTGATTGGCAAGGAATTTCCAACAAACACGATATTAGTACGTACTTTGCTCAAGTTGGTACACCTAATCAGCGAGGACTTAACGAAAATAATAATGGGCTTCTTCGAAAAGAGGGCCTTGAAAAGTTGTTAGATTTTTGTGATTAATCTGACGAATTTGTTCAACAAATCAGTACAAGAAGAAATCATATCTCACGTAAGTCTTTAGGCTATAAAACGCCTATTAAAATTTTTATGAAACATATCACAGATGAGGTATTAACTTCTTTCTAACTTAATTTAACAATTTGGGAAGATAATAGCGATGGTACTTTAAACGTTTAAATAACTTACGTATTAAAATAGAATTGTTTTTTGAGGTTAAGTGATATACAATTAAAGCGTTTTGAAGGTAGTATGAAATCATGGACACGATTTAGTATAATTCCATAATAGGAAGGATTGTGTTTTTATGACCAAGAAAAAGTACTCAGTAGATTTTAGAAAAATGATTGTCAAGCTGTACCAGGATGGCGCCCCGGTAGCTGATCTTACAGACGAATATGGTGTATCAAATGTAACTATTTACAAATGGATTAATCTATATAAAGAAGACAAAGGAAGTGGAATTTCCAAATCAGATGTTTTAGCGTTGCAAAAACGTTTGAAACAGCTAGAAAGTGAGAATGACATCTTAAAAAAAGCCTTAACCATATTCGCCAAAAAGTAAACCCAGATGACTGGCAGACAGCCGTTGATATTAATTTGAAGCACCATAGTATCAAAGAAACCTGTAAAGTACTCTCAGTTCCACGCTCAACTTACTATGAACATCAGCAGAATCATGTATCGCCACAAGCCAAGCGTCGTAAGACACTTAGCCAGTCGATTAAACGCATTTACTTTAATTCTAGACGTATCTACGGGGCACCTAAAATTCTAAAAGCGTTACAAAAAGAAGGTAAGACTGCCAGTATTAAGCTAGTTCAACGATTAATGCGCCAAATGGGGTTAAAATCAATCACGCGCAAGAAGTGGCATTATCAACAAACTAATGATATTGATGCGACTGATTATTCAAATATACTCGCGCAAGATTTTCGTACAACCAGTCCAAATCAAAAGTGGTGTGCAGACATAACTTATATTCACACCAAAGCCAATGGCTGGTGTTATTTATCAAGCATTCAGGATTTATATTCACGTAAAATCATTGCCCATAAAATCAGCCGTCATATGACTGCTGATCTTGTGATCAGCACTTTTCAACAAGCCTTTGAAACTAGAAAGACGACTAATAACTTAATTGTGCATACCGATCTGGGTAGCCAGTACCGCAGTGCTGGCTTTGAACAGATCTTAGCGCAACACCATATTCGCCATTCTTATAGCAAGCGTGGCTGTCCCTATGACAATTCATGTTTGGAATCATTTCACGCCAGTTTGAAAAAAGAAGAGGTTTACCAACACCATTATCAGGATTTTGAAGAAGCAAATGCTGCAATATTCAGCTACATTGAGAGCTTTTATAACAGTGCTCGAATTCACAGTAGCATTGATTATTTAACTCCAAATGAAAAGGAAAAATTAGTCGCTTAAATTATACATAAAATGTGTCCAGATTCTTGACCTAAATCCATTTTAACAAAATAAAATATGGGGGGATTTTTTATGAGAAAGCTAGTAATTAAAATTATTGTAGCTTCAATTTTGTTGTCGTTTGGAGGATCAATTACATATGCTGAGGCTGCAACAACCGGTGCAGAACAGTTACAGGGGGGGAATGAGAAACAATTTTTGTCGCAGTCAGAAGTTGAAAAAGTAGACAAATTTGTGGTAGTAAAAGATAATCAATTTATTCTTAATACATCGATGGTTACGCCAGATCTGAGAGACATTATCGAAACACAAATTTCTACCACTAACGATACTATCCGAAAAAATGGATACACTATTAATCCAGAAACAAAAGAAATTAACGAGAATACACACACTCCTCAAATTATGGCACGATCAGCTTCTGTTAAGGGACTAAGTCACAAATGGTTCTGGTGGGGAGAAAGAGTTTATTTTAAAACAAATGCAGCAGTGAATTATATTGTGAATAGGTTTTATAGTCATGCTGAAACTCTTACTGGACTTGGAATTGTAAGTACTGTGTTGTCTTCTGGAGTTGCGACCGCCGTTGCAGGATCAGGAGCACTATATTTTCAGCATGTAGCCCGGCGACTAAATGCTTATAATAATTCACACCGCAAGAAACATATTTACATGGATATGAATTATCAAGGTGGCGTATCTTTTCACACCTTCTAAGGAGGTAAATAAGATATGAATATTGAAACAATCGTAAGTGTTGGGTTACCCGTACTTTTGATTATCAGTAGTTTTATTCCTGGAAAATATAAAAAATGGGTTTTTCTTAAATTTGGCATGTATAGATATATTATCATCGTTCCCGTGTTTGGCATCGTTTTGGCAATGTTCTGGATGGATTTACGTGCGCTCTTTCCTATGGTGATGATTTTTTCGCTGCTTGCACTTTTTTGGGATTGGCGTACGTTGAAAAGAATGAAAGGCTAATTAATAAGGTCTAAAATAGTGGTTATCAATAAAATAATAATGAATCTATACTATCACATTCGAAGTAAAGACCTTTTTTAACGGTTATATTGATCAAAATGTCACGTATGCAAGATTTTAAGAATGAATTATATTTAAAAAGTTATTAAACAAAAAACTCAGCAAACCTAAATTCACAATAGGTTTGCTGAGTTTTTATGTGCATTTAATTTAAATGGGCGGTTACCCATGCCTTAGCACTGACTAATTCAGGTTCGTTAATGTTGTGTGATTGCTCATGTTCAAAAATGGAAATATCAGCATGTGCTGTATCAAGAGTTTGCATCAGTTCATCGAAGTTTGTTTTAGAGACGATCGGATCCTGTGCACCATGTGATGCCCACAAACTAACGTTAGAAAGATCGGGTAGTGTCGTGACTTGGGTCAACACCATCGGATGAAATAACACGGCCTTCTTGAAAAGAGGGTGTTTTGCTAACCAAGCATACGCGGCCACATTGGCACCATTGGAGTAACCAACCACAATCATTTTTTCCTGGTTGAGATGATACTGTTCAGAGTAGGTGTCGATAGCTTCCAACAACCAATCGGTTTCAGAATCTAAACTTTCTAGATCAAAACCGCCATCTTCAGTATGGTTGAAATAACGGGTTTGTCCGTTTTCAATCAAGTGTCCGCGAATCCCTAATTGCGGACTAGATGGGGAAAGATAACTGGCAATTTTTGAGAGATCCTCTTCATCACCACCGGTACCATGAAGCATCAGAATAGGGGCGACAGCAGGGTCTCCTGATTTGAAGAAAACATGGGCTTGTTCGTTAGCCATTGTTAATCCTCCGTTTTTTGTTCCGTATTAAAATCTACAAGGTGTCCTTCAATATCTTCACGTTGATCTTCCAAGAAAGGTGGTAATTCCAAATGAACGCCAGCTTCTTCATAAGTTTCATCTAGTAAGAATCCAGGGCCATCGGTAGCAATTTCAAAGAGTACGCCACGACCAGGACGGAAGTATTCTGACTTGAAGTAGAATCGATCCACTAACCCAGATTGGGCAAGGCGTGCTCCTTGAATCCGTTTGATCCACCAATTCAGACTTTCGGCATCCTCAGTTCGAAACGCCATGTGATGCACAGTTCCGAAACCTTGGAATTGATCTGGTAGCACAACGCTTGTTTCTGTGACAATTTGGGCGCCATGGCCGCTGTCGTGTAATTCATAAAGAGTTTTGCCATCTTCAGTATCCAATTTTGTGAAGCCCATCACTTCAGTTAAGACCTTATTTAATTGTTCGGGATAGTCAACCGTGACAAAGGAAGGTCCTAAGCCGCTGATGGCGTATTCTGCAGGTACGGGACTGTGACGATATGGATCGCCAGCCGGAACCCCATGATTAATTTCATCTGATACAAGTTGATATTGCTGATCGTCAAAATCATAGAAATAAAGGTACTTGGCTCCAAAACGCGTTTTAATTTCTTTGTGACGAACATCAAATTCGTCAAAGCGGTCTTGCCACCAGTCAAGGGCCTTGTCATTTGGAACACGGAATCCAATCCGAGTAATACCGTTTTTTCCTTGTTTACCCTTTGGAATACCAGGAAAATCAAAGAATGTCAAATCTGTTCCGGCTTTTCCCATATCATCTGTAAAGTATAAATGATAGGTACGAACGTCGTCTTGATTAACCGTTTTTTTGATTAGATGTAACCCAAGAATCTCGGTCATAAATTTAAAGATCTTTGGTGAGCTAGAAGTAATCGCGGTGATGTGGTGAAGTCCCAGTAAATTTGTATTCATAATGATTGCCTCCCTTGGCTAGTGCTTTTATATTTGTTGAGCATAGTATACCAGCTTACAAAAAGTAAGTAAACTATATTTTACTTTTTTTGCCTTATTTTTTGATTTGTATAAAAAAACGCGCCAACCACCGGTGAGGGGGATTAGCGTGTTGTCCGTGATGGAGAGATTAATCATCAACGACGGTGAACTGTTGTTGAACGTGTTTAGGTGTTTCTAACTCATCAACTAAAGCTGCGGCAAAATTACCAAATGAAACTTGAGATTTGCCATTTTTATCGGTCATAATTTCGTTAGTTCCAAGGCGATACTTAGTCTTATCACCAGCAATAAAGTCACTTTGTGGGGTCATAACAGTCCATTTCACATTATCAATCCATTGTAGAAATTGTAGTTCATGAACTTGTTGCAGGGGAGTATCGATCCAAGGTTGTCCAGCAAATGTTTTTAAAATGTCGTTGATCTGGATCGTACCATCAGCTTTGATTAAGGAACTTGCTCCAGAGATGAATAATAAGTGGGTATGCTCATCCTCACGGAAGAAGCTAACTAGTTTTGTTGCAAGATCCAAGTTTAGATAGGCTGGTTGGATCGCAGATGCGTTAACAATCGCATCAAAACCGCTCAGGTCCGCTTTGGTAAGTGAGAGGGCGTCTTTTTCGATGACCTTTATATCATCACCAAGCATTTTTTTAGCCTTAGCTGCATTCCGAACAATGGCCGTGACTTCATGACCACGATCCTGTGCTTCATTAAAAACAACGTTACCAAAGTTACCGGTGGCACCAATAATTCCAATTTTCATAATAGTTCTCCTTATAAGTTTGATATCTCAGTCACAATCGGAAACTCGTTATAATTATATTGATTGATGAATATCAAGATTTTATGATAAACTTAGTTATTAAGTTTAACAAGAATTATAAACTTAGTGACTAAGTTTAGCAAGCCATTCAGCTCGAATTGGAGAAAATAATGAAAAAAAGAATTTTAAATGAAGAACGTGTTGTGGAGGCTGCTACCGAACTTGCAGCAAAAAGCGGTTTTGAAACAGTTACTTTAAGTCGGGTTGCGAAACGTCTAGATATTCAGCCTCAATCCATGTATCGCTATACAAAAAATACCGAAGACCTGCGAGCTAAGGTTTTTGCGAAAAGCATGCAAGAATTGGTGGACCAGCTTTATCAATCTTTAATTGGATTAAGTGGAGCAGCGGCACTTATCCAATTAACATACACTGTGGCATTTGATAAATATAGTGATGTCATTCCCCATGATTTTGCGGCGGTATCCAAGTATTTAAAGTACGTAGATGTCGCGACACAATATCACCGCTTATATGACATGTTACCTTTATACCTGGGACAACTTACGCGTGATGCTGAGACGATTCGGCGTGGGACCGCATTGCTTTCTGACTTCATGCTCGGAGAATCAGTCAATTCGCATGATAATGATGGAAATAGTATTGAAGTGAGACAGGCTGATTTTAAAAAGAGCGTAGCACAAATCTTGATGATGTTAGAAGAATCATAAACAAAGGAGATTAAGAGCTGTCAAAGCAGGAGATGGCTCACTACATAATATGGCAAAAATGTTTTTAGATGCGCAATTTAAAATTGATAAACGCAAACAACAAACGGAATCAAAATTAATTCAAACACTCAAGCAAAAATGGCAAGAGGGCATCGGTTTTGATCAAATTGAAATCAAAGCATTATGTGAAAGTGCAGGAGTTTCAAGAGCGACATTTTACCGACATCATCAAGGAATTGAAGATGTTGTGATGGTTCAGTTTCTAATGGCCATTTCTGAATTTGAACAGAAGATAGATGCGTTAAATCGGGTGAATTTTGAGAACGGCAGTATCACAGTTATTGATGTGATATATGCAAATCTAGATTTGATTAAAATGGTTAAATGGAGTCATATGCAAGCTAAGATTCAGGATTTATTTGGCGGAACAGCGTTGAAAATCCTAATTTCACGTGATTATTCAAAAGAAGCTAAGAATTTTATTAGTGAATATTTGGGTACGGCAATCTTCAATTTTGCGCAACAAATTGCTGACGCAAAAGAACCCATGCCCAAAGCAGAGGCCTTGCGATTGTATCGATTACTATTACCCAACAGGTTGTGAGACATAGGCCCCTTATTTGTTTTATTACACTGGTTATTAAATTCTAAAAATGTGTTAGGATATTTTTGAAAGAATTTTGATTTTAAAAATGGAGGATTTTTAAAGATGGCTGATAACGAAGAAGTATTAACTTTAATTACCGGGGCCGATAAGGGCGTTGGTTTTGAAACGGCTAAGGAACTCGGACAAAAAGGTCAACACATTTTGCTGGGTTCACGCAATATTGAACGTGGAGAAAAAGCAGTAAAAAAGTTGACTGATCTGGGCGTTAAAGCTGATCTCATTCAACTTGATGTGACTGATCAAGAGAGTATCAAAAAAGCAGCAGACAAAATTCAGGCTGAATATGGTCGGTTAAATGTTTTAATTAATAATGCGGGAATGACCAATGATGCCCATCAAAAAGCTTCAGAAATCTCAACAGCAACAATTCGTGAAGAGTTCGATGTTAACTTCTTTGGCTTAATTGATACTACGCAAGCAATGGTGCCACTATTGAAAAAATCTACCTGGGCTAAGATTATTAATCTTTCAAGCAACATGGGCTCTTTGGGATTGGCTAGTGATCCGCAGTCCCGTTTTTATCAAGTTAGTTCAGTCGGTTATCAATCTTCTAAGGCAGCCGTAAACTTTGTAACAATTGACCTCAGCAAAGAATTAAAAGAATTTGGAATCACCGTGAATTCTGTTAATCCTGGTTGGACGGCTACGGGATTTGGTGGTCGTTCAATTGATAGCCCTAAGATACCGGGGATGCAAGATGTTGAAGAAGGGGCAGCTCGCGTTGTTAAACTTGCCTCTGACCCAGATGATAAAACTACCGGTACCTTTACTGAAAACGAAGGAACTTTACCCTGGTAGCTTTGAAGTAGCAATAGCTTATCAAACATGTTTCGATGCTGAAAGATGTTTGATGGCTATTTTTTTAGTTTAGATTTATTATGAAAAGACAAACAATTCTGAAAAGAGGCAACCTAAATGTTTCAAGAGATTCAACCACATATTTTAGATATTCAATATCTGCCTAAAGAAATTACTCCGTTGGATTACGTGGTAATTTTAAATAAAAATAAAATTCTAATGCGGGATGTCGACGGTGTTGCTCAGGTACCGACATTTCAGAAAATACAAGAAAACTATGGCAAAGAGTTCACGCAGGCAGACTACTTGTTATCAATTGAAGGCCGCAGCTTCTTCTTTTTTGATATAGAACTCAAAGAGAAAACCGATTTTAGGTTCCAAAATTTGAATGTGTTGAGAACACTGCAACCCAAATGGTTAGCTTTTGCCACCGCCACAGCAGCCCATTTGGCAAATTGGTATTTACAAACTCGTTTTTGTGGGCATTGTGGGCATCGCTTAGTTAAAGGAACCAATGAGAGAAAGTTAGTTTGTCCATCATGTCACGCAGAAATCTTTCCGAGAATTTCGCCAGCCATTATTGTGGGTGTAAAGAAAAACGACCAATTGTTATTAACTAAATATGCTGTTGGCTATAAACGATACGCGCTAATCGCAGGATTCGTTGAAGTTGGGGAGACCCTTGAAGACACGATCAGACGAGAAGTTTTTGAAGAAACAGGGTTACAAGTTAATCACATTCAATACTATAAAAGTCAGCCGTGGGCATTTTCCCAATCTGTTTTAATGGGATTTTTTGCCGATAATGTGGGTCCGGATGCTTATACAACCGAAGAATACCATTCTGATGAAGCAGAATTGGCAATGGCAAAGTGGTTCGATCGTGATAAGCTTCCGCAAGATGATACAACCCTTAGCTTGACGAAAACGATGATTGAAGCGTTTCGTAAGGGTGAAATTAAGTAATAGTTAAAGCTAATGAGAAAAACATTCCCTTAATTGCTGGACTTAAACCAGAGTCTAAGTGCTAACATGGAATATGAGGTGATATGATGACTGAATTGGAAAAGTTAGAGGCTGGCGAGGAATATTATTTTTTAGACAGTGAGGTAGCTAAGCGAAAGGCACGTGCTGCTCATCTATGCGAGGAGTTTAACCAAATTTCTGCAA
Source organism: Pediococcus inopinatus (assembly GCF_002982135.1). Classification (NCBI taxonomy): domain Bacteria; kingdom Bacillati; phylum Bacillota; class Bacilli; order Lactobacillales; family Lactobacillaceae; genus Pediococcus; species Pediococcus inopinatus. The sequence continues at coordinate 939,782 of NZ_CP019981.1, read as the reverse complement.
ATAATCCCGAAGCGCAAACTAAAAAATTAAAGAAATTTTTGGCTCAACTGGTAAGCGAGTGTCAGTCCAAGCAAATTTTAATTGTGACAATGGCAAAAATATTCATGTGGGTGAAGATTTTCTAAGTAATTATAATTTAACGATTTTGGATATTGCACCGGTCACGATGGGTCATAACGTGATGATTGGACCAAATGTAGATATTTACACGGTTAATCATCCCATGACTCCAGAAGGGCGCCGTAAATATTTGGCCCAGGCTTCACCAGTCACAATTGGTAATGATGTGTGGATCGGTGGCAAAGTGTCCATTATGCCGGGGGTGACAATCGGCAATAACGTGGTGATTGCTGCCGGAGCAGTCGTTACGAAAGATATTTCAGATAACACATTAGTTGGTGGTGTACCGGCCCGTAAAATTAAGTCTTTATAGATAGAAAAGTAGCAAACTCCAGATTTGAGTTTGCTACTTTTTTTGCAAATTAATATTTAACGTTATTGGAGGCAAGCCTCAGTTCAACGATCCGAGAGTTCTTTGTTTGTGTACAAACACTGCCGCTGCTTCTGGATCACCGGCTTCGTGATGGGCGCCTTCAGTATTAGCGACAATAAATTGTTTGAATTGCTCGTAGTCTTTAATTTCAGGTAGTACTTTTTCTGAGGAGCGACCGGCCCAGTCGGTTCTAAAACCACTTGGTTCGACCAACATTACTTTGATACCAGAATTTGCAACCTCTTTGGCGATTGCCTCGCTAATGCCTTCAACTGCATACTTGCTTCCATGATAAAACGAAAGGGTAGGAAAAGAGAACAGGCCACCAATTGATGAAAAATTTACAATCACACCCGATTTTTGTTTACGCATGGTGGCTAATACACTACGCGTCATATCCACTAGTCCCCATACGTTGACGTCAAACATATATTTGACGGCATCGCGATTACTTTCTTCAAAAGTCCCAAAATACCCAATACCAGCATTATTAACTAAAACATCAATGGAACCAAAAGATTTTAAAGTTTGTTTGACAACTTCTTCAATTTCCGCTGGCTTGGTGACGTCTAAAGTTAGCTTTTTGATCTGACCCTGGTTAAACTTGTCTAAATAGGCTAGCTTATCAACATTTCGGGCAGTGGCTACTAAGTTTATATTTGGTTTTTTTGCCAGTAAAGTTGCTAAGTTTCGACCAAAGCCTGTTGATGTTCCTGTGATTAACCATGTTTTATTTGCCATAAAAATTATCTCCTCATATTTATAATTTCTTAATTCTCTGTTATCATACGACTTGAACCCGGGTTTAAGTCAAACATGAAATGGAGATAATATTTTGAATTATTCAATTGGAGAAGCAGCAGAAAAAATGGGAACCACCACATCGGCACTTAGGTATTATGATAAAAAAGGATTGCTTCCTTTTGTAGATCGAGATGCCGCTGGCAGACGTAAATTTAAAGATAATGATTTTAATTTTCTTGAAGTGATTAATTGTTTAAAAAAGAGTGGCGTACCTATCAAAGACATCGGGAACTTCATTAGTTTATGTTTGCAAGGGGATGGGACACTCCAGGAGCGATATGATTATTTAGATCAAGAAGAGGGCGCTTTAGAGGATAAAGTTCATGAAATGCAAAGCCAATTGGATTTTTTGAGATTTAAAAAATGGTACTACAAAACTTCTGTAGAAGCAGGAACCGAAGATATTCACTTTACGCCCGGAACAAAATTTGTGGATCCAACCACGCATGATCAGTATCGGGCAAAATTGAAAAATTCTAGTGATATTCGGGAATTAATTGACCTAAGATCAAAAAAAGACTAGCAATATGCTAGTCTGGATAATCGTTAAATTTATTTACGTTCTGAATTACCTAAGGAGAAGACTGCCACACATCCTAAACCAGTGTGGCTAGCAATGGTTGGTCCGATATGCTCAATTAAGACCTGAGCTTCAGGGATGCTTTCATGAATATGATCGCTAACTAGTTGAGCAGCCTCATCAGCTTGACTAGTTGCAATGACGATGCGGGGATTATCCCGGTTTGCCAACGTTTCAAGCGTATTGTCTGCCAGTGCTTTTAGTGATTTTCGTCGCGAGCGGGCTTTGCTAACCACTCGCAAGTAACCCATCGTATCTACATCCATTACTGGTTTGATATGGAGGAGCGACCCAACAGCAGCTGATGCCCGTGAGACTCTACCACCGTGATACAGATAATTCAGATCATCAACTGTAAACCACTGGCGATAACGCAGGCGGTTTGTTTCTAACCAGTCAGCTAGTTCAGTAATGTCCATGCCAGCTTTTTTCTTGTCAATTGCATCAAGTACCATTAATCCTTCGCCACAGCTAGCGGCAAGAGAATCCACTAAAAATATTTGAGCATCGGGATACTCTTGTACTAGCATTTTTTTAGCATTTTTAGCGTTATTAAAGGTGCCACTTAAACCAGATGAGAAACCTAGGTATAAAATAGGAATTTGTTTTTTTACATAAGGCTTGAAAAACTCAACAAACTGACCAATGTTAATTTGGGCTGTTGAAGGCATAACGCCCTTATCAATTTGTTGGTAAAAATGATTAAGATCAAATTTATGTTCTAAATCATCAGTATAGTCCTGGCCGTCGATATCCACATGCATTGATACGAAGCCAACATGATTATCTGCAAGAAGTTGGTAGGGTAAGTCAACGCCTGAATCTGTTAGTAATTGATACATGATATACTCCCTTGTTTTACGTTTATGATTTTCATTTTACGCCAATCCGGATTACTTAGCATTATATTAATGATAGAAATTTAGTTAAAGTGCCGCTTTCTACCATAATGTACAGGCCAATTAAAATATAAACTGCCGCCGTCAACCAACGACCATATTTTTCCAGAATGCCCGCAATTATCGGGACTTTTACTAGGCTGTACCCAGCAATAAAGAATAGGGTTAGCATGACTAAAAAGGTAAGCAATACAATGACTATGGCAGATGGGGAAAGGGTCACAAAAAATGGGACATAAATCCCAATATTGTCTGCACCACAAGTTGCAATTGTAATCGTAGCGACGTTCAACATTAAGCCCCGGTGACTGGATAGGGTTTCATGAACAATGTCATCCGTATCTTCTTCACCTTTTATTAAGAGCTTAAGCCCCATAAGAATTGGAATGATACCCAGTATTCCGAGTACCCATTCGGCTGGTACAAGGTGGAGAATGAAGGCCAATATCAAAGCGGCCAAAACTAAGGTCCCGGTTCCCAACAGATCGCCTAAGTAAACGGCCCATCGCTGTTTGTGAGATCGTACCTGGCTAAAAATAAGCATTAAGATGATCAAGTAATCGATACTTGTCGATATGTAGGCTGTGGCACCAGATAAAATGATTTTTCCCATTGTGGAGATTCCTTTCGTTTGAAGCAGAAAATGATAACAGTATTTCCATTGTAACTTACTTGTGAGAAATTTTTAAATTTGCTTTTTATGGACTTATCAAAAAAACTTTGACAGTTTAAACCGAATTGGAGCCTTTAGTTCTAAATTTAGCTGCAGACTGTGCGATTGCCCGATTGGTCAGAAATCTTTTTTTTAAGTGTGGCCACATATGTGGTAAGTTTGATCAACGAGCCATCTTTTGATACTAGGGCAAGTGGCGGTTTAGATAAAACAGGCAGTGAAGGGAACAAGCCCAGTTTTATTAAAGTAAGTAAAAAAATGTTGTCATAAGATGTCCAATCAGGACAAATTATGGCAACACTTTTCTATTATTTTAAGGAGAGTACAGGAATTGAACCTGCGCGCCGGTATAAGCCGGTTCGCCGGATTTCGAGTCCGGTGCATTACCACTCTGCCAACTCTCCAGAATTTACTAAATAAGTATACCAAAAATCTGGCATATTGGCAAAAAGCGTTTTTTTTAAATCTTCATTTCAAGCTTGTCTTCATACAGGCAACAGCTGCTTAGGTTCAATTCCTGTACTCTCCTTATTTATCCTGTTTGTGCCTGTTTTATGAAATTTTGAAAACCAGCATGAAAATAACGTTCTTTTCAGAAACCAAAAATTTTGGTAAACTATTAACTATGATTTTAAACGGTTTAGAAAAGAGATGTCCTAAATGGATGAACTAGTTATTGGGATTTTTGCGTTTGCAGGTGGTATTTTACGTTATGGGCTCGATCAACTGATTCCATTTGGAGATTATTTTCCTGTGCCGACACTATTTATTAATATCATCGGTAGTTTTCTATTGGCTTTAATAACAACCGCGTGGAGTTTGAATGAACGTATTTCAGCGAGGTTAACTTTGGGAATCGGAACCGGGTTGATTGGGGCATTTACCACTTTTTCATCATTTTCATTAGAAATCTTTGATCTATTAGCTAATCATCAATACTTATTGGGATTTGGCTATGCAGCCTTGAGCTTGATTAGTGGCATCATTGGTGCGTGGCTGGGAATTCTTCTTGGTGAGAAGTTACATCCAAGGGAGGACAAATCAGAATGGTGACAGTGAGCTTGGTTGGAATCGGTGCAAGTTTTGGGGCAATTTTGCGTTATGAGATGACAAAATATATAAAAAAACGGGTCCCGTCTTATTTTCCTTTTGGAACCTTAATAATTAATGTTTTAGCCTGTTTAATATTGGGCATGTTTGCAACATTAACGTTAGAAACTGGCAATCTGTATGCGTTGGGTGGCGTTGGCTTTTGTGGGGGCCTTTCAACATTTTCAACCTTGAGTTTTGAAACGATAATTTTAATTCAAGAGCGGCGTTATTGGATTGCAGTAGAGTATGTCTTAGGTTCTTTAATTGTGGGAATTACTGCAATTAGTTTTGGTGCTTTCATTTTTAACATTTAAATTTGCAAAATTAAAAAACCTGAACTATACTGATCTTGTAAAAACTTAAACGCGATGACGTTCGCGTTAATATTATTTTCGGATAATTGATGACGTCTGCCAAGCTTATTTAGCTATGGCAGACGTCCTTTTTTTCGAGGTAAAATATGAGGAGGATTTTTTATATGTCAGTATATATTGATCAGGTTAAAGCAAGAGAGATTTTTGATTCTCGAGGCAATCCAACTGTTGAAGCAGATGTCATTTTATCAGATGGCACACTCGGCCGTGCCGAAGTACCATCAGGTGCCTCAACTGGTGAACTTGAAGCTGTTGAATTACGTGATGGCGGCGATCGTCTTCAGGGTAAAGGTGTCAGCAAAGCTGTTAACAATGTAAATACTGAGATCAACAAAGCCTTGAAAGGTGTTTCACCATTTAACCAAGGCAATGTTGACCAAATTATGATTGATCTTGATGGAACTAAGAATAAGGCTCGTTTAGGTGCTAATGCTATTCTCGGTGTTTCAATGGCAACTGCCCGTGCTGCTGCCAATTTCGAAAAGATTCCTTTGTACCGTTATCTTGGCGGTGCAGACCTTGAATTACCACAAACATTCCATAATGTTATCAACGGTGGAGAACATGCTGATAATGGTATTGATATGCAAGAATTCATGATCACTCCAGTTGAACGAACAAGCTTCCGTGATGGTTTTGAAAAGATTGCTAACACATATCACACATTGAAAAAAGTTATTGAAGATGCTGGTTATCAATCAGGACTAGGTGACGAAGGTGGATTTGCACCTGACTTGAAGTCTTCTGAAGAAGCATTGACAATGTTACATGAAGCGATTCAAAAAGCAGGTTACACACCTGGTAAAGAAATCGCGATTGCCTTTGACGCTGCAGCTTCATATTTCTACAACACAAAGACAAAACAATATGATTTTGAAGGAACTCATAAATCAGCTGACGAAATGGGTCAGTATTACGAAGGTCTTCTTAAGAAGTTCCCTGAAATTATTTCTATTGAAGATCCATTCAGTGAAGATGACTGGGATAATTTTGAGAAGTTTACTGCTAAAATGGGTGACAAAGTTCAAATCGTTGCTGATGATCCTGTCTGCACCAACCCTGAATTAATCACTAAAGCTATCAAGAATGGCTTGGCTAACTCAATTTTAATTAAGCTTAACCAAATCGGTACTGTTACTGAAACTCTTGAAGCTGTTCGTTTATCACGTAAGAATGGTTACACAACAATGATTTCACATCGTTCTGGTGAAACTGGTGATACCTTCGTTGCTGACTTTACAGTTGCTACCAACTCAGCTCAATTAAAGGCTGGTGCTCCTGCACGTTCAGAACGTGTTGAAAAGTACAACGAATTATTACGAATTGAAGAAGACTTAGGCAAGAGTACAAGAATTGCTCGCTTCCCTAATGACGTTGATTTTGACTAATCATTAAGTAATCAATGCCAAATTTATCTTAAATTAGTATCTCCTCCTGAAAAAGATACGTGCATAAATATCAGTAATAAGAGGGACGGTAGCACCTTGGTGACAAGCTTTTAAGTGCTAACAGAGTCTTTTGGACTCGAGTAAATTTGTATCGCCTTTTTTATAAATTAAAATCAATTCATATGCGGCGATGATGTTCACCTTAACCATTATCAGCAATGATAATTAATAACGTCTACTGAATTAAATTTTGGTAGGCGTTTTTTTAGAATGATGAGAGGTTATATGATGATTGAAAAACAAACTGCGGTAGTTTCCAATTTTGAAAAAGCATTTAAAATTGAGTCTGGTCTTTCTTCAAAACAAGTTGCCCAACGATTGAAACAGTATGGTTCCAATGAAGTGACCGAAAAAGAGGATGGCGTTGTTGTTGGAACCTTAAAAAGAATGTGGGACCCAATTTCATGGCTCCTCGAGGCAGCAATAATTTTTGAGTTTCTTTTAGGGAAACAGTTTCAAGCACTAGTTATTGTTTTATTGTTACTGTTCTCAGCCATTGATGGTGAGATTCAGGAAAGAAGAGCTAAAAATGCGGTCGGTTATTTGCATAAAAAGTTAAGCATTTCAGTGCGAGCATGTCGAAATGGCACTTGGCAATTTATTTCTTCAAAGCAACTGGTTCCGGGAGATATTGTGCATCAACGAGTCGGTGATATTGTTTCCGCCGATTTGCAGGTGCTTCAGGGCACGGTTAGTGTTAACCAGGGAGCGCTCACTGGTGAATCTGCTGATGTGACGGTGGCAGTTGATGAAAAAGTTCCCTCCGGCTCCACAATTACGCACGGAGAAATAATTGCAGAAGTCAGTGCTACAGGGGCAAAAAGTTCGTATGGTAAAACTGTAGAGCTTTCACAAAAGTCAGAGGCACCTGGTCGGCTTCAGGTTCTGCTATTTAATATTGTGCGTTATCTTGCCTATTTAGATGTTGTTCTTGCTGTAATTTTAGTGATTGCGGCGATTGCAAAGGGGACAGCTTGGCAACAATTACTTCCATTTTTGGTAATTCTTTTCATTGCTACGATTCCAATTTCAATGCCATCTAGTTTCACAGTTGCAAATTCTTTGGAGGCAAAGGAACTCACTAAACAACAGGTCCTAGTGACCGGATTGACGGGAATTCAAGAAGCAGCGAGTTTAGATGTATTGTTGATTGATAAGACTGGGACGTTAACGAAAAATCAATCCCAAGTTTCCGAAACGATTATTTATGATCCAAAATATGATGAAGATCATTTAATAGCCCTAGCAAACACCGCTACTGATGAGACGGCTACGGACGCGATCAATCTGGCAATTCGAAATGAATTTGCAAAACGAAAATTACAAGAAATTCCTCGAACCAGTTTTACGGGATTTGATCCGTCTGTAAAATACTCAACTGCAACGATTACGGTGGATAATCATACAGAAGACATAGTGATGGGATCACCCAATGCTTTACAGAAAATAAGCAGTGTACCTGAAAGTTATATGCAGGACATTAAAAAAATTAGTGCTAATGGTGCGCGGGTTTTGGCAGTTGGAATTCGGAATGAGCAAAAACTTAATATTGTGGGATTGCTTGGGTTGACAGATGTTCCTAAAGAAGATGCGCAAGAAGCAATCCAAAAGATCCGTAATCGTGGGATCAAAGTGATTATGTTGACCGGTGATACGCGAGAAACTGCAACGGTAATTGCCTCAAAAGTTGGGATTGGTAATCGCATTTCTGATATTAATGAAGCATTAAAGAATCCGCTTGACTATGATGGATACGCCAATGTTTTTCCTGAAGATAAGTTTAAAGTTGTTAAGGCCTTACAGAAACAAGGAAAGGTCGTCGGAATGACCGGCGATGGTATTAATGATGCGCCAGCTCTAAAACAAGCTGACGTGGGAATAGCGGTGTCCACGGCAACTGATGTGGCCAAAAATGCGGCGAAAGTAGTGTTAACCAATGATAGTTTGTTAGACATTATGAAAGTCATTGACAGTGGTCATCGTGTTTATCGTCGAATGATGACTTGGACGATTACTAAATTAGCGCGGACGGCTGAGCTTGCTGCACTGCTAACTTTTGGATTTATTTTTACAGGGTTCTTTCCGGTATCTTTAAGCCTAATCGTTTTTATCGTGGTGATGAATGATATGGTTACCTTAGTTTTGGGTACAGATCAAGCTGTGCCATCGAAAACCCCTGAGCATTGGGATTTACCGAAGCTGTCAAAAATTGCTGCGATTTTCACAATTAGCTGGTTAGTGGTTGGATTGGGACTTTTGTGGTATTTCGTTTCAAAAACATTTTTATCGCAGGCTGGAATTAGCTCAATTATGTTTCTTTATTTAATTTATTCAGCGATGACAACAATTTTAATGACGCGAACTGAGGGCACCTTTTGGCACTCACGACCAAGTAACTGGGTTGCATCAATGGTTGCGTTGGATATTATTGTAGCCACATGTTTAGTTGGTTTTGGCTGGATTACAGTATCAGTTTCGTGGACTTGGATTGCGCTAGTTATCATTCTCATTATCATTGCTACCTTAATCCTTGATTGCTTAAAAGTTCGCTATTATCAACATGAAAAAAGGTAATTAAAAAGCTTATTCAGAATAAATTTCTGAATAAGCTTTTTGTGATTATTAAGTTATTTTAATTTTATTTTTCTTCTGATTTATCATTTATTGTAAATGATAGCAAGAAAGCAATGATTGCTAGTGCCAAGGTGAAAAATAATCCAAAGTGGACACCATTTGTAAAAGCATTTTGTGAATTCAAAGGTGAAGAAGAAGCATGTTGTCCTAAGCCAAGGAGACTTGTAGCAACAGCTGTTGAGATTGCACCAATAATTTGTTGGAAAGTATTCATGATTGTACTTCCGTCACCAGCAGTATGTGCATCCAAAGCATTTAATCCAAATGTTTGAGTAGGTGACATGGCAACGGGGGCTCCAATCATAATAACGATATGGGCCAAAATAACGTACCAAACTGCAGAATGTGAAGTTGCAAATAATAGCATAATGACACCAATAATCACAATTAAGAAACCAATAACTGCTAATAGGCGAGCTCCGAAACGGTCATACAGACGTCCAGAAACTGCAGAGAATATTGCGTTTGCAACACCACCAGGCAACATAACAATACCAGTTAATGCAACGGCAATTGCTAAACCGTTTTGCCAGAACATTGGTAGTAGATACATTGATGAAAGAATAATACCAAAGTCTAGCATCACCAAAATGGCGCCGATTCTGAAATTAGGACGTTCGAAAACATGGAAATTTAAGATAGGAGCTTTCGAATGTAGTTGACGATAGATGTATGCGAAGAGGATTAGCAAAGAAACTACTAAAGTTATTAAAACCGCGGCTGATCCCCAACCATAGTTACTTGCCATACTTACGGCTGTGACCAGGCCACCAAAACCGATTGTGGATAGCAAAATTGAGAGAACATCAACTTTGGGTTTTGTGAGCTTGTTTACATTAGGTAGGTACTTAATGGCAAAAAATGTTGCAACAAGCAAAAAAGGTACGAAAAGCCAGAAGATCCAGCGCCATGAAAGTGTACCTAAAATAATTCCTGACAATGTGGGTCCAATTGCGGGAGCAAACATAATAACCAAACCGATTAAGCCCATTGCTGTGCCTAATTTATATGGTGGAAAAATTAATGTAGCTACAGTGAACATGAGTGGCAAGATCAGGCCAGTTGCAATTCCTTGAATCATTCGTCCAATCAACAAAATTGTAAAACTGGGTGCAATGGCTGAAATAATAGCACCAACGATAAAATCAACTAATCCAAAAATAATAAGTTGGCGGGTTGAAAACCACTTTGTAAGCAAGCTTGAAAGTGGAAGGACAATCCCAATGATTAACATATATCCAGTTACTAACCATTGAATTGTACCAACACTAACATTTAGCTTCACCATTAGGCTTGGAAGGGCAATGTTAAGCGAAGTTTCACTTAACATTCCCACAAATCCTCCAATTAACATTCCCATCATGGCTAGCATAGGGTGCTTAACGGGGACAGTGGCAGTATACGCCGCTGATTTTTGTTCTTGACTTTCTGACATAATTCTACTTCCTTCTATCTATTTACCAAACAGGTATTTACATTAGCATAAATTTCTGACTATCGTAAGTTTTTTCTCTTTAAAAGCCCGTGAAAACGCTTTATTTAGGCCTGACGTGGTGGTTAGCTTTTAGATTTTACATCTTAATGTTTGTTTGAAAAATTTTGCTGAATTGTAAAAGAGGAATGAGGTGAGCTGTTTGCGTAACGAAAAAGAAAATATATTTATCATTTTTTGTCTTCTGTAACCAAAATGGCAGACGACGGGACCATTCGTTTATAAATGCGAATTAAATCTGTTTTGTTTGTATTCGGATATTTTATTAGGACCTGCGCAAAACTAATTATACTGCGAGCCATCAATTCGGCAATGAAAGGTTTATGGGTTTTGTGAATGTCTTCGAAACTGTAAGCACGCAGAATATCGCCAGTCATCAACTGTATGACCGCGTCTTCTTCATTACTCCAAAACATCGTTTCCAATAATGTTTGATGGTTAAGCAGTGCATCTACAATTAATTGTGCAGAAATATGACTGGAATTGGATGCTTGATCAATTTTCTGGAGAAATTGGTTGATCATTCTGACACAGCTAACTGTAATAATTTCACCGATGCTACCGTAATGACGGTAAAATGTTTGGCGTGTGATTTTTGCATCTTTGCATAGGGTTCCTACTCGGATTGTAGAGAATGGCTGGTTAGTTGAAAAATAGGTTTTCAAAGTTACGAACAACTTATTTTGAGTGGCCCGTAAGCGTTTGTCAATATGCTGATCATGTGCAAGTGGCATTTTAACAATTTTCATATTCATCACCCTTTTATGTGACATTTTAACTCTTTTGACAACAAAATAGGCTATTAATTATTTTTGGCAATCATTATTATGGGTCTCGTAAAGTAAATACTAAATAAATAGAAAACGAGGAGAAATTAAAATGAAATTTATTACATTAGAAGAACACTGGGAATCAGAACGTGTCAATGCAGCAGCTAAACCTTATATGCCAGCTCCAGTCAGCCCACATAAAAATCCAGAGGATCACAGTATTGAAGAATTTATGGCAAAATCCAAAAGAGACAATACAGAGTTGACGAGCGTGGGTAATAAACGTTTGGTATTTATGGATAAAAATCACATTGAAATGCAAATTATGGGCTATGGTGATAATTCACCATAAAACCTTGATCCAAAGGTGGCTATTGATCTGAGCCGAATGGCTAACGATGATTTGGCTGATGCAATTGCCACAAATCCTGATCGTTTCGGTGGTTGGGCTGTGCTGCCAGTTGGGGATCCGAAAGCCACTGCTGCAGAGCTTGAGCGGGCCGTGAAAGAAAAAGGGCTCCAAGGGGCAATGATTCACGGCTATTATGATGGTAAGTTTTTTGATGATCCATTCTACGAGCCAATTTTTGCTAAGACTGAGGAACTAGATGTGCCATTGTATTTTCATCCTGCGGTAATTCCTAATGACGTTAAGGAACATTATTATGATGGTGATAGTTGGTCAGAATTAACTGCGTTCACCTTTGCTGGTGCTGGCTGGGGTTGGCATGAAGATCTTGGCGTTCAAATGGTTCGATTGATTTTATCTGGATTGTTTGATCGTCATCCTAATTTGCACATTATAACTGGTCATTGGGGTGAAATGGTGCCTAACTTCCTAGAACGGATGGATCAAACAATTGGGCTAACAGTTCAACTCAAACGGAGTATTAGCCAGACGTATAAAGACAATTTTTATATTACGCCCAGCGGTATGTTTTTTGACACTCAATTACAATTAGATATGACAGAAATGGGTAGCGATCATTTGATGTATTCAGTAGATTACCCATACAATCATCCCACTGGTGTAGCGACATTTTTAGCTGACGCCGGCTTAAGCGCCAAGGATCAAGAAAAAATTGCCTATACTAATGCTGCAAAATTATTACATTTAAACAAATAATAGGTATTGTTAAATTAAGGAAGATCGATAAACATGGATGATTTATATGCATTTCCACCAGCCGTTTTAAGCATGATTGAAAATAATATTATAGATTAATTGGAACAATGCTTAGGTTTTAGTTAAAAGGTTTTCTGAATCGTTTGGCAGTTAAATTGAGTATGATAAAATAACTATAGCAAGAACTTAACGGAAAACGGAGGCTGGTTGCGGTGAAAGTTGGAATAGATCGAATTAGATTTTACACACCTAGATGGTATGTGGACATGGCGAAGTTGGCAAAAGCCCGTCATGAAGAACCTGGAAAGTATTTGATTGGGATTGGTCAGAGTAAACAGGCGGTTATTCCAAATACACAAGACGCGGTCACAATGGCGGCCAATGCTGCTGACCAAATTATTAATGACAATAACCGCGATCAGATTGATCTAGTTTTGTTTGGAACGGAGTCTGGTATCGACAATTCGAAATCTGCAGCAATCTATCTGCAGCATTTGTTGCAATTGCGCGCCGATATTCAAAGTGTAGAACTTAAACAAGCTTGCTATGCAATGACGGCGGGAATTCAGCTTGCTAAAGATCATGTCCTTGCACATCCAGCCAGTAAAGTTTTGGTCGTTGGTTCTGATATTGCGCGATACGGCTTGCATACGGCCGGTGAACCAACTCAGGGTGGCGGTGCGGTAGCCATGATCATTAGTGCAGATCCTAAAATTTTGGCAATCGAAGAGCCATCCGCCCATTACACGGCAGATATCATGGATTTTTGGCGGCCATTATATGCAACAGAGGCCGTAGTGGATGGTAAGTATTCTTCTCAAGAATACATCGATTTTTTTGATCGGACATTAACCGAATACCAAACTAAAACCAAATCTTCACTTGCCGATTTACAGGCAGTTATTTTTCATCTTCCTTACACAAAGATGGGATTAAAGGCCCTGAAATCTGTCTTAAATAGGACCGATGAACGGCATGCAAACCAACTATTAAGAGAATTTGAATATTCACGTATTTTTAGCCGTGAGGTTGGGAATCTATATACGGGTTCCTTATACTTAAGCTTACTTTCTCTCCTAGTTAATAGTGAGAACCTGAAAAGTGGACAAAAAATTGGCCTATTCAGTTATGGATCTGGAGCGGAAGGCGAGTTTTATGTGGCAACTCTTCAAACAAATTTTCAAACTGCAATTGAAAGTGGATCAATCAAAAAAGTGCTAGAAGATCGGGAAGAACTTTCAATTTCTGAGTATGAAACTATGTTTAATTCACAGATGCCTTTGACTGACGATAATTTTGTGACTAATGATAAATTGGATTCTGCTAAGTTTTATCTAGCGGGTCAAAAAGATCAGCAGCGTTTATATCGACGGCGAGAAGTTTAAAAAAACAAAAGGGACCGTGCATCGGATGGATGCGCGGCCCCTTTTAGTTAACTGATTATTTGAAATAGTTATAAGTAATGACACCATCTTTAGCTGTTAAGATTGGCTGATCTTCTTTGTTGGGATTCATCAATGAAACTGAATAGCCACTTCCTAAATTCTTTTTAATGGATAAGGAAAGTTTTTTAAAGTTTGTGACTACTTGATCGAAGTTAGCTTCTTTTGCATTAGCTGGTGTTTTTATTAAAGCCTTTAACGAGCTGACAAAATCTTTGTTAGTTGGTTTAACCCGATATTCCTTAGTTCCTTTAACGAAAGTAACTGTTCCTGTACCGTTGTAATTTTTTTGAAGAGAGGTAAGAATATTGTGGGCTTTAACAGACTGAGCCGCGTTTTTCTGCTTGTCTGAACCATCTGGAAAGGCATTTGTACCAGCACTTGAAAAGTCTTTGGAAGATTTGGAAACTAGCGCAGTAGAAGTATTATTTGTGGTGCTATTTGATTTAGAGTTATGCCAGAAAGGTAGGTTAATCCCACTATAGATAATGAGCCCAGCACAAACTAAAATAAGTAAAATTGGTGAAATTAAATTTTCGCCATTTTGAATGACCATTGAAAGTCTAAGAATGGATAAAATGAGTGCAAAAATTGCCATGATGAACAAAAATAACATAATTATTCCCCTTGTATGGATGTTTTCTTATATTATCGCGCAAAAAAACTGAAAGTACAATCGAGAAAATACGTTATGACGAAGGTTATAGATTGTATTATGAGTATTCTTATTGTTATTATATAGTTAAACTAATGATTGGCGGTGATTAAATGCTGTCTGAACTCAAGATTGGAATGTTGATAAAATGTGTGAATTGTGATGATTTAGATTATCCTTTTGTTGGCAAAATAATAAACATATTAAGCACTAAGCTCGTAGTTGAAATTTTACAAATTGATCGTCGTGACCGTTACAAAGCGACATTAATTCAGTATAATACGGTTGTAGAAGTAAAGGATTGTAAGCATGTTCAAATTGTCCGAGTAGAATTAGATGAGGAAAAGCAGCAGTGAAATGAAGGTTTAAATGATGAAAATTATTGTGGCACCAGATTCTTTTAAAAATAGTATGACGGCTAAACTGGCAACTAAACAGATTGTGGCTGGGTTGAAACAAGCCAAGCAGCAAATTGACATTGTGTCCTTGCCCATGGCAGATGGTGGGGAAGGCACAATGTCAGTGCTTATGGACCACTTGAAGGGAGAACTATATTCTCGTGAAGTTTTGGACGCAATAGGTCGTCCTATTCAAGCCCAATTTGGAATCACAAATAGTGGTGTGGCTGTGATTGATATGGCATCGGCGAGTGGAATTGAACATTTGAATAGTTCTGAGCTTAACCCATTTAGCGCCACAACTTATGGAACTGGGCAACTCATTAAAGCCTGTCTTACTTATCACCCCAAAAAGATTTATTTAGGGGTCGGCGGCAGTGCCACAAATGATGGTGGTGCAGGTGTTGCTATGGCACTTGGGTACCAGTTGTTGAACAAATTTGGAGAACCAATTCCTCTAGGAAATATCGGCTTGGGTGAACTTAAAACGATTGTGACACCTGAAAAAGACGTCCTATCAGTACCGGTAACTGTTTTAAATGATGTGGCGAATTCTCTTTTAGGTCCAGAGGGCGCAACTAATATATTTGGAACACAAAAAGGAGCTTCATCCGATGATAAAAAAATCCTTGAAGAAAATCTCCACCACTTTTCCTTAATAGTTCAGCAAGATTTGAATCTAGATTTTGCAGACGATTGGGGAACTGGTGGTGCAGGTGGTTTGAGCTATGGCTTGAAAACATTTTTTAGCGCACAGCTGACATCCGGTATTAAAACAATCTTGGAATTACTAGATTTCAAAAAAGATTGTGAAGACGCAGATTTTATAATTACCGGGGAAGGGTCATTTGATACGCAGTCAAAAAATGGAAAAGTTCCATTTGGAATTGCTGAAATGGCTTTGCAAATAAATCCTAAGTGTCAGGTAATTATTTTAGCAGGGAAAGTTTCCTCGAATTTAGGTGACTTACCTAAAAATATCACACTGGTTAAAAATATAAATGACGGTCAAAAGTTGGTTGATCAGACGTTAAGTAGGGGACCTGAAAACATTCGTCAGGCAAGTGAATGGTTAGCTAAAAACTTTCTCTTTTGTTCTAAATTAAATGGGCTTCAATAAAGATAGAAAAAACTAACTTTATTGAAGCCCATTATTTATTTTAATAAATTTGATCTCTGTATAAGCCAACGACGCGACCAAGAATACTGACGTTATCTAAAATAATTGGTGCCATCGTATCATTTTCAGGTTGTAAACGAATATGATCTGATTCTTTAAAGAATCGTTTGCAAGTGGCTTCATTTTCTTCAGTCATTGCAATCACAATGTCGCCATTATCTGCAGAAGTTTGTTTGCGCACAATTACTTGGTCACCATTTAGAATACCAGCCTGAATCATACTTTCACCACGGATATTTAGCATGAACAAGTCCCCGTCCTCATGCTCAAATTCTGGTGGTAAGGGAAAAAAGTCAGTGGCTTCTTCAACTGCTAAGATAGGTTCTCCGGCAGTGACAGTTCCTAATACTGGGATTTTGTTAGGTGTTACACTAACGCCCAGTTCTTCTAAACCAGCAGGTGTAATTTCTAAAGCCCGTGGTTTTGTAGGATCCTTTTGTAGAAGCCCTTTTTTTTGCAATCTTTCAATATGGCCATGTACAGTAGAAGTAGAGGATAAGGAAACAGCTTCGCCAATTTCTCGGACGGTCGGAGGATATCCTTTTTCGTTTACTTTATCATATATGAACCGAAGCACAGCAAATTGCTTGCTTTCAGATGTTTTTGACATTGTGAGCACCTCGCGTTTTCTTGCTTTCATTTTACCATATGTAAATTTAGTATTCAAACAAACGTTCGGGTTTGTTTTTTTGAAAAAAAGTCATTAACAGTGTAGAATTATGTATAAAGAAATCGGGAGTGATTAAATTGGCTAAATCAGATGAAGAATTTCAGAAGTTAATCAAACGGATTAATGAACTAGCACATAAAGCAAAAAGTGACGGATTAACAGATTTGGAAATTATTGAGCGAAAAGATCTGCGTCAAAGGTATTTAAAACGGTTTAGAGAAGGCTTTAAGAGCCAAGTTGAAATGATGCAGGTTTTTGACAAGAGCGGTAAGGAAGTTACACCCGAAAAGGTGAAAGAAGTTCAACGTAAAAAGGGTCTTCGTGATGATTAAAATTTATCATTTAGTTTTGT
Organism: Pediococcus inopinatus; assembly: GCF_002982135.1. Taxonomy (NCBI): domain Bacteria; kingdom Bacillati; phylum Bacillota; class Bacilli; order Lactobacillales; family Lactobacillaceae; genus Pediococcus; species Pediococcus inopinatus. The sequence goes on along the minus strand of NZ_CP019981.1, from coordinate 922,700 downwards.
AATAATCATTTAATCTTTTCTTATTTAAATTTAATGATAGAATAAGAGGTACTGATAGATAAATCAGATCGACCTCTTTTATTTTACGAAGTTTTTGTGTACTATAGAGTAGTATACATAATTGATAGGAGGTTAGGACATTGTCAACAGGAATTTGGATTTTAATCGTCGTTATTGCGGTATTAGTCGGAGCAGTAGGTGGTTTCTTTGCTGCTCGTAAATATATGGAAAGCTATCTTAAGAATAATCCTCCAATCAATGAAGATATGTTACGAACTATGATGTTGCAAATGGGACAAAAACCATCACAAAAGAAGTTACATCAAATGATGACTTCTATGCAGAACCAATCTAAACATCAAAAATAGTTTTAGACAGATTTTATGAATGATAAAGGACAAAGATTATTTTTTGTCCTTTTTTTGTTGCCAAAAAATGGACAAATTATAGAAGATAGTAATATTAGGAGGAGTAACTCGTGTCAATCTTTCATAAATTAGCTTGGTTTTTTAAGATAGAAAAATGGAATTACCTTATTGGAGTCATCTTTCTCCTGCTTGTTGCTGTCTTAAACATTTTACCGCCTAAGATTATTGGTAATTTAGTGCAAGTAATTAGCACAAGAAAATTGAGTGCGTCAACGCTAGTTTTTTCGTTAATCATTTTGGCGACTGTTGGTATTCTCCAGTATCTTTTTCGGTTTGTTTGGCGTTCAAGAATATTTGGTGGGGCAGCTCGCCTTGAAAAAACATTACGAAGTCGCCTTTTTACCCACTACATGCAGATGGACCAAACCTTCTATCAAGAACATCGAACTGGTGATTTAATGGCTCATGCTACGAATGATTTGCAGGCGATTCAACAGGTTGCGGGTTCTGGAATTCTTTCGTTTGCCGATTCAATTATTACAGGGATTACAACAATTATTGCCATGATGGCCCTTGTTGACTGGCGATTGACACTTCTGGCAATGATTCCGTTCCCAATTCTTGCGGTAACTGCTGGTTATTTGGGGACTAAAATTCATATTGCCTTTCGAAAATCACAAGCGGCATTTTCTAAGCTAAATAATAAAGCGCAGGAAAGTATTATGGGGATCAAAGTCATCAAATCCCTTGGACAAGATAAAGAAGATACAGTTGATTTTGAAAAACTAATTGATCAGACCATAAAAATTAATCGAAAAGTAAATGCTTTGGATGCTCTGTTTAACCCGATGACCACAATTTTGATTGGAATTTCTTACATGATTACCCTTGTTGTTGGGGGATCGTTTGTTGTGCATAATGTAATCAATATTGGACAACTAGTTTCGTTTATTTCTTATATTACAATGTTAATTTGGCCAATGTTTGCGATTGGAAATCTATTTAACATTATGGAACGTGGTAATGCTAGTTACGACCGGGTTAATTTGTTACTCCACGCCAAATCCAGCATTATTGACGATAAACACGCTGTGAAGAAACGGGCGACTGGCGATTTAGATTTTGCAATTCAATCCTTTACTTATCCGGGTGATGAAAAAAGTAGTTTGGATAACGTTAATTTTAAATTATCTGCAGGAAATACCATTGGGTTGGTTGGAAAAGTTGGAACTGGAAAATCAACAATTATGAAGCTTGTTTTGCGTGAATTTGATGAGTATAAAGGTGCGATAACTGTCGGTGGAATTAATATTAAGGATTATGCGTTGAATTCATATTTGCCTTCACTTGGTTACGTTCCAGAAGAAAGTTTTCTATTCTCTGACACAATTAAAAACAACATTAAATTTGGGGACTTTTCTGCAACCGATGAAGAAGTAGAAGAAGCTGCAAAAAAAAGTGATCTGTATGAAGATATTTTAGAGCAACCTGCTCAATTTGATACTGAGGTTGGCGAACAAGGCGTTTCCTTATCTGGTGGTCAGCGGCAGCGGCTTGCTATTGCACGGGCGCTCATTATCAACCCGGAAGTACTTCTTTTAGATGATGCACTCTCCGCAGTTGATGGTGAAACAGAACATGAGATTCTACAGGAATTGCGCCAAGAACGGAAAGGAAAAACGACCATTATTGCTGCTCACCGATTGAGCAGTGTCATGAATGCAAATGAAATCCTGGTCCTGGATGATGGCAAAATTATTCAGCGAGGAACGCATGAACAATTATTGGCACAAGATGGTTGGTATCAAGATATGTTCCATAGGCAGCAAATGGAAACCAAAATTGCGAAGGAGGGTGAACTAGATGCAGAATAAAAAAGAATCAATTTGGTCGCATACTATGACCGTTAAAGAGCAATTTCACACAATTAAACGGATGCTACCGTTTACGAAACCTTTTTGGAAACAATTTGTGGTTGCCATTATCTTTGCAGGAATTGTGAGTGTAATCAATATTTTGCTTCCAAGATTGATTCAATACTATATGGATCATTTCTTGGTTCATAGTTCAACGCCGCTTTCCATAATGTTCTTGTTTGCCGGCTTGTATTTTATGGGCGCAATTTTGCAGGCTATTTTTCAGTTTGGTCAAACCTTTTTGTACGCCATGGGAGCCGAAAGGACATTAGAAAGAGTGCGTGTCCTGCTATTTAGAAAGTTGCATAAATTAGGTATGAGTTATTTTGATGCAACGCCGGCAGGCTCAATTGTTTCTAGGGTTACAAACGATACGATGAGTTTGCAGGACTTTTGGACTTTATTTTTGACTCTTATTGTGGGAGTTTTCGGAATGGCATCTGCCCTAGTGGCGATGTTTACAACCAATGTCAAAATTACCTGGGCAACATTAGTATTACTGCCATTTTTGGTTTTCATAATTTGGTTCTACCAAAAATATAGTTCAACGGTATACAGAAGAATGCGGGAAAACTTGAGTCAGTTAAATACAAAAATTAGTGAATCATTAGTTGGAATTGGTGTTATTCAACAATTTCGGCAGGAGAAAAGGATTGAAACGGAATTTGAAAAAACCAATAATGATTATCTGTTTGCTAGGTTTTCGATGATTCGGATGAATTCTTTATTACTAAATCCTATCATTAATTTAATGTATGCCCTTGGTGTCGTTATTGCCTTAGGACTGTTTGGAATTAATGCGTTTAAGGAACCAGTAGCTGCGGGGGTTATCTATGCGTTTGTAAGTTATATTGACAGCTTTTATAATCCAATGTCTTCAATGATGGATTATCTATCGACTTTTCAGGATGGTCTTGTAGCAAGTACCCGAATTTTGCGGATTTTTGATAATGAAAATTATCAGCCTAAGCAAAATGAAAAGTCGAATCTTGAAATTACAGAAGGAAAAATTGAATTTAAACACGTTACTTTTTCATATGACGGTAAAAATAATGTTTTGAATGACATTAATTTTACGGTTAATCCAGGAGAAACAGTTGCGTTAGTTGGATCGACTGGTAGTGGCAAGAGTTCCACAATCAATTTATTAATGCGATTTTATGAATTTCAGTCTGGACAGATTTTGGTTGATGGCCATGATATTCGTGAGTATCCGGCAGCAGAATTGCGCAAGAAGATTGGGTTAGTTTTACAAGAACCATTTTTATTCTATGGAGACATTGCTTCTAATATTCGTATGTATAATGACGAGATTACCGATGATGATATTCGCCGTGCTGCACAATTTGTTCAAGCAGATCATTTCATTGAAGAATTACCAAACGGATACCATAACAAAGTGATTGAACGAGGAGCGGAATACTCTGGTGGTCAGCGTCAATTAATCTCATTTGCCCGTACGGTAGTTGGTGATCCGAAAGTTTTAATCTTGGATGAAGCAACTGCCCATATTGATACTGAAACAGAAGACATGATCCAAGGCAGTTTGAGAAAAATGAGTCAGAGCCGAACGTCACTTGTGATTGCTCATCGTCTTTCAACAATTCAGGATGCTAATCAAATTTTAGTGTTGAAACATGGACGAATTATTGAACGGGGAACGCATGATGAATTACTTGCTAAGCATGGCATGTACTTTGACATGTATCAGTTACAAGGAAATACCAAGACAGTACCTTCATAAAAAAAGCTGAAAACTAGCATTGCTAGTTTTCGGCTTTATTTTTTTGAAATATCGATATAATGGAAGTTAGGGTCAACTTCTTTGTCTAAATGATCAAAGGCGCTTTGTAATTGCTGGTCAAGTGCATCTCTACCAGCATCGTCCATTCGTTGTTTACGATCAATTAAAATCGGTTCACCAAACGCAACGGTAATTTTTTTTCGAGAAAAAAGTGCTTTAAAAGATAATGGTCCCTGATACACAGTTGGGATAAGTGGCACATTTGCCATTTTTGCGATGACAACAGCGCCTCCTTTTAAATGTTGGGAATGACGCGAACCAGAGGGAAAAATAATGGTTGAAAGTTCTCCTTGACGCAAAATTTTTACTGGTGTTTTAATAGCAGAAGGACCCGGATTTTTCCGATTTACAGAAAAAGCGTAACATTTAACCAAAATCCAACGAATAATTGGATTCTTGAATAGTTCTTCTTTAGCCATGAACGAAAACTTCTTAGGGCTAGCCGCTAATGCAAATAGAATTGGATCAAACCAAGTGCGGTGAGGACCAACTAAGATGTACGAACCTTTTGGAAGATTCTTTCGGTTTAAGTAACGAGGACGACCATTGATAATGTATAATAATATTCGGATTAAAATTCTTAAAAATGAATAAAGCACTGTACGATTCTCCTATCATGCTAATTTATAAGTTTAGTATGACCAAAAAAAGAGATTGTTGCAAGTGATGATGAAGGGGAAAAATGAAAGAATCTGTAAAAATATATAATAATGAAAGAATTGACCAACTTTATAGTCAAGATATTAAAATTATTCAAAGCCCAGACGTCTTTTCCTTTTCATTAGATGCTGTTCTTTTAGCGGATTTTGCAAATCTAAAAATATCTTCAAAAATTAAAATTATGGATTTATGTGCTGGAAATGGGGCTGTTGGGCTTTTTGCCAGTCAAAAAACAAAGGGCCAAATCTTTCAAATTGAATTGCAAGAGAGGCTTGCTGATATGGGCCAACGGAGTATTCAACTAAATGGTCTGCAAAACCAGGTTCATATGGTTAACCTGGATTTAGCAAATACGTTTAATAAATTTGAAAAAGATTCGTTTGATTATGTGCTTTGCAATCCGCCATATTTCAAAGACCAAACAACGAGTAAAAAAAATCCGAACCCCTATTTAGCAATAGCGCGGCATGAGATCAAAACATCACTGGACCAAGTTTTAGAAGTGGCCTCTGGATTGCTAAAAATGAACGGAAAATTATACCTCGTGCATCGACCGGAACGGTTTTCAGAGATTTTGTCAGTCATGACAAGATATCGGTTAGCACCAAAAAAAGTTCGGCTAGTTTATCCACGGAAAAATGGAGAGGCTAATATGGTTTTAATTGAAGCAATAAAAGATGGTCGAGCAGGCGGTATGCGATTTGTGGAACCATTGTATACTTATGAAGGGAAAGAATACTCAACAGAAGTGAAGGGATTGCTTTATGGTGGAGAAAAAGCGTGAGTTCTTCTTTTATGTACTTTTTTGCGCAGATGGTACGTTATATGGTGGTTTTACAGTAGATTTGGCACAACGGGTTGCTACACATAATGCAGGAAAAGGTGCCAAATATACACGTGTCAAGAGTAGGCGACCTGTACGACTGATTTATTCTGAAAGCTATGAAAAAAAACACGATGCGTTAAGTGCTGAATATCACTTTAAGCATCAAACTAGGGCAGCAAAAATTGTCTTTTTGAAATTGCATGATGTGCAACTTCCAAAAATGTGAAAGTCTTTTCATGATTTTGTTTTCAGTGTTATACTAAAGTCACATTTGTTAAGGAGGAATTTTTGTAATGAAAATTATTGCTTATGGTATTCGTGATGATGAAAAACCATATTTAGATGAATGGGTTAAAGATAATAGTGTTGAGGTTAAGGCTGTTGCCGAACTTTTGACTGAAGACAATATTGACCTAGCTAAAGGTTATGACGGGGTTGTTGCTTATCAGCAAAAACCTTATACTGACGGCATCTTTAAGAAGATGGATGAATTTGGAATCCACGCATTCTCCTTACGAAATGTTGGCGTTGACAACGTTCCAGTTGAATCCGTTAAGAAATACAATATTAAGGTTTCTAACGTTCCTGCATATTCACCAAGTGCAATTGCCGAATTATCAGTCACTGCATTGATGGCTTTGTTACGCCGGTTACCACGCTTTGAAAACAAAATGGCTAAAGGCGATTTCCGTTGGGCACCAGATATTGCTCAAGAACTTAACGAATTAACCGTTGGTGTTGTTGGTACTGGTCGTATCGGTCGTGCAGCAATGGATATTTTCAAGGGCTTTGGAGCCAAGGTAATTGGTTATGATGTTTTCCGCAATCCTGAATTGGAAAAAGAAGGCATTTACGTAGATAGTTTGGACGACATCTACAAACAAGCAGACGTAATTACTTTGCATATGCCTGCTTTGAAGGACAACTATCACATGTTAAATGACGATGCTTTTGGCAAGATGAAAGATGGCGTCTACATTCTCAATTATGCTCGTGGCACACTCATCGATACAGATGCATTGATTCGGGCTCTCGACAACGGAAAAGTTGCTGGTGCCGGACTTGATACTTACGAAAATGAAGTTGGAATTTTTGATGTTGATCATAAGGGTGAAAAGATTAATGATGATGCATTCAACAATCTTTATGCTCGTGACAACGTTTTAATTACACCACATGCAGCTTTCTATACAACCAAAGCTGTTAAGAACATGGTTCAAATTTCATTAAATAATAACAAGAGCTTTATCGAAAATGGCAAAGCTGATAATGAAGTTAGCTTTGATTAATTTAGATAGCGATTAGATGAAGAGGATTTACACAGTCGTGTAAATCCTTTTTTTGTTATTTTTTAACAATTATTTATACAGAAACAGAATTTCTAAAGTAATACTTGCAGTGTGACAATATTTTCGGTATACTTATTGCTGGTGTTAAACCAAATTCACACCCAATCGGATGACTTGACCAGTGCTCATTGAGTTCTCAAGTCGCTTGAAAGTTGGGAAGGAAAAACTATTGGAGGTATTTTTATTATGGCAGTAATTTCTATGAAACAATTGCTCGAATCTGGAGTTCATTTTGGTCACCAAACACGTCGTTGGAATCCAAAAATGAAACCATACATTTTTACAGAACGTAACGGTATTTACATCATTGACTTACAAAAAACAGTCAAGATGATTGATTCTGCTTACAATTTTGTAAAAGATATTGCAGCTGATAATGGTGTTGTTTTGTTTGTGGGAACAAAGAAACAAGCACAAACTGCAATTGAAGAAGAAGCAACTCGTGCAGGCCAGTTTTATGTTAACCATCGTTGGTTAGGTGGAACTTTGACTAACTGGAACACAATCCAAACACGTATCAAACGTCTTAAAGATCTTAAAAAGATGAATGAAGACGGTACTTTCGAACGTTTGCCAAAGAAGGAAGTTTCACTTCTTAACAAACAAAAAGACAAGTTGGAGAAGTTCTTAGGTGGTATTGAAGATATGCCACATCTTCCAGATGCTATGTTTATCGTTGATCCTCGTAAGGAACAAATCGCGGTAAAAGAAGCTCGTAAGTTGAACATTCCAATTATTGCTATGGTTGATACGAATACAGATCCTGACCAAATTGATGTTATTATTCCATCAAATGATGATGCTATTCGTGCCGTTCGTTTGATTACTTCAAAAATGGCTGATGCTGTTATCGAAGGACGTCAAGGCGAAGACCAAGATGTTGCTGACCAATCAGCAGCTGAAAGCGCAGCACCTGCTAAAGAAAGTGCTGCTTCTAGCGAAGTTTCTGCAGATTCTCTTGAAAGTCTCAAGAAAACTGTTGAAGGCGGAGCAGATTCTGCAAAATAGTTTTTGTTTTAGGCTGTCGTAAGTCTCGACCTTTTTGGCCTGAGATTGAGATGGCCTTTTTAATGAAATTCTGAATTTTTTAAGGAGGACATAATTATGGCAAGTATTTCTGCATCACAAGTTAAGGAATTACGTGATAAAATCGGCGTTGGTATGATGGATGCAAAAAAGGCATTAGTTGCAACCGATGGTGACATGGATAAGGCAATCGACTTTCTTCGTGAAAAAGGTATTGCAAAGGCTGAAAAGAAAAGTAGTCGTGTGGCTGCTGAAGGCTTAGCAGACGTTGAAATTCATGACGATCAGGCCGCAATTGCTGAAGTTAATTCAGAAACTGACTTTGTTGCTTCTAATGATCAATTTATCGATTTAGTAAAGGGCGTTACCGCACAGTTGGCATTGAGTGCCCCTAAAACAGTTGAAGAAGCCTTGGCTCTCAAAACTACTAAGGGAACTGTCAACGATGACATTATCGAAACAACCCAAACGACTGGCGAAAAAATTACCCTTCGTCGTTTTGATACGATCAAGAAGACTGATGATGAGCATTTTGGTGCATATTTACACATGGGCGGCAAGATTGCTACGTTAGTAGTTTTAGAAGGCGCCGATGATGATACAGCTAAAGATATTGCTATGCATGTAGCTGCTATTAATCCTAAATACGTCAATCGTGATCAAGTTCCTTCAGAGGTTTTGGATCACGAACGTGAAGTTTTATCTAAAGAAGCTGAAGAAGAAGGCAAACCTGCAAAGATTATCGCTAAGATGGTTGAAGGTCGTCTTAATAAATTCTTAGCTGAAATTAGTTTAGATGATCAAGACTTTGTTAAGGATCCTGACCAAACTGTTGCAAAATATGTTGCTTCAAAAGGTGGAAAAGTGAAAACATTTATCCGCTATGAAGTTGGCGAAGGTATTGAAAAGAAAACAGTCGATTTTGCTGAAGAAGTAAAAAAGGAAATCGGTGACTAATTTAATATTTTCAAAATTGAGGTGCATCGTGTAGACGGTGCACTTTTTTTATCAAAATAGGTATAAAATTAAACATAATTTTGGTTACTGGAAAATTATGTCTAAAGTTTATGAAGTAATTAAACATCCATTCTTTTTATGAATTCTTATTCGTTTAATTACTGGATAGATGGCTCTTCACCCCTATTTTATGATAAACTAGAACGGAAGAAGTACGAGGAAAACCAATTTGACTAGCCGGTTCAATGTTGCTGGAAAAATGGTCACCCGTAATAAAAATGAAGATCTATGAAACACTGTTCATTATAATTCGAGGAGGAAACACCATGACAAAAGTTAAATATAAACGGGTAATCATGAAGCTTAGCGGTGAAGCACTTGCAGGAGATAAAGGATCAGGAATTAATCCGCCTGTTATCAAAACAGTAGCTGAGGAATTAAAAGAAGTGCATGATATGGGTGTTCAAATTGCCATTGTTTGTGGTGGTGGTAACATGTGGCGTGGCGAAACTGGTGAGCAAATGGGCATGCAGCGTGTCCAGGCTGATTATATTGGTATGTTGGCGACAGTTATGAATGCTCTAGCTTTGCAAGACAGCCTTGAATCAATAGGGGTTCCAACACGCGTTCAAACAGCGATTGAAATGCGTCAGATTGCAGAACCTTACATTCGTCGTAAAGCTGTTCGGCATCTTGAGAAAAACAGAATTGTGATTTTTGCAGCTGGAACAGGCAGTCCATACTTTTCGACAGATACAACAGCCGCTTTACGTGGTGCCGAAATTGATGCAGATGCAATCTTGATGGCTAAAAACGGTGTTGATGGAATTTATTCGGCTGATCCTAATATCGATTCCTCGGCAGTTAAGTATGAAGAATTAACGCATTTGGATATTATTGACAAGGGCTTGAAGGTTATGGATACAACGGCGAGCTCATTGTCTATGGAAAATAATATTCCACTCGTCGTTTTCAATTTGAATCAACCGGGTAATATTAAAAAAGTTGTTGAAGGGCAAAACATCGGAACTACAGTGAGGGGAAAATAAAATGGCAGCTGAAAATACAATTATAAAAAAAGCACAGGATCGAATGGAAAAAGCAGAACAGTCACTGGGACATGAGCTAGGAAATATTCGTGCGGGTCGGGCAAACGCCAGCTTATTAGATCGAATTATGGTTGATTACTATGGATCACCTACACCAATCAATCAAATGGCATCGATCACAATTCCAGAAGCTCGTGTTATTATGGTCACCCCATACGATAAAACGGCTTTGAAAAATTTGGAACAAGCCATTATGATTTCTGATTTGGGTATCAACCCTTCTAATGATGGGAGTGCTATTCGGTTAGTTATTCCTCAACTTACAGAGGAACGTCGAAAAGAATTAGCGAAAGATGTAAAAGCTGAAGGAGAACGTGCGAAAGTAGCTGTTCGAAATGTTCGTCGCGATGCCATGGATGAGCTTAAGAAGGGCGAAAAGGCCAACACTTATACTGAAGATGAACTTCATGATTTAGAAACACAAACTCAAAAAGTTACAGATAAGGCTATCAAATCAATTGATGAAATTGTGGCTAGCAAGGAAAAAGAGATTTTATCTGAATAAAAATGTTCGTGAATATATTTAAAACGCAAAGAGCCTGATAATCAGTGCTGTTTACGTTTTTTTTATTCAAGTAAGCGATGATTTGCACGATACTTATATTTTATTGCGAATTTTTATTTACTAGAATATCAACTTTACGAGTTTTCTGCTAAAATAGAGTTTATGTATGTATATAAATTGGAGTGATAATGTGTTTTCAAAATCTGATAAAACTAATCGTACAGAGTTAGATACAGCCAAGCAGCTGAATGAGCACATTCCTGAACACGTTGCTATTATTATGGATGGCAACGGAAGATGGGCCCAGAAGCGACATTTACCAAGAGTTGCTGGTCATCGTGAAGGAATGAACACTGTAAAAAAAATCACAATGAGTGCTAACAATTTAGGTGTTAAAGTCTTAACTTTATATGCTTTTTCAACGGAAAATTGGAAACGTCCCTCAAGTGAAGTAAACTTTTTAATGCGCCTGCCGGGTGATTTTTTTGATACATTTGTGCCAGATCTTATCAAAGCTAATGTACGGGTTAATGTGATGGGGTATATTGATCAATTGCCTGATTACACTCAGAAGGCTGTAAAAAATGCAATTGCCAACACTGCACAATGCACTGGCATGGTTTTAAACTTCGCGTTGAATTATGGTGGACGTGCAGAGTTAGTAACGGCGGTCAGAAAAATTGCACAGCAAGTTTCAGATCATAAACTGAATTCGGATGAGATCACCGATGAAACGATTGACGAAAACTTAATGACTGCTTCGCTGAAACCCAATGCGGATCCGGATTTATTAATTCGCACAAGTGGGGAAGAACGGATATCTAATTTTTTGCTTTGGCAAATTGCCTATAGTGAATTAGTGTTTACGGATGTCCTTTGGCCAGATTTTTCTGATCAGACACTTAAAGATTGTATTTACCAATACCAACAAAGAAACCGTCGTTTTGGCGGCCTAAAATAAGGGAGTTTGAATTATGAAACAACGAGTTACAACAGCTGTTATTGCATTGATTATCTTCATTCCAGTGATTGTCTATGGAAAATGGTTAATTGATATTGCCGGAATTGTGCTTGGACTGATCGCTGTGAACGAAGTCTTGATGATGAAAAAGTTACTTTTGGTTTCGCCGGAAGCAATTATTGCAGATATTGGTGTCTTTTCACTCATTGCACCACTATCCTGGTTTGGTTGGTTGCCACCCCAAATTGATCAAACTTTTATTTTCTTTTTGTGCGTCCTTGGGCTTCTGATTAGAACTGTATTCAGTCGTAATCGCTTTTCTTTCGATGACGCTGGTGCAATCACTCTTGCAGTCGCGTACATAGGATTTGGATTTAATTATTTCATTGCTGCAAGAGGTGTGGGGCTTTCAATGCTGCTATACATTCTGTTTGTGATTTGGTCTACAGATAGTGGCGCATATATGCTTGGCAAACGGTTTGGAAAGCATAAGTTAGCACCTGCAATTAGTCCCAACAAAACTTGGGAAGGTTCCATTGGTGGTACAATCGTTGCCACGGTCATTGGGACAATTTTCTTGGCCTTTTTCCCAACCCAATATAATTTCATTGTGATGATCTTGTTGACATTAATCTTTTCAATCACAGGTCAATTCGGTGATTTAATTGAATCGGCTCTGAAACGATACTTCTCAGTAAAAGATTCTGGAAATATCCTTCCCGGTCATGGTGGTATTTTTGACCGGTTTGACAGTATGTTGTTAGTTTTACCTATTGTCCATCTTTTTGGATTAATCTAATTAAGTGAGGTTTGCCATTGATACAGACGATTATTACATTCATAATTGTATTTGGAATTCTGGTTATTGTTCATGAATTTGGTCATTTTTATTTTGCTAAAAAATCTGGGATCTTAGTCCGTGAATTTTCAATCGGAATGGGACCTAAAATTTATGCATATTCTAAAAACGCAACAACGTATACAATTCGAATTTTGCCGGTAGGTGGTTATGTCCGTATGGCGGGACTGGAAGATGCAGATGAAGAATTAAAACCTGGAATGCCAGTCAGTTTAATCACTGGTGATAATGGCAAAGTTGAAACAATCAACACAAGTCATGACACAACGCTTCTCAATGGTATTCCAGTTGAAATAACCGAAAGTGATTTAGAAAAGGAGCTTTGGATTGAAGGCTATGAAAATGGCGATGAGGAGACCCTCAAACGTTATGAAGTTGATCATGACGCGTCAATTATTGAAGCTGATGGCACAAAGGTAAGAATTGCCCCAAAAGATGTTCAATTTCAGTCAGCCAAATTATGGCAACGAATTTTGACTAATTTTGCAGGGCCGATGAATAATTTTATTCTGGCGATTGTGGTGTTTGCGCTTGTTGGTATTTTGCAAGGACAGGTTCCTACTAATTCTAATCAGATTACTGTTATTCAGGATTCCGTTGCTGCTAAAGCCGGTTTAAAATCGCAGGATCGGATTATTTCCGTGAATGATAAAAGCACAAAAGATTGGTCAGATTTACAGGATGCTGTTTCTAGCCGTCCTGGTAAAAAAACTAAAATGACCATCAAACGAAATTCTAAGAAAATCACTCTGCAGATTACGCCCAAATCGGTTAAGCAAAATGGAACAAAGACCGGACAAATCGGGATTGAAAGTACCATGACCAAAAGTATCACTGCCAGAATTGCTTATGGATTTACGGAAACCTGGAAGTTAACGACCATGATTTTCGCACTCCTAGGTCATATGATTACACATGGAGTAAGTGTGAATGATTTTGGAGGTCCAGTCGCTATTTATGCGCAAACTTCTGCTGCAGCTAAATTAGGTTTTACTTCTGTGTTAACAATGTTAGCTTATTTATCACTGAACTTAGGGATTGTTAATTTAATCCCAATTCCCGCGTTGGATGGTGGTAAAATTTTGCTTAATTTCATCGAAGGGATCAGACGAAAACCACTAAAACCAGAGACGGAAGGAATCATCACTCTGATTGGGTTTGGACTCCTGATGCTTTTAATGATTCTTGTAACTTGGAATGACATTCAACGCTATTTCTTAAAATAATATTTATTTACGGAGGAAAACATGAAACAATCAAAAATATTAATTCCTACTTTGAAAGAGGTACCAAATGACGCCGAGGCAAAAAGCCATCAAATGATGCTTCGTGCTGGATATATTCGACAGGTATCAGCCGGAATGTACGCATATTTACCACTTGCTTTCCGGACAATCGAGAAAATTAAAAAAATTATTCGGACTGAAATGGAAAAAATCGATGCTGTGGAAATGCTGGTACCAGCGGTTCTTCCAGCGGAATTATGGGAAAAATCTGGCCGTCTTGAAACATATGGTCCAGAATTATTCAAATTTAAAAATCGTCACGATCGCGATTTTATTCTTGGCCCTACGCATGAGGAAACCTTTACAACCCTTATTCGTGATGAGGTGAAATCGTATAAACGGTTACCTTTGACGTTGTATCAAATTCAAATGAAATATCGAGATGAGGATCGGCCTCGCTACGGATTGCTCCGTGGACGGGAATTTTTGATGAAGGATGCTTACTCTTTCCATGCTGAAACAGACAGTTTGGACCAAACTTTCCGTGATATGGAAAAAGCTTACCAAAATATTTTTGACGCTTGCGGTTTGAACTATCGTGAAATTGTGGGTGATGCTGGTGCAATGGGTGGTAATGATTCAAAAGAATTCTCTGCAATTGCGCCTGTAGGGGAAGACACTATTGCTTACTCTGAAGAAAGCGACTATGCCGCAAATCTTGAGATGGCAAGCAGTAAATATATTGAGTCAAAGGCTGCGCCTGAGACACCAAAAGATCTTGAAAAAGTGGAGACACCAAATGCCAAAACGATCGATGAAGTTGCAGATTTTCTCCATGTTGAAACAAACAAACTAATTAAGACCCTTTTGTTTATTGCGGACGACAAGCCTGTTATGGTTTTAGTGCGTGGTGATGATCAGGTTAATGAAGTTAAGGTTAAAAACTTCCTCAAAGCGGATGAATTAGTAGCTGCGACAGACGATCAAGCGGAACAATATTTAAATGCTAATTTTGGTTCATTAGGGCCAGTTGGAATTGATTCCGACAAGATTACAATTCTTGCTGATCTTTATGTCAAGATGATGAGCAATTCAATCGTCGGTGCTAACCAAAATGGTTATCACTATAAAAACGTGAATTTGGATCGGGATTTGAAAGTAACTCAATTTGGTGATTTTCGGACTGCTCAAGAAGGCGAACTGGCTCCAGATGGTAAAGGAAAATTACAATTTACTAAAGGAATCGAAATTGGTCACATTTTCAAAATAGGCACACGTTATTCTGATTCCCTTGGAGCTACTATTTTAGATGAAAACGGCCGTGCTAAGCCAGTCATCATGGGTTGTTACGGAATCGGCGTTAGTCGTTTATTATCCGCAATTGCTGAACAAAAGGCAGATGATCATGGGTTAGTTTGGCCACGTAACATTGCGCCATTTGACGTACATGTAATTCCTGTGAATGGTAAAAATAAAGAACAAATGGAGATGGCTAATCAAATCGCTCAAACAATGACTGCAGCCGGTTATGAAGTGCTTGTTGATGATCGTAAGGAGCGAGCTGGTGTTAAGTTTGCTGATTCAGATTTAATTGGGATTCCGGTCCGAATTACAGTGGGTAAAAAATCCTCAGAAGGTATCGTAGAAGTTAAATTACGTGAGACCGGTGAAACTCTTGAAGTCAAAATTGAGGAATTACAAAATTCGGTTGGGATTCTCTTAAAAAGCGATAAATAATATTTTTAAGTGATCGTTAACTTCATAATAAATTAAAAATAACGGCAGATTGATGATGGGTTGACTTGAATCTCAATTTGTCGTTATATTCATGAATTTAAAAATAATTTGTGTAGTTTTCTAAAAAGGGAAGGAATTAAATTTTGAGTTTAAATACTAGTGAGCAATTTCAAAAACTTCTCGAACAAATTGACTATCCTCAACCAAATGAGCCAAGTTTTGCTGAGGCTGAAATCAAAAAAGTTGTTGTGCATAAAAAATCAAAAACGTGGGCTTTTTCGTTTCGGTTTAAAGAATGTTTGCCATTCCCAATTTTCCAAGAGTTTTACAATCATTTACAAGTAGCTTTTAGCTCAATTGCTACTGTCTCGTTTGAAATTGAAACTCAAAGTTCAAAATTGGATAGTCATCTAATTGCAAATTATTGGGATTGGATTGTTAAGAACAGTCATATTTCTTCGCCGCTTACGCAAGAATTGTGTGGCCATAACTTACCATATATGAACGACGGACGGGTAATCTTTGCGGCACAAAACGAAGTTGTTCAAGGTTTTTTGACTTCGACGGCGCTAGGACCAATCGAAAGTACTTATAAACAATATGGGTTTCCTGAATTTTCGATTCATACAATTGTTGATGATTCAGATTCACAAAGCATGATTAAGGAATTAAAGGCGAAAAAGGAAAAAAGTGATGCCGCATTAGCTCAAAAAGCTTCGCAGGCGATTCTAAAACAGACTGAAAAACGGCAAAAAAAGGCAGCTAACGGGATTCCTGATGGCGGGCCTGTACGGATTGGTAAACAAATTAATCCAGATGCCGAAGTCACACGTTTGGAACAGATTACACAAGAAGAACGTTCAGTTGTTGTTGAAGGATATATTTTTGATGCAGAAGTTAGAACGTTGCGGTCAAAAAGACAATTACTGATTTTTAAAGTTACCGATTACAGTTCTTCGATCACCGTTAAAAAATTCTCAAAGAATGAATCCGAAGAACAATTGTTTTCTACCATTCAAAAAGGGCTTTGGGTAAAAGTACGTGGGAGTATTCAAGAAGATACTTTCATGAGAGATCTTACGCTGAACGCTTATGATGTAATGGAAGTAAGTCATCCCACACGACAAGATACAGCTCCTGCAGATAAGAAACGTGCAGAGCTGCATTTACATACTAATATGAGTCAAATGGATGCGACAAATAATATTACGGATTTTGTGAAGCAGGCGGCTAAGTGGGGACAAAAGGCGATTGCAGTGACGGATCACTCTGGCCTACAGGCTTTTCCGGATGCATATGCTGCGGGTAAGAAAAATAATGTCAAAATTTTATATGGTGTAGAAGCTAACCTGGTTGATGATGGGGTGCCAATTGGTTATAACGATAAAAAAGTGGCGTTAAAAGGTGCAACCTATGTGGTATTTGATACTGAAACGACGGGGCTTTCTGCAATTTATGATAAGGTAATTGAACTTTCTGCCGTTAAAATGCAGGATGGAAATGTGATTGATCAATTTGAAGAATTTATTGATCCCGGTTTTCATTTATCTGATGTCACAACTAATTTAACAAGTATTACAGACCAAATGGTTCATGGATCTAAATCCGAGAAAGAAGTTTTTTCTCTGTTTCGGGATTTTTATAAAGATGCCATTATCGTTGGCCATAACGTTACATTTGATATTGGTTTTATGGATACTGGCTATGCACGTTATGATATGCCACCCATCACTAATCCAATTATTGATACATTGACGTTGGCGCGTTTCTTGTATCCAACCCTTAAAAGTTATCGTTTAAATACACTTGCTAAAAAATTCGGCGTCAGCCTAGAACATCATCATCGTGCGATTTATGATGCGGAATCAACCGGTCACTTGTGTCATCTTTTCCTAAAAGATGCAGAAGATCGCTATCATATTAATTATCATAGCCAGTTGAATGAACATATGACTGAAAATGACGCGTATAAACATGCACGTCCAGCGCATGCAGTTTTGATTGCGCAAACCCAGGCCGGATTAAAAAATCTGTTTCGATTAGTTTCGCTTTCCAATGTAAAATATTATTATCGCGTGCCAAGAATACCTAAGTCTGAGTTGGAACGGCTGCGAGATGGTATTTTAGTTGGGTCGGCATGCAGTACCGGTGAAGTCTTTACAGCCATGATGCAAAAAGGTAAAGAAGAAGCCAAACAAAAGGCGAAGTTTTACGATTATTTAGAAGTAATGGCAAAACCGGTTTACCAGCCAGAAATTGAGCAAGGATTGATCCAAGATAATCGGCATCTAGAAGAAATTATCTCTAACATCGTTGATCTTGGAAAAGAATTGAAAAAACCTGTTGTCGCAACAGGCGATGTTCATTACCTAAATCCAGAAGACTATATTTATCGAAAAATTTTGATCAATTCTCAAGGCGGGGCCAATCCGCTCAATCGGTCTAAATTACCTGATGTGCATTTTCGAACGACTAATGAAATGTTAGACGAATTTGCGTTCTTAGGGAAAGAAAAGGCAGAAGAGCTTGTCGTCACAAACCCGGGCAAAATTGTTGATATGGTGACTGATGTGAAACCTGTCAAAGATAAGCTTTATACGCCTAAAATGCCCGGGGCTGAAGATCAAATCGAAAAGCTTACTATGGATAAAGCGCATGAGTTATACGGAGACCCGTTACCACAGTTGGTTAAAGAGCGTTTGGATAAAGAATTAAAAAGTATTATCGGAAATGGTTTTTCTGTTATTTATTTAATTGCCCAACGACTTGTTCATAAAAGTAATAAAGATGGGTATTTAGTTGGTTCACGAGGGTCCGTCGGCTCAAGTTTGGTAGCGACAATGTCTGGAATTACTGAAGTAAATCCATTACCACCGCATTATCGCTGTCCAAATTGCCAATACACCAAGTTTTATACCAAAGGAGAATATGGTTCTGGATTTGATTTACCTGATGAAGTTTGCCCAAATTGCCAAACACCTTTAGTTGGTGACGGCCAGGATATTCCCTTTGAAACATTCTTAGGTTTTAAGGGAGACAAAGTTCCTGATATTGATTTGAATTTCTCAGGCGATTATCAACCAATTGCCCATAATTATATGCAGGTTTTATTTGGAAAGAAGAACGTTTTTAGAGCTGGAACAATTGGAACGGTGGCTGATAAAACGGCTTATGGGTATGTTAAGGCATACGAGCGTGATACCGAACAAACCTTCCGAAACGCTGAAATTGATCGACTTTCGAGCGGTGCCACTGGTGTTAAACGAACAACCGGGCAACATCCTGCCGGAATTCTAATCGTGCCAGACTATATGGATATTTATGATTTCACACCCATCCAGTATCCTGCTGATGATCAGTCGGCAGCTTGGGAAACAACTCATTTTGACTTCCATTCAATTCATGACAACATTTTGAAGATGGATATTTTGGGACATGATGATCCGACCATGATTCGTGCTTTACAAGATCTTTCTGGGATTGATCCAAAAACAATTCCAACTGATGATCCTGGAGTAATGAAATTATTTACTGGTCCAGAAATTCTGGGAGTTACAGCCGAACAAATTCAATCAAAAACAGGAACCTTTGGTGTGCCTGAATTTGGGACGAGATTTGTGCGGGGCATGTTGGAGGAAACCCATCCCACAACTTATGCTGAATTGCTCCAAATTTCTGGTTTATCCCATGGGACGGATGTTTGGTTGGGCAATGCAGAAGAATTAATTAAAGCGGGGACTGTAACCCTGAAAGATGTCATTGGTTGTCGTGATAATATTATGACCGATTTAATTCATTACGGAATGGATTCACAAACTTCTTTTCAAATTATGGAAAGTGTTCGTCATGGACGAGGAATTCCTGATGGTGACGAAGATAAAATGCGTAACTCAAACGTGCCAGAATGGTACATTGATTCTTGTGGAAAGATTAAATATATGTTTCCACGAGCGCATGCTTCAGCCTATGTGTTAATGGCACTTAGAATTGCCTATTTCAAGGTCTATTTCCCAATTCTTTATTACAGTGCATACTTTAGTGTTCGTGCTGATGATTTTGACTTAGTTTCTATGTCACATGGCAAGGACGCGGTTAAAAAAGCAATGAAAGATATCAATGATAAAGGAATGGATGCTTCGACAAAAGAAAAAAATCTTTTGACGGTGTTGGAATTAGCCAATGAGATGATCGAACGTGGATTCACGTTTAAGATGGTTGATGTCAATAAATCTGATGCTTCCCAATGGTTAATCGATGGTAACTCTTTATTAGCACCTTTTAACGCTGTTCCAGGTTTAGGCTTAAACGTTGCTAAACAAATTGTTGCAGCTCGTGAAGATAAGCCGTTTCTTTCAAAAGAAGACCTTTCCAAACGTGGTAAAGTTTCGAAGACGTTAATTGACTTTATGACAGAGAATGGTGTTTTAGCTGATTTGCCTGATGAAAATCAATTATCTTTGTTCGACATGTAGCTAATTTGAACGGTGTCAAGGGATATGTTATAATTATTATTGAATCTAAGTGTAGCAAGTGAGTGAGCAGATAATGCTCACTCTTTTTCTTGAGAATATTTGAAATTTATTGGAGGTTTGAGTTTGGCAAGTGTTGTAGAAACTGTACAAAAAGAAGTGAAGCCCCTCATCGAATCACATCATTTTGATTTGGTGGATATTGAGTTTGTGAAGGAAGGAAAAAGCTGGTATCTTCGCGTTTATATTGATAAACCGGGTGGCGTTACAATTGAAGATTGCGCTGAGGCTAGCGATCAAATTAGTGAAAAATTAGATAGTTTGGATCCCGATCCGTTTCCGGAGGCTTATTTCTTAGAGGTTTCTTCTCCAGGCGCTGAACGGCCAATTAAGACCTCTGATGACTGGCAACGAGCAGTTGGCCAGTACATTCATATTTCTTTATATGCGCCAGTTGATGGTCAAAAAGTTTTTGAAGGAACACTTGATGACTATTCCGGTACTGATTTAACGCTGACGTATATGGCTAAAACTAGAAAAATCAGCAAACAATTTGATGTGAAACAAATTGGGTTTGCCCGTTTCGCTATCAAATTCTAAAAAGGAGAATCTAAAATGAGCAAAGAAATGGTTAGTGCCCTTAATACTTTGGAAGAGGAAAAGGGGATTAAAAAAGAAGTCGTTATTGAGGCTTTGGAGGCTGCATTAGTTTCTGCTTACAAACGGAATTATGACCAGGCTCAAAATGTGGAAGTAGACTTTGATGAAAAAAAAGGCGATATCCACGTGTACGCAGTTAAAGAAGTCGTTGAAGATGTTGAAGATAGTCAACAACAAGTAAGTTTAACTGATGCTTTGGCGATCAATAAAGATTATGAACTTGAAGATCACATTAAGTTTGAAGTGACCCCTAAAAACTTTGGCCGGATTGCTGCCCAAACAGCTAAACAAGTCATTTTACAGCGGGTTCGTGAAGCTGAACGCGAAATCGTTTATAATAAGTATAGTGAGTATGAAAACGAAATTGTGACTGGCGAAGTCGCTCGACGAGATAATCGCTTTGTCTATGTAGATCTAAACGGTGTTGAGGCTGTAATGTCTAAGGCAGACCAGATCCCAACCGAACGTTATGAACCACATGATCATATTAAGGTTTATGTGACAAAGGTTGAAAATAGTGGTAAAGGTGCTCAGGTTTTTGTCAGTCGGAGCACTCCAGATCTATTGAAACGATTATTCGAGCAAGAAGTTCCAGAAATCTTTGATGGAACTGTCGAAATTGTTTCGGTAGCACGTGAAGCTGGTGATCGTGCCAAAGTTGCTGTTCGATCTAACGACCCTGATATTGATGCGGTAGGTACTTGTGTTGGTCCTCGTGGACAGCGAGTCCAAACCATCGTTAATGAGCTAAACGGCGAGAATATGGACATTGTTGAATGGGAAGATGACGCTGCAAAATACATCTCAAACGCATTAAACCCCGCTGAAGTTTTGGATGTTTTGTTTGATGAAGAAAATGAGCGTGCATGCATGGTGATCGTTCCAGATTATCAGTTATCCTTAGCAATCGGTAAACGCGGCCAAAATGCTCGTTTAGCTGCCAAATTAACTGGTTATAAAATTGATATTAAATCAGAGACTGACGCCAGTGATTTGGTTGAAGAACCAGATGAAGAGGATACTACAGATTCAGAATCAGACGCTGAGTAAGCAGATTTAATTGGAGGCCCATTAGTTATGAAAAAAAGAAAAATTCCGCTACGCAAGGATATTGTAACGGGTGAAATGTTTCCAAAAAAGGAGCTTGTTCGGGTTGTAAAAAACAAGGAAGATGAAGTTTCTTTGGATCCAACTGGGAAAAAGCCTGGTCGTGGTGCTTACATTGGTTTAGACGTCAAAATTGCCGAACGTGCTAAGGCAGAACGAACTTTTGATAAAGCTTTTAAAATCAAGGTAGAAGATGATTTTTATGATGAATTGATTGCTTATGTTGATCATCAACAAGCCCGGAAAGAACTTTTTAAAGATGAATGATCAAGAACGCTTTTCTAACCTGCTTGGTTTAGCACGAAGAGCGGGAAAGTTGATTTCAGGTGAACAACAAGTGTTACAATCAATTCGAAGCCAAAAAGCTAAAATCGTGGTTGCTAGTACAGACTTAGGGGCTGCAACGCAAAAGAAAATTTCTGATAAATGCACCACATATGAAATCCCCTTAATTTCATTTATGGATCGCATTGAAATTAGCCAGGCAATTGGTCAAGCCAGAACAGTGGTGGCAATCGAAGATCATGGATTTGCCAAAGCACTATTAAAATTAAATATTGAAGAAGGAGCGTGAAGATATGGGGAAAAAACGCATATATGAAATAGCTAAGGAAATTAATGTTTCCAGTAAGGACATCATCTCTAAGGCTAAAGAAGATGGATTTGATGTTAAAAACCACATGTCCACACTGGATGAAGGCGAAGAACGTAAAATTCGCTCTTCATTTGTGAAAAATAACAGTAAACAAGAAGGTACAACTGCCAAAAAACCAACCATGTACAGATCAGCCAAAACTGGAAAAACAGTTGTAGAACGATCTGACAATAAAGATAATAAAGCTGGCTCGCATCAACAACCAGCACAAGCACACACATCTCAGACTGCCAAACCAGTTCGTCATGATCAGGCTCAATCACATAATCGCCCTGCAGCAAATGGGACGACAAATGTTAACCATTCACAAAACAAGAGTGGCAATACAGCCCGTCCTCAACAACATTCTGGACAAAATCAGACGAGAAGCAATTCACAAAATACGCAGAATCGTAGTTCACAGAATAGTCGTCCAAATCAATCTACTTCGACAAGCAATAGTGGTAATCGGACATCGAACTCTAATCGATCAAATACCAGTTCAAATCGATCAAGCTCAAACACGAACCACTCAAATACTAGTTCGAACAGAACAACGAATTCGACGCGTTCAAATTCGAACTACAATAAGCCTAGTTCTAATTCAAATCGCACTAGTTCAAATTCGAACCGTTCGACCGGCAATAGTAACAGTCAAGGCTCTTCTAACTCAAGAAATAATCGTGGTTCTAGCTTTGGCGGCCGTAATCGTTTCAATAATCGAAATCGATATACTAAAAAAGTTAAGAAGAATGGCCGTTTGCGTGAAGTGAACAACAAACCAGCGCCAGTCCGTAAGGATAAGCCATTACCAAGTGTATTTGAGTACAATGATGGCACTAACGTTGCAGAAATCGCTAAAAAAATTCATCGTGAACCAGCAGAAATTATCAAAAAATTATTTATGCTTGGTGTTATGGTGAACCAAAATCAAACGTTAGATAAAGATATTATTGAAATTCTAGCAGATGATTACGGAATTAAGGCTGAGGAAAAACAAGAGGTCAACGTTTCAGATATTGATAAGATGTTTGAAGAAGAAGAAACAAATACTGACCATCTTGTTAGCCGACCACCAGTTGTTACAATCATGGGACACGTTGATCATGGGAAAACAACTTTATTAGATAATCTTCGTCACAGTCACATTACTGCTGGTGAAGCTGGTGGAATTACCCAAGCAATTGGTGCTTATCAACTAAAACATGATGGTAAATTAATTACTTTCTTAGATACTCCAGGACATGCTGCGTTTACTGAAATGCGGGCACGTGGTGCTGATATTACTGATATTACAATTTTGGTAGTTGCTGCTGATGATGGTGTTATGCCACAGACAATCGAAGCAATTAATCATGCTAAGGCTGCAAATGTACCAATTATCGTGGCGGTTAATAAAATTGATAAACCAGGTGCTAATCCTAAACATGTTATGGAACAGTTAACAGAATATGGTTTGGTTTCTGAAGATTGGGGTGGTGATACCATCTTTGTAGAGATTTCTGCGAAGTTTGGTAAAAATATTGATGAATTACTTGATATGGTCATTCTCCAATCTGAAGTTATGGAACTAAAGGCCAACCCAGATCAAAATGGTGCTGGTTCAGTTATTGAAGCTAGCCTAGATCCTGGTAAGGGATCCATTGCTACCGTTCTTGTGCAACAAGGAACCGTGCGGATTGGTGATCCAATTGTCGTTGGAAATACATTTGGTAGAATTCGTACCATGACCAACGAATTAGGTCGTCGGGTTAAAGAAGCTACGCCATCAACTCCAGTTGAAATCACTGGGTTAAGTGATGTACCAGAAGCTGGGGATCGATTTGTGGTGTTTGACGATGAAAAATCTGCTCGTGCAGCTGGTGAGGAACGTGCTAAAGAAGCATTGATGGAAGAGCGTCGTGCAGACAACCATGTTACCTTAGATAACTTATTCGATTCTCTTAAAGAAGGAGAAATGAAGGAAGTCAACATCATCATTAAAGCTGACGTTCAAGGTTCTGTTGAAGCCCTTTCTGGTAGTTTGAAGAAAATTGACGTTAAAGGTGTTCGAGTTAACATCATTCATACTGCCGTTGGTGCCATTAACGAAAGTGATGTTGCTTTAGCCGAAGCCAGTGATGCCATTATTATTGGTTTCAATGTGCGCCCAACAAACCAAGCTAAACAGCTTGCAGATTCTTCGAGTGTTGATATTCGTTTACATCGAGTTATTTATAACGCTATTGATGAAGTTGAATCAGCAATGAAGGGAATGCTTGAACCAACCTATGTTGAACAGGTCACAGGTCAGGTTGAAGTTCGTCAGATCTATAAAGTTTCTCATGTTGGAACCGTTGTGGGTGGTTATGTTACAGAAGGCTTCATTCAAAAAGATAGCGGCGTTCGTTTGGTTCGTGATGGGGTCGTTATTTATGAAGGTAAATTAGCCAGTCTGAAACGTTTCAAAGATGATGCTAAACAGGTTAAACAGGGATTTGAGTTAGGTCTTACAATTGATGGCTATAACGATATCAAAGTTGACGATGTGATTGAGGCCTATATCATGAAAGAAGTTCCTGTAGAATAGGAGGTTCCAAATGGCAAGAATGTATCGTTCCGATCGCCTTGGGCAAGAGATAGAAAAAGAAATTAGTGATATTATGCGTAAACGAGTTCGTGATCCTCGTGTTCAGGGAATCACAATTACGGGTGTAAATGTCACTGGAGATTTGCAACAGGCCACCGTTTACTACAGTATTTTGTCAGATAAGGCTTCTGATGGACAAAAAGTTGCCCAAGGGCTTGAAAAAGCAAAAGGCTTAATCCGTAGTGAGCTTGGGTCCCGGTTATCGATTTATAAAACACCAGAGTTAATTTTTGAACGTGATGCATCTGTTCAATATGGTAGCCGAATCGATCAATTGATCAATAAACTTAATACAAAAGAATAGTTTTCTATTTATTACGCAAAAGAATGGTCAGAATTTTAATGACCATTCTTTTTTTATCGTCATTTATCCATCTATGATATAATTTAACAGGAAAAATAGGAGGCATTTACATGAATGGAATTGTTCCTTTGTACAAACCACGTGGTATGACAAGTTTTGATTGTGTATCCAAAATTCGTGGTATCTTACACCAAAAAAAAGTTGGACACAGTGGGACTCTAGATCCTAATGTAGATGGTGTTTTACCAATTTGCGTGGGGAAAGCCACTAAGGTTGTCCCTTATTTGATGGCTTCAGGAAAAGTTTATGAGGGATCCGTCACATTGGGATTTTCCACGACTACCGAGGATCTTGATGGGGATATCGTCGAACAACAAACAATAACCCAAGCTTTTTTAGATGGTGAAATTGATGAGGCAATGTTCAGTTTGACCGGCGAGATAACGCAAATTCCTCCCATGTATTCGGCTATAAAGATTAACGGAAAAAAATTATACGAATATGCTCGGGAAGGCATCGAAATAGACAGGCCGGCAAGAAAAGTAACGATTAAATCCTTTGAGCGGATCGGTGATCCCAAATTTGACCCTCAAAAAGGAACTCAAACTATTAATTTTAAAGTCCAATGCAGCAAAGGAACTTATGTACGGACCCTAGCAGTCGATTTGGGGAGAAAACTTGGTGTTCCAGCCGTTATGTCTCAATTAACGAGAACTCAAAGTGGGGGTTTTCAAATTGAAGATACGATTACTTTCTCAAAACTAGAAGAAGCGGTTGAAAATGGAACTATTGAAACTTTGTTAACACCGCTAGATCATGCTTTGGAAAAATATCCCCACTTTGCATTAAATGAAGACTTATGGACCAGAGTTCAAAATGGGGCAGTTTTAAAACGTAGCAATTTTGATCAACCAAAAGATGCGGAACCAGTGCTTGTCTTAACGCATGCAGATCGAGTTCAGGCTTTATATCAATATGATCAAGAAAGGGCAGCATATCGGCCATTAACTATGCTGCTAACGGAATAGGAGAATTTGTATGAAAATCATTTATTTACATCATCCGTATGACGTTAACCAAATTACGGATGATAAAGTCGTTATGGCAATGGGATTTTTCGGTGGTGTGCATCTAGGACATCAAGCTGTATTGAAACAGGCTCGAAAAGTAGCTGATCAACGGAAGTTACCTCTTGCAGCTATGACGTTTGATCACCACCCGTCTGTTGTGTTTCCAAAGCCAGAGTTAGACGGCACACTGTATTTAAGCTCGGTTAAGCGAAAGGCCGAATTAATGCAGAAATTTGGGGTAGATTTACTATATGTGGTGAGTTTTACATCTAAGCTGGCCAATTTGACCCCTCAGGATTTTGTCGACCAGTATATGGTTGACCTTTGCGCTCAGGTGATTGTGGCCGGCTTTGATTATACTTATGGCCCCCGCAAAATTGCCGATATGGCGCATTTATCAACGTATGCTAAAAACAGATTTGAAATTGTGACTGTTCCAGAATTTCTCTTAGACGGTGAAAAAGTGAGCTCAACGCGAATCAGAACAGATTTAAAACAAGGTGATGTAGATCACGCCAACCTATTTCTTGGGTACATCTACCAAACTAGTGGCTTAGTGGTTCATGGCGAAGCTCGTGGTCGCACATTAGGGTTTCCAACTGCTAATATCTTATCCGATCCTAAAGCTAGGATTCCTGGGATCGGGATTTACGCCGTCCGAATCAAAATCGGATCTAAATGGTATTTAGGCATGGCATCGGTTGGGCGCAACGTTACTTTTGGTGAACATCGTCCAATCACGTTAGAAATTAATATTTTTGATTTTGACCAGGAGATTTATGGAGAAATGGTTCGGGTTGATTGGTATCACTATGTTCGTGGTGAAATTAAATTTGACGGTGCAGAGGGATTAATCGATCAATTAAAGGCAGACGAAAAGAATATTCGGCAGTATTTTGCGAATTTGACTATATAATGCAAAAAAATGTTTGACTATTGTTGACTTTTAGAAAAACATTTGGTATCTTTAATAGTGTCTTAGCACTCCAATGTACTAAGTGCTAAAAGAGGTGATGGTTTTGCTGACAGATAGAGAGTTACTGATTTTAAAAGCAATCGTTCAAATATACACGGACGATGGGCAACCGGTTGGCTCAAAAGCATTGGTTAGTCAATTACCGATCCACGTTAGTTCGGCAACGATTCGAAACGAAATGGCAACATTAGAAGAAAAAGGTTTGCTTAAAAAGACACATTCTTCTTCTGGACGGGTGCCTTCAATTAAGGGGTACCGTTATTATGTGGATAATTTGTTGAAGCCTGATAAGGTTCAATCAAGTGATTTACGTCGCATTCGTTCTTCATTCAATCAACAGTTTCAAGAGATTGATGATATCGTAGCTGAATCTGCAGATATGCTTTCTAAATTGACTAGTTATACTGCTTTCACAGTGAAACCGGAGCTTAAGGATGCTAAGCTTGAAGGCTTTCGATTAGTTCCGCTTGGGAATCATCGGGTGATGGCGATCTTGGTTACTGATAATGGTGATGTTCAAAATCGCACGTTTAAGGTTCCTAGCAGCGTTAACCCAGAGGCGTTAGAATCTGTAATTCGAATTATTAATGATCAGCTAGTGGGATTAACATTAGGTGAGGTATTCAAACGACTGGAAACAGATATTCCGATGCAAATCGGAAAATATATAGAAACTCCAGATGGATTCTTAGATATCTTTGAAGATGTTTTGAAGAAATCGGCTACAGAACGTTTCTTTGTTGGTGGCCGTTTGAACCTTTTAGATTTTTCAAAGCAGCCTGATGTAAGTTCGCTTCGGTCGTTATATTCATTGATGGGACGGTCAACAGATCTCGCTGATGTATTAGGCGGATCACTTGATCAGAATATCCAGGTTCAAATTGGCAATGAAATTACCAATAATTTGTTGAAAAATTATAGTCTGATTACAGCCACATATGACGTTGATCAGCATGGTAAGGGTGTCATTGCGATCTTAGGCCCGACTAGTATGCCATATTCTAGAATGATTGGATTGGTTGGTGCGTTTCGAACAGAATTAGCGCAGCGATTAATAGATTATTACCACGATATTGATGATATTTGAGAGGTGTGAATGTAGTGTCTGAAGATAAAAAAGTTGAAGAAACTGAAAAAACGGCAGAGGAGACGAACGAAAAGTCTAAACCAGCCAAAGAAACAACAACTAAATCAGAAAAAAAAGCTAAAAAGCATGGCAAGTCAAATAAACAAATTGAAGAGTTACAAACGCAGATTAGTGAATTAACTGGTAAGGTTGATGCTATAACTGATCAATATATTCGTGCTAAGGCTGAAATTGCTAATATTCAAAAGCGCAACGAAAAAGAGCAGGCTAACCTAGTTAAATATGATGGTCAACATTTAGCCAAAGATATTCTTCCGGTTATTGATAACTTGGAACGAGCTTTATCCATTGAGGTTTCAGATGAGAGCGGTGTTCAGCTCAAAAAGGGAATCCAGATGGTGTATGATCATATGAGTAAGGCGCTTAAAGACAATAACGTAACTGAGATTGAGGCTGAGGGCCAATCCTTTGATCCTCAAATTCATCAAGCAGTCCAAACAGTGCCTGTTGAAGATGGTAAAGAAGCAGACCAGATTGTTAGTGTTTTACAAAAAGGTTATATGTTAAAAGACCGTGTTTTACGACCAGCAATGGTTGTCGTGGCACAATAAAAAATATATAAAGAGGGATAATAAAAATGGCAAGCAATAAAATTATTGGAATTGATTTAGGAACCACAAATTCTGCAGTTGCAGTGCTCGAAGGCGACAAGCCAAAGATTATTACAAACCCAGAAGGTAACCGTACTACACCTTCAGTGGTTGCATTTAAGAATGGTGAAACACAAGTTGGGGAAGTTGCAAAACGACAAGCAATTACAAATCCTGATACAATTGTTTCCATCAAACGTCATATTGGCGAAAGTGGCTACACCGTTTCAGCAAACGGTAAATCATACACACCTCAAGAAATTTCAGCAATGATTCTTGAATATTTAAAACATTATGCAGAAGACTATCTTGGTGACACAGTTGAAAAAGCTGTTATTACCGTTCCTGCATACTTTGACGATTCTCAACGTCAAGCTACTAAAGATGCTGGTAAGATTGCTGGATTAGATGTTGAACGAATTATTAACGAACCAACAGCTTCCGCGTTAGCTTATGGCCTAGACAAACAAGATAAAGATGAAAAAGTCTTAGTTTATGATCTTGGTGGAGGAACTTTTGATGTTTCGATTCTTGAATTAGGCGATGGTGTTTTCCAAGTTCTTTCTACTAATGGTGATACTCATCTTGGTGGTGATGATTTTGACCAAAAGATCATCGATTGGCTTGTTGCTGAGTTCAAGAAGGACAATGGTGTTGACCTTTCTCAAGATAAGATGGCCTTACAACGTTTGAAGGATGCAGCTGAAAAAGCTAAGAAAGATCTTTCTGGCGTAAATGAAGCTCAAATTAGCTTACCATTTATCTCTGCTGGGGCTAATGGTCCTTTACATTTGGAAAAGACCTTAACACGTGCACAATTTGATCAAATGACATCAGACCTTGTTGCACGCACTAAGACACCTGTAGATAATGCGTTACGTGATGCTGGCCTTTCAACCAGTGAAATTGATGAGGTTATCCTTAATGGTGGGTCAACTCGAATCCCTGCAGTTCAAGAAGCTGTTAAGAATTGGACAGGCAAAGAACCTAACCATTCAATTAACCCTGATGAAGCTGTTGCCATTGGTGCTGCAGTCCAAGGTGGTGTTTTGACTGGTGATGTTAAAGACGTCGTTTTGCTTGATGTCACACCACTTTCATTAGGAATTGAAACAATGGGTGGGGTCTTCACTAAGTTGATTGACCGCAATACAACCATTCCAACAAGTAAATCACAAGTATTCTCCACTGCTGCTGATAGTCAACCAGCTGTTGATATTCACGTCCTTCAAGGCGAACGACCAATGGCTGCCGATGACAAAACACTTGGAAGATTCCAATTAACGGACATTCCACCGGCACCTCGTGGCGTTCCCCAAATCGAAGTTAAATTCGATATCGATAAAAACGGAATTGTTAATGTTTCCGCAACCGATAAGGGAACTGGTAAGAATCAGAAGATTACAATTAAGAGTTCTTCGGGTCTTTCAGACGAAGAAATTGATCGGATGATGAAAGAAGCTAAAGAAAACGCCGATGCTGATGAGAAACGTAAAGAGGAAGTTGATCTTAAAAACGAAGTTGAACAATTAATCTTTACAACTGACAAGACGCTTAAAGAGCTTGATGGCAAAGTATCCAAAGAAGAAATTCAAAAAGCTAAGGATGCTGAAGATGCTTTGAAGAAAGCACAAAAAGATAATAACGTTGAGGATATGAAGACTAAGAAAGATGACTTGAATAAGATTGTTCAAGATCTTTCAGTTAAACTCTATCAACAAGCTCAAGAACAGGAGAAAGCTAAGGGCGGTAAAGATGATTCTGCAGCATCTGATAAAAAAGATGATAAAGGAACCGTTGATGGCGACTTTGAAGAAGTAGATCCTGACAAAGACAAAAACAAGTAATTAATTACTTGATAGTTAATAAAAAGTCAAAGTCAAAACAGACTTTGGCTTTTTATTGCATATAGTCTATGATATTCTAAGTTTATTGATAAAAATGGAGGTTCATAATGGCGGAGAATAAAGATTACTATGAAATCCTGGGAGTATCCAAAGACGCATCTGCCGATGAAATTAAAAAGGCATACCGTAAGCTGTCAAAAAAATACCATCCTGATTTAAATAAGGCACCTGGCGCAGAGCAAAAGTTTAAGGACGTTAATGAAGCTTATGAAGTTTTAAATGATGAACAAAAGCGTGCTCGCTATGATCAATACGGCTCTGCTGATGCAAACGCCGGATTTGGGGGCGGAGGCGGCTTTAATTCCTCTGACTTCGGTGGCTTTGGCGGTGGTAACAGTGGCGGTTTCGATGATATCTTTAGCCAATTCTTTGGTGGCGGAGGCGGTCGAACCCGTAGTGCTCAACCTAACCAGCCTCAACAAGGAGAAGATCTGCAGTATCAAATGGATCTGACTTTTGAAGAGGGTGTGTTTGGTAAAAAAACAACCATCAAGTACAATCGTGAAGCAACGTGTGGGACGTGTAACGGTTCCGGAGCTAAACCAGGAACTACCCCTGAGACTTGTTCGAAGTGTCATGGGGCTGGTTACATTCAAGTTACGCAAAACACCCCATTGGGTCGAATGGTTTCTCAACAGGTCTGTGATGTTTGTCACGGAACTGGAAAAGAAATTAAAGAGAAATGTCCTACTTGTGCCGGTTCGGGTCATGTAAACGAACGTCATGAAGTTAAAGTTACTGTTCCAGCAGGTGTTGAAGATGGACAACAAATGCGTCTTCAAGGACAAGGAGAAGCTGGCACTAATCAAGGCGGATATGGTGATTTATTTATAATTTTCCGAGTATCTCCAAGTAAAGTCTTCAAACGAGATGGAGCGGAAATTTATTTAGACCAACCGATAACCTTTGTACAGGCTGCTCTTGGTGATGAAATTACCGTTAAGACGGTTCACGGCGATGTTAAGATGAAGGTTCCTGCTGGTACCCAGACCGGAACAACTTTCCGTCTGAGAGGCAAAGGAGCACCACGCTTACGTGGCAATGGCAACGGTGACCAACAAGTTACTGTGAATGTCACAACCCCTAAGAGCTTGAATCACGAACAACGAGAAGCTATGCGGTCATTCGCAAAGGCTAGCGGAGAAACAGTTTCAGGCAGCGGTAAAGCAGGTTTTTTCGATAAATTTAAATAGTAAATTCAAAACACGACTCCTAATGTGAGACGTGTTTTTGTTTATATAATTTTGGGTGAACCGTTTGGCTTCAGAAATCCAATAATTGAGATTGTCATAAAACGTTGCTATAATAGGATGAATGAAGTTAGATGAAAGTAGGAATAAAATGCCAGAATACAAAGACTTAAAAGATCGTCAGCGGCATATTAGAAATTTTTCGATCGTTGCCCATATTGATCATGGTAAATCAACTTTGGCTGATCGAATTTTGGAATTAACAGATACTGTGGCTAAGCGAGACATGCAAGATCAATTATTAGATTCAATGGATCTTGAACGTGAACGTGGAATCACAATTAAATTAAACGCGGTAGAACTTCACTATACAGCTAAGAATGGGGAAGTATACATCTTTCATTTAATTGATACTCCTGGACACGTTGATTTTTCGTATGAAGTTTCAAGAAGTTTAGCTGCCTGTGAAGGAGCAGTTTTAGTTGTGGATGCTGCTCAAGGCGTGGAAGCCCAAACACTTGCCAACGTCTATTTAGCTTTAGATGATAATCTTGAAATTGTCCCTGTAATTAATAAAATTGATCTACCATCTGCAGATCCAGAACGGGTACGTCAAGAAATTGAAGACGTGATTGGACTTGATGCTTCTGATGCCGTTTTAGCGAGCGCAAAAAAGGGAATTGGAATTTCGGAGCTTTTAGAGCAGATTGTGGCCAAAGTTCCTGCTCCAGATGGTGATTTAAATGCACCATTAAAGGCTTTGATCTTCGATTCTAAATATGATGATTATCGAGGCGTTGTTTTAAGTGTCCGTCTGTTTGATGGTATGGTTAAGCCTGGAGATCATATTCGATTGATGAATGGTGGTACTGAGTACGAAGTGACTGAAGTGGGCGTTAACTCACCTAAACCTATCAAACGAGACTATTTAATGTCTGGTGACGTGGGTTATTTGACGGCTAGCATCAAAGATATCAAAGATACACGAGTTGGTGATACGGTAACAAGTAGTAAATCACCTGCCAAAGATGCCTTGCATGGTTATCGCGAAATGAGTCCCATGGTATACGCTGGGTTGTATCCTACTGACAATGCGAAGTTCAACGATTTACGGGAGGCTTTGGAAAAACTACAATTAAATGATGCGGCACTTGAATTTGAGCCTGAATCATCACAGGCATTAGGGTTTGGTTTCCGATGTGGATTTCTCGGTCTATTACACATGGACGTGATTCAGGAACGTTTGGAACGAGAATTTAATTTAGATCTCATTACTACCGCGCCTTCCGTAACGTACCATGTAGAGTTAACAGATGGTGGAGAAAAAGTAGTGGAAAATCCATCTGACATGCCAGATGCTGCAAATATCAAAGATGTTAAAGAACCATTCGTTAAGGCCTCAATTATGGTGCCTAATGACTATGTGGGAGCAGTTATGGAACTGTGCCAACATCGACGCGGAGTTTTTGATACGATGGACTATTTAGATACCTATCGGGTAAATGTGGTTTACTATCTACCGTTATCTGAAATTATTTTTGACTTTTTTGATA
Source organism: Pediococcus inopinatus (assembly GCF_002982135.1). Classification (NCBI taxonomy): domain Bacteria; kingdom Bacillati; phylum Bacillota; class Bacilli; order Lactobacillales; family Lactobacillaceae; genus Pediococcus; species Pediococcus inopinatus. The sequence continues at coordinate 889,161 of NZ_CP019981.1, read as the reverse complement.
AACTTAAATCTGGTACTCACGGGTATGCATCGCTAGATTACGAATTGGAAGACTATCGGCCAAGCGATTTGGTTAAAATCGATATTCTTTTGAATAGTAAAAAAGTTGATGCGCTTAGTTTTATTGCCCATCGTGATTTTGCTAAACAGCGGGCAATTGAAATTACGGGTCGGCTGAAGAAAATTATTCCCCGACAGAATTTTGAGATTCCTATCCAGGCTGCAATTGGAGTTAAGATAATTTCTCGGACTAACATTAAAGCATATCGAAAAGATGTGACCTCCAAGATTCATACTGGTGATCCTGATCGAAGAGCTAAACTTCTAGACAAACAAAAACGTGGAAAAAAACGGATGAAATCAGTTGGAACAGTAGAAATCCCACAAGAAGCTTTCATGGCAGTTTTACAGACTGATACTGAACAAAATGATAATAAGTAAAATCTATTAGCATTTACAAATCGTTAACATTAGGATATGAATATCATACTAGTGAAAAAGTTAGCGAGATAAACTCATCAAATTGGTTTACTTTTTGCTAATAATAGCTTAATATAATGATTAACAAGAACGTGATTAAGGCGCTTTGAACAATTTTTTGGAGGTGTTATTATTTTAAAGCGAACGAAACAGTTCATGAACTCCAATAAATATAAATATGAAAAACGTTATTTCAGACCATTAATGACCCCTGAAAATGTTTATGTGTTTAAATTTGGAAAAGAAGAATTGAATAACCGTTTAATTATCAAGTATACACATACTTGGACTGGGCGAATTAAGATTAGGGAGATCGATTTAAGGCTGCATAAACAGCAGCATCCCCGTATCTTTAAACGTGAATCTGAGTTGATCAAGTATTTGAAAAAGCACGTTGATGTTAAAGAGCAATCAACGGCTAAACGAAACGGCGTAGCTTCGAAAAAAGTTACAACAAAATAATAGTTAAATGAACAGCTAACTGGTTTGGAAAAACAAACTAGTTAGCTGTTTTCGTCACAAATCAATCTTTTCTCTATCGTTAAATTTGACGTTTTCTAAAATTAAGTGTATCTTAACTTTAGCAAATCCTTTAAAGATGTCCTGTGAGACTTCAAAGGTAGTCTAGAATAAAGTTAAATCAATCCGCTTATTCTAAACCCCTTTGAGTGTGCCCATAGCTCAGAGGGGTTTTAATATTATAGGAGGGTTTTACATGGCAAAAGAAAAAGAATTTCATAATGATGATGTCGTCTTAGACATTCATGATCGGCCAACTTTAGGTCATTGGATAGGTCTGTCTATTCAACATATGTTCGCAATGTTTGGCTCAACCGTGTTAGTCCCAATTTTAGTAGGTTTGAATCCTGGAATTGCCTTATTCAGTTCCGGAGTTGGGACTTTAATTTACATATTAATTACTAAAGGAAAGATTCCGGCATATATGGGATCAAGTTTTTCTTTTATCGTGCCAATGGTCGCTTTGATGAAAACGACCGGATATCCTGGAATCGCACAAGGAACGGTTGCCGTCGGTTTAGTTTACTTAATTGTTGCCTTGATGGTCAGCGTTGTAGGATCTGATTGGATAAATAAAATTCTTCCGCCCATTGTTGTGGGGCCAATTGTGATGGTTATTGGGCTTTCTTTGGCAGGAACTGCGGCAACAGATGCCACCATGCGGACCTTAGCATCTGGGAAAACAACGTATGACTGGCGCTACTTTGTCGTTGCTCTGATAACTTTATTGGTTACGATCGGATTTAACATGTATTTGAAGGGCTTTATTAGTCTTATCCCAATTCTCCTTGGAATAGTTGTAGGTTATGTAGTGGCGGCCTTAATGGGAATTGTTGATTTTAGTGGAGTAGCTTCAGCAGCCTGGTTCTCACTTCCTAAATTTCAAGTACCATTTTTAACTTATCACTTTCATTTTTATTGGGGCGCAGTTTTAAGTTTGGCGCCAATCGCCTTTGTCACGATGACCGAACATACGGGACATATTATGGTACTAAACAAGCTAACTAAGCGGAATTTCTTTGTTGACCCTGGATTGAATCATACCTTAGCTGGTGATGGGACAGCTTCAATTATTGCCGGCCTTGTAGGTGGACCTCCAGTAACTAGTTATGGTGAAAATATCGGTGTATTAGCCATCACGAAAGTGCACAGTGTGTACGTTTTGGCCGGAGCAGGCGTATTTGCGATTATCTTTAGTTTCATTGGGAAATTAAGTGCTTTAATTCAAAGCATTCCATCCCCGGTAATTGGTGGTATAAGTTTCTTGTTGTTCGGAACCATTGCTTCAAACGGGTTACGAGTGCTAATTGATGAAAAAATTGATTTTAACATCAAACGAAATTTGATGATTGCATCCGCAATTCTGGTTATCGGAATTGGAAATGCTTATTTAAAACTTGGGCAATACCGGTTTTCTGGTTTAGCAGTTGCAACTGTTTTAGGAATTGGATTAAATCTAGTTCTTCCTCAAAAGGCAGCTAGTGAGCGGGAATTCTATGAAAAAAGAACCCAAGCAAAGAAATAGCTCAACTAAATTATTTACAGTTAAAAATTGAATTAATCATATTAATCTGGAAAGAATTTGAATGGTGCCTTGATTCAAATTCTTTTTGCTTTATCTGAATTCAAAGCTGTAAAATAAAGGAAGCAATAACTTAACAGATGAATTGGATGATTAAGATGCAAACTAGTTTTGATGAAGCACAAATTTTTTTATCAGGGAGACCAACTTCTGAAATTGCTCAAGATTTGTTGGGAAAACGCCTCGTTTTTCAAAACTCAACAGGGTTAATGAGTGCTTATATTGTTGAAGATGAAGCATATATCGGACCAATGGATCAAGCAGCACACGCTTTTCAAAGTCATCGCACACCTAAAAATGAACCTTTATATCACGAGGCAGGAACAATTTACATTTATCAGATGCGGACCCAATTACTCCTTAATCTGATTACCCAAGGTGAAAATGACCCGCAAGGAGTTTTAATTAGAGCGGTGCAACCGGTTGAAGGACTTGTGAATTTTCAAAAAAATCGGCCAGTTCAACCTATTTATGAATTAACGAGTGGTCCTGGAAAACTGATGCAAGCTTTCGGAATCCCTAAATCACTAAAGGGAACTTTGTTAAATACAGGATCTCTGTGGTTAGATTTAAACGATTTTTTAGTTCCAACAGCTATTGGACAAAGTGGCAGAATTGGCGTGCCTAATAAAGGAAAATGGACAAATGAACCTTTGCGCTATTTCGTGAAAGGTAATCCATATGTTTCACGAATGCCCAAACGTGATGTAGACTACAAACAACTAGGCTGGAAAAATGTGAATAAATAAGGAGTTTTGAAAATGAAATGGACTGAATTAAGCGTACAAACCACAAATGAAGCTGTGGATGCTGTTAGTGTTATTCTTGAAGATGCTGGATCTGATGGCGTTAAAATTGAAGATGCAGATGATTACAAAAATTTACGAGCTGGCAAGTTCGGTGAAATTTTAGACTTAGAAGATATTCCCCACATTGAAAATGGGGCCTTGGTCACCGGCTATTATGTGTCTTCAAGCGATATTAAAGCATTAGTCTCTAAAATTGAATCTCAAGTATTAGCTTTAAAAAAATTTGGTCTAAATCCTGGATCTGGGAAAGTTATTCAAAAGCCACTAGAAGAAACCGAATGGCAAACCGAATGGGAGAAATATTATCATCCAGTTAGAGTAACTCGCTATTTGACGGTGGTGCCCAGTTGGGAAAGCTATCAAAAAACTTCTCCTGAAGAAAAAATCTTAAAGTTAGATCCTGGAATGGCATTTGGAACAGGAACCCACCCGACTACCCAGTTATGTTTGCAGGCTCTAGAGATGTATCTACGCGGTGGTGAAAAGGTAATTGACGTGGGAACAGGTTCAGGAGTTTTAAGTATTGCTGCGAGCAAAATGGGAGCAAGTGAAATTAAAGCTTATGACCTTGATCAGGTTGCCGTTAATTCAGCAGTAGAAAATTTAAAGTTGAATCCGGATGTGAAAAATGTTCAACTGGGAACAAATGATTTATTGGCAGGTATTCAAGCCCAAGCTGATATTGTCGTGGCCAATATTTTGGCCGAGATTATTGTCCCTCTAGTTCCGCAGGCGAAGGCTTGTCTGAAACCTAATGGAATCTTCATTACTTCAGGGATTATAAAAGAAAAACTACCAACCGTTCTTTCGGCACTACAGGACCAAAAATTTAAAATAATTGAAATTCTCCAAATGAAAGATTGGCGAGCAGTAGTTGCACAAATACCCACAGATTAGCACTAAAAATGATAGGATAAACATTTAAAAAACTACCAATAAAATTAGAGGCGAAATTAAATGCAACGATATTTTACAGACCAACCAATTCAACTACAAGAAGTTTTTTCTGTAACGGGAGATACTTTTCACCACTTGGTTCGAGTAATGCGTGCCAAGGAGAATGAGCAGGCCGAATTTGTAGCTGCTAATCATCAAGTCTTTCTTGGAAAAATTAAAAGTATTGATGAAAAATCAGCAGAGATTTTGCCAGTTAAACAACTTGAACATGCTGTTGAAATGCCAATAGAAGTTACTATTGCATGTGGCTTATCAAAAGGTGAAAAAAGCGAAAAGATTGTCCAAAAGGGAACTGAGATGGGTGCTCGTCATTTTATATTTTTGCCAACAGAATTTTCAGTTGTCAAATGGCCAGCAGCAAAAATCGCCCGTAAGATTGATCGTTTACAAAAAATTGCCGTTGGAGCCGCTGAGCAATCACACCGTGCTTATATCCCTACAATCTCTTATTGTGGCAGTTTACGAGAACTTATGCAGTGGCCTGGTAAGTTTAAAATTGTTGCGTATGAAGAATCTGCAAAACAAGGGGAACATACGCAGTTGCATCATCAAATTGCTCAAATGCAGGCAAATGATGAGGTGCTCGCGCTTTTTGGCCCAGAAGGTGGTCTATCCACCCAAGAGATTAAAAAATTGACCGATGCTGCTTTTATTAGCGTCGGGTTAGGTCCTCGTATTTTGAGAGCTGAAACGGCCCCATTATATTTCTTAACAGCTATTTCCGTTTTCACCGAAATGAGGTAGAATTAGGCAATATACTTTGAGAGTCTCTACTGGAGGAATTAATTTGAATAAAACATTAGGCTTTTTTGTCCAGATAAAGTGGCGATACTGGGTTTCAGCTATAGTGCTTGGGGTTTTGTTACCTTTTATTTTACATATTACGAGTGCTTCGCATGTGTTTGTTGGTCTTTGGTTTCTCATGATTATTAATACGTTGGCGGCCATCATTTTAGGTTCTTTGATTAAGGCTAACCGAGCACACTGGTTACTTTTGTGGTTATTTCCAATCTTCTTTCTAATTGGTGCTTATTTCTTCTTACCGAAGTATGGGTATTATTTTGTAATCATTTATTTAAGCACAAGTTATATTGCTTACGGGTTAACAAGCTAAGCAGGATTATTTCGTTAATTATTATATAAATCAAGTTATCATGCACAATCAGAGCATTTTATGTTCTTCTAAATTGTAGAGTCAAAGGAGGCTAAATTATGTCACAAGAACCCGTACTTTCCGCCCAAGATGTTTTAAATATGTGTCGTAAATACATGAATGCAGATCATGTGGCCTTTGTCCAAAAAGCTTGCGACTTTTCGACTTACGTTCATAAGGATCAATATCGGCAATCTGGGGAACCTTACATTATGCATCCCATTCAAGTTGCCGGTATTTTAGCAGATTTAAAAATGGATCCGGCCACAATTTGTGCTGGGTTTCTTCATGATACCGTTGAAGATACATTAATTACGCTTGGCGATATTGAAGAGCTTTTCGGTCATGATGTTGCGGTTATTGTAGACGGCGTCTCCAAAATCAGCAAAATCCGTTATAAGTCTAATCAGGAACAGCTAGCAGAAAATCACCGGAAGTTGTTGCTTGCCATGTCAAAAGATATTCGCGTAATCATTGTCAAACTAGCGGATCGCTTGCACAACATGCGCACTTTGGAACATTTACGACCTGATAAACAACGGCGAATTGCCAATGAAACATTGGAAATTTATGCACCCCTTGCAGACCGTTTAGGTATTAGTACGATTAAGTGGGAATTGGAAGATATTTCCCTCCGCTATTTAAATCCTCAGCAATATTACCGAATTGCTCATTTGATGAATTCACGGCGTGACCAACGGGAAGAATATATTGCCTTGGCGATTAGTGATATCCAAAAGGCTTTGGATGATTTAAAGGTTACAGAAGTAGATATCTACGGACGACCAAAACATATTTATTCGATTTATCGGAAGATGGTTGATCAACACAAACAGTTTAGCCAGATTTATGATTTGTTGGCTATTCGGGTGATCACCAAGTCTATCAAGGACTGCTATGCCGTTTTGGGAGCTATTCATACCCGGTGGAAACCAATGCCAGGTCGATTCAAAGATTATATTGCCATGCCTAAAGCCAATATGTATCAGTCTTTGCATACGACAGTCGTTGGCCCAGAAGGTAAACCCCTAGAAGTTCAGATTCGAACTGAAGAGATGCATCGGGTTGCTGAATATGGTGTTGCGGCTCACTGGGCTTATAAAGAAGGAAAGACCGACAAGGTTGCGGCAAGTGAAACAGGCAACAAGCTAAACTGGTTTAAAGAAATCGTTGAACTTCAGGATGAAAGCAAAGATGCGGCTGATTTTATGGATTCTGTTAAAGGGGATCTATTCGGTGATCGAGTTTATGCGTTTACGCCTAAAGGTGATGTATTTGAACTTGCAAAGGGTTCCGGCCCACTTGATATGGCCTACACTATTCATACCGAAGTGGGTAATCATACCACGGGAGCTAAAGTAAATGGCAAAATTGTTCCATTGGATTACAAGATCAAAAATGGAGATATTGTTGACATTTTAACTTCTACAAATTCTGCCGGTCCGAGCCGTGATTGGATTAACTTAGTATCTACTAGGCGGGCTAGAAATAAAATTAAACAATTCTTCCGTCAAGAAGATCGGTCTGAAAATGTTGATAAAGGCCATGAAATTATTGAACATCAATTGCGTCAGACTGGTTTTGATCCAGTGGAGATTTTGGAGCCCGCTAAGCTGGAAAAAGTAGCGAATAAGTTACACTATACGTCAGTCAATGATATGTATGCAGCGATTGGGTTTGGTGATTTAGCACCTACAGGAGTTGCCAACCGACTAACTGATGACGTCCGTGCTAAGCAAGAAGAGGATCGAAAGCGACGAGAAGAAAAAGAACTGCTTGAAGATCATCAAACAATTTCTAATGAAAATGAAACAGAACAAGAACGCAAAAAGAAAAGTTCATCCAGCGGAATTATTATTGAAGGGGCAGATAACCTTCTAGTTCGGTTAAGTCATTGTTGTAATCCTGTTCCAGGTGACCCGATTGTAGGGTATATTACAAAAGGCCGTGGTGTTTCAGTCCATCGAGAAGATTGTCCCAATGTCGTCAACGCTGAAGAACACGACGAACGGCTAATCGGAGTGGAATGGGCAGACCCCAATGATTCACATAATAATTATGCGGCAGACTTGGAAGTCCAAGGGTATAATCGTAACGGAATGTTGAACGACATTTTGAAAAAAGTGAATAACACAACCCGTTATTTGAATTCTGTAAACGGAAAAGTTGATCATAATCGGATGGTTACGATCAGTTTAACTGTGGGGGTTCGAAACTTGGATCATTTGAATCATATTATGGATAATTTAAAAATAGTGAAGGACGTTTATGTTGTGGAACGGCCATCGCATTAAAAATAAAACCTGAAATTCAAATGGAATTCGACTTTGATGAGATCGAACAACTTTGGTTTTCGGGCTTTTTTGATAAAAATTAGGCATGGATGGAGAAATGAAAAATGAAAGTTGTTTTACAGCGGGTTAAACAGGCGCAGGTTTCCATTGAACACAAGGTAGTGGGAAAAATTGGCCAAGGCTATTTATTGCTGGTTGGTTTTGAGAATCAAGATACGGAACAAGAACTTGATTATCTAGTTCATAAAATAATTAATTTACGAGTTTTTGAAGATCAAAATCAGAAAATGAATTTAAATATCAAACAGGTGGAAGGTCAGATTCTTTCTGTTTCCCAATTCACACTTTATGCAAATACTAGACATGGCAACCGGCCGAGTTTCACTGAGGCAGGGGACCCACAAAAAGCTGCAGATTTGTACCAAACCTTTAACAAAAAGCTTTCGGAAACTGGCTTAAAAGTTGGCACAGGTGAGTTTGGCGCTGATATGCAAGTTGAACTATGTAACGATGGACCGGTGACAATTATTTTTGATACTGATCAGTTACAGAAATAAAGGAGGTTAACGATGGATTTATTCTGGGATTTTGACGGCACACTATTTGATACGTATCCGATCATGGTTAAAAGTCTTAAACAAGCATTAGAAGTCAACGGGATCACTGACCAGAAGGCACACGACCTATATTGGCAAATGCGTCAGGGCTCATTGGGGGAAACTTTAAAAAGTTTGGCATCGACCTATAATTTAAATTACACAACTTTAGAAAGTACCTACCGGACCAACGAAGCTCAGCTATTAGAGGAAGCACAACCTTTTGATCAGGCCTATGAAGTTTGTCAAAAAAATATTCAAAAAAATGGCCGTAATTTTTTATTAACACATCGAGATATTCAGGCAAAAGGGTTAATGCAGCACCATGGGTTTGACTCACTTTTTAGTGGGGGAGTTACTGGCACGGATAAGTTCCCAAGAAAACCAGATCCTGCTTCCTTAAATTTCTTGATCAAAAAGTTTCAGACAGAAAAAAAGACTGCCATCATGATTGGTGATCGCAATCTTGATATTTTGGCAGCCCACAATGCTGATATAAAGGGAATTTTATTTGATCCTGATCATTTAATTCAGGTTACTAGTCAGCCAGAGAAAAGGATAAAAAATTTAGCTGAATTATTGCCTCTTATTATTTCTCACTAAAGAAATTTGTTAAACCACTTGTCACTGCAGAAGCCACTTGTTTGCGATAAGTTTCCGTTCTAATTTGTTTAAAATCTTTGGCGGTATTGATATAGCCACCTTCAATAAGTAGGGCAGGTTGGGTATTGTCCCGTGTAACTTCGAAATCACCAAATTGGACGCCACGATTATTTAAACTAATTTTAGTTTTGAGTTGAGTGTTTACCATCTCGGCCAGTTTCAATGATGTTTTTTTATGATAATAATAAGTGGTATCGCCAGAGCCTGAATCATTTTCAGGTGCTGAATCGTAATGAAAACTAATGAACGCATCTGCTTTCTTTTCATTAGACAAATTTGCTCTTGCCGCTAATCCGACATAAGTATCAGTAGATCGAGTTAGGAAAACGCGAGCACCTTGGTCTTCTAAGGATTTTTTTACCACCTTTGCGGTTTTTAGAGTGTAGGTTTTTTCTTCATTTTTTTGGTTAATACCTAAAGCACCGGAATCATTGCCGCCATGGCCGGGATCAAGGACAATGGTCGCTTCAGATAGCTTAGTTGCCTGTTTGAAACCAAATTTCCGATTCGTAAGCCAACTAGGAATCCAGCCAAGTTTCTGGTCATTATAACGAACACGCAGCCACCCGTTTTTCTTTTTTAAAACAGTTACGCGTTTACCAGAGTTTAAGGTGCCCATTTGCGAATAGGATAACGATGGCCCATTGCGTACTGCAACATTATCTAAGCCTACACGTACGGTCTTACTAGAAAAAAGCGCGTGTGTAAAAGTAATTGTTGCAATGAGAAAAACTAAAATGAGTAAAATTTGAAGTCGATTGTTTTTAACTGAGGTACGAATATTTGTGTACATAGGTTCCTCTCCTAAATGAAATTCTTCTCATTATTATATACCAGCTAGCCCACAAAAAGGGATATTTCTGGAAGAACCCTTGACAGGACAAAGATAGTTTAGTAATTTTAATGGTAGTTTAATATTAAAACCAAAGACAAAGAATAGTAGGTGTTTTTCCTTTTCAGAGAGCCCAAGGTTGCTGCGATTGGGTAAAGGAATCATTCGAAGACACTTTCGAGGTGAATCTAATTTTAGATTCCGTTGCAAAACGTTAACTATAATGAGTAAATAATTAAGGTGGTACCGCGCCGCGCGCCCTTGTAAATAACAAGGGCGTTTTTTATTGTTTTCAGATCGGATTTACATATCTAGGAGGAATTTAACATGAAATATCAACGTCCAAAAGGTACAGCGGACATCTTACCTGATGAAGCTGTGGCATGGAGCTACATCGAAACTACCGCAAAGAAATTATTTGATAACTATCGATTCCACGAAATTCGCACCCCAATTTTTGAAAACTTTGAAGTGTTTTCAAGAAGTGCTGGAGATACATCTGATATTGTGACTAAAGAGATGTATGATTTCCGTGACAAAGGGGATCGCCACATTACCCTACGTCCAGAAGGCACTGCCGGGGTTGTACGTGCATTTGTTGAAAACAAACTTTATGGGCCAGAACACATCAAACCAGTTAAACTCTATTACACGGGTCCAATGTTCCGTTACGAACGTCCACAATCAGGGCGGTTACGTGAATTTCACCAAATTGGAGTTGAAGCATTTGGAAGTGAAAGTCCTAATTTAGATGTTGAAGTTATTTCAATGGGAATGCAACTTCTCAAAAAACTTGGCATTCATAATTTGAAACTAGTTATTAATACGTTAGGTGACCAGACTACCCGCGAAGCTTATCGTGCCGCTTTGATTGCTTATTTAGAACCACATTTTGACGAGTTAAGTGACGATTCTAAGGTCCGCTTACACAAAAATCCTTTGCGTGTACTTGATAGTAAAGATAAGGATGATCAAAAACTTGTGGCAGATGCGCCTTCAATTTTGGATTATCTATCACCTGAATCTGCGAGCCATTTCGAAACCGTTAAAAATCTTTTAAAAGCTTTGAATATTGATTATACCGTTGACGCATCCATGGTTCGCGGCTTGGATTATTATAATCACACAATCTTTGAAATCATGGCTAACGATAAGGCTCTTGGAAAAGGCGATGTGACCGTTTGTGCTGGTGGCCGTTATAATGGCCTCGTTGAAGAGCTTGGTGGCCCTGAGACACCAGGAATTGGGTTTGGATTGGGCGTTGAACGTTTGTTGTTACTTATGCAGGCTCAAAATGCTCCATTACCAGCAATTAATCCTTTAGATGTATACGTTGTTGGCATTGGTGACGAAACAAAAGCTGAAACTTTAAAAATTGTCGAAAAGATTCGCAGCAATGGCTTTAGTGCTGATCAGGATTATTTAGATCGAAAACCCAAAGCCCAGTTTAAAACGGCTGATCGTCTAAATACCAAAATTGTCATTACCATTGGAAATGATGAATTAACAAACAAAGTCGTTAACTTAAAAGTGATGGCAACAGGTGAGGAACAACAAGTTAAATTAGAAGATGTTTACAAGAACTTTCCAGAATTATTTGGTAAGTTTTTAGAAAAGTAGGGAGATCATAAAATGAAACGAACAACATATGCCGGATTGGTTAATAAGCAGTATTTAGATCAAAAAATTGTTTTGAAAGGCTGGGTCCAGAAACGTCGGGATCTAGGAAATTTGATTTTTATTGATTTGCGGGACCGGGAAGGCATCGTCCAGTTGGTTTTTAGTAAGGAATTTTCTGAATCAGCCCTGGCCGTTGCAGATCAATTACGAAGCGAGTATGTTATTGAGATTAATGGTAAAGTTGTCCCACGTTCTGAAAAAGAAATTAATCCCAAAATGAAGACTGGCGAGGTTGAAGTTGAGGTATATGAAGCCAAGATTTTAAACAAGGCTAAAACACCACCTTTTTACATTCAAGATAACATCAATGTCTCTGATGAATTACGCCTAAAATATCGTTATTTAGACTTACGCCGTCCCGAAATGCAACGTGGATTAATGATCCGTAACCGCATCACACAGGCCGTTCATAGTTATTTTGATTCAGAAGGCTTCGTTGACATTGAAACCCCAGATTTAACAAAATCTACTCCAGAAGGAGCCCGCGATTACTTAGTTCCTTCACGATTATATGCTGGTCATTTTTATGCGTTACCTCAATCTCCTCAACTATTTAAGCAGTTACTGATGGGAGCTGGTTTTGACCGCTACTATCAAATTGCCCGCTGTTTCCGTGACGAAGATCTTCGTGGTGATCGTCAACCCGAATTTACCCAGATTGATATGGAAACGAGTTTCTTAGATGCTGAAGAAATTCAGGACTTAACTGAAGGCTTAATTGCTAAAGTTATGAAGGATACTTTAGACATCGATGTCAAACTTCCATTTGATCGGATTACTTGGAATGAGTCAATGGCCCGTTTTGGAACTGACCAACCTGATTTACGCTTTGGAATGGAATTGAAAGATCTTTCAGATATTATGAAAGATTCTGAATTTAAAGTATTTTCTGGTGCTGTCGAAAAAGGTGGCCAAGTTAAAGCAATTGCAGTTCCGGGTGGAGCAGACCTCTATTCTCGTAAAGCAATCGATAAGTATACAGAATACATCGAACGTTTTGGTGCTAAAGGTTTAGCCTGGCTTAAAGTTACAGATGATAGCTTTTCTGGCCCAATTGCGAAGTTTTTCAAAGATGATGCTATTCGGGATCAAATTTTGACTGCCACTGAGGCTAAAGTAGGCGACTTACTCCTGTTTGTCGCTGACCGGACAAAAGTTGTAGCAGATACTTTGTCATACTTGCGAGTAGCAATTGCCAAGGAACAGAACATGATTCCCAAGAATAAGTTTGCCTATGTTTGGGTTGTAGATTGGCCACTGTTTGAATACGATGAAGGGGATAAACGTTGGGTACCAGCTCATCATCCTTTCACTATGCCAAACGAAGAAGACGTGCATTATTTGATGAATGACGATGAAGATGCCCATAAGGCCCACGCCCAAAGCTATGATATTATTTTAAATGGTTTGGAATTAGGTGGTGGCTCAATTCGTATTCACCAACGCGATCTTCAAGAAAAAATGTTGGAAGCCCTTGGATTTACTAAAGAACGTGCGGAACAAAGTTTTGGTTACTTATTAGAAGCTTTGGATACTGGTTTCCCACCTCATGGCGGTTTAGCAATCGGCTTAGATCGTTTTGCCCGCTTATTGGCTGACCGTGATAATATTCGTGATGTTATCGCCTTTCCAAAGAATTCCAAAGCCATTGAACCAATGACATCAGCTCCTCGTCCAGTTGCCGAAAAACAGTTACAAGAATTACATTTATTTTCTGTTAACGAAAATGATCAAAATAAATAATTAAAATGATTATCAGCCGCGTAATGGAGGACGTTACCGGCTGATTTTAGGTTTAAAGCCAAAACAACAGAAATAGCTTGGCGATTATGATACGATATAAGCTAAAAGAAACAATTTCTTATTAAATTTAAAATGGAGATGGCTATTATGAGTGAAGAAGAAACCGCAATATTTGCAGGTGGTTGTTTTTGGTGCATGGTTCAGCCATTTGACTCTTTACCAGGCATCAGTAAGGTAGTTTCAGGTTACACAGGTGGACATACCGTCAATCCTACTTATGAAGAAGTAAAATCTCACCAAACCGGACACACAGAGGCTGTTAAAATTTCTTTTGATCCAAAAGTGATGTCTTATCAAAAACTGGTTCAAATTTATTGGCAGCAAACGGATCCTACAGATGCAATGGGGCAGTTTCAAGATCGCGGAGATAATTATCGCCCGGTCATTTTTGTGAATAGTCCCAAACAACGTAAAATTGCTGAACAATCTAAAAAAGATTTACAAAATCGAGAACAATTTGATAAACCAATTGTGACTACAATTGAAGATGTCGTTCCATTTTATCCAGCGGAAGAAGCTCATCAGGACTTTTACCAAAAAAATCCTGATGCTTATAAGCAACAAGAAGCTGGTGGGCGAGAAGCATTTAAAAAAGCAAATTGGGAAAAGGAGAATTAATTACCTTTCATGGATAAACAGTTTAAAAAGATTGCCAAACGTCATCAGTATTCAACTTTAGCTGGAACTGCTTTTATTTACGCTATTTTGGTCTCTATTGCGATGAATTTCTTTTGGACTCCGGGTAAAATTTACGCCTCAGGAATTACTGGATTTGCACAACTGGTTTCAACATTAAGTGGTCGTTATCTATCATTTAACTTATCAACCGCCCTAATGCTTTTTGTGCTAAATGTACCTCTGTTCTTTCTAGCTTGGCGTCAAATTGGTCATCGATTTACATTATTTACCATTCTTTCTGTTGGTTTGGCTAGTATCATGATCAAAGTTTTGCATCCCATGACCTTAACAACGGATCCCATTATTTGCGCTATTTTTGGAGGTGCTGTAAATGGTTACGGAACCGGATTAGCCTTAAAAAATGGGCTTTCCACTGGTGGGTTAGATATTTTAGGAATGGTCATTCGCAAGCGGACAGGTAAGAGTATTGGCACAATCAATATTGTTTTTAATGCCATGATTGTTTGTGCAGCTGGTTTTATCTACGGTTGGCCATTTGCGTTTTATTCTGCAATTGGGTTAATTGTAAATGCCAAGATTATGGACATGACCTATACGCGACAACAAAAAATGCAGGTAATGATCGTGACTGATCGTCCTAAGAGTGTGATTGATAGCGTTCAGAACCATATGCGGCGGGGGATTACCATTGTTCACGGTGCTGAGGGTGCCTACAATCATAATCAAAAAACGATTTTGTTCACCATAATTTCTCGGTACGAAATGAGTGATCTGGAGATGGCAATGAAAGAATCGGATCCAAAGGCGTTTGTAAGTATCTCAGGAAGTGTCACTATTCTGGGGCATTTTTACGAACCTTCACTTTAAACAAAGAGGAAAGAAACATGAAAATAATTTATACATTTCTTGTTCGACTCTGTTCATTACTCTTTATATGGCAAAAAAAATCACAAATTAGCTATCTAATGAGTTTTGGGAATAATCAAGATTTTGTCCGTCAACTCGCAAAACAAGTGAATCCAAGAACGCTTCATGTTTATTATCAAAAAGAAGTAAGCCAAAGCATTGTCCCACTGAAAAATGTGGCTAACATTCGATTTTCTGTTCTTGATAACGGTCCGCAATTATTTTTAAAAGTAATCCCCTGGTTGATGCGCAGTAAATTGATTGTTATTGATAATTATTTTCCTTTTTTGGGGTCTTTGTCTAAAACCAAAAATATAAGAATTTCACAAATATGGCATGCAAATGGCGCCATTAAGGAATTCGGTTTTAATGATCCAATGACAAGTCAACGAACCGCGTCTGATCAAATCCGTTTTCAACGCGTTTATAACGCTATGGATGATATTGTGGTTGGCTCAGAAAAGATGGCGGATACATTTCAACTGAATTATCGTTTGAATGGGGAACAGATTCGCCGACTTGGATATCCACGTTCGGATAAATTCTTAAACGAGAAATGGATTCATAAAGTACAAGCAACTTTTTTTGAAAACTATCCTGAATTAAAAAATAAACATTTAATTTTATATGCACCTACATACCGGAAAGATAGTCAATTTGCGTTTGCACCTGATTTTAAGAATCTGCAGCTACCGAAAAATACAATTTTAATTTTACGGTTACATCCACATTTGCAAGCCATGGAAAAGTCATGGGAAGAACGAATGCCTTTTATAACCTCCATTGATGCAAAGATTACCACTGATGAACTATTAACCGTAGTTGAAACGTTGATTACAGACTATTCTTCGATTTTATTTGATTATACCTTGCTGAAAAATGCTCGAAAAATTGGTCTTTTTACGTTCGACCAACTCGAGTTTTCCAAAACTGTTGGCTTACGATCAGATTTTTCAACGGAATTTCAGTCTATTGTAATCAAGGATGTCAATCAATTAACGGATTTTTTGGCCAAATCGGACAATAATCAAGCCATGATTGAGAAATTAAATTATGACTGGAATCAATTCAACGATGGTGCTGCTACAAAACGAACAATAAATTTTTTGTTGAAACGGAGCGACCTTTAAAATGCGTCATTTCATTACCCAACCCATAAAACTTTTGAGTCGTTATATTTTGATAGTCATTAATGAATTGCTGATTCGGTTACCGATTAAAAAGAATTTGATTATTTTTGAAAGCTTCAATGGCCAGTCCGTAAATGATAATCCAGCTGCTATTTATAAAGAAATTAAAATTCTTCATCCCGAACTTGCTTCAAATTTATTTTTTGGCATAAAGGGGAACTGTTTTTCTCAAGTTCAAAAAGATAATCCTGATGTGCAATTACTTAAGCGTTGGTCACTAAAATGGATTTTGGTCATGGCAAGAGCCAATTACTGGATTTTTAATTCGCGATTGCCATTATGGTGGCACAAAAACGCCCAGACTGTTTATGTTCAAACATGGCACGGAACGCCGCTTAAAAAATTGGGCTTGGACATTAAAAATGTTGAAATTCCGGGAACCTCTACAGAAAAATATCATCAGGATTTCAAAAAAGAAGCGGCCCGGTGGAATTATTTGATTGCACCTAACGCTTATTCTGAAACAATTTTCAAACGGGCTTTTGGGTTTAAAAATAAATTTATTCGGTCTGGATATCCCAGAAATGATGTCTTATTTACAACAAAACAAACAGAAATAAATAGTCTTAAGAAACGCCTTGTTGGTGAGAAGGTTGCACAAGTTGTTCTTTATGCACCAACTTGGCGAGATGATAATTTTATCTATAAAGGTCGCTATCGGTTTAACTTACCTTTTGATTTAAAAGAATTTTTTGAAGCTGTGCCATCGCATACAATGTTAATCATTCGTCCTCATTACTTGGTGAAGGATCACATTGATATACGGGGATTTGAAGATCGTGTCAAAATTTTGGCAGAAACCGACATTAGTCAGTTATATCTAATTAGTGATTTGTTGATTACAGATTATTCTTCTGTAATGTTTGATTTTGCTAATTTGAAACGGCCCATATTGTTTTTCCCATATGACTTAAAACATTATGCAGGCGAGCTCCGCGGCTTCTACTTTGATTATTTACGTCAGTGTCCAGGTCCCATCGTGACAAAAAGATCAGAACTGTATTCACAACTAAGAATTTTTTCAGAAAATAAAAGTTTTCCAAATTATCAAGAACAAATTAATGACTTCGAAGAAAATTTTTTGACTTGGGAACATGGGAATGCTGCAAAACAGGTTATTGAAGCGATTGGAATTTAGGAGGTAAATAAAATGTTATTAGGATCTCACGTTAGTATGAAAGCGCCAAAAATGTTTCTCGGATCTGTTGAAACCGCGGTTAGTTATCGTGCTAACATCTTCATGATTTATACAGGAGCTCCTCAAAACACCCGACGCAAGCCCATTTCTGAGCTTAATATTCCAAAAGGCCAGCAACTTATGGCCGATCATCAGATTTCAGATTTAATCATTCATGCCCCATACATTGTGAATTTGGGAAATACCAAAAAACCAGAAAGTTTTGAGTTTGGTGTAAATTTTTTGAAAGAAGAAATTAAACGTGCAGACGCCTTGGGTGCGAGCAATATTGTTTTACATCCAGGTGCCCATGTTGGCGCTGGCCCTGATTTAGCGATTGCTCAAATTGTGAAAGGGTTAAACGAAATCTTATCCGAAACTCAGCAAGTTAACATTGCCATTGAAACAATGGCTGGTAAGGGAACCGAGGTCGGAAAGACATTTGAAGAAATTGGCTCAATTGTCCACCAAGTTAAACTTCAAAGTAAAATTTCTGTTTGTTTAGATACTTGCCATACAAATGATGCGGGATACGCCATCCGTGAAGATTTTGATGGGGTACTTGAAGAGTTTGACCAAAAAATTGGTTTGGCCTATTTAAAGGTCATTCATTTAAATGATTCTAAAAATGAGCAGGGTAGTCACAAAGATCGTCACGAAAACATCGGATTAGGGACAATCGGCTTTAATGCTTTGAACACCATTGCCCATCATCCGCAACTAACGAATATTCCCAAAATCATGGAAACACCATGGGTTAAAGATCCATCAAACGCAAAGGTAAAATATGCCCCGTATGGATACGAAATTGCGATGTTAGAGCATCAAGTTTTTAATCCAAACCTGGTGTCAGACATTCTTTCTCAAAAATCAGTTGATACCTTTTTAAAATAAATAAAAAGCACTAGTGAAAGTGACCAGTTTTGGGTCAATCTCACTAGTGCTTCTTTTTTAATTAAATTATTTATTCGTCGCTCACATCAACTTCTAGGCTTTCCATAATTAAAGTTGCTGTTTCTTCAATAGATTTGTTTGCTGTATTAATCACTAAACAGCCGATTTTTTTGAAAACGTCATCGGCGTATCCTAATTCTCGTTTAATGCCTTCAGTATTTGAATAAGATGACTCAGGATTTAAACCGTAGGAAATCATTCGCTGACGTCGAATATCATTTAAAACATCTGCCGTCGTGGTTAAACCAAAGACCTTTTTAGGATCAACCTTCCAAATTTCATCTGGAATGGACGCCTGAGGTACGAGTGGTAAATTAGCTACCTTCAATCCCTTGTTTGCGAGATAGAGCGAAAGGGGAGTTTTAGATGTTCTTGAAACTCCTAGAAGCACAATATCAGCTTTTAAGAAACCGGTTGGATCTTTGCCATCATCATAAGTGACTGCAAATTCCATGGCCGCAATCTTGTCAAAATAGCCCTCTGTTAAATTATGGACAGTCCCTGGCTCATTAGCTGCTTCAACACCTGTTTGTTGCTTAAACAACGAAATAGCAGGGGTTAAAACATCATAATAGTAAATCTTGGCCTGTTCACATTTTGATTTAGCAAATTGATTTAATGCTGGATTGACGAAAGTAGAGAAAACAATAGCTCCTTGATGTTTGGCACGCTTTAAAATACCGTCAAGTAAAGACTCTGTTTGTGTAAATGGATAACGATCAAATTCAAAGTCTTCACTAGGAAACTGAGCAGATGCAGCCTTGGCGACAGACTCAGCAGTTTCACCTACTGAATCGGAAATTACAAATATTTTTGTAGACATAATCAATCACCCTCATCCTTTTAGGGTAAGTTTACCATAGGAAATAAGGAATGAAAACGGTTTTATGCATTTTAAAATGAATTTAAGAAAACTGTGATTGATGTATTGACGGGAAAATCTATGTTATGTATAATAATAAAGAACAACGGATTTACATTAGTTAGATTCGTCTGTTACTTTAGAGCTCGGAGGGAGGGATTCAAAATGGCAAAAACAGTCGTTCGTAAAAACGAGTCACTTGATGACGCTCTTCGCCGCTTTAAACGTACAGTTTCTAAATCAGGTACTTTACAAGAATATCGCAAACGGGAATTCTACGAAAAGCCAAGTGTTAAAAAGAAGTTAAAATCAGAAGCTGCTAGAAAACGCAAAAACAAGAAGCACTTCTAAATTTTTAACGCTCCTGAGAATATCAGGAGCTTTTTTTGTACAAAAAATAAAATTTCAACAAGGAGAATACTTATGAGTTTAGTAGATACAATTACGGATGATATGAAAACAGCCATGAAAGCTCGTGATAAAGAGACATTGAGCGTTATACGAATGCTTAAGGCTGCCTTAATGAACGAAAAAGTTAAAGTTAACCATGAGCTTAGTGATGAAGAAGCCCAGGCTGTCATTGGTCGTGAATATAAACAACGAAAAGAATCTGTAGAAGAGTTTGCAAAAGGTAATCGTGACGATTTAGTTCAATCAACTGAAGCCGAGATTAAAATCGTTGAAAAATATTTACCTAAGCAACTATCCAAAGACGAAATCGAAAAAATTGTTGCTGATACAGTTTCGGCAGTTGGTGCAACCAGCAGCTCTGATTTTGGTAAGGTAATGGGTGCCGTTATGCCAAAGGTTAAAGGAATAGCGGACGGAAAATTGGTAAATCAAGCAGTTAAAAGTCAACTTAGTTAATAACTTAAAATAAAAAATATTTTGCGAAAGCATGTAGTTGAGAAGGAGACAATGCGACTTGGCTGAACAAAAAACAATTGAAAAAGAATTTTTGTTGTCTAAACAAAGTGATGAGCTATCACTTCTAGGCAATCAAGATCGATTCGTACAAATCCTTGAAGAAGGAATGAGTGTTTCCATTCATCCATTTGGAGAAAAAATTACGGTCACCGGTGAATCAGAGGCTGTTGATCGAACAATCAACGTTTTTAAGAGCCTTTTATCTCTAGTCCAGCAAGGTATTCAGCTTAACACCGCAGATGTTGTGAGTGCGATGAAAATGGCGGATAAGGGTACCTTGAATTATTTTCAGGACTTGTATAAAGAAACACTTATAAAGGATAATAAAGGCAAAGCAGTCCGCGTCAAAAATTACGGTCAGCGCCAATATGTAGACTCGGTTAAACGAAATGATGTTACCTTTGGAATTGGTCCTGCCGGAACAGGGAAGACCTACTTAGCAGTTGTTATGGCAATTGCTTCTTTAAAACGCGGTGAAGTAGACAAGCTAATTTTAACTCGACCTGCTGTAGAAGCGGGGGAGAGCCTTGGGTTTCTACCGGGAGATTTAAAAGAAAAAGTTGACCCTTACTTACGACCTATTTATGATGCTTTGTATCAAATTATTGGAGCAGAACATACAACACGTTTAATGGATCGTGGTGTCATTGAGATTGCTCCTTTGGCATATATGCGGGGACGAACTTTGGATAGTGCTTTTGTGATTTTAGATGAAGCTCAAAATACAACCAGTGCGCAAATGAAGATGTTTTTGACTCGTTTGGGATTTGGGTCCAAAATGATTGTAAATGGGGATAAGACACAAATTGATTTACCACACGGGGTTCGTAGTGGACTTGTAGAAGCTCAACGCATTTTACAAGATCTTCGTCATGTGGGCTTTGTTAATTTCAGTGCGGAAGATGTGGTTCGCCACCCGGTTGTAGCGGAAATCATAAATGCCTATGAAGGGCATAAATCAAATTAAGTTGGAGTAGATTATGGACATTCAAATTTATGATCACACAAATGAAGAACCAAAAGCTAATATTGAACTTGTTCAAAATGTTTTAAATTTTGCTGGTGATTACCTCAAATTAGCAGAAAATACAGAAATGTCCGTAACTTTGATGCATAATGATGAAATTCATGAAATCAATAAAACTTATCGGCAAGTTGATCGTGCGACCGATGTGATTAGCTTTGCAATTGAAGATGATGAAGATTCAGATCCAATCATTATGGATGAGGAGTTAGCAGAAGAGATTGCACCTAATATTGGTGATTTGATGGTTTCGGTGGATAAGGTAAAGGAACAGGCTGAGTATTTAGGCCATTCTTATCAACGGGAATTAGGATTTCTTTGTGTTCATGGCTTTTTACATTTAAACGGCTATGACCATATGGAACCCCAAGATCAAAAAGTGATGTTTCCTCTTCAGAAAGAAATTTTAAACGCTTATGGCCTTAAAAGATAAAAGACAAACTGAAAAAAATCATACTTTCATACAATCCTTAGCACATGCCAGCCATGGTGTTGCGCGTATCTTTAAACAAGAAAAAAATATGCGCGTTCATGGCGGATTAGCAATCTTAGTAATTTTACTAGCCATAGTGCTCCAAATTTCTATTTTTGAGTGGTATTGGGTTTTAGCTTGTATTGGTGGTATGTTAGTTACGGAGACTTTTAATACAATTTCTGAAAATTTAGTAGATTTAATTACTGGAAAAACCTATAGTGAACTAGGAAAACACATAAAAGACATGGCAGCAGGCGGTGTCTTGATTTGCGCCATTTTTTCAGCGGTAATCGGACTGTGCATTTTTATACCCAAGATTTGGAATCTCATTATCCATTAGAATAGGAGAATTAACTTGGAAAATTCAAGTAGTAAATTTCGTTCAGGCTTCGTGGCCATTGTCGGCCGCCCCAATGTTGGAAAATCAACATTTATGAACTATGTAATCGGACAAAAAATTGCCATCATGAGTAACGTTCCCCAAACCACTAGAAACAAGATTCGCGGTATTTATACAACTGATGAAGAACAAATTATTTTCATTGATACACCAGGAATTCATAAAGCACATAATAAACTTGGTGATTACATGGTACAGTCGTCTTTATCAACTTTAAATGAAGTTGATGCGATCATGTTTATGGTTGCTGCCAATGAAGAACGAGGTGCTGGTGATAACTTTATTATTGAACATTTAAAACAGGTTAATAAACCCGTTTATTTAATCATTAATAAGATTGATTTAATCAATCCTAATAAAATGCTTGAAATTATGGATACGTATAAAGATGCCCTAGATTGGAAAGAAGTTGTTCCAATTTCTGCTACCCAAGGAAATAATGTTTCTGAATTGATGGATACTTTGTCAAAGCAGCTTCCTGAGGGACCTCAGTACTACCCAGAGGATCAGGTGACAGATCATCCGGAACGCTTCATTGTCGCTGAATTAATTCGTGAAAAAGTCTTAATGTTAACGAGACAGGAGGTTCCACATTCTGTAGCCGTTGTTATTGATTCTTTGAAACGTCAAGATAAGCGTAAGATTCATGTGCAGGCCACAATTATCGTCGACCGTCCTACTCAAAAGGGAATTGTTATTGGGCATGGCGGCCAAATGTTGAAAAAAATTGGAACGCTGGCAAGAGAAGACATTGAACGACTCCTTGGTGACCAAGTTTATCTTGAGTTGTGGGTGAAAGTTTCTGAAGGTTGGCGTGATAAACAATCACTGTTACAGTCTTATGGCTATCGGAAAGATAATTAATAGGTAATTACTATGGCAACACAAACAACTGCGCAATTTGACGGGATTATCATGTTTCGTAAAGATTATCGTGAGCGTGATCAATTAGTTAAAATCTTTACGCGTCAGTTTGGAAAGAAAATGTTTTATATTCGGGGCGCGCGAAAAAGAGGCTTTAAGCTTGCTGCTGCTATTTTACCGTTTACTAAAGGCGTGTACGTCGGCTTAATCCGAGAAAAGGGATTATGTTATCTAAATGCAGAAAAATCTCTGACCCAGTTCGAAAAAATTAATGAAGATATTGAACGTAATGCATATATTACGTATATTTTAAATTTAATTGACTCCGCCTTTGATGATAGTGTGCCAATACTAATATGGTTCGATATGGCTTCAGCAGCCTTGGAAAAGATTAATGCGGGGTTTGATCCTCAAATTATCGCTCATATTTTTGAACTGCAATTGCTACCCACTTTTGGTGTTCAACAAGAATGGCAACAATGTATCGTCTGTCATCGAAACGATCTTCCCCTTGACTATTCAGAATCTTCCGGTGGTGTCTTGTGCCAGGACCATTGGCATCTGGACCCCAACCGTTCACATCTTGATCGCCGAACTATCTATTATTTGCAGCAATTAAGTTCGGTGAATTTACAAAATGTTCAATCTATTCAGGTGCATACAGAAACCAAAATTAGATTAAAAACAATTATTGATACGATCTATGAAGATGAAGTGGGCTTAAAACTAAAAAGTAAACACTTTATTGATACAATGCCTTCATGGAATTGAGTACTTTAGATATTGACTTTAGTGCCTATTTAAACTACTATAAAAGAGAATTTAATACTGAACTGTGATGAAAAGAATTTTTAAATATTTTTTTAGAAAGCTTAGGGTTGATGAGACTAGGTAATTTATTTAGAAATTGGCGTTTCGGAGTTTACAAATTAAGCTGCTGGTTGTTTAACCAGAAGTAGGGTGGAACCGCGAGTAATTCGTCCCTACGTAGATATTTGTCTACGTAGGTTTTTTTGTGTTCATAAACAAACTTAAATTATCTATTTTTGAAAGGAAGACACACAATGGTTAATAAGTTAGCTGTACAAGACATAATTTTGACCTTGCAGCACTACTGGTCCGAACAGGGCTGTATGTTGATGGAAGCGTACGATACGGAAAAAGGAGCAGGGACTATGAGCCCTTATACATTCCTACGGGCAATTGGACCCGAACCATGGAACGCTGCTTATGTAGAGCCTTCACGTCGTCCCGCTGATGGTCGCTATGGAGAGAATCCTAATCGTCTTTATCAACATCACCAATTTCAAGTTGTAATGAAACCCTCCCCAGAAAACATCCAAGAACTTTATTTAGGCAGTTTGAAGGCCTTAGGAATTGAGCCTTTAGAACATGACATTCGTTTTGTTGAAGATAACTGGGAAAATCCTTCTATGGGCTGTGCCGGTGTTGGTTGGGAAGTCTGGCTTGATGGAATGGAAATCACTCAATTTACCTATTTCCAGCAGGTTGGGGGCTTGGAAGTTTCACCTGTCACTAGTGAAGTCACATATGGACTAGAACGACTAGCTTCATATATTCAAAACGTGGACTCCGTTTTTGATCTAGAATGGGGCCACGGTGTCAAGTATGGTGAAATTTTCAAAGAACCTGAATATGAAAATTCTAAATACTCTTTTGAAGAGAGCAATCAAGAAATGTTGTTGCACCTTTTTGATGATTATGAAAAAGAAGCTAAAGCACAAATTAAAAATGGGTTAGTTCATCCTGCTTACGATTATATTTTGAAGTGTAGCCACACTTTTAATTTGTTAGATGCTCGTGGAGCAGTTTCTGTGACAGAACGAGCAGGGTATTTGGCGCGAATTCGAAATATGGCTAAATCAGTTGCCAAAGCCTTTGTTCAGGAACGTGAAGAACTTGGTTTTCCACTATTAAAAGATGAAGACCGTAAAAAGGAGGTTACAAAATAATGGCACATTCCTATTTACTAGAAATTGGTTTGGAAGAAATTCCAGCTCACGTGGTTACTCCAAGTATTGACCAACTAAAAAAACGTGTTAATGATTTTTTGACTGAAAACCGGGTTTCTTTTGAAACGATAACAACTTTTTCTACCCCTCGCCGTTTGACTGTCTTGGTTGAAGGCTTGGCAGATCGTCAAGAAGATATTGAAAAAGAGGTTAAAGGTCCAGCTAAAAAGATCGCTTTGGATGAAAATGGTAATTGGTCTAAGGCTGCAATTGGATTCACTCGCGGTCAGGGCGCCACTACAGATGATATTACTTTTAAAGAGCTTAAAGGTACTGAGTATGTCTATGTGACCAAAAAAACAACGGGCCGGGCAATCGCGGATGTGCTACCTAATTTAAAGGCAGTCATTGAAAAGATGAATTTCCCAACAATGATGAAATGGGCTAATTTTAGTTTTAAATATATCCGCCCAATTCGTTGGATTGTATCACTATTAGATGATCAAGTAATTCCCATTAATATTTTGGATGTTCAAGCAGGAAACGTTTCTCAAGGGCACCGCTTTTTAGGAAAACCAGTCACCATTGCTAACGCAACGGACTATGAAACTCAATTAAATGCAGCCTTTGTGATTGTTGACGCTCAAAAACGTAAACAGTTGATCACCGAACAAATCCAAAAGATTGCAACGGATCAAAATTGGGATATTCAATTAGATAAAGACCTGTTAGAAGAGGTTAATAACTTGGTTGAATGGCCAACTGCATTTGCTGGTCATTTTGATGAGAAATACTTGGAAATTCCAGAAGAAGTTCTGATTACATCAATGCGCGATCACCAACGTTTCTTCTACGTTCGTGATCAAGCTGGTAAACTATTACCAAACTTTATTTCGGTTCGTAATGGGAATCGGGAACATTTAGACAATGTGGTAAAAGGTAATGAAAAGGTTTTAACAGCACGTTTGGAAGATGCAGCCTTTTTCTACCATGAAGATCAGAAGCACGACATTGACTATTACGTCGAAAAGCTGAAAAATGTTAGTTTCCACGATAAAATCGGGTCAATGTATGAAAAAATGGAACGAGTTCAAGTGATTGCACAAGAATTAGGTAAGTTTGTCGGCTTAGATTCACAAGCCTTAATTGATCTCAAACGAGCTAGCCAGATTTATAAATTTGATCTTGTTACGGGAATGGTTGGCGAGTTTCCTGAGTTACAGGGTGTAATGGGCGAAAAATATGCTTTATTAGCCAAAGAAAGTCCAGCAGTCGCAACTGCAATTCGTGAACATTATATGCCGATTAGTGCAGATGGTGCTCTTCCAAAAACAAAAGTAGGTGCTGTTTTAGCACTTGCAGACAAGTTTGACGACATTGGCAGTTTCTTTGCTGTTGATCTGATTCCAACGGGTTCAAACGACCCGTATGCACTCAGACGACAAGCCCTTGGAATTGTGCGT
Source organism: Pediococcus inopinatus (assembly GCF_002982135.1). Taxonomy (NCBI): domain Bacteria; kingdom Bacillati; phylum Bacillota; class Bacilli; order Lactobacillales; family Lactobacillaceae; genus Pediococcus; species Pediococcus inopinatus. Next base: position 862,940 of record NZ_CP019981.1, on the reverse strand, counting down.
ATTACACGAGATCAGAACTGGCACTTCCCGATTCAAGAACTACAAACAAAATTCCTGAAGGATCTTCATGATCACGAGGCTACTTTTAATTTAGATTTCAAACAACACGAAAATGCTGTTCGTGATTTCATAAAAGATCGTGTCCGGCAATGGTTTAGCCAAAAAAATGCCCGTTATGATATCGTTGAAGCTGTTACTAAGGGGACTGATTCGGATATTTTAGATATGCTGGATGCTGCTAAAGTTCTTGAAGAACATAAAAATGATGATAACTTTAAAGAAAATATTGAAGCTTTAACGCGGGTTCTTCGGATTTCAGAAAAAGCTGATCTAAAGGCTGGTGAATCAAATGTTGATCCTAAATTATTCGACAACGAATCTGAACAGAAACTGTATGATGCAGTGGAAGATGTTCGAAAAACAGCCGCAGATCACACAATTAACGAAAATTTCCAGGCTCTACAAGCACTTCGACCTTTGATTGATAATTATTTTGATCAAACTATGATCATGGTTGACGATCAAAACGTGCGCAATAATCGTTTGACTCAATTATCTGTATTAGCTAAAATGATTTTCTCAATCGGAAACCTAAAAGAATTGATTGTGAAATAGACAAACCACTTAGGTATAGTTTGCCGAATTAAATAATCTTCATTCTCGATTGCAGCAAGGCATTCGAATGAAGATTATTTTTAGTTTAGGTTATTTGCCTTTCCAAACTGAGCATTTCAATTGCTTTTTATAGAATAGGGCGGTATTATTTGTTATGTGTCGATATCGTGGGTTAGTGTGCACTTGAGAGGAGGTAATTGAATTTGGCAAAAGCGATTCCAGAAGATCTTATTGATCAAATTCGTACCTCGGTGAACATTGTTGACGTGGTTGGACAATACGTACAATTAAAAAAACAAGGGAAGAACTTTTTTGGATTATGTCCTTTTCATGAAGAGAAAACTGCTTCTTTTTCAGTTTCAGAATCAAAACAGATTTTTCATTGTTTCAGTTGCGGACGTGGCGGGAACGTTTTTAAGTTTCTAATGGAAATTAATAACATTGAATTTCCTGCTGCCATTCATCAGGTTGCTGATTTGGCGAATGTTGAAATCCCGGCTGAATATTCTGAAACAGGACGTGTGTCTAAAGAAAGTAGTGAACAAAGCCAGCTGATCGGATTGTATGATCAGGCTGCAGAGCTATACACGCATGTACTGTTAAATACTGAAATGGGACAAGAAGCGCTCACTTATTTACATGGGCGCGGATTAACAGATGATATTATTACGAAATTTCAATTGGGTTTTGCTCCTGGAGACCAACTTTTAAAAGAGTTCTTTGCTGAAAAAAAGATAGATTATCAGCTTTTAAGGCAATCAGGCCTTTTTATAGAGGATCAAGAAGGGCAACTTCGCGATCGTTTTCGTGGTCGCGTGATGTATGCCATTAAAAATCCGCAAGGCCATGTGATTGCATTTTCAGGAAGAATTTTAAATAAAGCAGATTCTCAGGCTAAATACATTAACAGCCCAGAAACACGAATTTTCAGTAAGAGCAACGTCCTCTATAATTTTGATGTTGCAAGATCAGCAATTAGACATGAAAAACGTGCAATCCTATTTGAAGGCTTTATGGATGTTATTGCGGCTTATCAATCTGGTGTAACCAACGGGATCGCATCCATGGGAACCAGTTTTACAAATGAACAAATTTATTTGTTGCAACGAACTACTTCCCAGTTAGACATTTGTTATGATGGTGATGATCCTGGACAGGCGGCAATTAATCGTGCTTTGGATGCTTTTGGGGCGAACAGTCAACTCAAATTGAGTGTTATCGAAATCCCCGATAAGCTGGATCCTGATGAATATGTACGTCAGCATGGAGCAAAACAGTTTAATGAAATCGTCCACTCCGCACGATTAACACCTACTGCTTTTAAGTTAACCTATTTGAAACGAAACTATAACTTAAATAACGAAGCAGATCAGCTAGCTTATATTGAACAAGCTTTAAAAGAAGTTGCAAACATAGATTCAAGTGTAGAACAAGATCTATATCTAAATCAATTGGCAAAAGAGTTCGGTGTTCAGCCACAAGATTTGAGCCAACAGCTGCGTCAGGTGCGCTCACAAACCAGTGTTGCAAATCATCAACAACAACCAGTCAAAACCGTGTCCACAGTCAGACAAGAATATCATAGGCAACAAGTAAAACTAGATAAAGTAGAAACTGCAGAAGCTCGCTTGTTAAACTATTTGCTTTATGATCATAATGTCTGGCTTAAACTTGCTGGATTGCCAAATTTTCATTTTGTTCATGAAAAATATCAGACAATTTATATGCTAGCAACAGGTTTCTTCGAAAACCATGACGGTTATGATTCAGCTGCATTTATGGATTTTGTTCATGATAGTGAACTCCAAAATGTGATCGCCGAGCTTGATTTACAGGATCTTGATGAAGAAAATGTTGACCAAGCTGTTGACGACTACATTAAGGTGATTACTTCAGAGGCACCACTTAGTCTACAAATTACAACAAAGAAAAAATCACTAAATGAAGCTAAAAGAATGGGTAATACTGAATTGCAACAAAAATTGGCTATTGAATTAATTGATTTATATCGACAGCGTCAAGACGCTTAATACGTTCATGGGAGGATTTAACTATGGCAGACAAAGAGACTACAACGAAAGCAACAAAAAAAACAACGACTACAAAAAAGGTAACAGCTAAAAAAGCCGTAAAAAAAACAACGACGAAAAAAAGGGCTCCCGCTAAGAAAAAAATTGCTCCTAAAAATAGCGCAACAAGTGTATTTAATACAGCTGATTATAAGAAAAAAGTTAATGCACTTATTAAAACTAATAAACCCAGCAAACAAATTAAATATGACGAATTAGCAGACAAGATTTCAATTCCCTTTAAATTGGATGAACGTCAAATCGATGATCTTATTCAAAAAGTTGAAGATGCCGGAATTAGTGTGGTTGATGAAAAAGGCAACCCAAGTGCCCATGCTTTAAAAGCACAAAAAATCAGTAAAAAAGAATTAGACGATACAAAGGCTCCAGCTGGTGTCAAAATTAATGATCCAGTTCGTATGTACTTGAAAGAAATTGGGCGTGTATCTTTATTAACAGCCAAACAAGAAGTTGAACTAGCACTTCGTATCGAAAAAGGTGAAGAATCAGCTAAACAAGAACTTGCGGAGGCCAATCTACGGTTAGTTGTTTCCATTGCTAAACGTTATGTTGGGCGTGGTATGCAATTCTTGGATTTAATTCAAGAGGGTAACATGGGATTAATGAAGGCAGTTGAAAAATTTGATTACCGTAAGGGGTTCAAGTTCTCAACCTATGCAACTTGGTGGATTCGTCAAGCAATTACGCGTGCAATCGCTGATCAAGCTCGGACCATTCGGATTCCTGTTCACATGGTTGAAACAATCAACAAGTTAATCAGAATTCAACGTCAATTACTTCAAGACCTTGGCCGTGAACCAACTCCCGAAGAAATTGGAGCCGAAATGGACATGCCTACTGAGAAAGTTCGTGAAATTCTAAAAATTGCTCAAGAACCTGTTTCATTGGAAACTCCAATTGGTGAAGAGGACGATTCTCATCTAGGTGACTTCATTGAAGATCAGGATGCAACTAGTCCTGCAGACCATGCTGCTTATGAGCTCTTAAAAGAACAATTAGAGGGCGTTTTAGACACGTTAACTGATCGTGAGGAGAATGTTCTACGTCTTAGATTTGGGCTTGATGACGGACGTACACGGACTCTAGAAGAAGTTGGAAAAGTATTTGGTGTTACACGAGAAAGAATTCGCCAGATTGAAGCAAAAGCTTTAAGAAAATTGCGCCATCCATCTCGTTCAAAACAACTTAAAGATTTCTTGGAATAAGTATGATTTTCTATTTAAGGATTCGAAGTAAAAGTACGTATTTTACTTCGAATCCTTTTTTATTTTTAAAATTCAGTTTTTTTAAGCAAAATTATCTTGCATGATATAATAAAGAAAAATCAAAAAAGGACTGTTTTAATGAATGCAAATAAACTTTCAGAGCGACTTCAAACTGTTGCTAGTTTTGTAAAATTAAATGCCAGAATTGCTGATATTGGCTCCGATCATGCTTACCTTCCCGTGTCTTTAGCCAAAAATAATCAAATTAGTTTTGCCATTGCTGGAGAAGTAGCGAAGGGACCTCACCAAAATGCCACTCATGAAATTATTGCTGAGGGTGTTCAAAAAATAGTATCTTCTCGTTTAGGTGACGGACTGGATGTCATTTCACCTGAAGATCAAATTGACACAGTTGTCATTGCTGGAATGGGCGGGACACTGATTACTCAAATCCTTGAACGCCAAAAAAACAAGTTAAAAGGTGTAACGGATTTAATTTTGCAACCTAACGTAGGAGAACAAAATGTTCGTAATTGGTTAATGCACCATGATTATCAAATAAAAGCCGAGCGGATCCTCAAAGAAGATCATCACATTTATGAAATCATTGTGGCAGAACAAGGAAAAACATCAACGTACTCTGAAAAAGAACTCCTTTTCGGCCCGCAAATCTTGCAAACTTTACCCAATTACATTTTTGAAGAAAAGTGGCAAGCTGAATTGCAGCGGGTTAAAAACGCAATGAGCCAAATGAAACGAGCTCAAGTAGTACCGGAAGAGAGAATCATTAAATTAAACCACAAAGCAACCTTGATTAAGGAGGTTTTAAATCTTGAAGATTAGAACTTTTATTAATGAATTTGAAAAATTTTCTCCTAAAGAATTGGCTGAACCTGGCGATCCAATTGGATTACAAATTGGTGATTTGAATGCGGAGTTTTCCAAAGTCTTGGTTACTTTAGATGTTCGCCCTGAAGTCGTTACCGAGGCTATTGAACAACACTGTGATTTGATTTTTGCGCATCATCCTGCAATGTTCCGCTCAGCGCATAACTTAGATCTATCCGTTCCACAAAATAAAATGTATGCCGAAATCCTTAAACATAATATTACTGTTTATGCGGCACATTCCAATTTAGATGCAGCTGACAATGGAATGAACGATTGGCTAGCAGAGAAAATTGGGCTTCAACACACAGAACGACTATTAGACGGTTACGTGGATCAAAATCACCACCAATTTGGTATGGGCCGGATTGGGTTTCTTGATCAACCAATGAGCGTATTGACTTTTGCAAGGTTAATTAAACAAAGATTTGAACTGCAAGGACTTCGAATCATTACCCAAGATCCCCAAAAAGAGATTTCACGCGTAGCTGTACTGGGTGGCGATGGCGGTAAATATTTCAAGCAGGCCCTAAAAAAAGGTGCTGATGTTTATGTGACTGGTGATGTTTATTATCATACGGGACACGACATGTTGGCAGCTGGCCTCACAGCCATTGACCCAGGGCATAATGTTGAAAAAATTTGCATTCCTAAATTGGCAACACTGTTCCGTTCGTGGCAACTAACAACTGACAATCAAATTCAAGTTTTCGAATCACAAGTGGATACAAATCCGTTTACCTTTATTTAAGGATTATTATTTTTTAGAATGGGGGATAAATTAATATGAATCCAGATAATCTTACAACTGCTGTGCAAGAAGCTATTGCAGAAGCGCAAAAAGTTGCTGTCAACCGAAAACACCAAGCAATTGGCGTGCCAGAGCTATTTAAATTTTTAAGTCAACCGGATCAAATAGCTGGTGGTTTGTTTACGGAACTCGGGGTGAAAAATCAACAACTGCAACAAGAGATTGACGATGAATTGGATGCAGTGTCTATTGTTGAAGGCGAAAATATTCAATATGGACAAAGCATGAGTAGCGCTTTATTTAATTTGTTCCAAAAAGCGGATGAATTAAAAAAGAAAATGGGTGACGATTACATTTCAACGGAAGTCGTTGTCCTCGCCTTGTTGGCTATTGACGATCCGTTAACTAGTTTTTTGAAAGCAAATGGGGTTACTACTTCAAAACTAACAAAAGAAATCGAAAAAATGAGAGGAGGAGAAAGAGTGACTTCCAAAGATCAAGAGACCCAATATAAAGCATTAGAAAAATACGGTGTTGATATGGTAAAACAAGTTCATGATGGGCACCAAGATCCAATTATTGGCCGTGATGAAGAAATCCTGGACGTGATGCGTATCCTGTCAAGAAAAACTAAAAATAATCCTGTTTTAATTGGGGAACCTGGGGTAGGTAAAACTGCCATCGTTGAGGGTTTAGCACAACGAATTGCGCGAAAAGACGTCCCGGATAATCTAAAAGACAAAACCATTTTTTCCTTGGATATGGGCTCACTAATTGCTGGTGCGAAGTATCGAGGAGAATTTGAAGAACGTTTAAAAGGTGTTTTAAAGGCTGTAAAAAAGGCTGATGGTAAAATTATTCTGTTTATCGACGAAATTCATAATATTGTCGGTGCCGGAAAAACCGAGGGAAGTATGGATGCTGGTAATTTGTTAAAGCCAATGCTTGCTCGTGGCGAATTACATTTAATTGGGGCAACCACACTTGATGAATATCGAGAATATATGGAAAAAGATAAAGCCCTTGAACGCCGCTTCCAAAGAGTTTTGGTCAAAGAACCTTCTATTCAGGATACAATTAGCATTTTACGAGGTTTAAAAGAAAGTTTTGAAATTCATCATGGCGTAAAAATTCATGATAATGCAATTGTGGCTGCCGCTAATTTATCGAACCGTTACATTACGGATCGCTATTTGCCAGACAAAGCAATCGATCTCATTGATGAAGCTTCTGCTACAATTCGGGTGGAAATGAATTCCAGTCCAACCGAACTGGATCAGACCAATCGCCAGTTGATGCGGATGGAAGTTGAAGAAACTGCTCTAAAAAACGAAACTGATAGCGCATCTAAAAAAAGATTAGTTGAATTAAAATCCGAACTTGCAAATACGCGTGAAAAGAAAAATGCGCTTCAAAAACGATGGGAGTCTGAAAAACAGTCGATTCAAGTCGTTAATAATAAAAGAACTGAACTGGAACAAGCCAAACATAAGTTAGAAGAAGCTGAAAATAATTATAATTTAGAGCAAGCCGCAAAGCTACAGCATGGCACAATTCCCAAATTGGAAGCTGAGTTAAAGGATCTCCAACAAAAAGAAGAACAGGAATCCGGCGGTTGGTTAGTGGAGCAATCCGTTACCGAGTCAGAAATTGCCACAGTGGTCAGCAAAATGACCGGCATCCCCGTTAATAAGTTAGTTAAAGGTGAACGAGAAAAGCTTTTACATTTGGCTGAAAGCTTGCATAAAAGAGTTATTGGCCAAAATGAAGCTGTTGATGCCGTTTCAGACGCTGTTCTTCGCTCGCGAGCGGGTTTACAAGACCCTAAACGACCACTTGGATCATTTATGTTTCTTGGTCCCACAGGGGTCGGAAAAACTGAATTGGCAAAAGCTTTGGCCGAAAATCTATTTGACTCTGAACAACATATGGTCAGAATCGACATGTCAGAATATATGGAAAAAGAATCAGTTTCTCGTTTGGTGGGGGCAGCCCCGGGATATATCGGTTATGAAGAAGGCGGCCAATTGACAGAAGCTGTCCGGCGCAACCCATATACCATTGTCCTTTTTGACGAAATTGAAAAAGCTCACCCTGATGTTTTTAACATCTTATTACAGGTACTAGATGATGGTCGTTTAACAGACGGTCAGGGGCGAACAATTGATTTTAAAAACACAATTCTAATTATGACATCTAACTTAGGTTCTGATATATTGTTACACGGCGTTGATGACCAGGGAAGAATATCTGAACAGACAAAACAGGCGGTTCAGCAACTTACTCAAACAAAATTTAAGCCAGAATTTTTAAACCGAATTGACGATATTATCTTATTTGCACCACTTAATTTACACGATATTGAACAAATCGTTGGAAAAATGATTACCCAGCTTTCCGATCGCTTAGCGGCCCAAGAAATTCAACTCGAAATTTCTGAACCTGCTGAAAAATGGATAGCTCGGCAAGGATACGACCCAGCGTACGGGGCACGGCCATTACGGCGTTTTATTTCAAATGAGGTGGAAACGCCTTTAGCTAGAGAAATTATTGCTGATCATGTTAAGCCACATACGATCGTAAAAATTAACCTTGAAGACGAAAAATTAGTTTTTCAAACTAAACCAACAATAACAAATGAAAAAAATTAAAAAATAAAAAACGAAGACATTAAATTGTCTTCGTTTTTTATTAAGGTTTAAGTTTATTTTACTGAATCACTTTTAGATAATAAGCTAATTCCATTAGCGGTAATCAGGGCTACAAGTGCTGCGACGATCCCGATTGTTAATGGCTTGTACGTCATAACTTCCAAGGCACCACCGATAGCTCCAATTACTTCTCCAAAAATAAAAGCCCAAAAAATAATTACTACTTGTTTCATCATACTTGGACACCTCACAATCAAAAATAGTTTAGCACAATTTCTATAAAAATCAACTAGGATAGAAGTTAACTAGTTCATTATAAGCGATTCTTTTGTATAATGAAACTAACAAGTTAATTTGAACAGGAGGTGACAATATGGCTTTTGTACCACTACAAGTAACCAGTAGCTTTAGTTTACTGCAAAGTACCACCAGAATTACTGAACTTGCCAAAGAGGCAAAAAAACGGGGTTTTGAAGCTCTGGCCCTTACAGATAATAATATCATGTATGGCCTTATTGATTTCTATAATGCCTGTCGAAAAGAAGGTATCAAACCAATTTTGGGTTTGAAACTGAGTTTATTTGGCCGCATAGATTCCGATAATCATTTTCCGATTTTATTATTGGCTAAGGATCAGATCGGTTATCAACACCTTATGAAAATTAGCACCATTAAAAATACCCAAGCGTCAGGTGCAGATTTATATTACAAACAAATTAATGAATTTTTGACCCATTTAATTGTTATTTTCCCAGGCAAAGATTCAGAACTAGTAACGCTTGTTGGCCGTGGAGATACCGATTCTGCTCAACAGTTAATTAAACAGATCCAGGCCCAAGCTGATGACAACAGTGTTTTAATTGGTCTTAATGCGCAACAATCAACTGTTTTACAAAATACGCTTCAGCAATTGGGCAAAACTAGTAAAGCACGGACCATTGTTGTCCCCGAAGTCAATTATTTAAATGCTACTGATCATTTTGCTACTCAAGTTCTTAGAGATATCGACAAAGGCGAATCCATTCGCAATCCGGAACAGTTTGAAAATTATCAAGGCAATAATTGGCTTCGACCGGAAAAAGATTACGAGGCTATTTATAAAGAAAATGATTTAACGGACGCAATGGAGATGACTGCAACTGTTGCAAAACAATGCAACGTTACTTTGAATTTTAAGAAACCGGAATTACCAGAGTTTACTGTCCCTGATGGTTTAGATTCCAAAACTTATTTAACAAAACTAACTCAAGTCGGTTTAGAAAAGCGATTGAAAAATCAATCGGTTGATAAAGCAACTTATCAAAAACGTTTGGATCATGAATTATCAGTAATTGACCAAATGGGTTTTAACGATTATTTCTTAATTGTTTGGGACGTTATGAATTTCGCTCATCATAACGACATCACAACTGGTCCGGGGAGAGGATCAGCAGCTGGATCACTTGTCGCATACGCATTACAAATTACAGATGTTGACCCGCTCCAGTATGATTTGTTATTTGAACGTTTTTTAAATTCAGAACGTTCACAAATGCCAGATATTGATTTGGATATTCCAGACAACAAACGTGATGAAATTTTAAACTATGTTCACGATAAGTACGGCCACAGTCATGTTTCACAAATTATTACCTTTGGAACACTTGCTGCCAAACAAGCATTGCGTGATGTCGGACGTGTTTTTGGAATGGCGCCTTACGAAATTAACGATCTCAGTAAATTAGTACCAAATGTCCTCAAAATCACCTTAAAAGAGGCTTTAAAACAATCACAAAAGCTCCAAAACTGGATCGCCGACAGTTCTAAAAATAAATTATTGTTCGAAATTGCCCAACAAATTGAAGGACTTCCAAGACACTATTCAACACATGCGGCTGGTGTTGTGTTGAGCGCCCAAAATTTAAGTGATGTTGTTCCACTTCAGTCTGGAAGTGATGCATTGTTGCTCACTCAATATCCAAAAGACACGGTGGAAGCACTTGGTCTTCTTAAAATGGATTTTCTTGGGTTACGTAATTTGAGTATTATGGCAAATGCCATCCGGATTATCACAAGAAATGGCCATCCAGATTTTAAAATTTCAGACGTTAAACTGGATGATCCACAAACGCTGGCCCTTTTTCAAAATGCAGATACAACGGGTGTTTTTCAGTTTGAATCGAGCGGTATCCGCAATGTTTTGCGCCAATTACACCCAGAAACATTTGAACTGGTTGCTGCAGTTGATGCGCTGTACCGGCCGGGTCCAATGGAAAACATCGATACTTTTATTAAACGAAAAAAAGGGATTGAGTCAGTTCAATATCCAGACCCCAGTCTAGAACCAATTTTGAAGAGTACCTATGGCATTCTTGTTTACCAAGAACAAGTTATGCAAGTGGCATCTGTAATGGGGGGCTTTTCACTTGGAGAAGCTGATTTATTACGTCGGGCTATGAGCAAAAAGAAACGGGCTGTTATTGATGATATGCAAACAAAATTCATCTCAGGAGCTGCTCGTAAAGGATATTCAAAAGATACGGCCATTCAGGTATACGATTATATTGAAAGATTTGCTAATTATGGTTTCAATAAGTCTCATGCGGTTGCCTATTCAAAAATGGCATTTGAACTAGCTTATCTAAAAGCTCATTATCCGGCCGCATTCTTTGCTGCTTTATTGAACTCTGTTTTAAATAATCCAAATCAGATAAAGCGATACTTGATGGAGGCCAAACAACATGGTGTACAGGTTTCTGCCCCCAATGTAAATTTGAGCCAAGGTTATTTCATTTTAAAAAATGGACAAATCATTTTTGGATTAGCCAGTATAAAAGGTGCGCGTCGCGATTTTATTGCTGATGTTTTGGATGAGCGCAAACAAAATGGGCCGTTTAAAGATTTACAAGCATTTTTGCAACGAATTCCGGCGAAATGGTTGAAACAAGATTTGATGGAATCTTTGATTTATGCTGGAGCATTTGACTCATTTGGATATAACCGCGCAGAACTTCTGCAAGTATTGCCAGATTTATTAAATGGTGTTGCATTAAGTGGCAGTAGTATGAGCTTATTTGAAAAATTGACCCCAAAAATAATAAAGAAACCTGATTTGTCTCTCGAAGAAAAGCTCCAAAAGGAAAACGAGATATTAGGTGCTTACCTTTCTGGGCACCCAGTTGAACAATACGACCAATTACGCACTAAATATTGCATTACAGATATTATTGATTTGACAGTTAATCAATCTGTAACTTGCCTAATCTACATGACTAAGATTCGGGTTATTCGTACCAAACGCGGGTCACAAATGGCTTTTATTACTGGTAGTGATTTAACCGGTGAAATTGATATCACGGTTTTTCCCGAGCAATATCAACAAACAACTGAAATTCTTCAAAAGGGAAAAGTCCTCCTAATTCAAGGAAAGGTTGATGAACGCAATGGGCTACAAGTTATTGCTAATCACATTCAGCTCGCAAGCCAACTACTGCTAAATCATCCAAACCAGCGGTGGGTTTTACGATTTACCGAAACTGATAACATAACTACTGTTGAAAATCGATTACGGTCAATTCTGCAGTCCCATCCCGGTTCGATTCCGGTTTTACTTTTCTACCCAGCAACCGATAAAAAAGTTCTTTTGGAAAAACGATTTTGGACGACAAATTCAGAAGAAATCAATTCAGCGCTTACAAACCTGTTAGGTAAGGAAAATGTGGTCTTGCAATCGGTCAAAAGTACCGATATCTAGGGATTTGTTCCAGATGTTTTTTGTTAAGATTGAAGACATTCAAATTCAAAAGTGTTAAAATTATAAGTGAAGTTTAGATATTTAAATAATTTTTTGCTTGAGGTGAAGAAATGAAACGCATTGGTATTTTAACCAGTGGTGGTGATGCTCCAGCTATGAACGCTGCTATTCGTGCTGTTGCACGGAAAGCAATTAGTAATGGTTTGGAAGCATATGGTATTAACTATGGTTTCGCTGGATTAGTTGCTGGCGATATTCATAAGTTTTCTGCTACTGATTTGGACGATTCGATCGATGAGGGTGGTACAATGTTGTACTCAGCTCGTTATCCCGAATTTGCCCAAGTAGAAGGTCAATTAAAAGGAATTGAACAACTAAAGAAGTTTGGTATTGATGCTTTAGTTGTTATTGGTGGCGATGGCTCTTATCACGGAGCTCTTCGTTTAACTGAACACGGCTATAACACGATTGGTTTGCCAGGAACTATTGATAATGATATTCCTTACACAGACTTTACAATTGGGTTTGATACTGCTTTAAACACAGCTGTTGATGCCATTGATAAAATTCGTGATACAGCTAAAAGTCACCAGCGTGTCTTTGCAGTCCAAGTAATGGGCCGTGCAGCAGCTGACATTGCACTTTGGGCTGGTGTTGCTACAGGCGCAGATGCAATTGTGGCTCCAGGGTACGATACAGACGTCAAGGAAATTGCTGAGAAGTTGAAGAAGAATCGTGTAGATGGTAAAGACTATGGTATTGTAGTTATTGCTGAAGGCGATGCAAATTCTGATGCTGCACCAACATTTCTTGAAGAGCTCAAGAAATATGGTGACTTTGATGCCCGTGCAGTTGTTTTAGGTCATATTCAACGTGGTGGCCGACCAACTGCTCGTGATCGAGTTCTTGCTAGCAAGATGGGTGCTTATGCAGTTGACTTGTTACTTGAGGGTAAAGGCGGTTTGGCCGTTGGAATTCTTGACAACAAAGTTCAGGCTCATGATATTACCGACTTGTTTAACTCAAAGCATCAACCAGATACAACTTTATTTGATTTAAACAACGATTTATCGTTCAAATAATTTCAAGTCACATGTTTTATAAATTTAGGTAAAAACGACGTTAAAGTCTTTTTATAAACTAATCAAGGGAGAGATATAGTTATGAAGAAAACCAAGATTGTTTCAACACTTGGTCCTGCAAGTACATCAGTAGATACGATTGTTAAATTAATTGAGGCTGGTGCAAATATTTTCCGTTTCAACTTTTCACATGGTGATCACGCAGAGCATTTAGACCGCTACAACAAAGTTATGGAAGCAGAAAAGGTCACTGGTAAAACTGTTGGTATCTTATTAGATACAAAGGGTGCTGAAATCCGTACAACAGTTCAAAAAGATGGCAATCAAGAATATCATACTGGCGATAAAGCACGCATTTCAATGGATGATTCATTAGATACAACCAAAGATAAGATTGCTGTTACTTACGCTGGCTTATACGATGATGTCCATGTTGGTGGCCATGTGTTGTTTGATGACGGTTTACTTGATTTTAAAGTCGACGAAAAAGACGAAGCAAACAAAGAATTAGTTGTTCACGCAATGAACAACGGTGTTCTTGGTTCACGTAAGGGAACTAACGCACCTGGCGTTTCAATTAACCTTCCCGGGATTACTGAAAAAGACTCAAGTGATATTCGTTTCGGTTGTGAAAACATGAATATCAACTTTATTGCTGCAAGTTTTGTTCGTAAACCTCAAGACGTTCTTGATATTCGTCAACTTTTAGAAGAAGAGAACATGACAGATGTTCAAATCTTCCCTAAGATCGAATCACAAGAAGGTATTGATAATGCTGATGAAATTTTGAAAGTTGCTGATGGAATTATGGTTGCTCGTGGTGACATGGGTGTCGAAATTCCAGCAGAAAATGTACCTTTGGTTCAAAAATCATTAATCAAGAAATGTAACTCACTTGGTATGCCTGTAATTACAGCTACTCAAATGTTAGATTCAATGATTGAAAACCCACGTCCTACACGTGCTGAAGCATCAGATGTTGCTAATGCTGTTTGGGATGGTACTGATGCAACAATGCTTTCAGGTGAAAGTGCTAATGGTGCTTACCCTGTTGAAGCTGTTTCAACAATGGCTAAGATCAACGAAAAAGCTGAAAATGCTATGGCTGAAGATGGAAACTTACAAATCAACAAGTTTGACCAAAGTGATGTTACAGAAACAATTGGCGCTGCTGTTGCACGTGCTGCAAAGAACTTAGGTGTTAAAACAATTGTTGCTGCTACAGAATCTGGTTACACTGCTAAAATGATTTCTAAGTATCGTCCAAATGCTGATATCTTAGCTATTACATTTGACGAACGTACTCGTCGTGGATTGACAGTTGAATGGGGTGTTCATCCAATCGTTGCTGACAAACCAGCAACTACAGATGACATGTTTGACTTAGCTGCTAACAAAGCCGTTGACTTAGGCTTTGCTAAAGAAGGCGACTTGATCCTTATCACTGCTGGTGTTCCAGTTGGTGAACGTGGAACAACTAACATGATGAAATTACAATTAATTGGTTCTAAGTTAGCAGCTGGACAAGGTGTTGGCGATGAAACAGTTATTGGTAAAGCAGTCATCGCAACTTCTGCAAAAGAAGCTAATGATAAAGCTGTTGAAGGTGGCATCCTTGTTACAAAGACAACTGACAAAGATTACTTACCTGCAATTGAAAAATCTAGTGCTCTTGTAGTTGAAAATGGTGGTTTAACTTCTCATGCTGCTGTAGTTGGTATCTCAATGGGAATTCCCGTTATTGTTGGGGTACAAAATGCAACATCAATTCTTTCAGATGATGAATTAATTACTGTTGATTCACGTCGTGGAGTTATCTATCATGGTGCTTCAAACGCTATCTAAAGCTTATTTATAAAGTAGTTTCTTTACTGGAAAGACCGCTGTTTATAGACAGCGGTCTTTTTAATACATAGTACACAACGAAAGGAACAGTCAAAATGGAAAGCTGGCTATTTTTAATTGGTATTTTGCTAATTGCAATCTGGGGGAAAAACCAATCCCTAATCTTCGCAACTGTCGCGGTACTCGTTCTTAAGGGCATTCCTAATTCAGAAAAGATTTTGCAAGTCGTTGAAAAGCAAGGAATTAACTGGGGAGTTACAATTATTTCGATTGCTATTTTAATTCCTATTGCAACTGGCAGAATTAGTTTTCAAGATCTTTTAAATGCTTTTAAATCACCAGTTGGCTGGATTGCGGTTCTTTGTGGTATATTAGTGTCAATTCTTTCAGCACGAGGGGTAGGGTTTCTGGCAGTGTCACCTGAAGTCACAGTTGCGTTGGTTTTTGGAACTATTCTAGGTGTTGTTTTCCTAAAAGGAATTGCTGCTGGGCCAAT
The DNA here is from genome assembly GCF_002982135.1 of Pediococcus inopinatus. Classification (NCBI taxonomy): domain Bacteria; kingdom Bacillati; phylum Bacillota; class Bacilli; order Lactobacillales; family Lactobacillaceae; genus Pediococcus; species Pediococcus inopinatus. The sequence continues at coordinate 847,584 of NZ_CP019981.1, read as the reverse complement.
TATTGCCTCTGGAATTGCCTTTTGTATTATTCAATTACTAAACATAAAAATTTAAAATATTAAATATTTAAGGAGCTAAACATGAACAATTTATTAGGACGCGTTATTGATACTAAAATGACCGATGAAAATGAAAATTATTACTTTTTGCAAAATTCCGGTGCTGTTTTTCAATTGGATAAGGAAGAACAAGTAGAACCTTTACATATTGGAGGCCATTTTAAGGGATTTGCTTATGAAAACGAGGACCACAAGTTGCAAATCACTTCAAAAATTCCCAAGATTCAAATTGGCCGTATGGGATTCGGAACTGTCGTACAAAGTCGACGAGATTTGGGTGTTTTTGTAAATATCGGCTTGCCAAACAAAGATATTGTTGTTTCACTAGATGAGTTACCAACAATTAAAAGTCTATGGCCTCAAAAAGGTGACCGGTTAATGGTAAGCCTCAGTTTAGATAATAAAAATAGACTTTGGGCTAATCTGGCTGACGAGACCACCTTTCAAGAAATTTCTCAAGCAGCACCAAAAACATTAAAAAATCAAAATTTAAAAGCCACTGTTTATCGACTGAAATTAGTGGGAACTCTGGTTATCACAAGTGATTACTATCTAGGCTTCATTCATCCAAACGAACGTGAACAAGAACCACGTTTAGGGGAAGAAGTCTCTGCTCGTGTAATTGGCGTTCACCCTGACGGCACATTAAATCTTTCGTTGAAACCTCGTAGTTATGAAGCTATCGGTGACGATGCGGCCATGTTATTAGCTATGTTACAGCACAATGATACGCACACATTACCATTTACTGATAAAAGTGATCCGGTTGCAATAAAAACCGAGTTTGGCATAAGTAAGGGGCAATTCAAACGTGCGGTGGGCCACTTACTAAAGGCTGGAGTTGTTACAGAGACAAAAACCGAATTACAATTAAAAACTGAAGACGAAGACTAGAGTTGAACAATAATGAACAATGACCTTCAAGATTATTTGCATACGCTGGTTGTAGAACAAGGACTCGCAAAAAACACAGTTCTTTCTTATCGACAGGAGTTAACTGAATTTTTCAGTTTTTTAAAGACGCAAAAAATTGAAGAATTTAATCAAATTGATCGTTATACTATTTTAAATTACTTGAAATATTGTGATGAACAAAATAAATCACGAAATTCTGTCATTCACACGGTTACAAGTTTGCGCCAATTTTTCCATTATTTACTCATGCAAAACAAAATATCAACAGACCCAATGTTAAAAATTGACACCCCAAAAGCAGCTCATCATTTGCCACAGGTCCTTAGCAGTAAGGAAGTGGAAGATCTTTTACAGGTGCCAGACACTAATAAGCCACTAGGAGTGCGCGACCGAACCTTATTGGAGGTCATGTACGCAACTGGTTTACGGGTAAGCGAGGCAGTAAATCTAAAGCTAGATGATTTGCGGTTGGAAATGGGACTTATTTCAACAATTGGTAAAGGTGACAAACAACGGATTATCCCAATTGGTGACGTAGCCATTCATTGGCTGTCCATCTATTTGGAAGGCGCTCGGGAACAATTATTACGAGGGAAGAATAATCCTTTTGTTTTTTTGAATAACCACGGAGAACAATTAACCCGACAAGGAATTTGGAAAAATTTAAAAGTGATTGTGAAAAAAGCAGGCATTACAAAAGACGTCACTCCGCATACCCTGCGTCACTCGTTTGCAACCACGTTGTTGGAAAATGGAGCAGATTTGCGAACTGTACAGGAACTATTAGGTCACGCAGATATTTCAACAACGCAGATTTATACACACGTAACAAAAAAACATTTAACGGAAGTTTACAATAAATATCATCCAAGAGCCTAGGACAAAATTGTCCCATTCTTTAAAATATGGTAAAGTTGTTAGTAACGTTTATGAATTTTGAATTGAAACAGACCCTTAGGAGGCTGAGTTCAACTTGTTAGTAAAATATAGAGATTCTTTCCAAAAAATTGTCATGGGCTTGTTGTCTTTTATCCCAGGTCTAAAAGATATCGATCGAATTAATCAAGAATTGGATTGGTATGCAGCAAGTGACGATCGTAATTTGTATCTTCAAAAAAATGAGGCCGGCGATTTTATTGGCTTGGTAGGTGTAGAAAAGCAAGATCAATATTTGATGGTGCATCACCTGGCTTTTATTCCTCAACAACAAACACAGGCTAATGAACAAGAAATTTTTGACTCACTAGCTAAAAACTTCCCCGATTTACAAATGATGGGGACACTAGAAACCACCCCCGCATTAGCCCGATGGGAAAAAGGAAAGCCTGATCAACATGGAGAATGACACTTCGGGAAAATTACCGAACGTAAAAATCAATGATTTTGAGGGCCCTTTAGACTTATTATTGCACCTTATCAAACAGGCCAAAATGGATATTTACGATATCCAAATTTCAAAAATCACAGCGCAATATTTAGCTTATTTACACATAAATCAACAGCTCAAATTAGATATTGCAGGTAAATATTTAATTATGGCTGCCACTTTAATGCGGATTAAAAGTAAATTACTCTTACCAAGCGAACCTAGTATTGATGAGGAAACAACAGAAGAGGATGACCCACGATTGGACCTGGTCACGCAATTGGTAGAATACCAAAAGTACCAAGAAGCAGCTCAAAATTTGCAAATTCAGGAAACTAATCGCCAGCAGGCCTATACTAGAGAAGAAGCTGCTGTCCCAGATGGAATGCAGCTAGCGCATCTGGCACCTGGGTTAACAATAGAGACTCTCAAACAAGCTTTTGAACAGGTCTTAATTAAACAAGACCAGTCACAGCCTATTTATCGGACAATCACCGATGATCCTGTTTCAGTTACAGAACAAATCCAAATGATTAAAAATAGTTTAATTCAGCATCCACAAGGAATGACATTCAATTCCTTATTTACAGACACGATTAGTTCCACAAAAATTGTGGTTACTTTTATGGCCATGCTGGAGTTAGTAAAAAAACAACAAATTGATTTTCAGCAGTCCACACGACTAGGAGCCATCAAATTATTTAATTCAGGTGATGAAGCAAATGACCAGTAATATTCAAAAAATTGAAGCTCTTTTATTTGTGAGCGGGGAAGATGGCCTGAGTTTAAACGATCTTTCCGAAATGACTGGATTTATGAAACCGGCAATTACGGCGATGTTGGACAAATTATCAAGAAAGTATCAAATGGATTCCGACTCATCACTATCAGTTTTACATTTTGGGGAAACTTTTCGATTGGCCACCAAATCAGAAGTAGCTGATGTTATAAAAAATTATTTTGACGCACCACAATTAACGAAACTGTCCCCAGCTTCTCTAGAGGTTCTTGCAATTATTGCGTACAAACAACCGATTACAAGACTGGAAATTGACGAGATTAGAGGCGTTCAGAGTGGCACAATGCTTCAAAAATTAACAATTCGTGATTTGATTGGTGAAGCCGGGCGGTTAGAAGAACCTGGAAGACCAATTCTTTACAAAACAACAAATTACTTTCTAGATTATTTTGGTCTAAAAACAATTGATCAATTACCGGCTTTACCAAACATTCAGCCTGATAATTCATCTAGTTCAAAAGATCTTTATTTAAAACAATTTAATGAAAAACTACATGAAAACGAGGATGAATAGCATGGCAAGTGAACGCTTACAAAAAGTTATGGCAGAAGCTGGTGTTGCATCACGAAGAAAATCAGAAACTTTAATTACTGCCGGTAATGTGACCGTTAATGGTAAGCAGGTCAAAACGTTAGGCACAAAAGTAGATGAGGACGATCGCATTGAAGTGAATGGAATCCCTCTACAAAGAGAAAAATTAGTTTATCTTTTGTTCTATAAACCTCGAGGCGTTATCTCAAGTGTTAAGGATGAAAAAAATCGTAAAACTGTTATGAGTTACTTTCCAGATGTTCAACAAAGAATTTATCCTGTTGGACGCCTTGATTACGACACCTCTGGCATTTTATTGATGACTAATGATGGACAACTGGCTAACAAACTGACTCATCCTAAATATAAGTTTGAAAAAACCTATGTTGCAAAAGTTGAGGGGATTCCTACGAATGACCAGATGGAAAAGTTGCGTCACGGTGTGCGAATTGACAAAAAGGCGACTGCTCCCGCAAAAACCAATGTTATTAGTACGGATCCAGCAAAGAAGACGGCTGTTATTGAGCTTACTATTCATGAGGGCCGTAACCATCAGGTTAAAAAAATGTTCGAAAAAATTGATCACCCAGTCATTAAGCTAAAACGAGAGAAATATGGTTTTCTTACTTTGGACGGTTTGCAATCAGGCGAATGGCGTTCTCTGAAGCTAAATGAAATCACACGTTTAATAAAGCGGTAGATAATATGGAAAAAGATTTTGATTTCGCAGACTTTTTATTGCAGTTTTATTCACGTTCTGAATGGCGACGCTCAAAAGTTATTTTAAACAATTTAATCGGGAGAAGAACCGTTTCCAATCTTTTTTGGGGAATGCAATACGGTCTTCTGCCTTTTTTTAATTTGTTTCCTAAACTAAAGCAAGATACCTTTGATCATTATCAAAAATATCTTGCGCAAACTAATTTAATTCAGATCCATGATACAGAAGCTCAGCTTACTCAAGCGGGGCAACAACGTAAAGAGGCTAAGCAAAAAGCTTTTCTTCGATATAAATTCAGCGGAATTGGTCTGTATACAAATTTAACAGTTATTCAAGACTGTCTAAATCTAAGTGTGCAAATCACTTCTGAATTTGCGTATCAAAACAATCGTTATTACCCGTTGCAGTATTCGGGACGTGTGATGAATTTTTGTAAACGCTGGTTTCATATAAATAGTACTCAAAAATTTCCTGATGAATTTCACGCGGAACTCACGGAATTCTTGGAAACTCTTAATTCAAAAGATGCTGACGTCTTTGTAGCCGGCTTTGTTGGTCATAATACTTTTGGACTTACAGATCAACAGATTGAAACTAATTTAAACCTAACCTCGTTTGAATGGCAGTTAAAAACCTTGGACCTTATTACCCAATTTATCCGGTGGTCCTCTGATGGACACCAGATAAATCATCCTCTCTGTACTCAGTTAATTACACCCTGGCTTAACGACTCACCACTTTCTATGAGTAGTGCAACAACCTATCAGCAGTTTTTGAATAATTATACTATTGAGATGATTGCTCAAAAGCGTAAGGTTAAGGTTAATACTATAAGAGAACACTTGCTGGAAGCTGCCATTTTAAAGAACAATTTTCCTTTTCAATCGTTTTTATCAAAGCCACTTCCAGATAAGTTACATAAATATTTACAGGATAACGCGAGTGGAAAATGGCAATTTACAGATGTTACAGAATTAGCACCAGAAATTTCTTTTTTTGAATTTCGTTTATTACAAATTCGAGAGGTTAAATCCAAAAATGATGATTAATAACGAGCACATTTACCATAAACTTCAACAAAAATTTGGATTCACAGAATTTAAATCCGGACAATTAGAAATTATTCAACGGCTTTGTGAACAGGAAAATGTGCTTGCCGTTTTGCCTACAGGTACTGGTAAATCTTTAATTTATCAATTATTTGGTTATTTAATTGAACGACCTGTTATTGTGATCTCACCATTAATTTCTTTAATTGATGATCAAGTTGCTCGTTTAAATCTGCTAGGTGAAAAACGAGTTATAGGGCTAACTTCAAAGCTCGACCATAATCAACGGCAATTTGCTTTGAACCATCTTCGAAATTATCGATTCATCTATGTTTCCCCTGAAATGGCAGATCAACCGGATGTACAACTACAACTGAGCAAAATTAATTGTGGTTTGTTTGTTGTGGACGAAGCCCATTGTCTGTCTCAATGGGGACCTGATTTTCGGCCAGCCTACTTAAAATTAAAGGATCTCGTTCGCCAAGTCGGATCTCCAATCACTTTAATGTTAACTGCCACTGCTAAAGCCACAGTTAGAGAAGATATTATTAAAAAAATGGGTTTTGCTTCGACAGAGGTTAGTCAAGTTGTTCATTCAGTTGATCGACCAAACATTTTTTTAGAAATTGAACATTGTACATCTTCTTCAGAAAAAAATGAAAAATTATTAGATTTAGTTTCTTTGCTCAAGGGACCCGGAATTATTTATTTTTCTAGCAAAAAAGTCGCTAATCAGATCTCTGAGTTAATTGCACAAAAAACTGATCGGGAAGTTGCTGCGTATCATGCGGACATTGATCTCCAGGATCGCTACCGAATTCAACAACAATTTATGCATGGAAATATTGATTTAATATGTGCCACTAGTGCTTTTGGAATGGGAATTGATAAAAACAATGTGCGGTTCGTTATTCATTACCACATGCCCGGAAACTTGGAAAACTATCTACAAGAAATTGGTCGTGCTGGCCGTGATCAAAAAGCTAGTATCGCAATCTTACTTTATGCTCCTGGAGATGAATATATCCCAAGCACTTTAAACCTGGCAGGAACTCCAAGTGCAGCAAATATTCAAACTTTTTTTGCCAGACCAGAAAGTCGTGCTTCTTTTGATGAGGATCAACGACAGTTGCTTGATTATTATCGTGATCAAAACAACACTTCGGAAGAAGTTACACAAATTTTCCAGACACGACAACTAGCAAAACAGGTTAGTTTAACCAGTATGTTAGATTTCGTTAATGAAACAGGTTGTCTACGCACAAAACTACTTGCCTATTTTGATGAACAGTTTGGCGACCATTCTTCAAGTTGTTGTGGCATTGATAATGCTTCGGAAAAGGTTAGTCAGCTTAAATTGGACTGGGAACCTGTCAAAAAGGATTCGAAAAACTCAAAAACTGGATTAATACCGTGGAAAATAAGGCTTGAAAACTTATTCCCGTCAAAAAAATGAACACGTTTTTTTATCAATATGTTACAATTGTTCTGGTAGTTTTTTCTAGGAGGAATGAAAATGAATCAAAATAATGGTAATGATTCTGAAAACGAGCACAAAGACAGTAAACAACCTGATACAGAGCACTTTACAACCGATAAGCCTTCAAGGAGTGCAAGTCGAAAATCACATCGATACACAAAACTAATAATTACTTTAGTAGGTATCGTAATTGTTTTACTATTTATTTCACCAATTGTGGTTTATAAATACAATCAGAATAATTTTAATCGACCACAAACTGATGCTCAAATTGCTTCCTCCAAAAAAAAGGCTAGTGCTTCTAGCCAAAAAATTGCAGATGCATCTGCCGAAAAAGCATCCAAAAAGGCAGCAAGTTCTGTTAGTGAAAGTAAATCGAAGGCGCAAAGTACTTCAAGTGAAAAGGCCAAAAGTAGTTCTTTAGCTGAATCTAGTTCTAAAGCCAAAGCTAGTTCTAAAGCATCAGAATCTAGTTCGAGTTCAAGTAGTTCAAGCTCAAGCAGTTCGAGCGACACAAATAAAAAATATGTCACAGTTCCGGCCGGAGAAGGATTATACAGAATCGCTGTCAACAATGGGATTACGCAACAAAAATTAATGGAATTAAATGGCTTAACAAGTAGTTCCGAATTAACACCTGGTCAACGTTTGCGCGTAAAATAATTAAATAAGGGGTCGTTTTATAACATGGAAATGCAAAATATCCAGGTTGCAATTGATGGACCAGCATCTGCTGGAAAAAGTACGGTTGCCAAACTAGTAGCAACCGCGTTTGGCTATATCTACTGTGATACTGGTGCCATGTATCGAGCAGTAACATTACAAGCTATGCATGACAAAATTGAACTCACCAATGAGTCCGCAATCTTAGCAATGCTAAAACAGATAGAAATAGTTTTTAAACCTGGTGATCCAGTCCAGCACGTTTTTGTAAATGATTCAGAAGTTACGGAAGCCATCCGACAACCTGAAATTACAAATGCAGTTTCAACAGTTGCCAGCTTACCCAGCATTAGAACTGAATTGGTTGCTCGTCAACGAGAAATTGCATCTCAAAGTAACATTGTGATGGACGGACGTGATATTGGGACCGCAGTTTTGCCTAACGCCCAAGTGAAGATTTTTTTGATTGCCAGCGTTGATGAACGTGCGGAGCGTCGATATAAAGAAAATATCGCCAAAGGAATTAATACATCTTTGTCAAAATTAAAAGATGAGATTGAAACGCGGGATCGAAAAGATTCAACTAGAAAAACCTCTCCGCTGACTAAAGCCGCTGATGCCATTGAAGTTGATACAACCTCAATGAACATTGAACAGGTTGTAAAAGAGATTACTAAAATTATTAATAAAAAAATAAAATAAGGATTCTAATTTATTTAACTAGCTTTTATTGTCAATTTCAGCTATGATAGATTAGTATAGTGTTCTTAAGGAGGAAATTCGTAATGAGCGAAAACGAATCAGGTCAAAATAATGATTTATTAAACGCACTTAATAGTGTGGAAGAAGTAAAAATTGGTGATGTCGTAACTGGAGAGGTTTTAGACATTGACGATGACAAACAAGCTATTGTAGGTATTGAAGGTACCGGTGTTGAAGGTGTTGTTCCATTGCGTGAGCTTTCAACTGCTCATATCGATGATATTAACGATGCTGTTAAAATTGGTGACAAGTTGGATCTTGTTGTTGTTTCAAAAATTGGAAACGACAAAGAGGGCGGCAGTTACTTACTTTCTCACAAACGTATCGAAGCCCGCAAAGTTTGGGACGATATTCAGAAAAAAGCTGACGATGGTGAAGAAATTGAAGCACCTGTTACACAAGTTGTAAAGGGTGGTTTAGTGGTTGACGCTGGCGTTCGTGGATTTATTCCTGCTTCAATGATTGAAGATCGTTACGTTGAAGATCTTAACGTTTATAAAGGTCAGACTTTAAAACTAAAAATTGTTGAAGTCGATCCAGCAGAAAACCGATTGATCTTATCCCATAAAGCTATTGTCCAAGCAGAGAATGCAGCTAAACGACAAGAATTAATGGAACATTTACAGGCTGGAGATATCGTTGAGGGTACTGTGGCTCGTTTAACTAACTTTGGTGCTTTTGTGGACCTTGGCGGTGTTGATGGATTAGTTCATGTATCTGAAATTGCTTACGAGCATGTAAACAAGCCTTCAGATAAGTTAAAAGTTGGCGAAAAGATTAATGTTAAAGTTCTTTCAATCGATGAAGATCGTGGACGAATTTCATTATCATTAAAACAAACTTTGGCTGGTCCTTGGGATGACATTGAAGAAAAAGCTGCTGCTGGTTCCGTTCTTGAAGGTACAGTACGTCGCTTAACTGACTTTGGTGCTTTTGTTGAAGTATTCCCAGGTGTTGAAGGTTTAGTTCACATTTCTCAGATTTCTCATGAACATATCGAGAATCCAAGTGATGTGTTAAAAACTGGCGACAAAATTAAAGTTAAGGTTTTGGAAGTTCATCCAGATGCTCATCGTTTGGCACTTTCGATTAAGGCTTTGGAAGAAGCTCCTAAGTCTGCTGAACCAAAACGTAGCTCTAATAATAACAGTAAACCTCGTAGCAAACGTCCAGCAGCAAATAACTACCGGAATGATGCTCCAGAGGAAAGTACTGGATTTACATTAGGCGACTTAATTGGTAAAGCACTCCAAGATAGCCAAGACGATAATGACGAAAAGTAATTTAGAATAACAATTACTGAGGCTGTGATTATTTCACAGCCTTTTTTATAAACAAGAAAGTGAGGTTTTACTATGGCAAACCCTGTTGTTGCCATTGTTGGCCGTCCCAATGTGGGAAAATCAACAATTTTTAATCGGGTTGTTGGCGATCGAATTTCGATTGTTGAAGATACTCCCGGTGTTACGCGTGACCGAATTTATGCACATAGTGAATGGATTGGACACGAATTTAGTGTGATTGATACTGGTGGTATTGATATCAGTGATGAACCATTTGTTAACCAGATTCAAGACCAGGCCGAAATTGCAATTGATGAAGCTGATGTTATTGTCTTTTTGGTAAGTGTTAAAGAAGGAATAACTGACGCCGATGAAAAAGTAGCGCGAATTCTATATAAGGCTGATAAACCTGTTATTCTGGCCGTTAATAAGGCCGATAATGCAGAATTAAGACAACAAATTTATGATTTTTATAGCCTTGGCTTTGGGGATCCTTACCCAATTTCTGGTAGTCACGGCCTTGGTTTGGGTGATTTATTAGACGCGGTTGTTAAAGAATTCCCAGATGCACCAAAAGAGGAAGACGACGATTCAATTCGATTCAGTTTGATCGGTCGCCCTAACGTAGGGAAGTCTTCACTTGTAAATGCAATTTTGGGTGAAGACCGTGTTATTGTATCTGATATTGCTGGGACAACCCGTGATGCCATCGATACTAAATTTACAACGCCTGAAGGTCATGAATTTACCATGGTAGATACGGCCGGAATGCGTAAAAAAGGAAAAGTTTACGAAAACACTGAAAGATATAGTGTTATGCGTGCGATGAAGGCCATTGATAATAGCAATGTGGTTCTAGTCGTTTTAAATGCTGAGGAGGGGATTCGTGAACAAGATAAGCGAATTGCCGGATACGCACATGAAGCTGGCCGAGGAATTATCATTGTTGTCAATAAATGGGATACTCTAAAAAAAGATAATCATACGCTTCATGAATTTGAAATGGGGATTCGTGAACAATTTGCTTATCTTAGCTATGCGCCAATAATCTTTGTTTCGGCGATTACTAACCAGCGACTTTCGCAACTTCCTGAACTCATTGAAAAGGTTGATCAAAACCATCGTCGCCGTGTGCAATCTTCTACACTTAACGACGTGTTAATGGACGCAATCGCCATTAATCCAACCCCTAGTGACAACGGCAAGCGTCTCCGAGTATACTATGGTACACAGGTAAGTACTGAGCCTCCTACATTTGTCATTTTTGTAAATGATCCAGAAATGATGCATTTTTCATACGAACGTTTCTTAGAAAATCGAATTCGTGAGGCTTTTGATTTTTCTGGAACGCCTGTGCACTTAATTGAGCGACGACGTAAGTAATTCTTAAAAATCTCGTTATTTTTTAAGAAAATGGTTACTTATTTTGACGAATCACACTAAAAGCCTTGTCATATCAGTCTTCCTGTGATATCTTTGAAATTGAAATAATACCGTTCAGGGTTATTGTTTCGTCATTTTTGGACCACTCAAAAATGACAAATTGATGACTAGTTCATCAATTCAATTTTACCTAGGAGGTGAATTCATAATGGCAAACAAAGCTCAATTAGTAGATGATGTTGCATCAAAAACTGGTTTAACTAAAAAGGACGCTGCTGCAGCTGTTGACGCTGTCTTCGGTTCAGTACAATCCACTTTAGCTAAAGGTGAAAAGGTACAATTGATCGGTTTTGGTAACTTCGAGGTACGTCAGCGTGCTGCTCGTAAGGGCCGTAACCCACAAACTGGTAAGGAGATTCAAATTCCTGCTAGCAAAGTTCCTGCATTTAAGCCAGGAAAAGCATTGAAGGATGCTGTTAAATAATCTTTCAAACATTTTTATTTAGAAATCCAACATAGCGTAAGTTATGTTGGATTTTTTTGATAAAAACGCATAGTATGAAGATACTTATTTTTTGTTGAAAGGTGGATACCATGAGCTATTCAGAACAAGTTTTAGAGAAATTTGAGGCCGGCAATATTGAAGAAGGTAATCGTCTATACGGCTGGGCATTGAGAAAAGATGATGACGACACCCTAAATAGTCTAGCTGAAGAATTATATGGTCTCGGTTTTGATGGAAAAGCTAAGCGTATATATGAGAATCTATTAAAAAAATATCCCCAAGAAGACACTCTGCGCGTTAATTTGGCTGATATTGAAATTGGACAGGGGAATACGGATGCTGCATTGCAACAACTTGCGCAGGTTAAGCCAGATTCGGATGCTTATCTGCAATCCTTGCTTGTTTCCGCAGATCTATATCAAACTGAGGAGCTTTACGAGGTAAGTGAACAAAAGCTCTTAGAAGCCGAAAAATTGGCTCCTGACGAGCAGATTGTTTTATTTGCGCTCGCAGAATTCTACAACATGGTGCAAAATTACAAAAAAGCGACTGCTTATTACTTAACTTTAGTTAAACAAGGGGTCTTACGTCTGTCCTCAGTAAATTTAGTTGCCCGCTTAGCAGCTGCCTATGCTGGAATGGGAAAATTTGAAACAAGTATGGCCTATTTTGAGCAAATTAAAGATATCGATAAGACTCCTGATATCTTATTCCAACAAGGATTTGTTTATTTGCAATTAAAAAATTACCCGGAAGCTATTGATATGCTAACCCAGCTTCGTGATACCAATCAAGATTATGTTTCATTGTATCCGGTCTTGGCAGAAGCTCAAGAAAACAATGGGGACAATGAAGCTGCCTATAAAACGATTCAAGAAGGTATTAGTTTTGACGAGTATAACGAAGATCTTTTTTCTCAGGCAGCACGTTTGGCCACACAATTACAAAAATATGATGACGCAGAACACTATCTAAAAGAAGCCATTAAAATCAACCCTGAACAGATGCGTGCGGTTGTTCAACTTAGCAACTTATTTATTCAACAACAACGCTATCAAGATAATGATGATTTGTTACAACCTTATATTCAAGAAAATGACTTGGACCCTCAGATTTATTGGAATATCGCTGTTTCTGAAGAACATCTAGAAAACTTTAAAGAGGCCCAAAATGCCTATCAAAATGCATTTCCATTTTTCACAAACAATTCTGACTTTTTGCATGCCGCAATTTATTTTTTCCGCCAAATTGGTTTAGAAGATTGGACTGTTAAATCTTTAAGAGCCTACCTAAAACTTGTCCCTGATGATCAGGAGCTCAGCTTGATGTTAGAAGATTATGAGGAAAATGGCTTTTGAGTATTGCAAGTGTTTTGTGCTAAGATAGAAGCCGTTAATTAAATTCATAAACTGTATTGAGGTAAAAAACATGTCTACTGAGCAATATAAAATAAAAACCTATTCACCAAAATTCGCGAAAAAAACAGTTACCGTTATGCGCAAAGTTTCACAACGTACTTTTGGAAGCCTTGGGACTGATAATTTTGACGACCAGGTTAGCCATTTTAAAAATGTCTTGGCTAAAAAATATGAAATGCGCATTGTGACAAGCTTTAATGAACGGATCATTTACGGAGTAGCTATTTTTAGCAAAACTGAGCTAATTGATCTGCTTGTGGATCCTATGAAAAAAGGCCTCGGCATATCTACTGAGCTTATCGATATTGTAAAAAACCAAAGCAACGGGACACTTAGCTGTACAACAAAAAGTCGGCAATTAGCAGACTTTTTACAGAAGAATGGATTTAAACCTACGACCCATAACCAATTTGTTTGGCAAGAAAATTAGTTTCATAAAAGGAGATCCCGATGAGCAATCAAATTTACCTAGCAGCACCTTTTTTTAGTCCTGTTCAAAAAGAACATATTCAAACTGTCCAAAAACTTTTGGGAAAGAATCCAACCTTAAACGCTGAAAAAATATTCATTCCCATGGAACATCAAATGGAAAGCGAAGAATTCGGGTCATTCCGTTGGCAAACAGGTGTTTTTGGAAGCGATATGCGCCAGGTTCATCGAGCTGATGCAGTAGTTGCCATTTTGGATTATAAAAAAGACACTGATGGCATTAATCAACCTGACAGTGGGACTATTTTTGAAATTGGGGCAGCTTTTGAAGCAAACATCCCCGTAATCATGGTTCAATTTGAACATGATCAAGAATTAAACTTAATGCTTTCCAGAAGTTATACGGCATTTTTTAATGGGAACGACGAGATAAAAAAATTAGCAACTTATAATTTTAATGATCTACCAACCATTTTTAGCGACGTTAAAGTCTTTTAATAAAAAATATACGAAACCTTCAAATTTTTTCTGAAGAGTTTCGTATATTTTTTTAGGTATTATTTAACTAATTTTCTTTCCAGTGGGTGAATCATAAGTAAAGCCTTCACCAATTACCTCATGAACGTCTACGACCGAGATAAAAGCATGTGGGTCAAGATCATCTACAATTCTTTTTGCTTCACTTAATTCATTTGGTGCTAAGACACAAAAAACCATTTTCTTTTCATCTTTTGAATAAGCTCCTTGGACATGCACAAAACTAGCGCCTCTTTGCAATTGCTCCATTAACTCATCCGCAATTAACTGATAGTTATCACTAATGACTAAGATTCCGCGAGCAGCATAAGAACCAACCTGAGTAAATGTAACAATTCTAGAAAATACAAACGCAGCCAAAAGGGTATACATCATCTGACGGATATCAATATAGCAGAGAGAAATCGTCAACACCACCGCATCCAGTGCAAAAAGGGTTTGTCCCATTGGTACACCACGTTTTTGCTCAATGATTCTAGCAATTACGTCCGTTCCGCCAGTAGTCCCACCAAATCGGTAGACAAGACCACTTCCAAAACCGCCAGCAAGACCAGCTAAAATACCCGCAATAAACATATCATGACCAATATCGATATTAATTGGCACTCTTTGCCAGATCCAAAGCCACATAGATAACATCAAAGTGCCAAAGATTGTGTAGTACAGGGCTCGCTTTCCTAAAAAGCGATAGCCAATTGCCAACAAAGGAATATTAATTAAAATGGTCGAATAGGCTGGATCAATACGAAATAACGCTCTAAAAATAAGCGTAATTCCAGTTGCGCCACCCTCGGCTAAATGGTTGGGAATATTAATAGCCGCCAGACCAAGTCCATATAGACAGCAACCAAGAAAAATCATAAATAAATCTTTAAGTTGAACCGATTCTTTTTTTGCCATATTTTTCACCCGCTTTACCCCAATATCATAACATATTCATTGATCTAACTGATTGCAACTATTTTTAAAAAATACCATATTCTGTTAATATTGAACGTAGGTTTAAATTTAAAATTCTTAAAAGTTTAGGTTGGCGAATTGTGTATGCAAATGAAAGAGTTACCAAAAGAGTTTATTACCGCACGTCCCATTCTTCAAACAATTGAAAAGGCCGGCTATGAGGCTTATTTTGTTGGCGGGAGTGTACGCGACACAATTTTGAATGATCATATTCACGATGTTGATATTGCCACTAGTGCTTATCCCTCGGAGGTCAAAGATCTTTTTAAAAAGACTATCGACACGGGAATTAAACATGGTACCGTCATGATTCTTGATCACCAGCAAAAATATGAAGTCACAACGTTTAGAACAGAAAGTGGCTATCAAGATTTTCGTAGACCAGATAAAGTGACCTTTGTTCGTTCTTTGGAAGAGGACCTTAAGCGACGTGATTTTACAGTTAACGCACTTGCCCTCAAGGAAGATGGCACAATCGTCGATCTTTTTTCGGGCTTACAGGATCTTGAAAAACATATTTTAAGAGCAGTGGGCATCCCTGATGAGCGCTTTCATGAAGACGCACTGCGCATGATGCGTGCTGTCCGATTTGCCAGTAAACTTGATTTTGTGATTGAAGATAAAACAGAAGCGGCCATTAAACATAACGCACCATTATTAAAAAAAATTGCAGTTGAAAGAATTCTAGTTGAATTTGAAAAGATGATGATGGGACAAGCAGTCATTCAAGGAGTGAAGTACTTCTTGGATACTGGGTTATATAACTATTGTCCCCAGTTTGAAGGCAAACAAGCGCCGCTTAGCAAATTATTAGAATTGAATCCAAATATTCGTCTGACTTCAGAATCGCAAGTTTGGTTATTAATTTGTCATACTCTTGAGTTATCTCCTGAGCAAAGCCGTTCATTTTTACGTGCTTGGAAAACGTCAAATGAATTAATCAACGAAGTAGAAAGTGGAATTCGTTTATTCGACGCCATTGCCAAAAATACTGTCTCTGAAAAACTACTTTTTCGAACTGGTCGAAACGTTCTCAAAGACACTATCAACGTCCTATTCGCAATTAACAGTAAAATAGACACGCAAATGCTTTTGAGTCGGTACGAACATCTTCCTATCAAGTCAACTCATGAACTTGACGTGAATGGCCACGACCTTTTAACGGCCGGAATCATAACGCCCGGCCCTCAAATGGGTATAATCCTTAACTATTTGCTTGAAGGCGTTCTTGTGGGTCAGTTTAAAAACAATCAATCGGAATTACTTTTGGAAGCTCGAAAATATACTTCCAAAAATCCAGAAAGCTGATTATGAATGCAAACTTTAAAAGCTGAAAACTTAACAGAAACATATGGTACTAAAACTCTGTTTGATGGCATTGATTTTTTGATCAACGCCCACGATCGGATTGGTTTGATTGGGACAAACGGTACAGGGAAGACGAGTCTTTTAAACGTCCTTGCAAACATTGATCCACAAGATAGTGGTGAAATTGAGACTCCCAAAAACTACACCGTTGGTTATTTACGGCAGACACCATCTTTAGATGAAAATATGACCATTCTTGATGCTGTATTTGCCGGTTCCCAGGCCGTTTTCAAAACCATCCGTTTTTATGAAGAAGCGTTAGAAAAATATTCTAAAGAACCTGAAAATTCTGAAACTCAACGACAATTTGATCTGGCTGAACAACGCATGAACCAAGAAGACGCGTGGACCGCTGAAAGTGATGTTAAAACAATTTTAACTCAGCTACATATTACTGATCTTAACCAGAAAATTGGAACCTTATCCGGTGGCCAACAAAAAAGGGTTGATCTTGCCCAAACTTTGATTCAAGCACCGGATTTATTAATGTTAGACGAACCAACCAATCATCTTGACTTTGATTCAATTGCTTGGTTAGAAAAATATCTGACAGCTTACAAGGGAGCGTTATTAATCGTTACCCATGATCGTTATTTTCTAGATCAAGTTGCTAACCAGATCTGAGAGCTATCCTTTGGCAAACTAAACCAATATCCTGGTAATTATCAGGCTTATGTAGCTAAAAAGGCTGTCCAAGAAGAACAAGCAGCTTCTCAGTCACAAAAACAACATCAATTGTACAAACAAGAACTTGCTTGGATGCGTCGTGGCCCTCAGGGAAGGGGAACAAAACAACAGGCACGAATTAATCGCTTTGATACATTAAGTGATTCGGTAAATGCTCCAGCCCAAAATACGGACAATATTGCTGTTCAACTCGGACAGCAACGACTAGGGAAAAAAGTGATTTCTTTAAAAGAGGCTTCACTGCGCCTAAGTTCGCATTTAATCTTGGACAAGTTTTCTGATCTCATTCAAGCCGATGAACGAGTGGGAATTACGGGAAATAACGGGACCGGAAAATCCACGTTGCTTAATGTCATTGCTGGTCTTATTCCACTAGATTCAGGTGTGATCGACATCGGAAAAACCGTTAAACTGGGATACTATACTCAAAAAATCGAACCAATTCCAGAGGACAAACGCATAATTAACTATCTCAGTGAAGTCGGCGCCGGCGTATTAAATGCAAATGGTGAACGAATTAGTGTCACAAATTTATTGGAACAGTTTCTTTTTCCACGCGCAATGCATGGTACCCTCATTCGGAAACTATCGGGTGGTGAAAAACGCCGGCTATACTTACTAAAAATTCTAATGCAACAACCAAATGTTTTGTTACTGGATGAACCTACAAACGATCTGGATATTGGAACCTTAACCGTCTTAGAAGACTACTTGAGTGGTTTTCACGGAACAGTTATCACTGTTTCTCATGATCGATACTTCTTAGATAAAGTGGCGGATCATTTATTAATTTTTGAAGGTAATGGAAAAATAATCCATTATTCTGGGCAGTTTACCGATTACCTTAGTCATATCAGTGAAGTTCAATCAGAAACAGAGAAAGTTGTACCAGTTACTGTTGATGAGCCCGCTTTATCAAAAAAGCCGGCCGTAAAAGAAAAGACTAAATTGACATACGCGGAACAATTAGAATGGCAAACCATTGAAGCAGATATCGATAAATTAGAAACAAAAAAGGCGGCTTGCCAATCAAAAATGAATGACACTGCAGATGATTATGGAAAATTAGCAGATCTTCAAAAAGAAATTGAAGACCTGGACCACCAAATTGATACAAAGATGGCGCGTTGGGAGTATCTGAGCCAATATACAGCGGATTAATCTGAGGAGGAATCACTAATGTTAGAGCAAGCTTACCTGGACTTAGAAGAATATGTTTTGAAAAATGGAAACTATAAAGATGATCGAACGGAAACTGGTACTTATAGCACTTTTGGTTATCAAATGCGGTTTAACTTGGCAGAAGGCTTTCCAATCCTTTCAACCAAAAAAGTTCCTTTTGGTTTAATTAAAAGTGAACTAATGTGGTTCTTACATGGCGATACAAACATCCGTTATTTATTGCAACATCATAACCATATATGGGACGAGTGGGCATTTAAAAAATGGATCGAAAGTGACGTGTACACTGGTCCAGATATGACCGATTTTGGTCGTCGTTCTCTAAAAGATGACAATTTTGCGGTGGCCTATCAGGAACAAAAAAAGATTTTTGATGACAAAATATTGAACGACGATGCTTTTGCTGATGAATTTGGAAATTTAGGAAATGTGTATGGCAGTCAGTGGCGGGCCTGGAAAACTTCCACCGGCGATACAATTGATCAGATTAGCAATGTCATTCAAACCATCAAAACCAATCCTGATTCACGGCGAATGATCGTCTCTGCATGGAATCCAGAAGACGTTCCCACATCAGCTTTGCCCCCTTGTCATACAATGTTTCAATTTTACGTAGTCGATGGAAAGTTGAGTTGTCAGCTTTATCAACGAAGCGGGGATATTTTCCTTGGAATTCCATTTAACATCGCCAGTTATGCTTTATTAACTTGTTTGATTGCTAAAGAAACTGGGCTGGAGCCTGGTGAGTTTATTCACACGCTTGGAGACGCTCATATCTATGCTAATCATATTGAACAAGTTAAGACGCAGCTTTCACGAACACCACGTCCGGCACCAAAATTAATTATTGATAGTCAGGCTAAAAGTATCTTTGATTACGATGTTAAAGATATTCACCTGGAAGGGTACAATCCATATCCAGCAATTAAGGCCCCTGTAGCCGTTTAAACAATGGAGTTGATCGTATGTTAGCATTTATTTGGGCAGAATCTAAAAATGGCATCATCGGATCACAGAATAAGTTACCTTGGCGGATTCCAGATGACACACGCTATTTTAAACAACTCACAACTAATCATCCAGTTGTGATGGGACGGAAAACTTTTGAATCTTTTGGTGCAAAGGCTTTACCCAACCGTTTAAACATTGTGTTAACACGTCAAACTGATTTAAAAGAGACGAATAATCTTAAAGTGTATCATTCAGTTTCGGAATTTTTAACTGAGTTTAAATCCGATCAACGTTTAATATTTATTATCGGCGGAAAAGAAATTTACCGGCAACTTTACCCTTACGCAGAAATGTTATATCGGACAAGAATTGACAAAGAATACACAGGCGACACGAAAATGATTAACATTGATTATTCCGAGTGGACTCTCGAAGAATCATTGACGGGGGTGGGACCTAAAAAAAATCCAATTCCGCATTTTTTTGAAGTTTATACACGAAATAACACTAAAAATGAGACTAACGAATAATGAAAATGTCAGAATTCTCTGTTATAATCAATTCATAAATATATATCTGTGTAGAAAGTGTGGATTTCAATGTCAAAAGTCAAAATTGTGACCGATTCTTCTTGTGGAATAACCGATCAGGAAGCTCAAGATTATAACGTTACCATCGTGCCTTTAACGGTCATGATCGACGATACAATTTATGTAGAACGTGAAACGATTACAAACGAAGAATTCTTAAATAAAATGCAACATTCAAAAGCACTCCCAAAAACTAGTCAGCCTCCAATTGGCAAGTTTGTTGAGGTGTTTGATAAACTTGGTGAAGACGGTAGCCAAGTTGTTTGTTTTAACATGCTTGAGGCTATTAGTGGTACTGTGCACGCTGCCGAACAGGCTGCACAACTTTCAAAAACAGATGTTATGGTAGTGGACAGTCAAACAACTGACCGTGCGTTAGCTTTTCAAGTTATCGAGGCTGCTAAATTAGCCGAGGCGGGTAAATCACGTGAAGAGATTGTGGCAGCGGCAGCTAATATTCGCGACCACACAAAATTATATATGGGCGTTATGACCCTTGATAATTTAGTTAAGGGCGGCCGAATTAGTCATATGACCGGAATGATTAGTGGTTTGTTAAACATAAAAATCGTCTTGCAAGTAACTGAGGGCGAATTGAAAGTAGTTGCTAAGGGTCGCGGCATGAAGACCATTAGTAAGTTTTTTGATGGAGTCTACGAAAAAATGGCTAAATCACCAAATATCAAAGCCATTGGGATTTCCCATGTGGGGGCTCTTCAAACCATTGCGCCAATTAAAGAAAAAATTCAAGAAATGTTTCCAGATATTAACATCTTGGTTCGTGAAACGGTTCCAATTATCGCGACTCATGGTGGCCCCGGAGCATTTGCCTTAATGTACTATACTGGTGATTAAAAAAGTTACCAAACTTAGCGGGACAATTGGTAGTAGTTATAAAACTGCCTTTTGCCCCGTGTTTATATCATAAGAACCTTAAGCGAGGAGTCTGAAAAAGAGGTTAATGAAAAAAATTACTGATTTAGTGATCATGTTAATTGTGTTTGTTGTTATTGTGGCCTTAGTTGTACTGGGATTAAATTATTACTTTCCGACACATTCAACACAAGACCAATCATCAAAAACAACACACGTTATTCATAAAATCACAAAAGCAAAGAAAAAACAGATTCATATTACTGCACTCGGAGATTCCCTTACTCAAGGGGTTGGGGACAGTAAAAATGAAGGTGGCTATACAAAACGCCTTCAAAAACAGCTCAAAAACAATTATCAGATTAAAGCTAAAGTCGTGAATTACGGTATTTCCGGTGAACGTAGTGATCAAATTTTAAAACGGGTTAAACAAAGTTCTAAACTCCAAAATTCACTCAAGACTTCTGACGCAATTACAATAACTGTAGGGGGAAATGACCTTTTCCAGGCTCTTCAAAAATATTCCACCTCTTCATCTGGTGAGTTTACACTTGCATTAGAAAAATTAAATATTAAGTACGCGACACAAGTTCAAGATCTTTTAAAACAAGTTCGTCATTACAATAAATCTGCGCCAATATACGTTGTGGGAATTTACAATCCCTTCTTTGTGTACTTCCCAAATATTACGCAAATTAATCGGGCGGTTACCAACTTTGACGAAACCACTAAGGCGGCAGTATCACAGACCAAATCAGCCTATTTTATCTCAGTTAATAAGTTACTTTCAAGAGGTCAATATCAAAGTGCCAAGTCACTTACAGAGCTCAAACAAAGCTCGACTGCAACCTCGGTAAATGATATGCAAATTAGTAAGGTGGAAAAGAATCTGGAAAATACTAAAGAGAAAAATATCTACCTTTCTAGTAGTGATCATTTTCATCCCAATCCAGCTGGATACGATCAAATGACACGCCTCTTATTACGTAGTTTACGCACGCATGAACAATGGCTTTATAAGAAATGAGAATAGTATATGAAAAATAAAACGGTCGAAACTAAGAAAACAAAGCTAAATATATGGAAATGGGCTTTTATCATCTTATTAGCAATCATTATTGCTTTTGGTATTTTTTTTAAGATGAGAATTGCAAATACTCCAGTCCCAGATTCACAGAACCAAACCACCACAACAAGTGCTAGTTCAATTAACGTAAATCTCAATAAAAACCAGCTAAATGCCTTAATGGCTGCTTATTTAAAGCCATATCAAACAAACAAAAATTTTTCTTATCAACTAAAAGTAAACAAACAAGTTTTCTTAATTGGTAAAGTTAAGGTTTTAGGCAGCAACGTGAATTATGCACTTTCACTAACGCCAACAGTTCAATCATCTGGAAATATTGTTTTGACGGCCAAGCATCTAGCGGTTGGGGCATTGAGCATCTCCCCCAAGCTAGTTCTATCTTATATTGGGTCTAATTATAATTTACCTAAATGGATTCGTATAAAAAATAAAACTATTACATTAAATTTACAGAAAATAAAAACTACTAATGGCGTTTATTTTAAAGCCAAAAAATTAGACATCAAAAATAACCAATTTATTTTCTCTATTAATATCCCAAAACAATCAGACTAGAGGGTTAACTATGAGTGTAAGTAAAACATTTTATCAATTTTTAATGACCCAACGTGATCCAGAAAGTTACGAACCAATCTCGGAATTTGCTAACAACGCTTTTTATGACCAGGCTTTCCCAAAACAATCGACAGATTTTGATGAACTTTCTAAATATTTAGAACTTAACGGTAACTATTTGCCTTCAATGACTATCTTTGATGAAACCTGGCAAAAATACTTAGAATCCAATGTTCACTAAGGAGATTTAAATGGATAAAAAACAACCGAAAACAGTTAAACGCACAACTTTGATTTGGTCCATTATCATTGCCTTATTAGTGGGCGGGGGGATTGCCTACGGTGTCGCAAACGTCCAAACTCGTGCGGTCATTTCTCAAGCAGAAACAACCACGGCTTCAATGCAAAAAATTCAAGCGGTTTACGAAACAATTGAGAATAATTACTACAAGCCAGTTAGTTCAAAAAAAGTAACTAATGGAGCAATTAAGGGTATGATTTCTTCCCTTGATGATCCATTTTCTGAATATATGAACGAAACCGAAGCTACCAGCCTGAATAATCAGATTTCATCCAGTTTTTCTGGAATTGGTGCTGAGGTTCAAAAATCAGGACAATATATTAAAATCATTTCACCAATTAAGGGAACACCTGCCAAAAAGGCCGGATTACAACCAGAAGACATAATTACTGCCGTTAACGGAAAATCCATTGCTGGTAAATCAGTGACTGAAGCCGTTAAATTAATGCGTGGAAAAATTGGGACTAAAGTAACCCTCACTGTTAAACGGAATGAAAAATCCTTTACACAAACCTTAACCCGGGCAAAAATTCCCGTTAATACCGTGAATTCACGAGTAATCAACAAAAAAATTGGTTATATCCAGATTACTTCTGTTTCAGAACACACGGCTTCAGAGCTAAAAACTGCCTTAAAACGTTTGGACAAAAAGGGAGTTAAATCTTACGTTTTAGATGTTCGTGATAATCCAGGTGGTCTAATGGATCAAGCATTAAAAATGTCTTCAATGTTCTTGAAGAACGGCAAAACCATTATGAGGGTTCAAGCTAAAACTGGCCAACAACAGGTTTACAAAGCCGGAAAAAAATATGATGGTGGTTATAAAGTAACTAAACCGGTTGCCGTTTTAATGAACGGTGGGAGTGCAAGTGCCGCTGAAATCTTTGCAGGGGCCTTGCATCAATCTGCAGATGCACCATTAATTGGTACCCAATCTTATGGCAAGGGGACTGTCCAAACTGTCAGTGATTTCAAAGATAAGAGTGAAATGAAGATTACGATTGCTAAATGGCTGACCCCAAATGGAAGTTGGATTAACAAAAAGGGGCTTACACCCACATACAAAGCGGACTATCCAAAGTACGCCTACCTACAGTTAATGAACACCAAAAAGACATATAAACTTGGTGACGTTTCTAGTCAAATCAAAACATTACAAAAGGAGCTAAAAGCTTTAGGTTATTTCGAAGACAAAGCTAATGGTTACTTTGGTAAAACAACTCAGACAGCCGTTAAATCTTATCAACAAAAAAACAAGCTGGAAGCAACGGGCACAACGAACGCTAAAACAATCATAAGTGTTGAAACTAAGCTGCAGGCACAGATTGCTAAAAACGATGAAGCACTAAAAAAAGCTGAATCAATTTTAAAATAACTAGTAAAAATTGGAGAA
The DNA here is from genome assembly GCF_002982135.1 of Pediococcus inopinatus. Lineage (NCBI taxonomy): Bacteria > Bacillati > Bacillota > Bacilli > Lactobacillales > Lactobacillaceae > Pediococcus > Pediococcus inopinatus. The sequence continues at coordinate 823,735 of NZ_CP019981.1, read as the reverse complement.
AAATAATGGCAAATATTCAATGGTATCCAGGGCATATGGCCAAGGCAATCCGTCAAATTGAAGAAAAATTACACTTAGTAGATATCGTCTTTGAATTGGTTGACGCACGAATTCCTGAATCGTCTAGAAATCCGATGGTTAAAGAGGTCATTCAACAAAAGCCACATCTATTAGTTTTGACTAAAAGTGATCTTGCTGACCCAGTAATCACTAAGCAGTGGCTAGATTTCTATCAAAGCCAAGGTCAACCCGCTATTGCGGTGGATTCCCGTGCAAGAACAATCGAACGAAGCATTCAAAAGCAAGCTTCAGAAATGCTTGCTAAACGGCTACAAAATCAAACAGATCGTGGTCTGCAACATCAAACTATTCGAGCTGTTTGTGTTGGTATCCCAAACGTCGGAAAATCAACGCTCCTCAATCATTTAGTTAACAAAAAAATCGCTAAAACTGCTGATCGACCGGGGGTCACAAAAAATCAACAATGGTTAAAATCCAATAATGGGTTAGCCCTTTTGGATACTCCTGGTATCTTGTGGCCTAAGTTTGAGGATCAAACGGTTGGACAACGATTGGCATTTACAGGTGCAATCAAGGAAAATCTTTTTGCGAGTGATGATGTTGCATTAATGGGACTTGAAATTTTCAAGAAATCATATTGGCCAATGTTAAAGGCACGTTACAAGCTTAATGAAGATGATCTTTCTCTGTCCACTCCTGATTTACTCCTAAAAATTACTCAATCTTTAGGAATGGGAGAAGATTATGATCGAGCAAGTAATCGCATTATGCTAGATGCCCGAAAAGGAAAACTTGGGCGTTTTACGTTGGATCAAGTTGAGGAATTTAATCATGAAAAAAAGGATAACGATTAAAGAAATTCAATTGCAATTAGCAAACATCACAGAAGAAACGGATCCTATTTTCAAACAATATCAAGCAGATCCGCGGGCAGGGGTTCAGCGACTGCTCAATCAATGTAAAAAAAGGGTATTAAAACATCAGGTTTTAGTGACCCAGTTTCAAAAACGGCTTACGTTGGAAAAATCAGCTTGGGAAAAGGGACTTAATTTAGTCGCCGGTATTGACGAAGTCGGTCGGGGCTGTTTGGCTGGTCCTGTCGTGACAGCTGCGGTTATCTTGCCTCACGATTTTAATTTGATTGAGGTTAACGACTCAAAACAATTGTCAAAACAAACACGGGAACGACTGTATCCTCAAATTATTGAAAAAGCAGTCTCCGTTTCAATTGGTACAGCTAGTCCAGCAACGATTGATCAGCTCAATATTTTACAGGCAACGCGTCAGGCTATGAAAAATGCTGTCCTTCATTTAGCGGTACGGCCTCAACAATTGTTAGTCGATGCCGTTGATATTCCTGTAAATATTCCTAAACAACGGATGTTTAAGGGCGATTCCAAAAGTGCTAGCATTGCTGCAGCTAGTATTGTGGCTAAAGTTTACCGAGATCATTTAATGACTATCTATGATCAGCTCTATCCAGGTTACGATTTCAGTCAAAATGTCGGGTATGGAACTGCTAAACATTTACAAGGTTTAAAAAATCTGGGTACAACGCCTATTCACCGATTGACTTTTTCGCCTGTAACGCATTACGTTAAAAACTAATTGGTTTGCGTATCTTCCTTTGAGGTGAAGAATATGCAAATCAAAGAATTTTTATTAAAATTACACTTATGTAAAGGGATAGGTTGTCATGGAGAGGCTAAATTTTGGCAATGGTGGCAAACGCATCATTCCCAGGAACAGGCCTGTTCGTTGACGCCAGATCAAATATTAAATTTTGTAAGTAGTCAAAATCAAAAACGATTTCTGGCGGATTTTAGCTCAGAAAACCTACAGAATAAAGTTACTCGACATTTGACACAAACAAAAATATTGGCTATTTGTGATCCGGAATATCCGCAGCAACTGACAGAAGCTTTTATGGCGCCAATTATTCTCTTCTATGAAGGGGAATTGGCGCTTTTGCGTTTACCATTATTAGGCATGGTAGGGGCTCGCTTAGCAAATCAATACGGCGAAAAATGTCTCGCAACACTCATACCAACAGTGGTTGCCCAAAATATTGCTGTCATTAGCGGATTGGCAGCTGGCATCGATGCCATGGCTCATAAAGAAACCTTACGCCGTGGCGGCTACACAATTGGTGTAATTGGAACTGGGTTAAATCGATATTACCCAAAACAAAATGAAGCTTTACAGAAATATATGGCCTCACATCAATTAATTTTAAGTGAATATCCTTTGGATGCGGGACCAAAGCGCCATCACTTTGTCGAACGCAATCGAATCATTGCCGGGCTTTGTGAGACTTTATGTGTAGTCCAGGCTAAACAGCATAGTGGAAGCTTGATTACAGCCAATTTAGCGCTACAAAATAATCGTAATGTTATCGCCATTCCGGGACGAATTGATGATGTTCTTTCGGTCGGTTGTAACGAATTAATTGCCGCTGGAGCAAAACCAGTTCTGAACTCCCAACATATAGTAGAAGAATTTTTGATTTGACAGAATCCAGAATATGAAATACGATTACTAGGAATTAGGAACCCTTAAGGATTTTAAAACAAGTTCAAGATTAAAGGAGTTTGGTCATGGCAACAAAATCCAAAACAACAAAGTCCAAAAAAAAGCTCGTCATTGTGGAATCACCTTCCAAAGCAAAGACGATTGAAAAATATTTAGGTCGAACTTACAAGGTTGTCGCAAGTCTTGGTCATATCCGAGATTTGCCCAAGAGTAAGATGGGTGTCGATGTCGATAATGACTTCGAACCCCACTACATCTCAATCCGAGGTAAGGGTGATGTCATTAAAAATTTGCGTTCTGAAGCTAAGAAAGCAAAAAAAGTCTATCTGGCATCTGATCCTGATCGTGAGGGAGAGGCCATTGCTTGGCACCTTGCATACTTATTAGGACTAGATACTACTGATAAAAATCGCGTTGTCTTTAATGAAATTACTAAAGATGCTGTTAAGAACGCTTTTAAAGAACCTCGCACAATTGATATGAACCTGGTTGATGCCCAACAAGCCCGACGAATTTTGGATCGGTTAGTTGGCTATTCAATTAGTCCTTTGCTTTGGAAAAAAGTAAAGAAAGGTCTGAGTGCCGGCCGAGTTCAATCCATCGCTTTAAGTTTAATCATTAAACGGGAAGAAGAAATTAAGAGTTTCAAACCCGAGGAATATTGGACCATTGATAGCGAATTTCAAAAGGGCCGTCAAAAGTTTCAAGCAACGTTTTATGGTGAAAGTGGTAAAAAACTTGCTTTACCAAATAATGATGCCGTCCAAAATGTTTTGAAGAAAATTGATAAAAAACAACCCTTTGAGATTACAAAAGTTACAAAGAAAGAACGTAAACGATTTCCAGCACCACCATTTACAACTTCTTCCATGCAACAAGAGGCAAACCGTCGTTTAAACTTTAGAACCCGTAAAACAATGATGGCTGCTCAACAGCTATACGAGGGGATTCATATCGGAAAAGAAGGTACCGTTGGTCTAATTACTTATATGCGGACTGATTCTACCCGAATTTCTTCAATTGCAAAACATGAAGCTTCTGTATTAATTCATGAAAAGTATGGTGCCGATTACGCTGCCACCAAACCGCGTAAGGGAAAAATGCCAGAAGGCGCACAGGACGCGCATGAGGCCATTAGACCTTCTTCAGTTAGTCGTACCCCGGAAGACTTGAAGAAGTACTTGAATAAGGATCAATTTCGCTTATACAGCTTAATCTGGTCCCGCTTCGTTGCTAGTCAGATGACTCCTGAGGTTATGGATACCATGTCAGTCGCTTTAGAACAAAATCATGTGAACTTCAGAGCTAATGGATCAAAAACTAAATTTGATGGTTTTACAATCATTTATAAAAATGGGACAGATAAAGATAATATCTTACCTGACCTCGTTGAAGGCGATGCTGTTAAATTAGCCAAAACAGATCCAGCACAACATTTCACGCAACCACCAGCACGTTACAGTGAAGCTAATTTAATCAAAGCTCTTGAAGAAAATGGGGTTGGACGTCCATCCACATATGCACCGACGCTGGATACTATTCAACGACGTTACTATGTAAAATTAGTTTCTCGGAGATTCGAGCCGACCGAACTTGGTGAAATTGTAAATAAGATCATTCTTGAATTTTTCCCAGACATTGTTAATATTTCCTTTACTGCCGATCTAGAAAGTGAATTAGATGGGATTGAAGAAGGCAAAGAAAACTGGGTAGAAGTCGTGGATGAGTTTTATAAACCTTTTTCCAAGGAAGTCGCTCATGCTGAAGAGAATATGGAATCCGTCCAGATTAAAGATGAACCAGCCGGCTTTGATTGTGATATCTGTGGATCTCCAATGGTAGTAAAGATGGGCCGCTATGGTAAATTCTTTGCCTGCTCCCGTTTTCCTGATTGTCGCAACACAAAAGCTATCGTCAAAGAAATCGGCGTGGTTTGTCCAAAATGTCATAAGGGACAAATTATTGAACGTAAGTCTAAACGTGGGCGTCTCTTTTATGGATGTTCTCGCTATCCTGACTGTGACTTCGTTTCATGGGATAAACCAGTGGGTCGTGATTGTCCAAAAGATGGCCACTTCCTAGTTGAAAAGAAGGTTAAGGGTGGCAAACAGATCTTATGTCCTAATGGCGATTATGAAGAAGCTGTTCAAAAATAAAGATAAATACAAACTTAGATGTTTAATGGGGTTTGTTATTGAGTTTTCCTCCGTACTTTGCTAAAGTGGCAATGTACGGAGGTTTTGTTATGGAACAAGATTATATTAAATTATTCCTTGAGTACCTAAAGGTTGAGCGCCAGTATTCTGTAGATACAATCAAAGCTTACCAAAGCGATTTAGAGGAATTCTGTACTTTTTTAAAAGAAAATGGGGGGTTCAAACCATTTAAAGATATTGATCATTTGGATGTTAATGTTTTTATGACAGACTTGTTTGATCGAAAATATAGCCGAACGACGATTTCTCGCAAGTTATCGACCATGCGGTCTTTTTATAGTTTCTTGGCAAAAAATGACCTCGTTACCCGTAACCCGTTTGCAGAAATTAAATTAAAAAAACATCAAAATCATTTACCTCGATTTTTCTATCAAAAAGAAATGACAGCCCTTTTTGAAGCAGCTCAATCAGATTCACCATTAGCATTGCGCAACGTTGCTTTATTAGAGGTTTTATATGGAACTGGAATTCGAGTAAGTGAGTGTGCAAATCTGCGTTGGCAAAATGTTGATCTTTCATTAAAAATGATGTTGATTCGCGGCAAAGGTGACAAGGAACGTTATGTACCATTTGGCCAATACTGTTATGATGCTTTAATTAATTATCATGATCAGTGTCGTAATGAAATCATGGCAAAATATCATAAACAACATGATTTCATTTTTATTAATCATTATGGTGATCAAATCACTTCAACCGGGATCGAATATGTTTTAAATCAAATCATCAAACAAAGTAGTCTCACCAGTAAGATTCATCCCCATATGTTGCGGCACACGTTTGCAACCCAGCTACTAAACAACGGTGCTGATCTTCGAACTGTCCAAGAATTACTCGGACATAGCAGCTTATCAACCACCCAAATATACACACATGTCACTCAGGAAAATTTACAAAGTAATTATCGTAAGTTTTTTCCTCGAGCAACACATGAATAATGAAAACACGCGCTTAACGAACTAAAAAAAATTGATAACACCACATTATTTCTAAAAGATCTAGGAGGAATTTAAATGGCCGAAATTGATAAAACACCTAAACAAATTGTGAGTGAATTAGATGAATATGTGATCGGGCAAACTGCCGCAAAAAAGGCAATTGCGATTGCTCTACGTAATCGTTACCGGCGTTTACAGCTTTCAGCTTCAATGCAAACAGAAATCACACCCAAAAATATGTTAATGATTGGACCAACTGGTGTGGGGAAAACTGAAATTGCCCGTCGCTTAGCGAAAATCGTCGACGCCCCGTTTGTAAAAGTTGAAGCTTCTAAATTTACTGAAGTCGGACATGCTGGTCGCGACGTAGAATCAATGATCCGTGATCTAGTGGACAGCTCAGTTCAGATGGAACAAAAGAGCCAGTTCAAGGGTATTCGCTCAGATGCCGAACGTCGTGCCGATAACCGAATTGTCAACATTTTGGTGCCCGCAACAACGGCGGATGGCACTCAAAAACAATCCGGAGTCGATTTTCAAAACTTAGTAAGTATGGTTGAGAAAATGCAGCGTGGTGAAACTCCTGAGGTCCCAAATGCTCAATCCGAAGAAATCACTAGTGAAGTTCGTGATAAGCGTTCGGCCACTGCGGATCAATTGAGACGCGGTCTATTAGACGGTAGAGAAATTACCATCACGATGGACGACCCCCAACAAGATTTAGGTATGAATAATATGATGGGGCAAATGGGCATTGATTTTGGCACATCACTCGGACAAATGTTACCAAAAAAGCGAATTCAGCGAACCGTTGACGTTTCTGAAGCTCGTGAAATATTTATCCGTGAAGAATCCGAAAAGTTAATTAGTCATGGTGATTTATACCATGCAGCCATCAAACGGGCTGAAAATACCGGGATTGTTTTTATCGATGAAATCGATAAAATCATCGCCAAAACAAACCAGGGTGGCGAAGACATTTCTCGTGAAGGTGTTCAACGTGATATTTTACCAATCGTTGAAGGCTCTCAAGTTAATACAAAATATGGGCCAATCAATACCGATCACATCCTCTTTATTGCTTCAGGGGCTTTTCAGGACTCTAAGCCAAGTGATTTAATTGCTGAATTACAAGGTCGTTTTCCAATTCGAGTCGAGCTAAATGATTTAACCAAAGAAGATTTTGTTAAGATTCTTACTGAACCAAAAAATGCGTTAGTCAAACAATATATTGCCTTAGTTGGCACAGAAAATATTAAACTAACTTTTACAATTGAAGCCATTAATAAAATTGCCGAAATTGCAACTCAGCTTAATCGTTCTACTGAAAATATTGGTGCTCGTCGTTTGCACACCATTTTAGAAAAACTCTTAGAGGATATTCTCTACGAAGGAGCGGACATGGAAATGGGCGACATCACAATTACAGAACATTATGTAGAAGAAAAAATTGGTGAAATTGCTAGCGATAAGAATCTTAGCCAATATATTTTATAAATGAATGGGGTTTTAATTAATGGTTACTTTAGAAAATGAATATTTGCGCGTTAAAATCAATGAATTAGGGGCTGAACTTTCTAGTGTTGTTTCTTTAGATAATAATCTAGAATATATATGGCAGGCCGATAAAAGTGTATGGGGCCGACATGCACCCGTACTTTTCCCAATTGTTGGCCGTTTAAAGGATGACCAATATGAGTACCAAAAAACAACTTACGAAATGCATCAACATGGTTTTGCCCGTGATAGCAAGTTTGAAGTCGTTGATAGCAGTGACACACACGCGACCTTAAAACTTACTGACAGTAACAAAACGCACAAATTATATCCTTTTGAATTCGAACTAGTAATTAGTTTTGATTTAAAGAATCACGAATTGCATGAAACATACCGAGTTTACAACCCAGATGCAGACAATCATTTATTATTCTCTATAGGTGGGCATCCTGGATTCGATACCAACTTTGAAAAGGACCAGGTATTTGAGGACAGTAATTTAAACGTTGCGCCCAAGCAGACATACACACAAATTCCATTGAAGGCCCCTTACAATGATAAGGATAATTCATTTCCAAACGATTGTAGTAAAGCAACTCACTTAACTCATGACTTGTTTAAAGATGATGCCATCATCCTTGAATTAAATCAGCAAGAAACAACCATTATGTTAGATAATCAGAAAAATGATCATGGGGTTGCATTAACTGTGACAGACGCACCTTATGTCGGTATCTGGTCTCCATATCCAACTACTGGTGACTTTGTCTGTATCGAACCCTGGTGGGGAATTGCAGACAATGTAAATGCGACTGGCAAGCTCGAAGAAAAGATGGGAATCACAGATCTACAGCCACAAAGCGAATCTTCACAAAGCTTTGAAATTTCTTTCTTTTAATGATACAAAAAAAGGAGGTTGTCACAAATGTGATGGCCTCTTTTCCGTTACATATATTTTTTTATACTTACGATTTCTTTTTATGATTATACCAATACCCAAACGGGATCAGACTTTCCGTACCGTTTTTTAACCGTTTTATATTCTCCCGATGACGATAAAAGATAAAAACCGTTAGCACAACGGCGACGGTTGTTAAAATCCAGTCGTGATAAAACAAAGACAACAGACTGATAAGAACTAATGCAGTCATGCTTGCCACACTCACCATACTGGTCAAATACACCAAGCTTGCAAAAATGATACAAGCAACAATAAAAAATGGCGGATTATAAGCTAACAAAATTCCGGCACTAGTAGCTACTGCTTTGCCACCATTGAAGTGATCAAAGATTGAGAAAGTATGTCCTAAAATTGCAGCTAACCCAATTAATAGGGGGTTAACGTTTGGCGTCTGAAACAAGTAAGGCTGGCTAGCAGCTAACGTACCTTTTAAAACATCCATTAGCAAAACTACTGTTCCTGCTTTCGGGCCAAGAACTCGAAAGGTATTGGTTGTTCCGATATTACCACTGCCAGCTTTACGAATATCAACATTAAAGAATTTTTTTCCAATCATGACCCCAGAAGGGATTGACCCCAGTAGATAGGCAATGATCAGCATAATAATAATTTTTAACAAATGGTTGGCCCCTTTTCAATTGAGAATCATTTTCAATTTTAGCATGTTTAAAAATTGATTCCAATGTTTGTTTTTGCGTATGTTATATTAAGGAAGGTAGTATTCAGAAATTTATAAATGATATAATAATAAGGATTATAAGTAGAAAGGGTATTTTGAAATGAGTAAACGTAGTTCAGCAGAATACAATGACTCTTCCATTCAAGTTCTGCACGGTTTAGAGGCTGTGCGTAAACGCCCCGGTATGTATATTGGTTCAACCGATAGCCGTGGGCTGCACCATCTGGTTTATGAGATAGTCGACAATGCCGTTGATGAAGCTCTAGCTGGTTTTGGTAAAGAAATTAACGTTACCATCCATAAAGATAATAGCATTACAATCTCAGATCAGGGACGAGGAATGCCGGTAGGAATGCATTCTTCAGGAATTCCTACGGTCGAAGTTATTTTTACAGTTCTTCATGCCGGTGGAAAATTCGGTCAAGGCGGTTATAAGACCTCTGGTGGATTACACGGTGTTGGAGCCAGTGTTGTTAATGCGCTATCTGAATATCTTAATGTTGAAATTGTCCGTGAAGGGAAAAAATATCGCGAAGAATTCAAAAATGGTGGGCATGCAGTTGGTAGTTTGAAAAAAATCGGCAAAACAAAAGAACCAAATGGGACGGTTGTGACTTTTAAACCAGACCGTGAAATTTTCACAACCACTGTTTTTAACTTTAATACATTGGCCGAGCGCTTGCGAGAATCTGCTTTTCTTCTTAAGGGTGTCACAATCACGTTAACTGATGAACGTGAAAATCAGGCTCAAACGCAAACTTTTCTTTATGAAGAAGGAATTAAAGAATTTGTGAGCTACTTAAATGAAGATAAAGATACCCTCGGTGATATCCTTTATTTTGATGGCACTAAAGAAGGCGTCGAAGTTGAGGTTGCAGCTCAATATAATGACGGCTATTCTGAAAACGTCTTATCCTTCGTTAATAACGTGCGGACAAAAGATGGTGGTACTCATGAAGTCGGTATGCGTTCAGGGTGGACAAAGGCCTTTAATGAATACGCCCATAAAGTCGGATTACTAAAAGAAAAAGATAAAAACCTTGAAGGTAGCGATGTTCGTGAAGGACTGTCAGCTGTTATTTCTTTAAGAATTCCAGAAAAAATTCTTGAGTTTGAAGGTCAGACCAAAGAGAAGCTTGGTACACCTGAAGCACGTCCCATTGTCGACAGTATCGTAAATGAGCAATTACTCTTTTACCTCATGGAAAACGGTGAATTTGCCCAAATGCTTGTGCGTAAATCTTTAAAGGCACGAGAAGCTCGCGAGGCTGCCCGCAAAGCACGAGATGCAAGTCGCAGTGGCAAAAAACGCAAAAAACAAGATCGTCTTTTATCAGGTAAATTAACCCCCGCACAGTCCAAAAATTCGGCCCGTAATGAGCTTTTCTTGGTCGAAGGTGACTCTGCCGGCGGTAGCGCTAAACAGGGCAGAGATCGCAAGTTTCAGGCTATCTTGCCATTGCGAGGAAAAGTTTTAAATACTGAAAAAGCTAAATTACCTGATGTTATGAAAAATGAGGAAATAAGCACAATGATTTATACCATTGGCGCTGGTGTAGGTCCTGAGTTTAAAATTGAAGACAGAAATTACGATAAGATTATTATTATGACTGATGCGGATGATGATGGATCCCATATTCAGATCCTATTGCTGACATTTTTCTATAAATACATGCGTCCAATGCTTGACGATGGTCATATTTACATCGCGCTTCCACCGCTTTACCGTTTGCAAAAGAAAAATGGTAAAAAAATGAAAACTGTTTATGCTTGGACGGATGAAGAATTAGAACAAGCTTCAAAAGAAATCGGGCGCGGATTTGCACTACAACGATACAAAGGACTTGGAGAGATGAACGCGGATCAGCTTTGGGAGACAACAATGAATCCTGAAACCAGAACTTTAGTGCGTGTTCGTATTGACGACGCTGCTTTGGCTGAACGTCGCGTAACCACTTTGATGGGCGATAAAGTTGAACCTCGCCGGAAATGGATTGAAGAAAATGTTGAATTCTCTTTAGAAGAAGAGGGTAGCATTTTAGATAACGAAGCCGTTAATATTGCACATGAAGATGGTATTCTTGAAGATGACGAAAATCAATGAAAGGGGGATATAAAAAATGGCTGATGAAAAAAATCAAAAAAATGATAAAATCCAGGAACTCACATTAGAAGATGTGATGGGAGATCGTTTTGGACGCTATTCTAAATATATTATTCAAGAGCGAGCACTTCCTGATGTCCGTGATGGGTTAAAACCCGTTCAACGGCGAATCTTGTATGCTATGAATCAAGATGGAAATACCTATGATAAGGGATTTCGAAAATCTGCAAAATCTGTCGGAAATGTAATGGGTAATTTCCATCCACATGGGGATAGTTCTATCTATGAGGCCTTGGTACGAATGAGCCAGGATTGGAAACTACGCGCTCCCTTAATTGAAATGCATGGTAACAACGGTTCAATTGATAATGATCCGCCGGCCGCAATGCGGTATACCGAAGCACGTTTAAGCAAAATTTCAAGCGAAATGTTGAAAGATATTGATAAGGAAACTGTTGATTTTGTTTTGAATTTTGATGATACAGAATACGAACCAACTGTTTTACCAAGTCGTTTTCCTAACTTACTTGTTAATGGAGCTACCGGTATTTCAGCTGGTTATGCGACAGATATTCCTCCTCACAATTTAAATGAAGTCATCGATGCCTTGTTATATTTATTACAACATCCCGATGCCTCATTAGAAAAATTAATGACCTTTGTGCAAGGACCAGATTTTCCTACCTCAGGAATTATTCAGGGAATTGACGGCATAAAAAAGGCTTATCAAACTGGAAAAGGGCGAATTATCGTCCGATCGAGAACTAAAATTATTGCTTTACGTGGTAACAAATCACAAATTGAAGTTTCCGAAATTCCCTACGAAGTGAACAAATCTCAATTAGTAAAAAAGATTGATGAAATTCGCATTCTAAAAAAAGTGGATGGCATTGTTGAAGTTCGTGATGAATCTGATCGTAACGGCCTCTCAATTGCAATTGAGCTCAAACGAGATACTGATGCAAAGGGAATTTTGAATTATTTATTCAAAAATACCGATCTACAAGTTTCTTACAATTTCAATATGGTTGCAATTAGCCATAAGCGCCCTGAAACTTTGGGACTAAAAGCATTTTTGCAGGCCTACTTAGCTTTCCAAAAAGAAGTCATTACCAAACGGACTCAATTTAGTTTAACCAAGGCTGAGAAACGTCTTCGAATTGTCCAAGGATTAATTAAAGCCCTCTCTATCCTCGATCAAGTGATTGCCACCATCAGGGGTAGTAAAGACAAAAAAGATTCAAAAAATAATTTAGTTCAAAAATTTAGTTTTACAGAAGAGCAAGCTGAAGCAATTGTTTCCTTACAACTTTATCGACTATCTAACACGGATGTCACTGCCTTAGAAGCGGAATCCGATGATTTAAATAACCACGTCCAGGAATATAATGAAATTCTAAATAGTCCAACAGCATTGGCAAAAGTACTTCGTACGGAACTTACGAGCATCAAAAAACAATATGGCACTCCACGATTAACAGAAATACAAGATGAAATTGAAGAAATTAAAATTGATCGAAAAGTAGTCGTGCCAGAAGAACAGGTGATGGTTTCAGTTAGTCACGATGGCTATCTAAAACGAAGCTCACTGCGGTCATATAGTGCATCCGGTGAAAATGATGATGGCTTAAAGGATGAGGATTATCCGATTTTCTTGAAACAAGTTAGCACCCTAGATCACCTAATGATGTTCACCAACAAAGGAAATCTAATTTCACGTCCCGTACATGAGCTGGCCGATTCTCGTTGGAAAGACACTGGTGAACATATTTCTCAGACCATCGGTTTAGGCGATAATGAGCGAATTATAAAAGCATTTGCTTTTCATTCATTAAAGGAAACCGGCGAATTTCTAATTGCAACTAGCGATGGTTTCATTAAGCGGACGGATTTCTCTAATTTAACCCCTGGTCGTAATTACAAAAAACACGCGGCTGCATTTATCAAATTAAAAAGTGCTGATTCAGTTGTGGTAAATATTTTCTTTATTGCCCACCAATTAAAACAAGCTGTCATGCTAATTTCAGAACGAGGATATGGCTTGCGCTATGATCTTGCGGAAATTCCAATTATTGGAGCTCGTACTGCTGGAGTGAAATCAATGGATCTGCGTGAAGACCAGGTCACTAACGTGCAACTTGTAGATGACTCAAATCAAGTTGGTCTAATTACGCAGCGAGGTGCTTTTAAACGAATGGCCGTTACCGATATTCCTGTTACAAGTCGTGCAAGAAGAGGAATCTTGGTCCTTAGAGAATTAAAGAAAGATCCGCATCGTGTGATTGATTTTATTAAAACAGATAAAAATTCTATTTTAGAGGTTCGAACTAGTCGGGGCACCTTACATGATATCATTGTAGCTGAACATCCACTGAGCGCACGGTACTCTAACGGCTCATTCGTTGTTGATATTGATTCAGAAGGTATTCCAGTTTCTATGAAACTAAAACCGGTTCCCGTTGTAGAGTCCACACCTGAACATTAAATCTTAAATTAGAATTAACCTCCGGATTTTCCAGTTACAATTTGTTGTGTTTTTTGTCATTAACCATTAGAATAATTATAGTTATTATTTAAGTGACATTATGATGATAAAAAACTTAAGGAGTAAACAGAATGAAATCAAAACAAGAAACGATCTTTTCATCTAAAACTTTAACTTACTTCCTGCAATTGGCAGATACAATGAATTATACGCAAGCTGCCCAAATTTTAGGGATTACACAGCCTGCTTTAACTCAACAAATCAAGAAGCTGGAACATACGGTAGGTGCACCATTATTCTATTCCGTTGGTAAAAAATTACGTTTATCAGATGCTGGATACACGATGCTGAAGGCAACTCATAATATCAATGAGGTTTTAAATCAGGCTACTGATGAAATTCAACAAACAACTTCTGCAACTCACGGTGAAATCAACATTGGCATGTTGGCTCCGATTGAATCCCGTGTGTTTGAAGACTTCATCACAAAATATTATGAAAAACAGCCTGACATTCTGATTTCGTTCCATACCTTAACACGTAAAGAAATTTGGGAACGGTTAGAGAATAATCGTATTGATTTGGCAATTATGTACTTGCCAGACGACAGTATCAAAAATTGGAAACCCTACGAATCACGAAAAATTATTAACGAAGATTTACTTTTCATTCACCATGAAGAAAAGCTTTCTAAACAAAAGAAGATTAAATTAAAGCAAACATTAAACGCTAATTGGGTTACTTATCCGGAAGGTTATTACTTAGAGGGCGTTTTACGTGAGGCATATAAAAATCAATTAGTTGATGTGCCAAATAGCGTTGCGCGTTTTACGACACCAGATCAAATTCGCCGCTTTGCAGAAACTGCAAAAGTAAATACAGCCTTACCTGCTTCGTATGTAATTTCACATCCGGGATCAAGTGAGACATGGATGGCACGTTTTGACCCAGCCATTAACTTTGACTTAAGTTTTGTTTTCCGAAAAGATAAGGATGAAATCCCCAGAATCAATACTTTCTTAGAAGAATTTGATGACTATCTAAGCAAAGAAAGCTACACAGAACGTTTACGTAAAATGATCGGTAACCAAAATTAAATATATAAAAATTAAATATATATAAGGAGTTTTTATTAATCATGAGTAAAGAATTAGTTTTTGGTCATAAGAATCCAGATACAGATGCCATCAGTTGTGCAATTGAATATGCTTATTTAGCAAACAAGTTAGGTGACGAGGTTGAAGCTGTTGCTTTAGGTGAGACTAATAACGAAACAAACTTTGTTTTGAATCACTTTAACGTAAAAGCACCTCGTGTGATTACTAAAGCCAAACCTGAAGTTGATTCAGTTGTTTTAGTTGACCATAACGAAGCTATCCAAAGTGTATCCGATTTGGCAGATGTCACTGTAACAAGCGTTATTGATCATCATAAGATTGACTTTACTTCCGCACAACCTCTTTTTTATCGTGCAGAACCCATTGGCTGTTGTAGCACAATTATCTATAAAATGTATTTAGAAAATGACGTTGAAATTCCTAGCAATATTGCTGGTTTGATGTTATCTTCAATTATTTCAGATACATTACTTTTGAAATCACCTACAACTACTGATGATGAACGCAATGCGGTTCCTGCTTTAGCAAAAATTGCTGGCGTTGCTGATTACGAAGCTTACGGAATTGAAATGCTGAAGGCTGGTAGCGACGTTAACAGTCGTAGTGCTGAAGATATTCTTGAAGGCGACGCTAAATCGTTTGACATGGGTGGCAAAACTGTTCGAATTGGTCAGGTTAACACTGTTGATTTAAACGATGTTTTCAAACGCCAAGATGAATTAGAAGATACCATTAAATCGCTTATTACAAATAATTCTTATGATTTATTCCTTCTATTAGCAACAAACGTTTTGACCAGTGATTCAGAGTTATTGGTCTTAGGTGAGGGGACAGAGGCCGTCGAAACTGCCTTCAATCACAAGTTAAGTAATAACCGAATGAATCTTCCAGGCGTTGTTTCACGTAAAAAACAAGTGGTTCCACCATTAACTAAGGTTTTAAAATAGTTACTCAAAATTATATTTAAACAAACCCAATTTCTATTTGAAAAATAAGAGATTGGGTTTTTGTTCGGAAAACAATGTATGCCATGAATTAATATGGGTCTCTGTCAAACTGTATTGGTAGAGATTTTTGAAGGCATGTTCACTTCGGTGAATGTGCTTTTTGTTTACTCATGAATTAAACTGATACGAATGAAGAAGTTATGAATATTTCGAAAACCAAAACAGCTACGCTTTAATACCTTGATTTTGCGATTAAGTCCTTCAATAGGACCGTTAGAATACGGATAACGACAACTGTTGAGCACTGCTGAGCCGTTCTTAACGAAGGTTGAAATGGTGACGTCCATTTGATTACCAGCTACTTGGTAGTTGGTAATCAAATTTTTAAATCCCGTGGCATTCTTTTGGTGGATAGCAGTTAGAATGCCTTGATAAGTTTGATACACAGTTTTGAATTCTGGAAATTCATCTAAGGCAAGGTCGATGGCGTTCTGTTGGGTCATATACTCGTTAATGCCTCGTAAATAGATAAGCTTAGTGTCATTGATTTTCTCTTCTGCCAAATGAAATAAACGCCATTGAGATTTAAGGATGCGGTAAATGCGTGAATGCTTATCTTGAAAAGTACGGATAATACATGTACGTTCATTGTCTAGTGCACGACCAGCAAGCTGAATAATGTGGAAACGGTCAATAATCGTGACAGCATTCGGGAATAAACGATGAATAAAGCTAGCATATTCGGCGTTCATATCAATAGTAATTGTTTGAACTTTCGCACGTTCTTGAACTGAATAACGAGCTTCAAAGTAATCAATGATATCCTTACTGAGACGATCTTTGAGGGTCACAATGCGGCGATGACTAACGGCATCGCAACAGTTAAAGGACATTAGATGATTACAGGAACGAAATTCATCGAAACAAAGATTTGGCGGAAGTTGCTTAACACGGTAAGCCAAGTGAATATTTGCATTTAAAATACGTTGAACACTACTTGGTGAAATGCCACAAATTTTAGCGATTTCTTTACTGGTCAGCATGTCACGAGCTAGCACAATGACCTGATGTTTAACATTGTGGGTAAAAGTTTCATTACGTCTAACGAGGTTAGTTTTAGCTCCACAGGTTTTTAAACAATGTTGGCATTGATATCTTTGTCGTCTTAGCTGCATTTCATAACGTCCGCCTGATAAGGTTCCCAACCTTAGATGACTAACGTGGGTACCGTTTTTAATTAGACTTTTATGGCCACAATGGGGACATTTCACAAGCTGATAAGAAAGGTTGGCGTGAACGACATGAATTCGTTGTCCATTCGGGCAACGTTTCTTGGTAACACCAGTTACGGTTATATTTGGGTCTGTCATTTCAAACAAGCTTAAAATAGAATTAGTTAGGGACATCTGTTTTTCCTCTTTTCGATTTTGTTTGGCGATTAAATCGTAGCACAAAGAGGACAGATGTCCTTTTAATTTTCAAAATAAAAACTGGTATCAGTTATTCACCAATACCAGAAAGTGTAGACCCATTAATATACGTATCGTTTATCACGTATTTGGTTTAACCTTTAGTTACCTGGAGGAATTGGTAATATCTAAATACAAGTACTCTAAAAATGATTTTAAAGACAGTTATCCACGAAAGTTTTTGAAGTTACACAACACACCGCCATAGAAGCACCGTTTATTGGATAAATATAGTTTTTTATCAAACAGGTATTTAGATAAGTGTCGTCAGTGGTAAGTCGTTATTTTAAAATATAATGCCAACTTGTGGCTTAGTAAAACCGATCGACCAACAATACAACGCATGAGCTTCGGTGATGGCTTGTGAGTTGTAATGGATGATAGTAGATGATCAGCATCCTGACACAGGCACACAAAGGCGTTTTACAATTCTGTATTAACTTGGTGGCTTTAATAACTTATCCAAAAGAGGATGTCCAATCAAGGATTAACCAAACATTTAAATTCACCTGGTCTAAAACAGTTTTAAACTACTTTGAATAATATATATTATGTAAACTAGAATAAAAATCTAGTTTCATCCACCATCTATTCATGTCTCCTCTCTTATCAGTTTTACTATGCAAACAAAAAAGGTTTTTCAGTTTATTGACTGAAAAACCTTTTTATTTTAAATCTTAATTTCTTTGTGAACTTGATGCCTTACTCGAAGAACTTTGTGAACTGCTATTTTTTGATGAGCTACTGCTACTAGTTGAACTTGACTCACTGCTTGCTCTACTTGCACTGGTGCTACTTGAAGCTCTAGTTGATGAACTTGCTGCAGATTCACTTGCTGCTTTTGCTGATGCTGATCTAGCACTTTCAGAAGCTGCCGCGCTCTGTGAAGAAGCAATAACTGCCGACGCACTCTGTGAACTTGCTATTGCAGCTGATTCACTTGCTTGTGAACTTGCTATCGATGAAGATTCGCTTGCTTGCTTCTTACGATACGTCTTAACTGCTTTTTCCACTCGGGTAAGATCTTGACTAGCTCGTTCAAAATTAGGATACTTATTAAGTTTGTCTAGCAGATTGTTCAACTTAACAGTCGTAACAGAAGCACTTAAAGTACCACTTTTCCCATTTTTAAACAAGTTATTGGTCTGCTTATGCAATTTGCTGACTTCAATTGCTTTAGGTTTTAAATTAGTTAATGATTTATGATATTCATTATAAAATCCAGTAAAATCTGATTTAAACGTTGTTGCTTTCAAATCCTCCAAGAGACTTGTAACCTTGGAACCAGTCGTTGTCACCCGATAATTATTGCCACTTTGTAGGTTAGCAACTTCTTCACTAAACGAAATGGCACTCTTACCTAAACTTGCTAACTGACTGTATTGATTGGCTTCTGTATTATCTCTGATTTTCTTGGCATCAGCGGCAAGTTGAACCATTTGCGCCCGTGTAGCATTATCTGTAATATTATCTCTATCATCATTGAAGCTCTTTTGAACGATGCGTTCTGCATTCTCTTTTGCTGAAGCATTGTTTGTGCGACGAACAATAAAAAAGATTGCAATAAAAATTACGACAATGATTCCAACAATCCAAAACCATTTTTTTTGATTTTCGTTTTTCTTCTTGTTTTGTGGTTTTACAGACTTAGGTGCTTTTGACCCATTTGGATCCTTGGTAACTTTTTTTCGTTTATTAACTTTATTTTGCTGCTTTTGCTGTTCTTTTGCTCTTAAACGGCCCATTCGTGATTCTGGCACAGACCAATCATTATCATTGTTAATCGCAATCATCTTCCCATCTCTATAGGTTTATCCAAATCTATCTCTATAATTCTAATTTAACATTTTTCTGTTCGAACAACTAGTTTGAAACTAATTTAATTCCATAAATTAATATTAAAATCAAAAAAAGAACCTTTAAATGCGAAATTTTATTCTCACATTTGAAGACTCTTCGCGAATTTTATAATCAAGTTAGCCACCTTTTAAAAGTGGCCAAATAAAAGACACCAAGACGAAAAAATCAGGTATCATTGAAGTTCCCACACTAAACAATGAAAGAGGTTTTCGTCTTGGTGCAAGAACAGCTTATCACATCTCACGTAAAGGGTCATCATTTAACTCCAATTGAGCGAGGCAGAATTGCTGGCTTACTTTCTGCAGGCAAATCTGCTCGTCAAATTGCCGCTGAAATTGGTGTCTGTCATCAAACTATTAATAATGAGCTTAAGCGTGGCCGCATTCAACAGGTAAAGAAACTCAATGGTAAAGAACAGTACTTTAGCGTTTATGCGCCTGATACGGCCCAAGTTCGGTATCAAACGAATCGACAACGCTGTCATCGACCTCTAAAATTTAAATTTGTTACTAACTTTCTGGCTTACTTTGATGATCATTTCCACCAAGATGATTGGTCACCTGATGCAGCAGTCGGCTTCGCCCACCAACAACATCTGTTTAAGCGCACGGAGATGGTTTGTACGAAAACTCTCTACAACTATATCGATGCGCAATTGTTAGAGATCCGTAATCTTGATTTGGTGGAGAAGGCTAACCGTCGTACTAAACATCACTGGTCAAACAAGCATCGACGTTTAGCTGGTAAAAGTATTGAGGAACGTCCTAAAAGGGTCGACAAACGCAAGGAATTTGGCCACTTTGAGATTGATACTGTAGTTGGTAAACGAAGTGGACATGAAAGTGTATTATTGACCTTCACGGAACGTAAAACTCGTTATGATATTGTTCGCTTGATTGAAGGCAAAGATGCTGATTCGGTATCGTATGCACTTAAGGGAATTTGTGCTGAATTTGGTGATCTTATTAAATCTGTTACTGCTGACAACGGAACGGAGTTCACAGCCTTGAATGCAGTCTTAGACGGCGTAGCTGACATCTATTATGCCCATCCGTATAGTTCCTTTGAAAGAGCAACCAATGAAACTCATAACCGCATGATTAGACGATATTTACCTAAGGGACACTCATTAGATACGATTGGTCCCAAGACGGTTTCAATGGTTGAAAGTCGTCTTAACCAATTACCGCGACGTATCTTGAAGTATCAAACCCCAAAAGAAGCTTTTCAAATTGAAGCAGCACGTATTCGTAAATCATGTAGTGCGTAGCTATTATCTTGACCTTCAATAGATATTCTGACTTGCCCCGCAACTTCGCCTGCGGGGTGGCTAACTTGTTCTTGCAATTTCCGTTTGAAGACTCTTACATTATCTCATAAATAAGTGAGTAAATTCAAAATCATTGATTTATTCAAAAATAAGCATAGGTACAATCATTGGGCTTCGTTCTGTTTTTTGATATAAGAACTCCTGCAAATCACCAATGATATTCTCGTTAAAGTCTTTCTCAGTTGGATGCGACTTTTCTTTCATTGTGTTTAACAGTGAACTAAACGCTGCTTTATTCGTATCATGAATTAATTCATTTGATTCTCGCATATAGATAAATCCTCTAGAGATTGTATCAGGACCAGCTGTAATGCGATGTTTTTTAATATTGATGGTTGCAACAGCAGTCACAACCCCTTCGCTAGCTAAAATTGTGCGATCGCTTAAAATTTGTGAGCTAACATTATCATT
The DNA here is from genome assembly GCF_002982135.1 of Pediococcus inopinatus. Lineage (NCBI taxonomy): Bacteria > Bacillati > Bacillota > Bacilli > Lactobacillales > Lactobacillaceae > Pediococcus > Pediococcus inopinatus. The sequence continues at coordinate 803,167 of NZ_CP019981.1, read as the reverse complement.
AATATCAGCATCGTTTAGATAAACATCACCGGCACTGAAGTGATCAGCAATTCGTGCACTATCTCTGGTTAAAGCCAAAACGTCACCATTTTTCATGATGAAGCAATTGTCTTCAGGAATCCCAGTTTGCTCAGCAAGCTTAGTATGAATCATCTGCATTCTAAATTCACCATGACAAGGCATGAAAAACTTTGGCTTGATTAAGCGTAACATCAATTTTTGATCTTCTTGACCACCATGACCTGAAGTATGGATATTATTTACTTTACCATGGATAACTGTAACGCCAGCTTCGTCTAATTTATTGATAAGGTTATTTACACTGACGGTATTTCCTGGAATTGGATTACTTGAGAAGACAACCGTATCGTCAGGTTGTAAACTAATTTGTCGATGCGTTCCATTAGCAATTCGGCTCAACGCTGCCATTGGTTCACCTTGTGAACCCGTGCACAAAATCATCAGCTTATTGGCTGGCAGATTATGCAATTCCTGAGCATCTACTAACGCTTCTTCTGGAATATTTAAATAGCCTAATTTCTGTCCAGCCTCAATAGCGTTCTCCATACTTCTTCCAAAAATGGCAATCTTTCTGCCTTGTTCTAATGCGGCTTCACAGGCTTCTCGTACTCGATACACGTTAGAAGCGAAAGTTGCAAAAATAATCCGCCCTTGAATTTCTGTAAAAATTCGTTTGATACTTTTCTCAACAAATCGTTCAGACTTTGTAAATGTTGGACGTTCTGCATTTGTACTATCAGACATCAAAAGTAAGGAATCTTTTCCACCAATTGCAGCCATTTTTTGGAAATTTGGAGATGGTAAATCACCAACCGGAGTTAAATCAAACTTAAAGTCACCCGTTTGTACAACTGTTCCTTGTGGTGTGTGAACTGCAATTCCCAAAGTATCTGGAATTGAATGAGTTGTTCTAAAAAACGAGACAGACAGTTTACGGAATTTTAAAACCGTATCTTCTTGCAGTTCATGTAATTCAGTCGTCCGTAATAAATTATGTTCTTTTAATTTTCCTTTAATTAATTCTGACGCAAATGGGCCAGCCCAAATTGGAACATTCAACTTTTGTAAAAAGAATGGAATTCCTCCGATATGATCTTCATGTCCGTGGGTAATCACCATTGCTTTGATTTTCTTTTGATTTTCAATCAGAAATTGATAGTCAGGAATAATATAATCGACACCTAATAACTCATCCTCCGGAAATTTGATCCCACAATCAATGATCACAATTTCATCTTGATACTGGACACAGTACATATTTTTACCGATTTCTCCCAAACCACCAATGGCATAAACTGCCACTTCATTATTCTTAACCTTTAATTTACGCATAAAAAACTCCTTCTTCTAATAAACACCAAAACGCTCCATTGCAGAGAGTCTTAGTATTTTGTGTTCCTAATAATTTTTTTCATGGCGATCAATACTCACCATTCCGATTGTATTAAATTAACCATATCACATTAGCCCTCAGTTCACAACAAAAGTACTAATCCTTTTCCACTAACTTTTTTTAATATTAAAAAAGATGGATCTGCCACCTTGTGTGACCTAACCATCTTCTTGCCTAATGTTTTGTATAGTCCCGTAACCATGCCAGCGCCAATGCTTTTTCCCCTAAATGAGTTCCAATCACCGGGCCAAAATAGCTGATATCAATTGGTAGATCTGGATATTTTGCTTGTAAACGCTCTTGCCACTTCAATGCCCCCGGTTCATCGTTTGCATGGATAATAATTGCTCGGATTGGATAATTAATCTCCGCCTTATTTTGAGCAAATAATTCCTCAACTCGTGCAAAAGCTTTTTTTGCTGAGCGAACCTTTTCAAAAGCCACAATTTCATGAGCATCATTGAAGGTCAAAATAGGTTTAATTTTAAGTAGTCCCCCAATAAAAGCTGAGGCGTTCGATAAGCGTCCCCCACGGACAAGATTCTGTAAATCATCTACAATAAAATATTCCCCAAATGTGGCGCGAAGTTCATTTAGATGCGTTAAAATATCTTCCGGAGATTGCTCTTCACGAGCCATTCTAGCAGCTTCTAACGCAAGTGTCCCCATTAATCGAACTGTTATCTCAGAATCATAAACATACACATTCAGGCCTTCAATTTCGTCTTTAATGGAATCAAGACTATTAACAAATCCTGAAATTGTACTTGCTAAATGAATACTAATAACATTTTCATACCCCTTGTCACGGAGGGTTTTATATAACTCAATCATTTTTCCCAATGGGGGTTGTGTAGTGCTTGGAAAAGATCCAGATGTCCGTAATTTTTGGTAGAACTCTTCAGTTGTAATATCTACTCCCTCATCATAGCTTTTACCGTCAATCACTACCGGGATCGGTACTACAGTAATGTGGTTATCTGCAATTTCTTTGTCTGTTAAGTAACAGGTACTATCCGTTACAATGGCCGTTTTCATTTATACACCAACTTCTGATTTTAAAATTAATATTTCAATAGTATCACAAATTCAAAAAAATTCAAAAACTCTTCAAACTTTCGTAAACAAATGCGCTTTCAGACTGATTCTCAAGCTTTCATTTATTACTTTCCCTTTTTAGACTGGTATACTAGATATTAACAGTTTATTCAAGAAGAAAGTAGGTCTAATTATGTCATTTGACGGTTCCTTTACACACGCCATGGTTCACGAATTAAATTCTTTGTTACAAAGTGGACGAATTACTAAAATCCATCAACCTTACGACAATGAAATTATTATTACTTTTAGAGCAAATCGAAAAAACTTTCCTGTTTTACTTTCCGCACACCCTAATTACGCCCGCGTACAGGTTACTCAAATTCCTTATGCGAATCCTGCTGTCCCAACAAATTTTACAATGATGCTGAGAAAATATTTAGACGGTGCCATTTTAAACTCCATCAAGCAGGTGGAAAATGACCGAATAATTAACTTTTCGTTTTCAAAAAGAAATGAACTTGGGGATATTGACGAATTGTTGCTTGCCGTTGAAATTATGGGACGTCGTAGCAATATTATCTTGCTCAACAATTCCACAAAGGTAATCATCGATACCATTAAACATATTAATGCCGATCAAAATCGTTATCGCTTGCTTTTGCCTGGAGCGACCTACCTTACCCCACCCAGTCAAGATAAAAAGAATCCTTTTAGCGACTCTAGTGAGGACTACAAGACTGATTTACAAAAGTTCCCTAACCAAGAAGTCCTTGCTGATGAACTGCGTAAAAATTATCAGGGATTGAATAAGGAAACTAGTTTAGAACTCGCAAATTATTTACATCAACATTCCTCAGAAAATGCGTTCACCGATTTTTTTGCTAAGTTTGAACATCCTGAACCAACAATGACTACACAAAAACAAAAAGCAATATTTACGGCCTTTCCGTATGCCACTTTGGAAGGACAAGTCAAACAGTTCGAATCGCTTAGTTCTCTACTGGACGCCTTTTATGTGGCCAAAGCTCAGCGAGACCGGGTTATTCAAAAAGCAGGCAACCTTGTTCGAGTAGTTAAAAATGATTTGAAAAAAAATAAAACCAAATTAAAGAAATTAAACCAAACCCTTGTGAACTCCGAACAAGCTGATACCTACAAAGTTAAAGGAGAGATTTTAACTACTTATCTTAATCAGGTAGATCGGGGTATGACTGAAATTACCCTACCTAATTTTTACGAAGAAAATCGGGACATTAAAATCTCCCTATCTAATCAGATCTCGCCATCTCAAAACGCCCAAAAATATTTCAAAAAGTATCAAAAAGCTAAAAATGCGGTGCATTATGTTTCTGAACAACTTGAGAAGACACATCAAGAAATTGACTATCTGGATAATATCATGACCCAAATCGAACTGGCTAATCCCCAAGATTTGGATGAAATCCGTGAAGAACTTGAAAAAGAAGGTTATTTAAAACCAAATCAAAAAAAGAAGAAGCAAAAACGGCTCCAAACTTCTAAACCAGAAACATTTCAGGCTACAGATGGTACTCAAATATCTGTTGGAAAAAACGACACCCAAAATGATCGGCTTACATTAAAAACTGCTAAAAAAACTGATATTTGGTTGCATACCCAAAAAATTCCCGGCTCTCATGTAATCATACACAGCTCGGATCCTTCAGAACAAACACTCTCAGAGGCGGCTAATCTGGCTGCTTACTTTTCAAAAGCCCAATTGTCTTCACATGTTCCGGTTGATTATGTACCGGTTAAACGCGTTCATAAACCAAATGGCGCCAAACCAGGATTAGTAATATACGAAGGTCAAAATACCATTTTGGTAGATCCTGACGAAAATATCGTGAATAAATTACGTAAATAAATTAAAAACACCACTCCATTTTTCGGAAGTGGTGTTTTTCTTAAATTTTAGTAATTTTTGCCCCAATTGCCAATGAAAACGGCGGATTCTGCGGTTTTTCAATCTGCAATTGTTCATAAGGAAAAATATGATCTAACTTAAGTTGTCCCTCACCTACTGGAGGTTCAACTTTTTTCGAATTTTCGGTTTGGCCAAGCATCATTTTCACAACATCTTCCACTAAATCATAATTTAAAGCAACCGTCATGAAGGGAATATCTTGAATTGCGAGGGGAATCGTCCCTGTAACAATCAAATGGCTTCCCTCTTGCTTAAACATAATCTGGTAAATACCATCCGTTTGCTTTCGTAATTCGCTTTGAGAAATACGCTTAATTTTATTCGAGATTTCAGGATCAGCTTGAGAAGGAAAACGTAAGCTGGCATCACTGGCCGTTTGAAAACAACCTAAATTACGTTCATTATCACCTGACTTTTCGCCTACTACTAAGTAATGTGAATCAACATTTTCAGCTCTTGAAGTTCTTGAAAGAGGCAACTGAGTGATGTTTACACCGGCCTTACTCAGATCAGTCACAATCTGCCATTTTCCTTGAGCAATCACAAAATCTGGTTGCTCACTATTAATAATATTCAGACAGTTTTCAACAGTCAGAGGCTCTAAGTAAAGTTTATCAGCTAACCGCGGTAAAATCGAAATAGCTCCTGGATTATTATTAATTAAAATAGTTTCGTATCCCAACTTTTGACAAGTTTGAATTGTATGAACGGTGACGTAATCTGCGGCAGCGTTAGTTCCAACCTGATTATTTGCGGTGCCTAAAATAAATACTTTTGGTCGTTCGCTTATTTGCGCCTCATTTTCAGTTTCAAACGTCGTATAATAACTCCGATTATTGTATGGAAATTCCCCGGCTGTGGGTTCAATTCCCTTAAACGTTGGTTCAATCTGATTGGCATGTCGGAATTCACGAACTTTCTTGTTAGAACATTTCCATAATCGCGCAATTTGTGAATCACCATATCCATAATATTTTGCATTTTGTAAAATTGCAATGTCAAAAGGATTTTTGCGAAGATCCTTTTCAATTTGAACAATATGAATGAGTTTGTAAAAATAAAAAGCATCTATTTTAGTTAGTTCGGCTAGTTCCTCCACCTGATAGCCCCTTCGAATTGCCTCAAGTAAATAAAATACCTCACCAGCAGTCGGATGAACCAGCACGTTAATCAATTGGCCTTCATTCAGTCGCGACTCATCCAATGCAGCTTGTTCTGAAGTGGTTGCTGAATCAACTGATCTGATGGATTTTAGAAGCGTTTCTTCAGTACTTCGTCCAAATGCGATGACCGCACCTGTAGATTTCATTCTCGTGTTTAGTTCTTGATTTGCATTAGCAAAACTAGCAAAAGAAAACGTTGGAAATCTCACTGCAACATGGTCAAGAGTCGGTTCAATTAGCGCCAATGAATCGTGTTGCTTTAAACCAGGAATTTTAATATTTCTAAGGTTTCTCCCAAAACTAATTTGGGTGCAAACTAAAGCGACTGGATACCCCGTAGAGCGAGCAGCAAAAGCCGTCGTTCGATCAAAATATGGATTCACACGGGTCACAAAGTAGTTCCCCGTAGATGTATTTAATGCAAATTGAATGTGGCAGATACCGCGAATTTTAAACTCTTGAACAATACGCAAAGCCGAAGTTCGAATGGCTTGAAACTCTTGGTCTGTAAGTGTCTGTGTAGGTGTGAATACTACTGAATCACCCGCATGAACACCGACTGGATTAAAGTCTTCTGCTGCACATACCAGCATTCGTGTGTTTTCGTTATCTCTTATAAGCGTCATTTCTATTTCTTTAAAGCCCACAATACTTTTTTCAACAGCCACTTGATGGGTCGTTGAAATTCGGAACGCGGAGGCCAACATTTGTCGAAGTTGATGTTCATTTTCGCAACGCATTCGATTAGAACTGCTAATTGCAGCAATTGGCTTCACAATCACTGGATATCCAATTCGATGAACGAATTTTAAAACTTTATCAGTATCGTTCAAAATATTAGTTGGAATGTAAGGTTCATGAATATTTTTTAAAACTCGATTAAGTGATTCAGGATTTTGTGTGTTTGCGATCGTCCGTAAACTAACGCCTAACAATCGGACATTTAATTGGTCAAAAATACCAGCTTCATCAAGTTGATGTAGCACTTGAAAAACTGGAGCACCACCAAGGGTTGGAATAATTGCATCAAACTCATATTTTCTGAGAATTGCAATTAACGCGTTAGCATCCAAATCACTCACTAAAAAGTGCGCAATATCTAAATAGTCCCCAATAATTGAATTAGCATTATTAGTGACAAAAGTAACGTCTTTTCCTACTTGATGAAGCTCTTCAATCGTTTGTAATGTTGCTGCTTCAAGCTCTGTATCAACACCAATAACATTCGGTCCTGAACCAATAATTAAAATTTTTTGTAATTTTGTTCGTGCCATTTTACCGCTCCATTCGAGTAGTCATTACATCGACAAATTCGTCAAATAGTTCTGTGGCCTCTAAAGGGCCTGGAGCACCATCTGGGAAAAACTGGACACTAAACGCTGGAAAATCTCGGTGTCGCAATCCTTGAACAGATTGATCAACTAAATCGACATGCGTAATTAACATTTTGTCTCGATCAATTGAATCGCGTTCCACAGTATACCCTTGGCCTTGCGATGCATAAAAAATTTCATCTGTAATAATTGACAGGATGGGATGATTATCACCGTGGTGCTCAAATTGAAGAGGTTTAACGTGTGCGCCATTCGCTATAGCAAACAACTCATGTCCCAATCCAATCGCAAACAATGGCACTCGTTGTTCAACCTCTGCAATCATCATCGTTAATGTTTCAGGAAGATCAGTTGGGCTCCCAGGACCCGTTGACAAAATTACCCCATCTGGATCTAAATCAAAGATTTGCTCTGCTGTACAGGTATATGGCAATACTGTCACATTACAATTTCGTTGACTAAGCTGTCGCAAAATACCATGCTTGAGCCCCAAATCAACCACCACCACATTTAGCCCCGTCCCCGGATTAGGATAGGCCTTAGGCGTTGATACTTGATTTACTTGTTGGTTTGTCAGCACAATGGCATTTAACTGATCAAAGGCATGTGCTAAATCTTTAACAGGATCAACAATACTACCTTTAATTGTCCCCTTTGCACGTAATTTGTGAACTAAAGCCCGGGTATCTATTCCACTAATTCCAGGAATGTTTTGAATTTTTAAAAATTCATCCAAAGATAGTCGTCGTTGACGATTGGTTGAAACATCCGCAACATCACGAACAATCACCCCTTTACAGGTGGGCTCAATTGATTCGTAACTCGCGCGATCAACACCATAACCACCAATTGACGGTTGTGAAAACACAATAATTTGGTTATGGTAAATTTGATTTGTAATAATCTGTTGATAGCCGGTAGCACTGGTATTAAATACGACTTCACCAAATGTAGTCGCTGGTGATCCAAAAGCTTTCCCGCGATACACACTACCATCGTCTAAGATTAAATATCTATCCCCCACAAGCTTTCACCTCAATTAACTATTTGCCGTTAACAATTCTTACAGAATCTTCTTCATCAATTTCTGAAACAAAAACTTCAATTTTTTCATTTTGGGCTGTTGGAATATTTTTTCCAACAAAATCTGCTCGAATTGGTAATTCTCGATGGCCGCGATCTACTAGGATAGCCAGATTAATCCGTTTTGGTCGGCCAATATCCATAATTGCGTCCATTGCTGCTCGAATTGTCCGTCCAGTATATAATACGTCATCTACCAAAATAACTTTTTTTCCTTCTAAACTAAATTCAAAATGTGGTTTTCCAGGAAGCTTGGGATCATTATCCAATTGATGAATATCATCTCGATATGCAGTAACATTTAGTTCTCCAACTGGTACTTCAACATTTTCAAGTTGCTTTAGTCTTTCAGCAATTCGTTGAGCCAAAAAAACTCCCCGTGTTTTGATGCCAATAATAACGATATCTTCCACACCGCGATTTCGTTCGATAATTTCATATGTAATACGGGTTAAAGCCCGCTTCATTGCCATCGCGTCCATAATTTCTTTTTCCAAAATAACACCCTTCCTTTCTAAAATAAAGGCGAACCAAATTTACATTTGCTTCGCATATCCACATGAAGAGATCCTCTTCTATTAATCTCATCACAGTTCTCAGTTCACTAATTACGCATTAACTTTAACCATGTTCAGTTTGCGTGTCAAGCCGTTCCAGTGTCTTCTTAAAAATGGCTGGTAGTGGAGCCTCAAACTCTAAATATTTATTTGTTGTTGGTTGCCTGAATCCCAAAACACTGGCATGTAAAAATTGTCCTTTGCCCTTTAATGTTTTTCGAGGTCCATAAAGTGGATCTCCTGCCACTGGATGACCAATATACTTTAAGTGAACACGAATTTGATGAGTTCTACCAGTCTCTAACTGGCATTGAATTAAGGTGTACTCACCATATCGTTTCAAAACTTTAAAATGGGTTACCGCTGGGCGTCCATCAGCAACAATGGCCTGCTTTTTCCGATCCTTTGGTGAGCGCCCGATTGGTGCATCAATTTTTCCCTCATCTTCTTTGATGTTTCCATGAACCAGCGCAATATAAAGCCTGGTATTCGTTTTAGCCTTTAATTGAGCCGACAAACTTTGCTGTGCGTGATCATTTTTGGCCACCATCAACAATCCCGAAGTATCTTTATCAATTCGATGAACAATTCCCGGCCGAAATTCTCCGTTAATTGTGGCTAATGGGCTGTGAAACAAAAGTGCATTTACCAGTGTATGGTTAGGATGGCCTGCCGCGGGATGGACAACCATTCCTTGAGGCTTGTTGACCACAATAACATCTTCATCTTCGTAAACAATATCTAACGGAATGTCCTCTGGCTCTAATGCAATTGGTTGTGTTTCCAAATCTTGAACTTCGATTCGATCACCTGATTTTACCTGATACTTATTTTTGACCGATTCTCCATTAACCAAAATACGCTCTTCCTTGATTAAGGATTGTATATGAGATCTGGTTAAATCTGGAAAAGCCTCTGCAAGCACCTTATCAATTCTTCCTTGCTGATCTTGAATCGTAAGTTCATGAGTTAACATATTAGCCCTCCAATTGGTCCTCTTTAATTATTGCTACAAAAAGTAAAATAACACCGATTGTTAATGATAAGTCAGCCACATTAAAGATTGGGAAATTAATAAAATCAATCTGAAACATGTCCACTACGTATTTCAATCTAACTCTGTCGACAAAATTGCCAAACGCCCCAGCAATCATAAAACTCAAGCTAATTTGATAAAGCCAATGTCCTCGAGTTTGATACAAAAAATAAATTAAAACACCCAAAGCTACAATCGTTATTAAATAGAAGAAAGTTGTTTTTCCTTGTAAAATACTCCAGGCTGCTCCATCATTTCTAAGGTTTGTTAGAGACAGAATTCCCGGAATAAATTGATGAACCTCATTCAACCCAACGTGCAAAGTTGTCCAAAGTTTCACAAATTGGTCTATAACAATCATGCCTACGATGATTAAAATATCGACAATAAACAGTATTCTACGTCTTTGCTTCACCATTAAAATAACCCGCTAATCTTTCCGTCATCACTAATGTCAATATTCAAGGCAGCCGGACGTTTTGGTAATCCTGGCATAGTTAGCACATTTCCCGTCATTGCTACAATAAATCCAGCGCCTAATTTAGGAATGAATTCCTTAACATGAATTGTAAAATCATGTGGTTCACCTAACTTCTTAGGATCGTCTGATAAAGAATATTGCGTTTTAGCCATACATACAGGTAACTTATCCCAGCCATTTTGTTTGAATCGTTTCATTTGATTTAGTGCTTTTTTAGAATATTCAACATGCTTGCCACCGTAAATTTTAGTCACTATTGTTTGAATTTTTTCGGTTAAGTCGGTATCTGCCGAATAAAGTGGCTTGAAAGTAGCCGGTTTTTCAACTGTTTCCACCACAGTTTGAGCTAAGTCTAACGCGCCATCTCCGCCTTTTGCCCATACATCCGTGTCTAACGCTTGAACGCCAAAGTCATCACAAACTTCTTTTACATAATTAATTTCACGATCAGTATCTTGGGTGTAACGATTAATTGCTACCACAACCGGAACACCATATTGAGCCATACTTTTAATATGATGCGTTAAATTAACCACACCCTTTTTAAGGGCACTTAAATTTTCTGTATCAAGTTCCTGCAAAGCTTGACCGCCATTTAGCTTTAATGCCTTAACAGTTGCTACTATGACGATGGTATCGGGATGCTTTCCCAAAACTGGTACTTTGATATCAAGAAACTTTTCTGCACCAAGATCGGCCCCAAAACCAGCCTCAGTAACTGTATAGTCGGCCAAACTCATGGCGGTTCTTGTTGCCAGCACACTGTTACATCCATGGGCAATATTTGCAAACGGCCCCCCATGCACAATTGCAGGTGTGTGGGCAAGAGTTTGCACCAAATTAGGTTTGATTGCATCTTTCAATAATGTTGCAATCGCTCCACCAACTTGTAGATCTTGAACAGTAATGGGGTTCCGGTCTGTCGTATAACCAATGACAATCCGGTTAATGCGAGCTTTTAAATCGTGCAAACTTTTAGACAAACACAAAATTGCCATTAACTCACTAGCCACTGTAATGTCGAAACCGTCTTCACGAGGAACCCCTTGAACGGGTCCACCAAGACCAATTACGATATTTCTTAAGGCCCGATCATTAATATCTAAAACCCGTTTCCAAACAATTCGCCGTTGATCAATTCCCAAAGCATTACCCTGTTGCATATGATTATCAATCAAGGCTGCTAGAGTATTATTGGCAGTTGTTAAGGCATGCATATCGCCTGTAAAGTGTAGGTTAATATCTTCCATAGGAACAACTTGTGCATATCCGCCCCCAGTTGCCCCGCCTTTCATACCCATCACTGGGCCTAAAGAAGGTTCGCGTAATGCGATCATGGCATTCTTATTTAATTTTCGCAAAGCGTCACCTAAACCAACTGTAACCGTAGATTTTCCTTCTCCGGCCGGAGTTGGATTAATCGATGTAACTAGAATCAATTTTTCTTTTGTCGATTTGGTTGCTTTTAAAGGCAATGTAATTTTGGCTTTATATGATCCATACATCTCAATGTCATCTTCACTTAACCCAACTTGAGCAGCGACACGCCCGATTTTATCCATTTTGGTGTTTTGTGCAATTTCAATATCTGTCATTTATCTACCTCATAAGTTCTTGTTGACTTTTATTAATTATTTGAAGGATTGCTTTTCTTTGTTTTTTCGTCAGATAAAAGCGACGAGTTCCTGAGTTGTATATAAATTCGATTCCAATTTTGGTTTCTCGTATGGAACTTAAAGCATCAATATTAATAACCAACCAATTTTTTTGCAGTGTTCGATTAATGATGAGTTGCTTATTTTGTATAAAAATGGTTCGAGTTAAAGTTTGAACTAAAATTACCACAATGAACAAGACAAAGAATAGGGCCGTGATCCAATTAAAATGTGTCACTTCAAGCCAAAAAATCACTCCCATGATTAGAATCAAGAGTGTCCACGACCATGATGAAATACTTGCCAAAAAAGCTGGTTGATAATAAAAGCGAGATTTAGATGATTCCATATTGCTCACTATCCTTTCTCATGAACGTAATTTGAAATTTCTTTTTCATAATTCGAGAACAAATGAGGTGATTCTAATAAAGAAACCATCAGTTTAGCAATTAGAGGACCAGTGGTTAAACCTGACGATCCTAATCCAGATGCAACGAGGATGTGCTGACTATTTGCCAGCCACCCAAAAAATGGCGCAAAATCGTCTGTAAAAGCCCGCATACCAACTCTAGTGCCAACCAGGTCCTTCTCCTTTAAATTATTATCGATTCGCATGGCACTTGTTAATAATTCATGTAATGCAGCCTCAGTAAAATCCGTTTTATTCTCTGGATTATTTTCATGTGTAGCACCAATAATTAATTTACCATGTCCAAGTGGCATGAAATCTTTTTCTCCTTCTGGCATGAGGACTGGTGCAGATATGTCAGTTGGATATTTTGGAACAGCCAATTCAATCAGTTGTCCTTTTTGAGGGTGTACAAGAACTTCATAATTTAATGAATCAAGTAACTCATTAATTCCAGGTCCGGCACAAACAAAAATATAATCGAAGGTTTTTTCCTTTTCATCCATTAAAACCGTTTGTTCATTAACAAGTTTCACTTGGTTATTTATAACTTTTAAACCATGTTTTTCACCGAGCTTTAGTAAATGGCTAACAAACCGATCACCATCAATGCGCGCACCACCACTTATAAAGATGTCTTCAAGGTCAGCTGTTACAAGGGGCAAAAGATGACGAATATTTTCAGCGTTCACCCGCTTGATTTCTCCCATCTCAGGAGCTGACTCTCGCCTTTTTAGCGCAAGCTGTTCTAGCTCGTCTACATCAGCTGGTTGTTTTCGAGTTACGATGGTACCTGACTTTAAATACGTATCAGGTTCCATTTGTGTTTCCTCAGCTAATTCAGAAATGTAGGCAGCACCATCTTTTGCTAAAGCGTACCACTGACGATTACGGCGTTTGGATAACCAAGGAGATATAATTCCGGCCGCAGCTTTGGTTGCCTGGTACTCACCAGAATCATACAAGGTTACCGCATATTTAGATTCTTTACTTAATAAATAAGCCGCAGTGGCGCCAACAATTCCGCCACCTATAATCGCAACTTTTTTCATTTTACTTTTTTTCACGCTTTCCGTCATGGTGCCAAATTGGTTTTCCCCAATACTGGAATAAATCCGTTCTTAAGGCACCATTATACAGTTTTCGCCGCTTCGTTGAACGAGATCCATAGAATTGTTCGAATTCTAAATCACTAGTTAAGATGTATTTACTCCAAGTTGAAAGTGGTTTATATGTTTGACCCATCTCCCGATACAATTTACGAACACTTTGTTGATCACTCAAACGTTGTCCATAAGGAGGGTTGGCCACTATAACGCCATTCAACTTGTCAGTCTTAAAATCTTTTACAGCTAACTGTTTAAAGGAAACAACATCTCCCAAACCAGCCTCAATGGCATTTTTCTTAGCAATATCTACCATATTTTGATCGATATCATAGCCTGTAATATCGAGTTTAGCATCATAATCAGCTTTTTCATCTGCTTCATCACGTAATTGTTCACTGACACTTGCAGGAACCCAATCCCATTTTTCGAAAATGAAATTACGATTAAATCCTGGTGCTATATTTTGACCAATAAGTGCGGCCTCAATGGCAATTGTTCCTGAACCGCAGACAGGATCAACAAATGGCATGTCTGATTTCCAACTGGTCAGCATAACTAAAGCTGCTGCCATGTTTTCTTTCATTGGTGCGCCACCCTTACCAATCCGGTAACCCCTTTTAAATAGGCTGTCACCAGTGGTATCGAGGGTTAGCTGTACCTGGTCCTTGTTAATCGCAACTTCAAGAGGATACACTGCCCCTGTCTCAGGCAAACGGGTTCTTCGATGATAAGTCTCTGAAAGTTGATTAACGATCGCCTTTTTTACAATTGCCTGTGCATCTGGCACACTGTGCAATTGTGAATTTCTAGAACGACCTTCAACTGGAAAACTCGCATCAATGGGCAATAATTTATCCCAGCTAACTTTTTTTGTGAGTTCAAATAGATCATCAAACGTCTTCGCTTCAAATTCACTCACAATAATCTTTACACGATCCGCTGTTCTTAACCACAGATTTGTGCGCAAAATATCCTCAATTGTCCCTTCAAAACGAACTCGTCCGTTCTCAACTTGAACGTCATATCCTAAATCGCGTAGTTCTCTACCGACCAACGCTTCAATCCCACTTGCACATGTTGCCATTAATTCAAATTTTTGCATATTTTCACCTTTTATATTTTTAATCTAAAAAAAACTAGGATAAAAGCGAACTTCTACCCTAGTCTCCCTGAAATGTAAATCTCTATAAGCCATGTTTTGTCCAAAATGAATTTTCAGGTGCAATTCAAATTTGGGTAATCATCTATCTCCAAGCGTTAACGCTTGCCCCCACATTTAGTTCAATTCCAGATGTGAAGCGCCCCTACCAATGTTTGGGTTGCCCGCTCGTGGGGTTTACCGCGTTCCATCAATATGATTTCTCACATTGCAACGTTTCTGTGGCACCTTAGGGAACATGAGAGCATAGCCGAAACCTTAGCTCTGTATTCCGCCGTTATCTCATACGAGATACCTCAGCTTATTTTTTCACCGAGCGCGAACACTACAAGCATCTCAGCTTGTGCGGGCATGGACTTTCCTCAGCCTGCATAAGCAGACCGCAATTACCCGAGATTTACAAATTGTAATTAAATTCGATGTGATTCGTTTTCCCCATTATCAAGCTGGGAACCAAACACACGACGTTCTAAATTCGAAAGACGTTTTAGAATATCCATGTTAGTCGCATTGCTAACTGGTTGTACGCTAGAAGTTGTTTTACCAACTGAAACTTGTTTTGTTAATTCATCAATCTTATCGCGTAATCTTTCATTCTCATCCTTTAACTGTTGGATGTTTTTCTGAAAGCTCTCATAATCCTTGATGACGTTATCTAAATAAGTATCAACATCTGCTGGATCGTAGCCACGCATCTTAGGTTTAAATTCTTTTTGCAAAATATCTTTTGGAGTAAGATTTAAGTTATCCATATTTAACACCTCATAATTATTGTAATCTCCGCGTAACACGTATTCCATTGTATCAGACTTTAATCTAAATTAAAACTATTGTTCTGACTTTCTTCATATTCATTTGCGGCATTCTGGAGATCATCGAAATCAATCAGCTCTAATGGATAAGGATGATTCTCTTGCCATTTCTGAATAACTTCGTAATCATATTTACTTTTTCCTGGATGCTCAGGGTCATAAAGGAGGATCGCCTGATCAGTATGGGTTAACATAAAATGCTGATACGTCCGTAACTGCCGTGGTGACTGGTATGGAGAATGGCTCACACTGTCTGTAAAGTCAGCTTTTGTTAAGATTCCAGAAAGTTTTGCTTGATTGTTTTCATTCCATTGATTCCCAAACTCGGTAAATGGCAACATCACTGCTATTTTAAATTCAGGATAAGTTGGTTTTAGCTGGGCCCCTGCTTCAATAGCCCACTGTTCAACGCCTAATTGAGCTCCGGTAATTAACCAAGTAGCACCAGATTCGATTTGATTTTTTAATAACTGTTTTAAAACAAGTGTGATTATTTTTAATTTTGGATCATCATCCTTAAAAATTTCTAATTCATAGTTACGATATCCGGTAATCCATATGCGACTCATATTGAATCCTCCAAATTTTAAGAATATATTTCAAACGGTTTTGTCTTTACATCTATAGTATAATATAGAAAATAGGAAGTGATGCAGTTGAACTTTCATTATCCATCTAGAAAAAATTATGTTTCTAGCGGTTCAAACCCACAACAACATATAAAAAAGATCCCCACTCAATTTGGAAAACGTGGTATGTCGCTAGAAGATGAACTCAACGAAAGTAATCAGTTCTATCTTTCACACGGAAAAGCAGTTATTCATAAAAAGCCAACCCCCATCCAAATTGTCAAAGTGGATTATCCGAAGCGAAGCGCTGCTGTTATTAAAGAGGCTTATTTCAGGCAAGCATCCACAACAGATTATAACGGTGTTTATAAAGGATATTATCTAGACTTCGATGCTAAAGAAACAAAAAATAAAACTGCATTTCCACTTGATAACTTTCATGAACATCAAATTAATCACATGAAAGCTTGTCTCAATGCTGGTGGCATTTGTTTCACAGTTATTAAGTTCGTGGAACTTGATCAAATTTTCCTACTTTCGGCCACAAATCTTTTTTTCTATTGGGATCAACAAAAAACGGGTGGTAGAAAGTCCATTCCACTCAATTATGTAAGAAAACATGGCTACTTAATCAATTACCATTTGAATCCACTTATTCCCTATTTGGATGCTGTGGATGCCCTGTTGATTAAGAAACACGAAGGAGAACACAATGCAAAGTAATAATCATAACTCTGATAATAATCAGGAACACCGCACACAACATTCGCAGCTAACCTCCCCACCTCATCGACGGAGATCCATTTTTATTCGGATCATACTGTGGCTTTTTAGTCTGTTTATTATAGCCTTAATCGCTGGAGCTGGTCTGTTTATGTATTACGCAAAAGATGCTCCCAGCATTTCCGAGAAACAACTATCTAGTGATGAGGCTACCGTTATTTACGATAAAAGTGGGAGGGTAATTAGTCGGCTTGGTGCTCAAGATCGAGATTATGTAAAAGCTGACGAAATTCCCAAAACACTAAAAAGTGCAGTTGTTTCTATAGAGGATAAACGTTTCTATAAGAATAATGGTGTTGACCCAGTGCGAATTTTAGGAGCTACTTTCGCTAACATCTCTGGATCATCATTAGGCTTACAAGGAGCCAGCACACTTACTCAGCAACTGGTCAAACTTTCAGTTTTCTCAACTTCTGCCAAAGACCGAACACTCCGGGTTAAGGCACAAGAAGCGTGGTTAGCAATTCAAGTTGACAAAAAATATTCAAAAGATAAAATTCTAGAGTTTTACATTAACAAAGTTTATATGGGTAATGGTATCTATGGAATGGGAACTGCAGCCAAGTATTATTATGGAAAATCTCTTTCTAAATTGACACTTGCTCAGATGGCATTACTTGCAGGTATGCCACAAGCCCCAACTTCTTATGACCCAATCAAATATCCAAAATATGCCCTTTCGAGAAGAAATACTGTATTGCAAGCCATGGTTAACAACAATGTCATTACAAAATCACAAGCTACCACAGCTAGCAATACGAATATTAAAACTGGTTTGGCAAAGAACCCAAGCGTTTCTGGTTCCTCAACAGTCAACAGTAAAGTGGTTGACGCTTATCTAAAACAAGTTATTAGTTCTGTTGAAGCTAAGGGATTTAACCCATATACTGATGGCATGAAAATCTATACTAATTTAGACCTTGCGGCACAAAAACATCTTTACGAAATCGGTAATACCAGTAATTATGTTCAGTATCCGGATTCTAAATTCCAGCTTGGCGTATCCGTTACCAATCCTAATAATGGTAAAGTAGTTGCTATGCTCGGTGGACGTCAAACTGGCAATGTAACCTACGGATTAAACCGGGCAGTTCAAACAGATCGAAGTAGTGGTTCAACCTCTAAACCGCTGATGGATTACGGTCCGGCTATTCAATACTTGAATTGGCCAACAAGCCGAAAAGTAAAAGATGAATCTTTCACCTATCCAGGCACAAACATTAAATTATATGATTTTGATAAACAATATCAAGGTAAGATAACGATGCGTTCAGCTCTTGTCCAATCACGAAACATTCCTGCAATTCGTACTTTACAAGATGTTGGAATTAGTAAGGCTACTACCTTCCTGAGTAGATTGGGAATTTCTCAGAAATCAACTTATTCATTACAAAACGGAATTGGCCTATATATATCTCCTCTTCAAGAATCTGCGGCTTATGCAGCATTTGCTAACGGTGGAACTTATTATAAGCCATACTACGTAAACAAAATTGTCACTCAAAGTGGTAAAACTTATCATTACTCTAGCAAGGGTAAGCGGGCCATGAGTAAGGCCACTGCTTACATGATTACTGACATGTTAAAAGGTGTCATATCAAGTTCAACAGGAACTGGGACTACCGCTAATATTTCCGGACTGTATCAAGCAGGAAAATCAGGAACCACTGCCTATCCATCTGATATTGCGGATAATTACCCTAGTTCAGCTTCAATGGATGCTTGGTTTACTGGTTATACGCGTCATTACAGTATGGCTGTATGGACTGGATATGATCATCAAAATACAGCTTCAGGATTCTTAAGTGAACAAGAAACGGTCCTCTCTCAACAAATTTACAGAAGTATGATGAGCTACTTATCAACATATGTCACAAACGAAGACTGGGTAAAACCTTCAAGCGTTACGGAGAAAACAGTCAATGGGGTTAAAGAACTTTTCAAGACCAATTCCAGTTATAGTTCATCAGGAACTAGCGATGATTACTCACAAAATAATTCATCCAGCAGTTCAAGTACGCCTTTTACGACTAGCAGAGATACTTCAGCAAGTAGTAGTAGCAACAGTAACAGTAGCAATAGTAGTTCTAATAGCAGTTCTATTACTAGTTCAAGTTCATCTGGCTCAAGTAGTTCAAGTTCATCTAGTGTAAGTTCTAGCTCAAGTACGGAATCTACTTCTTCTAGTAGCAGTAGTAAAGAATAACTAGTACAAAAAAATTCACCTCTTCGCCTATCTAATCAGAAATGATTGGATAAAACGAAGAGGTGAATTTTTTATTTGTTTTGATCTGAAATTTTATAAATTGGAATCTTAGGACCCGTTAAATCTGCTTTTCCTGCGGTGTTATTCGAAGCATCATGATTATCACGAGGTGTTGTTCCTCTTTGACGTTCAGATTCTTTTTGCACCTGTGCAACTGTCGTTAAATGTTTCTTTTCCCAATTTAATAAGATTCGATCCATATACCTCAAACTGTAAGCCTGACTCAAGACTGCTTCTTTTAAGGCCAGTGAAATCAGGTCAGGAGCATAATGGTCGTCTTCTAACCATTGGTTAATGGTTTCAAATTCGATTGGTGAGAGCGGTCGCCCAAATTCTGATTCAATTTTGGCAAAAACATTCTCTCGATCGACTTTATTGGTTTGTTCATTCTTCTCAGTGACGTCATTATCGGCAGACTGCAATAATTTTTCAAAAAGCAGATCAAAATTATATTGATCATAGTTCTGACCATCTGCATGTTTGATAGTTTGAATCTCCATGAGCTTATTTTGAATCAATTCATGAAGCAATTCATAAACCTTAGCTTCGCTCAAACCGGATTCTTGAGCAATCAGCCTGGAACTTGGAAACAAATCACCTTTTGAGCTTTGTTTTTCAATAATTAAGTAAATAACCAGTTCATCGTTAGTCAGCCCAATTTGATGAAAATTGCTCAATAAATAATTAGAGATAACTGTATTGCCAGCTTTGAGAAATTTTCGTGTTAAATCATTCAAAATTGACCCTCCCCATCCTTTTTAAGGATAAAGCCGATGTAACATTCTTGGAAATGGAATGGTCTCTCGCACATGATCTTCCCCTGTAATCCAGGTCAAAGTACGTTCTAAACCTAACCCAAAACCTGAATGAGGAACGGAACCATATTTACGTAGATCTAAATACCACTCGTAATTTTTAGGATCCTGTCCAGACTTTTTAATTTGTTCAACTAAATAATCGTAATCAACTGCTCGTTCGGAACCACCAATAATTTCTCCATAACCTTCAGGAGCAAGTAAATCAGCACAAATAACTAAATCATCCCGAGTTGGATGAGGCTTCATGTAAAAGGCCTTGATAGCTTTTGGATAGTTCAAAACAAAAACAGGTTGCTCGAATTGATCAGCCAAAAATGTCTCTTCAGGTGATCCAAAGTCAACGCCCCATTGTAAGTCTGGAAATTTACCAGATTCTTGGAGCATTTCGATGGCTTTATCATACGTAATTCGTGCATAAGGCAATTTTGTGTACTTCTTCAGAACTTCGATGTCACGCCCTAATGTATTTAGCTCGTATTCACAATGGTCAATAACATTTTGAATTAAAAAGGCCACATAACGCTCTTGAACTTCCAAACTTTGCTCTTGATGCATGAATGCCATTTCGGGTTCAATCATCCAAAACTCAATCAGATGACGTCGTGTTTTGGATTTTTCTGCACGGAAGGTAGGGCCAAATGAAAAGACTTTTCCAAAAGCCATTGCCCCTGCTTCTTCATAGAGTTGTCCACTCTGTGAGAGATATGCTTCCCGATCAAAGTATTTTGTTTTGAATAATTCTGTTGTTCCTTCAGGCGCACTCCCTGTTAAAATTGGAGCATCCATCTTAATGAAACCTTCGTTGTTAAAGAATTCATATGTTGCTCGGATCACTTCATTACGAATCTTCATAATGGCATGTGGCCGTGATGAACGCAGCCAAAGATGTCGATGATCCAATAGAAAATCAATCCCATGTTCCTTGGGTGTAATCGGATAATCTTCACTTTCACCAATGACTTCAATTCCATCAACTTGAATTTCGTATCCAAAATGAGATCGATCGTCTTGATGAATCGTCCCCGTAATCCACATGCTTGTTTCTTGGCGCAGCTTTTTGGCTAATTCAAAAGTTTCTTCACCAACCGCATTTTTTATCACAACCCCTTGAAAAAAGGCCGTTCCATCTCTTAATTGTAAAAAGCTGATTTTTCCACTAGACCGTTTATCTGTCAACCAAACGCCAATTTTAACACGTTCGTCTACATGATCTTTGGAATCAACAATACTAATCTGTTCCAAATCAATATCCTCCTCAAGTTTATTTTCTTTAGATGTTATTCACGTGTCGAACAACTTCACCATTTTTAAAGTTTAAAGTTTTCAAGCATAATTGTCCAGAGGCATTCATGTATCCAACCTCCCAAACTGGTTTTTTCTTATACATCCCCATCGAAATGGTTGTCACTTTTTTGGGATTATAATTATTCCAAACTTTTTTTAAAACATCATTACGATTGATACCTGCCGACTGTTTGAAGATCCTCACTTTTTTCCCGTTATTGGAAATAATGACATATATCGGTGTGTTCTGCTTGCTAGTTCCTGTAACAGTGTAATAAGTGTCATCGTAACTAGCCCAAGAGAAATCTGTTTCCGTTTTTAAATGGGCGTATTTTTTTGCAATGGCCACCGACTGACTTTTCGCAGAATCAACTGGCTTACGGATTTCATGATAAATAATCGACGTACCACCGACCAAAATAATTACAGCCGCAATAAATATTAAAAACCAATGGCTAGTATGCTTTCTTGAACGTTTCACATTTACAGCTCACTTTCTATTGAATTCAGAACTACAGTAATTATAGCAAATAAATCACCCTATATTAGCGATGTTTTCTAAAGAATTCACTAAGCGACCCGTTTATTTGATTTAAAGGCTGCTTTTCAATCGGCATCCCCTTCGGCAAACTGTGTAACATCGTTTTCCCATAACTCTTGTCGATAATCCTTCGATCTAAAATCACGGCGGCACCGTAATCTTTTTCTGATCGAATTAATCGCCCAATGCCTTGCTTAAGCCGGAGAATACTCCTGGGAAGCAATGTTGATATAAATGGATTTCGATGAGCTTGCTGGTGAATTTTTGTTTCGGCTTTTGTAAAGATGTCATCAGGCGAATCAAATGGTAATCTCGTTATGATCAAGAGATCCAGTTGGCCGTTGGATAAATCCATCCCTTCCCAAAAGCTTGCCGCACCAAACAAGATACCGGTAGAACTTGACATAAACTCTCTTGTTAGTTTCGATTTGGTGCCATTGACACCTTGCGCAAGTATCTGCCGACGACGACCCAAATCCGTTTTTTGAATGCGATTAAACACATCTTTAATTGTAGCTAGCGAATTAAATAAAACTAATATTTTGCCAGGGGTTGATTTTGCCAATTGATAGATGGCATCAGTCAGATATAGAGCGTATTCGTCTGAACTTATTTCATTAATGAATGGACCATCATTAACAATTTCTAGCAACGCGTTATCCGTAAAATTATAAGGACTACTGTATTTTTTCACAGTTGTCGAATCGCTGGCTAACCCCACTTGATTAAGAAAATACTTCGAGCGACTGTTTGAAAACAGAGTTGCACCAATCAAAGTCGGTTTTTGAAACCATGGATAAACATTTTGATTAATAAAATCGGCACTTTCGATAATGCCTTGTGACAAACTAACACTACCGGCATCATGTTGTGGTCCAACTTGCACCCAATAAAATTTAGTTTCATTATTCAAGTGCTTGGCACCGCTCAGTAACGAATCGAAAATTTGTCTAAAGATTTGCGATTGAATTTCAATTTCTAATTGTTGTGTATTCAATTTAACCCAAGTACGAACCTCTGTTTCCACTAAATTTTGTTGCTGTTTTTCAAGAATCTTATTCAGTGCTTCAAAAGCTAATATTTCTGAAACAAAACTTTCCTGTAAACGTTGAATCATTTCTTGATTAGTCTCAAAAAATTTAGTCAATTCTGAGTAGTTAATCAACCGTTGATAAGGTAAACTGTTGGACTCCATCGGAATTTGATGGGCTAAAAAACGCTTATAGAGCTGTGACTGAATCTCACTAATCTCCTGATTAATCGCTTCAAGTTCATCTGCCATTTGAAAAACATGGAAACTCCCCATTGGATTAGCCTTCACAACCGGCGACCGGTCTATTCCCCTGCTCATTTTTAAATGGCTAACTGCACTATGCGCCATACTCATTAAGTGATTAAAGTCGAGGGTCACCCGATTCTCTTGTAAAATTGTATTCACAAATCGTTGTGCTTCATCAATAACCAGATAAGGCGGCCGGTTCTTGCTTCCTAACAAATCTGCATGCCGCGTGAGAAAAGCATGGTTAGTCACCACAATTTGAGAAAGATGCGCTTTACGAATAACTCTTTGATAGAAATCAATTTCATAAAACGGATTGGTTGCATCCAAACTGGCAATTCCTTGATGACGTACCTCGTTTAGGAGCGGGATCTTGTGGTTGTTAATATGTAGTTCGTCAAGATCCCCAGTTTTTGTATACGTTAGCCAAACCAACAATTTCATCTTAATCAAGCGACTCTGGTTAGCCGGATCACTTTCATTCAATTGTTGAGAAAATTTGGCTAAATCAATATAATGATTACTCCCTTTTACCAAAGTAGCGTCAAGTTGTACAGATAAAATTTTACTTAAAACTGGAATTGTTTTTTCCATTAGCTGCGATTGCAATAGCGTCGTCGTTGAACTAACCACAACTGGTAAATGGTTTTGAAAGGCCAAAAAGACAAACGGCAACAAGTACCCTAGCGTTTTCCCAATCCCAGTTGGCGCTTCAATCACCAACGCTTTGGGAGCATCATTTTGATAATTTGCGTAAATAGCGTTCATAATTCTCGACTGGGCGCTACGCCATCCTAAGTCATTTTTAAAAAGGTCTAATTTGGATTTTTTTGAATGCGGGTAATGCATTAGTTGTTCACTGGTGTCATCAATAATTCTAGTCCGCTGCACCCGCAACACTAAATTTTCTTTGATCATTAAAAAGGCGGGGAGTTTCCCCGGTGATTTTTGCTTTTGCGCGTAAGCCCCTTCAATCAGCGTTGCAGTTTGTCTGGGCAGACTGCCAGACAATTTGTTTAATTGTGCCAACGTTATAAGTGGTAAACCAGATAAACGTTTTTGTAACATAATAAATAACTTCGCAGTTGCTAAAGCATCGCTGTCTGCAGAATGCGGATGCTCATGTTTAATGCCAAAATATCTAGATAAATCACGCAGCCGGTATCCATTTACACTAGGTAACAAGATTTGACTTAGTGTCACAGTATCCACTGCTTCAATAGTCAAGGCTGGATAGCCCACTCTTTCGAATTCATAATTTAAAAAAGGAAAATCAAAGTTCACGTTGTGCGCCACAAAAACAGTATCTGAAAGGAGCCCAAATAAAGTTGGCGCAATATCATCAAACAAAGGTGCTTTTCGCACTCGCCGATTGGTGATCCCCGTCAACTGTTGAATGGCATTTGGAATTGCCATTTCAGGATTAATATCAGTTGCAAAAGTATTTATAATTTTATGATGCTTAATAAATACGCAGCCAATCTGAATGACCCGCTCATTTGCGTTCAAATTGGTGCCTGTAGTCTCAATATCTACGACTGCATATGTTGTATTTGAATCCATATCCTCACCAGTTAACTCATAAGATGTTTGTTCCATATCTTTTATAATACTACATTAACGTCTTGTCATAAATGCCTGTAAATTTCAGTTAACAAAATTTAAAGTAGTCGACCACTATTTTTATTTAGATTTTGTGTAGTCACACCGCCACATCCTCTGCTTTCTTCAAGTTATGCTGGTATTACTAAAAATATGTTAAGATATAAACTTGTTTATAGCGTAAAAAAGTCTAAAAGTTTAATATTAAGCTGAAAAACATTTCTGATCCCAACCGATCCAAAACAATTTAGTTAAGAGTTGTTAGTTTAACGGCGTTTCTGATAATAACTTTACAAATTTGAAAGTGAGCGATCGTGTTGTTAAAAACTGCAATTGGAAAAAGTCATGCCAAAATAATTTTTTTTGGTGAACATAGTGTGGTCTATGGCCAGCCTGCCATCTGCTTACCCATCTCCAAAATACAAACGAAAGTAACCATCACCAAAACCAATGCCCCTCAAACGATTCAAAGCCGCTATTTTGATGGGAAGTTGATTGATATGCCTAACAATGAAACTGGCATTCAACTTCTCATTAAAACCATTTTAACTGAGCTACACCAAGAAAACGTTTCCTTTAATATTAAAATTCAAAGTGAAATCCCGTCAGAACGGGGGATGGGATCTTCTGCGGCTACGGCTGTTGCCCTTATTCGCGCCCTATTTCATTTTTTTGAACAGCCCCTTTCTCATTCGGAATTACTCCGTTTAGCAGATGTTTCTGAACAATATATTCACGGAAACCCCAGTGGCTTGGATGCTGCAACTGTTAGCGCTAAGGCCCCCATTTGGTTTATTCGTGGTCGTCGGCTCCAGACGGTGCCAATTACTAAAAATGCGTTCCTTGTGATTGCCGACACGGGCATCTTAGGTCAGACTGGTTTAGCCGTCCAACACGTCAAATCTCAGCTTGCTTCTTCAACTAGTGCCGAAACCGCCATTGAAAGATTGGGAGAAAATGCCAAATCAGCCCGTGAGTGCTTAACCACCGGTAATTTCAAAAAACTGGGCACCTTAATGAATAATTCGCAAAATCTGTTGGCTAAACTAGGTGTTAGTCATCCGACTTTAGATCTTTTTGCCCAGTTAGCCATCACCAATGGGGCCTTAGGAGCCAAGCTAACTGGTGGTGGCATGGGTGGCTGTTTAATTGCTTTAACCCAGGACAAAAAGACCGCTCAGCAAGTCGCTGACATTTTAATTAAGAATGGTGCAGTAAATACTTGGATTGAACCACTCAAAAGCCCAGATCATAAAGGAGCTCAATAATGATAACCGCTCGTGCACATACTAATATTGCTTTTCTAAAATACTGGGGGA
The DNA here is from genome assembly GCF_002982135.1 of Pediococcus inopinatus. NCBI lineage: Bacteria > Bacillati > Bacillota > Bacilli > Lactobacillales > Lactobacillaceae > Pediococcus > Pediococcus inopinatus. The sequence continues at coordinate 777,508 of NZ_CP019981.1, read as the reverse complement.
AAAAAAACGTTAAGCTTATTCTTCCGTACAATGACAGTATCTCGCTTACCCTAGACCGTTTTTATACAGATACTTCTGTCGATTTTGATCAATCCTTAGATCACGATGAAATCTTCGTTGATGAGAAGCCTTTGACTGGTTCAGGTGTTAAGCGCGTCAAAAATGTTTTAGATTTAGTTCGTCATCTAAGTGGGATTTCAAATTTTGCAAAAGTACAGTCTACCAATCACGTACCTTCCACTGCCGGTTTAGCTTCTTCTGCTTCTGCATTTGCAGCCTTAGCAGCTGCGTCCACAAAAGCGGCTGGGCTAAACTTATCTAATCGTCAATTATCGATCATAGCTCGCCATGGTTCTGGATCCGCATCACGCTCCATTTTTGGTGGTTTTGTCCAGTGGCATGCTGGCCATGATGACCAAAGTTCTTATGCAGAACCCATTCAAGAAAATGTCGATTGGGATATTAATCTCATCACGGTGCTTATAAACACTGCTCAAAAGAAAGTTAGCAGCACCAATGGCATGCAGTCTGTTGTGGAAACCTCCCCTTTCTATCCAGCTTGGGTAAAAAATGCCCAGGCTGACGTAAAACCGATGAAAACGGCCATTCTTAATCAAAATTTAGCAACTTTGGGTGAGCTTGCCGAGCAGAGTGCAATGCGGATGCACGCGACAACGTTTGGTGCCGTTCCCAGTTTCACTTATTTCCAACCGCAAACGCTCGCAATTCTTAGTGCTGTTCGCAACATGCGAAAACAAGGTGTAGAATGTTATAGTACTGTGGACGCGGGGCCAAACGTTAAGATTATCTGTGCTTCTTCTGATAACGAATTTATCATGCACGAGCTTAACCAAATTGTGAGTGCAAAACAACTAGTCGTTTGCAAACCGGGCCCAGGCATCACATACCTATAAAAAATAAAAAACAATTTAAATGTTGAAGGGACTTGATTCATTGATTACGGTGAAAGCACCTGGAAAACTTTACATCGCAGGAGAGTACGCAGTTGTTGAATCAGGATATCCAGCGATTATTGTGGCGCTAAATCAGTTTGTAACAGCGTCAATTGAAAAAACTGAAAATATTGGCCGAATCGTTTCTGAACAATACCATGAAAATTCTATTCTTTGGCGACGTGAAGGTTCCAAAATGATTTTTGATAATCGTGATAATCCATTCCACTACATTCTTTCTGCAATCACCATTACGGAAGAATATGCAAGCAATCTCCACAAAGATCTCGGTCTATACAATCTTTATATTAATAGTGACCTTGATAGCTCAGATGGGAAAAAATACGGGTTAGGCAGTTCTGCTGCCGTTACCGTCGCCACGATTAAAGCTTTGGCAAAGTTCTACCACCTGCCATTAACTAAAGATATCCTCTTTAAGTTAGCTGCAATTGCCCATTTTGATGTGCAAGGCAATGGTTCATTAGGTGACATTGCTGCTAGTGTTTATGGTGGCTGGATTGCCTATCATTCTTTTAATCGTGATTGGCTCTCTGCACAACGTCGACAAACAACGTTAATGGACTTGCTAAACAAAACCTGGTCAGGACTCAATATTGAATTGTTGACACCCCCTGCTGATCTTAAGTTAATGATTGGCTGGACAGGCTCCCCGGCATCTACTTCCCACTTGGTGGATAAAGTAGCGATGGGTAAGGTCAAAGACCAACGCGAATATCAAGTTTTTCTAGAAGAAAGTAAAAATTGTCTTAAAGAAATGGTCAAAGGGTTTCATGATCAATCGATTGCGGTTATTCAAAACCAATTGCGCATTAATCGTAAAATCCTCAAAAAACTCAGTGATTTTAGTAAAGTTTTGATCGAAACCCCTACCCTAAAAGAAATGATAAATGACGCCGAAACAGCTGGTGGGGCTGCCAAAAGTTCAGGAGCTGGTGGTGGTGATTGTGGGATTGTCTTAATTGATCGTAATCGTCCCACTGATTCCCTCTTAGCCACATGGCATGATAAAGGTATCGAGCAATTGAAATTTAATGTCCATAATGTAACCGAGCTTTAAGGAGAATTAACTATGAAAGACATTCAGTCTCACCGAAAAGATGAACACGTTTCTTTAGCGGAACATTTTTATCAACCACAGTCTGAAGCCGGGTTTCAGCACATTCGGTTACTGCCGAATGCCCTTCCGGAAATCAATCAAAAACAAGTTAGTCTAAATAGTCAAATGGGGGGGATCTTTACAGATTTCCCTTTTTACATTGAAGCCATGACCGGTGGTAGTGCATATACAGGTAAACTCAATGCTAGCTTAGCCCGGATTGCAAAAGCAACCCACTTACCCATGGCTGTGGGCTCACAAAGTATTGCCCTTCGAGAACCCTCATTACGAGAAACTTTTCAAATTGTTCGTGAAATCAATTCGGATGGGCTGATTATTGCTAACATTGGAGCTAATCATTCCCCAGTTGCGGCTCAAGAAGCAGTTGATATGATTCAGGCTAATTTACTTGAGGTCCATGTGAACGCTATTCAAGAAATGATTATGCCCGAGGGTGATCGTGAATTTAATTGGCTTCAAAATATTGGTGAAATTGTTCAACATGTTTCCGTTCCAGTGATTGTTAAAGAAGTTGGCTTTGGAATGACGAAAGATGCCATGCAAAGCCTACAGGCTGTGGGGGTTCAATTTATCAATGTTGCTGGTCACGGGGGCACTAATTTTGCTAAAATTGAAAATGCTCGCCGCCATGACAAAGCCTATGATTATTTACAAGATCTGGGATTAACCACCGTGGAATCCTTGCTAGAATCACAGGCCTTACAGGACAGCTTAACTATCTATGCTTGTGGCGGCATTCGAACGCCTTTAGACATGGTAAAAGGTTTTGCACTAGGTACTAACATGATTGGAATTGCTGGTACGGTTCTCCATTCGCTTTTGAGAAATGGTGAAAATGACACAATTACACTCATTACTAATTGGCAAACTCAGCTCAAGGATCTTTTAACTATCCAAGGTGCCCAAACCATTCAGCAATTAAACGCAAAGAATCTTATTTTTGATGAATCATTAAGTCATTATTGCAGACAGCGTCAAATCAAACTCTTATAAAACAAAGGGCGTCAGACATTTTTTGTCTGACGCTTTTTGTTACATTTCTATTTATTTGTTAATGCTAAAGCGAAGTTTTTTAGGATAAAAATTTTTGACTACCCCGTTAACTACCTTCCCAAATCCAACGGTTAGTTCATGGCATGTTAACGCGTGCCAGCCATTAGTTACGTCTGAAATACTAAATGTATCACCATGAACATAATCTACCCATTGTTCCTCAGTAATTGGAACTGGCTCTTGAAAATCTTTTGCTTGAAATGCCAATGCTAATGGCAAAGCAGGCTCAAATCGATTTTTCTTAAACACGCCTAGATTAACTCCGGGACGAATCACTTGTAGTTTGCTGAGCTCTGGTAAATCTGTTGGCATTGCATACAAATGCTCTCCAAACGCTAGGAGACGAGAATCCTCAATCGTGATTGATAGCAATTGATCAGCAACTTTGTGCCAATCTTGTCGCTGCAATTTGTTTACATTACTCTTTTGTGGCTTAAGTTCCTTAGTCTTTACATCAGTAATCTGTTTTTGCAGCTGGGCAATAAAATGGCCTTCACCACGCATTTGATGTGGAAAAATTCTGAGGGCCTTAGTTAGTTCTGAATTGCCATCTGCCCACTCCGGACGACCGTCAGCCATCCCTGGATATTTTTTTATCGGCAGCAATTGTAAGTCAGCATATTCCTGTAATAACCAGGCCATATTCTGTTCGTCTTCTTCAGGGGCAAACGTACACGTTGAATAAATTAGTCGGCCGCCTGGCTTCAACATTGCTAAAGCACTTTTTAGAATCTTTTTTTGTCGGTTGGCACAAGATAATGGATATTCAGGCGTCCAATACTGCACAGCCTCATGATCCTTACGAAACATCCCTTCACCAGAACACGGTGCATCAACGACCACAACATCGAAAAATGCAGGAAAATGCTTTTCTAAACTATCAGGAGATTCGTTGGTCACAATCGTATTCTGCAGCCCAAATCGTTCCACATTTTCAGCTAAAATTCCGGCGCGTTTCCGATTAATTTCATTGGAAACTAAAAGTCCTTCTTGATTCATATAGCTTGCCAAATGGGTTGTTTTCCCACCAGGAGCTGCACAAAGATCCAACACACGATCTCCAGGTTTAGGATGTGCAACTTCACCCACGTACATTGCACTAGGCTCTTGGCTATAAATTAGCCCACTTTGGTGATCAATTGTTTTCCCACTTACAGTTCCATAGTAGCCAAACTGACAGTATGAAACTGGATCATTGGTAGCGTGCTCCGTTGGTTGACTCGAACTTTTTAAAGGATTCACCCGAAAGCCCCGCGTTGGTTCTTCATTTAAAGCTTGAAAAAAAGCTGGCGCCACATCTTTTAAAAGCTGTGTATACTTTTCAATAAAGCCTTTTGGTAATTGCATAATTCCACTCATTTCTAAATTTGATAGCATCCATCCTTAATCTATGTTAATTTAAATTAGGATACATTACTTTTATTATAAAGCTTATTGGAGTTGAATAACATGCCACAAAAATTAATCACCATTGATCTCGACGGAACGACGCTCAATAGTCAAAATCAAGTGTCACCCAAAACTGTTGAAGTAATTCAAAAAGCCACTGCTGCCGGCCATCTTGTTAGTATTGTTACCGGGCGGCCTTACCGAATTTCTGAAGCCATTTACGATCAATTACAGCTGAAAACACCCATGACTAACTTTAATGGGGCTCTTACCCATATTCCCCATCAACACTGGTCCGGTGAGTACAAACGCACCATCAGTAAGGCAATTGTTTTGGATATGATGGCTAATCGTAAAAAACTACAATTAGAAATGATTGCAGCTGAAGGTAAACATACGTACTTAGCGGATCATTTGCCTCCGTCCTCTCTAGGCTTTTTCCCCACCACCTTAAATCAGGACCAATTGCTCTCTAGGAATTCACTTAAACGAAATCCAACTTCCATGGTCCTTTTGGTGGCTCCTAATCAAGAACAAACTGTGCGTAATATTGTCATGCATAACTATGGTCAACAGGTGGATATCGGTGTTTGGGGCGGCCCTAACAGCGTCTTGGAAGTCGTTTCAAAAGGCATTCAGAAAGCCAAGGCCGTTGCCTACATTGCTCGACAATACAATATTGATCGCCAAAACATCATCGCATTTGGGGATGAACATAACGATGCTGAAATGTTGGATTACGTTGGCCGCGGGGTCGCCATGAAAAACGCAACTCCGGTCATCAAAAGTATCGCCAATGACGTAACTGAATTTGATAACGATCATGACGGTCTTGCAAGATATCTCGAAAATTATTTAAATTTAGCCAATTAAATTAGAATTCGAAAAGGAGTAACCCATAAAGGTTGCTCCTTTTCTTGTGACCACTTGTTATTTTTCGTCACTACGCAATACGCCGCCATCACTATAACGATCAGGACGCATCTCGTTTAACACAATGTGAATATGTTCAGCCGGAGCCCCTGTATTCTTAGAAACAGCTGCGGTAACCTCTTTTACTAAGTTTCGTAGCTGATCGGTAGACCGACCTTCAATCAAATCAATATGAACCAATGGCATGTTTATTTTCCTCCTCATTCATTTGATCTATTGTCGCAATATTTTCCATAAATTTCAATCAAAGATTTATGATAAAATAAAAACTGTATATATATTCATTTTCAAGGAGGAAATTTAATGGTAAATCAATCTAATTCGTATTCAGCCTGTACCAGTTTTTTGGCCGGTCGTCTGGCAACTACTGACGGCTCAACTTTAATTGGCCGTAATGAAGACTCACGGGCCGCATGGCCTAAACATTTTGTGGTTCATCCCCATCATGAATACTCTGAAACTCAAATTTTTAAATCAATGGATAATGGTTTCACCCTCAATCTTCCTAAGGTTGCTGGAAAATACACGGCAACTCCCGAGTGGACTGATAAATTTGGATTGTTTGAAGAAGATGGAATCAACGAATTCGGGGTCGCTATGAGTGCCACTGAAAGTGCCTATACGAACAACCAGGCTCTCGGTGCCGATCCACTTGTTGAAAATGGAATTGGCGAAGAAGCGATGGTCACTGTTACTCTCCCCTACATCAAAACTGCTCGTGAAGGCGTAAATTATTTAGGCAACATTATTGAAAAGTATGGAACCTCTGAAACAAACGGAATTCTATTTTCCGATCAGAAAGAGGTTTGGTATATGGAAACGGCAGCCGGTCATCAATGGGTCGCCCAACGGATTCCTGATGATGCCTATGCCGTTGTTGCCAATCAACTTTCAATTCAAGAAATTGATTTCGATGATAATGAGAACTTTATGACCGTTGCCGGCTTAGCTGATTTTGTGACCCAAAATCATTTAAATCCTCAGACCACTGGATTTAATTTCCGCAATATTTTTGGGACCAATGATCTATCCGATGAATTTTACAATAATCCCCGGGTTTGGTACGGACAAAAACTATTGAACCCCCATACTGAACAACAGCCACAAAGTCATGACTTACCTTTTATTCGACGTGCAGAAAAACTGATTCAAGTAGATGACGTCAAACAAGTCTTAAGTTCTCATTTTCAAGGAACGGCTTTTGATCCAATCGGAGTTGGTGATGCTCGGGAACGAACCCAGTATCGGCCAATCAGTTTGGCAAAAACACAAGAATCGCACGTTTTACAAATTCGACCAAATTTGCCCACTGAAATTGCGGGTATTCACTGGTTAGCGATGGGGGTTGCTGCTCAAAGTATTTATATTCCATTTTATGCAGGAATAAAGGATACACCAGCTAATTACAAACGCGGCAGTGAGACCTTCCAACCTGATTCCGCTTATTGGATTTACAAACAAGCTGGTGTTTTGGTGGATACTAACTACTTAGAGTTCGGCTCATTACTTGAAGATGTGCAGGCAAAAGTTAATCAGCAACTCATTTTAAACCTGCATATCAGTGATAAAATGGCTCGCACCCTTGAAGGAAAACAACTAGAGAATCATTTAACCAGTCAGAGCAAACAGAATGCAGATTTGGGACTGCAATCAATGCAAAAGCTTACTGCTCAATTAATCACCAAAATGACTGATTTATCACCACTAAACTTTAAGCAGGATATGAACCTATAATTAAATAAGAGGAAGTAAATATAATGGAAAACACAAAAAAGATCTCAGTTACGGGGTTAATACTGATGATCTTCACATCGATTTTTGGGTTTGCAAACACCACAGTGGCTTTTGACCAAATGGGATATGCAAGCATTATTTGGTACGTCTTGGCAGCATTTCTTTTCTTCTTACCCAGTGGTTTAATGTTCGCGGAGTATGGATCCACCTTTAAAGATGCCAAAGGCGGTATTTATTCCTGGTTGGAACAATCGATTGGCGAAAAACTGGCTTTTATTGGGACTTTTATCTGGCTATCATCTTGGATTATTTGGATGGTTTCCACAGCTTCTAAAGTTTGGATTCCCTTCTCAACCATTTTTGCCGGTCATGATGCCACCCAAAGTTGGCATTTGTTTGGGCTAAGTTCAACCCAAACAATTGGTTTGATGGGAATCTTTTGGATTGTCTTTGTAACTTTCTGTACGACCCGCGGGATGACCTCGATTGCCAAGGTTTCTTCAGTGGGTGGTATTTTTGTGGCTTTACTCAATGTGGTTTTATTTATCGTGAGTTTAAGTATTCTCTTTTTAAATCATGGACAACTAGCCGAACCCTTCAATGGTTTAAGCAGCGTTGTTCATTCTCCTAATCCGTCCTTTACATCACCCATTGCTATGCTCTCATTTATCGTATATGCCGTTTTTGCCTATGGCGGAATGGAATCCATGGGTGGGGTGACAGACAGTCTTAAAAAGCCTGAGAAGACTTTTCCTCGAGGAATCATCATTTCAACTGTTTTTATCGGCATTATGTATGCTTTATCTATTTTCTTATGGGGAATTTCAACTAATTGGCACCAAACGCTCTCAGGACATAACGTCGATTTAGGCAATATTACCTATGTCATGATGAACAATCTTGGTTTTGTATTCGGAAAGGCCTTAGGATTACAACAAGCAACGGCTATTACGTTGGGACAATGGTTCGCCAGATTTGCTGGTTTAGGCATGTTTATGGCCTATCTAGGATCATTTTTTGTCTTAATCTATTCCCCTTTGAAATCTTTTATTCTGGGATCACCAAAGAAATTTTGGCCTGCAAAAGTAACCACATTAAATAAAGCTGGTGTGCCTGCCTTTGCAATGTGGTGTCAAGCTGCTGTGGTTGCTGTTTTTGTTCTTTTTATTTCATTTGGTGGTTCAGACGCTCAGGGATTCTACACGATTCTGACCGATATGGCTAACATTTCAACAACTTTCCCATACCTTTTCTTAATCGGCGCTTTCCCATTTTTCAAACGTCGTCAAGATTTAAATCGTCCGTTTGTCATCTATAAAACAAAATTCAGCGTTTATGCCACAACGATTATTGTCTTGATTGTCCTCATGTTCGGAATTGTGTTTACAGTTGTGGAACCACTGCTACAACACGATTTAAATACTGCCTTTTGGACAGTCATCGGTCCAATCTTATTCGGTGCCATTGCTTGGGGATTTTATGTCGCAAGTGAACATAAAACAAATAAAAAAATTTAAGTACTAAAAAACTATCAAGTCATGATTTAATTGACTTGATAGTTTTTTTCTCGATAATTCAATCCATAAATTTCTATAAAAAAATACAAGCCATAATTGACTTGTACTTTAATCATCTTAACGACGGTCTTCTTTAATACGAGCAGCTTTACCGTTCAAAGCACGTAAGTAATAAAGTTTAGAACGACGAACACGTCCATGACGAGTAACTTCTAGCTTAGCAACACGTGGTGAATGTAATGGGAATGTACGTTCAACCCCAACACCATTGCTGACTTTACGAACCGTATATGTTGCACTGATTCCAACACCATGACGTTTGATAACAACGCCTTCAAAAAGCTGAATACGTTCACGTGTTCCTTCAACGATTCGTGCATGCACACGAACACTGTCTCCAGCACGGAAATCAGGGATGTCATCACGCAATTGTGACTCGGTAATTTTATTAATTAATAGATTCATTGAGAACCTTCCTTTCATCAACATTCTTATCCTTTTTGAACAGCGGAATATTGTGTGTTTGTCTTAACAGACTATTTAATATGTTAGCATAAAATCAAAACACTGTAAAGCTGTTTTAAACCCAACTAATCATCAGTGTCGTCACTAAATTCAAGCTTAATCTCTTCTAATAATTCAAAATCTTTACGATCAAGCTTAATTTTATCTAATAAGTCTGGACGCTTTTGCAGGGTTCGCTTTAAAGCTTGTTTACGACGCCATTGAGCGATCAATTGATGATTTCCGTTCAGTAACACCTCTGGAACTTGCATCCCCCTAAAATCGGCCGGACGCGAATATTGTGGATATTCCAATAATCCGGTAGAAAAAGAATCCCCCGGAGCAGATTCTTCATTTCCTAGCACTCCTGGTAAGAGGCGAACAGTTGCGTCAATCATAACCATTGCCGCAAGTTCACCACCAGTCAGGACATAATCTCCTAGAGAAACTTCATCAGTGGCGAGCGTTTTAATACGTTCATCGTATCCCTCGTAATGCCCACAAATGAATGTTAAGTGTGACTCACTAGCAAAATTTTCAGCCATCTTTTGGTTAAACGGTTTACCGCCTGGATCTAGGATAATCACGCGTCCTTTTGGCAACTGTTGATTTTTTTCATCAATGGCGGCCATTGCATCAAAAATCGGCTGTGGTTGAAGAAGCATCCCAGCCCCACCGCCATACGGATAGTCATCGACATTATTGTGTTTATTGCTAGAATAATCACGAAAATTAGTCACATCAATATCAAGCAGATGATCTTCGATAGCTTTACCCACAATTGATTCGTGCATCGGGCCACTAAACATATCTGGAAAAAGGCTTAAGATGTCAATTTTCATTCATCAAGCCCCTCTAATAATTCCACTATTACGCGATGGGTCTTTAAATCCACCTGTTTAATAACCTGATGAATATATGGTAATAGTAAATCTTTTTGGCCTGGCCGTTTAACTACCCAAACATCATTGGCACCAAGTGACATGATTTCAGATATCTGACCCAATAGTTGATTATCTAAATCATAAACGTCTAAGCCAATAATATCGTTATAATAAAATTCGTTAGAAGCAAGTTGTCCTCGATCCTCTTCCGGAATTTTTAAATCAAACTCTTTATATTTCTCAACATCATTGATGGAATCTAAACCCACAAAGCGTAAAAAATAGAGGCCTTTTTGTTGTCGAACTTTGGAAACTTCTAACGTTTTTACTGGTTTATCTTCACTTTTAGGTGAGAACAAGTACAATTGCTTACCCACCTGAAACCTATCTTTTGGGAAATCTGTGATGGGCATGATTTTTACTTCACCTTGAATGCCATGTGTATTAACAATTCTACCCACATTAAAATATTGCATTAATCTACCTCATAATATAATAAAAACTCTTAAACAAAACCAGGTTTCGTTTAAGAGTTTTTCGATTTGCCGTCTTCAATCACCAACCGAACCCGCTTATTACCTTGAAGGCGAAAGCTATAAACAACGTTTCGAATCGCCTGAGCAACTCGCCCACGTCGTCCAATAACTCGGCCAACATCAGCTGGATCCATACTTAAATGAAATTCATAAAAACGTTCTGATTCTGATTGTTCAATTGAGATTCGCTCTGGATGAGAAACGAGCGGTTTAACAATTGCTAAGATTAAAGCTTCTATATCTTTCATAATCAGTTATCCCGATTACTTAGCAAGCTTTGATTCGTGATACTTCTTCATAATTCCAGCTTTTGAAAGAATATTCTTAACGGTATCTGATGGTTGAGCACCATTGCTTAACCAACCTAAGATGTCTTCCTCATTTAATTTTACTTCAGCTGGATTAACTAATGGATTGTAAGTACCAACTTGGGCGATAAAACGACCATCACGTGGTGAGCGAGAATCAGCAACAACAACACGATAGAAAGGACGCTTTTTTGAACCCATTCGTTTCAAACGAATTTTTACAGACATGTCAACACCTCCTGTTTTATTTCACGTTAAATAATATACCAGTTATTCATTTAGATGTAAAGTGTTTTTTCTTTACAGGTTACATAAAGACCGACAAATCAGCCTTGAATTTAATTATTTACCGGTCATCATCAACTGTAACCGCCGCATTTCTAATCGATTCTACTGTATCTGAATCCTGATTAGCCTGCGAAACAATATGTTTTAAGCTAACTGTTGCAACTGCTTCACCAAAATTATCAAATGTATATTTGTGGTCTTCATAACTTCCAGTATAGTAATTCACATAACCATCCCTCAGCGTATAAAACAAACGAGTTGAAGAACTATCGGTAGATGCTATTTTGACCGTATACAAAACATTGTCCTCACCAGGATTACTAAGGGTATCATCACTAACTTCATCAAAATTATTCACATAAATAGTCATTCCGGTAGCGTCCGCCTCTGACCAAATGTCAGCCCAAACTGCCGAATCAGTAATTTCATCGCTACCGTAGTGAATGATCGCGGCCCCGGATTCCTCTGGATCTAACTGATTGATATCCAATTTATCCGTGACTTCTTCAGAACTGGAACTAGAACTACTTGATTCCACACTTGAGGTAACCTCTTTAGCAGAGCTGGCTTTCTTAGAACTAGTTTTTGTTTGTACACGACTATAGTTATCAGCATCCCCACCACTGACCTTATTGCCAGCAGACATAATAAACCATGTTCCAATCCCGAGGGCAATTAGCATCCCAATCAAAACAGCTCCAATAATTTTCCAAGTTCCGTTTGATTTATTTTTAGGATTTCTCGGTCCTTGCTCATTTGTTTCCGCGTATCCTGAACGTTGTGCATGTTGTTGACTTCTTGTTATTGGTTCAGAAGGCGTTTCTTTCATGGGCTGTAGCGCATATCCACAATTGGGACAAAATTTAGCACCAGCTGCTAATTCGAAACCACAGTTTGGACAAAAATTCACTTTTTTATTTTCCATTGTTTTCACCTAAACTTCATCATTATTTTTTATAGAATATCATGTTTTGCGTAATGGATAAAGTTCAGCCGTTAGACCAATCATAATAAAAATCAGATAACTATTGTAAATTCACCCCATAAATGGTATTTTAAATTTAAGAAATTTATTCTGCTCAACTTCGTGATGGCTTTTTATTGCACGCCAGCGAGGATACGACCCGTACTTGAGAAAGCCAAGCTACGGGTCTTTTTAATTAAAATAACTGTTTTTAAAGAGGGATTTACTTTGTATCAATATTTTATTCAACCAATCATAAATAAATATAATCAGTCCGTTATTAGCTACGAACTATTACTTCGCCAACAAGCCAAAACATTCTGGGGTCCTGTAGACAACTTCTCTACCGTCCCAGCCCATGTCATTGTTGATGAACTAATTGAGGTCGCTAAGCAGTTAGCTCAAAAGGTCCCCTTTATCTCAGTTAACCTAAACCGAGCCCAACTTTTAAATCCGGATATTATTGAGTCCCTTATTCAAGCTCAAAAACGGCTTCGTCCTGTTCAAATCCAGATCGAACTAACTGAAGACGTCGTAGACATTGATTTTTCAGATAATGACATCATCGCAGTCCTTCAGCAATTTATCAATGAAGAGATGAGCATTTCCATTGATGATGTTGATTGCGGTTGTAACACGGAAGCATTCGTAAAAAAACTTATTCCGTTTACACACGAAATTAAATTTGCTTTACAGAACTTTGGACAATCGGTCTTTTTACCTGAAATTCAGCAAAGAATGCTTTACTGGCGTAATTTCGCCAAACTTCATAAAGTACGGTTCATCTTAGAAGGGATTGAAAACGAAAAAATCGATGAGTTTATTGATCGATTTAACATTGATATTCGCCAGGGCTACTTCTATGAAAAGCCCCATCCGCTCCATTTAAATAAGGCAATTAGCATTTAAATTTTTCCATCCTAAAAGGTAAGCTTATTTTAACCACAATAAGCTTACCCCTTTTAATTTATTTATTTTTTTAGTAACGGTAGCTTTGCGTCACCAAAGTAATCCCCCTCTAAATAATCAAGCCCCTCTTGTTCCATTAGCCAACTTTCCATCGATTGGTTGGCCACGCCATCAATTACAAGCATAACGTGCCATTTCTTGGCAATATCTCGCCAAAATTGGATATCTTTCCGTAAATAAATTGGAAACTTTGTTTTATCTTTAACATGAATATCCAACTTAATCCCATCAACATACTTCAGACTTGCAACAATCTTTTCAAAGTGTCGATTATCATTAATCTTACTAATCAGAACAATAATTCCATTTTGGTGAAGTTGTTCCATCATCGACTTTAATAAATTAGTCGTTGGAATATCTTTAAGTTCAATAAACATGTTTTCTGGACCATCAGGACTATTGAAAAAAGCAATTATTTTATTAGCCGTCATTGGATCCAGAAAATCCGCAATTGACAAAGAAATAATAATTGAGCGACATCGGCTATTGACTAACGCATCTTGCATCAACGTAAGACGAGTATCAATGTCTAAATAATCCTCAGTCGGAACTGTCCATTTTTGCTTGTCATAATCGTAACTGCGTAAGAGCAACTCATTGGCAACCCGTCGCCGTTCTTGATTTGAACTTCTGTCATAAACGCCTTTCACAAAGAACGCATAAGTTTCCCGTTCTAAATTGTCATCCCCGTTTGAAGTCTTTCCGTTAACAGTAACTGCATCGCGACCATGCTTTTTACTCGTGTATAAAGAATTATCCGCCCGTTCATAAACGTTTACAGCCGATTTGTCGCTGTCAATTGCCTCGGTTGCTCCAATTGAAATTGTGACTTTAATCTGATGTTTTTCATAGTTAAGATTCATATTTCTAACTGCCGTCCAGCAATGATTAAGAACTGGCAAGGCCTCGTTTACCGAACAATCTGGAAATACCAGTACAAACTCCTCACCACCAGTTCGATATAATCTGTAAGCACTGCTGTATTGGGCAATTGTATCTTTTAATACGCTCGCAATTTCAGTAAGGACCTTATTACCTGCCAAATGACCGTACTTATCATTGATCAGCTTAAAATGATCGATATCAAGGACAGCCATCGACAATGGCTGATGCTTCGTATGTGCAATCCCAAAATCATTAAAAATATCTTTTCGATATGCGCCATAATTTTTTGTATTTGTCATCTTGTCATAATTAGCAGAGTATGCAAGTTGCGCGTTATGATTCCATAAAGTCTGTTGATTTCCCGTAGAAATTTTCATTAAGAAAAACATCAAAATTGCTTGGATAGCAATGGAGGGCGTCACAAGCATGCCAACAGAATGGAGTGGCAAAGTGACCCAAAAATCAATCGCCACCAGCATACAAACTAGCAAGCGCAATGGAAAACTGGCCTCTATTTTTGCTCGATATTGCCAGATAATTACCAGTACAAACCACATTGCCAATAATGAAATTCCAAAACGGGGAGTTGTGTAGTCGCTGCTGTGATGGAGAAGCCATAATGTGGTCAGACTGGCACAGCGAATTAAAAATTCACCACCATTAATGCCTTCATCGAGAATGGCGAGAATTAAGATAAATAAAGCAATATTATGATACATCATCGTTGTAGTATTACTAGCGTTTACATACCCCGCCAAAAATAAAAGCATGCTCAAACCGGTGCTCACCACAATCAATAAACCACGATAAATAACTCGTTTTTTATGTGATTGATGGACATCCCCAAACCCCCGATTCCAAACTTGTGTATAAAAATTCACAAATCCCGAAATGATTAATTGGGCCACAAGTAACTGAGTTATCCAGTTTGCACTAAGCAGCAAAATATTTTGAATTTTCAAAGCCTTTGTCCTTCTTCCAAAACTCATTTCAAATAGTTAGATATTTTTTTTAAAATTTTTCGTGTTAAATGAAAAGCCGAACACAATTAGGCACCACGGCCATATGTTGGCTGTAGTTTATTAGTCATACCGGTCTAGTATATCAAACAAACTCATGTCTGGGTTCGCAAAACTTAAGGAATTTTGTTTTTTATTTAGAAAATTTTACATACCAATGCAAAAAGAGTCCTAGGAAAAAATAGCCTTTTCTTAGAACTAATCTAGATTTGTTTGTATTATCGTCAAATTGTTTATAACTTTACAATTGCTTCGTGCTCATTTTGAAATTTCTCCTTGGACTGGACCTTTGAAAAGTGATCAAATTCACTCACCTGCAAATTACTGATATCAATTAAATTTTGCTTATTTTGCATATATTTCAAAATATCCAATGTGTTCTTCCCTAAAACAATTAAACGTTGGGGCTGGATGATTGCTAATTCATCGTTAAACATTTCAGCACTTTCCTTTAGTTTTCCGATATTTTTTGGATTCTTCACATATTGCAAAACCTTGTTGCTATTGGTTTCTGGAAAACTTTTAATAATATCTGTGATGTAACAGCCTTCAAACGGTGTGTTTAAAAATAATTTAGCAAGTGTGTAGTCGTGACCATGGCTTAACTCGGTATTATGGAAATCCTGCCAATTCTTTTGATGTGTCTTGCCTCCGGATGACCAATTAGTATTTAAAATAATTGCTGACGTTTTTATATGCGTTTTACGAAAATTAGGATCATTTATTTTTGATTCAAATGTTTGAAATCCAACTTGTTTATAATGCTGTTTTCCCTCTGCTGGATCTAAATTCCAAAGCGCCCAACTACTATACTTGCCATACTTTTTTTCTAATTCTTCATAATTTTTATCAGTTAACATAATGAGTCTCTCCTTTAGATGTTATCGTTTTTACTTTTTTAGTTACGCCATTATCTCCTAATCTTCATACTGTTCCAAAGATTTTTTGAGAATCTCTCTAATTTTTCTAACTAAAGAAATTGGTTCAATTACTTGGACGTTATTACCCTGACTTAATAACCAAAGCAGCGCTCCGTCTTCTCTTGCTGTGACTTTAATAATTGGATCGGCATTTTTCTCTGTATGAATAACTTCAGAAATCGGGAAATTGTTTAAGGCCGTGAGTACTGATATCCGACATTTGAATTTAAAAGTTATCGGATTCCCCAGAGGAATTAAATAAGCTTCCTTACGCTGATCCTGTAAATTATAGTGATTCGCATTCCTTTTAGTGTTTCCCGCTTCTTCTTTGATGATTTTATCTATCCGATCTAAACGGTACACCCTTACATTTTTTTGACCTGCGTGTTGCATCACGATATAAAAGAAGTGCGTATCAAAATATAAGATCTCTGGTTGTGCCTCATGAATTGTTATTTCAGAATTCGCATTTTTATAAGCAAACTTCAAAATATTTCTACTGATGATCGCCTGTGTACAGGCAGATATTTTTTTAAATAAGGCCGTTTTTTCGTATAGTTCAATATATCCATATTTTGGTATTTTTAAGTACTCTGTAAATTTTTCTTTTTGCGCCCTATCCATATTTTCAGATAGATAATCAAGCAATTGGTCTCGTTCCTTCTTAATCAAAGCACGACTACCTAGTATAATTTGAGCAATGGTCACGGCATAAGTAAATTTATCTTCTGCAGATGTTTTATTTTTAACATGATACACGGCATGCCGTTTAGAAAACGAACTATTTTGCATCTGACTTACAAGTTGCGTTTTGGACCCCGGAACATCTAGTACTGTTCTAATTTCGGCTAAATCGCGTTGAAACTTTCGTCTTCTAGCTTTCTCCTTCTCACCTTCTATTCCGTAAAAATCTTCCCAACTGTTAAAAGTAAACTGCTCTCCTTCAAGCAAGCGAAACATAACATCAAGGACTCGTTGTCTACTTGTATACTTCATCTCAAACACCCCTCGACCTTGTAAGAATCAATTACTCAACAATATCATTTCCGGAACATTGCCATTTTGCCGATTCTATTTTTTTTAAGCGTTGTGTTATCTCTCCACCATTCATAATTTGTAAGTGTCCGCATTTTTCAAAAAAATCATGTGCTGTTTTTTCTTCTAAACTCGGACCATTCTCTAATTTCTCTCCATCAATAAAAATATCAACATCCTTACTGATTTCTTGTGTCACCCGACCACCATACTTGACTACTAATTGTTTCATCTGAGAATTAGAGATCCCTTCAAATGTGCCGTAAACTACCACCTTTTGATGATCGAAAATACTCTGGTGATGGTTTTTTACCAGTACAGAAGCTAGCTCATCAGCGGCCAGATGCTGATAAACAATCGCTGTGGTTTTACAATCATTTAAAGAGTTATGAGAACGATTGTGAATGTCAAAATAATTTTTGAGCGTAGGTAAACTATATTTAGAGGCCGGTACTCTTTTGGTCTTGGCGAGCAAAAAGGTATCAATGAGTCGATTATCACCAAAAGTCATGCCATTGGCCTTCAAAAATGGGATATCAAAACGAACAATATTATGTCCAACAATTGGATAATTACCAATAAAAGACCGATAGCTAGAAGCTATTTCATGAAATGTCGGTGCATCTTCAAGCATCTGCGCTGTTATTCCAGTAAGATTACTGATGAAGCCTGTGAGTGGTTGTACTGGTTTCACAAACGTATCAAATTGTTCAACCTGTTTATCGTTATAATATTTAATCGCGCTAAGTTGAATCACTTCGTCTTTGTCTCTAGCCAACCCAGTTGACTCGATATCAATGACCACATAATCATGAGGGAGGTTTGCAACTGATCCTTGAGCATTTTTACCGTATTTTAACGTCTGGATAATTATATACATCAAAAATTCTTTTTTGGCTTTAGTTGTCATATCCGCTTCATCCAAATAAGAATTAATTTGGGAATCTTTAACTAGTTTGGCGTACACCTCTTCGTAACTTATCATCTCGATACCACCTATTTTGATTATTCAAATGCTTCGTTATTTGTAATAATACTCATGTTGACGACACCATGTGTCATTCGTAAAGTTTATATTCTCAGGTAAATTTTAAATTGTATTTTTTTTGAACAACCGCAAAAATAGTCATGAAAACAAAAATATTCTTTGATAGGTGATTGTCTTTTATAGACCCAACCTTACCAAAGAATATTTCTTTTAATCTCTTATATTATTTTGACATAAATCTTTTGAAATAACCTGGCGCCGATGGTTTTTCAACAAGAAGTGTCTCAATAATTGATTGAATTCATCCGGAACTTCCGCCATGATTACATGGCCACAATTATTAAGTTTAACGCCGCTGACACAGGAATTGGTGCCCGATACTTCATCCACAAAGGCGGCTTTATAGTATGGACTTTGAACTGCTGACATTAACATTACTGGAACAGTTGTATTGGCTAGTGTTTCTCGCCAATCTTTCCGAAAATGATCCAACAGAAGTTGATAATTAGCTTCACGTCTAAACGGATTTTTATTTTTGGCATTAAACAATTCACCTATCACCCGTTGATCCAATCCATTTAAAGTTTCGTGAACTTCTGGAGAAATTTTTGAAACTTCTTGATAATTATTTTCATTTGCGTTTAAAAAACCAAACGACCAGTCCTTTGTATTCAACATTTTTGGTGTTTGATCCACACCGATTACACCTGCTACATCCGAAAACTGATCAATGTAGCCATAACATACACTAGCCCCCATCGAATGCCCAATTAAAAGGGGCGCGTGGATGTTTAACTTTTGAACAAGTTCCCGTAAATCTAAAATAAGACTATTCATTGATTGTGGAAAAACATTTCGTTGTGAACCACCCTGATTTCGATGGTCATACGTGATCACACGATACCCCATCTTTAACAAATATTGAACCTGCAACACCCAGATCTCTTTATAGCCACCAAAACCAGTCACCAGAATCACTGGATTTCCTTTACCTTGATCTAGATAATCAATCCAGACACCATCTGTTGTTTGAAATTTCATAAACTCACCATTCTAAGCTAAAAAGCGTCGCAACAATTAGTGTTACAACACTTTCTAGAATTTATTTTTCAGTTACTACTTTCCAAGGATCCGTTACTAAACGCGGGCCCTGATCTGTCTTCATTAAAATTGTTTGACTTCGGTTATTCGCATACTCTTCAAGAGAGAAACCATTTTGCTCCTCAACAACTTGCAAATCAATATGCACGCCATACTGATTTAATTCTGCAAGCAATTTTAAAGCCTCTTTATCACTAATTTTAGGAAATTTCTGAACAATGATATCTAAATCACTATGCACGTTAGCCATGGATCTACCACTGGCCAGCTCGTATCCAGCACTTCCACCAATTCCCCACTCAAACTCACGCATAATTGGAACAATTGCTTCTAGAGCCTGAAAAACCGGCAGTGCCTTTCGGGAAGTATCTACGGAAACCCAAGCCTTTTTATGAACAAGTTCATATGGTGAAACTTTAGTTATGACCGCCTGTTCCGACACCGTCAAAGCTTGTCTTTGACTTCGAGTCTTCCCTCGCACACCCACTGGAATCATTCCAACTTTTTGCTCTCCTCGACGAACAACTACCCAAGGTGCGGATAATAAAGACTGACTTACCCATTCTGGAAAAGTCGGATTCTGTTTTAAAATCTTAACAATGTTTAGTTTAACTAAATCATGCGGGTAAAAATTCATAATTACTCACGCCACTGGTCAGCAACTGCTTGCCGCATCTTGATCGTTGCTACTCGGCCGCTTTCTTTAGCGATCTTTGTTTCATAACGGAAATGAAGGTTGTTGGCATCGCCTTTAGCACTATCAATCGCTTCATTAATAATTTTCTTCACTTTATCCACTGATTGGTCATCAGCATCCCATGAAGAAACACCCTTAACTAATTGATATAAAGCGCCAAGTTTTTCATAATTGTCAATGTCATAGGCCATGGCTGGTACATGTTTGGTTGCTTCTTCAAGTTCTGCAATCGTCCTTTGTGTAATCCGAGCTGCACTAGCTTTGGACATTGCCTGAATTGTAATTGAATCATCATCTAAGGCAATTAGACGGTTAGATTGTAATCCATGGGCCAAAAAGCCACCAGATACTGCATCACCTGGAATAAAGGAGATAACAGGATGTCCAGCTTGACGTGCTTTAGCATATGCTGCAGCACTAGAAGCCAAAGACACATGAATACCAATTAGTTCTTCCTTATATCCGTACGCCTGACTAGGAACATCCACGATAATAATAATTGGTCGTTTATTTTCTTTGTCTGCATCTTCTTTGATCACCTGATTGACCACGTTGGCAATCGCGAATCCTTCTTGTAAACCAGCTTCACCATTACGAACACGTGGAAAATGATTTTTTGGATCGGGCACAATTGCAATATAAGTTTTGCCACTGACGGTTGCTTGTAGAACGGTTGAAACGTTTGTTTCGGCATTTTTAATACCGGTTAATTTTTCAAACCAAAGACGTCCGCGGCTTTTGGCCTTCTCATCTGGTGTAGAAACTGCCTCACTAATTGGGTGCGAAATAGTTTTTACATCTTTGTATAAGTTACGATACTCAGTTGTATTCAATGATTTACTCATATCTAGTTTGTCTAACAACGAAAGATAAAAATCTGCTTTTTCAGTTCGTTTTGCATCTTTCTTTTCAGAAATAGCTTTACTAACAGCATCTCTCATCACTTCAACGGAATCTTCTACAACTTCATCAACAATCCCAGTTACTGAACGCTGTTTTGTCCCCAATGTATCCCAGATAAGATCTTTGTCGCTTGAATCAAATTCACGAACACCAGCTTCTTGTTCAATAACTTCAGGACCATTTAAACCAATCCGTGCTTTCTTGGTCGCAATCAAGTACGACAAAATTGCTGAGGTAATTGACATTCCACCAAAAGAGCCAACCCTTCCAGGCACAAGCCCAATGACTGGCACATATTTTTTAATAGCAACAACGGCATTTTGAATTTCTGAAATTGAAAGCAACCCGTAATTAGCTTCCTGTAAACGAACTCCACCAGTATCCAAAATAATAATTGGATAAATTGTTGTGCCGTTTTGATTGTCTTTTAAAACTTGTTCCAAAGCAGCAACAATTTTGGCACCACTGACTTCACCGATTCCGCCGCCTTGAAAAGCAGATTCAATTGAAATAACTAAAACGTTTTTCTTTTCCAGTTGACCTTTCATTAAGATCACACCATCATCACTCTCAGGCACGATTCCTTGCGGTTCCAGGTGTGGCGAAATCATGTTATCAAATGGTCCGACAAGTTCTCGTCTCGTTCCTTCATCCAATAAGGCGGTCGCTCTGTCACGACCACTTAATTCAACAAAACTATTCTTCATTGTCCAGCGCCTCCATTGCTTGAGTTAAACGTAAGTTCACAACACCGGGAGTAGCTCCGAAATCATTAATTTCAATATCTGCTAATAATGGATAACGTTCAAAGAACCGGGCCAACACATTTTGCCAAACCTCTTTAAAACCGTCACTTCCAGTTACAATATTTAAAGTAGTTTCTTTTGAAGTAGCTGGTTTGAAAATAACTTCCAAGTCCCCTGATGCTACAACACCCACATGAACGGGATGCTGAACAGGTTTTGTATTTTTAAAAGAAAAAGTTAATTTTTCCATTTTTATCCTCCTTATAAATCAAAATTGTGTAAGAAATAGGTTGCAGCAAAAAGATCCGCACATCCACCAGGAGATATTTGATAATGATCCACCGTTTTTTGTAAATCTCGAAAAGCAAGGCTGTTTAAAGTGTCCGATTCTTCATAAGCGGACCGAGCTTCGTTTTGAAACTGCCTCAAAACTTTGAGATTACTCCGATGAATAACATTTGTATCATCGACGTTTGCGTATAGTGTGCACAATACTTTGAGCCATTGGTCTTGATCAATTTGTTTACTAGTCCTGATAATATTTAGGGCCTTTTCTACATTTGGAAAACCATCTGCGGCTTCCTCACGAGCGCCGTTTACATGATACTGTTGCTTAGCTTTAGACACGTACGTAGGTTTGGCATGCGCATTTACAAACCGATCAGGGATTTGCGCTAACTGTCCTGCTTTTTCAAAAATATCAGTTGTATTAGTGGTGTTAGCACTACTCGTCACGGAAACCAATACGCCTAGCGCCCAAATAGCTCCTTTATGAGTATTAATCCCATGGGTTGTTTCGAACATTTTTTGTTCTCCTTTACGCCCAATTGCCCCAATTTGTTCTCGCAGATCTCGTGAGATTGGTGCATGCTCGGAAACAACTGCAATTTGTAAAAATGTTTCATACAGACTATCAGCAGAACGCAAAAATAAGTCGATGTTCATGTCAGTATGAGATCCGTTAGAGATTTTAGTAACCAGTCCCGGTTTGGGTGAAAACCTGGCTTCCCATTTCAATGCATTTACGGCCTGAGTGGCTAATTTTTCTGCTGAACTTACTCTTATCACAATCCTCACTCCAAATTATTTTATGACCAACTACGGAATTTTGCTGGTGGCGTATAAAGTCCATTCGACCACTCAACTAAATCATCCATTGTCTGGGCCGCCAATAAAGAACGTTTTGCTTGCCCACGAGCTACACCAATATCCTCTGGTAATGCAACAATGCCACGAGCACGTAAATCTGCTAATGTTTTAGCATTACTTCGCAAACCAACAGGTGTTACTCCGGCAATCGCTTCAATTGCAGCTTGGCGTTCCGCCATACTGTCTGTCTTGTAAAGATATGCAATTCCTTCTTCAGTCACGATATGGGTCGTATCCTCACTATAAATCATGATTGGTACATTCTTTAATTTAGCTTCCTTACGAACCTCTTCGGCATCCAAATGATCGACAAAAACTGGTTTCTTGTTAGCTCCAAAGGTTTCTACCATTTGAACAACTAATTTTTGACCTTTACCAAGCGGATCGTTATCAGGTCGCAAACTCTGCCAGGCAGGTGTTGAATGACGACGTCCAGTAGGGTTACTTCCCATGTTTGGGGCACCACCAAATCCTGATAGACGGCCATTTGTAACCGTTGAAGAATTACCAAATTTATCGATTTGTAAAGTTGAACCTACAAACATATCTAAAGCATATTGGCCAGCCATTTGGCCGTAAGCACGGTTGGAACGCATACTGCCATCTTTTCCAACGAAAAAAATGTCAGGTCGGGCCGCAATATACTTTTCCATCCCAACTTCGCCACCAAAACTATGAATAGATTTAATCCATCCACTTTCAATGGCGGGAATTAACGTCGGCGTTGGATTAACTTCCCAGTTAGGAATAATTTTCCCTTTTAATCCAAGTTGTTCGCCATATGTTGGTAAAAGTAATTCAATAGCTGCTGTATTAAAACCAACTCCATGGTTTACAGACTGAACATTGTGCTTTTCGTAAATTCCGCGAATAGCCATCATGCCCATTAAAACTTGCAATTCAGTAATGTTTTGTGGGTCTCTTGTAAACAATGGTTCCAATTGATAAGGCTCATCAGCTGGAATCACCACATCTACCCAATCACTAGGAATATCAACGCGCGGAACTTTATCAACAATTTCATTAGCCTGGACAATAACAATTCCATCCTTGAACGCTGCCGACTCAACAATGACTGGCGTTTCCTCAGTGTTGTTACCTGTATACAAGTTTCCGTCACGATCAACCTTATCTGCTGCAACCAAAACAACATTTGGAATTAAATCAACAAAAAGACGCGCATATAATTCAAGATACGTATGAATATCCCCAACCTGCATCGTACCATCAGCGATCATTTGAGAAACTCGCGTACTTTGCAGACCAGCAAAAGAAAAGTCCATCTTATTTGCAATCCCTAAATCGAACAGGTCCAAATGTTCTGGACGTGAAATACTCGACATAATCATATGCAAACCATGAACCTTTTCAGGATCAACACTGGCTAACACTTTAGATAAAAAGCTTGCTTGTTTCTGATTATCGCCTTCTAAAACTACCTTATCGTCTGAATCGATTAACAATTCTAATAATTCTTTTGCATTTTGAGTTTTAGCAAACTTGCCATCAAGTAAACTAGCAGCATTTTCTATTTTTTGCTGTTTTGCATCCCGATGAGTTGTCCAACTTTTAATTTCACTCATGTTATTTCTCCTCTTCGTAATTAATGTCTATTTTGCTTTCGCATTGCTTTCGCAAAATCTTATTCACATTACCATCAATTCTTTAACTTAATTTCTGCCATTTTGTTAATAAAAACTTAGCATCATCCAAACCCATATCCGCCATTGAAATGGTCCGCATATCTGGTAACTTAGTTTTAAGTAACCCGGTCATAACATGGCCTGGTGAAAATTCAACTGCTGAATCCATCAAATACTCCTTAGCCACATCCATCATGACATCCCAATACACCGGGTAGGCCAAATTATTTCCTAAATCATAAGCTACTTCTTCAACGCTTCTGGTTGCATGGCCGTTATAATCTGCTAAATAAATACAAGTTGGTTTTTGTAATTGAATCTTTCCCAACGCATCCGTTAACTCTTTTGCAACACCTCTCATCAAAGGCGAGTGCGATGGAACTGGGACTCTAAGTAATTTTGCTTTTTGAGCACCCTTTTGCTTTGCTTTTTCCAAAATTTGCTTGATTCCTGCAATATTTCCAGATATCGTAACCTGTAATTGTGAATTTTGATTGGAAACATAAACAGGCGCTTTTTCATCAAATTCACTATCCACAATTGCGGCCACTTCGTTACGCAAAAGCCCAACAATGACGCCCATTCCGTATCCTTTAGGGTATGCATTCTGCATTTCTTTTGCTCGAAGTGCAACAATTTTAATTGCATCTGTCGTCTTAATTACTCCTGCTGCATACGCTGCCGCAAAAACACCCAGAGAATGCCCTGCGACCAGATTGGGCTGCCAACCCGTAGCCTTCATTTCATCTACTTGACTTAACTGTAAAATTAGAATACTTAACTGAATCTGAACAGAATCCATATAACCTTGATCGGTATCTTCCAATTTAATACCAGTTAATTCAGTAACCTGCTTTCGTAAGGATAGTGCCGTGGTTGATAACATTCCTTGGCGTTGTGATCCTTGACCTGGAAACATCCATAAAGTATTCATATTTCACATGCCAGCTTTCATTTTAATTAATCTCACAAGGGTTACTTTAATATCATTTCGGTAATATGTATAATAGAAAGATGGAATGATACATAACCAAATGGTTAACTATAAAAGGAGCGTCATTAAAATGAATCTCACTCACCTACGTTATTTTTCGGTTGTCGCCAGCCAAGAAAGCATTACAAAAGCATCTGAACTTCTTTTTGTATCACAATCTGCTGTAAGTAAGACCATCAAACAGCTCGAATCCGAGCTTAACGTACAGCTCTTTGATCGGGTAGGAAGAACTATCAAACTCAACCGTGCTGGTAAACTATTTTACAGTTATGTGAATGACAGTCTGAACTTGCTTGATCGGGGTATTTCCTCTGTGTCCGGTGGAATCAAAACTTCTGAACAACCAATCTCAATTCTATTTGAAGTCGGTTCTACTTTGATTCCTCAAATAGTGAACCGCATCCAAAAAAATTTACCCAATGTTCGTTTGAATATTGCTCAACATGTTCAAATGGATACGGATTTGCAGCAGTACGACTTTATCGTTACGACCCGGAAGATTCCGAAATATTTTACTGCCCCTATAATTAGTGAAGAGATTTTTGTTGGCTGGAAATCCGACTACCCAAACAACACCATAAATCCATCCACTCTGATTAACACGCAGTTTGTCGGCCTCGGCAGTCATAATCAACTACGAAAAACTATTGATACTTATTTTGAACAACATCAATTAACAATAAAATTTAAATACGAAACTGATGATCCAGCAACTGTCCGCGGCCTGATCGATGAAGGCGTTGGGATGACGTTTATCCCCGCAGTTACCTGGCAAAATGTCGGTAACCATTTGCATCTTGCCCGATTAACTCCTGATGTAATGCGTCGAACGATATATCTTTGTTCATCGACCCATCAACTAAACAATATTCAGCGAGAAATCAGCAACGAATTGGTTGAAATTTTTGTGGATGCTCAAAAACATGAATTAAAAATTTAGTTTGCCAATTTTTAAATAACCTGCTATATTTACTTTGCAATCTACTTTGTCATTTTTAATTGATCTCACAACTTCAATAAAGGTGGCAACTCTATCAATGACAACAAAAACAAACACACCAGCAGCTGATGTTGGTGATTATATGAAAGTTTTTGCCTGTACTGCAGTTATGATGCAAACTGTCCTTTCACTTGTCTTAACAACTGGACCCAGTCTGAATGTGCAAACAGGAATCGGTGTTGTATATAATCTTGTGAAATATACAGCGCCGGCATTTATTTTTGGAATCTTATTCACAACCATTCGAACAAATGAGACTTCTGACCTTCGTAATTACGGAAGTTATATGTCTAAACAGTTTTCAGCTTTGTTCGTACCAACTTTTTGGTGGACGCTAATTTACCTAATTTGTTTACCGAATGTTCAACAAATTACCAAATTTCATAATATCACCAGCTTTTTATGGCAATTTATCAATGGTAATGCGGCTCCTCATCTTTGGTACAACACGATGATGCTTCAATTTATCATTTTGATGCCATTTTTTTGGTGGTTGTCACGGTGGACAGTGAAATCTACTAAACGCTTGTATGTCGTTTTAGCAATCACTATAATTGGTTATTTCTGCTGGCTATTGTTTTATGATCACTTTGTTTTCTACGGATCACAAATGCAAAATTGGTATTTATTGGATCGAATTTTTATTAGTTTTATTATTTACGGTATTTTAGGTGCTTTAGCTTGGAAGAAACACGCTCAGCTAGAAAACCTGCTTCGTAAATTTTGGTGGCTTATTGCGATTGTCCTTGTCCTCTCCTTCGTTTGGACCAATGCCGAATTAAGTGGTTTTGGACATCCCGTAAGTTTGGCCAATGCAATTTACTACAAACCATCAATGACGATCTATGCCTTAGCGGTAATCGGACTGGTTGCTGCTTTAGCATTTATGAATATTCGTCAACGCTCAACAATTTTAAATCCAATGCACTTTTTAGCTACTTATGCTTACCGTGCATATTTATCAAACGTATTTTGGTTACAACTTATCTGGCATGTATTTGGTCATAGTTTAGGGAATGTTCATCCTGTATGGGCAATTATCAGTTGCTATATCATTACTTGGATATTATCTTTTGTTTCTGCGTACCTCTTTCATGTTGGTTGGTTTTCGATTAAAAATAAAATTCATGGTTAATTCCAAAAAAAAGTCTCTGAAAAATATTTTCAGAGGCTTTTTCTATTTTTAAAAGTTTGATTAACCAATATATCTTATTCATTAATTAAGTATTTTCTAATTAAATACGTCGGCGTGCAGCTCAACGCATGGCAATAACTATTAATAATCGGAGAACCATATGGTGAGAAGTGAAGATCCTCAGGTTTAAAGGCTTCCCAAAAAGTATCAGCACCCAATTGAATCATTTTACCCCAATAATTTTTGATCAATTGAATTCCTTCTTTTTGATGGTCCGATTCAAACAATGCTTCCGCAATGTGATGGTACATGTACGGTGTTGCAATGCCAGTCACCGGGAAAAATCGTTTTATGCCATTGGTCATTAACTGTTTGTTTTGCTCATCAGTCAATACATGTGCCAGAACCATCCATACTTGACTAGCAATATTAATTTCTTGTTTAGAGCCACTAACAAAGAATCCCTTTGTCTTATCAAATAACTGTTTTTGCGCAAAGTTAGAATACTTTTCGATTAACCGTTGATATTTAGCGGCATCTTCGTTTGCTTGCACTTTAGCTAACTCAACAAATTGCTTCAGCACATAGATGAGAATTGCTTGCCCAGCAGTTTGCTTATCAAAATTGTTTGACCAATCAACAAATACTGGCCATTTTTCATTTGGCTGGAGTTTTCCTTGACTGTCTACTTCTTCTAAAGCCAAATCCATTTCTTTTTTTGCAACGGGATATAAGTCGTTAAGAACTTCAGTGTCACGAAAATTATCAAAGTAATCCTTCAATACTGAAATAAAAAACAAACTATAATCATACATAAATGTATCATCCGGTATTGGATTTGAGTTAGTAAAAATATTTGCAGAAATTTTTCCGTCCGTTGTGGGCATTGAGCCAAATAAATACAAGCAGCGTTTAACTAATTTTTGATTATTAAACGTCTTGTAGTTCGTTAAAGCCTGTAACCTTAAATCCCCTAACCAAAGCCTACGATCTCGCTTAGGTCCGTCCTCAAAGACCTCCTGCATACAATCATGCAAGGTCTTAATACTTATCTCATCGATTTTTTTTAACTCAGGATCTTTAATTTCCACTTTTGGAACATCTTGCAACGAAACGGCACTTTCTGTTGTGACAATTGGCTTGCTAAAACTAGCCAGCCATTTAGGTGAAGAATCTTTCACTTCAATTTCAACATATCGAAACGCATATCTTCTTGGTAATTCCAGCCGTGTCGGTAAGACATCTAAATGGATAAATTCTTCTGAAATCCAAGCACTGCTTAACCAACCCTCATAAGAGTTTGCATCAATACCAATTTCAGCCGGCGTTTCAGCAAAGGTTAGATGTAAAAATAGTGGTGAATCCATTGGTGATCCCACTGAATCAATGTTGATACTGAAGCGTCCCACTTGATGATCACCAAAATCTAGAACTAATTTACCATTTTTACCTAAGCTATAATCTGCTAAACTCTCAATTTTATTTTTATTTGACACCGCTTTAAAACCGTTCATTGCCGAGTGATCTGCAATAATATCGACTAAATCAACTGGTTCTACCGTTGTATGGTGAAGTTTTGTGCGATTATCTTCAGTTTTCTTTAATAATTTTTCATTATGATCAAAATTGACATCATGATTAATTTGAAATGTAAAAGCCATAATTTTTACTTCCTTTACAATATGGATTTAAATCCGCTTGGCACTATTAAAGATTAAATCTGTGGATCCTAATTTATTATACCCATTTGATCGGAGAAATCGCGTTTTGCGACTAAAATAAAAACAGGTTTAATTCCAAATATCTTATACTTGGTTTAAACCTGCTTTTAGATATGACTGATAAAGTCATTCTATCATTTTTAAGCAATACTACCTTCAACGCTTTCAATATCTTTCTTACCGTCCATCTCAACAATTGCTTCAATAGCAGCTGTTATCCCACGGACATCATCATTCAAACTCAACGCAGCCGTGTTTGGGCGTGTTGTAACCTGCTCTGGCAAAAATGGAATGTGCATAAATCCAGCTTTCAAATCATGAAATTCTTTATCAATCATATACTGGACCTGATACATAATATGATTACATACATAAGTTCCGGCAGTTGTCGAAACACTGCTTGGCAAACCAACCTTACGGATTGCTTTCGCCATGGCTTTGACTGGCAATTCAGTAAAGTAAGCATTCTGACCATCTTCATGAATTGGTGTATTTAAAGGCTGATATCCTGCGTTGTCTTTAATTCGACCATCATCAAAATTAATTGCCACTCGTTCAGGCGTTAAACCAAAACGGCCACCCGCTTGACCAATGCTTAAAACGTAATCTGGTTTTTCTTTTACAATTGCCTCATGTGTAACTTCGGCACATTTTCCAAAGATTGTGGGAATCTCTACTTTCACAATATCTGCTCCAGCAATCTTATCTGGTAACTTTTTAACAGCCTCTATCGCTGGGTTGATCTTATCATCACCAAATGGGTCAAAACCTGTCACAAGAATTTTCATATTTTATCTCCTCGTTTCTAAAATGCTAGTACATACATTAAAATAATTTGAATCAGCAACATACAAATTGCAATTGGTGCCTGTTGTTTAATGACTCCCAATGTATCCTTCATTTCCATCAATGCGACTGGTAATGTATTAAAGTTTGCAGCCATCGGTGTTAGCAACGTACCGCAATATCCTGAAGTCATTCCTAATGCTGCTACAACGACAGCCGCACCACCTTGAGCAACCACAAACGGAATTCCAATCCCAGCAGTGATAACCGCAAAAGCGGCAAAAGCATTACCCATGATAACTGTAAATACCGCCATTGCAACACAGTATAAGACTACTCCCAAGAGATGATTTCCTACAGGAAAGACGCTTGAAATTGCTTTAGCAGTTACAGTCCCAACACCGGAAGCGGTGAAAACCACGCCAAGAGTTGCTAATAATTGTGGTAAAATTCCGGCAGATCCCATCGAACGCACCATTCGTTGACTATCTTCATAAACCGTTTTGCCACCGGCCTTTGTGAGCCACATAGCAACAATTAAGGAAACTATCGCCGCTACACCAATTCCAACTTGTCCACCAAATGGCGTAAATTGTGCAACTAAAATCGCAGTTACAGCTAGAATAATACTTGGCAGGAAAATCCAACCACCCAATCGTTTTGCGGACGCCTCAGATACCTCTTTATTGAGAGGTTTTATGTGACCAACTTTTACCTGTTTCAATAAAGAAAGTGCACCAATCACAAGTAATAAAGCTCCGACAACTGCATTAGGTAACCACTGACCAATTCCAAAGATAATTGCAAATATTAACCAAAATGCTGCGGTACCAAAGCGAGCAGTATTAGTTTTATCACGAACCGATTCGATTGAAGCAATTAAAAACGTTGCTCCAATCAACATGTAAAAGAAAGTCAGAATATTATTAATTAAACTAGTCATTATTCTTTCCCTCTTTCAAAAGTTTACGATCAAACATGTGGTTATACCAGAATACCAATACAATTGTGAGAATAGCCACAGGAATTGAATACAAGGCAATTCCATTTGGAGCTACCTTGTAGCCTAAAGATTTCATTGTGCTTGCCATTAATAAAACTCCTGATGACGCAACGAAAAGGTTCTGTGAAAAGAAGTTTCCAAAATTTTCTGTTGCTGCAGAGCGAGCTTTAATTCGATCGATTTGTTTTTCTGTCAATTTTGTTTCAACACTAGCGGCTGCCTGCGCCATTGGATTGATCAGTGGTCGAATAAACTGAACCTGGCCTTGTAAAGAAATCCCAAACAAAGATGCTGCTTCACGAATCAATAAATAAATGTCAAAGATTCGCCCTGGTGTCAGATTCTTCAATTTCTGAATCAAGTTAACCGCTGATTCTTTTAAACCGTGTCGTTCAATGACACCGATCATCGGCAAGGTTAGAAAGAACAATGACACCATTCGATTATCCATAAATCCTTGTCCTAAGATTTCTAGGAATTTTGTAAAATCAATCCCAGAAGCTAATGCCGTCACTAAGGCCGAAATAATAACCACAGCAACCGTATCCAGCTTAAATGCAAATCCTAGAATAATTACTAAAACTCCAATCAGTTTTATGTATTCCATGTGAAACCTCCTCTAATCAAGTATTGATCATTAGTATGTATATTAAAAACTTATCATTATTTTTTAACCTTTTCAACCATAACTTAATTTTCAAGTTTCGGTTTGATTCCATTTACCAAACGATTGATTTAAAATTAGCAGGTCCTATCAAAAATAATTGATAAAAAACTATTTAAAAATTATATGGAGGCTTGCTAACATTGGTTCTTCACCAATAACGAAATTTGTGAACCAAAAAAGCATTCAGAATCAAATTCTGAATGCTTTTAAAAACCACTAAAACAATTTTTCTTAATTTATTTATTTCGTTTATTTTTCTTCATGCGTTTCTTCTTACGCTTTTTACCCTTACGAACCATTGAGTTCATAGCTAGCTTAGATAAACGACCAGTCACACCTTTACCAAGCATGCCTTCCATGCCATTGAAATTGCCCTTTGACATTTGATTCATCATTCTCTTCATTTGTCCGAATTGCTTGATCATCCTATTCACTTCAACAACTGGGCGACCGGAACCACCCGCAATTCGACGCCGGCGACTTGGATTTAACAAATCAGGATCTTCACGTTCAGCGGGAGTCATTGACATGACAATCGCCTTCATATGCGCCATATCTTTAGGATCAATATTAGCATTCTTCATCGCCGGATTATTGGCCATCCCTGGAATCATTTTCATGATATCTTCCATGGAACCCATATTCTGCATCTGATCCATTTGATCAACGAAATCATTAAAGTCAAAACTATTTTCCCGAATTTTCAGGGTCATGTCTTGCGCTTGTTTTTCGTCATATTCTTTTTGTGTTTTCTCGATTAGGGTAAGCATATCGCCCATCCCTAAAATCCGAGAAGCCATTCGATCAGGATGGAAAACATCCAAATCCGTCATCTTTTCGCCTTGGCCGATAAACTTAATTGGCTTACCAGTCACTGCCCGAATTGAAAGTGCAGCACCACCACGGGTATCGCCATCCAACTTAGTCAAAACAATCCCGGTTACGTCTAACTGATTATTAAACCCTTCAGCCGTGTTTACCGCATTTTGTCCAGTCATGGCATCAACAACTAACAGAATTTCATTTGGATGTGCTAGTTCTTTGATCCGAGCCAGCTCATCCATCAATTTTTCGTCAATTTGGAGACGACCAGCCGTATCAATAATAACGTAATCGTTATTTTCTTCTTGAGCCTTTTGTAATCCTTGACGCACAATTTCTACAGGATCTACATCAGTTCCTAATTGGAAAACGGGGACATCAATTTGTTGACCAACTTGAACTAACTGGTCAATAGCAGCCGGACGATAAACATCCCCTGCAATCATTAAAGGCCGTGCCTTTTGTTCATTCTTTAACTTTAAAGCTAATTTACCCGCAGTAGTTGTTTTACCAGCCCCTTGTAAACCAACCATCATAATAATTGTTGGAATTTTTGGTGACTTATTCAAATCAACCGCACTGTCACCCATGACTTTAACCAACTCATCATTAACAATTTTAACGATTTGTTGCGTTGGGTTCAGGCCTTCTAAAACATCAGCTCCAATTGCCTGGTCACGGACTGTTTTAACAAAGTTTTTAACAACGGTAAAATTGACATCCGCATCTAATAAGGCAAGACGGATTTCCCGCATTGCACTCTTTAAATCTGTTTCAGAAACTTTACCTTTTTTTCTTAATTTACTGAAAGCATTTTGAAGTCGTTCTGTTAAGCTTTCAAAAGCCATAGGTTAATCCCTACCTTTCATTCTGCTTCAATTGATTCTAAACTATCAATCAATTTGAGAAGCGTTTCATCATGTGCATAATTTTTTTTAACATAGGCCATCAAACGATCCGTCTGATGATTACGCGCCAAAAAATCGCCATAAATATGCAGTTTTTCCTCATAATCTTCAAGAATCTGAACGGTCCTCTTAATATTATCATACACTGCCTGCCGACTCACAGCGTAATTTTCTGCAATTTCTCCAAGAGAATAATCATCGGCATAATAAAGTTCCATATAGTTGCGTTGTTTTTTTGTTAATAATGACCCATAAAACTCAAAAAGGAAGTTTATGCGATTATTTTTTTCAATCTCCATCCAATCACACCAATCCTATTTTTCGTTTTCTAAGAAACCGCTAAACAATCCGTCTACGAAGTCCTTTGGTGAAAATGGACTCAGATCATCCACTTGTTCACCTAAGCCAACGTACTTAACCGAAAGATGCAACTGATTACGAATCGCCAAAACGATTCCACCTTTGGCCGTTCCATCCAACTTAGTCAAAATAATTCCAGTTACCGCCGTCGTTTCTTTAAATACCTTGGCTTGATTCATCGCATTTTGGCCCGTTGTGGCGTCCAAAACTAAGAGAATCTCTTGCGGCGCATGGGGAATTTCCCGCGTAATTACCCGTCGCATCTTATCCAGCTCATTCATAAGATTAACTTTATTTTGTAAACGACCAGCCGTGTCCACTAAAACCAAATCGTAATTCTCTTTTTTAGCTTTTTGAACCGCGTCAAAAACAACCGCTGCGGGATCACTTTTTTCCGGACCGGCCACAACAGGGACGCCATCACGTCGACCCCATTCTTGCAGCTGTTCAATCGCGCCGGCTCGGAAAGTATCGCAGGCAGCTAACAAAACTTTTTTGCCTCGCTTTTTAAACCGATTAGCCAATTTACCAATGCTGGTTGTTTTACCAACACCGTTAACACCAACAAACAAAAAGACACTGGGACCCTCTGCCGCAAAAATTAAATGGTTATCTTCAGTTGTGCCGTTTCGAGTATAGAGTGAAACTAATTTAGAAACAATTAAATTTGAAATTAGTTTTTGATCAGTTACGTGCTGTGATTCAATTTCTTCACGAACTTCATCACTAATTTGAACTGCCGTTTCAAAACCCACATCCGCGCCAATCAAGGTCTCTTCCAGGTCATCATAAAAATCATCATCGACCCCATTAAAATTTGTAAATAGTGCTGCCAATTTTTGACCAAAAGTCCGCCGAGATTTTTCAAGACCGCGATTATAGCGATCAACCTCTTCAGTTTGTTCTGTGGTCGCGTTTTGTGGATTAACTGGTATTTCTGGAGCTTTCTCTTCAACGGGTTTAGGAACTTCTTCTTTTTTTTCTTCAGTTGGTTTTTCGGTAATTACTTGTTCTTTTTTTTGTTGCTCTTCCAAAGCTTTTTGTTCTTCTAGAGCTTGTTGTTCTAATTTCTTTTTCTTTCTCCGACCAAATATACTCATTGTGTTTTAGTTTCCTTTCGTGAAAGATCTTCTAAGGATACCGAAGCCATTTTTGAAACTCCTGATTCCTGCATAGTTACCCCATACAAGACGTCGCATTCTACCATTGTACCCTTTCGATGGGTAATCACAACAAATTGCGTCTTTTCTTGGAAGTTACGAAGGTAATCAGCAAAACGACTAACATTAGCATCATCAAACGCCGCTTCAACTTCGTCTAGGATACAAAATGGCACTGGATTAACCTCTAAAATTGAGAAGAGTAGGGTAATTGCTGTCAATGCCCGTTCACCACCTGAAAGCAAACTTAAGCGTTGGAATTTCTTGCCAGGGGGCTGAGCCTTAATCTCAAGTCCGGTTGTCAATAAATGTTCCGGATCTGTAAGCTCAAGTTTTGCTTTACCACCGCCAAATATTTTAACAAACACTTTTGAAAATGACGCCGAAACTTGATCAAAAGTTGTTTTAAACCGGGTTGCCGCTTCTGTATCAATCTCGTTGATCGTTTCCAATAATTGTTTTTGGGAAGTCATCAAATCATCTTTTTGATCTGTTAAGAATTGATAGCGCGTAGATACACGTTGATATTCATCAATTGCACCCACATTTACATCGCCAATCTCAGCCAAACCTTTTTTAACAAGCTTTAACTGTCGTTCAAGATCTTCTTGGTCAATGGTCAAACAATCCTTTTTGGCTAATTCAAAACTTAATTGGTAGTTTTCACTTAAATCATTCAGCGCATGATCGACTTGTTCGCTGACCCGGGTTTGCTTAACCTTGATCGTTTGTAAATCATCCGTTGCAACAGAACTTAATTCTTGAATCCGCTGAAAATCAGTTTCTTTTTGCGTCAATGTTTGTTCAAGTACTTCAAAGCTGGCTTTTTGCGTACTTAGCTTCGATTGAAGGTCGTCAATTTGTTGTTGTCCTGCTACCAATTCCTGCTGAGTAGCCTGACTTTTAGAGCCTTGTGCCTGTTGTTGCTCCAACAAAGTTGCCTGACGACCTTTAGTATTTAAAATTTGTTGTTGCAGATTCGCTATGTTTTGTTCACGTTCGTTCAACGTTGTTTTCGCTTGTGATAATTTCACTTGAACTGTAGCCAATTGTTCTCGAATCTGTGTAATTGACTGCTGACCGGCACTTTGCGTTTGTCGCAATTGAGCTAATTCAGCCTTTTTGGTCTCTGTTTTCGTCGTAATGGTCGTCAAATCTGTATTTAGTGCTTTTTCTTGATCTGCTAAACTGGTCGATTGATTTTCAAAACTATTTTTGAAATCACCTTTTTGATTAAACTCATAACCAACCGCGGCAATTCGGTGATTCAGATCCTTAACCTGGTCATCAATAGTATCAAGTTGTCTTTGGGAATCCTTATATTGATCATTGACGGTATTAAAGTTCTGTCTGAGATCATTTCCTTTTGTTTCTGTTGTTGCCATTTTTTGTTTCAAATTTTGTACAAGTTCTTCTCGGCTCTCGAGTTCAGATTTCATTTGCGCAACTTGCTTGCTTAAATCATCACGTTGTTGCTTTTGCGTCAATAACCCCGCCGTTTGATGTCGATTAATTCCACCTGTCATCGAACCAGACGGATTAATAATTTCACCATTTAAGGTCACAAACTTCAACCGCATTGGTAATTTTTTTGAAATTTTAGAAGCATGATCTAAGTCGCTGGCAATTAAAATGTTCCCCAATAAATATTGTTTAACAAGCTCCAACTTGGGATCCGTTTCAACTAGATCTGAAGCAATTCCTTCAAATCCCTCAACAGTTTTAAGTTCCGTACGAATCTTTGGAGAAACTTGTTTCGCTCGAATCGTGGTTAAAGGTAGTAAGGTAACTCGTCCCGCGCGGTGTTGCGTTAAATACTGAATAATTTGCCGTGCGTCTTCATCCTTTTGAGTCACCAATTGTTGCAGCTGACTACCTAAAACCGTTTCGATCGCCTTGGTGTACTTTGCAGGCACTTTAAGCAAGTCCGAAACAACTCCAACCAGCCCACGAAATTGGTTCCGGTTCTTTAACACACTCTGGACACCCTGATAGAACCCCCGCAATTCAGTTTCCGAACTACTAAGCGTTTCCAAACGAGTCTTAGCCTGCTGATAAACTTGAATTGCTTGAAGCCAGCTGTCTTGGCCTTGTTTTTGCTGATCGGAAAATTTTTGATAATCAGCTAATGCAGCCTTCAACTGGTGCTCTGCTTCCGAAGTTTTGTCCTTTAACTCTGTAACTTGTGTTTGTTGCTCTGCATAGGTCTGCTTCAAGTTTTGTAACTGGGTCTGTAATTTAACAAGATCTGCATTCACGTGTAATTGCTGTTGACTATCTTGTTCGTAGCTCTTCTTTAGATTTGTTTGCTCGTTATGCACCTGTGCCAACTGTTGCATTTTCTCAATATAGTCAGCCTGTAACTGATCAATCATTTTCTGTGCCATTTGTTGGCGCTGTTGCATTTCTTTTTCTGAAAGACCTGTCAACTGCTCCTTCAAATCCGCAACCGTCTTCTGATAGCCACTAATTGCTGTTTCCAGCCGATGTTTTTTCTCTTGGTTTTCAGATAACTGCTGCTCATTTTTTTCAAGTGCTTGGTTTAATTCTTGAACCTGCTGTTGCTGATACTTAATCTTTTCTGAATCCACATTTTGCTGACCAGATAAATTTTCATACTTTCTGGTGGCTTCAAGCAAATCAGATTGCAACTGATCTTTTTGTGTCTCAGAAGCTTTTCTTTGGTTTTTCAACTCTGTGACATCAACATCTAATTTTTCTTTTTGATCAGCATATTGGATAACCAACTGTTCAGCTTTATCAATGTCTGCTTGCTTGGTATTACTTTGGCCTTGCAAATCGTCAATCAGATTCACTAATCGAGTTTTATCTAATTGATCAAATTGCTTTTTTTGATCCAAATAATCCTGTGCTAAACTACTTTGTTCTTCTAAAGGTCCGATTTGTGAATGAAGTTCTGCAATTAAATCACTTACCCGATCCAAATAATCTTTTGTTTTCGTTAATTCTTGTTCAGCTTTTTGTTTATCTTGTTTGTACGCCAAAACACCGGCGACTTCTTCAATAATCGTACGTCGGTCTTCCGGTTTGCTATTAAAAATCGCCTCAACGCGCCCTTGAGAAATTACTGAAAAAGAGTCACGCCCAAGACCGGTATCAATAAATAAATTTAAAACATCTTTTAAACGACAATCATTTTGATTAATTAAATACTGACTATCACCATTTCGAAAAAGTTTGCGAGTCACACTAACTTCTGTATAATCAGTCTTCAAAAAATGATCCGAATTATCAAAAGTAATGGTCACGGCAGCCCGATTTAAAGGCTTGCGATCTTGTGACCCAGCAAAAATAACATCTGGCATTTTACCACCACGGAGGCTTTTGGCAGACTGTTCTCCCATGACCCAGCGGACAGCTTCAATAATGTTACTCTTTCCACTCCCGTTCGGACCCACGATTCCGGTAATACCATCTTCAAAATTAATTGTCGTTTTATCAGCAAAGGATTTAAAGCCGCTGATCTGTAAGGCCTTAAGTTTCATGAACATCTAACTCCCAACTAAACATTTTTAACGCGTAATGCCTGTAAAGCATCCTTTGCTGCTGATTGTTCCGCAACTTTCTTTGATTTTCCAGTGCCGACGCCCAGTTTTTGCTTATCATCAAAAACAGCCACCTCAAAATCAAGGTCATCTTCAGGACCCACTTCGTTTAAAAGCTCATAGTGAATCAAGGCATCCCCATCACGCTGAAGCACTTCTTGCAGGTTGGTCTTGTAATCAATGACATGGTCAAATGCGCCCGTATCCAGTTTGGGGAAAATAACCGTGTGCACAAACTTCTCAACGGCTGGACGTCCCTGATCAAGATATAAGGCCCCAACAAAAGATTCAAAAATATCACAAAGAAGTGAAGAACGATTCCAGGCGCCACCTTTTTCTTCACCTTTACCAAGGCGAATGTATTGGTCAAAATGGCA
Source organism: Pediococcus inopinatus (assembly GCF_002982135.1). NCBI lineage: Bacteria > Bacillati > Bacillota > Bacilli > Lactobacillales > Lactobacillaceae > Pediococcus > Pediococcus inopinatus. Next base: position 738,753 of record NZ_CP019981.1, on the reverse strand, counting down.
TTCCCGAGCGAACTGACTGAAACTAGCCTCACAAACCATCGCCGCTCTAAGACGAGTTAATTTTCCTTGTGGCATTTCTGGATACCGTTTAAAAATATATTCCGATACAATTAATTGTAAGACAGCATCACCCAAAAATTCGATTCTTTCATAAAATTTCAATCCTTGATTAGGATGTTCATTTACATACGAAGCTTGCGTTAATGCTTCATCCAAAAGGCTTTCATCGTTAAATTCAATTTGAAAGTTTTTCTTCAGTTCCGCATCAATCGATTTTTTCATCTTTTAACATCCTTTCTATAATTCCTACTCTAACAGTATATCGTTTTTCGAGGAAACTGCCTACTACTGGATCTAGATACAAGTTGAGACCAGAACAATTTGTTCCAGCCTCAATTTATAAAAACCTATTTAGTTTTTTGATTGGCAGTAATAAAATCAACGGCCTGTCCGACAGTTGTGAGATTTTCAGCATTCTCATCGGAAATTTCAGCACCAAATGCATCTTCCAATTCTAGCACAAATTCCACAATATCAATGGAATCCGCATTCAAATCTGTTTTGAAATTTAAGTCGTTTGTAACTTTTGCCTTATCAACGTCAAAATGATCGACAATGATATCTGAAATCTTGTTAAATACTTCTTCTTTAGTCATGTGCTACTCCTTAGTCATTTAAATACTCAAACAAGTTTAATGTTTTTTTACCAATTTGTCTACAAAAAACATTAAATTTCCTTGTTTTGTTCACTTCGGGTTGCAAAATAATCTGCCAAATTAGTAGTTAAATTTGTATCAACCATTTGTCGAAGTTGACTTAAAGCTTGATAAACTTGCGTTTCGTTACTTGAACCGTGTGCTTTAACGACTGGCGCTTTGACGCCCAATAAAACGGCGCCTCCATGTTTTGAGTAGTCCATTTTATCTTGAACAACTTTAAAGACTGGTTTTAACATCAAACCGCCTAACTTTCCTTGGACACCCGAATCTAAAATACTGTGCTTAATCAATTTCAAAAGCGACAAAGCAGTCCCTTCAGTATTTTTCAAAACAGCATTTCCGGTAAAACCATCCGTTACCACAACATCGGCAGTCCCGTTTAGTAGTTCTCTTGATTCAATGTTACCAACGAAATTTAAATTGGGATCATCAGAAAGAACCTGGTAAGTTTCCTTATGAAGAGTATCACCCTTATCTTCCTCCGCACCATTGTTTAAGAGGGCAATTCTTGGACTAGTTACGCCCATCACATTGGCACTGTAAAAATTCCCCAAAACGGCAAATTGCTGTAAGTTTTTTACTTTACTTTCAGCATTTGCACCCACATCTAACATGGTAAATGAATCTTGAGGTCCCTCCAAGGAAGGTAAAGTTGTGGTCATCCCTGGACGATCGATTCCTTTAATTCTCCCAATAATAAATAGGCTTGCTGCCAAGAGTGCTCCAGTATTTCCAGCTGAGAAAAGCGCATCTGCTTTACCATCTTTAACTGCCTGAGCAGCTAAAACAAGTGAAGAAGTTTTTTTCTGACGAACAGCTCGAACGGGCTCATCACCCATTTCAATCTCTGAATCTGTATGCACAATTGTAATTCGTTCTCCGTTTTTCAAGTACTTCTTTATTTGATCTTCTTTACCAAATAAAAGAAACTTGGTATCTGCAAATTCATCTCTTGCCAATTCGACCCCTTGAACAACTTTTTCAGGAGCGTAATCGCCACCCATTGCGTCAACTGCTAATTTCATCTGCTATCCCTCATTTTTAATTTTTTTAATCAAAGTTTGCATTTTTCTGCATCACAATTTCTAAATACTCATTTAAAGCTTTAAACGCAGGTTCTGCTTGCCAATTTTCCGTATGGACAATTTTGCTAGCTTCAAGTTGAGCTGTTTGTAAGGCGCCAATATCCACCACTGGGTCGCCAATCCGAAACTCAGGAATCCCGGATTGTTTATTTCCAAACACATCCCCTGAACCTCGCAACTGAAGATCAGCCTCTGATATCTTAAACCCATCATTGGACTGGGTCATAATTTTCATCCGTTTGATACCAGTTTCATTTTTAGGATCCGCCACCAAGATACAGTACGCCTGGTCTTTTCCTCGGCCAACTCGGCCCCGCAACTGATGAAGCTGTGCCAATCCAAACCGATCAGCGTCATATATAATCATCACGGTTACATTAGGAACATCCACGCCAACTTCAATTACAGTTGTAGAAACTAATAATTGAAACTCGTTATCTTTAAATTGACGCATGATTTCGTCTTTTTCATCAGATTTCATCCGGCCATGAAGCAGTCCCACTTTATAATCTGGGCTGAATTCAGTTTGTAATTGTTCATACAAAGCCATGGCGTTTTTCAAATCTAAGGTTTCTGATTCTTCAATTAACGGTGTAACCACAAACGCCTGATGACCTGAGTCAAACTGCTTTTTAACAAAATCTAGCATACCATTCACATTGCTGCTTTTAACCCAACTTGTTAAAACTGGTTTCCGGCCCTTTGGCATCTGGTCAATGATTGACACATCCATCTCACCATAAGCAGTAATTGCTAAAGTTCGTGGGATAGGAGTTGCCGTCATTGCCAATACATCGGCGTTCATGCCTTTTTTTCGTAGCGTTTCGCGCTGTTTGACGCCAAATCGATGCTGTTCATCAATCACAACTAATCCGAGATTTTTAAAAACGACATCATCTTGAATCAATGCATGGGTCCCAATCACCAAATTAATGTCGCCGTGTTCAATGCCATTTAATAAAGCGCGCCGTTGTTTCGACTTCGAACCAGATGCTCCTGTCAGCAAGCCAATATTGACGTCTGTGCCTTCAAAAATCTTTGTTAAGTTATTAGCGTGTTGTTCTGCCAAAATCTCTGTAGGCGCCATTAGAGCTGTTTGATAGCCGGCAGTGATTGCCGCATACATCACGATGGCTGCCACAATCGTTTTTCCGCTCCCAACATCACCTTGTAACAACCGATTCATTCTAATGGGGCGTTTAAGATCATAACAGATCTCATTAACTACACGTTTCTGAGCATCTGTTAATTCGTACGGTAATTTAGCGATAAAATTTTTAATCTCTTCAATGTCATATGAGATTGCTGTTCCATTAGCGACTTGATCGCGTCGTTTAAGAAGTTGTAGCTCCATTTGAAAAATAAAAAACTCTTCAAAAGTTGCAGTCCGTCGTGCAATTTTTGCTGCCTTGACATCTTCTGGAAAATGTAAATCATGAATCATTTTCCGTCGATCTATCAAACGATACTTTTTGACCAAAGAATCGGGAATAAGCGTCTCAATTTGATCTTGATAGAGGTCAAAGATCTGTGTAACAAGTTTTTTGATTGTATTCTGCCGTATATGCTGGTTGGCAGGATAAATAGCTTCAATATCTGCCGTTGAGCCTGCCGTCGAAAAAGGCAATAATTTCATCCCGGTTAAACTTCGACGACGGGCATCCCACTTACCATAAACCGCAAATTTTTCATCCATAGTTAACTGTTTCTTTAACCAAGGCTGATTAAAAAAAGTGACCATCACCGATTCCTGGTTAGTCAATAGGCGAAAGTTAAGCCGATTTTTTTTGCGGCCATAACGAGCTAAAACTGGCTCTGAGGCAATCGTTCCCTCTAGAGTCACTTTTTGTTGATCGACCAAGTCCGCCATATTTTGTGGCCGTAAATCTTCATATCGGAAAGGAAAATACAATAATAAATCTTCAATTGTAAAAATTCCTAGTTCATTTAGTGCTTTAGCTCGTTGCAGCCCAACTCCTGGAATCTCAGTAACAGGCGAAGTAAGCGAATTTTCTTCAGTCATCTGTCGACTTCCTAACTACAAAAAGAGGTGGAAGAATCCCAGCCTCTTTATTTTTCCAATTATTCAACTGATACGATGAACGGATAAACAGGTTGATCTCCTTCATGCATCTCAATCTCAAGTTCATCATCTAACCCTTGAATCGTGTCTGCAAGTTTTTCAGCTTCAGACTTTTTCGTGTCAGCACCGTAAATGATCGTAACAATTTCACTGTCTTCATCCAACATTAATTTGGCCATTTCACCGGCTGCATCAAGAAGATTAGCTTTTGAAGTTTCGATTGTCCCATCAACGATCCCAATAAAGTTACCTTTTTTAATTCTTTTTCCTTGAACTGTCGTGTCACGAATGGCTGTTGTTACCTCACCACTCTTAACAGAACTCAAGTTATCTTCCATTGCATCTATGTTGCTATCCAGATTACTATCTGGATTAAAGCCCATTAGTGCAGTCATCCCTTGCGAAATGTTGCGACTATGCACAATTTGTGCTGGAATTTCTGCAACTTGAATGGCTTGTTCAGCTGCAAGAAAAATATTTTTATTGTTTGGTAAAACGATTGCCCGTTCTGCATGGGAATCATTAATTGCAGCAACAATATCAGCAGTACTTGGATTCATCGTTTGCCCACCGTTAATAATGTGAGTGACACCCAAACTGCGGAATAATTTAGCTACTCCAGTTCCAGAAGCAATCGCAATAATTGCTGTCCCTTTAGTATCTAAAACGGGTTCCGGAACTTCGGTTGGTTCATCTTTTTCGATGATTTCTTCTTGTTGTTGGCGCATGTTGTCGACCTTCACAGTGGCCAGATCACCAAACTGCTGTCCCCAAGCCAAGACCTTGCCAGGATGTTCAGTATGCACATGAACTTTAACAACGTCTTCATCATTAACAACTAACAATGAATCACCTAGTTTTGCTAAATAATTGTAGAAAGTATCATAATCAAAATCCTGTTTTACTTGTAGTCCTTTACCAATCCGAACCATAATTTGGGTACAGTAACCAAACTTAATGTCGGCGGGATCAATTTTTCCTTGGACACTTTGATGATGCTTTGCTTCTACCATCTCGTCCATCTGCTCTTCATCTGGTTCATCATCAGCCTCCGCACGTCCATTCAAAACATCATCAAATGCATCAAATACGAATACTAACCCTTGACCACCAGAATCCACAACCCCAACTTCTTTTAAGACGGGTAAAAGATCCGTTGTTTTTTTCAACGCCTCTTTACCGGCCTTAGTCACTGCATCCATGACGTAAACAACACTGTCTTCTTCCTCAGCAGCGTCATTACCGGCCTTAGCAGCCTCACGAATCACTGTGAGGATAGTTCCTTCGGTAGGCTTCATAACCGCCTTATAAGCCGTCTGAGCCCCATCTGCGAACGCATCTGCTAAATCTTGTGCACTTAAGCTTTCTTTATCTTCAACACTCTTAGAAAATCCACGGAAAATTTGAGAAAGAATCACACCAGAATTTCCACGAGCTCCCATTAATAGTCCCTTAGCAAGTGCGCTTGCCAATTTACCAACATGTTCACTCGGTTCGTCCATCTCATATTTTGCACCGCTCTCCATTGATAGACTCATATTAGTTCCTGTATCTCCATCGGGAACTGGAAAAACATTTAATGAGTTAATGAAATCCGCGTGTTTTTTTAATTTTCGTGCACTTGCTTGAATCATTTTATCAAATTCTTGGTTAGTGATTTCAGTCGTTGCCACTTTCAATTATAAATTCCTCCTTGTTTCAGTCCTTCGTAATTAAGCCTCTAAGACCTTTACACCCTGGACAAAAACGTTCACAGAGTTTGCTGAAACACCTAACATTGATTCCAAATTATATTTTACTTTTGATTGTACATTTTTTGAAACTTCTGAAATTTTTGTACCATAGCTCACAATAATGTAAACATCGATAGCAACGCCATTATCCTGTTGGCGCACAACAACGCCTTTAGCATAATTTTCTTTACGCAAAATTTCATTTAAATTGTCGCGAAGTTGGCTTTTACTTGCCATGCCGACAACTCCATAGTTATCTGTTGCCCCGCCACCTACTACTGTTGCAATCACATCGTTTGAAACATCAACTGTTCCATTTTTTGTCTGAATTTTTACAGCCATTAGTAATAGCCTCCTTAAATCAAATCATCGTTTTGATATCAACGATATTTTACCATACTTCAACAAAGCAATAAACGCAACACTCTTTCGTGCAATTACGGTGAGTTAACTTCTAGAATGGTTGCCTTAAAGCTATTCTACCAAAAATTTCAACATTTCTAAATGGTTACATTTAATTCATACTCGTCACGCTGTCAATCGGTAAGGAAAAATGTCTCAATAATCATTGAACATCCTTGTCAAATTTAAATCTCATATGCCATATGATTTGCTCCTTTTTCGGAATACCCAATTGTACGCAAATAGTCGCGATAATTGGCTCTCCTCCATGGGTGGTTCATAGAAGCCTTGGGCTTCTTGTTCTTTGGGGCCATATTAGATGGTTTTTCAATAATAACCTCGAAAGCTGGCGAAACTAAGTCATGATCTGCAAGCGGATGTAAATCAAATATTTGATCTGCATCTGTAGTAGCGTAAAGCTTACCAGTTAAAGTTTTAACGATTAAGATCTTAGTTCGTGGTTTTAAACAAACTAGCTTATCTGATTCAAATAATTGATATTCCTGATTATTTAATTTGACAGTGTGACCAGATGAAATTGAGCGCTCTCGAGTTGTGATTAAAATCTGATCAATTTCTGAAGATGTAAGTTGTTTGTCAAAGCCACTCGTGTTAATTTTAATAGGTAAAGCAAACTTTTGATTGAATTCTTTTACAAATGGGTTGAGGAAGTCGTTAGCTTGCTCAATTGTCGTTGTATTTGCTAGTTTAAGTTCATTTAAAAGTCGGCTTTGTAGTGTTTCAAAAAGGCGTTCAATTCTGCCTTTGGTTTGCGGTATGCTAGTCACTGAGAGTTTGGTTCCCAGTGACTTACACGCATAACCGAATTGAGTGAGTGGGTTTTCCTTCGTTGGAGAATCTGCTTTTTTGTTTGAGTTAAAAACCGTTCTTCGGTCTGTTAAAATCTCATACGGGATTCCAAAAGAAGTCAATATTTGAGCCATAACTTGATAATAAGCGTTTAACGTTTCTTCGGTATCAAAGTAGGCGCCAACAATCGCACCACTATAATCATCAATCGCGGCATGTAGATAAGTCTTTGTATTGCCAAACCAGAGCTCAACCGAGGCATCCATCTGAATAAGTTCACCGGCAAATTTTTTCCTAGCGCGTGACGGATGAGCCTTTATTGCTTCCACTGGTTCAACAACTTGTAAGGTCTTTTCGTCACGTTTAGACAAAGCCTGCCGTTGTTCCTTGAGCTTTAATTCTTTGCGTATTTGTCTTTTGGTATTGTGATGAGCTTTGGGTGACAGAACCCGATGGGTTCTAAGTATTCGTCGTAAAGTTGATTCAGAAACTTGAATACCTTCTCTACTTAATAAAAACTCATAGAAATGGGAAATATTGAAGCCTTGGTAATCAGTTTCATACAGCTTAATAATTCGATTGATTTGTTTGGTTGAGATCTTATTCTGTGGCTTTTTGCCAGTATTGCCATGCACAAAGCTAGATTTACCCTTAGTTCGATATTTGATTATTAATCGATCAATTTGTCGTAATGATAGATTTAATTCAATACTAGCTCGACAACGATTCTTTCGTTCATTAACTACTTGCTGAATTACTTGATATTTGTGGTCTTCTTTCACTGTTAAAACAACCTTTCTCATGTTGTCCACCTCCATTAACTATTTTGCCGGAGGTGAAACATATTTGCGAGACATTTTTGCTGACCAATTAGTTAAGACATTATCACTGGCGAACAACAGGTTACATTTAATTCATACTCGTCACGCTTGACTAATTGCCTAAAACTATTTAGAATAACTCAGAGTTCAGTAAATATAGCTCTATCTTCTAAATATAATTCTTGAAAAGATGATTTCAAACTAACTGTCAAGTAAATATACTTGAAAGAAAAACATTGCATTCACCTGGTATCTATGATAAGTTATTTAGGTGAGTTAAAAAGAATTCTATGATAAATATAGAAGCGACAAAGGAGGATTTTAAAAATGGCAAAAGACTTTGTCACCGGTCGTCGTACCCACTTTGGCAACACACGTTCACATGCTTTGAATCATAGTCGCCGAAGCTGGAAACCAAATTTGCATAAGGTCCGCATTCTTGTGGATGGAAAACCAAAACGCGTTTGGGTTTCTGCTCGAGCATTAAAATCAGGCAAAATCAAACGTGCATAAAAAAAGATTGAAGCAAATGCTTCAATCTTTTTTTATTGCTTTTTACTAGTCAGCTACATCGTGGCTATAAATAACCGCTACAATTCCCGATGAAAAACTAAAACTGGCTGTTGATTTCAGGAATTCGTTACTTACATAAGCAATTGGAAAACGATCAGATTGATCATGTAACTGATACTTCTCGTCCGGAAGCGTTAGATTACTAACATTCCCTAACAAAACAAACGACAAATATTTATACGCTGATAGCTCCTCTAAAGTATATTGTCCAGCTTTAAAAAAGCGCATATAGTTTTGTCGATCGATTAACCGAACCCGCTCGATGTACGGATTAAACCGAGGTTTTAGAAACATAAAAATATTACTAAGTAAATGGTCTAATCGTCCACCTGTCATGCCATACAAGTGAACCTCATCTGTATCTGTCTGTAATCGCTCAAAAGCCGCTTTGAGCGCTAATTCTGTATCCGTGTCATCTTTAATTGCATTTACCTGAATAATTTTTGAAATATTATTTTTCACTTCCGAAAATTCTTCAACTGACATTGAATCAAAATCACCGACTGCTATTTGGGGCGTAATATGATGTTGAATCAAAACTAAAGCTCCTCGGTCTACACCAATCCAGCTTCCTTTTTGCTCAAACATTTTTCGCGGATATTGTTGTGCAGGTCCGCCAGCTAAAACATTAATTTGCATTATGCTGTCGTCCTTGTTTTTAATTTTTGAATTTGTGCAACCGGATCTTCACTATTAAAAACATAGGAACCTGCAACTGCAATGTCTGCACCAGCTTTATAAACTGACTCAACTGTTTCATCAGTAATTCCACCGTCAACCTCAATGGCAAAATCATTTTCGCCAGTTTGTCGTAGCTGATTCAACTGCTGAATTTTTGGAATCATTTGTGAAATGAATTTCTGACCACCGAATCCAGGATTTACTGTCATTACCAATACTTGATCAACGATTGGGAGCACTTCTTTGACCATACTGATTGGCGTACCAGGATTCAGCACAACCTCAGCCTTCACCCCATGTTGTTTAATCATTTCTAGTGCCCGATAAATATGTGGTGTACTTTCGACATGGACGCCCACAATATCTGCGCCAGCCTGACAAAACTGTGTCACAAATCGTTCTGGATTTTCAATCATCAAATGGCAATCTAATGGCATGCTTGTAATTGGGCGAATGGCTTCTACCATTCCTGGACCAAAACTTAAATTGGGAACAAACTGCCCATCCATCACATCAATATGTAAAAGATCTGCACCACCCGATTGAGCAATTTCAATATCTGGTTTTAAATCGACAAAATTTGCACTTAAAATTGATGGAGCCACTTTAATCATAGTTATTTCCCCTTTTTCTTGGAATAGCCTTTTCGCTGATAATCAGGCTTCTGGGCCTTAATAATATTAAAAAACTGGACATAATTATCATAACGGCTTTGCATTATTTCTTCATTTTGGACAGCTTCTTTTACCGCACAATCTGGTTCATTAATGTGCAAACACTCACGAAAACGACAGTTCAATCCAACATTGGCAATTTCTGGAAACAAACTTTTCAAATCTTCCAAACGCATCTCAAAAACAGTGTAACTTGAGAATCCAGGTGTGTCTGCGACCAAACCATCCCCAACTGGGAACAAGGCTACTTTTCGAGTTGTATGTTTTCCTCGGTTCAAAGCCGCCGATACTTCCCCCGTTTGAAGTGCTAAATCCGGATCAATATGGTTAAGCAAGGTTGATTTTCCGGCGCCAGTTTGACCCATAAAAATCGTTAATTGATCAGCAAAATCACCGGTTAAATTGTTAATTGCATCCCCATTAAATGCCTGCCAATCTAAATAAACCTCATACCCAATTTTGCGGTAGCCAGCAACTTTTTCTTCAAAAATTGGTTGCTGCTTTTCTTCAACCAAATCGCCTTTTGTAAAGTAAATAATCGGTTTAATTTGTTTTTCTTCTAAGGCAACTAATTGCCGATCCAAGAGATTGGTTGAAAAGTCAGGTTGAACACAGGCTGTCACAACAACTGCTTGATCAATATTTGCTAGTGGTGGCCGCACTAATTGATTGCGCCGCGCTTCAATCTTTAAAATGTACCCTTCATTTTCGGCTTGGCTTTCAAATTCAACCCAATCACCGACTAATGGTGAAATTTTTTGTTTTCTAAAATTACCGCGAGCTCTTGTTCGAAAAATTTTATCGTCAGTTTTCACATCATAAAAACCACTTAACGATTGAATAATCTGTCCTCTGTGCATTAAACCCCTCCCGATCTATTCTTATTCTGTGACAGAAAAACGAATTGTTGTTGCCCTGGGCACGACGACTTGGTCCGGAACAACACTTTGATAAATAATTTTGCCACGATCAAACTCCATGGTTTGTACTTTTGTCTTTTCTACTTTAAATCCCTTTGCTTGTAACTTTTTGGCCACAACACTGTACGAATCACCAATATAATTTTCAACCACATAACTATTAGGCCCTTGGCTAATTACAATGTTGACCGTTACGCCCGCTTGGACCTGCTTTTTCTTTGTGGGCAAAGTTTCAATAACACGCTTATAATTAACCTTTTGATTGCTAGTCCGGGTGATGTGCCCAATTTTAAGATCTTTCTTTTTTAAAGCCACTGCTGCCTGCTGTTGAGTCATTCCAGTTACATTAGGAATCGAAACAACTTTCGGAAAACTTAAATAAAAAGCAATAGCAATTCCTCCAATAAATAAAGCTAGCAAGCCTAAAAAGATGCCGATTTTTTTTCTTAAAGGATGCCGATTTCTTCTCTTTTTGGTTCCCGAAGTTGTTGTTTTCGAACCATCATTTTGCGAAACAGCCTTCACTTCAGCCACGTCTTTAACTGCCGATGATGTGAAGTCAGAAACATTGGCAATAATTGTTTCATCATTAGCGGATTGTGCTGTAAAACGGGGTTCACCAGCTCTCCTGGGGGAAAGTGATGTACTGAGGTCGTTTGCCATTTCCGTCACCGATGGATAGCGATCAAATGGATTCTTGGCCGTGGCTTTTAAAATAACATTTTCGAGAGCCTGCGGGATTCGCGGATCAAAATCACGCACAAGGGGAATTTGATTCTGATAATGTTTGATGGCAATTGAAACCGCGTTTTCACCTTCAAATGGTACGCGACCGGTTAACATTTCATATAAAATAATCCCCAACGAATAAATATCTGAACGTTTGGTTGCTAAATGACCGCGTGCTTGTTCTGGAGACAGATAGTGAACAGACCCCACTACCGCATTGGTTTGCGTTAGCGTTTGTTCTTCTTGAGCTAACGCAACTCCAAAATCAGAAATTTTGGCATTTCCTTTTTTATCCATTAAGACATTTTGTGGCTTTAAATCACGATGAATAATGTCATGAGCATGTGCTGCAGCAACCCCACTTAAAATCTGTTCCATAATATCAATTACTTTTTGATAAGGAATTGGAAAATGATCTTTAATATATTGTTTTAAATCTGTCCCGTCAACATACTCCATGACCAAATAATGCATGCCGTTGTCTTCGCCAACGTCATACACGCTCACAATATTTGGATGCACAATTTCCGTGGTCGCTAAAGCTTCTCGCTGAAAACGTTGAATTGTTTTTCCATCGTTTTGAAGATCAAATCGGATTAGTTTAACAGCAACGTCACGGTTAAGAATAAGATCATGTGATAAGTAAACATCAGCCATACCGCCTTCACCAAGCGAGCTAATCACACGATAACGTCCGTTAAGCGTTTGATTCGGTGTCATTTACTTATTCACCTCATCTTCCGCTTGAATGATAAGGACGGTCACATTATCGCGACCACCAGCCTGATTTGCTAATTCAATTAGTTTTAAACATTTTTTTTCTAAACTTAAAGGACCAGCCAAAACATTAGCAATCGTTTGATCGGTCACCATATTGGTCAATCCATCCGTACACAAAAGGAGCTGGTCATTAACTTTCCATACATAGGAATGCACATCGATATCCGAATTATTTGAGATGCCCAGTGTTTTGGTAATAATATTTTTTTGAGGATGATTTCGTGCTTCCTCAGGAGATAACTTTCCTTTTTTAATCAGTTCATTGACTAATGAATGATCAGAAGTCAGTTGCTTTAATTCATTTCCTTTAAATAAATAGCACCGACTATCACCTAAGTGAGCTACGATAAACTGATTTTTCAAAATTATCGTAACTACTATGGTTGTGCCCATCCCATTTAAATCTGAATACTTCTGTGCCGTTTCTAAAATCTCATCATTTTCTTGAGTAACTTCTGTTTGGAGCCAATTGACCGCGTTAGTCACATCATCAAAATCGGTATTTTGGAATAAATAACCTAAATGAGAAACCGCCATTTCAGAAGCGACATCCCCGCCCTGACGACCACCAATTCCGTCCGCAACGATGCTAAATAAGACGCTTTGTTTATTCTTAAAAACGCCTACATAATCTTGGTTTTCGTCACGATGGTTACCGATATCAGATTGAAATGCATACTTCACGAATCATCACGCTCTCTTTTGTAAACAAGCAATGAAAAAGCCATCGGAACCAAAATCATCCGGATAAATATTCAGATACGGAACAAAACGATCTTCCTTCAATTTTTTAGTCGTTTGTGTAGGAACCAACGTAAACTCAGGATGAAGTTCTATAAACGCTGAAATTGTTTTTTCATTTTCCTGTTCTAATATGGTACAAGTACTGTAAGTTATTATACCGTTATCTTTAACTTTTGGAGCCATTGCATTCAAAATTCCTAATTGAATTTCATGCAAATTTTGACTATCTTCTGGAGTCTTTTCATAACGAATTTCTGGTTTGCGGCGCATTAATCCAATTCCGGAACATGGCGCATCAACCAAAATACGATCAAAGTAATCATCTTCAATAATTGAATCAATTTTACGGGCGTCTAATGCTTTAGCTGTAACTCGTTCGTCAAGTCCCATTCGTTTGGCATTTTGTTTGATCAAACCCACTTTTTTTGGATGGAGATCCAGTGCAAGTACATGTCCTTCGTCGCCAATTTTTTGGGCAATGTGGGTTGTTTTCCCGCCTGGTGCAGCACAGGCATCAAGCACTTCCATACCAGGTGCTAACTGCATTGCTTCTGCAACTAACATGGCACTTTCGTCTTGAATTGTTAAAGCCCCGTTCCCAAAAAGTGGTGATCGGCCAATACTGCCTTCAGTAACAATGACACCATCTTCTGCTATATCACTTGGTTCTGCTTGATAGCCGTCTTCATCCAGTTGATTAATCACTTCTGTTTGTGTAGTTTCATTCGTATTAACACGAGCAGCTTGTCGAGAAGGATGATTGATTGATTCCAAAATTTGATCAGTCTTCTCTTCTCCTAATTCTTTATCAAGCTGTTCAATTAACCATGGCGCAACGCTGTATTTGATACTTCGAAACTCGGTTGGATCCGTAATTGCACTTAGTTCTGGAAGTCCTTCTCTTTGAATTGAATGCAAAACTCCGGTCACAAACGCCCGAATTCCACTATGGCCACGGACTTTTGCAATTTCAATTGTTTCATTAAAAATTGCTCGCGTAGGAACTCGGTCTAAATAGACCATTTGAAAAACGGCTGAAAGTAAAAGTTGTTTAACCCAATCTTCTACTCTTTTATGTCCTATAAAGGGTTCTAAGTCATACTCTAACGTTAATTTGTGTTGAATAACTCCGTACACAATTTCTGTCAACAAATTAATGTCAAGCTGCGAAAGTCTACTATCGCCAATCGTATTTTTTAATTCAATATTTGAATAAGCACCTTTGCTTACTTTCAATAAAACGTCAACTGCAAGTGCCCGTGGATTCTTTGCTTTATCTGTCATAGTTTAATAACCTGCTCGCCTTCATAAAATGCTTCTTGACTACCATTTAAGTAATCAGTAATATCCATTTGTGGTTTACCTGCTGGTTGTACACGGTCCAAACTAACCACACCATTTTCGCCAGTAGCGATAAGGAGTTCGTGCTTTGTTTTTTGAACAACCTGGCCTGGTAACAAATCTGTTGTTTGGGTCAGCGGTGTCACCTGCCACAGTTTTGTTCGTACCCCGTTTAAAATTACATAACTTACTGGGAAAGGACGAAGCCCCCGCACTTTTGCATCAACCAGCTTTGCACTTTTGGAAAAATCAACTTTTTCTTCTTCTGGCTTGATATTAGGTGAAAACGTAACATCCTCTTCATTTTGAGGCACACTTTTAATTTCCCCTGCAATTAATTTAGGCAACGTTTCCAGTAAAAGATTACGTCCCAAAATACTCAGTTTTTCAAACATCGTCCCAACATCATCTGTCGGTTCGATAGCTAATTTTCTTTGGGCTAGCATTTCGCCAGCATCCATTTTTTTAACCATATAAATTAGCGTCACACCAGTTTCGTGATCCCCATTCATAATAGCATATTGTACCGGTGCACCGCCGCGATATTTAGGCAACAACGAGCCGTGGACATTAACGGCTGCAATTTTTACAGAATTGATTAATTTCATTGGTAAAAATTGTCCAAAAGCTGCGGTCACAATTAAATCGGCATGCATATTAATTAAGATTTCCATTTCGTCTGAACCGCTAATTTTTTCGGGTTGAAAAACGGGAATGTTGTTTTCTACTGCCACTTGCTTCACAGGTGACATGGTCATCTTGTGTTTTCGTCCTGTTCGCCGATCGGGTTGTGTCACAACTGCCACGACATCATAGTTTGCATCCTGAACTAAACTTGTTAAAATGGGCGCCGCAAACTGTGGTGTGCCCATAAATATGATTGACTTCATTTTATTGAATTCCTCCTACATAAATGATTGTGGTTCTGAATCGATAGAAAGTTGAATTCCTAGTCGATAATCAGCTTGAGATTCCTGTAAAATTTTAGTGACAGCCTCATGTAATTGAGGTTCATTTTTATATTTAATCACAATTTGATAATAATATTTATTTTTAACTCTCGCAATTGGCTTCGGCGTTGGTCCAAGCACAATGGCATCCGGACTTAAAGATGGTTTTAACTCATTTAAAACAGTATACATCTTTTGAGCCGCAACTTTTTCTTCTTTATGAGCAGCAGTGATCTGAAGCGTGTAATAGTACGGCGGATATTTTTCCTGATGACGAATATACATTTCTTTTCGGAAAAAGTTTTCATAATTTTGAGATTTGGCAAGCTGAATTGCATAATGGTCAGGATTAAATGTTTGAATAAAAACTTCGCCTAATTTATCAGCCCTGCCGGCCCGGCCACTAACTTGCGTTAAAAGCTGAAAAGTCCGCTCACTAGATCTGAAATCTGGCAATTCTAAAGCCGTATCTGCGTTTAAAACACCAACTAAGGTTACGTTAGGAAAATCTAGTCCCTTAGCGATCATTTGTGTTCCTAACAAAATATCGGCTTGTTGTTGCCCAAATTTCTGTAAAATTCGTTCATGGGAACCTTTCCGCCTTGTAGTATCAACATCCATTCTCAAAATTCGTGCTTCCGGAAATTGAGCCTGAAGCTCTTTTTCAACTTTTTCAGTCCCCGTTCCATAGTAACGAATTTTTTCACTATGACAATTAGGGCACTGTTTTGGAATTGGCTCTTCATGTCCACAATAGTGACATTTCATCCGGTGATTATCCATGTGCAAGGTTAAGGAAATATCACAATTAGGACATTTCAAAACGAACCCACAGTCTCGACACATAATGAAGGATGAATACCCACGCCGATTTAGCATCAGAATACTTTGTTGTTTCAAATTCAACCGATTTTTAATTGCTGCCAACAACGGATCAGAAAAATTTTGATTTGCGCCGCTCTGTAGCTCTTCACGCATATCCACAATTTTTACTTTTGGTAATGGATGCCCGTTGATACGATCTGGTAAACGAAGTAATTGGTAAACATTGCGCTCACTACGCGCTCTGGATTCCAACGAGGGAGTTGCACTTCCAAGCACTAACGGACAATTATGATATTCACTCCGCCATTGAGCCACATTTCTTGCGTGATAACGCGGTGTATCATCTTGTTTATAACTGGTTTCATGTTCTTCATCGATAATGATGACTCCGACATTTTCAATTGGTGCAAAAATTGCCGACCGCGCGCCAACAACTACTTGGGCTTCATGCCGCTTGATTCTGCGCCATTCATCATACTTTTCACCATCTGATAACCCACTGTGCAAAACAGCAACTTGTTTGCCAAATCGTCCCTTGACCCGACTAACCATCTGCGGTGTCAAAGTAATTTCTGGAACCAACATAATAGCCGTTTTATTTTGCGCCAACGCATAAGCGATTGTTTGCAAATAGACTTCTGTTTTTCCACTTCCAGTAACACCTTCTAATAGAAAAGTCCGTGATTGCTGGTCTTTTATGCTTTTAGTTACCTGATCTAAAGCAACCTTTTGTTCTGAATTCAACTGCAATGGTAAAGTTAACTTCTTGTTCATAGCATACGGGTCTCGATACTGTTCCACTTTTTTACGAGTAAGCCAGCCCCGTTCCTCTGCATTCTTAATTGTAGCAGCTGTAATTTTCAATTCTTTTTCAATCTCAACCTGCTTAATTGCAGTCTGATGAAACGCCAAATAATGAACAAGATTACGCATCTTGACTGCATTTTTGCGTAATGATGCCATAATTTTTGGTTCTTCTTCTTCACTTAATTGCGACTTGATTTGAAAAACTTGCTTAGAATGAGCTTGATTCTTAACCTTATAAATAATTTCAATTTGATTTTTTTTTCGTAGTTTTAATAACTCACTTTGTTGTTTCGGTGTTAATTGATCAGGCTGAAAATCTTTCCACTCATCTTCGGGGAGAATTTTTGCCAAACTCTCACTCGAAACTTCAGGATCAAGGATCTTCAATTGTTTTGTATACTTTGCCCGCATAACATTAGGTAACATGGTTAAAAGACAGGTAATCTGAAAAGCAAATGTTGTATCTGCCAACCAACTAGATAACTGAATCAATTCAGGATTTAAAACGGGCTCCAAATCCATTAAGCTTTCGATATTCTTTAGCGGGTTTTTCTCTTCTGCTTTTGTTTCAAGTGCAACGACAAATCCTTGGATTTTTCGATTACCATTGCCAAATGGCACAACAACCCGCATCCCAACCTGAATGTCAGTTTCAATTTGGGTTGGGACAAAATATGAATACGGATTATTTGTTTGCATTGTAGGAACATCAACAATTACTTTGGCAATCTGGACCATACTTTCACCTGCTTTATGACAATCGTTTTACAATAACTTCTAAAACCTTTTTGGCAATAATTTGCTTGTTTGCCTTTGCAACTTTAATATTGGTCGCATTGTGTTGCAAAATGGTGACCGCATTATCTTCTGAACCAAACCCAATATCCGATTGGGAAACATCATTGGCGACAATTATATCTGCACCTTTAGAATCCAATTTTTTCTTGGCATTATTGAGTAAGTCATTAGTTTCGGCAGCAAACCCCACAACAATTTGTTTGGTTCGGCGCGATTTTAAACTTTTTAAAATATCAGTTGTCTCTTCCAATTCTAACGTCAAATTGGCAGAATCTGCTGATTTTTTTATTTTATGATCAACAAAATGTACGGGACGATAATCTGAAACAGCTGCGGCCATTATGAATACATCTGTAGACACAAACTGCGTCTGAACAGCCTGTGCAAGTTCTTCAACTGTTTCAACTTGAATAACGTCAATCCCAGCCGGAATTGGTAATTTTACATTTGCGGAGATTAAGGTAACTACTGCCCCGTTTTCTTGTGCAACTTTAGCAAGTGCATACCCCATTTTACCAGAGGATTTATTAGAAATATAGCGAACAGGATCAATATACTCACGAGTCCCACCCGCTGTAATAAGCACCTTTTTCCCCCGTAGCTTAGCTAATTTTGAATTATCAACATCTTCTGTTTGCTCAACGATATAATTAAATATTTCATCATTACTTGGAAAACGACCCTTTCCCGAATAGCCCTCCGCGAGCGGTCCATTATCCGGATCCATAACTTGAATATTGTCATTTCGCAACGTTTGAATATTCCGCTGTGTGGCTGCGTTATTCCACATATGCACATTCATTGCGGGAACGACTATGACTGGTACCGAAAGTGCCAAAAGTGTTGTACTCACAAAATCATCAGCCATGCCATTTGCCATTTTACTCATGATATTGGCTGTTGCAGGAGCCACGATTGCCAAATCAGTCCAGTCTGCCAATTCAACATGGGCAACGGCGGCTGAAGTTGTTTGGTCGAATAAATCAGTTTGCACGGGGTGTTTACTAATTGTTTGGAAAGTACTTTTACCCACAAATTGCATAGCCGTTTTTGTCATCGCAACTCGAATTTCTGCACCTGCTTTTTGAAATGTTCGAATTAATTCGACAA
The DNA here is from genome assembly GCF_002982135.1 of Pediococcus inopinatus. Lineage (NCBI taxonomy): Bacteria > Bacillati > Bacillota > Bacilli > Lactobacillales > Lactobacillaceae > Pediococcus > Pediococcus inopinatus. Next base: position 720,168 of record NZ_CP019981.1, on the reverse strand, counting down.
CCTTATAAACTGCAATTCCGCCTGTTATAAAAAATGTAATGTGTTTATTTTTCCACATAGCCATTCTCCTTATTAAAAAATTGAAAAAAAGGTCTGAAAGAAATTTCTCTCAGGCCTTACATCAAATACTCATTAAAATTCGGTTTTATCAGGATCGATCACAACGTCACCCGCAACAATTTCTTCAAGCGCCTGTCCAACACTCTTGGTTGATTCATATTTATCCAAAAGAGGCTGTGCGCCAGCATCAAGTTCATGCGCACGTTTGCTGGCCAACATAATTAAAGAATAACGTGAATCAACTCGTTCTAATAAATCATCAACTGAGGGATATAAAATCATTTTATTTATCTCCTAACATTTCTTCATATTCTGGAAAAACTCTAGCAACTCGGAATCGTTCACTTTTTATGATTGTTTTAATGCTTTCAACAGCATTCTCAACTTTATCATTAACTACGGCAAAATCATAGTCTTGCATCATTCGAATCTCTTCTACGGCCTTTTCCATCCGCTTGTTGATTGTTTCCATATCTTCTGTGCCGCGATTTATAATGCGCTGTTTTAACTCCATTAAATCGGGTGGTGTCAAAAATACGAAAACTCCTTCTGGTGATCGTTTTCTTACTTGTAGAGCACCATTTACTTCAATTTCTAAGAAAACATCTTTGCCACGATCTAACGTTTCATTGACGTACTTCAAAGGGGTTCCGTAATAATTATCAACGTACTTTGCATACTCTAACATCTGACCAGTTTCAATATTATGCTCAAACTCTTCTTTAGAAACGAAGTAATAATCGACCCCATTTACTTCGCCTTCGCGAGGTTTTCTTGTTGTCATTGAGATTGAATACTGAAAATCATTACCACCCTGATCAAAGATTGCCTTACGTACCGTTCCCTTACCAACCCCAGATGGTCCGGATAAAACGATAAGCATCCCTCTTTTTGCCATAATTAAAATCTCCTAAATATAATGTAACTCCTATTATCGCTTTTTTAATCGGTCTTTTCAAGCTCCAATCAACGTTATGACGCGATTTTTATGGATTTAAAAAATATTTTATATTTAATATTGCATTTGTGAACGTTTGTTCGTATAATGAAGAGGCAAACAAACGTTCGAGGTGGAAATTAATGAAAAATTTACAACACAATAACAAGGGTGTATCCAAGTTCGTATATAACTCATATTAAAAGCTCTTTTCAGAGCCAAATTTCAAAGGCATCGAACCTCAAATGCCTCGGTTTCAATTAACCAATTTTTTAAAACAAGCTGTTCAAAATCATTATCTGGTTACTATCCAAATAAATGGGACTGATGCTGTCTATGAAACTACTGGTTTTTTAACAGAAGCATCAGAAAATCGGTTTATTTTATCGCGTAGCCATCAAAACGTCACATATTTGCTTCAATTGCATAACATTCGCTTTGTAAAGCGTCTGAGCATTAACTGGGTCAATTATTTATCCTGTTTAGATCGCTTGTATGCAGGATCCAGACGGTTTTGTAACCAACCTAACACCAAATCAGAGATAATCGCCATTAAAGCCGTTGGTAAAGCACCAGCCAAAATAATTGCACCCCCGTTAGTGGCGTTTGTTCCTCGTATAATAATATCCCCAAGTCCACCGGCACCAACGAAGGTTCCAATGGCTGTAATTCCAATGGCTAACACCAATGCATTTCGAATTCCAGCCATGATGACTGACATAGAAAGTGGCAACTCAACCATATACAAAAGTTGAAAACGAGTCATCCCCATTCCCTTACCAGAATCTAAGATGCTAGGTTCAACACTTTGCATCCCACTGTAAGTATTTTTGATGATCGGCAACAATGCGTATAAGAATACGGTCGCAATAACTGTATTAACTCCTAATCCTAAGCCCAACATAATAATTGAGAGCATAGCTAACGACGGTACAGTTTGGATCACGTTAGCAATCCCAATTACTGTTGAGCTTAATTTAGTATGGCGAGCGATTAGAATCCCTAAAGGAATCCCCACAATTGCAGCAAATATTACGCCATAAATTGAAATCAAAAAGTGACGACTGAATTGCTCCAACACATACATACCATTATGAGAAAAATAGTAAATCAGTTGTTGAAAAATATTTAAATTTGCCATTTTTATTTACCACCCTTCCCATCAAAGTAGTTGTGTTGCTCTAAATATTGCTTCGCAACAACTTGTGGTTCAACTAATTGATTATCGACCTTAGCATTCAAGTTTTGCATTGTGGTGAGTGAAATTTTTCCTTTTAATTTTAATAGAACTTTTTTTAGCTCTGGATGTTCTTTTAAAATTTTATCTGTTGCTAAGGGACTAGCATTATAAGCTGGGAAAAACTTCTTATTATCTTTCAAAACTTTTAAGTCGTAACTTTTGATCCGCCCATCAGTTGAATAACCTAAAACAGCATTCATTTTTCCTGATTGAACAGCACTATATACTAATCCAATTTGCATTGGGTAAACCTTTTTGAACTGGAAACCATAAGCTTGGGAAAAACCAGCATACCCATCGCCCTTTCGGTTAGTCCAGATTTGGTCAGCACCGACTGTCATATTAGGCGCCAGTTTTTTTAAATCACTAACACTTTCTAAATGCTCTTTTCGAGCCAATTTTCCCGTCACCATAAACGCATAGGTATCAGCAAAACCATAGGTTGGAAAATAAGTCATATGATATTTATTTTTGTAAATTTTACGGACTACTTCGCTAGATTTTTTTGAATTTGTAATTGGATCCCGATTAAAAATCGTAGTTAAATCAGTTCCGTTATAACGAATTGCCGAAATGTCAGCATTCCCATTTTTAACTGCCTGAAAGCTCACCGTTCCTGAACCCAAGTTATTGATGAGTGTTGTTTTTAAATTAGTATCGTGTTCAATCAAGTCTGCAATCATATAAGCCATAATTTGCTGCTCCGTTGTATTCTGAGCCGCAATTCGAACAGTATCTTTAGAGGAAGAATTCAGTCCTGGAAATCCACAACCGCTCAACAAAAGGGTCGAAATCAACATTAAAATGCCAACTCTAAAAAATCGTGATATTTTTTTCATTGTGATCCCCCTCCTATGATTTTGCAGTCGTTGTTGTTGGTGTCAACCAAACTTCTAGTTTTCCCAATAACCAATCAACCAATAAAGCCAACAAAATAACCGGAATGGAACCGCCCAAAATTAAATCTGTACGATATAAATTGAGACCATTAAAAATAAAGTCACCAAGACCACCAGCACCAATGTATGAAGCCAAAGCGGTCCAAGCAATCACATACGTTGCTGACAAACGAATTCCACTCATAATAACCGGCACAGCCATTGGCAATTCTAATTTGATAACTGATTGGAGACTAGTCATACCCATTCCTTTTGCAGCATCTTTTAAACTAGGATCCACACCTTTAATTCCTAAATAGGTGTTTCTTAAAATTGGCAACAAAGAATAAATAAATAACGCAACAATCGCCGGAATGGCACCAATCCCAAATAAGGGAATCATCATCGCTAAGAGCGCAAGGGCCGGAATTGTTTGAAGCACACTAGCGATCTCAATGATAATCCCAGATCCTTTTTTCATCCGCGTCAATAAAACACCTAGCGGAACGGCAACTAAGATCCCTAGTCCGAGTGAAATTCCTGAAATGTAAATATGCTGCCAGATTTTATACAATAACTGGCCACCATATTGTTGAATGAAAGTAATCATACTTGGCCGTCACCCACCTTTGTTGAAGCAGCCGCATCTTTCGAATCTTCGTGAGTTGAAGGATCTGCTTCACCCCATAAAGCATCGTACACAATATCAACCAGAGAGGCTCGCGTCACAATTCCAACTAATTTCTTGTTTTCATCTACAACGGGAACGTTTTTGTATCCCCGTTTTAAAATTCTTTCGACAGTGTCACGAATAATTGAATTTTCATGAACATAGAAAACTTTCCGAGTCATGACATCATCAACACTGGTTGCCGTATTGTAGTTGTAATCAATTTGTTCAATATCTACATAACCCTTCAGAATTCCCGACTCATCTGTAACCAATAACGTATCGACTCGTTTTTCATGCATCAACTTCAATGCCTCTTTCAAAGACCGACCTGGCGTAATTGAAACGGCGTTGTTATACATAACCTGACCAACAGTCGTAATACTTGGTCGTGCTTGGATTAAACGATCTTTTCCAATCAAGTTTTCGACAAATTCATTTGCTGGGTGACGTAAAATTTCGTCTGGTGTGGCTACTTGGACCATCTTTCCATGACTCATAACCACAATCCGAGTAGCCAATTTCAAAGCTTCATCCATATCATGCGTTACAAAGACTAGCGTTTTACCTAAGCGTTTCTGCAAATCTTGAACAAAATCTTGCAGTGATTCACGCGTAATTGGATCCAAGGCCCCAAAAGGTTCATCCATCAAAACCAGATCCTGATCAGCTGCCAAAGCTCTTACAACACCAATTCTTTGCTGCTGACCACCTGATAATTCTGAAGGATAGCGATCTAAATATTCTTCAGGTAATTCAACCATCTTTATCATTTCTTTTGCCCGTTCAGCTCTTTTTTCATCAGACCATTTAAGTAATTTAGGCACAAGTGTAATGTTATCCCGAATTGTCATATGAGGCATTAGCCCAACATTTTGAATCACATACCCAATTCTGCGACGTAGTTTCACAGGATCAGCTTTTAAAATGTCTTCACCTTCTAATTTTATCGAACCAGATGTCGGATTTAACATCCGGTTAATCATTCTCATTGTGGTTGTCTTACCTGAACCAGAAGTTCCAATAAAACAAATAAACTCACCCTTTTTTACGTCAAGATTAAAATCATCTACGGCTTTTTTTCCACCGTACACTTTAGAAAGATGTTTCATTTCTAAAAACACATACGTCAACTCCATTCAATTTTAAGTACAACTAGGATTATGTTATCGTACATTGACCACTTTCTGCAAATGTTACGATTAACCACTATTGATAATTTATGCTAAAAAGTTACCTTTTAGATACAAAAAAGAACTTTTTAAGAATGGGCCATCTTAAGAAGTTCTTTTGCGTGTTGAATACTTAATTTAGTTACGGTACTCCCTGCCAACATTCTAGCTAACTCTTGTACCCGCCCCTCATCATTTAGATAACTTAAATCAGTTTCTGTGCGGCCATCTTTGACCGTTTTAGAGACAAAGAATTGATGGTCGGCCTCAGCTGCAACCTGGGGTAAGTGGGTAATACATAGAACTTGAGAATAACTTGCAATTAGTTTTATTTTTTCGGCGATTGCCTGGGCAACACGCCCGCTAACACCTGTATCAACTTCATCAAATATGATACTAGTGACCCCCTGTGACTTAGCAAAAATTGTTTTCAAAGCCAACATAATTCGCGAAAGTTCACCACCAGATGCAATTCGTGTTAAAGGCCCCATTTTTTCACCAGGATTTGTCCGCAAATAAAATTCCACACTATCAACACCACTTGTTTTAAACTTTGTAGGCTGAGTCGTGTCAAAATGAACCTCAAATTCCGCCTTGTCCATATACAACTGTTTTAACTGCTCATGAACATCACGCTTCAATTGTTGAGCCGCTTTTTTGCGTGCGGCGGTCAATTGATGGGCTAGCTTTTCCAACTTAGTTTTCAGTTCATCCAACTGAACTTCTATTTGTCCCTCGTCTGATTCTAAGTCAATCATATTATGTAACTCTTCAGAGACTTTCTGATCATATTTTAAGATTTGATCAACTGTATCGCCATATTTTCTTTTCAATTGATAAATTTCTTCCAAACGTTTTTCAATTTGGTCTAAACGCCCTTCATCCCATTCCATGCCATCTAACTCACCACTAATTTCACTAGCCGCATCCTGCAGTTGGTAATAGGCTGAAGCAACTACTTCAGAAATCGCTTTATAATGATCATCTAGCTCTTCAATTTCACGCAGCCCGTTCATTGCCTCACCGGTCCGATCAATTGCCCCAGGAGTCTCCTCACCGCTTTCTAAAGCAAGCTGAGCGGCTTGAAGAGCACTGTTGATCTTCTGGAAGTTTTCCAAATGCTCTTTTTCAGAATTAAGTTGCTCTTCTTCTCCACTTTGAAGATTAGCGTCCTCGATTTCTTTAACTTGAAATTTAAGCATATCTACGCGTTGGACCCATTCTTTTTCATGTGCTTTTTTTTGATCAAATTTTTTTCTCAAAACTTGGTAACGTTCAAAATAAGTTTGATAACTTTTTAACAGTGGCTGGACTTCCACGCGAGCATACTCATCCAGCATGCCTAAATGCTTATCAGCTTGCATTAATTCTTGATGCTCATTTTGTCCATGGATATCAATTAAAGTCTCTCCAACTTGTTTTAGGATTGTGGTGTTAACTAACGACCCATTGACGCGACAGACATTGCGCCCACTTGCTTGAATTTCTCGCTGTAAAATAAGCGTAGGATCAGCATGTTCAATTCCATACTGGTCCAACAATTCTAATGTTTCTCTATTTTTATCCAGACTAAACATGCCCTGCAAAACAGCTTTTTTGGTTCCTTTACGAATGAAGTCAGTAGAACCTCTCCCACCCGCTAATAAACCCACAGCATCAATAATGATTGACTTTCCGGCCCCAGTTTCACCAGTCAAAACAGTCATTCCTGAATTAAATTCGATATTTAGTTTTTCAATAATTGCGAAATTTCGAATCACCAATTCTTGCAGCATTTTTTCACCTCATGTAAGTTTCTAACTTCACATAATCACTCTAAACGCATCGTTGTAATCAATTGTTTGATGTTTTCCACGCCTTCAACACTGTTGGTGACAATTAAAACAGACCCATCATCGCTAATGGCACCTAAAATATCATCACTATTCAATTGATTTAATAAACTGGCAATTACAGGTCCACTTCCGGGTTGTACTTCAAGAAATATGAACGTTGCGTTGCTCGTCATTTTTTTTACAGACTCTTTAAGCGTTCGTGCCAACCGTAATTTAATATTCTCATCTTTTTTTGGTGGTAACGCATAATGGTAACCCCCATTTTGAGATGGTAACTTAATCAACTGCATGTCTCGAATATCACGAGAAACGGTTGCCTGAGTTACCTGAATACCACTTTTATTCAAATACGTAACTAATTCTTCTTGTGTTTGCACATCATTTTGCGTTAATATGTCCCGAACATGCTGCTGCCGTTCACTTTTTTTCATACTGGTTGACCCCTTGCTAATCCTCTTTGGTCTGATTTAATTGTGCATAAGCAGATTCCAAAGTTTTCTTAATTGAAACAGACTCATCAATTTTTGCTTCCCCATCAGTGGCAACAATGTGCATGAGAAATTCGATATTGCCCTCTCCACCTTTGATCGGCGAGAAATCTAAGCCTACCACATTATACCCATTTTCAACTGCCATATTGAGTGTATTCGTCAAAACTTCTTCATGAACTTTAGGATCATGAATAATACCATGTTTTCCGACCTTGTCTTTTCCCGCTTCAAACTGGGGTTTTATTAAAGCAACTACCCCACCGTTAGATTTGATTATATCTTTTAAAGCGGGCAATATTAATTTTAGTGAAATAAAAGAAACATCAATCGAAGCAAACTCAGGCTGGCCATGCGTAAAATCAGTTAATTTAGCATATCTGAAATTAGTATTTTCCATCACCACAACCCGAGGATCTTCGCGAAGCTTCCAAACTAACTGATTTGTGCCAACGTCAAGAGCATAGCTCAATTGGGCACCATTTTGTAGCATGACATCCGTAAATCCACCCGTAGAAGAGCCAATATCTAAAACAATTTTATCTTGGACACTAATTTTAAAAACTTTTAAAGCCTTTTCTAACTTCAAACCACCACGACTAACGTAAGGCATTGGTTTCCCTTTAAAATGAAGTTCTGTTTCTACTGGAATTTTGCTTCCGGGCTTATCTAAACGTTCTTCATTTTCTCCTAAAATTTCGCCAGCCATCACTGCCCGCTTTGCTTTTTCTCGTGTCTCAAATAATCCCTGCGAAACCAATAATACATCTACCCGTTCTTTTTTCATTTTTCTTCCTCATCTACTTGAAAGTAAGTAAAAAATCCTTGTAATAATTCTGTTGAAACCTGATTTTTTTGAAGATTTACAAGCGCCTGCTGACACGCCTGGACACACTGCTTCAAATCAAGAATTGCTTGCGGTGTTCCTCTTAGTCCTGGATAGGTATTTTTATGTTCACCAGCATCTTTATGAACCGCTTTTCCTAATGCCTGTGTAGAGCCCAGTACATCCTCTAGATCATCATAGATCTGAAATGCCAACCCAAAATTCTCGGCAAATTGAAGCAAAAATCGCTTATTTTCAAGACTTGGATTCATAATAGCATTTGCAGCTTGTGCGGTATATGTAAGCAGTGCACCTGTTTTTTGCCGATGCAACTGTTTTAATTGCTCAAAGGTTAACCGCTTATTTTCACCCAAAACATCACTAGCCTGACCGGCCACCATTCCAGACGGTCCTGCAGCTTGCGCTAGACTCTTTGTTAAACGCGTAGTCACCGCAGCATCTAGGCCGGTTGTCGCTACCCATTCAAACGCCAAAGTTAATAAACCATCACCAGCCAAAATAGCCAATGCTTCACCATATTTTTTGTGATTAGTGGGCATGCCGCGACGTAAATCATCGTTATCCATAGCGGGTAAATCGTCGTGAATTAAAGAATAAGTATGGAGCAACTCCAAAGAAGCGGCAACTCTCAATATGTCATTGTTCAATGACCCACCAAAAGTTTTAACCATCGCTAATAAGAGAATGGGCCGCAACCTTTTTCCCCCTGCCAAAACGGAATATTGCATAGCTGCCCGTAATTGTTCATTCGAAATGTCAGTAGCTAAGTTTTCCTTTAAATACTTATTTAGTAATATCGTGTTTTCTTGGACAAAGTTTTGGGTTATTGGATTACTCATTGGTTTTATTGGCCTCTGTAGTTGGCGCGGGTGTTTCGAACGGTACCTCTTGTCCATCTTCGCTCATCATTTTAGTTAAGGTTTTTTCCGCATTTTGTAATGTATCCTGCAAATCCTTGCTCAAGGTCACACCATGCTTAAATTCATTTAAAGCCTTTTCCAACGGAACATCACCTTTTTCTAAATTAGTGACAATTTCATCTAGTGATTTTAAATTTTCTTCAAAAGTTGGTTTTTCAGTCATTATTTAATCCTCCATCTTTTATAGCAGTTATTTTTGCTTGAGCTGTCCCGTCACTCAGGTGCAGTTCAATTTCCGTATTAATTTGTAACTCTGAAACCTGTTTCACAACTCGATCCTTTTTGGTTACATAACTGTAACCACGCCCCATAATTTTTAGAGGGCTCAGATAATCTAATGAAGTAATTGAATGCTGCAACTGGGTTTCTTTGGCAGTAAAAACAGCCTGAATTGCCCTGGTTAATCTTACTTGGAGATTATTGACCAATTGTTCATTTTGTTTAATTCGGTTCAGCGGTGTATTTAAATAAAGGCGTTGATTAATTTTTGTCCATTGATTCTCATAACGATTCAAAGTGGTTAACATATCTTGCTTCAACTTATCATTTAAGTAATCCACATTTTGAATATAGCCTTCATACAATCGCCGAGGATCTTGAAATACGTAGGACTGATTCAACCGATTTAGGCTTTGGCGCTCTTTTTTTAGCTGATTCATAAACGCGTTAAAAATTCTTGTACGCCGCTGCGTGAGATACAATATTTCTTCACTTAACACCGGTGTTGCTAATTCAGCAGCTGCAGTTGGTGTTGCAGCTCGAACGTCTGCCACAAGATCCGCAATGGTTGTATCTGTTTCGTGACCCACCGAAGATATAATTGGAATTTGACTTTCAAAAATTGCCCGAGCAACCACTTCTTCATTAAACGGCCATAAATCTTCAATTGAACCGCCCCCACGTCCAATAATAAGCGTATCAAAATTTCCAATTTTATTCACTTGTTGAATTCGCGCGGCAATCTCTTTAGCCGCCTCTGTCCCCTGAACTTGGGCAGGAAATAAAACAAGCTGGGCAATTGGAAAACGGCGCCGAGTTGTCGTAATAATATCTCGAATGACTGCCCCAGACGGACTAGTCACAACTGCAATTCGTTTGGGATACCTCACTAGTGATTGCTTTGGTGCTGTAAATAATCCTTCAGTACTAAGCTTTTTCTTTAGTTGCTCATAGGCCTGATATAAAGCTCCAACCCCATCTGGCTGCATACTATCAATATAAATTTGATAACTACCAGTTGCCTCATAAACAGAAATTCGTCCTGTGACTAAAACTTTCATTCCTGTTTCAGGGGTAAATTTTACTTTTTCAAACGCAGATTTAAACATAATGGCACTTATTTTAGCTTGATCGTCTTTTAAGCTAAAATACTGATGTGCATGGGGTCGAATGCGTAAATTAGATATTTCTCCAACTAAATAAATCCGACCTAGATAAGGATCCACTTCAAATTTACGTTTAATATACTTTGTGAGTGCTGTTACCGTCAAATAATTTTCTTTATCCATTTTGTTCACTACTCCACTTAGTTAAGGAAACTGTTTGGGCCATTAACATACTAATTGTCATTGGACCCACACCGCGCGGAACTGGGGTGATATAAGCAGCTTTATTTTTAACCTCGTCAAAATCAACATCGCCAACTAGTTTATGTTGGGCATCACGATCCATCCCAACATCAATGACTACAGCACCATTCTTAACATCGACTGCTTTAATAAAGTGAGCAACTCCAACCGCTACCACTAAAATATCAGCCTCTTGTGTTAGTTCGGAAAGTTTTTTGGTATGACTGTGAGCAATGGTTACCGTCGCATTAGCATTAACTAACAGGGCTGCCATCGGTTTCCCAACGATGGTGCTTCTTCCAACAACGACCGCTTTTTTCCCGTCTAAAGAAATATGATATGCTTTAAAAAACTTCATAATACCCGCTGGTGTGCACGCAATAGGGGTCTGTTCAGTCCGATTCACAATTAGTTTACCAAGATTTACCGGGTGAAAACCGTCTGCATCTTTTTGTGGAGCAATTGCCGTCGTAACATGGAACTCATTTATGTGTGCTGGCAAAGGTAACTGCACTAAAATTGCATTAATCGTTGGATCCGCATTGTATGAATGAATAATTTGAATTAACTCTTCTTCAGTAATGGTCTCTGGTAGATTTCTGACAACTGAATGGATACCCATTTTTCTTGCCCGTTTATCCTTATTACGCACGTAAAGCTGACTAGCTTCATCGTGGCCGACTAAAATGACAACTAATCCAGGAATAATTCCACGATCAGCTAAGTCTTGAATTTCAATTTTAGTATTTTCATCAGTTTTAGCTGCAAGTGCTTTTCCATCTAATATAGTTGTCATCGCGTACCCTCATTTTCGTTTATTCTTACTTCCTAGTTTAGCATAATAGAAAATACGAAAAAACCAGAAAAAACAATTTGTTTTTTCTGGTTTCTGTTAATCTAGTTTATTTGAAAGCACACCATTAATAAAATTCTTCTCAGTATCATCAGCATATTTTTTTGCTAACTCTAAAGCTTCATTAACAGCTACTTTGCCAGGAACCTCTTCTACATAATTAATTTCGAAAAAAGCAATTTGTAAAATGAGATGATCAGTACGTGCCAACCGTTTGATTGACCACGTTTTCTTTAAATATTTACTGATTTCTTCATCCAAGTCAGCCTGATGTTCTAAAACACCATCAACTAACTGTGCTAAGTAAGCAGGAGGCTCTTCTTGATCATGATAGCCATCCAAAACTTGTCTATAAAGTTCTTCGTGCGAAGCGTCTGAGTTACTGCCTAACGCAAATAAAACTTGAAAAGCAGCTTCTCGAATTTGATGTCGATTTAAACTCACTTTTCGTCACCATCATTTTCCGCAAAAATATCATCAGGATCCACTGTCGAGGTTGTTTTAGCCGGGATAATCCCTTCAACATGAATATTTACTTCTGTAACCTCAAGTTCTGTCATAAACAATAACTGCTGATTAACTTTGCTTTGAATTTTCTTAGCTATATCTGGCACGGAAGTACCGTAGTCTAAGTATACGTAAACATCTACTCGAAGTTTGCCTTCACTTAAACCCAGCTTAACGCCTTGTCCCTTTGTATTTCTTGTTAAAAAGGAAGTGACACTTTCGCTCAAGCCACTGCTACTCAAATGAACACCAGCAACTTCACCTACAGCAATTCCAGCAATAATCGAAACAACCTCTGGGGCAATTTTGATCTCACCCAGAGTTGGTTTATGCTCTGCCAGTGCTAAATATTTATCTTCTGCCATTTTACAAACCTCCTACCAATTATGCTCGTGAAACATAAGTCCCATCAGTTGTATTAATGATTAACACGTCATCCTGGTTAACAAAAAACGGTACTTGGACTGTTAAACCAGTCTCCAAAGTTGCTGATTTTGTTCCACCAGTTGCTGTGTCGCCTCGAATACCAGGCTCCGTGTCAGCAACCTTTAAATTAACTGTATTTGGTAAATCAACACCTAAAGTTTCTTCTCCAAACATGATGACACTGACTTCCATATTCTCAATGAGATAATTTTTTTCGTCAGTTAACTTATCACCAGGAATCTCTAATTGCTCGTAAGTCTTGTTATCCATAAACACATAATTTTCACCATCATTGTACAAATACTGCATTTTCTTTGTCTCAATAATAGCCTGTTCCATCTTTTCACCAGCACGGAATGTTTTTTCTTGTACACCATCCGTCCGTAAATTCTTTAACTTTGTTCGGACAAAAGCACTACCTTTTCCAGGCTTGACATGCTGAAATTCAACAATTCGCCAAATTCCGCCGTCGAATTGAATGGTTAGACCATTTTTAAAATCTGAAGTCGAAATCATATTTTTTACCTCCAAAATTCATTACACCTAACTATAGCAATATCAGTGGGTCAAAAGCAAGCGAAGTTAGGTTTAGATTATCTCAAAATTAAACTATTTTTGACAAAAAAAGAACCAGAACAAAACTCAGTTGTTCTGATTCTTCACATTAAAAACTATTCTGCATCTGCTGCAGGATAAACAGAAACTTGACGCTTGTCTCGTCCCTTACGTTCGAAACGCACAACACCGTCAGTTAATGCAAATAATGTGTCATCATTTCCACGACCAACGTTTGTTCCAGGGTAAATATGTGTTCCACGTTGACGGTAGATAATCATACCGCCCTTAACGGGTTGTCCATCAGCACGTTTTGTACCTAAACGACGACCTGCTGAATCACGACCATTAGAGGTGGAACCACCACCCTTATGATGACTAAAGAATTGTAAATTCATTAACATAGCTTTACACCTCCGAATATTTATTCTTGAATATTCACTTTTATAAATTGTGAATAATTATTTGCAACATCATTCATACCAATCACAAAGCTTCTCAAAATTGCTTGCATTTGTAAAAGCTGATCGCGAGTATGGTCTGCTGAAAATTTAGCGGTTAATAAACCACCATTTTCAGAATCCTCACTCGTCTCCGGTTTTACACCAACAATCTGCTCAATACTATTAATTGTATTAATTGCTAATACTGAGGCAGCCGCACAAACGATATCCTGTCCATACGGACCAGAATCAGCGTGTCCAATCATTTTAAATTGTTCAACGCCCGTTTTACTGTTCAATTTAATCGTTACTTTGATCATCGGTAATCACCAAAATTAAGCATTAATTGCATCAATCATAACTTTTGTATATGGTTGACGATGACCCTTCTTAGAATGCTGATTCTTCTTGGCTTTGTACTTGAAAGTAGTTACTTTCTTTTCTTTGCCTTGTTTTTCAACAGTTCCATTAACAGTTGCGCCATCAACGATTGGTGAACCAATCTTTGTTGCTTCGCCACCAACGAATAAGACTTGGTCAAATGTAACCTTATCGCCTTCGTTGACATTGAGCTTTTCAACAAAAATAGATTGGCCCTGTTCAACCTTAAGTTGTTTACCACCAGTTTCAATAATTGCGTACACAGTGTGCACCTCCTCATTTTCTAATACTCGCCAGCTTTAAGTGTCTATTTCTAGAACTTAAAACTCAAGCCGAGCGGTTGTAGCTGTGGAAGCCACAAATACAACATTACAATGATACCAAAAAGAACCGAGAAAATCAACCAGTACCTTAAATAACAAAGAAATCAGTCGCATCAATTTTTTCTGAACTGTTCTGATGCAACAGTTCATAAACTTTGACACTGATAAAATGCGGGGTATAGATCATTCCTTGGGCCAGCCAATCTTGAATTAATCCTATAAAACCAGAAATGACGAATTCTCTTTTTAAAGTATTGGGTATTTCCTGTGAACTTGAATCTAAATCAAGCTTTTCCGAAAAATTTCTCAACCACTGTAAAAATTCAGATTTTATTTCTTCACTAAATTCATTTTCGCCTGTCAGACCAAACAAAACCATAAACGTTTGGTATTCAGTTGCAATGTATTTAAATCCTGCCTCCAAAGAAAACACTTGAACTTGGTGTTCTGAAATTTCAATTTTACTTTCTAAAAAAGGCTTGGCATCTACCAAAGAATTCCGAAAAAAGTCTTCCACAAAGTCATGAACGACTCTTTGAACGAAATCTTTCTTATCTGTGTAATGCAGATAAAAGGTCCCTCGTGTCACTTTAGCGGTCTGCGTAATTCGTTGAATATTCAAGCTCTGCACACTTTGCTTGGCTAACAAAGATATGAGTGCCGCTTTAAGTTGCCGTTTTGTTTTAATAACCCTCGGATCCGATTTGTTTTCCATGGCAAGCCTCCACTAACCCTAGTCCTTACAGCCTTTTATTTTACGGCACCTTTCCTCAAAAAACAAAGAAAAAAGATTATTAGAATAATTCGGTCAATAAATTAATCATTAGTAATCTTTTGGCGAAGCAAAATCATATCGTGAAGCCTTAAACCATTTTCTACAATTGGCTTCTTATAATTATCACTAAAAAAATCTACCCGAATTGCAAAGCAACGAAAACCCATTTTCTGATAAAGATAAAGTTGCTCAAAACTCGTACTCCCAGTACCCACAATCATTTCACTAAATTCGTGCTGTTTAGCATACCGAAGAACATTTTTGATTAGCTTTTGCGCAAGACCTTTATGTTGATAATCGGGTCTGACTGCAATATTTTTCAGCTCAATTTTTTTGGAATTCATTGGCACTAAAAGCACAATTCCAACTACTTGGTCTCCATCAACCAACTGAAATCCAATACTTTTCGGTAAATAACCTTCCACCATTTGAAGATCTGGATCGGCAGTCAATAATAATTTATAATGTTCAGCACTATATTTTGTTATGCATTTTATTTCCAAAGTTCGTCCTCTTATATTTAGCTATTTTCAGTCAAAAACTGGGTTAAGGCAATTAATTTGGGCCTGATTTCCCCACTAGCATCACTCGGAATTGTAAAAATCAATAAATCGCCCGCGACGATCAATGTATCTCCACTAGGGACTATTTCATGGCTACCCCGGCGAATGGTCGTTAGAATGCTATTTTGTGGCCACTCCACACGTCTGACTTGTTGGTCCTCTGCCAGACTTTGCGCGTAAACTGGAATTTGTACTTGTTCATTACGACCTTTAAAAATTGGCAACTGTTTAAACGTGGCTAATCGTTCAGCAAGTGATTCATAGATTGGAGCCCCATTTGTTAAATCAACAACCAAATAGGCAATTAAAACAACAAAAGCAAGTGGCATAAAGTTTCGCATACTTCCTACTAATTCAGTAATCAACATAATTGCTGTAAACGGGGCCTTACTAATTCCCGCAAAATATGCCGCCATACTAAAAATAATCAGGTTGTTCACAAACCCTAAATCAAGTAAATTTGCACTATATAATAGATTGCCAACAATAGCGCCGATCAAAGCACCAACAGCTAAAATAGGCATGAAAAATCCGCCCGCAACACCCGCACCATACGAAATCATGGCGAAGACAAATCGAACAACAAGTAAAATTAGTAAAACGGTCAGACTAGGCATTACATGAGAAATATTTAAAACGACGTGACTACCACTTCCTAATGTGATTGGTAAAAATACCCCAATTGGGATAACCAATAACATCGGAATCAAACTTTTGTAATACCAGGGAATTTTTTTAATGCGATCGAACATCCCTGGGACTTTCAATAGGCCAATCTGATATAGACGGCTGGCCAATCCCAAAATAATTCCTAACAATAATAATTGCCAATAATGGCTAAGTGGAAAGATATTTTGATAATTAATTGGCAATACTGGTCCCAGTCCAAAAACATAGAGTGAAATAAAATTAGCACTTAATGCGCTGGTAAGTGATGTGATCCAAACTAAAGGTGAAAAATTATGATAAATTTCTTCCATTACAAAAAAGGTCCCAGCTAATGGCGCATTAAAAGCAGCAGCCAGACCAGCCGCTGCCCCATTTGCAATCAGAATCCGTCTCTGTGAAGCTGAATAATGTCTGGTTTCTGCTAGTCCTTGTCCAACGGCCGCTCCTAGTTGAACAGATGGGCCTTCACGACCAACAAAAATACTTGTACTCATTGTTAACACACTAGCAAAATATTTGCGCCAAATCACCGAGTGCCAATCCATCTCCATAAATCCAGATAATTGGGCCTCCACCTGAGGAATACCGGCACCTTTAATATTTGGATCACCCCGCATCAGCAAACTAACTATGTACGTAACTACAAATGCTAATGCAATTAAAACTAAGAGTAGCCAATGGTTTTGGCCAACTTGTTTGTAAATACTTAAACTAAAATTTCCCGCCAATTCAGCCAGCCACCGAAATGAACTGACCACTACCCCGGTGATTAAGCCTACACATAAAGCTTTAAGAATAAAATTCAATCGAATATTGCTAGTATGACTATTAATAAAATGCATTGTTCTTTTGCTCCTTTTAATATAATGATCGTAAATTATTGCTATGTAAATTGTGATTCCATTTAAAAAACTCAGAAAATAACTATACCATAATCGCTTAAAACTCAACAAATCACGAGGCAGGCTCTTAACCCCTTGTTGCCTATTAACTATTTAGTGACTGCTCATTTAAAATGTGGAGTGCTTCTAACGTAGTTTGGGTGTTTTCTCAATATACAAAAAAAGAATGCCTTAGATTAGCATTCTTGAATTATGTAAAAATTCCATTCTATTCTTTAATGAACCGGGTGAGGTTCGAACTCACGACCCTCCGCTTAGAAGGCGGATGCTCTATCCAGCTGAGCTACCGGTCCGCGTTATTGATTATAAAGTAAAAAAAAATGTTCGTCAACACTGTTTAGATATCTGTAACTGCTTTTCTAGTTTGCACCAAGGAAATCTTTCGAATATTTTAGTTATTCTGAATAAGAGCTACGTAAATGCTTTCATTTTTGCCCATTTTTCGGTATCATGTGAGTAGTAAGTATGAAGGAAGTTGATGACATGAAAAAGAAGATCTATTGGTTACTTCCCTTTCTCATCATAGGACTGCTGTTGACGGGATGTAATCGAAACAAAGTGTACGGCACAGTTGTAGTTAGTTCTGCAAAATATACTCAAGTTCAAACTGATAAAAAATATTTAAACCACTTGTTACAGGCACTAGAAAAATTTGATTCTGAAAAACCTAAAACGGCAAATAAGATTTATTCGGCTATTGATGAATTAAATAAAAATGCCAGCAAAAACATGTCAAAACAAGACAAAAGCCAGTTGAAGGCCGTTTTAATCAGTAACAAGAAGAGTATTAAGCATATCGTTAAAAACGCCTATGAAAATCACTACGGTTTTGATGACGATCTATCGGGAACCATTAGTACTGAATTCCATAAATCTGTGAAATTGATGGTCAAACCAATTACAAAGCAAGCTTCAAACCGGCAAAAAATATACGATCAATTAATTAAAGATACTAACGCTCAGAAAAAACTAAATAATGTCGGTACAAATCAATAAGACACCAGAATAAAGGCTTGAGATAATTTATCTCAAGTTTTTTTGTATACAAAAATCTAAGCGTTTATTCAAAAATGTTGCTATACACGATGAATGAGCATATCAGTTGAAACATTTCTGTAACACAGCCATAATGAGAATGTAAAATTCGATTGGAGGCGTTCATATGGGACCATTGATGATCATTCTTTTTATTTTTATTTTTGCTGTTATTATTCAGGTAATAAACGATTGGGATTCTTTGTCTCCGCAATCGAAAACGCGCTCAAAGAACAAAGATTTGAAAACAATTCGTAAGTAATATAAATATAATAAAATAGGATCGAAACAAAATTATTGCGTAACTAATTTTGTTTCGATCCTATTTTATATTTTTAACTAAACTTAATATCCAGATTGTTGCCGTTTATAATTAATTTTATTCTTATCATAGTAAGCTTTTTCAATTTCTGCTGCTGAAAAGCCAAATCCAACCATGCCTAATTTTAAATATAAATGCCAAGCATGTCGAAAATTATCTGGTCGATTGCTGACTTGGCTGCTAAACAACATGGACTTAATGGACAAGTACGTACTTGTCAAATCTAGTTTGTTTGTTTTGTCTGCTAACTTTTCAAACTGTTCGTTTGTTAAATCAACATTTTCTACCCATTGTTTTTGGCTTGCAAACACTAAGAAAAAATCAATCGCATCCACATATTCAAACAAAAGTGTCTCACGAACTGTTTTACCGTCATCATGTTTCCCTTTATGCTCTTTCCAAACTTTAAACCACTCCGAAGTATTAGCTACCTCAGATAGTTCCACATCCAGAGATAATAACGTGTTTTTTATACGTGCACTGCCATTCAAAGCTAGCTGCTTTTCAGTTGCAATACTCCGATCTAGTTGAACAGAAGTCTGTAACATTTTTGGAATATCTATCACTTATTTCACCCACTCTAAACCATTTTGGAACCAATTTGAAGCTCATCAAGATTATCGAGAAACCATTTCTTTAAGAAACTAAATTGATTAAAAATTTCAAAAAGTGAATACTGTTCTTCAGGATCTTGCACCGTAATTACCCAGTTGCTACTGCCATCAGCATGCATTTCTTTGTACAAGCTAAAGATAATGTGGTTCCCAAGGTCCAAAAATGCCCCCTGAACCTCATCCATGTTCTGCAGCATTAAATTATTATCAGCAGTTGCAACAAACAATTTGTCCATAATCTGTTCTGATAAATCTTTATTAGCCAAGATATACTTCTTATTATTTGAAGCATCAAGCATATTAAAGTCTACGTTAAAGTCAAAATCACTAACTAAATATTGGCCAAACTGAATAAACAAATCGACAGCGTCCGTAATGGCATCTGTATCTGATTTATCACTCCACTCCGTAATAAAAAGCTTCGTAATCGTGTCAGAGTTAAAATACATCGTTTTGGCTTCGAGATTTAAGGAAAAAATAACTTGATGGCTATTTTGTTCAACATAAAATGCTCCATCTTGATTAGCACGTTGCTCAAAGTGAAACTCCTCTGTGTCATCAACACTTGGAAAAGTTTGAAACAATGTATCTGCTTTTAAATTGTCCTCGCGTGAATGCAAAACGGCATCTTTGTCATTGTGCAGTTCAAGTAAGCGACTCATAAAAATTAAGTAATAGTCGTTAGCATCATATTTATGTGGATAGACAACATAATCTGTGTCCATTTGAAAATTAAAAAGTGCAGTAGACGCTTCCAAAAGTTCATTCGCATCTTTTGTATTCGTTAACTGATCAAATAATTTTGTAAATTCGATACCATGCTGAATGCCAGCCTTTAACGAATCACTGTATGCCACCAAACGACCACTAGTTGTTAAGCTTGAAGGATTCAAAGATTCATTACTCATCAGCACGTACCTTTTCCTTTCCAATCAAACTCGTCAAATAGTCTGCATACAATTTTTTGGAATGGTTTGTAAATGACTCAAAACTTCCAAATGCTTGCTTTATGGCTTGTTTTTCATAGCTTAAAATAGTATCTTCTTTTGACAATGCTAAAATTCGATCTTCATTACTCTTCATCGTATTCCGTGCATCTGCAGCCTTTTGGTCTTCATCAGTTAATTTGCTGAGCTCGTCTTTAACTGCTTGGCGTTCTTCTTTAACCTTGCCACTCTCCCAAAAGGAACTATTTGAGCTCGTATCTTGGAGCTGATCACGCAATTGTGCTTTTCTCTGTTCTCGCTGATCCTGATTAGCCAGCAAGTCTTGTAATTGTTTGTTTTCTTCTGAAATTTGAGCAATCTTTTCTGTGTTTAGATGTTTATTATTAGCATCTAATTCAAAAGTACCAGAAAGTTTTTGATACTCATCCTTATCAAACTGAAATTCAAGATTTAAAACGTCTAAGAACCCGAATTCACGACGATCCCACCAGTTACCAAATAAGATCTTAAATTCTCCTTCAGAGACCTCTCGATAATAGAAGAATGGATAGATTTCAGCTAAATAATCAATTAGTTGGTAACTTAAATAATGACCAATTTGGCTTCGGACATCTTCAACCAAGTTGAAATAACCAGATTTTACTGAGTCATTTGTACTCGAAATCTCTGTATGATAACGTTCTGGATCTAATAATTCATAGATCAACCGATCATCTTGTTGATCAACGGCAGTCTGCAACGAATTTAAGAAAGCCACTTTTCCTGAAAGGCTTTGTTTCAATCTTGCGTTTGGCTGTTCTTGTGTTTCTGTGGTCTGATTTTCATCACTCATGTGTATCGCTCCTAGTTTCGTAAGTTACCCTTACATTATTGATTATCTCTAATGTACCAAACAATTATGTAATCAACAAAGGATTTTCCTCATCATAATTAAAGTTTAACAGAATTTGTTTAAAATACATGCCTACTTTCAAAATTCTTTTAATTATTTTAAAAAATTCACAAAAAAAACCAACTAACCCAGCGTTTTACATAACAACGTCGATTAGTTGATCATTTTAAGTTAATTTAACAATTTAATATTGATCAAGGTATTGATCACGTTCCCATTGGGTCACTTCTTGACGATAAGAAGCCCACTCTAACCGTTTTGCTTCTAAGAAGCTTTGGTAAATATGAGGTCCAAGGGCCTTTTTCATGACATCATCGGCTTCAAAAGCCTTTAATGCATTATGCAAGGTCGAAGGTAAGTCTTCAATGTGGCTATCCTTCCGTTCTTGTTCATTCATTCGATAAATATTACGATCGATTGACTTAGGTGGCTCAATCTTATTACGAATCCCATCAAGTCCAGCTTCCAACACGGTTGCAATTGCCATATATGGATTGGCTGAAGGATCCACGCTTCGGACCTCCAAACGGGTTGAAAGACCTCGGCTACTTGGAACCCGAATTAAAGGAGAACGATTACTTCCAGACCAAGCTACATAAACTGGTGCTTCAAATCCAGGAACTAATCGTTTATACGAATTGACAAGTGGGTCACACACAGCCGTAAAGCTACGTGCATGTTTTAACAATCCGCCAAGGAACCAGTATGCTTCTTGAGATAACTGTAAATCATTTTTTTCATCGTAAAAGGCGTTCCCTTTGTTATGGAATAAGGACATATTAAGATGCATACCAGAACCATTAATTCCGTCCAATGGCTTGGGCATAAATGTCGCGTGCAAATTATACTTGCGAGCGACCGTTTTAACGACCAGTTTAAAGGTTTGAATGTTATCAGCCGCTGCAAGGGCATCAGCGTACTTAAAATCAATCTCATGCTGGCCTGGGGCTACTTCATGATGAGAAGCTTCCACATCAAAGCCCATATTTTCAAGCTCAAGGACAATGTCGCGACGACAATTTTCACCAAGATCCATTGGTGCTAAGTCAAAGTAGCTCCCTTTATCATTTAAATCAGTTGTTGGTTTGCCTGTTTCAGGATCTAATTTAAATAAGAAAAACTCGGGCTCAGGTCCAATGTTAAAGTCCGTATATCCAGCTTCGCGCATTTCTTTAAGAACTCTGATTAAGTTATTTCGAGGGTCACCTTCAAATGGTTTACCATCCGGTGTATAAACTTCACAAATCACCCGAGCAATTTTTCCATGGTCATTTCCCCAAGGAAAAACCATCCAAGTTGAAAGATCAGGATAAAGATACATATCACTTTCTTCAATGCGTACAAATCCGTCAATTGAAGATCCATCAAACATCAGCTTATTATCAAGTAATTTGTCTAATTGACTAACAGGAACTTCCACGTTCTTGATCATTCCAAATAAATCTGTGAACATTAATCTTAAGAAACGAACGTTTTCTTCCTTCGCCATCTTGTGGATCTCATCTTTGGTATATTGTCGCTTTGCCATCTGTATCGCTCCTATTCTTATTTTTAAGACTGCTATCAATTGGAAAAAGTTCCACTATCATGTCTGAATCCACCAACCGTTAAAAACTCATTATGCAATGCATCACGCAAATCAGCATCTGTAACTGGTTTCGTCAATTTTTGCTGTTCATGTTGACGACGAGCAGCTTGCTTTTCATAAACCCGCTTTATTTCAGCCATATTAAATCCTTCAGCCAAATAGTCTTTAATCTCAAGTAAGCGGTCAATATCGTTTAACGAATACAACCGCCGATTACTCTCACTACGAACTGGCAAAATTAAATTTTGCGATTCATAATAACGAATTTGGCGTGCGGTCAATTCGGTTAGTTTCATAATTGTGCCTATTGGCAAAACTGCCCGTGATCGTTGGAGTTCTTTTTCTTTCATGACAAGCCTCCTCATTCAAAAACAAGTTCAGTCTATCAATGAAAATAACCAAAGTCAACGGATCATGTTACATTTTATGACATGAACTAGATTGTTTTAAAAGAACAATTGAGAAACGGCCTCTGTAGTGGCAATCTTGACATGTGCATAGGTCAATCCGCCTTGCATATAAAGGGTATAAGGTTCTCGAAGTGGCCCATCTGCCGAAAATTCAACACTGGCCCCTTGAACAAAGGTCCCAGCAGCCATAATGATTTTATCATCGTAACCACCCATTTCGCTTGGAACCGGATCTACATACGAATTAATGGGCGAATAATGTTGAACAACTTCAGCAAATTTAATCATAGACTCTGGATTACCAAAGTTAACCGTTTGAATAAGGTCGGTTCGAGGGGCATCCCATTTGGGGCTCACGTCCAAACCGCATTTTTCTAGAAGCGCACTTTCATAAATAGCCCCTTTGATTGCCTCACCTGTCACATTGGGGGCTTGGAAAAAGCCTTGAAACATATCTGCAAGTGTATTTAAGGTTGCCCCCTCGTCCTTACCAGAACCAGGAGTCGTAAGCCGGTTACCAATTTTTTCAATCAAGGCTTTTTTCCCCACAATGTATCCACCTGTTTTGGCTAGACCACCACCAGCATTTTTGATCAATGAGCCTGCCATCACGTCAGCCCCATACTCGGTTGGTTCGCTAGTTTCGGAAAATTCGCCATAGCAATTATCAATAAAGATTTTAACGTCTGGCTTAAGTCCCTTAATAAAGCGAATCATTTTTGCAATTTGAGCTACCGTAAAACTTTCTCGAGTTGCGTAACCACGTGACCGTTGAATAGCAACCACCTTTACATCATCAGAAAGTTTCTGCCGCACATTTTCTTCAGAAAATTGTCCTTTTGAATCTAATTCAGCATAATCAAATTTTATTTGAAAATCCTTTAAAGATCCAGCGTCGGGCTCACCAGTTATGCCAATCACTTCCTGAACCGTATCATAGGGCATCCCTGTTGCATACAATAGTTTATCTCCTGGGCGAAGCATCCCCCACAATGCCGTACTGATCGCGTGAGTACCAGATATTATTTGTGGACGTACCATTGCATCCTCTGTTTTAAAAACATCCGCATAAACAGCATCTAATGCATCACGACCAATATCATCGTAACCATAGCCCGTTGAACCATTTAATTCCTCTTCAGAAATTTTTTCGTTACGGAAAGCATTCAAAACCTTTTTTTGGTTAAAAAGCACTTGTTCATCAATTTCTCGTAACTTAGGCGCAATTTGTTGATCGACTTCTTTAACCCACGTGATAAGTTTGTTGTCTAAACCATCTGTCCACTTCATACTGATTATTCCCCATTCCATTTTTTGATTTTTGCAACTATCTGATCTTTTTCTTCTGGATGTTGAACTAAGTCAAACCAGTTTACCTGCATTTTATTTCGAAACCAAGTTAATTGCCGCTTCGCATAATGCCTGGAATTCTGTTTAATTTTTTCGATCACTTCGTCTTTGGAAACGCGGTTTTCAAAATATGGATACCATTCCCGATAACCAATTCCTTTTCCGGCTGATAAATTGGTACCACCTTGCTTAAATAATTGTTTTGCTTCAGTCTCCAAGCCTGCCGCCACCATGCTCTCAACTCTTTGATTGATCCGGTTATATAACAAGCCTCGATCTGTATTTAAGCCAATTAATAAAGCATCATACGAATCATTTGTCACAACTTGTTGATCTGAAAACAGCCGCCCTGTTTTTTCAAAAACTTCTAGTGCCCTTACGACTCTTACTTCATTATTGGGTGGAATCTTTTCAGCGGCTTTGGGATCAATCTGATTCAATTGTCGCCACAAATCAGCCTGTGAATGAGCCTGTGCAAATGCATGCCATTTGTTACGAATCCGTTCATCCGGTTCGTACGTATCACTTCCGAGGGACAAATCTTGTAGGAGGGCCTGTAAATAAAAACCGGTTCCTCCTACGATGATTGGTAAATGGCCTTTTGCCGTAATTTGTGTAATTTGCTCGGCTGCAGCCTGTTTAAAATCTGATACAGAGAACCGTTGATCACTATCACGAATATCAATTAAATGATGTTTAATCCCCATTTGTTCAGTAGGTAAGATTTTGGCGGTTCCAATATCCAAATGACGATAGACTTGCATCGAATCGCCAGAAATAATTTCACCGTCAAATCGGTTAGCTAATTCAAGCGATAAACTTGTCTTTCCTACCGCCGTGGGTCCAATAATTGCTAATACTTTTTCCATTTTAACCACCTTGAATTGATCTACGAATAATACTGGCTCTCCCTGGATAGTCCGTTATAATACCATCAAAATGCCGTTTGAAGCAGTATCTCATGTCATCTGTACTATTTACTGTCCATGGTCGTAATTGCACATGTGGTAGAAAAAAACGATGTGCCCTCACCCACCGAATATCCGGGTGCCAATCTTTCACCAATCGGCTCCGATAAAACTTACGGGCAAATTTTGTTTGTACTTTGAATAAACTGGCAAATTCTATATCCGGATCTAAAGTATGCATTTTAACTAAAGACTGGGGGTGAAAACTCGAATAAACCAATTGGAAGGGCACTTTTTGTTGGGCCATATAGGTCGAAACTTTCTCTTCAATCCCAGGATACTGAATTTTATCCGTTTTGAGTTCCAGATTAAACAGGCCTTTATAATTTTTCTCGATTAGAAATTTAACAACTTCATCCAAGGTTGGAATCCGGGTGCCTAAAAATTCATAACCAAAGTAACCACCTGCATCTAGTTGTTTTAATTCTGCAAGGGTCTTATCAAAGATACGCCCTGTTCCATCTGTTGTCCGATCTACCGTTTCATCATGCATAATAATTAGGTGCCCGTCTTTTGACATATGCACATCAGTCTCAATGCCATCAGCACCTTCATCAATTGCCTTTTCAAACGCCGGGAGCGTATTTTCTGGTCTAATTCCCTTACTCCCTCGATGTGCAATAATTTTTGTTAGCATAAAATCAGTCCCATTCAATTAATTTACTGGATATTTTTGTCAAAAAAAGCCATAATAAAGATAATTAAAGATAGAAAGGGGTTTCAAAAAAATGAAAAATTTTGCTAAAGGTTTTATTATTGGTGGCTTCTCAGTTGTGGGGGCTGCTGCAGCTGTCCTCTACACCTTCCACAAAGTAATCGTTCAACCCATTGAAGATCAAGAAAATCGTGCAACAGAAAATCGTAAACGCGCAATGCGCAAGCAACATTCAGCACACAATGGTTAATTCTCAAAATTTCTGTACTAAGGGCTGGCACCTTGCGGCCCTTTTTATTATGGTTTTAGATTAACAGAAAATATTGATAAAAAAAAGATAAAGAGAGTTCAAGGATTTCACCTTAATACTTCTTTATCCCGAATTTAATTAATTTCTTTTTTTAGTTTTTCCATTCCAACGTTGAAAACCATAACGAAGAATAAAAAGTTCTTTATAACCTTTTTTGGCAAGAAATAAAGCCGCACGTGAGCTTAAGCTCCGACCTTGATCATAAATATACACTGGTAAATCTGGACGTACTTCTTGAAAGCGGGTCTTTAACGTCGCGTAAGGGATACTTCGGGCACCCAAAATATGACCTGCATCAAAATCCTTTTTTTCTCTTAAATCGATGACCTGTCCTTTGTGCATACCCTCACGAAAATCATCTTCGTCAAGCGTTTTAGCTACACGATTTCGCTTCCAAACAATATATCCCTGATAAATAAAATAAGCAACAATTAAGATAATCAAAATTGTATTTATAATAAAACTTGCAGTTGAACTTGCACCTAATACCATGTTATTCTCCTCCTATGTCATTCATACATTTATTCTACACATAAATGAACTCTTTGCCTAGCCTAGAAAAAATAAAAAAAGCCGATCCTGGAAAACTCCAAGTCGACTTAACGCAAATTCTTAGCCAAAGCTTAATGCTAAAGATGCTGCACCGATAACACCAGCATCATTCCCCAAACGGGCTAACTTCAAACTTGTTGAATTACGAACTGTGCTAAACGCAAACTCTTGGAAATAATGATCAACTTGTTTTAAAAGATAATCCCCAGCAGCGGAAACCCCACCACCAATGACAATACTTTCAGGATTTAATGTGTTGGCAAGATTACCCAGAGCTAGGCCTAAGTAATAAGAAACTTTGTCCACTACCCGGACTGCCAAAGTATCGCCACTTTTAGCAAGATCAAAAACAAGCTTAGACGTAATATCTTGACCATCATCTGTCTGACGTTTTAATTCAGATTCACCAGAAAACTCTTCAGCCATATCACGAGCGACATGAACAACTCCAGTTGCAGAAGCATATTGTTCCAAACAGCCACGTTTTCCACAAGTACATAAATAGCCATTAGGTTCTACAGTCACATGACCGATTTCACCAGCAGCTCCAGCTGTCCCGTGTAATAATTGGCCATCTGCGATTAACCCGCCGCCAATTCCAGTTCCTAATGTAACGAAGGAAACATCCTGGCCATTTTCACCAGCACCCTTCCAACGTTCGCCCAATCCAGCAACATTTGCATCATTATCCATGATGAACTTAATGCCCGTACCAGCCTCAACTTCAGCCTTAACGTGTTGAGTTGTTTTCCAATTCAAATTATAAGCGCCGATAACGGTACCTTTGTCACGATCAACCGTTCCCGGTGTGCCCATACCGATTCCAATAAACTGATCCTTATCCATGTTGTAAAGTGATAAATGGTGATTAATTGACTCGATAATATCTGGCACAATGTGGCTGCCTTCATCTAAAATATTAGTCTCCACACTCCATTTTTGTTGAACATCGCCCTTATCTGTTAAGATGGCAAACTTAATCGTTGTACCACCAAGGTCAACCCCGATCAATTTCCGATCCATTGCTTGTTTCCTCCAATATTAAAATAATTTGTTGGGCTGCTTATCGCGAGCCTCTTCTAAATGATGTTCATGCCGCAAAACCATAACCGCTTTTAAATAGGTCTGATCTTCCACCACACCCGCATCGTGTAAATGTTTTAATTCAATACTCATTAATTCAATATCCCATAGCCGTTTCCCAACGTAAATAAAGATCCCAAATTTTTTAAGTAACTGTTGCACATCATAAAGTGTTTTCATAACATCATCCCAATTAATTATACAGATAAAAATAGATTTGTAAACGTTATTTTACAAACGTTATCTGCCTATTAAGGCCCAAACTGCAACTCCGAACAAAACAACAAGGGTCACACTAGCAATAACTCGTTTCGATATTTCGATTTTTCCGAGCCGTGGCACCCCAACAAGGTATCCGATTAAGAAGCCCCCGAGCATGCCACCAATGTGTGCATAAACGTCAATTCCAGACTCCATCAAACTTGAAACTAGTGCTAAAACTACAAATAGACCAAGCTGTCGAGCCATCGCGTGAATATATGGATTCTGATGGAAAGATTCTCCTAGCATCAGCCAAACGCCAAACAGCCCAAAAATGGCACCACTGGCTCCTGCTGACAAGGCTAGTGGATTACCAAACACCAAACTAACTAAATTTCCGAAAATTCCAGCCAAAAAATAAATAATAAGAAATTTAAAATGGCCAAACAGATTTTCAATTTGAACTCCAACAAAGTATAAAGTGACCATATTCAGCACAATATGTGTGATGCCGATATGAATAAACATTCCGGAAACTAGTCGCCACCACTCTCCATTTTGAAGAATAAAAGGTTTAAATATCGCCCCAAACTTCAAAAGCGTCTGAGTATTCTCGGAACCACCACTGATAGTCATCAGGCCAAAGACAATAAAATTAATCACAATTAATCCAATGGTCATATAAGGATACTGATTCCAACGTTTCAATGTTCGTTGCATAATTATGCCTCACTATTAAATAACTTTTTTATTTTAATATCGTGCCTTTCTACAGGCCAAACTGCTTTGTTAAAATGTTGCACGCTAAGTACTAAACTCACAGTTTCTCCCAGGTAGTCACTCAAAAAGCGATCGTAGTAGCCACCACCAAAACCTAGGCGAAAATTACCTTCATCTGCAAAGCCTAGGCCCGGGACTACAATTAAATCAATTTGTGATTTGGGAACGTCACTCCCATTATCTGGTTCTAAAATTCCAAACTTACTTTTTATTAATTGCGTTTCTGAATCAAGTTTTCGAAAAGCCATTTGCCATTTGGGCAATGTTTTTGGAACAAGAATTATTTTATTTTCTGTTTTTGCTCGTTCAATAATCGGCTGTGTATTAACTTCAACCGCGCCACTTAACGTGATGCCAATTGTAGTTGCTTGTTTCCATTCCTCACTAGCAAAAAATTGTTCATACAAAACTAATTCTTCCTGCTCTTTTTGCTTTTTGTCCATTGCTTGCAAACGAACTAACTGTTTTTGTCGTTGTCGCTTTTTTTCTGGTTGCACA
Organism: Pediococcus inopinatus; assembly: GCF_002982135.1. Classification (NCBI taxonomy): domain Bacteria; kingdom Bacillati; phylum Bacillota; class Bacilli; order Lactobacillales; family Lactobacillaceae; genus Pediococcus; species Pediococcus inopinatus. The sequence goes on along the minus strand of NZ_CP019981.1, from coordinate 690,951 downwards.
AAAATCACCTCAAATACTGGGGATATAAAAAGTTTTTCAAATAAAAAAGATCGGAGCAAAATTCGACCATTTTGTTCCAACCTTATTTGGTTTCGCGGTGTAATGTAACCTTTCTATCACGTGGGCAATACTTATTTAACTCCATACGATCCGGATTGTTACGCTTGTTCTTGCTTGATAGATACTGTCGATTATGACATTCTGTACATTCTAATGTAATGTGTACGCGCATAGCTCCAACCTCCCAACTATAAATTCTGATGGGCGTTGCGCCCTCAACTTAAAACATGATACCACAGTTCCGTATTCTGACGCAAGCACCATTCATACTTTTCCTTAAATCTATTTAGAGGTGCTCTTCAATGTAGACGTGCTCTTAACAGTTTTCCAATATGCTGCATAAACTTTCTTTGCCAAAGCAATATTATTAGTTTCAGCGCTTTCACCAAGTCCGGGCATCGCGACAGCCACCACCACTTTAGGATTTTTAGATGGGGCATAGGATGCCAAACTTAATGTGACAGTCGACTTACCATTGGTGACTGTTTCGGCCGTCCCTGTTTTAGCAGAAATTTCAGGACTAATGCTGGCCAGTGAACCACCGGTCTTGTATGTGTTTGTTCCGTGGACTACATCATACAATCCCTTTGTCACAACTTTCTTTTGGGCAGCTGTGTCATCCACATAATTTAATATCTTGGGCTCGATCGTTTCCTGAAGCTTGCCTAAACCACCATTGTTACTCGTCCCTCTGATTTGAGAAACCACATGGGGAGCAATTCGATAACCACCGTTAGCAATTGTAGAAATATATTGAGCAACTTGAATCGTTGTATATGCATCGTATTGACCAAAGGCTAAATCAAGTGCTTTACCAATATCTGATTGTGTACTTGGACCCGTATATCCAGAAGATTCACCAGGTATATCAATTCCAGTATCAGTTCCAAGACCAAATTGCTGGAAATAACCCCGCATCTTAGCAAAGACACCCGTACCCATCGTCAAAGCTGATCCAGACGAATACTTAAATCCGCCTTCCTTCATAGCAAGTTGCATCATATACGAGTTAGAAGATACTTCCAAAGCGGTAGATGCATCTAAACTAATATCTTGACCACCAGCCTTATTAAACCAAGAAGCTTTAGCACTCGTACCAGCTAGTTTAATTGGTTTATCAGTTAATGTACTATTTGATGGTGTAATAACACCATCCATTAACGCACCAGTCACCATTGCGCCCTTAACAACCGAACCCATAACAATTGGTTCGTTAATCGTTCCGAGTGCATTATCAGTGACTTTTCCGGTGCTTGTATTACGATTGACCCCAGCTAACGCTAATACAGCTCCAGTATTGGGGTTCATTACAACTACATAACCACCAGTTGATTCACCACCGGCCGAAGTAACCGCGCTTCTCGTATCAGCTTGAACTTGTTTTTGGAAAGCAGCATTTATGGAAAGTATCAGGTTGTCTCCCTTTTTACCTGCGTACTGCTTAACTTCTTTTTTAATTGTGTCATCGCCCGTAACTTCAACTCGTGTTTGAGATTTAGTTCCTTTTAAAATTGGATCATATGCTTTTTCCAGGTAACTTTGACCTACACTATCGTTGCGTGAATAACCTTGTGCCAACAAGATATTCACTTCATCACTTGGTAAACCTGATTTGGCACTTGATACTGTCCCAGCGATACTTTTAATTGAATTACCTTCTGGATAGTCTCGTGACCAACTTGTCCCGACTTTTACTCCTGGAAACTCAGACAAGTGTTCGCCAATTTCGGCAATTTCTTTGTTTGAAACATCTGATTCTTTTAGATAAACAGTTGATAACTCGTATGCGCCACTCATCAAACTGAAAATTTGCGCCGCGTTCCGCTCGCTTTTACTAAGATCAACTGTTTTTGTTACTTTTTTTACTGCCAAACTATACAAAGCTTTAGATCCATATTCACTATGGTTTTTAATACTGTTTTCAACCTTAGTTAGATTCTTCGTATTTGCTAAATAATAATCCGCCTGATCCTGCGTAGAAAGCGTTGACGTGGATACCGTTAAGTACTTGCCCAAATGGTCCGCGGTTTTTCGCAAAGTGCTAGATAATACGTTAACACCCTTTGTGTATTGAATGGCTTGATGCGATTCATTTCCAACTAATACTTTTCCTGTTGAATCGTAAATCATCCCTCGCTGAACATTGCTAGTTTCAGTAGTGGTATCTGTTCTTTCGACATCAGCCACATATTTAGAGCCATTAAATATCTGTAAATACGCTAATCTAGCAATTAGCATAATTAACAAAACAACAACGATTCCGAAAATTAAATTAAGTCGGAATGGTAATTCAGATTTCTTTTCGCGATTTTTGGTGGTCCCTTTTTTTGATTTCAAAATTTCAAGCTCCTTCACGCTGCTGAGACTATTCTAACAAAAAATTCAAACTCCTTCTATAACTTGTTCACATTTTTAGATTATCTTAGTCAATGTGGTATGCTAAAGAAAGCAATTTGGGAAAAGAGGAACATGATGCAAAGAACTAGTTTAAACAACACCAAACACCTTATTGGCTCACGGAAACAGCAACTTATAGTTAGCTTTTTAATTCCTTTAATTTTGATGTCAAGTTACTTCATTTATCGGAAAATGGCTCCTTTTGGATCAAGTAGTTTATTAACTGTTGATTTAGGTCAACAATACGTTGATCTTTTTGCCTATTTTCGCCATACAATCTTACACGATCCAACGGCCTTCTTCTATTCTTTTTCAAAGGCAATTGGCGGCGACATGACCGGCACCTGGGCCTATTATTTAATGAGTCCATTCAATCTTATTTTGCTCTTTTTCCCAGGCAAATCAATTACAACTGGGATTTTTATCATTACCGTTCTTAAATATGCTTTTGCTGGACTAACTTTTGCAATTCTTTTACAAAAGCTTTATCCCCGAGCAACTTGGCTTGTTCCGGGATTGGCAACCGCATATGCTTTGATGGGATTTTCGATTGCCAACCAGTTAAATTTAATTTGGTTAGATGCGCCCATTCTTTTACCATTAATCATTCTCGGCATTGACCGAATCTTTACAGCGGGTAAAATTCGTTGGTTTGTTTTATGGCTGAGTCTAATGCTTATTATTAACTACTACATGGCGTACATGATATGTATTTTTAGTATCCTGTATTTCATCTTTGCCAGCGCCCGTTATTATACCTCATTTCATGATAGTCTCACAGCCAGCAAACGTTTTGCTGGTGGCGCCTTGTTATCTGGGGGCTTTGCTTCTTGGATCCTAATGCCTACTTTTTACATTTTGACACAAAGTAAGGTCCAATATACAGAAACAAGTGTTAAATTTAAATTTGATTATTTTCCATTTAAAATGATCAGCAAACTTTTACCCGGGACTTTTAACTTCCAACAAATGCCTAGTGGACTTCCCAATATCTTTATTGGCGCATTTTGCATAATTGGTTTTATTTTGTATTTTACGAGTGCAAACATAAAACGACGAGAGCGAATTACTGCTGCAATTATTTCATTATTTCTGCTTCTTTCACTTTGCTTTGAACCATTAAATCTTTTCTGGCACGCTATGCAATTTCCATGGTGGTATCCATACCGCTTTAGTTTCATAGTCAGTTTCTGGATGATCTTTTTAACGGCGCGCTATTTATTCTCAAAACCAACGTTTAACCCCCGTGCGCTTCTAACTACTGGATTCATTCTAATCATCGGGTTGATCTATTTATGGTTGAATCTCTCTAAATTCAAAAATTACGTTGACCAAAATCAACTAATTATTGGGTGCTTATTCGCGGCTTTAGGGTTGCTTTCATACGTCCTGCTTCGTCAAAAGCCTGCTTTTAGTTGGCTGATTACGATAATTATTGTTTTAGATGTCTTTTTCAACGCCTGCTTATCTTTAAACAATATTTCTTTTGTCTCGCAATCGGAATTCGGAAACTATACGACCGAGTTAGACAAAACAATTGGCAAAATTCAAAAACAAGATCAAGGCTTCTATCGAATTGGTAAGACTTACATGCGCACAAAAGATGATGCTATGCAGGCTGCTTTCAATGGTGGATCACATTTCAGTTCCACTTTTGAAACGCAGATTCCTAATTTTATGCAAAAAATTGGGCAACCTGATGGCGATGGTTTTGTAACTTACTCTAACGGGACCCTCATTACTGATAGTTTGTTGGGTATGAAATACTGGTCAAAAAATATTGATTCAAATCAATTAGGCACGTCTGCAACATCAACCGCCACACCTACACTGCCTGCATTAACGTATAAGCCGGATTTAAGTAGTTACAATCTAATTGGTCAGGATAGTTTAACACAGACGTACAAGAACCCATATGCGCTTTCAATTGGCTTTGGGGCTTCTGGTTCAGTTAAAAATTTCAACGGTAGTAAATTAGATCCTATGCAATATCAAGAAAAATTGTATGGCAGCCTGGCAGGCCAGACAAATTCTAAACTGTTCACTTCTCAAAATTTCAATGAAGTTGTTTTCCAAAATATCAATCAAACTACAAAACTAACGGGAAGTGTACTTAAAAAGAACAATCTGTCTAAGCCCGGTGTAGTGACCTTCAAATTTACGCCAACCACCAATGATCCCTATTACTTAACCTTTGGCCAAGATCTGAACCCTGACAACGCAACCTTTACTGTTGATGGCAAATCACTTACACAATACTCGCCATACCGTAACACAGTCGTTGTTAACTTTGCCAATCATAGTAAAGGAAAAACCGTTACGCTTAAGATTCAGCTCAAGAAAATGAGTTTGTGGTTGGAAAACTTTACTTTATATCGTTTGAATCAAACTAAATTCACGACACTCCAACAAAAACTCAAACAAGCTTCTTTAAAAGTAACTAGTCACAACAGTCATCGAATTGCTGGAAATATCACGGTTTCTAAAAAGAATAGCTTTTTAATGACCACCATCCCTTACGGTAAGGGCTGGCACGCTAAGGTTGATGGCAAATCTGTTAAGGTAAGTAAAATTGCTAGCACCTTTTGTGGAGTCCAACTAACTGCTGGAACCCACCATGTCGTCCTCACTTACTGGCCACCATATTTATTTATTGGCTTAACCATCAGTATCATTGCTTTAATCCTTGTCGTCGGCTACTTCTGGTGGGCAAGGAAAAAACGGGAATAAACAAAAATAGCTTCAAACTAGGAATTCTAGTTTGAAGCTATTTTTTTAATCATTAAGCTGATACACTAACCTTCAAAATTTGAACGTGCATATCCCCACCAGGAGTGGAAATTACAACCTCATCGCCAACTTTATGATCTAACAAAGCTTTTGCAATCGGTGAATCATTTGAGATCTTACCTGACATTGGGTCAGCTTCAGCAGCTCCAACAATCGTGTAGGACTCAGGTTCTTCATCAGGAAGTTCCTTGAACTCAACAATCTTTCCTAAAGAAACAACGTCATTAGCAACAGCATTATTGTCAATAATTTCAGCGTTTTGCAACATATGCTCAACGGTGCTGATTCGACTTTCAACCATACTTTGCTCATTTTTTGCAGATTCATACTCTGAATTTTCAGATAAATCACCAAAACTTCTTGCAATCTTGATGCGTTCAATTACTTCTGGACGTGTTTTTGTTTTTAGCTCTTCTAATTCATCTTGTAATTTTTTTCGACCCGCTTCTGTCATCGGGAATGTTTTTTCATTTGCCAATTTATAGACACCTCTAATCTATGATGAAAATATAACGATTTCAAGAGTACCATGAAGTAATCCGCTTGTAAATACTATTACTCACGAAAAATATTATCGCGACCTTCTTGAGAAAGAATATCCTTAATTTTTGTGGTTAATAAATCAATAGCCACGGTATTCGCCCCACCTTCTGGAACAATTATATCCGCGTAACGTTTAGTTGGCTCAACAAATTGATGAAACATAGGCTTCACCGTTGCTAAATACTGTGAAATGACCCAGTCAAGTGTCCGTGCGCGTTCATTAATGTCACGCTCAATCCGCCGAATGATGCGAATATCATCGTCTGTATCAACATAGACTTTAATATCCATTAAATCTCGCAACCGTTTATCGTCTAAAATTAGAATTCCTTCTAAAATAATCACATCTCGTGGTTCTTGATGAACTGTTTCATTACTTCGAGTTAGTTTTGTGTAATCATAAACTGGTTTTTCGATAGCTTCATAATTCAACAACATTTTTAGCTGATCAATCAGCAAATCCGTGTCAAAAGCTAACGGATGATCATAATTAACCGCAGCTCGTTCGTCCATGGTCATATCAGCCTGATCTTTATAATAAGAATCTTGCTGAATTGTCATGATGGAATGTCCTGAAAGGTTGTTATATATCTTACGGCTAACGGTTGTTTTGCCACTTCCCGAACCACCAGTCACCCCAATTAGAATAGGACGTTTTTCCTGTGTTTTCATAAAACTAACCTCATTTATTATTTATTACTTGGGTCTTGACTTGCCGCATTTTCCAAATGTTCATCGTACGTTGCTGAAAAATAAATCTTCCCTGTTTTCAAATTGGCAACAAAATAGAGATACTCTTTATTTCGTGCTTTAGGATGCAACACCGCTAAAACAGAGTCCTCACTTGGATTATTAACCGGACCTGGTCCATACCCATTTTTGATTCTCAAGTTGTAAGGAGATTTACTCTTAAGATCTGTTTTAGTCAAATCAGATCCAAAGGCTTTGTTAACGGCATAATAAACGGAAACATCAGACTGCAATGGCATTTTAACATCAATTCGGTTCAGGAAAACACCAGCAATTTTTTCCCGATCACTTGTTGTGTTTCCTTCCCGTTCAACTAAAGCAGCTAAAGAAAGAATTTCTTGTACGGTCATTTTTTCTTCTTTAATCTTAGAATAATAAGGTTTTAATATCGTATTTTCTTTGGCAACCATCTGTTCAACAACTGTTTTTAAGCTTGTCTTTTTCCCGAGTGAATAAGTTGCTGGATAAAGATACCCTTCAAGGCGATAACGCACATCGGAGGCCTTCATGGCAGAACCTAACAGCTCTGGATATTTTTTATAGAGGGTATTTATAAACGCCTTGTCCTTCATCAACGCAATAAATTGAGCCTGGGTAAAGTCAGACGATTTACTTATTGATTGCCCAACTTCATCAATTGTCTCACCTTCTTTAATCAGCACATATTTGCCTAAAAGAACAGGTGTGGCGCTCCCACCTTTTTGAAGCTTTGTAGCGATTTTGTGAAGACTCATTGAAGGCTTCATAACATAATAGCCGGCTTTGAAGTTTGTTAAGTTATGCGATTTTACGTAATAATTAAACACCGCACCGCTTTTAACAACTTTCTTCTCCTGTAAAATAGAGCCAATTTGACGTGTTGAAGAACCTTCTGGTACATTAATTTGAATTTGTTGCTTACTATCTGGATTCAAAGGTTCTAAAGCATCTGAAAAATAATGAAAAACAACAAAACCAGTTGCCACAATTACCACTGCCAAAACCGTTACGACCCACCTGATGATGGAATGCCCTTGCGCTTGTGTACGTTTTTCAGCATTCCCGTCTTGATTATTCAAGATTCATTCCTCCGTTCTAAAATCATTATCTGTTATTATACTAAAAACTCGCTCATCATGCATCGTTGGGCTCACATGATTTAAAAGTTCTTACAAATTTCTAGCGAATTTCAACTTCAAAGCTTGTTTTTAGAGCTTCAATTGCTTGTTCAAATTCTTTATTCACTTCATCTTCAGTTAGCGTATTATGTTTATCACGATACGTTAGCGTATAAGCAACAGATTTCTTACCCAAAGGAATGTGTTTTCCAGCATACACATCAAATAGTTGAATCTTTTCTAAATGACGATTTGAAGCCGATTGTAAGGCCGCAACAATTTCAGTATTGGAAATCTTTTGGTTAATCAAAAGAGCAACGTCACGGGTAATGGCCGGATATTTAGAAATTGGGTCATAATGTTGAATTTTCTTTGGTGCATCCAATAACATTTGTAAATTCAATTCAAAAACATAAGTTTCAGGAATCTTAAATTGTTTAGCAATTTGGGGATGAACTCGACCAATAAACCCGATCACTTGATCGCCTAAATAAATATCTGCGGTCCGACCTGGATGCATTTCTGGATGTTCTTTACTTGCCACATAACTTACAGATTTCTCGAAATTCAAGTCATGCAAAAGTAAGGTCACAATCCCTTTTAACTGATAGAAATCAACCGGAGCTTCTTTGCCATACCAGTTTTTAGTCTCAAGAGAGCCCGTAATGGCCCCTGCCAAATGTTCAACCTCAGTTGGTCGATCAACATCAGCCGTTCGATAAAATACTCGGCCTTGTTCGTATAAAGCGACATTGGCCTCTTTACGAGCCACATTGTAAGCCACATCATCTAATAAACCACTAATTAAGTTCATCCGCAAAACGGCATGATCGAGACTCATTGGAAAATCAAGTTTTGTTTCTTCGCTTTCTTGCATCATAAACTGTTTTGCTTTTTCAGCAGTAGTTAATCCATAACTCATGGCTTGGTTAAGGCCACTGCCTTGTAAAACAGACCGCACACCACGAATAACCTGTTGACTTGTTGTCAAGCGCCCAATTGTAGTTGAACCAGTTGGCAACGTCGATGGTAAATTATCGTAACCGTAAATTCTCGCAATTTCTTCAAGAATATCAGCAGGAATATGAATATCCCAGCGTCTGGCAGGAACCGTAACCACAAAGGTTTCATCTGTAACTTGGACGGTAAATTGAAGACGCTTCAAGATTTCAGTAACGTCGTCCACGGATAATTGCGTGCCCAAAACATGATTAACTCTTGTTAAATCAAGGGTTACTTCAACATCTTGTGGCTTAGGATCAACAGCTGATATTTGTTGTTTAACAGCTTTACCGTTTCCAAATTCAGCGCTTAATTCTAGCGCCTCATGAAGAGCATCCGTCACAGTAGCAGGATTAATTCCCCGTTCAAAGCGCATGGAAGCTTCACTATGTAACACGTGATAACGCGCCGTTTTTCTAACTTTAATCGAATCAAAAATTGCTGATTCGATCACTACAGTTTTAGTATTATCATCAATTTCAGTATCTAAACCACCCATCACGCCAGCCATGGCAATATTTTTTTCGCCATCTTTAATCATGAGATCGGCCGCTCTGAGCTTTCTTTCTTCGCCATCAAGGGTGACAAATTTGGTTTGGTCTGGTGAGTAGCCAACATGAATTTCTTTGGTCGTTAATTTATCATAGTCAAAAGCGTGTAATGGTTGCCCATATTTCAACATAATGTAATTCGTAATATCAACTACATTGTTAATTGGCCGAACACCAGCGGTCATCAAACGAACCTGCAACCAAAACGGACTCGGTGCAATTGTGATATTTTTAACAATTCCCATTTGATACGCTAAAACATCATCTGGTGCATCAATTTTAATTTTCAATAAATCATCAATAGTATCCGTTTCATCCACAGTTTCTAGCTGACGATGATTTAAAGTGAGTTTTTTATTATAAATCGCACCAATTTCATAGGCATTCCCATCCATACTAAACAGATCCCCACGGTTGGGGGTGACAGATGTATCAATCACATCGTCATCCATACCAAGATAACTATAAACTGGTTCACCAGGTTTTACCCCACTGTCTTCTGGAAATACATAAATACCATTAACATAAGCCTTAGGCACGACTTTTTCGTCAAACCCAATTTCTTGTAAAGCACAGATCATCCCGTTTGATTGTTCACCACGCATTTTGCTACGTTTAATTTTAACGTTGTCTTTAATCCGAGCACCATGTAATGCCACAATGACATATTGTCCCTTGGCTACATTGGGGGCACCACAAACAATCTGAATCGGTTCATCTTCACCCACATCAACTTGGCAAATATTCAAGTGATCAGAATCTGGATGAGGCTTTACATCCAAGGTGTAACCCACAATAATTTTTTTAAGACCATCTTCAGCTCGTGTAACCTGATCGACTTCAACGGCAGTTCTTTCAATTTTTTCAGCGAGGACTTTGGGCTCAACATCAAGATCAAAGTACTCTTTTAACCATTTATAAGAAACTTTCATGTTAGTTGTTATCCTTTCTTTGAAAACTGAGTCAAGAAGCGGACATCATTTTGATAGAAGTTACGAATGTCATCAACCCCATAACGTAACATCGCAAAACGATCTGGTCCAAGACCAAATGCAAATCCACCATAAACTTCTGTATCTACACCAGCCATTCTTAGCACGTTTGGATGTACCATTCCGGCTCCTAAAACTTCGATCCAGCCAGTGTGTTTACATACTGAACAACCTTTTCCCATACAATTAAAGCACGTAACATCTGCCTCGACTGAAGGCTCAGTAAATGGGAAATAGCTCGGACGAAGCCGCACTTCAAAACGATCGCCAAAGAGCTCTTTGGCAAGTGTCTCTAAAGTCCCTTTTAAATCAGCCATTGTAATATTTTTATCAATGACCAAACCTTCAACTTGATGAAACTGATGTGAATGGGTTGCATCATCAGTATCACGACGATAAACAACACCTGGTGAAATCATTTTTAAGGGTCCTTTACTGAAATCATGTTTCTCCATTGTTCTTGCTTGAACTGGAGAGGTCTGACTACGCATCAAAATTTCATCAGTAATATAAAATGTATCTTGCATATCACGTGCCGGGTGGTCCTTAGGTAGGTTCAACATTTCAAAGTTATATTTGTCAGTTTCCACTTCGGGGCCTTGAATAACTTGATATCCCATTCCTAAAAAAAGATCCTCAATATTATCAATGATTTGTTGAATCACATGCGGCTGACCTTGAGTAACTGGTTTTCCAGGTAAAGTTACGTCAATTGTCTCGCTCTCTAATTTTTTAGCAGTCTGAGCTGCTTCTAATTCAGCCTTTTTTTCTTCAAGTGCTGCCACAATGTTGTCGCGCACATGATTAGAAAGTTCCCCAACTTTCGGACGTTCTTCCTTTGGAATATCACGCATTCCTCGTAATATTCCCGTTAAAGGTCCTTTTTTACCCAAGATATTCACACGAATATCTTCTAGTCCTTTCAATCCATCCGTTCGCGAAATTTCTTTTAAAGATTTGGCTTTTAATTCTTCTAACTGTTCATGTAATCCCATCATCAAACCTCCTAAAATTTAAAAAACGACACAAAAAAACTCGCCCCTCAAAAAAGGGACGAGTTATCGCGTTACCACCCTGGTTTGTAAACAAAAATTGTTCACACACTTGGCATCAATAACGGCGATTTACCGACTTATTTTTTCAATAAATAACTCAGAAGTGAATTCACTAATGTTGCTTTTTATATCTGATTTCAGTCAAAGCCAGATACTCCCTTTAAAAAACCACTAGTTACTGCTCTTCATCATTGCTTTTCCGACTTAAATATTAGATTAAAAACAGCCAATAGTCAACACTTCTTTTTAATTTTCGCTATCGTACCAACAATCAGCAAATTGGTGAACTGCGCTCATAACTGGGCGTAAAGCCTCACCTTTTTCGGTAAGTTGATATTCAATTAAAGAAGAGTCTTTATAGGTAACTCGATCAACGATTCCCTCAGCTTCCAAACTCTTTAAACGTTCAACCAATACACGATCACTGCACTTTGGCACGCTACGAGCAAGGTCTTTGAAACGTAGTGAATCTTCGTTTAACAAAACTTCAATAATTAAACCGTTCCATTTTTGACCCAAGACAGAGAATGTCCGACTAAACTTGGGACAAAGTGAAAAATGATCAGCGGTACTTGTAGTTTCTAATGCTTCTGACACTGCTCTTCCTCCATTCAAATCCAACTCCGCCTATAGAGCGCGACGTTGCATTTTGTTTAAAAATAAATGTAATTTCTTTTGGACATGACCTAAATATTCCTGGGTTGCTGCGTAATCATCAACAACTGAGACAATCATGCTTTCTTTATACTTCGGAAACGCGATTGTAGCGCCCCACATATGCTTTAAAATAATATCCTTTTCCATCGGTGACAAAGGTGTCAACTTCTCTGCATTTCGCAAAGCGATTCGCGGATGAATATATGCATGGGTACCTAGATCAAACTTGGTTGTGCGCCAATCATAATAAAACAAGTCATGTAACAAACCTGCTCTGGCAACCGCACGAAAGTTAAGGTGTCTTTTTTTGGCAATCAAATAACTTTGATACGATACTGAAATTGAGTGTTGTAAACGGGTGTAATTATGATGCTGCGTATATTCGTCTAATTTTTGAACTTCTTTTGTATTCAATAAATCCGAAACCAAGTTTAAGTACTCTTGATCTTGTTTCCATGCATTTGTTTTCATTAAATACTTCCTTTTCATTATTAATAAATCTAGCTATTAACTTACATTTAGTTAACAACATAATACTCATTAATGGACTAAAAAGCAAAGAAAACACTACCCTAATTTGAAATGTAATCAAATCTAAATATCTTTTAAAGAAAACATCAAAATTCCGGCCGCTACCGCAACGTTTAATGACTCTGCTTGCCCTTTAATTGGAATGTATAAGTTGGCTGTTGTCTGAGAAAGCAACTCTTTGGACATGCCATTTCCCTCGTTCCCCATAATCAAGGCAAAATCATTAGTTGCTTCAATTTCTTGATAGCTTTTTGCCTGAGGATTAAGTTCAGTTCCAAAAACAGGAAGATTAGCTTTTCTAAAGCTCTTAACCCACTCGTTTAGATCGCCCAAGACAAGGCGAATATGAAATTGACTTCCTTGCATCGCACGTTGAATTTTCGGATTGAAAATATCTGCCGTTCCTTTTCCAAAAACAACGCCCTCAAATCCTGCTGCATCAGCTGTTCGAACCATTGTTCCAATATTACCAGGATCCTGAATATTATCCAGCAATAACCACGCACCTTCTATATATGAGGCTGGTTCTTGAATTTGCCGTTCTTTATTTGGAATCCGTACAATTGCAAAAATACCTTGAGTAGTCACTGTATCACTCAAATGATCAGCAATTTTATCTGAAACCACTACGAGTAAATCATTTGGCACCTCAAACTTTATTTCATCTAATTCATCCTGCGTAGCAACCACATAAACTACATCGGCATCATTTTGAAGAACTTCACTCACTAAATGACGTCCCTCAATTAAGTACATGCCAGTCTTTTTACGCCCTTTTTTTGTCTTTAGTTTTTCCCATTCTTTAACACGATTATTTTGCGTTGATAAAATTGTTTCCATAGTTATCCCCTTATTTAATGTTAGTAGGTCGATAACTTAATCAAACCATACAAATTACTAAATATCAATGTTTCCATCTTTAAAATTACCCTAAAAAAGCGATCAAATTATTTCTTTTCCCTTAGAAATGATAAAATAATATTATGACATTTGAAAGGAAGAGATTTATATGAAATCAGTTACAATTCAAGTTTTCGGCCGTGTTCAAGGAGTTGGTTTCCGTTACTTAACAAAAATGGTTGCTGACAAACTTAATATTAAAGGAACCGTTGCAAATTTAAACGATGGCTCAGTCTATGTTGAAGCAGAAGGTTCAGAAGATAATTTAAACGAATTTATTAACGCCGTTAAACTGTCTCCTTCCCCAAGTGGCCATGTTGAAAAAACGGTAATTAACGACGTGGCCCTGCAAAACTTTACTGATTTTCGTGTTACAAACTAATCAACCATTGAAAAAGCGGCGTCAATCACGTATAGTAGCCGTTGTTAGTTTAATTTGAAAGGGAATGTCTTTAATGAAAAAAATGAAACACCTGGGCACGTTAACAGCTATTGCTGGATTGGCGCTGCTTTTAACCGGATGCGTACAACGAACTAAGTCTGGTAAGCCATATGGCGCTATTTATGATTACCTTGCTGTTCCTACTCAACACGTCATGAGTTGGCTAGCGGAAATGCTTGGTGGTAGTTACGGTTGGGCAATCATTGCCGTAACCTTTATCGTTCGAATGGTACTTTTGCCTATGATGATTAACCAATCACGTAAAGCAACAGTTCAACAAGAAAAGATGTCTTTTGTTAAACCTCAGATGGCAGCAATTCAAGAACGTCAAAAAAATGCAACCACGAATGACGAAAAAGCCGCTGCAAGTCAACAAATGATGAGTTTATACAAGGATAACGGTATTAGCATGACTGGCGGTATGGGATGTTTACCAATCCTAATCCAGTTTCCAATCTTTGCTGCTCTCTATGCGGCAATTCAATATTCTCCAGCATTGGCAAGTGGCGCTTCGGGTAGTATGTTCATGGGAATCAGTCTTGGCAAACCCAATCTAGTTCTTACAGCGTTCTCGTTCATTATTTACTTGTTGCAAGGCTGGCTTGGAACCTTAGGAATTCCTGCCGAACAGAAGAAATCTATGATGTCCATGATGATTGTGAGTCCTTTGATGATATTCTTTGTTTCATTTAGAGCCCCTGCTGGTTTGGGTCTGTATTTCTTCGTTGGTGGAATTTTTGCTTGTGTCCAAACACTAATTATCTATTTCTATCGACCAAAAATTCGCGCATCAGTGGCGGAAGAAATGAAAAAAAATCCACCAAAGGTTGTGATTGAACCTGTAGTACCTGTAGTACCTGTTGCACCGAAAACGACAGTTACTCCAACTCAAACTCACCACAATAATCGCCAAAGAAATGCTGGCAAACAGCAACATCATCATTCAGATTAATTTTGTAAACATAAAAAAGGAACTGCAAAAAATTTGCAGTTCCTTTTTTTCTCTATTCAATTACATTTGTTTCTTCATCTTCGGAATATTTATCTGTTTCATGTTGATCAATCGGTAACGTAATTCTAAAAATTGAACCATATCCCACAGAACTTTCAAGCGAAATCTGTCCATGATATCCTTCAACTAAGCGTTGCGCAATTGACAAACCTAATCCATTTCCACCTTTGTCTCGACTACGTGCCTTATCCACCCGATAGAAGCGATTAAAGACCTTCTTAACGTCTTCTTCTGAAATACCCTCACCGAAGTCTTGAATGGCAATCTGAACGTTGTGCATGTCCTCTGCTGCCGAAATATGAATTTCTTTCCGTTTAGTTGAATACTTCACAGCGTTATCAAGCAAGATAATGAGCACCTGTTCAAGATGATTACGATAAATTTGCACAATTGGGTTTGAATGAACATCACTATCCAAAGTAAAAGTAAATTCAGGATGAATCATCTTAAAATCATTAAAAACTTGGTTAACAACCCGCATAACCGGTGTCTCTTCTTTTGAAAAATGAATTTCTAACTGATCTGCTCGAGTTAAGTCAAGCATTTCTTGCACCAAGCTCTTCATACGTTTCGTTTCGTCAAGGGATGCCTGCAACGATTCATCCAAAATCTTGGGATCATCTTTACCCCAACGATTCAGCATTTCCATATGTCCTTGAATCACTGCTACGGGTGTCCGTAACTCGTGAGAAACGTCTTCAACGAATTGATGTTGCTGGTCGATATAGCGTTGCATTCGATCCAGCATGTCGTTAAAAACAATCGCCAAATCCGATAACTCGTCGTTTCTTTCTAAATCAGGAATTCTAAGTTCCGTTTGGGGATCGTCCGTCACCTGTTTCATTGTGTTATTCATCACATTAATGGGTCGCAATAAATACGTGGCAAGTAAATAACCAAAAATTGAAATTAACGCAAATGCCACAATAGTCAAAAGAATCACAATCCAAATAATCTTTTGTTGGGTCCGTTTAACACTTGTTAAGGTATCTACCACTTGGATATATCCAATTAACTCGTTTTTATTATTTCTAATCGGCGCTCGCCCAACTAAACCATTAAATTGCCTAGATTTTTCATGCGCGATATTTCGTTTCTCAGGAAACTGAAACTTTTTTGAATCCCGTCTGGTCGCAAATACTTGCTCGCCCTTAAGATTGTAAACTGAAACTACAACATCTCGACGCGCCAAATTAGTCAACAAAGTATTATTGTATGGCCGTTCATTCTGATCTGTGTTGCCAATTGAACTATCTGGACGTAAGTATTTACCAACCGTAATCCCATCAATTTCAGACACCCTCTGCAAACGGGAATCAACCGAATCAATCGTCGTGTTCACTTGCGTACGTTCCTGACTAATCATAACCTGCGAAATGCTATTAAATACAAAAAATGAAAAAAAGGTAAATATCAACAGAACACCGACACCCGTTCCGATTGCCCATTTCCATTTTAATGATATTCGCCTTTTAGTTATTCCTGTTTGAGTTGATTGGAAATCAGTTTGTTTCTCACTCACGATCGCATCACGTACCCTGTTCCTCTGACTGTTTGAATATAAGATTGTTCACCAGGACGATCAATCTTATTCCGTAAATAACGCACATAAACATCAACTACGTTTGTCTCAACTTCATTATCAATGCCCCAAACTTCATCTAAAAGAGCATCTCGAGATTGTACAACATTGATATTTTCCATCAATAACAATAAAAGTTGATACTCACGTTTAGTTAAATTAATAATCTTGCCATCACGACGAGCAACTTGATTTTCTTTTTCGATTGTAATGTCTCGGTAAGTTACCGTTGTTTGTTGAAAGGCCTTTTGTTCGCTTTCAATGTCGATCCGACGCAACAAAGCACGTAAGCGCGCCAATAATTCTTCAATGGCAAATGGTTTAACAATGTAGTCATCTGCCCCATGATCCAAGCCAGAAACCCGATCCATTACTGAATCTCTGGCTGTCATCATAATGATTGGGGTCGTCTTTGCTTCTCTTACTCGGCGACAAACTTCAATTCCGTTCAATTCTGGTAACATTAAATCTAACAGAATGGCATCAAAATTTTTATTTAATGCAGCATCTAAACCTGAACGGCCGTTAAATTGAACTTCTGTTTCATAGCCTTCATGCTGAAGTTCCAATTCAACAAACCGTGATAAACTTTTCTCATCTTCAATAATTAATATCCGACTCATTTTCCCACTCCTAATTGATCATACTTAAGTTATTTTAATCGAGCTTAATACATACAACTCAAAGTTTACCATTAAAATGAGATTTTGCCTAGAATTTACTCACTTTCCTATAAGAAATTCAGGAAAACAAAAAACCTAAACTTGCTAAAAAAGATGTTTGCAATCTTTAAAAACAAATTTAGGTTTAATAATCTAATTAACTTTATTGTTCTTCATACCATGGGAAATGATAAGTTCCCTCACGGTCAACTCGTTCATACGTATGAGCACCAAAGTAATCTCTTTGGGCTTGTAATAAGTTTGCAGGTAAGACTGCTGAACGATAAGAATCATAATAAGAAATTGCAGAAGCAAATCCAGGAATTGGAACACCAGCTTTAACCGCTAGCCCAACAATGTCTCGAACTGATTCTTGGTACTTCTTAGCAATATCTTTAAAGTAATCATCTAACAGCAAGTTATCCAATTCAGGATCCTTGTCGAAGGCATCTGTAATATTTTGTAGGAAACGTGCACGAATGATACAACCAGCACGCCAAATCTTAGCAATTTCACCAAATTGTAAGTCCCAATCATAATGTTTAGCAGCAACTTTCATTTGTTCAAAGCCTTGCGCATAACTCATAATCTTACTAAAGTATAGTGCCTGACGAATTTTCTCAATTACTTCGTCTTTGTCAAAGCTAACTTTACCTTCAGGCTTAGGAAGCACTTTGCTAGCTGCTACCCGTTCGTCCTTCAAAACTGAAATATAACGTGCATAAACCGACTCAGTTATAAGTGATTGTGGCACACCAAGTTCAAGTGCATTTTGAGAACTCCACTTACCAGTTCCCTTATTGCCACCCTTATCCATAATTAAATCAACGATTGGTTTGTCAGAACCTAAATCATCTTTACGAGTTAAAATATCAGCTGTAATATCAATTAGATAACTGTCTAATTCACCCTTGTTCCATTCGGAGAAAATGTCAGCAATCTCATCAACCGATAGCCCAACCATATTTCTTAACAAGTTGTAGCTTTCGTCAATTAACTCTTCATCACCGTATTCAATACCGTTATGAATCATCTTAACATAATGGCCAGCACCGTTGGGTCCGATGTATGTGACACAAGGAGCGCCATCCTCAGCCTTAGCAGCCATCTTTTCAAAGATAGGGGCAACTAAGTCATAAGCCTCTTTTTGACCACCAGGCATCATTGAAGGACCCTCTAAAGCACCTAACTCACCACCAGAAACACCTGTACCGATAAAGTTAATCCCAGAATTATCTAATTCGGCATTTCGACGCATTGTGTCTTCAAAGAAGGTATTTCCACCATCAATTAAAACATCACCCTTGTCCAAATGTGGTAATAATTCTGCAATCACTGCATCCGTTGGTTTGCCAGCCTTCACCATCATCATAATCCGACGAGGTTTTTCAAGTGAATTTACAAAATCTTCAATTGTATAGCTTGGAACCAAATGTTTTTCTGGATGATCAGAAACAACTTTTTCTGTCTTAGAACCTGTTCGATTATATATTGCAACCGTGTAGCCGCGGCTTTCAATGTTAAGGGCTAAATTCTTACCCATAACTGCCATGCCGACTACCCCAATTTGTGGTTTATCCATGTTGCTGCCTCCTAATGTTTAGTTCGTACTAATCGTAACAAAAACGCTAACAAAGTTAAAGCCATTCAATTCAAAATTAATTTTTTGACAAAATAAAAAGCAGGAAAAACCATGGCTTTTTCCTACCTTTTGATAAATAATCTAATTATTTACTTTTAACATCCATAACTTGCTTGCCATCATAAAATCCACAGCTTGGGCAAACACGATGTGAAACTCGTAATTCACCACAATTTGGACATGGTGCCAAACCTGGAAGTTGTAATTTGATATGTCCACGACGATTACGTTTGCGTGATTTTGATGTTTTTCTTTTTGGTACGGCCATCAATAGCACCTCCTTTAAGAGAATTACGGTTTCCCGTTAATTTTTATGTCTTACGTTAAAACTACTTAGATTCAGAACTCTCTGAGTTAAATAAGTCTTTTAGTTTAGCAAGACGTGGATCAACATGATTAGTTTGCGCCTTTTCAGCATCCTGTTCGGAAACAACTTCCCAATCATTGCCGCTTGGCATTGGTTCGTCGCCTGTTTCTTCCTCAGGTGCGAAAACTTGCATCGGAATCTGCAAGATAATATTATCAGCTACTGCTCTAGAAAAGTCAATCTGATCATCTTCAATAGGCAAAACCGTTTCTTCTGGACCAAAACGATCCAGATTTGTTCCCTCAACCGCATAGTACTCACTGATTGAAAAATCCAAATTCAAATCAACTGGTTTTAACGAACGCGAAGATGGTATCACAATTTTCCCAGTAACTTTAGCTGAAACTAATACTGCATCCCGATCTTTAATTGCATACCCATCAACTTTGATTAACGACGCATCTGAAATACCAAATGATCGATTAATCAAATCTTCTTTTAAGTCAAGATTCTCATTAAAATGGAGGGGTTCTCTGTGTTTCATAAGATCAGAAAGTGACCAATTCATCTAAAAACCTCCTAATGCAACGAATGTAATTATACCTGTGCAAAAAATCTTTGTCAATGGAAATTCCTTGACAGTCAGGGAAAAATAATTGGTTTCCGGCCAATATTTTGCTCTGTATGACTAATTAGACCATAAATATTGTCTGCTCGCAGAGTTGTTTGATAGTTGATAGTCATTTGATTTTGACCAATCTTGCTTAGTAACGGCAACTCTAATTGAGCCAGTCGATGCAGCAGTTGTTGCCCATTTTCATTAAACCCCAACACCCTTAAAACGGCCGGCTGGTTCAGCATTTGCGAATCCTTTAAATTTAACACAATCGCCAAACAAAGTCTTTGTAAATGTGTATAAGTATAGCGTTTAGTCTTCATTTGTGACAAAAATGATGCCATGTCAGAACTATTATGAATCACTTTCTTAAAACGAAATTCAAGTCCTTCTGACATTCCATAAATATTTTTCAATGTCATTTCAGATTCAGTCAGAATACGATATTTTAAGAACGGCCATAGTTTTGACCAATCTATCACAGTTCCTGACAAATCTGTTTTAGTTTGTTCTGGAATAAACTTTTGATAATTAGATAAATCTTCTAAACGGGCGTGCCGAATAGCGGAGGCACTAGTAATATGTTCAAAATCTAAAGAAAGTTCGTCATGCCCAGCTTCTTTTCGCATAACCGGTAATAACTGCATTGTGGTTCCAATCTGTTGAGCAGCACGAAAATAGTTAAAGGCTAAAATGTCGTTGGCACTTTTTAAATCCACACCAGTCTTTTCACGTAATGCCGTAAATAACTGACTGGCAAAACTTTGCGTAAAAGATTTAGTCGTCGGTTTTAATTGTTGAGCCTCTTTTGCCAACATTTGATAATCCACTTGAGGATGCTCACTACCAAATACCAAATAATCACTCTCAATGAGCGCTGCCATTTGAACGGCTCCAAATGCAAAAAGATGCGCGGCCTGCATCGAAACATTAATTGGCAATTCAATCACCAAATCAGCTCTTCCTGAAAGGGCCTCTCGGGTTCTTTTCCACTTATCGACAATTGCTGGTTCGCCACGCTGTAAAAAATTTCCGCTCATAAAAACCACTAAAACGTCTGCATGTGTCAGTCTTTTTGCTTGATCTAAAAGATATTGATGCCCATTGTGAAACGGATCAAACTCTGCAATTACGCTACAAATCTTCATCTGACCACCTACTTTATACACTCAAAAAACCATCGGGTACTTTCATCGCTAATTTCTGCTTTTCCAAAATCACTTGAATAGCTAATTTTGCTAAAACCAACTTTTTTTAACAGGTCTACATAAGTTTCAAGTTCATAAGTACGCTCATGATGTAATTCATTAATTTTACTATATTGCTCTTTATCGCTATTTTTCACGAAAAAAGTCAGATCATGTTCGACACTATGGGGTTTTTCTGTTTGATAGGTGGTCCACAGAAAAGCCTGTTGATCATCTACATAATTGTACATATATCCTGGGTAAACCTCATCCGTTTGGTAAGGAGAAATCACATCAAACAAAAATTTTCCATTAGAATTAAGATGTTTAAAGACTTCGGCTAAACATTGTTTCAAGGCAGTTTCATCAGGTAAATAACAAAGAGAATCTGCAAAACAAGAAACAACATCATATTGGTCAAGTTCACTTAAATCCAGCATGTTTCCCTGTACTAGCGGGAGTTCAACCTCTGCTTCATGCGCGTGCTCATCAGCTAAAGCTAACATTTCTTCTGATAAATCAAATCCAGATACTTGATAACCTTCCTGAATTAATTTTACAGCTAAACGGCCGCTACCACACGCCAAGTCTAGCCAATTTGCACGCTTGTTTTTTTGCCGTTTGGAAACAAAATCCAGCCATTGATCATACATAGCTGGATCCATTAAATCGTCATATAGTTTTGCAAAAGTTTGGTAAATCATGCTTCAAGCCATGGCTTAACGTCAACTGAGGTAGCTTCAGACCAAAGCTTTTCCAAATTATAGTATTTACGCTGATCTGTTTGAAAAACATTGACGATTACGTCGCCTAAGTCAATCAAAATCCATTCAGCTGCGCGTTGACCTTCAGTATGGCGAATTGTTACGCCGGCTTTTTCGTTTTGGTCAATAATTTCATCAGCAATTGCATCAACCTGTCGATTTGAATCTGCATTCATGATGACAAAATAATCTGCCAAAAGACTGACATTTTCCATATCTAAAGCCACAATATTTTCAGCCCGTTTGCTATCTGCTGCTTTTACCGTTGTTTCTAAAATTTCTTTGCTTTCTGTCACTGAATTTCCTCCTAAATGGCACTTTGCCATGCATTATATGTTGTAATAGTTCCAGGATAAATCGGTTTTGCGGTTTCTACCAAATGCTTTAACGTTTGCTGTGTTTGAAAGAAAACACCCTTCTTTAAATTCTCATGTGTAATCTGGCGAGCTTCGTCAACACCAGGGAAATCCCGTCCAGGCTCAATATAATCCGCCATATAGACAATTTGATCCAATTGAGTCATATAAGGTGCCCCAACCGTATGACGCCGTACAGCGTTCAAAATCTCTTCATCAAAGATCTGTAACTCATCTTTGATAAATTCCGCACCAACAACCCCATGCCAAATTGCGTTGCCATAATCTAACAACACTGGATTCATCTGCTTGTCATTAATCACTTTAATAAAATCATGGTCGGAACGTTGTTTAGCATAATCATGCAAGAGACCAGCAATTGCCGCTTTTTCCACATCGTAATCATTTTCTTTAGCCAGTTCAATTGCTTGTTGTTCAACTCGTAAACAATGTTGAAAGCGTTTATCATCCAACTTTTCCTGAACTTTACCAACTAATTGTTCTCTAGTATACGGAATCAAATTTTCTTCATATTTAATTGTTTCATCGTTTTCCATACAGTTTATTCTCCTCAATATACTCACAAACAGGATCTGGAACCAAATACCGAATCGAATGGTGCTTCGCTATCTTATCACGAATCAGTGTCGAACTCACATCAATCTCCGGCGTATCTACCCACAAAATTGGATACGAACTATGAACTTTTACACCCGGCCGTTTGACACCCACAAATTGAACTAGTTTTGTGAGCTCTGTAATTCGATACCATTTCGGTAAATAGGCAACCATATCAGCACCAATTATAAAATAATACTGATTTTCTGGATGACGTTTATGCAGTTCCACCATCGTATCATAGCTATAGCTTTTCCCGCCGCGTTTAATTTCTGTAAGTTCAACGCCAAAATTAGGATTCCCCATAACTGCTCGTTGAACCATAGCAACTCGGTGTTTCGCATCGATGGCCTGCTTAGGATCAATATGAGGAGGTTGAAAATCCGGCATAAAATCTACCCGATCCAATCCCAGTTGGGTACAGACTTGCTCCGCCATAATCAAATGGCCTAAATGTGGTGGGTTAAACGTGCCTCCAAGCAATCCAATCCGTTTACGCGGAATGTCACTGATCACTTCAGTTTCAATTTCAGTTTGCTGATTTACTTTTGTTGCCGTCAAAATTTTTCACGCTCCGTCAATTAAACTTAAATTTCTTTAACTTGCGCAGAGATTCGTCGTTTATCTTCATCATCTGACTCTTTAAATAAAACCAAAACATGGCCAATCATTTGAACGACCTGAATGTTTGTATGGTCTTCAATATAGGCTTTAACTTCTTCCGTAGTCACGTCAGTGTTTTGCTGCAAATTAATTTTAATTAACTCGTAGTTATTCAACGCAGCATCCAGTTGAGATACCCAAGCTTCTGTTAAACCATTTTTGCCGACCGAAAACTTAGATCGAAAACGTTGTGCCTTACTTCGTAAAAATCTTTTTTGTTTGCCTCTTAAATTCATAATTTCCTCTTTCACTTTTAAACTAGGGGTTTGCGAATCACTACCGAAATTCCTTTAGGTGCCCAGACTGCAACCGTTGAATGTTCTGGAACAGTTATCCATCCCAGACCTTCAATAACAACGTCGCTTCTATTCTCTAAATGTAACTCATGTCTTTGCAGATCAGGTAATTTTTCCAGACCATCTTCGTCTGGTGGGGTTAAATAAGTTCCCACGTGATTATCATAAAATTCATCTGCATTGGCCAATTTGGTTCGATGAACCATTAAATTATTTTCGAAATACGTGCTGACTGCTCCGTGGCCTCGTAAATAATCAAAACGTGCAATTCCACCAAAGAATAGCGTTTGTTGATCGCTTAATTGAAATGTTTTAGGCTTGATCGTTTTTTGAGGTGAAACGTACTTCAAATCTTTACCAGTCAATACATGGGCCATTTGATCTTCATGGACAATTCCGGGTGTGTCGATCAACATTTTACCATCTGCAAACGGAATTTCAATTTTATCAAGCGTTGTTCCTGGAAACCGAGAAGTTGTAATTAAATCTTGTGTACCGTTATTCAAACGAATAATTTGGTTGATTAGAGTAGATTTCCCGACATTGGTAACCCCAACAACGTAGGCATTTCGTTTCTTCCGATACTTTTCGATAGTATTAAGCAACGTCTCAATTTCATCAGGTTTTTTTGCACTCGTTAAAAGGACGTCAATCGGCCGAATTCCTTGAGCATTGGCTTGTTGTTTAAGCCATTCTTTCATCCTAGAACGTTTCATGGACTTTGGAAATACATCATCTTTGTTACCAACTAATAAAATTGGATTATCACCCACAAAACGATGAATTCCGGGAATCATACTTCCATTAAAATCAAACATATCCACAACGTACACGATTAAAGCATCATCATCACGAATTTGACTTAGTAATCTTAAAAAATCATCATCGGTTAAAGAAACTGGTGCAATTTCGTTATAATGTCGTAGTCGAAAACAACGTTGACAATAAACTTCACCCTTTTCCAGCCCTTTATCTAATGCGCCTTGAGGTGTGTACCCCGTTCCGTCTTTTTCTGTTGTTTGGATTTTTGCGCCACAACCAATACAATAAACTTCTTCAGCTTCATCCATTTATTTAATTTCCTCCTGCCAGTCCGTGCCTGGGTATTTTTGAACGAGTCTTTTTTTTATAAAAAATTCAAAAAAGCGATTTATCTTTGTGTTCCAAGCATCTGAATCTAGCAACGGCTTCACTAGAATGCTTCTTGTTCCTGTTATGTTTGCAGCTAAAATATCAGTTATAAGTTGATCTCCTACCATCACAACCTGATCGGTATTAAGATTTAGTTTTTTTAAAGCCCGGCGAATACCATATCCAAAAGGCTTCAGTGAACGTGAAACGAATGGTAGCTCAATGTGGCTCAGTGCCCGTTTAACGCGAGCGTGACTATTATTAGAGACAACGACAACTGGAATTTCAGCAGCCTCCATTTCAGCAATCCACCGTTTCAGTTCAACGGTTCCTTCTGGATTATCCCAGGCAATTAATGTATTGTCTAAATCCGTAAGAACCGCCTTAATTCCAGCTCTCTTTAGCTCTTCTGGAGTTAGACTATAAATTCTTTTTACCTGCCAAGTTGGCTTAAACTTTTCAATCATGCTTCTCTCCTTAAAACACACTATCACACCATTATAGTTGATTTTCACTTTTTTTGCATTTAAACTTATTCAAAACAGATATTGAATTTTTTTACTTTAGATTTAAAACTGACTCACCACAAGCCGTTTAATTAAAAAAATGGCCCGTAATAGGTTACCATAACTGTATATCGAATTCATATACTAGCTAAAACATATTAAAAAGGAGGTCTCTTATGCAAGCATTTGGTTTTAAAAAATTTGGTGATCCTAATGTCTTCGAGGAACTTACAATTGCAAAACCTGCCTTAAAGAAAGGCCGCGTCCTTGTTCAAACCTCAGCATTCGGCATAAATCCTTTCGACAGTAAATTACGTCAGGGGTTAGTCTCTTTTAAAAAGCCAACGGAATTCCCATTAATTCCCGGAAATGATGTTGCAGGTACAATCATCGACCTGGCCCCTGATGTCACAGAGTTTCAGATAGGCGATTCAGTGATTGGCCGAACCGTTAATGGTGCATATGCTGAAATTGTATCAGTGCCTCACTTAAAACTAGTCCATAAGCCTGACGGAATTTCATTTACCAAAGCTGCCGGAATTCCGAATGCTGGTGTAACCGCCTATGATCTGCTAAAAAGTGCCCTTCAGCTAGAAAACGTTACATCCATCCTAGTGTTGGGTGGCTCAGGCGCTGTGGGCTCATTTGTGATTCAAATTGCGAAAGCGATGGGGTTATTTGTGGCGGCCACTGCAGCTTCCAAAAATGCCGGCTTCGTAAAAGGACTGGGTGTGGATCTTTTTATACCGACCAATCAATTAGCAAAAAGAAATTTTTTGGATGATGCTCCGGTTGATGTTTTAATTAACGCAACTCCCACTCCTTTCGATGGTAAAGACACTTACCGATGGTTAAAATCAAATGGACAGTTAGCAACGTTAAGTGGACTATCTAGTGGCTTTCAATCACAGCACGCCGAACAAACCATAATTGATTTTAATGATGCAAAATACCACCAAAATAAAAAGGCATTAACTTATTTAACTGAGTTAATTACTCACAATCAGCTCGAAGTCCCTGTGGCGCAAGCTTTTTCCTTCTCACTTGAGGGGGTCATTAAAGCTCAAACATTGCTAGATACTCACCATAAACCAGGCAAAATTATTGTTACTAAAGAAATTTAAAATAAAAGCAGGCTTAATACCTTAATAGTTGGCATCAAATCTGCTCCATAAAAAATCCCCGCATTGCAAAGTATTTCAAATTGAAATAACTTTACAATCCGAGGATTTTTATTATGCGATCGCTTTTTTTGCTGTTTCTACTAATGCTGTAAATGCTGCAGCATCGTTAACTGCAAGATCAGCTAACATCTTACGGTTAATATCGATTTCAGCAACCTTCAAACCGTGCATTAATTGGCTGTAACTCATATCATTCAAACGAGCTGCCGCATTAATACGGGCGATCCAAATCTTACGGAAGTCTCCCTTACGGTTACGACGGTCACGGAATGCATACAAACCTGACTTCATAACTTGGTCTTTAGCAACCTTAAAGTTAGTATGTTTTGGTCCGCGATAGCCTTTAGCAAGCTTTAAAATACGTTTACGACGACGATGTGTTACTGTTCCACCCTTTACTCGTGGCATAATAATTCCTCCTAGAACTGGTCACCCAGCATGATATTCTTTTAAATTAATTAAATTACTTGTTGATTGGAGCTAGCATCTTACGATAACGTTTAACGCTCGTATGATCCATCATGCTTAATCCACGTAATTGACGACGTTGTTTCTTTGTCTTTCCATGGAATCGGTGACTCGTGTAAGCGTTGGCACTCTTAAAACCACCAGTACCGGTCCGTTTAAAACGCTTTGCTGCTGCACGATTTGTCTTCATTTTTGGCATAATATGTTCCTCCTACTTTTTACTTTTCTGAAATTGGCGCCAGCATCAAGAACATGCTTCGTCCATCCATCTTAGGATATTGTTCGATCGTAGCCACATCAGATGCTGCTTTAGCCATCCGATTTAACACTTCACGACCAATTTCCTTATGCGTAATTGCACGGCCCTTAAAACGAATTGAAACTCGGACTTTATCACCTTTTGCTAGGAACTTTTTAGCGTTCTTAAGCTTAGTATTAAAATCATTTGTATCAATTGTAGGGCTAAGACGAACTTCTTTGATACTGATTGTCTTTTGTCGTTTACGAGCTTCACGTTGTTTCTTTTGAAGTTCAAAACGATATTTTCCATAATCCATGATCTTGGCAACAGGCGGTTTAGCTTTCGGGGAAACTAATACCAAATCAAGTTCTGCTTGATCCGCTAAATCTAAAGCTTCCTGTTTCGACTTTACACCCAATTGAGTGCCATCATCACCAATTAATCGTACTTCACGGGCACGAATACCGTTGTTAACCATCATATCAATAGCTATGGCAATTCACCTCCAAATTATTTTAAGAAAAATGCAGAAAAAGACGAGGTGCATACACACCCCGCCAGTCAGACTATTAAATAGTCTTTTCATCGTTTTAGCCCAGCGATTCAATCACTAAGGCGAGAAGCGGGTGCCTCTGCTTAATTTCTCAACTTTTTAAGTTTACCAGAAACAGCCTACCCTGTCAAACTGTTTACTTGATTAACTCATCATTTTTAGAAGAGTCTCCAGTGCGACTATAATTCTGAATTTCAGCGATCAAACTATCAATAAACATATTGTTGTTTTCACTTTCAGAATCCTTTTCGCCGTACTTACGAACACTAACGGAGCCGTTCTCTAATTCTTGATCTCCTACTACTAATACATAAGGAACTTTTTGTGTTTGAGCTTCACGGATTTTGTAACCCATTTTTTCATTACGATCATCCACATTAACCCGAATATTTTTAGCAGCCATCTTTTGACGAAGTTTTTCTGCATATGCACCATGGAACTTCTGATTAACAGGAATAATTGTAACTTGCTTTGGAGCCAACCATGTTGGGAAAGCACCTTTGTAAATTTCTGTTAAATAAGCTGTAAAACGTTCCATTGTAGATACAAGACCACGGTGAATCATGACTGGACGATGATCTTCACCATCGGCACCAACATAATGTAAATCAAATCTTTCAGGCAACATAAAGTCTAGTTGAATAGTCGAAAGTGTTTCTTCATTTCCAAGTGCAGTCTTTGTTTGAACATCTAATTTAGGACCGTAAAATGCTGCTTCCCCTTCAGCTTCAACATAGTTAAGACCAAGATCATCCATAGCTGCCTTCAACATTGCTTGAGACTTGTTCCACATTTCATCATCATCGAAATACTTCTTTGTATTTTTAGGATCACGATAACTCAAACGGAACGTGTAGTCAGTAATATCAAAATCATCGTAAACTTCAACCATTAATTTAAGAATACTCTTAAACTCATCTTGAATTTGGTCAGGCGTTACAAATGTATGTCCGTCATTTAAAGTCATTTCACGAACCCGTTGTAAGCCAGATAGAGCACCCGATTTTTCATAACGGTGCATCATCCCTAATTCCGCAATCCGGATTGGTAATTCACGATAAGAACGAATATGGTGCTTATAAACTTGAATATGTGAAGGACAATTCATTGGACGTAATTCCAACATTTCGCCATCGCCCATATCCATTGGTGGAAACATGTCTTCACGATAATGTTCCCAATGACCGGAAGTTTTATAAGCATCCAAGTTCATTAAAACTGGTGTGTAGACATGTTGATACCCGTTAGCAACTTCCTTGTCGATGATGTACCGTTCAATTGTCCGCCGAATTGTAGCACCGTTTGGCATCCAGTAAGGAAGACCAGCACCCACTTTAGGATCAACGAAGAACAGATCCAAGTTGTTTCCAATAACACGGTGATCACGATCATGTGCCTCTTGTTGGCGTACTAATTCAGCATCCAACTCCTTTTGCTTGAAAAAGGCCGTTCCATAAACCCTTTGTAACATTGGGTTACTTGACTTACCTTCCCAATAAGCACCGGCAACTGATAACAATTTGAAGACCTTAACATCTTTTGTATTTTCTAAGACTACTTCGTCACTCAATACTGTCATGTCAGCAATCTTGTAGACACTGACTTTGCCATTTTTAGCATTGGCATGGGCTAATTTTGCCTGGTAAGGATCGCCATCCACAATTTTAAGGGCATCACTTTCAGAAATCCACTCTTGTTTAAGCGGTAATTGTTTTTTGATCAATTCTGCCATTTTATCTTCAATGGCTGGTAAACTATCCACACTGATTTGTTCAGCACCATTATCAGTATCACAGTAAAAACCATGTTCGCTATTTCCTTTTGTCCCAAAATGAATGTCTGGATAGATTGATTGAACAGCTGCTTCTAAAACAACTGCGGCAGTATTCCACATAACTTGTAATCCAGTTTCAGAATCTTTTGTCACAATTTCAAGCTTGTCGTTCTCACTTAAAATTTGATCTAAAGAAACAATTTGATCATTTACTTTTCCAGCAACTGCTTTTTTTGCCAAGCTAGTACTAATCGCCTTTGCAACCTCTAAAACACTTGATCCGTTTTCTACAGATCGTTTTGCACCATCTGCTAATGTAATTTCCATATCTGCCATGTTTTTTCTCTTCTTTCTAATTTTTTGTATAAAAAAATCCCGAATACAATCTAATGTATTCGGGACGTTATTAACGCGGTTCCACCCAAAATTACAGATTACTCTGCATCTCATGGGTTCGATAACGGGAACAATCCGTCCTGACATTTCCATCAGGCTCAGAAAAGTGGTAATCGTTAGTGTTCATTAGGTAGCTTCCAGCTATAGCTACCATTCCCTGAAATGATGCAACTAACAATCGTGTCTTCTCTTTGATTTCAAAACTAATTAAACCACACTCTGAGAAAAAGTCAATAACTTCTCATCAATCTTTTATTTTTGGCGACGATTTACACCCACCATGGTAACTTCTGTAGCCAAAAACTTAATTCGTTCCATTAGGCGCTTTGCTTTTAACGGTTCCGACTCACCGCGCTGGTTAATCTGTAAATGTTCTGTTTCTAATTGGGGCATCGAAAAATTAGAACTAAAAAATGTGGGTAATTCATTTTGCATACGATATTCTAAAATAACACCCAGCACTTCATCTCGAACCCAACTAGACATCGCATCCGCCCCCACGTCATCTAACATCAAAATAGGTGCTTTTTTTACAAGATTTAATTTTTCGGCCAAATTATTTTCGCCAATGGCATTTTTCATTTCAACTGCAAAACTTGGAAAATGAACCAAGGTAGATTCATATCCTTGCGTAGCTAATTCGTTAGCAATTGCGCCTAAAAGATAGGTCTTTCCCACTCCAAAACTACCTGTTAAATAAAGACCTTTGTGAAATTGATGGGGGTCTTTTTCATAAGCTTGAATAAAATTCAAGGCAGCCGTTAACGCAGTCTGACGATCCTGATCCGGAAAAAAATCGTCAAAACGAGCCCGTCTGATCATTTTTGGCATATTAACAGCCTTAACACGCATATTAAAAGCACGTTGTTTTTCGTTTGCTAATAACTTTTTGCTGGGTTGATAAGACACCTCAATCATATGATTATTTACAATCAAAATTGGCTGATATCCGGGCATTAAGGTTGGCTCATTACGATTATATTTATCACGTTCTTGAACATATTCATAAAGTTTTGACGCAGAACGAGCTACACCATCAGTAGATAACTCATTTTTATGTTCTTCACAAAATTTGAGAACATCTGCATCTTCGTAAACCGGAGTCATTAGGTCCTGAAATTTCGTGTCTAATTGACGTTTACTCATGAGTTCTTTTAAAACTTCACGTATATTTTCCATGGCTAATTTTCCTCCTTATTCTGTTTACGCATTTCTTTCAAACGCCGCTGCAAAAGTTCTTGATCACTCTTTTTAATTGGGGTCGTTTTAACAGTTGGTGTATCATTTTTTGCCCAATCTGGTAATGTTTCTTTTTCAATAACTTTTCGTGAACTTACTCTTGGCTTACGAGCACTATTTTTTTCAGTAGCAAAACTTTTAATTTGTAGAATAGCATCTTCAGGCGTTGAAACGTGTGCCCGACTCCAGCTGTTCACCACCGTATCCACTAATTTTCCAGGGAGCGTTGTGACGCCCCGGTCAATAACAATGTATGAGAGCAAAATATTTATAACACTCACTGGAAATAAATTCCGATCAATTAAATCTTTAAGTATTTGTTTTTCACCGTACGTGACATAGCCACCATGGATAGCCACCTTCAGATTTTCCAAATAAGTTGCCGGTGCATAGGACTTAGCCGCTTTAATCAGCTGCTTGTCTTCTGACGTCAACTTGTTTTCGTCTGTCTTCGAGCTTTCTACTGGTTTAGTTTCTGTACTTGAAGGACTCGCCGCATAAGCTTGTTTATGGGCCGTTTGGCTAGTAAAGCTTTTAGAAATCTGTTGTTGTAATTTCTTGGTGTTTAACTGATTGGTCACTAAATCCGTTGCTTGACCAATTTGACGGCTCATTTCAACTTCGTCAATTCCATACAAAAGGTGTTCACTCAAGATTAGTCGTTGGGCTTGATTAACAGACTCCCACTTGGTAAAACCATGACTCAGAAGGTCTTTTAATAATTTAAAATCAAAATCATTGTTTTCAACCTTGATTAGTTGATCCTCCGTTTGTGATTTGGCCTGCTTAAATTCTGCTTGAGTCTCACGAATTAAGAAATTAGGTTCTTTAATCGTGTTATCTGAAATGTGAAAAGCAGTCAAAAAATCAGTTGAAACATCTTTTAGATTTTTTTTATCAACTTGCGTTAGTTTAAACTGTGCAGCAAGTTCTTTAAACCGATTTTCACCAATGGCTTCAAGAAGCAAGCTGCTCAGCAAATCATCCTTAAAAAACGCGTCTGGTGATATAGGTCTGATCAATTGATACACAAAATAACGGCCAAGGTTATCTTGTCCTTCAAAAGATTTAAGTAATCCGATTCCCTCCAACTTTTGTCGACTCAAGTAGAAATTGGGTAAATCACAATTCAGAATATCAAATAATTCTAAATGCGACTTTCTCTCTGAACGAATGGTTGTCGGACTCATTTCGGTCCAAAGCGTCAAAAATAAGCTAAACGCCTTAGCTCCAATAATCGGTTGGTATAAAAAAGTAAGGACTTTTTGATCAAAATCGCTCAAATAGTCCCTTTGAGTAACTAAAAAACCATCTTTGGGGCTTAAATTAGCCCATCCCTCATTCATTATGACTCGCCACCATCATCTTTTTTGGAAGTTTTCTTTTTAGTCGCTTTGTCTTTTGCCATCATATCTTTCAATTCTGACATAAATACATTCATATCCTTAAATTGACGGTAGACACTGGCAAAACGAATATAAGCAATTTCATCGACTTTGGCCAGTAAGTTCATGACATACTCACCAATGATTTGGCTAGAAACTTCATTTTCGCCTAGGGCCCGAATTTTGTTTTCAACTTCATCCACAATTTTGGACATTTCGTCCATACCAACTGGCCGTTTTTCAGCAGAACGAATAAGCCCGCGGAGTAGTTTTTCTCGATTAAACTCTTCTCGTGTCCCGTTTTTCTTAATCACCAACAAAGGTGATGCTTCAATTCTTTCAAACGTTGTAAATCTAAAACCGCATGCTTCACATTCTCTTCTGCGGCGGATCACACGCCCATCATCTGTTGGACGACTATCCACCACTCGAGAACCATTGTGATGACAATGTGGACATCTCATGGGCACTCTACCTCCACTTACTAACGTAACTTACTATTGTCAAGCCATTTTACCACTTGCTGACGTGTTTCTTCAATAGACCCACTGTTATCAATCACAATATCAGCGAAACTAATTTTCTTTTCTAAGGACCACTGCGCCGTTATTCGCTGTTCAGCTTCTTTTTTAGAAAAGCCATCACGGCGGATTAAACGCTCCCGTTGAACGTTGGCATCACTCACAACAACCATAATTTGATCCACAAACTTCTGATATCCTTGTTCTAAGAGCAGTGGCGCGTCCAAAACAATTAATTTTGTCGACTCTTTTTTTTCTGCTTTTAATGTTTGTAGAATTTTCGTTCTAATTGCCGGTTGCATCACCGCATTAAGTTTTTGTAATTGCACAGAGCTTCCAAAAACAATTTTTCCTAACCGGTTTCGATTTAGCTTAGCACCATCAAAAATTGCATCCCCGAAAATTATCCGCAATTGGTCAGCAACTATAGTCCCTGGCTGCACAATCTCACGAGCAATCTGGTCTGCGTCAACGACTGGATACCCTAGTTTTTTTAAATAACTGCTAACCGTTGACTTCCCTGTAGCAATGCCACCAGTTAATCCTAAGATAACTGTCATTAACCTTTAACCTCAATTAATTTCTGACAAAACGGACAAAAATGAGTCCCCCGTTGAGCCACTTTAATCCGCTCAATCGCTGTACCACATCGTTCACAAGGTTTTCCAGTTCTTTGATAAACATGTAATTGATTTTGAAAACTTCCTGCATGTCCACTAGCATCCAGATATGAAAAAACGGTGGTCCCCTTTGCTTGAATCGCTAAGTTAAGTTCTTCAAAAATTTTCTCTCTTAGTGTAATAATCTTGCTAAGTGGAACGGTATTCGTAGGCTGTAACGGGTGAATTTTTGCTAACCAAAGGACCTCGTCACAATAAATATTGCCTAGTCCAGCAATCATATTTTGATCCAACAAAAACGATTTAATGGATTTATGATGTTTTTTCATCGTTTCCGCCATGTATTCAACACTTAGCGTTTCCGGGGTTGGTTCCGGCCCAATTGTTTTCAGACCAGCAACAGTAAATTCTTCGCCCGTTGGTACTAGAACCATACGCCCAAATTTTCTTGTATCGTTATAGCGTAACTCTGAACCATCTGTAAACTCAAAAACCACATGATCATGTTTGTTTAACGGCATTTCATGTGAATGAACAGAATACTTTCCTTCCATCCGTAAATGCGACACCATAGATTGTTGATCACTAAAGTGGAAAAGAAGATATTTTCCACGGCGATCAATTCCTTGAATTATTTGGCCAGTTAAGGCTTTGGTAAATTCGGTTACATTTGGTAAAACCATTTTTGGATAGTAAATATCAATTTTTTTAATTTTTTTACCGACAACTAGGGCATCTAATCCACGTTTTACCGTTTCAACTTCTGGTAATTCAGGCATAATAATTCCTTCTTATTCATTTGTTATTTAGCGTTATACCAGCTTTTGCCAAACGCGCTCTCTACTTTCAGAGGGACGTCTAATTTCACTGCAGAATCCATGATACTTGGCACTAGATCCTTAACTAACGCCAATTCATCATCAGGCACTTCAAAGATCAGTTCATCATGAACCTGTAGCAACATTTCGGTTTTTAACTGTCGCTTCTCTAACTCATCTTGCATTTGAATCATTGCAATTTTAATAATATCAGCAGCACTACCTTGAATCGGCGTGTTCATAGCCGTTCTCTCAGCAAACGAACGTTGATTATGATTGCTAGAGTTAATGTCTGGTAAATAACGACGTCGGTGCGCAATCGTTTCTACATAGCCTTGCTTTCTAGCTGTTTCAACGATTTGATCCATAAATGCTTTAACCCCTGGATATTCCTGGAAGTAAGTATCAATAAAGGTTTTAGCTTGCTTTCGTGAAATACCAATATTTTGCGATAAACCATAATCGCTAATTCCATACACGATCCCAAAATTAACAGCTTTTGCTTGGCGCCGAATATTCGGTGTCACTTCGGATGCATCCTTTAAACCAAAAATTCGGACCGCAGTACTAGCATGAATATCTTCCCCATTTTTAAATGCCGCCTGCATATTTTTGTCACCAGTAATGTGTGCTAAAACCCGTAATTCAATTTGGGAATAATCGGACGAAAAGATTTGCGCATTATCTGCACTCGGAACAAATGCCTGTCGAATTTTACGACCTTCCTCTAAGCGGATCGGAATGTTTTGCAAATTAGGATCAATTGAAGATAAACGACCTGTTTGCGTCAAGGTTTGGAGATAGGTTGTGTGCACTTTTTGATCTGAAGAATGAACAACTTTCAATAATCCCTTTACGTAAGTTGATTGAATTTTTGAGATTTGTCGGTAAATTAAAATATTATCAATAATTGGGGCTTGTCCTCTTAAACCTTCCAAAACGCTAACTGCGGTTGAATAGCCTGTTTTCGTTTTTTTAGAACTTGGCAGTCCTAATTTTTCAAATAAAATTGAGCCAAGTTGTTTAGTAGATTTAATATTGAATTCTTCGCCGGCTTCATTGTAGATGGTTTGTTCAATTTCAGTCAGTCGTTCTGTGAATTCACTTTCCATCTGTTCCAAACGATTGGTATCTACGCGAACGCCCGCAATTTCCATTTTGGAAAGGACTAAAGCAATTGGTAACTCGATATCGGTATACAATTTGATTTGTTCGTTTTGTTCAAGCTCACTTTTTAGCTGCGGTACCAACTGCTGAATAGCCCGAAGCTTGGCTGCTAAATGTGTTAAAAATTCTGCATCGTCATCTGGAATATGACGTTTCACACCAGTTCCATAAACCTCTTCGTCTGTCTTAATATCTTGATACCCATGGCGATGAGCTAAAGCACCAAGATCGTTAGAATTATCATTGGTATCTAACAAGTACGATTCCAAAAGAATATCATTTTTCCCGTTTGTGAAGGATACCCCCAGGCGGTTCAATCCCACATAGGTCCTTTTAAGATCGAAGACACTTATTTGGTTGTTTGAATCCGTGAAAAGTTTTTTAAATATGGCCGTAGTTAATAAATCAACATTTCTAGAAACAAACCACTTATCTTCACGACCAATTCCGAATCCCACTAAATCTGACACATGATAATTTTTTTCGGGCATCTCCAAATAAAAAGCCATCTCACCCTTTAATTTAGCCACCTCATTCAAGTTATCTGTAGTTAGTTCTGTAAAAGCGATTTTTTTCATAGTCTGTGGGGCTTCAAAACCTTCAGTTGAACGAATTTGTTTCAAAAAAGATTGAAAATTCATCCGTTCGTAAAAATCCACTAAAGTTGCGGGGTTTTTACCTGAATATGCCAAATCCGCCAACGAAATCGCAATTGGTGCTTCACGATTAATTGTAGCCAGTTTCTTGCTTAAAAAGGCATTATCACGGTCTTCGATTAAATGTTCCTTCATTTTGGAAGCTTTTAATTCATCGATGTGTTCGTAAACACCTTCAACAGAATCGTACTGTTGTAATAATTTAATGGCCGTTTTTTCGCCAACTTTGGTAACTCCGGGATAATTGTCTGATGTATCACCAGCCAATCCTTTCATATCAATAATTTGCGCTGGTGTTAACCCAAGCTTTTCTTGCACATGCTCCGGCGTATAGTGCTCAACTTCACTAACTCCCTTCACAGTTACAGAAACAGTTGTTTTTTCACTAGATAATTGGGTTAAGTCCCGATCTCCGGTTACAATCGTAACTTCATACCCAGCCGTTTCCGCTTCTTTTGAGAGGGTTCCGATAATGTCATCCGCTTCATAATTAGCTAGTTCATAAGATTTAATGCCATAAGCCTTTAGCAACTCACGCAAATAAGGCATTTGTTCGGAAAGTTCGGGTGGAGTTTTGGAACGTCCACCTTTATAGTTATCAAACATTTCGGTTCGAAAAGTTGTTTTCCCAGCATCAAATGCCACCAACGCATCTGTGGGCTTAACAATCTCCAAAATGTGATCAAGCATTTTGTTAAATCCATATATTGCATTTGTATGTAACCCATCTTGATTTGTAAATTTACTTAGCGCGTTATGGAGCGCAAAAAAGGCTCTGAACGCCACACTATTTCCATCGATTAAAAGTAATTTTTTTCGGGTCATATTTTTCTCCTTAGTAGTCATACCTCTATTCTAACAAACTAGCTTGTCTTATTATACTAATGGTTCCTCAATTTTTTTGAAAGCTTTTGGAAATTCATTCAAAATAAAAACGGCTAATTTCCTCTTTCGAGTTAATTAGTCGTTTTTTTATAAATTCGATTAGTCTCGACTGCCACCAAAGCCGCCGAAAATTTGTAATAAAAACTGGAACAAATTCAAGAAATCCAAATATAAGGTCAAGGATCCCTGAATGGCCAATCCTGTCATCGAAACTTGATCGCCATATTGTAAATACAACTGTTTCATTTTATTCGTATCAGTCATTGATAATCCTGCAAAGATAACAACCCCGACAAATGAGAATAAGTAGCTAATTACAGCACTTCTTAGAAAGATATTAATGAACATAACTACCAGTAGGGCAATCAATGCAGCAAAAAGCTGATTGCCAACTTTGCTCATATCTTTATGGGTTGTAGCCCCAATTAAGGACATCGATATAAATGTGATCGACGCCGAAACAAATGCGGAAGTAATCGTAGGTAAGCTAAACGTTAAGAAAATAAACGAAAACTCTAATCCGAAGAATAGGGAAAAGAGTGTTAAAATCGTGAAACTCATCCCCGCACTTTGCATTGCTTTCCCAGTTGCAGCGGAACTAAAAATCATCAATCCAATTAAGACGAATAAAAATATGAAAGGATGATCATTAAGAATTGGCATAATCTGAGCGCTAAATGTCACACCGCTAAGATAAGCAACAACGGCAGACAAAGCCACTGCATATCCCATAAATCCGTACATTCTCGTCATAAAACTACTGAGACCTACTTCAGTATTAACCAGGTTTCGTGGTTCTTGCATACCTAATTCCCTCTTTCTTTTAATTTGAATACATTCTATCAGATTAAGAAAATGAATCAAGTGAAAAGGTCAAAATTAGTCAGTTATTTATTTTTCATGGTGGGTTTACCTTGTAAGCGCACCATTACACTCTTATTCTTAATTATTCTTTAAGCTTAAATTGCTAAGTAATTCCTCATAAGCTTTTTCATAACGCTGGACATCACCAGCACCCATAAAGACCACAACCGCATTATGATAATCCAAAAGTGGTGACATATTATCAGCCTGGAGGATTTCGCCGCCTTTATTAATCTTAGCTGCTAAATCTGCAGATGAAATTTTACCACTCTTTTCACGTACCGAACTAAAGATTTCTGTCAAGTAGACCTTGTCTGCTAAATTGAGACTTTTAGCGAAATCATCTAAAAGTGCGATTGTCCGACTAAATGTATGTGGTTGGAAAACTGCAATAATTTCTTTTTCTGGATATTTCTGACGGGCAGCATCTAAAGTAGCTTTAATTTCGGAAGGATGGTGAGCATAATCGTCGATGATTGTCATATCAGCAACTTTCTTCTCTGAAAAACGGCGCTTAACTCCTTGGAAATCCAATAACTCATCTTTAATTTCTTCCAAGTTAACTTTTTCAAAATAAGCAACGGCGATTACCGCTAAACTATTGAGGACATTGTGTTCCCCGAAGAGATGAATTTGAAAATGGCCTAAAAATTCATCTTCGTGATAAACATCAAATTCTGATCCTTCAGTTGTTCGTTTAATATCGCGAGCTTGAAAATCATCATTCTTGCTCGTTCCATAGTAGTAAACAGGAACATCTGCATGCAAACGACGTAAGTTTTCATCATCACCCCAGGCAAAAATTCCTTTTTTTACCTGCTGAGAAACGTCCTGAAAAGCTTGGTAAACGTCTTCGATTCCTGTGTAATAATCAGGATGATCAAAATCAATATTTGTCATAATCATGTAATCTGGATGATAAGCCATAAAATGACGCCGATATTCGTCAGCTTCAAACACGAAGAAGCGGGCGTTAGGTGTCCCTTTCCCACTTCCATCACCAACCAAATAACTCGTGGGTGCTACACCACTTAGAACATGGGAAAGAAGTCCTGTCGTACTGGTTTTCCCATGTGCACCGGCCACCCCAATACTGGTGTAACCAGGCAACATTTTTCCTAAGAATTCATGATAACGAGTCACAGGCAAGCCCATTGCTCGTGCCTTTTTTATCTCAGGATGGTCATCTGTAAATGCATTTCCAGCAATTACTGTTAACCCCTCCGTAATGTTAGCCTCGTCAAATGGGAGCACTTCAATTCCTGCTTGCTCTAATCCTCGTTGGGTAAACGTATATTTTGCAATATCGGAACCTTTCACATGGTAACCCTCATCATGTAAAATCAATGCTAAAGAACTCATTCCAGAACCTTTAATCCCTATAAAATAATAAGTCGTCGCGTTATCCAATTTTCCTCTTCCTCTTTATCAGTTTTGTTAATAGTTTACCACACTCAAAATCTAAGTATGTTGTAAGTCAGGCTTGACTATCATGAATCTTTTTCAAATCTGCTTGAGTAAAATACACCTCACGCGGTTTGGAACCTTTTGCTTCGGAAATATCTCCTTGAGCCTCCAATTGATCAATAATCGTTGCAGCATGGTTATACCCAATCGAAAAGACCCGCTGAAGTTTCGAAGTTGAAATTGTGTCTTCCTCAGCTAGATACTCCAAAACATCTGGCAGCAGGTCATCTTGCTCATCTGTTTCTTGAACCTGTTTTTTTAAAGACTCTGGATCAAATTCATAATGCGGTGTCGATTCTGCACGAATAAAGTCCGTAATCTGGTCAATTTCGCCATCGACATAAGATCCCTGCAAACGAATTGGAGTGCTATCGCCATTACCAAGAAATAACATATCTCCTCGTCCAAGCAACCGTTCTGCCCCACTATGGTCCAGAATTGTTCGAGAATCAATTTGGCTAGAAACCATAAATGCTACCCGGGTAGGAATATTATTCTTAATTAATCCTGTAACCACATCCACACTCGGCCGTTGCGTTGCAATAATCAAATGAATGCCAGCCGCACGTGCTTTTTGTGTAATCCGCACGATATAGTCTTGAACTTCTGAAGAAGCTACCATCATTAAATCAGCTAATTCATCAATGATCACGACTATGTATGGCAAATAATCTGCGGCATGACCCGTTGTTTCAGCTTTTGTATTGTATTGTTCAATATTTCGAACTCCTGCGGCGGCCAATTTCTCATAACGCTCATCCATTTCATTAGTGACCCATTTTAAGGCAGCAGAAGCTGATTTTGGATCTGAAATGACTGGTGCTAATAAATGAGGAAGATCGTTATACGGCGCCAACTCAACTGTTTTTGGATCAATCAAAAGTAATCGAACTTGTCGCGGCGTGGCTTTATAAAGGATTGAAATCAGTAAACTGTTAATAAAAACACTTTTACCAGAACCAGTCGCCCCTGCAATCAAGCCATGGGGCATTTTTCTCAAATCGTAAACTCGTGGTTTCCCAAATAAATCCACTCCTAATGCAATTGTCAAAGGTGACTCACTTTGTGCAAAAACCGGCGCATTTAAAACTTCAGACAACATAACTGGGCGGGATTTGAAATTAGGCACTTCAATTCCGACGGAGCTTTTTCCCGGAATTGGTGCTTCAATGCGAATATCTTTTGCCGCCAACTGCAACTTTAAATCATCTGCTAGGTTGGTGATTTTATTTACTTTGACGCCCCGACCCAACTCAACTTGAAATTGGGTAACAGTCGGTCCAACTGTCCAGTTAGCAACCTTAGCATTAACCCCGAAGGCACTTAAAGCTTCGTCTAGACTTTTCACTTGAGTTTGTAGCCATTCAGACTGGGAATCGGCATCTAGTTTGACAGGAGGCTTTAACAGACCCACTGGTGGAAATTGATATCCCACCGGATCTGGACTTTTTTCTTCCAGACTTGAACCACCATCCGCCGTTACAGGCTTTTGCTCGATCTGGCGAGCTGCAAAATGGGCTTCAGTAGAAAAACCAGGATCAGACGCAACTTCAATTTTAGGTTGTGGATTACTTGTCACAAGTGGTCTAACAACTTCTTCGCTGTTTGCTTGTTTTACTGGTTCTGCTGGTAAAGGATTTTTATCGGCCAATAGCTGATTATTTTTTTCTTCTAAAATTACAGGTGGCTGGTTGCTTTCCGAAACGGATATTGATGCTGGTGCGGTTGCATTTTTAAGCAGGTCGCTATTTTTACTTTCAGTCTCGGATGAGGTTAGCGGTCTTGACGAACGCTGTGAAAATTGTTCAGAAGCTGTCGTGGTAAAATTTGACGAATTAGTCACAGATTGTTCTGATTTCGGTTTTAAAAACGGCACATTTTCTGAATGACGTTTTGTAATTAACGGTTTTCGATGTGATTTACGGACGGACTGTTTCGTTTGTTTTAAAGGTTCTTCGTCTTTACGATAAAAGGCCGGACCATCATAATGTTTCATAATTCAAATCACCTAACTTTATTTGCCTGATGGCTGAAATAATTTTGCTCCTTGAGTAAAATCAAAGGCCTCTCCAACTTTAAAAACATCATCTGATTCAGGCAAGATTAAAGCACCTTTCTTTTGTGGTGCATTTGGCAGTCCCAGTTCACGAGCCGAACAAATCATGCCGTCACTTTTAACGCCTCGTAAACTACCAGGCCAAATAATTAACCCGTTTGGCATCATGGCGCCTACTTTAGCAACGACAACTTTAATTTTTGCTTTCATATTTGGCGAGCCACTCACAAGCTGAACTTTCTGATCATGGTCCACTAAGGTCTGTGTAACTAACAGATGGTCTGAATCTGGATGTGGTTCTGTCGAACTGACATACCCAACAATAAACTTGGGTTCTAAATCAGCTTCTAATTCGGCTTCAAAACCAGCCTCCTGCAGATAAGCATTAAGTGTTTTAACTTGGTCCTTTGACAAAAACATCTGACCATTTACTGAGATTTCGCCTAATTGTTGAGAAACATTTGCAAAATTAAATCCTAAAGTTTTATTAGTCTCAGCATCAAAAATACGTGTCACATCTTTTTTAGTCTCAGTTACTTGTGTATCCGAATCCGGATTCAAGATACAGATTAAGGTATCTCCTAATTCATTTGGGTTATAACTACTAATTAACATACGCAATTCCTTTCTATTGAACTCGTTCTAATATATTATTTTTTCTGGTCTTGGTATACTATGGTTATAAATAAGATCTTTAAAGGAGTGTTTACCGATGACAAAAAAAGAAACTTTGACAACCCTTGCTATGGCTGGGACTGCAAGCTTAACAACCGGCTTATTGACAAGCTGGCTACTAAATCACAAATCCACTATTTCTGCTAACAACATCCTAGATACCGTTCGTCAGGCATTCTTAAAAGAGGGCCCTATTGAAGGATCCTGGATTGAAATGAAAAAAGCGCCCTTACAAAAATTTGCCATAAAGACTCAGGTCTATTATGGGGGGATTACACGGTATGAAGATAATAAACTCATTCAATACGAATTTTTAGCAGACGCTAAAACCGGGACAATCATTGATATTTATCGTCTCTAGAAATGACCGCTAAGTTTATAAATTCTTTGGCCCTTCGCACTAAATTTATGCTCGTATTCCGTCTCAACGTTTTCTACGGCTTCCTCGGTATGATGCAGGTCCAAAAAAACAGCATCAAATACAAAGCCATAATTATTCAGACTTACCAAAGAATACTCAAATAGCCCTTGATTATCAGTTTTAAATTCTAGAGCTCCGTGATCCACCAAAATTTCTTGATAGACATGCAAAAAAGACTTGTACGTTAACCGTCTTTTTACATGTCTTTTTTTGGGCCATGGATCTGAGAAATTCAAATATACACGATCAATTTCGCCGTTATCAAAATATTCATTAAGATCAGCTCCATCAGCTAACACCAACTGCAAGTTTGGTAAACTTTCTTCTAATGCATCCCTTAGCGCAATGGCAGCCACAGACCGTTGGATTTCAATGCCAATAAAATTAATTTGTGGGTACTTTAAGGCCATCTGAATAATAAATTGGCCTTTTCCCATGCCAACTTCAATTCGGATTGGTTGTTTCTTTTTAAAACGTTTCTGCCAATCACCTTTATTTTGTAAGGGATCAGTGATCATTAATTCGGGATGGGCCTCAATTAGCGGCTCAGCCCATGCTTTATTTCTAACTCTCATTATTTTTCCTCAAGTTTTTCTTTCAAAATTCCGTCACCTATTAATTTTATAGATTGTCCCAACAACCGTCAAGAATTCATTTTTTTGATTCGGATTGGAAAGTAGAACTTTAACAATCCCCAAACCTCGATGCTTCCTATAAACCACGTTATGACAGCTTGCAAAATGGACATGTTGCTCAGTCCCCCAACAATTGCCAAAAGACTAACTGTAAACTCAAGCAATATCATAACTAATTGGTTGAATCCCGCGGCCTTAGTGACAGCACTAATTGGGTAAAGATGTGTAAACACATTTTCATTGTAGTTTGCAAATAACGGTAACAATTGAAAACCAATTAAATAAACAAATAATAGTTGTAAAAAAATCGCTAAATAAATGTTTGAAATAAACATTAATAACACGACACCTAGAATCGTCAAACGGAAATATAATCCACTATAGACGGTACTTCGCATTAGAGCTCGTGAAAAAAGGTAAACATACGGGTTTTGCGAACGCCGATCAATCATGCCAAGAATTCGATCTAAGTATTTACGTCGATGAACAGTTCCGTGCACATTGGGAACATCTGTAAATAAATTAAAGAATCGATAAATCTTCAGCATTCGTTGATCTTCCAGATTTACTGCAAGTTTCCAGGCTAAAGAACGAGTTTGCCATTGTTGCTGCTCTCGCCTAATTTCTAGAAAGCTTTGGATTATGGCTCCAACCAGAGCAAACCAAAAACTAAGATAAATGCCACCTGTAAACCAAATTAGCGGAAATATCCAGTTGGTAAGTAAACTTTGCTGCCATCCAAAAACTCGATTTTGATACAACTGATTCAGTTCTAATGAAAGTGAACCAAACTTCAAAATAATTAACGTGATTATAAAACTACCAATTTGAATCACCGATAGTTGAAAAGCAATCGCCATGAATGGAGAAAGAATGACGACCCCAACAACTTCAACTACACTGCTAAAAGTCCAACTATGGATACGAGACTTTTTCAAGTATCCATGCATATCATGTTCACGTGGTAATAAAAAGACCGGATCAGCTCGTTTAAGCAAGGTAGCCAAACTGCAAAACTGCAAAATAATTGTTAAATAAAAAATTGCAACTGGGCCAGCCCACCAGGTACCCGCATGAAATGTTTTTAAAAAGTTAGAATACCCAAATCCTAATCCACCTACTAAGAACATAAGAGCAATTACGAAATGATCATTTAAAACGTACCTCAAATACTTCAGCATTTCTAGAAAATGGGCACGTTTACGTTGTGTCCATAAATTAAGCATGCGGTTCACCTGCTCTTGCTAAACCTAAATAAATTTCGGTTAATGATTTCCCTAAAGTTGGATTTTGTGCACGTAACTCTGCCAAATTACCCTGATTTTGAATTTTGCCATCATGTAACAGAACAAAACGATCACAATATTTTTCAGCTGTATCTAGCACATGAGTTGACATCAAAACCGCCGCACCATGGGATTTACGTTCGTCAATTAATTTCAAAAGATCGTCGGTTGCTAACGGATCTAATCCTAAAAAAGGTTCGTCAATAATATATAATTTTGCATCTGTTAAAAATGCACAAACAATCATCACTTTTTGTTTCATACCTTTAGAAAAATTATTTGGAAACCAATCCAATTTATTAGCAAGTCGGAATGTTTCAAGCAACTCATTTGCCCGTTTCCAAGCCTGCTCTTTATCTAATCGGTACGCCATAATCGTCAAATCAATATGTTCTTTTAAAGTTAATTCTGGATATAAAACTGGCATTTCCGGAATATAAGCCATTTGCTTTTTATAAGC
The DNA here is from genome assembly GCF_002982135.1 of Pediococcus inopinatus. Classification (NCBI taxonomy): domain Bacteria; kingdom Bacillati; phylum Bacillota; class Bacilli; order Lactobacillales; family Lactobacillaceae; genus Pediococcus; species Pediococcus inopinatus. Next base: position 646,071 of record NZ_CP019981.1, on the reverse strand, counting down.
ATCGCTATCTTCATAAACTGTTTTGCCATTAATCGTAATCTTTCCCTTTTGTGGGGTCATTAGGCCGATTACGTGATTTATCGTCGTCGATTTCCCTGCACCATTTAAACCGATCAATCCGACCAGCTCACCTTCATTAACCTCAAAGCTAATGTCTTTTAAGACTGGAATTTGTGAATAACCACCAACTAGGTGTTCAATTTTTAATGCCATGTTAACCCTGCCTCTTTCACTACTTGATTTGAATTGATTATATCATGATCTGACCGTTTTCACAGATAGAAGCAGTGAAGTTCTTTGGCTTGCTTCAAAATATTGGTATAATGAAAGCAATTAATAAAAAAGAGGTAATGTACATGACAAATCAACGTGAAGCATCTTGTATTTTTTGTAAAATTATTGACGGTGATATTCCTAGCTACACAATTTATGAAGATGAAAATATTAAGGCGTTTTTGGATATTTCTCAAGCCACTCCAGGTCATACACTGGTTGTGCCTAAAACACATGTCAAAGATATTTTCGCCTATGATCCTGAACTAGCGTCAAAAACCTTTGCTAAAATTCCATTGATTGCTCAGGCAATTAAGGCGATGGATCCTAAAATTATTGGAATGAATATTGTAAATAATAACGGAACAATCGCTTCTCAATCTGTTTTTCATTCTCACTTTCATTTGATTCCCCGTTATTCTGAACAAGATGACTTTAAAATTATTTTTGGGGATAACACCAAAGCTTATACGGAGAACCAATTAATCCAAATTCAAGATAAAATTAAATCTCAATTGGAGAAATAAAAATGGCAAAAAAAAATAAGCATCGTTTTCTAAAATTTACATTATTATCCGTTTTAAGCTACCATAGCGGAAGGTACGTATTTGCTCACCCCCACATTCTAAATGATCTCAAACAGACATTTAAAGACACTATGAACAGCCTTCAAGAGTTCAGCAAAGCGGTCACAAATTTGCAATCTAGTACAACTAAGTTGCAAGACGCTGTTAAAGCAAGTCAGCCAACTTTTGAGGCTATCCAAAAAGATGTCGAGCATTTTCAATACAAGTTACAACCGCGACTGACAAAAATTAACGAGCTCACACAAGATATCGATAACCAAATCAATAAAATTTCCACTGTTAACACAAAAAAATAGCATTCGTGAATATAGTTTGAATTTTTGTTAAAGATTCATGCTGACTTATAAATCAACCGTTTTGTATGGTATGATGGGTATTGAAGTTTTTCAAACAATTAAGAATAGGATGTGTTTATAGATGAAGAAATGGTTAATTGCATTAGCCAGCGTTTTTATGGCAGTAAGTTTAGCTGCCTGTGGTAACAAGACCGTCGCAACAACAAAGGGTGGTAAGATCACCGAAAGTACATACTACAGCAGTCTGAAATCGACTTCTAGTGGTAAACAAGTACTTCAACAAATGATCTTAAACAAAGTTCTCGAGAAAGATTACGGGAAAAAGGTTTCTACGAAGAAAGTTACGAAGCAGTACAATGCTTATAAGACCCAATATGGTAGTCAATTTAAGAGTGTTTTGACCCAAAACGGTATGACAACTTCAAGTTTCAAAGAAGAGATCCGTTCTAACCTTCTCTTGGAACAAGCTGTTAAAGATAAAGCAACTGTGACAAATGCAGACTTAAAGAAACAGTGGAAGACTTACCAACCTAAGGTTACAGTTGCGCAAATCTTAGTTACTAAGAAATCAACTGCTGAAACTGTTATCAAGAAGTTGAAAGATGGCGAAAGTTTCACATCTCTTGCTAAAAAGTACTCTACTGATAGTTCAACTAAGAACAAAGGTGGGAAACTTGCAGCATTTGACGATACAAACACAACCTTAGACTCAAACTTCACAAAGGCAGCATTTAAACTTGACGAAGGTAAATACACAACAACCCCTGTTAAGACGACTTATGGTTATCAAGTAATTAAGATGATCAACAAGCCTTCTAAGGGTAAGATGAGTGATCATACTGCAGCCCTTAAACAACGTGTTTGGACAGCTGATATGAGTAGCAGCAGCAAGTTAAAAGCCGTTGTTACGAAAGTCCTTAAGGATGGTAATGTTTCAATTAAAGATAGTGACTTAAAAGATGTTTTATCTGACTACCTTTCAAGTTCATCATCATCATCAAAATAAATAAGTAACAAAAAGTGCCACCTACTTCAAGTTCTTGAAGTTAGGCGGCACTTTTTATTTTGCCAAATTTATTCAGTTTTATGATCTAGAGGTTTATAGAAATTACGGCCATCCATGGCAAATAACCGTTCAGAAAATGTTCCACCCTTTGTATGACCTAATGCTCCAGTCACCATCTGGATAGAAGCATCCAAATCGTCTAACGCATGTAAAACAACTGCCTCAAGGAGCAGTGGCTCGATTGGTGACCCATATTCCTTTAAGCCATGATGGGAAACAATCATGTGACGTAACAATAAAATATCCTCACTACTGTCACTAATCTTGAGTTCTTGGCATGCTTTCACGATTTCGCCATCCATGATCACAATATGTCCTAACAAATTTCCTTCCACCGTATAAGTTGTGGAAACTGGCCCAGATAACTCAATCGTTTTACCCAAATCATGCAAAATAGCTCCCGCATACAACAACGATCGATTGATCTGAGGATATTGATTACTAACTTGTTTAGCTAACCTTAGAATTGAGATCGTGTGATAAGCCAATCCACCTTGGAAAGCATGATGATTAGTTTTTGCGGCTGGATAAGTATAAAACTGTTGATCATATTTTTGGAGCAAAAATCTGACAACCCTATTCCAGTTGGGATTAGTAATATCAAAGAGCAGCTTACTTACTTCCTCTTTCATATCCGCTTCATTCATTGGCGCTTTTTTGGTATACAAATTGGGATTATTAGGCTCCGTTTCCGTTGCCAACCGAATGCCCAAAATCTTAATCTGTGGTGTACCCTTATAATTTTCGCGTTTTCCGTTCAAAAAAATAACTTTTCCAGCCACAAAATTTTTAATATCTTGCGGACTTGCATCCCAAAACTTTCCACCAATATCACCAGAACGATCTTCAAATACCATTGATAGAAAATCTTTTCCATTTTTTGCAACTCGAACCTCAGCACTTTTAATCAAAACAAATATATTTAAAGTTTCATCAACTTCATAATCAAAAAGCTTCTTATTATCCATTTTCAATATCCCTTCTCAATCTCAATGTGGATCCCAACTAAATGCAAACCTGTAAACGCATTTCCTTATTCAAGCCGAATCATTTTACTATTTTGCGTTGTAGCAGTCATTTTTGTTTCTGTTGTGAAATATATAACTTGATGTTTTTGACTAATTTTATCTAGTAACTCAAAAACATTCTGCTTTCGTGTTGCATCAAAATTAACAAAGCCATCATCAATAATAATTGGTAGGTCCACTAAATCTGTCATGACTTCAACAAATGCCAACCGGATGGCTACATAAAGCTGTTCGGCCGTTCCTTGTGATAGCTCGCCTACATCAAAGCTTTGATTCTGTGCATCAAAAACAACGATGGTTTCTTCGTTAAACCTAATCTTATTGTAACGTTTATTTGTCAACAAGGAAAAATATTGTTCAGCAAAGGTGATAATCTTTGGTAACCGTCCTTGACTAGCAACTGATAATGTCTCATCAATCCATTGAGCTGCCAACTTATTCGTTAACCAATTTCGCGTTTCTGCCGTTATCTCTGCTTCTTGATTAGCCAATTGCTGTTGTAAATCAGAATACGTGTCATCATCAGCAAGCTGTTGCAGTTTCGTGTTCAGAACCGTTTTTTGTTCGATTAAATTTTCTTGCTCTTTACGAAGTTGCTGTAAGTTCTCTGCCTGTGCATCTAATTCAGCTTGAATTTCTGCTTGATTTTTAAATTTAGCTAATTCTGCTAATGTTGTGGCGTTTACTTGCTGTTTTAGCTTCGTAATTTTTTCGTGGTTAATTTCCTGCTCGTTTTGCTTTTCTTTAGCAATCTGGAAATTTTCCCAATTACTTAATCCAAGGCTTTGTAAATTCAGATTTATTTCATTTTCAATTTTTTCTCTTTGTTTGACTACTTTTTCAAGTCGATTTTGATAATAAATTAAATCTTGACGCGTTTTAAGCATATCCTGTTGAGCTTGATTCATTTTTTGAAAATAATTAACTAAATTTTCAATTTGCTCACTTGCTTCACCGGTTAACACGACCCAATCAGATAGAACTTTGCCCTTTTTCAAGAAATCATCAATTTCTTTTTGTGTCTGTCCTACTTGTTGCTCACTTACTTTTTGCTTTTGTGTCAGTAATTCGAACCGACTTAAGGAATTTTGTAAAGTCGGCCACGTTTGTGGATCTGAATTAGCAAGACCTTTCTTACTTCCAATTTCGATAAGCCTTTGCGTTACCATTTGTTGTTGCTGTGAAATTTCTTCCAACTGTCCATTTAAATCAGTTAATCGAGTCTGTAAATCTTCAGATTCAGAATTAGTATCAGTTTGGTTAATCGGTTTTCTTCGGCCAATAAAACGCGCGCCAATGCTGACTAAGCCCAATACTAATAACCCAATTTTAAGCCCCATCCCCAGATTAAACAGCCAGGGAACCAGGATTAGCACAACTCCAAGGATAACAAGACCACTCTTGGTACCCTGATTTTGAGTCGCTTGCCTAACTGGTTGTCTTGAATTAGTCTCTTTTAATAATTGACTTTGTATATCTACAATTTGATCTTGGATAGATTGTTTTTGCTTTTCAAAACTTGATTTTTGGGCTAAATTAGTCCGAACTTGATCCATTTCCTCTTCTGTAAAAGGATCTGGTATTGACTCAACAGTATTTAATTGCGCCCTAATTTGGGCTTGTTCTTGCTCCATTTCAACAATTTGTTGTTTTGTTTGTTTAACTTTATTTAACAAATTTTGAATGTTAGGTAACTCTTCGTTTATGGATTTTAAATTTTCTTCATGCTCGTCAAAAAAGGCCACTCGCGGATTTGACTGTAATTTCTCTGTAAACTGACTAATTTTTTCGTTCTGCTCTTCAATTGTTTGCTTGGTTTCTTTTAAGCTTTGATTCAACTTTTCTAGCTCTTGAATCTTATCTTTAGGTAAAATCGAAGACTCAGTGGCACTTAATTGAGTTAAATCTCGTAATTGTTGATAAATTGCCCAGCCATTTAAATCCCGTTTAATTCGTTCTAACTTGTCTTGACTATGCTTAATCCGGCTTTTTAATTGGGTAAGCTTTTCTTGGGTTTGATTAGCTGTATTTGTTTCTTGCTTATACACACCAAGCTCTTGTCCTGCTTCCTGCACGGTCTGACTTAGTTTTTGATGTTCTTTGATCAGCTTATTCAGTGGACGAACGCGTCCTTTGGGGGCATATATCTTATCAGCATTTTTCTCGAAATTACTTTGCAAGCTAATCCACTGATCACTGCCCACTGCACCAATTTTTAAAACACGTTTACGAAATTCGTCGCGTTCCAACTGTCGAATTTCAGCAAGCTCTGTTTGGCTAAAACTAAACATTTCGTTAAACAAGGTTTCATCCACTGAGCCCAATAACGTAGCTAAAATATCATTTGAAAGGATTTCTTGAGTTTCAACATTTGTAATGGTAAGTTTGCCACCACTTTTCCCCTTGACTCGCGTAAGCAAATAGTGTGCGCCGTTGTGTTCAACTAACAGCTCTCCACCGTACTTAGATCCATCTTTAGGTTCATATCGTAAATAACGATCTGCACCACGTTTTGTTCGAAACCCGAATAAAACACTTAAGATAAATTGACGTAAGGTTGATTTTCCAGCCTCATTCGGGCCAGAAAAAAAAGTGAGATTTTGAGCAAGATCAAACTTCTGATCCTGCCATTTACCAAATCCGTATACATTAATCTTCAGTATTTTCATCATTTTGCTCCTCACGCCCACCATTTTTAAGCAACAAAGTCTCTGCCCAATCTTGGAGTTGATCGATTGGCATATCATGTTGTAGCGCTTCTGCAATGAATGGTTGATTCAATAAACTTCCAGCAAGCTGGTTAATGTTTTCACCAGTAAAAACTTTTTTCTGACTTTCTTTCCAAAATTCATCGTCAATTGCATTCAGTTTAAATGTTTTTTGTGTCGGCACCGGTGTGATTTCATAAACCCAATGCATGCTTTTACTCAATAGGGCTTGTTGAACAACTTCTAATAAACTATCGTCTTCAATTCGCGACAACACCGAGCTCGTCAATTCTTGAATGTTTTCAATTTTAACATTGATAAAATTTGGTTTTTCGTCCTTTAAGTCCACAATTTGATCCAGGATTTTTGCGACTAACTGGTCAAAAGTCTCTTCCGAATCCGCTTGAACCTTCATCGGCTGCCAATTAACGACCGAAGCCTGCACAAATTTAGGCTTTAATTCATGCCCTTCACTTGTGACCAAATAAAAACCTTTTTTACCTGCCTCATTTTTATGTCTACCTTGTAAATTTCCTGAATAAATTATTGCCGGCTCTTCATTTAGAATTTGCCGTTTGTGAATATGCCCTAGTGCCCAATAATCATAATGTAGGCCTAATAATTCACTCTTAGAAAATGGGGCATAATTTGCCTCTGGTGCATTCAAACTATCCATACTTCCATGAACCGTTCCAATTTCAAAATCAGATTGATTTCTGTCCGGAAATTTAGCCACCATATCTTCCTGAACAGCCTGTTTATCATAACTGAAGCCTACAATCGTAACCGTTGTACCGTCATGTAAGGTCAACTGTTGTACTTCAGGTTGAGCAGAAAATACATAAACGTTATCTGGATAATGAATAATTTCTGTGTTTTCATTTAAATAATCGTGATTTCCATAACTTAAATAAACCGGAATCTGTTTTTGATTCAAGCGCTCCAACTGCTCATTCATAAACAAATCAGCCTGAATACTATGTTGAACCCGGTCATAAAGGTCACCCACAATTAAAACAAAATCTACGTTTTCTTCAATTGCTGTGTTAACCATATTTATAAACGCTGCATAGGTAGAATTATGGATTTTCTCCCAAATTTGATCTGGTGCTTTACGTAATCCTCGAAACGGACTGTCTAAATGGATATCCGCTGCATGAATAAATTTCATAAAAATACTTCCTCACTTCATAAAAAAAGGGTAAGAACAAATCATTAATTTGCACTAACCCTGTTCGTATTTAAAATACGCTTTTTTTAAATTTTCAATTTTTAATCGTGGTATAAATTTTGAACTGGTTTGGTAATAATTTGATTAATATCATTCAAAAGTTGATTTAATCCACGTTCCTTATCCATCAAATTCTTAATCACATCAACGTCGCCAACTTGAGAAGCAATTTCACGTGCATGAGCCATCTCGTCGTCACTTAGCTCTTCACCATTCATTTGCTTCTGCTGTAAATTTACTTGCACCTCTTGAAAATCCTTGAAAAGGTCATATGCTTTCTGATCTTTTTTCATCTCTGCATATGCTGCAACTAAACTCTTATATTCAGTTGTTTCCCGGAGCTCTTCTTCCATCTGGTTCGCGGTATCATAAATATTAACAGCCATTGTCTTCCTCCTAGATGTTTTACTTTTATATTGCTATTGTATCATACCCAGCCTCGTTTGATCCTTGCATTTAGCCAAGTTTATTGCCCAATAAAGCTTTTTGCCTTGTCTAACCACTCGTTGGCTTTTTCCTTAACTGAATCTGTACCCTTAGAAAAGTTCTTTTCTGCACTAGAAGTGCCATTTTTGATAGAATCCCATAAATTGGATGAACCTGATCCAGAATTTTCGGCAGCTGCCAAACTAGAAGCATTGCTAGTGCCAAATTCAGTACCAGCAGTATTCGGCAAAATACTTTCCATTTCAGACTTAAATAGTGAGCCCAACCCTACACCACTTAGATTTTCCAAATGATTAGTTTTGGTCGTATCATCGAAACCTTCCCAAGTAGCAACTACCATGTCAGGCGTATAACCAACCATCCATTCATCGCCAGTTGCATCACTACTTGAAGCTCCGTCAACCTCTGTACTTCCAGTCTTTCCAGCAATTGTGTAATTTGCGGGCTTGGCACTTACCCCAGTCCCGTAAGAGTCACTATACACTCCAATCATCATACTGGTCATTTCTTTAGCTACTTTCTTAGAGATAACCCGTTTTTTCTGAGTTTTATTGTTCACAATTGTTTTACCTGAGGAGTCCACAATCTTTCGGATGAATCCAGTTTGGGCTAATTCACCATTGTTAGCAAAAGCCGTATACGCGCTAGCCAATTGATAAGGTGAAATTCCCGTCGTCAATCCGCCTAATGCAAGTGCTAAATTTTTATCGCTTTTGTTCAAATTCAAGCCAAAATTCTTAGCAGAATCATAGCCTTTTGAAACGCCAATTTTGTTTAACAACCAAACAGCTGGTGCGTTACGACTTTCAGCTAGTGCTTTGTACATAGGAATGGTGCCATCATATTGCTCATTATAATTTGCAGGACGATATTTATTTGTTCCATACGATTTTAATTTATCCTGCAAAGTAGAATCATAAGAATAACCGCTACTCAAAGCCGGCGCATAAGCAACAATTGGTTTTAAAGTTGATCCAGGTTGCCGTTTAATCTGTGTGGCCCGATTAAAGCCTCGGAAAACATGCTTACCACGTCCACCAACAACAGCTGCAACCCCACCCGTTTTCGGATTAATAGCAATTGAAGCAGCTTGAACCTTGGTTCCATCAGAGGCGTTATTCGGAAAATAACTTGAATTCTTAAACTGGGTTTGCATACTCGTTTGATCAGATTGATTCAAGTAAGTATAAATTTTATATCCATGATTCATGATGTCAGATTCCGTTAATCCATAACGACTGATTGCCTCGCTGATAACTGCATCAAAATAATAAGGATATTTGTAATCACTCGTATTCGTATAACCGTTATAGGTCGTAAGTTTTGTGTTTTGGTAGGCTTTTACCTGAGAATCGGACAATTTATTATTTTCACCCATTAATTCTAGGACAACGTTCCGACGTTGCTTAGAGGCTGCTGGATGATCATCCGGATTGTACGCACTTGGGGATTTTAAAATTCCTGCCAAAACTGCTCCTTGAGGAACTGTTAACTCACTTGCAGAAACACCAAAGTAACGCTTTGCAGCATCCTGAATCCCCCAAACGCCATTACCAAAGTACGCATTATTTAAATACATTTCCAGAATTTCTGATTTAGTATATAAATTTTCTACCTCAATTGAGAGGAAAAGTTCCTTGGCCTTTCGTGTAAAAGTCTGTTGTTGTGACAAGAGCGCATTTTTAACAAGTTGTTGGGTCAGCGTACTTCCTCCACCACTAATATAATTGCGATGCATCACTTTGTTTACAGCATATAGTAACGCGGCTCGTCCAATTCCCTTTACAGAAAATCCATATTCTTTGTAAAAATTACGATCCTCCGTAGAAATTACGGCATTTTGAACATTCACTGATATCTTGCTCAGGCCAACCCACGTTCCTTTTTGAGAATATAAGGACCCTGCTTTGTTATTTTTTGAATCATAAACAACAGTTGTTTTTTCCAACGCATTTTTAAGATTACCTACATCAGCCGTCTTAGCCTGATAAGTTAAATAGCCACTCATAATAAGAAAAAAAGTCAAAAACGCAACAATTAACCAGCGCGTCAATTGAAACCTTTTCCAATATCGTTTTAAAAATGCGTGTAATCGACGCCAATAAGGAGCTAAAAAATGTCCAATTTGTTTTAATCCCGACTTTAGCGAAGAGAAAAATTTATTTGTTTGCATAAGAATCTCCGTTTTTATTAATGATAGCTGTATTGTATCACACTTACCATCACAGACTTTACATCCGGCACAAGCCTTAAAACACCTTTAAAAACTTACCTCAGAAAATCAATTAAAATAGAGCAAAAACTGAGTTATCAGTCCTTGCTCCATTAAATTTATTTTCCTTCATCAGGTAAATATTTTGATAATCGTTGATTCAACTGAGCAGCTAATTCTTGATTAGGGCTAAAAACTACAATTGTATCAAATCCCGCTAAGGTACCAACCACTTCCGGCATTTTTGTATCATCAAAGACGGCCGCCAAACGATTACCATCATTTGACGCAGTTTTTATAATATTTACAAATTGAATTTGATCAATTTGCAATGCCGTTTGTTTAAAGGTACGAAAAAGTAAGCTAGTTGGATCTTCAGTAGAAGACTGAAAAATCATATAACGTTGAACACCTTGACTATCCGCTGACTTAACAATATGCATTTCACGCATATCACGTGAAATCGTAGCTTGGGTAGCAACAACGCCACGGGTCTTCAGCAAGTCCATAAGATCATCTTGTTTGGCTACTAATTGATTAGAAATAAGATCTGCTATAATCTTTTGCCGTTCACTTTTCTTCATTCTTACACTTCACTTCCGTGTTAACTATCCTAAGTATACCAAACATCAAAATAGCAAAACAAGTCGTTAAGTTTCAAACGTAAAATCCAGAAAAAATAAATACTTGTCGGTATAACTAATTTTTTCAGCCCTTACCAGCTCTCTGATAACTAAACTGGTTGTTTTGCGATTAACTCCACAAAAGTGCGAAAGTTCTTTAATTGTAATTGGAAATGGAATTTGGCGACCATCCTTTAAATTATCATCTGAACCAAATTGCTCATTTATCGACCGCAAAGCTTGCTCAATTTTTCCTTTTGCAGAGGAATTAGAAGTTCGTTGAAGAAAGGTCTCGGTTTCTGCTATTACATCATCCATTTGCTTCGTTATTTTTAATGAAAATTGGTGATTTGAATATCTAAGTTTATCAAATAGACTTCTTGGAATGTATACTACTTCCGCATCCGTTAGCGCAGTAGCCGTGTAATAATAAGAACGGTCCGTATCCATTCCTCTTAATGGAAACACCATTTCAGGACAAAGAAACGACATAAAAGAGGAACCGCAGTAGCTATTAACTGACTCCGTTTTGAAGAATCCCTTCTTTAAAAAGAAAGTATAATTACGCACATCATACTGATCAATCAGGTGTTGACCTTTCTGCACTTGTTTAAATTGCATATTTTTTAACACTTCGGCAAGCTCTGGTTTACTAAGCACTTTACACTCATGAGTCTGTGATAGATACCTTTCATAATTACCTTTATTTCTGGGATCAGTCATCATTAACCTCTTTCACTATCAAATTATAATGTTTTCCATTATCCCAGAAATTATTATGAAAGCAAAGTAGTAGAATTGATACTTTACTCTGTAGTTTTACTATCAAAATCCGTAAATTATTGACATGCTTTCAAAAAGCCAGCTAATTCTTCTAATCCTTTTTTCAGAGTGTCCGTATCCGTGCAATATCCAACTCGAGCATGGCCCGGCATATCAAATCGATTCCCCGGAACTAATAAAACACCGGTTTCATCTAATAAATTCCGACAAAAAGTCTCATCATCCATCTCGATATTAAGCTTAATGCAGGCTGTTGAAACCTGTTCAGGCATAATAATGTCAACTTTTTCCTGAGAATCAACCCATTTACGTAGAATTTCATGATTACGCTTCACAATCTTCTCATTTCGTAAAAGAATTTCTCGGCGGTTTCTTAAAGCAACACAAGCTAATGTGTCATTAACAACTCCCCCAGAAATCATGGTATAATCTCGATATTTTCGGAAGATATCGGCTAATTTCGACGATTGTGTTGCTACCCAACCAATTCGTAATCCAGGTACTGAATAAGTCTTAGACAGACTATTCACAGAAATTCCTCGTTCATAAAGATCTGCCACCGACATAAACTGATCAACTTTATCTACCGGCTGATAAACCTCATCTGCCAATACATATGCACCCACTTCTCTTGCCAACGTCACAACTTGCTTTAGTAATGACTCTTTGAGGAGGCTGCCCGTGGGATTTTGTGCATTATTCAAACAAATCATTTTTGTTTTCGGAGAAATAAGTTGCTTCAATTGTTCAATATCTGGTTGCCAATCAAGATCTTCTTGAATATCCCAGTTATCAACCTTTACACCTAATGACTTCGGAATATCGTAAAGCTGCTGGTAACTTGGATATAAGGAAATAATCTGATCACCTGGATTTAACAAACTAAATAGTACTAGGAAGTTTCCACCTGTGGCACCATTTGTTTGTAGAATATTTTGACTATCAACGTTAGCATAAAGTTCAGCAACTAATTGTTTAAATTCAGGGGATCCTTCAATCCACCCGTAATTTAATTTTGTATCTAGATATTTTGTGATTTGTTCGGTTGGGTCCTGGCTATCAAACTTTAGTAACTCCCCCAATGTTAGTGACTTAATTGTACTTTGTGAGATATCGAGCCGAGCCGCTTTTTCATTTTCGTTTAGCCATTCTTCAACCCCAAAACCTTTAATTTCCATAATTTATCCCTCCCGGATGAACTTCGGCTCAATACATTCTCAACAGAAATATTATACCAAGCTTACAATTTACATGATGTCCTTTTTACCCATGCAAAATGTGTAACCTTTCCCATTTTGCATGGGTAATTTCAACGTTAAAAAAGCATTCTCTCAATTTTTATATTCTTTTATACTATTATCTTGAATATCTTTCCTATATTTTTTGCCGCATTTATATCTAGTCCATTCAAAAAAATACTATAATTTTTCTAGTCTTAATTAGTATATCATCAAAAATTCTCAATTAGAAATCTACTTTTAAGACCAGATTTTTAACAAATAAAAAAGACTCGTTTTAAAACGAATCCCCCTAAATTACCTTTAATAAAATTGTTGTGGTCGATCGTAATAGAAGCCTTGACCATATCCCACAGCTAGTTGTTGTGCAACTACTAAATCCTCTTCTGTTTCAATACCTTCTAGCACAAACTTTTTTCCTTGAAAGTTTGCTAGTTGCTGCCAGAAGTAGAGTTTGTTGTAGGCTTGCTTTAATTCTGCTTTAAAATTTTGCAAAGCAAATTTTAGCTCACTCACAAAAGGCAAGATAGGCTTTAACATTTCAAACTGATTAACACCTGTCCCAACATCATCAAGGCTAAGCTTCAAACCATTGCTTGTTGCATACATTGCAGATCTGAGTAACTCCACATCCATAATCATTTTTGTGTTAGCCCGTTCAGTTAATTCTATCGTTAGTGTGTAATCTGGCATCTGGTTATGAACTTTAATTAGTGCATCCAGCATCTTTCGATCCACAAATTGTTCATGATCTAAATTAACCATAATTCGAGATTTGGAAGGCAAGTGTTCCATTGCTTCACTTACAAGTTCTGCGAAAAAATCTGGACTTAATAAACTAAAATTGGTTGGCACTTGCCATTCATCATTCACCAATTCGCGGAGTAATAATTCATAGCCATCCACCATGCCATATTCAAGATCATAGCAAGCTTGACGTAATAAACGATATTTTTTATTTTCCATTTTTTACCACCTTCGTATTTGTCTTCTAACCTAATCCATCAACTTAAAATTAAAATTAAATTTACAGTAAAAATCAAATTACGAGTTTTCATCTTGGTAACTCGCTTCAAATAGTCCGAACAACTTAGTCACAGTTGTTTTTCTTCCTGACAGTTAAATTACGCCCCTTAACTTTAAAGACGTGCAATTACTATTATAGCGTAATAAGCTGCTTATTTGTATCCCACACAGTAATTCCTATATATATTTTAAAAGAATGAAGTTCTCCCCCAACAAAAAAAGAGCCCTCAAATGGCTCTTTCTAATTAATTAATAAAACTTTTGTGGGCGATCATAATAAAACCCTTGACCATATTTGATGTCCAACTGTTGCGCAATAATCACATCTTCCCTAGTTTCCATTCCTTCTAACACAAACTTTTTATCTAAATAATTTGCTGTTTGGCTCCAAAAGGCAAGTTTGTTATAAGCTACATTTATTTCTGGCTCAAAGTTTTGAAGCGCAAACTTTAGTTCTGCCACATAAGGAAATAACGGCTTCAAAATCTCAAACTGATTAACACCAGATCCAACATCATCAAAACTAAGCAGTAATCCTTTGCTTGTCGCATACATCGCAGACTTTAGTAATTCTACATCCATAATGGTTTTGGTGTTATCACGCTCTGTTAATTCTAACGTCAAACTGTAATCTGGCAGTTTTCTATGAACATCAATTAAGGCATCCAACATTCCCTGATCGACAAACTGATCATGGTCTAAATTAACCATTATTTGCGATTTAGAAGGTAAATGTAGCATGGCGTCGGTGACAATTGTGGCAAAGAATTCTGGCGTCATCAAACGAAAACTTTTTGGTACTTGCCATTGCCCGTCCACCCGCTCGCGCATTAATAATTCATATCCTTCTACCATGTCGTAACGAATGTCATAACATGTTTGCCGGAAAAAACAATAATCCTCAATTTTCATTTTTCCTATCCCCTATTTATCTTTTACTAAAAGATCAAAACTGCGTCATATTTTGTGAAACCTCATTGTTCTTAACTTTTCAAACAGAAAAAACAATTAATTGATAACGCTATTATAATCTTTAAGAACTTTTTTATCGACCCCTACTTAATAACAAATACGTCAATTATTGCATGAACTACTTAGAAATTTTCGACTCCCAATTATTATTACAAATCAAAGCAAACTGCCATGATAAGGTAATAGTATCCTATACTGATTTTAATGTTAATATAACTCATATAGTTTACCACAATTAACACCGAATGAAAGACACAAGTTTTAATGGCTTCGCTAATCACTAAAGTTAATAATTAAAGTTGGCTTAAAATTGCTTGAAATCCAACAAAGAGATCGTACCTTTCTTAAATGCTTAAATCAAAAAAACACTAACGAATTTCGTTAGTGTTTTTTGCTTACATTTCTTCTGGGGACTGTACACCTAACAAGCTGAGGGCATTTTCTAAAACAACACTGACACTCTTAACAAGTGCCAAACGTGCATTTAGTTGCTCATCTTTTACCAATACTTTTGAATTTGCATAGTATTGATTAAATGATTTTGATAAATGAAGTGCATATTTTGCGATGATTGATGGTTCATACTCTTTAACCGCACGCAAAATTGTATCAGGATAGTTCTGTAACTGTTTCAAAGTTTCCCAGGCATTCGGATCTGCCAGCTTCAAACCATCCGTAGTTACTTGATGTTCTGCTTTCCGTAAGATACTTTCTGCACGCGCCCTTGTGTACTGAACGTAAGGTCCTGTTTCACCTTCAAAACGTACAACCTCATTCAAGTCAAAATCAAAAGAATTCATTCGTTCATTTTTAAGATCGTGGAAAATTACGGCTCCCACACCAACTTCGTGAGCAACTTTATCTGCATTAGCCAAATCAGGATTTTTATCTTGAATCTGTTTTTTGGCCAAATCAATTGCGTCATCCAAAACCTTATCCAAAAGAACCACCCGACCTGAACGAGTTGATAGTTTCTTTCCGTTTAAGGTAATTAAACCAAATGGGACATGATGAATATCATCCGACCAGTCAAAACCCATTTCCTTCAGGACGGCCTTTAATTGTTTGAAATGGTTAATCTGCTCCGCTCCAACCACATATAAAGACTGTGAAAAATCATAAGTTCGTTTACGATAAATGGCAGCTGCCAAATCACGTGTGATATAAAGCGTTGCCCCATCAGTTTTCTTGATCAATGCTGGATTTAAATTGTACTTGTCTAAATCAACAATTTCAGCACCTTGGCTTTCTTTTAGAAGGTTTTTATCTTCCAAAATTTGAACAACCTCGTCCATCTTATCATTATAGAAAGCTTCACCCTTGAACGAATCAAATGTAATTCCTAATTTATCATAAATTTGTTTAAAGGAGTCCAGAGATACAGAACGGAACCACTCCCAAAGTTTTGTGGCTTCCTCATCACCCTCTTCAAGCTTCTTAAACCACTTACGAGCCTCGTCATCAAGTTCAGGATGTTCCTGGTCTTCTTTATGGAAACGCACGTAGTATTCCAATAATTTATTAATTGGATCCGCCTTAACCTCTTCTTCACTACCCCAAAGCTTGTAGCCTTCAATTAGCTTACCAAATTGCGTTCCCCAATCGCCTAAATGATTGATTTTAACTGGTTGATAGCCAGTTTTAGCCAACAAGTTTGCCAACGCATTTCCGATAACCGTTGAGCGTAAATGCCCCATTGAAATTGGTTTAGCAATGTTTGGTGATGACATATCAATTGGGACCTTGCCATTATCACCAACTGTAGCATCCCCAAAATGATCCTCTTCAGTCAAAACAGTTTGTAAAATTTCAGAACTGAAGGCACTTTTATCCATGAAAAAGTTCACATAAGGGCCTGCAGCTTCAACTTTTTCGTAATCATTTTGATTAATTTTATCAACTAAATCCGTCGCAATCATTTGTGGGGCTTTATGCATAGTTTTTGCTAACATAAACGTTGGAAAAGCAAAATCACCCATTTTACTTGTCTTAGGAACTTCGACTTTTTCATAAACTACTTGTTCTTCAACTTGCCCCTCAAGAGCAGTAACAATGCTTTGTGCAATCTGTTTTTTATAATCCATGGTGTTTCCTCCTATTTTGTCTACTAATCAGCTATTCCAGAACCATTCTTACACTTCTATGTGAAATAGTATAAAGCTAAACACTTTTTCAAAATTCTCCATAAAAAAGTCTCTTACAAATAAACATTGTAAGAGACGAGTTCACCCGCGGTACCACTCTAATTGATTTTAAAAATCCACTCAATTTCTTTAGTTGTAACATAAAAGTACGTTCCCTGAGATCTCTTATTCGGCTCACATCATTCCGAACTTGCTTTAAAGAAACTGATCAAGTACTACTCTTTTATGGAAAGCGGGCAACGGGAATCGGACCCGCGACGCAAGCTTGGGAAGCTTGAATTTTACCACTAAACTATGCCCGCAAATACAAAAATAAGTATAGCATATTGGGTCCCTTTTGTCATGGCTGATTTGCTCTATTAAGCCTAAAGGACACACTATTACCTATTTTCTTTTTAAATCTATTTTCGTAATTTATCGGCCATTTCAATTGATTTATCAACCAAAATAGATTGCGAATCAGCAATTGGAAAAGTTGTTTCAGGTGCCAACTCTTGCGCATAAGACAGTTCTGTACACCCCAAAATAACAACTTCGGCATCTTGTTCTTCAACCATCTTTTTAATGATCGTATGGAAAAGCTCCCCATCAACCTTGTTTTGATTTTTTATGTCGTCAAAGATTAATTGAGTTGTTAATCGTTGAATTTCTTCAGTTGGCTTAACAACTTTTAAATTTTGTCGTTCCAATTCACGATCATAAATGCCATCTGTGGTTGTTCCCTTAGTTCCGATGACCCCTATCCGTTTAGCATTGGGATAGTTCTTTTTGATATCATTAACTGTTTCTCGGGGCATATGCACAATCGGCACTTTCGTAGCTGCTTGTAAATCATCATAAAAATAATGAGCCGTGTTACAAGCAATTACAAAAAAGCTTGGTTTCAACAAAGTTTGCTGTTGAATATCTTCCAGTAAATCAGGCAACGGGCTTGGTTGTGAATGATCCATCAGATAAGTTGATCGATCTGGAACTGTTGCGTGATTTACTAAAATATAATTAAAATAATCTTGATCTCGATGAGCTGGAGTCCGTTTATTTAATAAACGTAAATAACTCTCGGTTGCTGGAGTCCCCATTCCACCAATAATCGTAAAAAAGTCTTTCATTTAATTCATCCCTTATTTTCTTCAAAATAACGATCGAAGTTTTTCGCATAATTATGATTCATCCACGTTAAAAGTGTCCATCGTTTTAGATTCATGTCCTTTGCATAAAAGGCCGTCATCCCATAACGCTTTTGTTTAATCAAGCGTAATGCAGTCTGCTTATCCTGATTATCACGCGTGTATTTTTTAAATACTCTAATGGGAACACCCAACCACAACTGGTGCATTTTTTCATCCCGATTAGCATAAACTGTTGGTTTATTGGTCAAATCCTCAGTCACATAATCATCTACAACCCATTTAGCCAAATTGTAACCATTTAATGTCACAAAGAAACTGCTACGTCCTTGCCGTAAATTAATCTCAAACAGCTTAAAGGTCTGATCACGTGAATCATATTTCAAATCAAAATTAGCATATCCGGTAAATTCGATTTTTTCCAAAAAGTCTTGGATCGTTTTATAAATTGTTGCGTTATATTCAGGTAAAATGGCCACATAATTTCCAATGGCAGAAGGAGCTGCATCTTCAAGCAACGGATGTCCTAGACACATCATTTTTACTTTATGATTTTGATCAACATATGCATTCAATACTCGCATATTACTATCATCACCTGGAACAAAATCCTGCAAAATCAGATCAGATGTATAGCCATTGTCGTAAATTTTACCGACAATTTCATCAAACTCAGCTCTGGACTGAATTCGAAAAGCCTTCTTGCGACCTTCAAAATGGATATCTAACCACTCCACACTGTTTGCAGGCTTTAAAGCGACTGGAAAATCAAAAGGCTCTTCAATTGGTTCTGGACTTTCATACTCCGCTTTTGTAATAATCTTTGTTTTGGGATAAGGCAAATCAAATTCATCACAGATTTTATAAAAACGTTCTTTATTATTTAACTTACGTAATAGGTCATAGTCGACATAAGGACAAATAAAAGTTTTGGAAAGTTCTTCTTTATGTTTAGAAATAAGCTCTGCATAGCCATCGCCCATTCCAAGTAAAATAACTTTTTCGGGTCGATTTTCATAACGCTTGGCAATTTTCTTCATGGCTTCAAAAAAATCAGGATCTTCCGAGAACCCCGGAATTAATTCTAAATCAACAATTTTTGTAAAACGCGTTGGTGCTAATTGCATCTCCGCAAATGCTTTAACCTTTTTACCCGTCATTTTATAAAAAGAACGAGCCATCCCATAAGCATTAAAGTCACTTCCCAATAAAATGGGAATAAAATCAGTTTTCGACGTCTCCATTATGCCAGTCCTTTCAAAACTTCTTTTGCTACCACTGTGTCCGTTGGCCAAGGGGTATCAACACCCTTAACTTTTTGATAAGGATCTTCTCCCTTGGCCGCCAAAATAACAACATCTTCTGGATGACTAAGTAAAATTGCTCGTTTAATGGCCTCATAGCGATCCACTACTTTTTCAACTTGCACTTTTTGATGATCCACATAACTATCAATTTCTTCAATAATGTCGGCAGGATCTTCAAAACCAGGATCATCAGCCGTTAATATTGCGATGTCTGCGTGGTCAGTCAATGCCTTACCAAACCCTTTGCGCCTTGAAATCCCCTTATCACCAGGGCTACCAACCACAACAATCAATCGTCCCTTCGGATATTGGCTTCGTAAAAAGCTGAGCAAAGCGTTCATACTTGCGTAATTATGCGCATAGTCTACATAGATCACCCCGTGCTTCTTGGACTGAATTGATTCCATCCGTCCCGGGACCTTAACCTGTGATAAGAGATCATGAGCTTGTTCATAAGTCACACCTGCGACACCAACGGTAATCAATGCAGCAGTGGCGTTACTTTGATTGTAGCCGCCAGGCATGCTTAGCACATAACGTCCATCAATTTGTAGTGTCTTTGCTTTCTTGGTATGTGACTTCAATTCGATTTCATCTACTTGTAAATCATCGCGGTCATTATGAAAAGTAAAATCAATCGGAACTTCTTCCGCAAGTTTAGCAGCTGATTTTTTGTATAAATAGATTTTTTCTGGATCCGTGGTTGCCCGTGCTGCTTGATAGATTTCTTCAAAATGATCAGTTTCAGCATTAATTACGCATACCTCTGAATTTACAAGCAATTGTAGTTTGCAATGCAAATAATTTTCAAAAGTCGGATGTTCATTACGTCCAATATGATCTGGGGAAATGTTCAAAAAGACCCCAACATCATAGTGAAGACCATAAACGCGGTTTCGCAAATAAGCTTGCGATGAGACCTCCATCACAAGGGTGTGCATGCCGCTGTCAACAGCTTCGCGCATATCATGAAACAGATTTAGTGATTCAGGAGTCGTTAAATCAGACTTGAATTGTTGTTCCGGTTTTGGACCAACAATCCGATCAATTGTTGAAAATAAGGCCGTTTTGTCTTCAGTCGTTTCTTTAAGAATATTATGCGCATAATAGGCCGAAGTTGTTTTCCCTTTTGTTCCTGTAAAAGCAATAATAAATAAATCGTTTTGCGGGTACCCGTAATAAGCGGCCCCAATTAGAGCCATTGCCTTGGAAACATTACTGACAATAATTCCACACATTGCGGGTACATTATCATAGAGTTGTTCCGCAATATAGACGGTTGCCCCTTGAGACTGAGCATATTCCAAATAAGCAGGTTTAAAATTACCTTTACAGAAGAACAAATCATTGGCGCCGGCGCGACGAGAATCATACTTAACTCCCGTTATTTTTTGATGATCGCCTTCCACATTATTTACTATCTGTTTCAGTAAATGATGTTCTTTTAAAATTGTGGTGATTTCGGCAATCTCAAGTGCCATTTTTTTCATCTCCAACTTTTAAACCTGGGTGCGATGAACTAGCTTACTTGTTGTAGCAGTTGTATTTTCTGGGAAAAAGACTTCATACCACAAAATAAACGTATAAATCGTGAAAATCTTTTGCATACTGGATTTGCCATTAATATGTTCATGCAAAATATGCATCAATGCTTCCGGCTTAAAGAATTTCTTGGCTACATCAGAATTAAAAGCTGTTTCGATCCGTTTACGATATTTATCTTCTTTAATCCAACTGGCAATTGGAGATGGAAAGCCCATCTTTTCTTTTTTAGCGACTCGTTCAGGCAATTCACTTTCAGCTGCCGTTCTCAATGAAATTTTAGTTTCATCCTTATGAATTCGGGTATTAACTGGCATCGTAGCCGCAAACTTCGCCACTTCTTTGTCTACTAATGGAGTCCGGACTTCTAAAGAGTTCGCCATACTCATACGATCGGCTTTATGCAAGATATCAAACGGCAACCAAGTATTAATATCGAAGTATTGCATTTGGGTCATTTCATCTTTGCCTTTAACTTCATCAAAAATATGTTTCGTATACTCTCCAGAATCCACGTTAATGCTTGGATCACGCAAAATTTCATCGCGTTCATGCTTATCAAACACATAATTAACTCGGTAATAGCGTTCACTTAACGGCTCGGCACCACGCACTAAGAACCGTTTACCGTGAAAACGAGGAAGATTTTGAACTAATTTTGCTAACCCCGTGCGAACAAACTGAGGAACCCATTTTTGATATCTCTCAAATGGAAAGGCCTCTAAATAGGTATTATAGCCCCCGAAAAATTCATCAGCCCCTTCGCCAGATAACGCCACCTTCACATGCTCCCTAGTTCCTTTTGAAAGGTAATACAACTGCATAGCAGAAGGATTAGAAAGTGGTTCGTCCATGTAATACATGATAGTTGGCAAAATATCAAAATAATCATCGCCATCCATAGTTAAGGGCGTGTTTTGTTGATGAATCTCTTTAGCAAACTCAGTTGAATAACTTAGTTCACTATATTTAGAATCGTTAAATCCTAACGAGAAAGATTGAATTGGCTTAAGCTTTGCAGCCTCTGCTAACACATAGCTGGAATCGATCCCGCTTGATAAAAAGCTTCCCACTTCAACATCGGCAATCATATGAGCTTTTACTGAATCTTTCACAATTCCGCGAATTTGTTTAGCGTCCCCTTCGACGGTTTGTGAATTATCAATGTGGTCATAATTAAACTTGTAGTAAGTATGAGTTTCTGTTTTACCATTTTTATGCAAAAAGTATGTTCCTGGTAAAAGCTTAAACACGTTTTTAAACATCGTTTCTTTTGAAGGAATAAATTCAAAACTCAGATGAATTGGTAACAGACGTTCGTTAAACTCTTTTACAAACTTTGGATGATCCAAAAAGGCTTTAATTTCTGATCCCCAAAGGAAAGAAGTCCCGTCATCATAATAATAAAGTGGCTTGATTCCGAAATGGTCACGTGCCCCAAAGACTTCTTTTTTCTCCATGTCATAAATAACAAAAGCATACATTCCTCGTAGCTTCTGCAATAATTCAGGTCCCCAAGCATCATATCCATGAATCAACACTTCAGAATCCACATCGGTCTGGAATTTGTAGCCAAGTGCTTTTAATTCTTCACGAATTTCTTGATAATTATAGATTTCACCATTAAAAGTCAAAACTTTCGTCTTAGTTGCATTTAGCATTGGTTGTTTTCCATGTGCTAAATCAATAATTGACAAACGTCTGAACCCTAATGATGCATCTTCATTTTGAAAATAGGCTTCGTCATCAGGTCCACGATGCTTGATCCGATCTGCCATTGATTTGATCACGTCAGTGTCGACGTCAGTTTGATTTAAGTACCCCACAAATCCACACATAATTTATATAGACCCCTCAATTAATTAATTTTTAAATAAAGTTATTTTTCGATTTTTATCCGATATTTTTTAAATTACCGTAACAGAAATATTTTACCAAATTTACGGCTATAATACTACCACAGCCAAAAACTCTTAGTGTCTTTGCAAACTTTTAATGGCTTTCTTTTTTCATTGCTGGCACAAGTAAAATCTTGTGGGCTTCTAATCAACTTTTAACATTTAAAATTGATTATTTCCACACACACCCCTTCAGCCTGGATTTGCTTTGGCTCTTAAAAAGATTTGAATTAAAAAAGTTGATATGCAATAGTATTATTAATACTTTATGAGCGAAATAAGTAAAAAATTAGAAAGTGTGTTGAAAAATTTGAAAAATAAATTCGTTCTTCTTACAAATATGCTTGTCAACATGGGCATTGGCCTTATCATGCCAATCACAACGCTTTATATCCATGGTACCTTAAATAAAAGTTTAGTTACGGCGGGTTACGTCTTGTTTTGTTTTTCTGGTGCCATGATGGTCGGTAATTTAATCGGTGGAAAACTATTTGATAGTTGGAAACAATTACCACTCATGTATATCTGTGGCTCAGGAATTGTTTTGGCTCTCCTATTGGTTGGTATTTTTCCGCAATGGCCTATCTATCCTGTTTTGATCACGTTATATGGGCTCTTTTTAGGTGGCCTAAATTCGTCAATTAATGGTTATATTGCCTTTTTACAAGTTTTTGATCCAAATATTTTTAATAACGGTTACTGGTTCGCTAGTTTAGGGATGGGATTTGCAACTTTCTTATCTGGTATTCTTTTTGGAATTAATATCCGCGTCGTTTTTTTCAGCTCTGCCATTCTTTTTCTACTAACTACACTAATCATCCGACTTACCTTTCATCCTATAAAAAAACATGAGAAAACTGAATCAGTAACAGATATTAAACCCAAAACTGATCATTCTTTTCTAAATGTGATCCTCATTTGTCTAGTTATGATTATTATCTGGATTTGTTACGAACAATGGAACAGTAATGTTTCAGTCTTAATGGTGGCAAAACACATTTCCATTCCTAAATACAGCATGCTCTTCACAATCAGCACAATTGAAGTTATTTTAATACAGCCCTTTATGAATCGTTTCTTTAAGCCAAGTTTTAAATCTGAAAAAAAGCGGATAATTCTAGGCCTCTTAGCTTTTGCCTGTTCTTACTTATTCATCGTCAACGCTGAAAGTTATTGGCGCTTTGTGGCAGGCATCACCATGGTCACGTTGGGTGAAATGCTGGCATTAATCGCCATCCCAGCCGTTTTAAACCGTTATGCAGAAGATCATAATCGTGGCACCATCCAATCACTAGGTAGTTTTGCTGGTTCTATGGGTCGTGCCTTAGGACCACTTTTGGGTGGCTACTTTATTACCGGATTTGGCTATAACTGGACATTTTTAGCCATGTTTATCATTCATATTTTACCGGTTATCCCAGTATTTTCTCTAAAGCTCAACAAACAAAATAAATAATTATCTGGCTGGTATTTTTGAACAACTACGCTTATAATGTATTTAGAATCATTCTAAATACAGAGGAGCTGCTTATTTATGAAACATTCCACCAAATTCGCATTAGTTTTAGGGCTAGGTATTTTAGCATTAATTTTAGAATTCATTTTTCATTTCCCCTTAGCGGCACAAATTATCATTACAGCCGTCGGAATTGTCATTTCTTTTTCAATGTTGTTAGAAATGATCAAAACTCTTCGTGCAGGTAAATATGGTGTAGATTTATTGGCCATTACAGCGATTATTGCTACTTTAGCGGTTGGTGAATATTGGGCAAGTATCGTGGTCCTGGTTATGCTAACTGGCGGAGATTCTCTGGAAGACTATGCCGCTCACAAGGCAGGTAAGGAATTACAAACCCTTCTAGATAATTCTCCACAAACAGCGAACGTTTTAATGAACGAACATTTAACCGTCAAACCGGTAGATGAAGTATTAGTGAATGATCAAGTCGTTGTTAAACCTGGTGAAGTCGTCCCAGTTGATGGTGTGATTTTATCAGGAACTTCCATTTTTGATGAATCTTCGCTTACCGGTGAATCTAAACCGGCCAATAAAAGTCTTGGGGACGACTTAATGTCGGGATCTGTAAATGGCGATGGGGCAGTGACAATGAAAGTCACAAAACTCGCAGCAGATAGCCAATATCAAACAATTGTCAAACTTGTCAAAAATTCAGAAGCACAACCAGCTCATTTTGTTCGTTTAGCTGATCGTTATGCAATTCCATTCACCCTTGTTTCTTATCTCATCGCGGGTGTTGCTTGGTTTGTTTCAAAAGATCCTGTTCGTTTTGCTGAGGTTTTGGTTGTGGCCTCACCTTGTCCCCTCATTTTAGCCGCACCGATTGCCCTTGTTTCTGGTATGAGTAGTGCTAACCGAAACGGGATTATTATAAAAAATGGTACAGCTATTGAAAAACTAGCCACAACTAAGACCATTGCGTTTGATAAAACAGGTACTTTAACAAAGGGTATTTTAGCAATTGACAAGATTAAGAATCTTCCCCCATTTTCAGAAACAGAATTTCTAAGCTTAACCGCTAGTGCTGAACAACAATCAAGCCATATTCTAGCTCGTTCAATCGTAAAGGCCAGTGATCCACACAGTTTAATGCCAGTCTCACATATTAAAGAGGTCACTGGAATGGGGGTCACGGCTCAAGTGGATGATCACCAGATAAAAATTGGTCGGAAAAAGTTTGTCACTGATCAGAATTTTGATTCACCAAGCCAGACTGCGATTTTTGTCGCAATTGACGATCAATTTGCTGGGTATATTACATTCTCCGACCAAATCAGACCTGAAGCTGCCGTCACAATTTCACAGCTAAACAAATTAGGAATTCAAAACACATTAATGATCAGTGGTGATCAAAAAGCTACCGCTGATGCTGTTGGTAAACAAATTGGAATTTCAAAAGTCTATGCCGAATGTCTGCCTGAAGATAAAATTACCATTTTAAAGGACCAAGAAGACCATTTGCGGCCTGTCACAATGGTTGGTGATGGTGTGAATGATGCGCCCTCTCTAACGGTAGCTGATGTCGGGATTGCCATGGGTGCTCGTGGTTCAACAGCTGCAAGTGAATCAGCAGACATTGTCATTTTGAAAGACGATTTGGGTCGGGTCGCGCGGGCCCTTAGCATTTCAAAATATACAATGAGAATTGCTAAACAATCCGTGTTGATTGGTATTTTCATTTGTATCGGGTTAATGTTGATTGCGGCGACCGGAATTATCCCAGCGCTCTTGGGTGCTCTTTTCCAAGAAGTTGTTGATACGGTAACCATTCTCTGGGCCCTGTTAGCTCACCGAAATAGTACTCAATTAAAACAAATCATTGCTGAACAAAAAAATAATTAAACAAAAAAGTTATCCATAACCGATTTTTATAAAAATCGATTATGAATAACTTTTTAATTACGCTAAATTGCTTCTTCAACACTCTTAGGCGCGCGAATTTTTTCTAAAGCTGCATCAATCTGCCCTAAGACAGCATCAACGTTCTTGGGATTTTCTAGATCATACTTTTGTAAATCAATTTTAATTTTTGGGCTTGCATCATACTCTTCATACCAGTCCTTATAAGCCAACCACATTTTGCGATAATAATCTTCGAGATCTGGATTATTATCAAACTGTTCATAATCGCGGCCTCGTTTTTTTATACGATATAAGATCGTCTCGAAATCAGTTTCGGCATACACCATCAAATCTGGTGCTTTTTTTGGAAGGTCATTTAGCTCATTCATCATATTATCAATGAGACTTGTATAGACACCAAATTCAGTATCTGTAATGTTTCCCTCTTTATTATTTTCTCGTGTAAATAAAGCATCTTCATAAATTGAACGATCCAAGACATTATTATCATCGGAAAGTGCCTTTTTGATCATCGCAAATCGCTTGTTCAAGAAATAAATTTGTAGTAAAAACCCGTAACTTTTTTGGTCAGAATAATAAAGTGGTAAAACGGGATTGTCCCCCACTGGTTCATAAAATGCTTTTGATCCGTAGTGTTCTGCAATCTTTCCAGTTAATGTTGTCTTTCCAACACCTATCATTCCTGCTGTAATTATCACCATACAAGGCCCCTCTTTATCTTTAATCAATATTCAGTATAGCATAAATCATTTGCATACAACATCTTGTGTTTTAACTAAAATTATGTTTTTTGTACTAAATGGCTAAAATCATTGATTACAACCATTCTTTTAATTACACCTAACCCAATAGCTACAAACATGCAGGAATAATCATACCATATTTCCACGCTAAATTTAGAGAAAAATATATTATTATGTTAACAAATTCAAGACAAACAAAACATGCTGATTTGAAGGAAATTTTGAGGCGCTTAGTTGTTTGGAGAGGCTTTCCATTTTTCAGAATATAGTGTAAAATGATTAGTGTTGTTTGCCCCAGTGGCGGAACTGGCAGACGCGCAGCGTTCAGGTCGCTGTATGGGCAACCATGTACAGGTTCGAATCCTGCCTGGGGCATATAAAAACATCATAAAAACGGCTAGATTTTCTGGCTCTATACTTTTTCCTGTTGATGAACTACCAATGTGGTAATCTATTAACAGGATTTTTTTGAAAAAAAAAGAGGCCCACAGGTCCCCACACACAAAAAAATCCACCCACTACAGCATCATCAAAGGATGTGAGAAACCATGAACCCTATAGATAATAATATAAAATTTTCACTCAGTATTAAAGACCCAAATGTTATTTTTTTCAGTTATAAGCATCAATTCATAAAATCAAAACCTGCTAAAGTCTATGTTGCCAATGTAAAAGCCACTTATACAAGGTGTCCTCAATGTGGTTTTGAAAACTTTAGTCATAACGGACACTATGTGTCACGCGTTTCATATCCGTCGGCCAACGCTAGTGAGCCCGTCTATCTTGAACTTCATAAAGAACGATTAATCTGTAAAAATTGTGGAAACTCGGTAATGGCAACAACAGACCTCGTCAATAAGTATTGTAATATTTCCAAAGCTACCAGACAAAAAATATTCATGCATCTTCAGGATGATCGTACTCAGACTAGTATTGCTTTAGACAATAGTGTTTCTCCCAGTACCGTTTGTCGCTATTTAGACAACTATGATGATCTATTTCGGAGAAATTATCATTCTTTACCTGAGCACTTATCTATGGATGAATTTCGTGGTGTTGGCGGCGATTTCCACTTTCTTTGTATTAACGGTGATGGTGATCATGAAATTCAACAGATCCTACCGGATCGCTTTAAACAAACTATTATTGATTACTTTAATAAGTTTGACAGCACCGCTAGAAAGCAAGTAAAGACAGTTTCTCTGGACCTTAATAGTTACTATCAAGATATCGCCAGATTGGTATTTCCAAATGCCAAAATAATTGTCGATCGTTTTCATATTGTTGCGATGATGACTAGATCTTTTAACCAAAGTCGCGTTCAAATTATGAAAGAATACAAGAAACAATCCAAGGAATATCGGATGCTTAAATTCTCCTGGAAACTTTATTTAAAACACTTCGATGAGCTTGAGATTAAAAAAACATTTTTCGATCGACACCTTAGGAAACAAGTAACTCAACTCGAAAGAGTTCAGTTAGGTCTAGATGTTGATGAAAGACTGTTAAATACTTATAACGCCATGCAAGGCATTATGATATGTCTTAAAAATCACGACAAAGATGGTCTTGTTCAATATTTATATAACAACGATAAGCTTAGCTCGCAAATGAAAGATGTTTTAACCACATTTAAAAAGAATCTTGAAATAGTCCTCAATGCCAGTGAATCAAAGTATTCTAATGGTCCAATTGAAGGGATCAATAGAATGATTAAGCAAATTCAAAGAACTGCCTTCGGTTTCCGAAATTATCACCACTTAGTTTCAAGAGTTAAATTACAACAAATGAGAACCAAACCAAACAAAAAGACACTGTTAGAAGTTGCATAACTTCTAACAGTGTCCCAAATTCATCTATCAACAGGATTTGACAAAGAGCCGATTTTCTTTTAATACAAGAAGACCTAGCCGTTTTTATATTTTCTTAATTTAGACTACTCATCCAACTTTACAACCGTTCCGTAACCCACAACTACCAGAAATTTTGGTGCCACACTGACATTAACAATTTCCGTATTAAAATGGACCCCGACCAAGCCATCGCCATCTTTCAATTCTGCGCGCTTGGTTAATTTTTGCTTTGTTTCTTCGATGAGTTGATCAAACATTTGATATTGATCAATTTCATCTGCCGATAACATAATGCGACTTGTTGCTGACACAATGTCGATGATTGTGTGCCCAGCATTCACTTCTTCAG
The DNA here is from genome assembly GCF_002982135.1 of Pediococcus inopinatus. Lineage (NCBI taxonomy): Bacteria > Bacillati > Bacillota > Bacilli > Lactobacillales > Lactobacillaceae > Pediococcus > Pediococcus inopinatus. Next base: position 617,236 of record NZ_CP019981.1, on the reverse strand, counting down.
TAGACATAAACATAATAATCCCTCTTTTACTTTAAGGTCGATCTTCTTCGTCTTGTTCCGCTTGGTGCCGTTTTAGAGCGGCCATTCTGATTTTTAATTCGATCAAGACAACTGAAAGCATCGCGAATAAAAAACCGAGAATCCATAAGATAACTAAAAGCCAAAAAGGCAACTTAACAAATTCAGTTATCAAAATTAGCCCAATCGCAAGCAAAGCTGGAATAACAATTATCGCTGCTTTTTGCATAAGAAACCTCCGTTCCTGAAATTTTAGTCCAAAACAAACTTATGGATTGCTTCTGCCACACCAGTTTTGTAATTATTTTTAGTCACATATTTAGCGATACTTTTCGCCTCATCTGTCCCATTAGACACAACAACTGGCATCCCTACTTTCCGCAGCATTGGTAAATCATTGCTATTATCTCCTAAGGCCAAAACTTCATCTTTTTTGATTCCCAAAGATTCGGCTAACTCTAATGAGGCCGTTCCTTTATCAGTACTCAAATGATTAAATTCGGCGTACATTCCAGAAGAATAACTAGCGTTTAATTGATTATCAAAAGCTGTCATTACCTTATCATGCACTGGATGGAGAGCTTTTTCATCTGGATTCATCGTGATGACTTTCATAATTTTTTCGTTTTTAAAAATTGAAAAATCCTTATCAGTCATAATTTTATACTCAACATGACGAGGCTTCAAATAAGCCAAATCTTCCTCACGAGGATTATAAATATACAACTTATTTAATGTATAAACATGTGTATCATTGTGTGGATATTGCGATGTAATATCAAAAACACCTTTGGCTTCTTCGTACGTCATTTCATTTGTCTGTAACACACGGTTGTCCTGATTTTCAATGATCGCACCCCCATTGTATGAAATCACAAATTCATCAGGCTTTTGAAATAAGGACAACTTTTTCAATAAGGGTTGAACTGAGGCAAATCCTCTCCCTGTATTAGGAACAAATTTTACACCTTTTTCGGAAGCGGCCTTAATTGCAGCAATATTTTCATTAGAAATACTTCCATCCCTGCTAAGTAAAGTTTCATCTAAATCACTAACTATTAATTTATACATTTCAAACCATCGACTTTCCTAGTTCACTATAATTGTAAACGCTATACTCATACCATATCGAAGTTTTGCAATGTTTTCAATGCTATTTTTCATTTTTTACTTCTTTTTTTAAGAAAGAATCGTTAACCATTGTTTTATAATAGTATCCACCATAAAAGAGCTTCGAATCCGTTCACATGACTTCTTAGCATAAAGCTGTCTGAGTGGTTCGCTTATTATCAGCTTATTTAAGGATTCAACAAAATCTGGAACATCCTTTGCTTTAGTTAAAACTCCGTATTCATTTTTTCCTAAGAATTCTTTTGAACCTGTGTTTTCCATCGCAACAATTGGCAACCCAAATCCCATAGCTTCACCAATGACTAAGGGCATCCCTTCCCATCGCGAAGTAGATACAAAAATAGAGGCAGTCTCATAATGGGCCTGTAAGGCTTCGTCTTTAAGCGCTCCACGGTAAATGATTTTATCTGCCACATCAAATTGAGCGATCAATTGTTTGAAGATCTTCATTTCCGATTCGGGACCCTCTCCTGCCATGGCAATTTTCCAATCATCTGGTAAATATTGGGCGGCCTCCAGTAAAAAATCAATTCCTTTGTGTTGAATGGAAATACGAGCCGTAAACGCAATGGTGTGAGCCTTTAAGTCAGCTCGTTCTTCAGCCACGATTGTGAGAGGGTTATAAATTTTGACCGTATTTTTATTAAATTGGCGATAATTCAAATAATCAGATTCAGTTAGCACTACCACAACATCCGCTGCTTTTAATCCCTGAACAAATTCAGATTTCATTAACTGATAATACTGCGTTAGATAAGTTTTATAATTATTATGCATCCACGCAATGACATGAATTTCAGGAATTTGGGTCTTAATTAACGGAGCAAAACTTGTTGTTAATCCTGCCGGTAAAATAACGGTTTGAAATTTTTCAACCTGAATATAATTACATAAGTCCTCAATTTGGGGTTGGTATCTTTCATAAGGCTTCTCACCAAAATAATTTAGAATATGTCCCGGTGCTGGGCGTTTTGCAATTACTAATTCAGCATCCAGTTCATAATAAGGTGCCACATCTTCTAACGAGTAGTAAGTCACATCCACATATTCGGTGAGTGCGTTACCTACAACCGTTGCGGCCCGTTTCACACCATCCATTTTTACATTTTCCAGTACAATTAGTAATTTCATATTTGAATAACCGAGATAATCTCGGCTTTCCCCCTCTCTTTTGGTTAGTTTAATAAGACCAGCTTTCTTTTTTGCGTAAACTAATAGTGGACCAGTCGTTTTCTTATTTAAATGATCGCTCCACCATTAATTTTCTGAATTTATTTGTAAATTTTTATCTAACTACCATGACGTCTGCCAAAGAGTGTTCCAAAATATAGGCCGAATTTGATCCCAAAAACATTTGTGCAACCCGATTTGCGCCAGTTGCCCCAATGTAAATTAAATCAATTTGGTTCTCCCTTTGAATCGTTTTGGCCAATTCTTCGTGTGGACTACCAATTTTTACAATGCCAGTCACTTGTTCAACACCTTCGCCTTGAACGCGCGCGACAATTCCGTCAATGGTTTCCTGTTGCTCTTTCAATCGATTATTTTCGTCAACATCAGTTTCAACAACGCCAAAACCTAATGACGACTGCCCTATTGAAGATTGCCGTGGTTTTAAAACTTGAGCAATATACAGTTTTGCTTGATTTCGTTTAGCTGCATCGATTGCCTTATCTAAAGCCCTCATTGAAGTTTCTGAACCGTCAATCCCAACCAAAATATTTTTATATTGTTGATCTTGCATGTGACTCATCTCGCTTCCTGATTATTTAACTTTATTATAGCAAGCGTTTACGAAATCTTATAGTAAAAGGCTCTTCTTGTTTTTATTATCGCCTTATTTTCGTTATACTAACCCTAAGGAGGCATAATGCCATGCAGACGATCACACAAACGTTAGTAAAAGAAACGATTAAAAAACGGGCAACACAGACCCATAAAGGTTCGTTTGGAAAATTATTAATCATTGGCGGTAATGCCCAATTTGGGGGAGCAGTTATTTTAGGGAGTAGTGCCGCCGTTTACTCAGGTTGTGGTTTGGTTACGACTGCAACTGACCCCCATAATTTTACGAGCCTTCACGCCCGACTACCTGAAACCATGGTGATTGATTTCACTGATAAGCAAACGATTCAGACCATACTAAAAAAAGTGGATGGTGTCGTGATTGGTTCGGGTCTCGGTGAAACGCCATCTTCTTTAGAAATTTTACAATTTGTTTTTCAAAACATTCAAGCCAATCAAAAACTGATAATTGATGGCTCGGCCATTGATTTAATTGCTACCCATCATTTAGTGCTACCTCAGGCTCACATTATCTTTACCCCGCATGAAATGGAATGGCAACGACTATCTGGTATTCCCATTAAGGAACAATCAGAAGCAAATAATCATGCGGCTCAACAAAAGCTAAATGCCACGGTAATCCTAAAAAAGCATCACACAGAAGTTTATACAAATCATGAAACCTATCAGCTCTTAATCGGCGGCCCAGAAATGGCAACTGGTGGAATGGGTGACACTCTGGCCGGCATGGTTGGCGCTTTTGTAACTCAGTTTTCTGACAATGAAACTAAGAGTATTTTAAGTGCTGTTTATCTTCACAGCTTCATTGCCGATCAACTTGGTAAAACTCAGTATGTTGTTTTACCCCATCAACTTATCAAACAGATTCCTCAAACGATGGCGCAATTTTCTAACCAAAATGACTAATCAGCAAAAAAGGCTTCCTAGCGAATTCTCAAATTCACTAAGGAGTCTTTTAATTTAATTTCATTCGGTTAATTTTAGTAAATCGTCAACTTCTGTTTGAGTTAGTTCACGATAATTTCCGGGTAGTAACCCTTCGTCAATAGAAAGGGGCCCCATCTGAATTCGCTGTAGATTGACAACCTTTTGCCCTACTGCACCAAACATTCTGCGTACCTGATGATACTTGCCCTCTTGAATTTCAACATGAATAGTCGTTGTATCCTCCATCTTGTTATAATCCAAAATTTCAAGCCGAGCCGGATAAAGTTGGGTCCCGTCTTTTAGTTCAATTCCCTTAGCAAACTTCTCGATTACTGCATCATCTAATTTTCCGGTTACCGTTGCTTCATAGGTTTTTTTAATATGATGAGCTGGTGACAATAATTTATGTGCAAGGTCGCCATCATTGGTAATCAGCAATAATCCTTCTGTATCTTTATCTAGGCGCCCGACTGGAAACAAATCCGGCCGATAATCTGATTTATTGAATATATCCATGACTGTTTTTTGGTGAGTATCAGTCGAAGCCGAAATCACACCTAGTGGCTTATTTAGTAAATAATAATAGTGAACCTGATACTTAATTTCTTGTTCACCCAGTTTAACTAAGTCTTGGGCAGGATCTAATTGAGTTTTCCCATTACGGACACGCTGGGCATTTAAGGTCACCTTCCCTTTTTTGATCAGTTGGGTAATCTGATTTCGTGTGCCCACGTTCATTTGATGTAAAAACTTATCAACTCGCATAATTCACCCCTTAATGAATTCTCAATAATCGTCGAATTCGTTCCACTCTGGATCCCAGCATGACATCTGCCAACCTTGTCTTTAATGTCGCGTATAAATAGACAAAACCGCCTAGGCAAGCTGCTAAAACACAAACGACTACTGCTATCATCTTGCTGTAAGGATCCAAGAACAAATAAGCCAGCCGAACGACTGCAAAAGCAACAATAAATGTCAATAAACTAAACCCGAGGATCCCAGAAATTGGTTTACTCATTCGTTTAAAACCAATTCCGTATTCTTGATTTAAATGGCGTAAGATCAGCCAACTAACCACACAAAATCCGATTCCTGTCGAAAGGATTGGCCCCATCGCTCCTAAGTAAGCGACCAGCGGATACTGAAGGACAAGCTTCACAACCACGCCAATCGCAAAATAAGCGACTGCCCGCACGTTTTCGGAAACCCCCTGCATAATTGCCGAGATGACGGTAAAGAGCCCTAGAATGACGGAAACGTAGGCAGAGACCTCCAAAATGGAAGTCCCAACTACATCATAGTGATAAAATAATGTGTTTAGCGGTTGGGCTACAGCTGCCATCCCTAAAGCTGCGGGAATCATAAAGAATGCAAATAGTAACAAAGCATCCGTAATCTGGCTATTAATTTCCCGTTTATCCCCACGCGTTTTTGCCTCTGAAAGCATTGGAACAGCTGTAATGGCCATTGCCGAGCCCAAAGAAACAACAATCATCACTAATTTATTCGAGTTAAACGCAAAATCAGCGTAAAGGGTATTCACAAGTGAGGTCGAATAGTTGAAGACGTGGTTCATAATACTAAAGAATGAATACTGATCAATCAGTTGAAAAATGGTGATTGCCGAGCCAATAATAATAAATGGTGTTGCTTGTGCAATAATTTCTTTATAGAGTTGTTTTGTTGGAATCGCTAACTCTTGTTTACTATTTTGGGCTAACTCTCGCAAACGACTGCGATGGCGCAAATAATAGAAAACAAGCACTAACATTCCCCCAATGGCACCAATAAACGCTGCAAACGTAGACTGCGAAACTGCGCTGACCCAATTACCATGCTGCACTTTCATAATTAGAAACGCAGTAACTAACATATACACTACCCGGGCTAGCTGTTCGACAAACTGCGAAATCGCAGACGGTGCCATTTCCTGATACCCCTGGAAAAAGCCCCGGGTTAAACTCATTGTGGGAATAACCAAAACTGCCCAGGCTAACGAATGCAGAATAGGAATCACATTCACATCCCCACTCGAAAGCACCGGTGCACCAAAGTACAGAATTAACGCGCAAATGATCCCAGTGGCTCCGGATAGTAACAACCCGCGTTTATACAGTCGTTGTCCTACCGCAAACTCATTGATTGTATTATAATGCGCAACTTGTTTGGCGATTGCAGAGGGAATCCCCGCAATCGCAGCAATTAGGAAAAAACTATAAATATTATATCCCTTAGCAAACAACGCATTCGCGTTATCACTCATACTACCAAACCAAATCACCCAGGGAATTATGTAGATTGCCCCCAGAATCCGAGAAAAAATACTTCCCGCCGTCATCCAGGCTGATCCCTCGATCATTTTATCTTTTGAACTAGATTCTTTATTAGTGTTTCGCAACGGTTGAAATCCCGCGCTAGTTGTTTGTTGGTTATTTTGAGGTTCTTCAGACATAATTTGTTGACCTGCTTTCAATTACTCAATCTTAACTATTTTATCATGCCTTGAAGGCAATTCAAATTTTAATTTATTTCGTAAGAAAATATAAAGAAATGAGCGAGGATCGTTAAAAAAACGAAAACGGCCTTTGCTAAATTCAAAACTTTGCGGTATACTAGTTGGAGTTGAGATAGTGCTGAACGCCAGACCATTTATAGTGGTCTGGCGTTCTTTTTTGTATCCATAATTAATTTTTTGAAACCCCGGCTGCCACGTCTTCAATGAGCTCGTCCATGGCTGTCGGTTCCTCATCGCATTCAAAATAGGCTCCGTGATAGACTTTCCGCAAGGGATCTTCAACATCCATGTACCGCGACTCAAACTTAGTCACTGTATAGCTGCCATCTGTTTCTACTAAAAAAATGGCACAACCGTCAGCCTCTTTATAGCCATCCCGCGTAAATGTAACAGGAAATGTGCATCTCTCAAACTGGTACTTAATTCCATCTGTGCGAGGATGCAACCGCATATTAATTTCTGAAACGATGTTGCCCACTATACTATCAATAGTCATATTTTTTAAAGCCTCTATTTTCAATTGAATAATTTCAAAATACTAAGTTCTAGCGTATCATATCTAGAATTACTTTCAAGTCTAACAAAAAGGCGTCCAGAAATAAGCTCTGGGCGCCTTTTGGATCTGTTTATTTAGTTGAATTAAACAACGATATTCACAATCTTATTTGGAATGGCAATCACCTTTCGGATCGTTTTGCCATCTAACCATTCTTGCATACCTGCATCGGCCAAAGCCAATTTCTCGAGTTCATCTTTGCTTGTGTCTTTAGCAACCTTCATGTGAGAACGAACTTTACCGTTCACTTGAAGAACGATTTGAACTGTTGATTCTTCCAATTTTTTCGGATCAAAAGTTGGCCAAGCAGCATACGTAATGGTTTCATTATGACCTAATAATTGCCATAATTCTTCTGCAACATGCGGCATAATTGGTGAAATCATTTTTACAAAGCCTTCCATGTAGGCTAAAGGTAAGGCATCTACCTTATACGCTTCGTTCACAAATACCATCATTTGGGAAATGGCCGTGTTGTAATGTAAATGTTCAAAATCTTCCGTGACTTTCTTCACAGTCTGATTATAAACTTTATCAAGTTTGCCATCATTAAATGTTGTCACGCGATCACGAGGATGATTATTTTCATCAATCATCAAACGCCAAACACGTTCAATCCATTTTTCACTACCATGAATGCCATCTTCACTCCATGCCACCGATTCAGTCAAAGGTCCCATGAACATTTCGTAAAGCCGCAAGGTATCTGCGCCGTACTGATCCACAATATCATCTGGATTAATAACGTTGCCTTTAGACTTAGACATTTTTTCGTGATTATCACCCAAGATCATGCCTTGGTTAACCAACCTCTGGAAAGGTTCCTTAGTTGGAACAACTCCGATATCATACAAAACTTTGTGCCAGAATCGGGCATAAAGTAAATGTAAGACCGCATGCTCTGCACCACCGATATATAGATCAACGGGTAACCATTCCTTCAAAAGATCCATATCAGCAATTCGATCTTCATTATGTGGATCAATATATCTCAAGAAATACCATGAACTCCCCGCCCATTGTGGCATTGTGTTTGTTTCACGCCGGCCCTTACGACCATTTTTATCTACAACATTAACCCAATCTGTCAGGTTAGCAAGCGGACTTTCGTATGATCCAGAAGTTTGAAGATCTTTTGTTGCTGGTAATTTTAGTGGCAATTCGTCTTCTGGGACTAAAGTTGTTTCCCCATCTTCCCAGTGAATGACGGGAATTGGTTCACCCCAGTAACGTTGGCGTGAGAAAATCCAGTCCCGTAAACGGTAATTAACTTTCTTATGCCCAGCACCCTTATCTTCAAGCCAGGCCAACATTTTATCAATCGCCGTCGCCTTATCCAAGCCATTTAAGAACTCAGAGTTAATGTGCACACCATCCCCAGTGTAAGGAGCATCCTCTACATCGCCGCCTTCAATAACTGGTTTTATTGGCAAATCAAACTTCTTGGCAAACTCCCAATCACGTTGATCATGCGCCGGAACAGCCATAATTGCACCAGTTCCGTATGAAGCCAACACATAATCGGCAATCCAAATTGGTAATTTTTCGCCATTAACTGGATTAATTCCGTAAGCTCCAGTGAATACACCGGTCTTGTCTTTGTTTAAATCGGTCCGCTCCAAATCAGATTTAGTTTCAATCTTCTTCTCATAGGCTTCCACAGCTGCTTTTTGAGCGTCTGTCGTGATCTTTTTGACCAATGAGTGTTCTGGTGCGATAACCATGTAACTTGCGCCAAACAGCGTGTCAGGACGGGTTGTATAGACTTCAATTTCATCATCTGTACCTTCAACTTTAAAGTTGACGCTAGCACCTGTTGAACGACCGATCCAGTTACGTTGCATTTCTTTAATGCTTTCAGGCCAATCAATTAAATCTAAGTCATCCAACAGCCGATCTGCATATGCCGTAATCTTAAGCATCCACTGCTTCATTGGAACCCGATAAACCGGATATCCACCACGTTCTGTTTTGCCATTAATAACTTCTTCATTGGCAACAACTGTGCCTCCCATCATATCAGGAGCCCAGTTAACTAGGGTTTCTTTTTCGTAAGCTAATCCCTTTTTATATAATTGTTCAAAAATCCACTGAGTCCACTTGTAGTACTTAGGGTCGGTTGTGTTAATTTCACGATCCCAATCATATGAAAAACCAAGTGAGCGAATTTGACGTTTAAAATTTTTAATATTTTGATTAGTAAATTCACGGGGATTATGGCCAGTTTTCAATGCGTATTGTTCAGCTGGTAATCCGAATGCATCCCAACCCATTGGATGAAGAACTTTGTAGCCTTGCATCCGTTTGAAACGAGCCATGATATCAGTTGCTGTGTAGCCTTCAGGATGCCCAACATGTAAACCCTGACCAGAAGGATAAGGGAACATATCCAAAACATAGTATTTAGGCTTGCTTGAATCCTCAACTGTTTTGAATGTTTTGTTTTCGCGCCAGTAATGCTGCCATTTGCGCTCAATTATATCGTGATTATATGCCAATTTGTTCCACCCTTTCTAAAATAAAAAAAGTCCTATAAGATATCAAAAAATATCTTATAGGACGGAAGTTTCCGCGGTACCACCTATATTTACGATTGAATAAGTCAGTCGAACTCTCAAATTCTTAACGCGAATTCACGTTAACAGCTACTTTGTCTTCACCATTAATCACCAAAAAGATGAGTTCAGCACAGTTCCAATCCATACTCACATTAACCGTATAGTTTCTGAAAAAGGGTTCTGTGCTTACTATTTCTTTTCAACTAATATTAATGGATTAATCCTATCAAACTAACCACAAAAAAGCAAGATGCTGATAGAAATCTGATATACTAGAAGCGCATTAGGAAAGTTAAGAAGGAGAATTTTATGTCATCCACTAAACAACATCATTTATGGCTCATTTTTGGTTTAATCACTGCTATTCTTTTTATTGGTCTGATGACCTCAGTTTACTTACAAACTAATTTGGTTAAACAATTTGATCAAATTATCGCCAGCTTTATTCAAACAAATCGCACAGCAAACAAAACTAGTTTTTTTCTATTCTTAACAACTCTAGGTAATCCATTACCGCACATTGGTTTTATTTTAGTCTTGGTTGCTTGGCTACTTTACAAAAAACATTCTAGATTACTGAGCTTTACCGCACTTGCTCTTTTACTCGCAACTTCTGGAAATCAAGCCATCAAACTAATTATTAAAAGACCTCGTCCCCTTCATAAACTGATTTCCATTGGGGGTTATAGTTTTCCAAGTGGCCATTCTACTGGTATTACAGTTCTTTTAGGAACTATCATTATCATTGCAGCTGTGCTGGTTAAAAAAAGTTGGCAGCGCTGGCTCATTTATCTAATTGCCTTTATTTTTATTATCCTAATTGGAATTTCACGTATTTACTTAAACGTCCACTACCCTAGTGACGTACTTGGTGGCTTTCTTTTGGGGACCACCATTGTCTTATTGACTGCCTATTTAGTTTTGCCAAGTAAAAAGGAGCTTGTTCAAAAATGAATTTAGAATCAGCATTACGTTATAGTCACACTTTGTTAGATCAAGTGGTTGTCCCAGGAGATACTGTGATTGATGCCACCGTCGGAAATGGAAACGATACTGTTTATTTAGCCGCCAGTGTAGGAAAATCTGGCCATGTCTATGGATTTGATGTTCAATCAAGCGGATTAGAGAAAACGAAAACCCAACTCTTATTAACTGGATTGTTACCCCAAACGACTTTGATCAAGGATGGCCATGAACACATTAACAACCATACCCCAGAAGATACGGAAATTTCAGCAGCTATTTTTAACCTCGGCTATCTCCCAGGAAGCGATAAATCAGTGGTAACCCATGGCAAAACGACCATTGCGGCTATCAATCAATGTTTATCAATGCTAAGTGTCGGTGGTTTAGTCGTTGTCGTCAGTTACTATGGTCATCCAGGTGGGCGTGAAGAACTTGAATCCCTACAAGATTTCCTAAAAAATTTACCTCAAAAAGACTTTCAAGTGTTAACCTATCAGTTCATTAATCAACAAAATGATCCGCCAATTTTATTTGCCATTCAAAAACGCTAAAAAAATCGATTCCTGCTTTTAAAGGCAGAAATCGATTTTTTAGTTAGTTGTTTTTGAATGCCGATAATCCAAACTATTAATTAAAATGGCCAGTACAATTAAGATCACACCTGCTAAATAAATATTGTGCAAGGCTTGATACAAAATCGTCCGTAATTCTGGAATCAGTTTGGCTGGTAATGATGAAGCCGTCTGCGGATTAATTAACTTATTCATCATGCCAATATTAAGATCTGAATTATGGGCAACCCCTTTATTCATAGTCCCATTCATAATAATTCCAAAAATGGACATCATCAGCGTTTGACCAAGCGTTCTTGCCAAAGTATTAAATGAAGTTGCCACTCCCATATCTTTTGCGGCAACCAACCGTTGTGAAGTCACCGTAGTCGATGTAATGGTAATTCCAAACCCTGTTCCTAATACGGTGGCAATCACAAAGAACAACCAAAATGGGGTTGTTTGTGGAAGTAACGCCAGCCAGGCACTACCAATCAGTAAGAAAACCAAACTAATCATCAAGGTCTGTTTTGGTGTTAGTTTAAGAATAAACTTCCCTGCTAAAAACGAACCAAAAATCCACATTACCGAACTTGGTGTTACCGCGAACCCTGCCAAAGAAGCTGGTAAGCCAAGAATTCCTTGCGTCCAAGTCGGCAAATAAACTTCAAAACCGATCAGAAAGCCAGAAACAAGCATCGTTGCCAAATTTTGGGTGACAAAAGTACGGTTCTTAAATAATTTTAACGAAATAATCGGATCTGATGCCCGTTTTTCACGATTGATAAATAAGTAGAGTGCTACCAAGGTAATGACAAAGCAAACTATCACGGACGTCCAAGCAAAGTTGGCTTCACCAAGGATCTGAAAACCATACATTAGACTCAATAACGTCAATGTCAGCCAAAGACTTCCTAAATAATCAATTTTGCCGACAGCCGTATGTGGTTTCTCGTGTAAATACAAAGCGATCAATAACACTGTCAAAAGTCCGATTGGCACATTAATGAAAAATACCCAGTGCCAAGTCAGTTTATCAACAATAAAACCACCCAATAATGGCGCGATAATTGCCGCAATTCCCCAAGCAGCCCCATTGAATCCCATCACACGTGCTCGTTTCTCGAAGGGATAAATGTCAGCGATAATCGTATTTGAAACAGGCATAATACAGCCGGCTCCAATCCCTTGTAAGGCTCGCCACCCAATCAAAGTAGGCATCGAATTAGCAGTTCCGCTTAAAACCGATCCAATAATAAAAATCATAATTCCAATAATAAAAATTCGTTTTCGCCCAAAAAGATCAGCCAACTTCCCATAAATGGGCGTTGCTACCGCATTCGTTAATAAATAAATGGATACAATCCAGTTCATTAAGTTAACGCCATGTAAATCGCCAACAATTGTAGGCATCGCCGTTGATACAATTGTACCTTCAACGGCAGTTAAAAATGTGGCCACAAAAATTGCAATGGTGACTAAAGTAACATTTGTTTTTTTTGTTGTCATGTAGTCCCTCTCCAACTAAAAAACCTCTCCCACGCGAATTGCGGAAGAGATCATTTAAATTCTTACTTCAATAATTCTTTTAAAGCATCGACCTTATCGGTATGCTCCCAAGGTAAATCAACGTCTGTTCGACCAAAATGTCCATAAGCAGCGGTCTTTTTGTAAATTGGTCGCTGCAAGTCTAACATTTTAATAATTCCTGCTGGTCGTAAATCGAAAACTTTTCGAATTGCGGCAGCAAGCTTTTCCTCTGAAACAGTTCCTGTTCCAAAAGTATCTACAGAAATTGATACTGGTTGAGCCACACCAATGGCATAAGCTATCTGAACTTCAACTTTGTGTGCCAGTCCGGCAGCTACAATGTTTTTCGCAATGTAACGAGCCGCATAACTAGCTGAACGGTCAACTTTAGTTGCGTCTTTTCCGGAGAAAGCACCGCCACCATGACGAGCAAAACCACCGTAAGTATCAACAATAATCTTACGACCAGTTAATCCGGCATCTCCTTGTGGTCCACCAATAACAAAGCGGCCAGTTGGATTAATGAAATACTTAGTATTATCATCAAGTAACTCAGCAGGAATCACTGGTTTGATAATATGTTCAATGACATCTTCACGAATTGTTTCAAGCAATACGTTTGGATCATGCTGAGTACTCAAAACAACGGTATCAACCCGAACTGGTTTTTCGTTGTCATCATACTCCACAGTCACTTCAGCCTTAGCATCTGGACGCAAGTAACGTAATTCACCAGATTTACGAACCTGAGCCGTCTTTTGCATCAAATGATGACTAAGCATAATTGGTAATGGCATTAATTCAGGTGTTTCATCAATGGCAAAGCCAAACATTAATCCCTGATCACCAGCACCAATCTTGTCTAATGGATCCTCGTCACCTTCACGAGTTTCTAAAGAATCGTCAACCCCCTGAGCAATATCAGGTGATTGTTCATCGATAGCAATCATCACGGCACAGTTGTCTCCATCAAATCCGTATTGACCATCTTTATAACCAATTTCTTTAATGGTATTTCGAACTGTCTTTTGAATATCAACATAAGCCGTTGTACTAATTTCACCAACGACAACAACTAATCCTGTTGTCACGGTCGTTTCACAGGCTACTCGAGCTTCTGGATCTTGTTCCAACATGGCATCCAAAATAGCGTCACTGATTTGATCAGCAATTTTATCTGGATGACCCTCTGAAACTGATTCCGATGTAAATAAATGTCTCTCTTGCATTTGAAAATTTCCCCCTTATTATAAACGGTTACAAGGTATCTTTGCTTTTACGCAAATCCTTTCGGGAACAAAATAATGTTTGTTCAATATCATAACCTGTGCAATGACGTCTTTGTATTCTTCGCCAAATTAAGTTTAAAGAGTTGATTGCTACAGCTTTTCTCAATTAAGTTTAGAATTAAAAACCATCTTAACAAGTCTATCACAAATAGAAAACCTTTAAAAGACAGATTTTGGTTGACGTTCTGGCAAACTTTGTTTACGATTGAAGTATTTCACATAGGAGAAAATAAATATGCAAAAGATACATTTAACGACTGTAAATAAAAAAACAATTATTCCCGTAACATTGACAGTCATCCAAACATTTGCGACTTGGCTAATTCCTTCAATGTATGGCCACCAAGTTAGCACAACGATTCAGCATACTTTTACGAATCAAGTGATTTTAATTTTATTTGTTTTTATGTTCAATTTCCTGATTTTTGACCGCTTCACAAACAAAATGCCAATCCCCATTTTCCTTGGCATGACGGGAATTTCAATTTTAGTTGTGGCATTCTCTTTTTCGAGCATTGCACCCACAATTGGGCTACTGCTTTTCACTTGTCTCCTCTCATTACTGCCGTTTCTTTTTTCAGCGAAAAACAACTGGGCTGGCTGGCTTTTGTTCGCAATTAGTTCCATGTTCATTCTTCCAGAAACATTCTTCTATGTTCAATGTGGGTTTTTATCAACAAATTTCTTAAAAATTTTAATTATTCCCCTACTCAGTGCCTTGTTTTTCTTTTATCCATTTTTTATAAAAGAAATTTCTCATTCAGGTATTTTTAATTTAATCCTTGGTATCCTTTGTGTCGGTCTAACAGTTCTTGGTAATTTAAACACTTATACTTTAATTGCCGGCCTGTTAGTTTTAATTTCTTGGGGTTATCAACAATTTGCGAAACAGCCTAAACTGTTACTAACTGTAAATGTGATCTTATGTTTATTTTTTAACGTTCTAATTCTCATGAAATAATCTCCAACATTTCTACTTAATCCTGATAGCTTTTGGCTATTGGGATTTTTCTCTAAATCGAGCCTAATATTGATTGAACTTCTAAACGAGGTTAGGTTAATATTTGAATTGCAAAAAGAGGCTAACACCTATTGTGTTAGCCTCTTTAGCATTCTTTATTTATTTTTCCGAGACGGTTCCAACGAGACTCGAACTCGTGATCTCCTGCGTGACAGGCAGGCGTCCTAAACCAACTAGACCATGGAACCATAATTGCGGGAGCAGGGTTTGAACCTGCGACCTTCGGGTTATGAGCCCGACGAGCTACCAGACTGCTCCATCCCGCGATAATATTAATAAAACTGTGAAAATGACCCGTACGGGATTCGAACCCATGTTACTGCCGTGAAAGGGCAGTGTCTTAAACCACTTGACCAACGGGTCAAAAAAAACGGAGAAGAAGGGATTTGAACCCTTGCGCCGCTTACGCGACCTACACCCTTAGCAGGGGCGCCTCTTCAGCCACTTGAGTACTTCTCCAATGGGCCTAAATGGACTTGAACCATCGACCTCACGCTTATCAGGCGTGCGCTCTAAACCAGCTGAGCTATAGGCCCATCATATGAAAAAGCGGGTGACGAGAATCGGACTCGCGACAACAGCTTGGAAGGCTGTGATTTTACCACTAAACTACACCCGCATAAATGAACATTAGATGGCGCGGGACAGAATCGAACTGCCGACACACGGAGCTTCAATCCGTTGCTCTACCAACTGAGCTACCGAGCCATAACGGTTCCAACGAGACTCGAACTCGTGATCTCCTGCGTGACAGGCAGGCGTCCTAAACCAACTAGACCATGGAACCATAATTGCGGGAGCAGGGTTTGAACCTGCGACCTTCGGGTTATGAGCCCGACGAGCTACCAGACTGCTCCATCCCGCGATAATAAAAAAGGAGGATGAGAGATTCGAACTCTCGCGTGGTTTGACCCACCTGACGGTTTTCAAGACCGTTCCCTTCAGCCAGACTTGGGTAATCCTCCATTACAATATACGGTTTTCATGCCCACTAACATATCAAAAACACATTAGATGGACCTTGTAGGACTCGAACCTACGACCGAACGGTTATGAGCCGTCTGCTCTAACCAACTGAGCTAAAGGTCCAAGTTCGTATATTAAAACCTATCGCGGCAGGGGGGATCGAACCCTCGACCTCCCGGGTATGAACCGGACGCTCTAGCCAGCTGAGCTACACCGCGATCTTAAATATAAATGTATATAAAACCATTTAATCGGGAAGACAGGATTCGAACCTGCGACCCCCTGGTCCCAAACCAGGTGCTCTACCAAGCTGAGCTACTTCCCGAAAATGCACCCAGTAGGAGTCGAACCTACAACCTTCTGATTCGTAGTCAGACACTCTATCCAATTGCGCTATGGGTGCTTATTAAAAATGCCGAGGACCGGGATCGAACCGGTACGGTCATCACTGACCGCAGGATTTTAAGTCCTGTGCGTCTGCCAATTCCGCCACCCCGGCAATGCTTGTGCTTGTAGCTGAAACTACAAAGCGGAAGACGAGATTCGAACTCGCGACCCCCACCATGGCAAGGTGATGTTCTACCACTGAACTACTTCCGCATAATTATAAAATGCCGACTAGAGGATTCGAACCTCCGACCCCCTGTTTACAAGACAGATGCTCTGCCAACTGAGCTAAGTCGGCATCATTCTATAATTAATTATTTAAAAAACAAAGGCACATAGTGCCAATGAGCCGTGGCAGTCTCGAACTGCCGACCCTCTGATTAAAAGTCAGATGCTCTACCAACTGAGCTAACGGCTCAATGGAGGATACAGGGCTCGAACCTGTGACCCTCTGCTTGTAAGGCAGACGCTCTCCCAACTGAGCTAATCCTCCATAATAAACGCATGGCAACGTCCTACCCTCGCAGGGAGCGATCCCCCAACTACTCTCGGCGTTAAGAAGCTTAACTTCTGTGTTCGACATGGGAACAGGTGTATCCTTCTCACTATCGTCACCACACTTCTCCGATCCACTTCCGCGGCTCGTGTGAAAGAAATTTATTCTCTCAAAACTAAATAATATCGAAATCTTCTCTTTGAGAACACCACTTTGTGGTTAAGTCCTCGACCGATTAGTATTGGTCCGCTCCATGTATCACTACACTTCCACTCCCAACCTATCTACCTGATCATCTCTCAGGGGTCTTACTTCCATAAATGGAATGGGAAATCTCATCTCGAGGCGAGTTTCACACTTAGATGCTTTCAGCGTTTATCTCATCCATACGTAGCTACCCAGCGATGCTCCTGGCGGAACAACTGGTACACCAGCGGTATGTCCATCCCGGTCCTCTCGTACTAAGGACAGATCCTCTCAAATTTCCTACGCCCGCGACGGATAGGGACCGAACTGTCTCACGACGTTCTGAACCCAGCTCGCGTACCGCTTTAATGGGCGAACAGCCCAACCCTTGGGACCGACTACAGCCCCAGGATGCGATGAGCCGACATCGAGGTGCCAAACCTCCCCGTCGATGTGAACTCTTGGGGGAGATAAGCCTGTTATCCCCAGGGTAGCTTTTATCCGTTGAGCGATGGCCCTTCCATACGGTACCACCGGATCACTAAGCCCGACTTTCGTCCCTGCTCGACCTGTCTGTCTCGCAGTCAAGCTCCCTTGTGCCTTTACACTCTGCGAATGATTTCCAACCATTCTGAGGGAACCTTTGGGCGCCTCCGTTACTCTTTAGGAGGCGACCGCCCCAGTCAAACTGCCCACCTGACACTGTCTCCCGCCACGCTTAGTGGCGCGGGTTAGAGGGTTCACACAACGAGGGTAGTATCCCACCAACGCCTCCACCGAAACTAGCGTTCCGGTATCTACGGCTCCTACCTATCCTGTACAAGTTGTACAAACACTCAATATCAAGCTACAGTAAAGCTCCATGGGGTCTTTCCGTCCTGTCGCGGGTAACCCGCATCTTCACGGGTATTATAATTTCACCGAGTCTCTCGTTGAGACAGTGCCCAGATCGTTACACCTTTCGTGCGGGTCGGAACTTACCCGACAAGGAATTTCGCTACCTTAGGACCGTTATAGTTACGGCCGCCGTTTACTGGGGCTTCATTTCAAAGCTTCGCCGAAGCTAACTCATTCACTTAACCTTCCAGCACCGGGCAGGTGTCAGCCCCTATACGTCATCTTACGATTTTGCAGAAACCTGTGTTTTTGATAAACAGTCGCCTGGGCCTATTCACTGCGGCTGATCTTGCGATCAGCACCCCTTCTTCCGAAGTTACGGGGTCATTTTGCCGAGTTCCTTAACGAGAGTTCTCTCGCACACCTTAGGATACTCTCCTCGACTACCTGTGTCGGTTTGCGGTACGGGTAGTTAAACTCTAACTAGAAGCTTTTCTCGGCAGTGTGACATCAGGAACTTCGCTACTTAAATTTCGCTCCCCATCACAACTTGTCCTTAAAAGATAAAGCATTTGACTCTATCTAAGACTTGTTGCTTGGGCACACTTATCCAACTGTGTGCTTTCCTTAGCCTACTGCGTCCCTCCATTGTTCAAACAAGTTTAACTAGTACAGGAATCTCAACCTGTTATCCATCGTCTACGCCTCTCGGCCTCGACTTAGGTCCCGACTAACCCTGGGAGGACGAGCCTTCCCCAGGAAACCTTAGTCATTCGGTGGACAGGATTCTCACCTGTCTTTCGCTACTCATACCGGCATTCTCACTTCTAAGCGCTCCAACAGTCCTCACGGTCTGCCTTCATCGCACTTAGAACGCTCTCCTATCACGCCACCTTACGGTGGCATCCACAGTCTCGGTAATATGTTTAAGCCCCGGTACATTTTCGGCGCAGAATCACTCGACTAGTGAGCTATTACGCACTCTTTAAATGATGGCTGCTTCTGAGCCAACATCCTAGTTGTCTATGCAACTCCACATCCTTTTCCACTTAACATATATTTAGGGACCTTAACTGGTGGTCTGGGCTGTTCCCCTTTCGACGATGGATCTTATCACTCACCGTCTGACTCCCGGACATAAATCAATGGCATTCGGAGTTTATCTGAATTCAGTAACCCTAGATGGGCCCCTAGTCCAAACAGTGGCTCTACCTCCATGATCCTAAGTCCGAGGCTAGCCCTAAAGCTATTTCGGAGAGAACCAGCTATCTCCAAGTTCGTTTGGAATTTCACCGCTACCCACACCTCATCTCAGCACTTTTCAACGTACACGAGTTCGGTCCTCCAGTGCGTTTTACCGCACCTTCAACCTGGACATGGGTAGGTCACTTGGTTTCGGGTCTACATCTGCATACTCAGTCGCCCTATTCAGACTCGCTTTCGCTACGGCTCCGTTTCTTCAACTTAACCTGGCATGCAAACGTAACTCGCCGGTTCATTCTACAAAAGGCACGCCATCACCCATTAACGGGCTCTGACTTCTTGTAGGCACATGGTTTCAAGAACTGTTTCACTCCCCTTCCGGGGTGCTTTTCACCTTTCCCTCACGGTACTGGTTCACTATCGGTCACTAGGGAGTATTTAGCCTTGGGAGATGGTCCTCCCGGATTCCGACGGAGTTACACGTGTTCCGCCGTACTCAGGATCCTGAACTGAGAGATCTTCATTTTGCCTACGGGGCTATCACCCGCTCTGGCCAGTCTTCCCAGACTGTTCGGCTATGAAAATCTTTGGTAACTCAAATGTTCAGTCCTACAACCCCAGGAAGCAAGCTTCCTGGTTTGGGCTGTTCCCCTTTCGCTCGCCGCTACTCAGGGAATCGATTTTTCTTTCTCTTCCTGTGGGTACTGAGATGTTTCAGTTCCCCACGTCTACCTCCAGCCACGCTATGAATTCACGTAGTGGTAACAACGGATTAATGTTGTTGGGTTTCCCCATTCGGAAATCTCCGGATCAAAGCTTACTTACAGCTCCCCGAAGCATATCGGTGTTAGTCCCGTCCTTCATCGGCTCCTAGTGCCAAGGCATTCACCATGCGCCCTTTATAACTTAACCTAACTTTATCGAAGATAAAGTGGTTTTGAGTTTAGCGATTATTTTAAGAACTAATCTTGTTGTAAAACTCTATAAAACGCAATGTTCTCGGTTTAATTATCTGATAATTAAAATTAGAAAATTTTTCGATATTATTTAGTTTTCAAAGAACAAATTTTGAGAGTAAACCTCTCAAAACTAAACAAAGTTTCGACATATGTGTAGGTTTCCGTTTCTAAATATCCTTAGAAAGGAGGTGATCCAGCCGCAGGTTCTCCTACGGCTACCTTGTTACGACTTCACCCCAATCATCTGTCCCACCTTAGACGGCTAGCTCCCGAAGGTTACTCCACCGGCTTTGGGTGTTACAAACTCTCATGGTGTGACGGGCGGTGTGTACAAGGCCCGGGAACGTATTCACCGCGGCATGCTGATCCGCGATTACTAGCGATTCCAACTTCGTGCAGGCGAGTTGCAGCCTGCAGTCCGAACTGAGAACGGTTTTAAGAGATTAGCTTAACCTCGCGGTCTCGCAACTCGTTGTACCGTCCATTGTAGCACGTGTGTAGCCCAGGTCATAAGGGGCATGATGATTTGACGTCGTCCCCACCTTCCTCCGGTTTATCACCGGCAGTCTCACTAGAGTGCCCAACTTAATGCTGGCAACTAATAATAGGGGTTGCGCTCGTTGCGGGACTTAACCCAACATCTCACGACACGAGCTGACGACAACCATGCACCACCTGTCATTCTGTCCCCGAAGGGAACGCCTAATCTCTTAGGTTAGCAGAAGATGTCAAGACCTGGTAAGGTTCTTCGCGTAGCTTCGAATTAAACCACATGCTCCACCGCTTGTGCGGGCCCCCGTCAATTCTTTTGAGTTTCAACCTTGCGGTCGTACTCCCCAGGCGGAATGCTTAATGCGTTAGCTGCAGCACTGAAGGGCGGAAACCCTCCAACACTTAGCATTCATCGTTTACGGCATGGACTACCAGGGTATCTAATCCTGTTCGCTACCCATGCTTTCGAGCCTCAGCGTCAGTTACAGACCAGACAGCCGCCTTCGCCACTGGTGTTCTTCCATATATCTACGCATTTCACCGCTACACATGGAGTTCCACTGTCCTCTTCTGCACTCAAGTTTCCCAGTTTCCAATGCACTTCTTCGGTTAAGCCGAAGGCTTTCACATTAGACTTAAGAAACCGCCTGCGCTCGCTTTACGCCCAATAAATCCGGATAACGCTTGCCACCTACGTATTACCGCGGCTGCTGGCACGTAGTTAGCCGTGGCTTTCTGGTTGGATACCGTCACTGCATGAGCAGTTACTCTCACACACGTTCTTCTCCAACAACAGAGTTTTACGACCCTAAAGCCTTCATCACTCACGCGGCGTTGCTCCATCAGACTTTCGTCCATTGTGGAAGATTCCCTACTGCTGCCTCCCGTAGGAGTCTGGGCCGTGTCTCAGTCCCAATGTGGCCGATTACCCTCTCAGGTCGGCTACGTATCACAGCCTTGGTGGGCCTTTATCTCACCAACTAGCTAATACGCCGCGGGTCCATCCAGAAGTGATAGCCGAAGCCATCTTTTAAAAGAAAACCATGCGGTTTACTTTATTATGCGGTATTAGCATCTGTTTCCAGGTGTTATCCCCCACTTCTGGGCAGGTTACCCACGTGTTACTCACCCGTTCGCCACTCACTTTATAGTTAAAATCATCTTCGATGCAAGCATCTCTAAATCATTCAACGAAAGTGCGTCCGACTTGCATGTATTAGGCACGCCGCCAGCGTTCATCCTGAGCCAAGATCAAACTCTCATATTATACTTGAGTTTTTACAAGCTCATTTGTTGTTTCATTGTTTAAAACGAATTGACTTCGCAAATGTTTGCTTCAAAATTTTCATTTGAAGACCCTACACATTTTACTTTGTCGAAACTTTGTTCAGTTTTCAAAGGTCTACTAAGTCACTGTTGGAAGCGCTAAACGCCTCAACGCAACTATTTAACTTTATCATCAGTTTTTACAAAAGTCAACAACCAAATTCAACTTTTTAAAAAACATTTGAAACGGTGGTTCGAAAGATAATTCTCTCAAAAACGACCTTAAATAGCATATCAAGAATTCCGTTCTTGGTCAAGAGCAAACTTCTAGTTTCATCCAAGTGGTATCTTCAAAGCACCGTCAATCCTGAAAATATTTAAAGAAACTTTTTTTGAAACAAACAAAAAAGCGACAACTTTTAATAGTCATCACTTTAAAAATCGCTCTTTATTTCTTTTAATTTTCCGATCTATTCTATCAGGTTTTGTAACTAAAGCGAACATTCCGGCAAATATTCCGAAATAATATGTTAACAATCGCCAAAGTAACATGGCCAATACTAATTTGCTGTTACTGTGAATAAAACTGGAGAATAACACATCAAAACTATACTCTGCACCACCTGATCCTCCCGGAATTGGAAAAATCGAAATGACCATAACGATTAAAACATGTAATGAGGTTACCATAATAATGTTTATACCAGTATATCCCAAGGACAGCATAATATAGTATGGCACAAGGTAATAAAATAATAACTGAAAGAAAGTCATGACAAAAACTTTAATCAAAAGTTTCCATTGTGTTTTTATTCGCACACTCTCTTTGTAAAAGGTATCTACTTTCTCATCCAACGCTTGTTTCCATCGATCATAGCGCTCTGCTTTAACAAACCAACCAATTGGAATTAAAATCCAACTAATCAACTTTTTCGTAAAGCCGTGCCAATACATGATCAGTAGCAAGCCAATAATAACTGTAAAATGAATGACAAATCCAAAAACAACAAACAAAGAAAGATAGCTCATTTTTTCGGTCAGATATTGAAAACCGATCAACAAACTAAACATGAAATTAATCACAATCATCGCTTGGAAAACAACAAATTTCATTAATAGTACGGAACTTGCTCTGCCTGCCTCAACACCACTTTGCATTAAAGCTATCAATTGTGCCGGCTGTCCACCTGAAGAAAATGGCGTTATTCCGTTAAAAAGTTGTTCAATCAATGGAATCCTGATTGCATCCCTAAACGAGAAATGGTCTCCATTGCTAGTCACAAACATCCTAGTAATGATGGCCTCAATCCCAAAATACAGTAACATACATATCACAGCAACAATTAGCCATTGCCAATGAATGTGTAAAATATCATGGCCTAGATTATGTAGATTCACATTACGCAGCGAAAATCCAAAAATGGCAATTCCGAGCGCAAGCATTATACCTAGAACAACCTTATTTCTTCTTGACATAAATTAGCCCTCTCTTGCCTGCTGCAAATAAAAGCCATGCCAAATGTTTGCTAAATGATCTTCTGAATATTGTTCAGAAGCTTGGTTAGCTTTTTCGTGTAAGTTTTGTAGTGCTTCTGGATGCGTCGTCAGATAACTAATTTGGGTTTGCATTTCCCCTACATCCTTTGCAGAAGCATAGTAGTCTTTGATAATGGCCTGATATAGATCAAGGTCCCGCAATAGTACTGGCGTGCCACAACTAAAAGCTTCCAATACAGACATTGGAAATAGTTCATTATAGGAAGGGAGCAAAAATAGATTTGCCACGTTATAGTAATTAACCAATTCACTGCGGTCAATAATCCCTGTAAATTTAAGATTAGCCGGTGGATTGTCCACAACCTTCTTGAGTTCTGCATATCCATCAGTCATTCTTCCAAACGAAAAGCCCCCTGCCCAAATAAATTGGATTTGTGGATTTTGCCCGGCAAGCTTAATAAAGTCTTTGACGCCTTTACGCTCTTGAACTTGACCAATCCCTAAAATTACAAATTTATCCTTATCAAGGTTCATTTGTTTACGCAATGCCAGTTTTTTATCTTGGTCCATCTCATAGAATTCACTTTTATGGACAAAATTTGGAATATAACTAATTTTTTCTTCAGGAATTCCATAAGCTGTTAATTTAGGAATAAAAGTCGGATTGACCACAACAATATGATCCATCCGTTTATAAAACGCAATAATATATTTATAAAAGATCCCTCGAAATGGTTGAGGAATTTTTAGACTGCCATCAATAGTTTCAGGCAAAAAATGGACGTAACCAATTTTTCGACCTCTTCCTGGCATAAAAGTTGATAAATAAAACTGTGGATCAATCGTATGATAGTGACTTATTTCAGACCGACTAAACTTATTAATCTGCACTTGAAAATCTTCTGGAAAATGCGTCTTTAGTAGAGAAATCAGTTCTTCATAGGCACTACCAACCCCTTGGCCTTTTACTTTAGTTGCCGAAGAAAACATATTAATTCGCAAATCTATCCCCCCTTAATCTGAAAAATCCGAACTTTCCTCCCGATCCGCATACAAAACTAACGAATCTTTGTAAAACTCAACAACCTGCTTACCAAAATGGTCCGCAGAAATTTCATACAGCTTTCTTTCCCGAGGTTCTGGATCTTCAAAACTTGCAGGATGGTTCAAATAATTTTCAGCAAAATGAACAAATTGCTCTTCTGTTTCAAACGTAACCCCCAGTGAGGGATCATCCAGCAAACTATCAGTATATGGACCAGTTTTTACAACTATTTTAAGTCCGGCCGCCATTGCCTCTATATAAGTCAATCCTTGTGATTCAGACTCAGATGCCGAAACAAATAAATCTGCCATTTGATAGAAACGATAGACAATATCGTTATCAATCTCGCCCATGAATTTAACATGATCTGCAACTCCCGCGTCCTGTGCTTGTTGTTCAAGCGTTTCACGAGCGGGGCCATCTCCAACGATTAATAACAAGCTATCTGGCACAACCTCTAATATCTTCGGATAAGTTTTAATAACTTCTTGAATATTTTTTTCATATGCTAAACGACTTAAAGAAAGCAGAATTTTGGTGTTTTTAGTGAAACCATATTTTGCCCGCCAATCAACATCCTCATGCTGAGCGTAATGGTTAACGTTCACGCCTGTTGGAATAATCCGAATCGGTGATTTTACGCCATAACCATTAAGTGTTCTAATCACTCGCTCACTTGGCGCAACCACCCCCATCAGATGATAACAGAAGGCCCGCATTGCTTGTTTAACGTGATATGGCCGCAACAAATGACCATTCGCCACGTAATGCAAATAATCCTCGTACATCGTATGATACGTATGCACACAAGGAATATTCAAATTCTTCGCAACAAATTTACCAATCCAGCCTAAAGAGAACTCGGTTTGCGTATGCACAATATCTAAATTCAATTCTTTTGCTACCTGATAGGCTTTAAATAACCCACTTACAGCAATTCTGCGGTCAGTGAAAGAAACAAAGGGAACACTTGTAAAACGGAAAATATTTCTTTCATATACATTCTTATCAACTTTAGGATCCGTAGTAGTAAAAATATACACTTGATGGCCTTGCTTTTCGAGTTGCTCACGCAAAGTCTTAATCGACGTTGCAACTCCGCTTACCTGCGGGTAATACGTGTCCGTAAAAATTCCGATATTCACAAGTATCCTCCTCAAAACGTAAACTTAATTAAGTTCAATTATATTGGTTTCATGCGTGTTATGCAAATAACACTAGCTTTTGGTTCCGCTAATAATTTAAAACCATTCTTCATCTTGTTAAGGTATCTCTGAGTCACTTTACTAAACGGCTTTAGTATAGCAAAAAATCTCTCAGGATATGTATCATCCTAAGAGATTTTAAGTAAAATTAATTTCAGTTATTTAACTGCATCATTAACGAGTTTGATAACATCGTCGTTAGTTTCTGCTTCAGTAACTGCTTTATCGGCTAACTTCTTCATTTCTTTGGTGTCTAAGCGTTTCATCAATGAACGAGTCTTCAAAACTGAAGTTGCACTCATTGAGAATTCATCCAAACCAAGACCCATTAAAATTGGAACAGCTGTTTGATCTCCAGCCATTTCACCACACATACCAGTCCATTTACCTTCTGCATGAGAAGCATCAATTGTACGTTTGATTAAACGTAACAATGATGGATTATATGGTTGATATAGGTATGAAACTTTTTCGTTACCACGATCAGCAGCAAATGAATACTGAATCAAATCGTTGGTACCAATACTGAAGAAGTCAACATACTTAGCTAACTTATCTGCAATAATTGCAGCAGCTGGGATTTCCATCATCATACCAACTTGGATTTCATCACCGATCTTAGTACCAGCTTTAACCATCTTTTGTTTTTCATCTTCAAAGATAGCTTTAGCTTTCTTAAATTCAGCAACGGTTGCGATCATTGGGAACATGATAGCAAGCTTTCCGTATGCAGAAGCCCGCAATAATGCGCGTAACTGGGTACGGAACAAGTCCGTACGATCAAGACTGATCCGAATTGCTCGGTAGCCCAAGAATGGGTTCATTTCTTCTGGAAGTGGCAAGTATGGTAACTGCTTGTCTCCACCAATATCCATTGTCCGAACAACAACTTGTTTGCCCTTCATGCCTTCAACAACGGCTTTGTATGCCTTAAACTGATCATCTTCACTTGGAAGCTCACTGGCATCCATGTATAAGAATTCAGAACGGAACAAGCCGACTGCTTCAGCACCATTATCGACAACTCCCTTAATATCATCTGGAGTACCAATATTAGCTGCTAAATCAAAGTGAACGCCATCTTTTGACAAAGTCTTTTCGTCACGAAGTTTGTCCCATTCAGCTTTTTGTGCCAAGAATCCTTTTTGCATAAGTTCATACTTAGAAACTTGGTCAGCATCAGGTTCAACAATTGCGATACCGTGAATTCCGTCAATAACGACATTTTCTCCGGATTTAATTTCTGTTGTAGCTTTTTCACTACCAACAACTGCAGGAATCTCAAGTGTTCGAGACATAATTGCTGAATGTGAAGTTCTTCCACCAATATCAGTAATAAAGCCTTTGACATACTTGCGATCCAATTGTGCAGTATCACTTGGAGTCAAATCGTGCGCTACAATAACCACTTCAGAGTTAATCAGGGCTGGATTTGGCAATTCAACACCTAATAAATGACTCATTACACGTTTTGTGACGTCACGGATATCTCCGGCACGTTCTTGCATGTATTGGTTATCAGTCATAGCTTCAAATGTTTCAATAAAACCATCTGTTACATCTTTTAATGCTTGTTCTGCATTTACAGAATCGTTCTTGATCTTATCTTCAATATTCCCAATTAATTCAGGATCGGAGAGAATCGTAATATGTGCTTCAAAAACCTCGGCTTCATCCTCTCCAAGATTCTCGGAAGCCTTACTTTTAATTAACTCTAATTCTGATTTAGATGCGTCCAAAGCGGCACTAAGTCGTTTGATTTCAGCATCTGGATCATCAATTGTTTTCTTATCAAATGACAGATCAGGGTCGACAAGCATGTATGCTTTCGCAATTGCAACACCATCACTGGCAGCAATTCCCTTCAATTCTTTTGTCATTAGTCAGAAAGTCCTTCCTTTTTCATTGTATCTGCGAGTGCTTCAATTGCTTCTTTTTCGTCGTCGCCATCGGCAGAAACTGTTACATCAGCATTCTGACCAACACCTAATGACATTACACCCATAATAGACTTCAAATTAACTGATTTGTCTTTGTAAGTTAACTTAACGTCTGCGTTAAATTTGCTAGCTGCCTGTACTAATAAAGTAGCTGGACGAGCATGAATACCTGTTTCTGCAATAATATGAAAGTCGCGTGTTTCCATTATAAATCGATCTCCTTTAATATATATATAATTTGGTAAGGGCTTTCTTTTAATAGTAAAAAATAAATAACCATTTATTCTACTAACAAATAATCAGCCTTTCCCATTGATTTTAGCAATTTCTCTAAATTATTACAAGCCCTTTCACGAAATTAAAAGAAAATTAAGATTTACCGTTTTCATCACTTTCAAAATGGTAAACCACTTTTCCGTTTCTCTGAGCTTGACCAATAATTCTTTTTCGTTGCTCATACTTCATATAAATAGGTTGAAAATCGGGAAACTCATCCGATTCAACTATTAATTCCTTGATGCTTCCCTGACGCAGCTGCTCTAATAAATTTGAAAAGTCGCGTGCCATTTAATCACCTACCCTTTTTTGGATAATTTTAGTTTAGTTGATTTCATAAAAAAGTTCAAACATTGGCACTCTAATTACGAAAGTGCTAATATAACTTTGTGACCATTGCATTGGCTGATTATCCGATTCTAGCAGGCTAAATTTTAGAAAACAAATTGCTTGCACAAATTAGTATGCGAGGTATAATGTGTTCATGGTCAAAGTTGGTCAAACTTTTTAAGCTTTGATTTTTCGAAAGGAGACGGCAAGATGCTTTGTCAAAATTGTCATAAAAATGAAGCAACGATTCATCTGCACGTTAATGTGAACGGACAACAGCGTCAGATTGATCTTTGTCAAAATTGCTATCAACTTCTAAAACAACAAGAAGGCAATAATTTTGGAAATGGAGGTGCTACGAATATGGCACAAGACCCATTTGGATTTGGAAATCTAGACGACATTTTCCGTGCTATGCAAAATGGTAATGTTGAAAATGCGCAAAACTTTAGTCAACAGGTTCCCCCTACTCAACCTAGTGGCCCCACTGATAATAATGGTGGTCGCCAAAATGGCCAAGGTGGTCTGTTAGCTCAGTACGGCTTAAATCTGACTGATCTAGCAAAACAAGGGAAAATTGATCCTGTTATTGGACGCGATACAGAAATTTCAAGGGTTATTGAAATACTGAACCGTCGTACCAAAAACAATCCAGTTTTAATTGGTGAAGCCGGTGTTGGTAAAACAGCAGTTGTTGAAGGCCTAGCTGAAAAGATTGTGGCTGGTGATGTTCCTCAAAAATTAATTAACAAACAAATTATTCGTTTAGACGTTGTTTCACTTGTTCAAGGAACTGGAATTAGAGGACAGTTTGAACAACGAATGCAACAACTTATGAAAGAAGTTCAAAAAAATAAGGACGCCATCGTCTTTATTGATGAAATTCATGAAATTGTTGGTGCTGGTAACGCTGAAGGTGGCATGGACGCAGGTAACGTTTTGAAACCCGCTCTTGCCCGTGGCGATTTCCAACTTGTTGGTGCAACAACTTTAAATGAATACCGTGATATTGAAAAAGATGCTGCTCTTGCCCGTCGTTTGCAACCTGTTCAAGTCGACGAACCTAGTGTGGAAGCATCCATCAAGATTTTAAAGGGTATTCAAAAGAAATACGAAGATTATCACCATGTTCACTACACAGATAAAGCAATTGAGGCGGCAGCCAAATTGTCAAAACGCTACATTCAGGATCGTTTCTTACCTGATAAGGCAATCGACCTGCTTGATGAAACAGGTTCTAAGAAAAATTTGACAATTAATACGGTTGATCCAAATACTATTCAGCAAAAAATTGATAATGCCGAAAAATACAAGCAAGATGCAACTAAAGCTGAAGATTATGAAAAAGCCGCTTATTATCGTGACCAAATCAATAAATTAGAAAAAACCAAGTCTGGTGCAGCTAACCAAAACGAAATTCCTACTGTAACCGATAAAGATATGGAACAAATTATTGAAGAAAAAACTAGTATCCCGGTTGGTGAACTCCAAAAACGGGAACAAGAGCAGCTTCAAAACCTTGGTAAAGATTTGAACTCCAAAGTTATTGGTCAAAGCGAAGCCGTGAACAAAATTGCTCGAGCAATTCGGCGAAATCGAATTGGGCTAAATGGCACTGGCCGACCAATTGGGTCTTTCTTATTCGTTGGTCCTACCGGAGTTGGTAAAACTGAATTAGCTAAACAATTAGCTAATGAGCTCTTTGGCTCTGAGGATTCAATGATCCGCTTTGACATGAGTGAGTACATGGAACCACATTCAATTTCTAAATTGATTGGTTCCCCTCCTGGCTATGTTGGCTACGAAGAGGCTGGTCAGTTGACCGAACAGGTTCGTCGTCACCCATACAGCTTGATCTTACTTGATGAAGTTGAAAAAGCTCATCCAGATGTCATGCATATGTTCCTTCAAATCCTTGATGATGGTCGTTTGACCGATTCACAAGGTCGCACCGTCAGTTTTAAAGACACGATTATTATCATGACTTCCAACGCCGGAACTGGTGATGTTGAAGCTGATGTCGGATTCGGTGCTGCAGCCAAGGGTGAAACGCATTCCGTTTTGAACAAGTTAGGTAATTACTTCAAACCCGAATTTTTAAACCGGTTTGATGACATTGTCGAATTCAATTCACTCACTAAGGAAAACTTAATGAAAATTGTTGACTTAATGATTGGTGATGTCAATAAAATGTTGGCCGTTCAAGGCTTACACGTGCATGTGACAGAACCAGTTGAAGAGAAGCTAGTCGAATTAGGTTACAATCCAAAAATGGGTGCTCGTCCTTTGCGACGTGTCATTCAAGAGCAAATTGAAGATCGCATTGCGGATTACTATCTTGATCATGCGGATGCAAAAAATCTTGTGGCAAAAATTGCCGATGGTGAGATTACCTTATCCACTGAAGATCTCGCTCCCGCAAAAAAAGCATCATCTTCTAAATCTTAATAGTTAAGTTTTAAAAACCAAGTCCCTGGTGACTTGGTTTTTTTGTATCTAAAAAGGAGCCCATATCTGGTTTTATAACCAATGATATAGGCTCCTTTAATTTACTTTGATGAAGATGACGATGAAGCTGATGAACTCGAGCTAGAGCCTGAACTGGAACTGCTGCTGCTATCATCACTACTGCTACTTGAACTTTCACTCTTTAATTCGGGTGCATCAGTTTTGTAGAGATCCTCCGTTGACTTTCCGTCATTTTCTTTTAATAGACTGGTTGGTGTCTTCGTCTGTGCTTCGCTCAATTCTTTCAATGCCGCCGATTTTTTATAATTAAAATCTGATTTGTCGACCTTTTTAAACCAGCTTTGTTTTGAGAATCGGAGTAAATCACCGTTAATAACGGAATCGGATAACGATAATTCCTGATTGACATACTTTTGAATTTTAGCGACTTCTTTTTTCTCAGTATCCGTTTCATCTGTAATCTGTTGTCCCGTCTTAGTCAGATACAGATCGCCCCCATACTTAGTGTACTTCGGCGAAACAAAGTCTCCATCCCTAAAGGAAACAATTTGATTACGATCCTTTGAAAGGAGATCTTGACCAAACTGAATGGCCCCAGAAACATTAATTCCCATCAGGTTTTCTAACGTTGGCATAACATCAATCTCACCACCATAGGTATGATTGATGCCACCCTTTAGTCCATCCATGTGAATCATGAAAGGCACTTTCTGGAACATAGCTAAATTGTAATTATCAATTTGTTTTAGGCCTAAAATTTTCGCAATAGCTGCTTTATGGTTATTTGAAATTCCGTAATGATCACCATAGAGAACTAGCATGCTCTTCTTGTCCAATCCGGATTTCTTCAGATAACTTAAGAGTTCACCAATTGATTGGTCCAAATAATGTGCGGTTTGCACATAAGGATCAACCGTTGGATCGCCGGTATCCCAAGCCTTTATAGAAGCATCTTTCTTGGCAATCAAGTAAGGATAATGGTTTGAAACAGTGATGAGCTTGGCATAAAACGGTTGAGGTAACTGCTGAATATACTTAACAGTATCTTTCAAGAAGAGTTTATCCTTCATCCCGTAACCACTGACATATCCAGGTTTGATCTTGTAATATTCCTTACTAAAGAAATATTGGTAACCAAAAGACTTATAGGCATTATCACGATTCCAGAAACTTGGAACATCCCCATGGAATGAAGCCGTCGAGTAGCCATTTTGATCTAAAATGGCTGGCATACTCTGGAACGTATTGCTTGTCCCATCCATAACCATTGCTGATCCTTCTGCTAAACCAAATAGTGAGTTTTCCAGCATCATTTCAGCATCGGCCGTTTTCCCCTGGCCGACTTGATTAAAGAAATTATCAAAACTAAGCGTATCGTCTTCGTGATATAACTTATTTAAGTTCGGCGTAATTTCTTGGCCATCCCACTTTTTATCAATCACAAATTGTTGCAAACTTTCCAAATGAATGACAAAGACATTTTTCCCCTTTGCGACGCCTTTGTACTGGATGTTAGACGAAATGTGATTATCTTTTAAGAATTTTTGAACCGGCTTCAATTGATTGTTAGAAGCTTTCGATTTCTGTTCACTATTTTGATACGTCTTAATCGCATCATACGCTGTGTAGGTTTGGAGGCCTAAATACTTAACGATGTAATTATTATCAAAAGTTCGCGTTAAAAGCCCGGAACGATTGCTATATGCCATCCCCAAGTTTACGCCAAACACCCCAACAGATAAGATGGTGGTGGCTACTGCGTATCGAAATTTAAATGGTGTGGTATCAATTTTAATGAATCGAATCAGTAACAATAGAATCAAAAAGGCAACATCTATGAACACCAAAAAATCAGTGCCACGCATGATTCCCATTAAACTTTTCCCGAGGTTATCTGAAGTGGCACCAGATCCCTTAATCAGATTAAAAGTAATGAAATCTGAAAATTCCCGATAGTACAAAATGTTAGAAAATAACCAAGTCGACAAAATTGCGTCAACTAAAATCATCCACCAATAAGCCCATCGACCTCGAAAATATAACCCAATCCCGAACAGCAACAGCGCCGTCGCAATTGGTGAAATCGCTAAAATTAATTCTTGCATATTGCCTTTGACACCCAAACTGAATTTAGTTTGGTAAGCCATGTAGGATTTAATGCAAAATAGAATAACGGCGAACAAGAAAAATCCAAACCGTGTATTTAATCCACGGCGAATTTTATGCCACGCTTGACTCATAGTTGACCCTCCATTGCACATTCACAATTTTAAATTTAAACGCTAAATAGCATTCATAAACTAAATAAGTATAACTGAAAATCCGTTTTTTTAATAGTCTTATCCCGGGTATCCTTAGAGATTTTAAGGAACTTTAACCATTGTTAGTTAAATAAAAAAGGACAATCTCAACTAAAAAATTGAGTTTGTCCCCCCCCTGTTTACGTAATTTTATAGCTTGGCTGTTAATTTAACTTCCGGATATTTGCCTTTAAACCAGCGTTCTGCGAATTCATTTTCAAATAAGAACAGTGGCTTGTCAGCACGATCCTTCACCAATAAGTTTCGTGAAGATGACATCTTTTCATCTAATTGATCAGACTCAATCCAGCGCGCAATCTTTTTACCCATTGGCTCCATCACGACTTCAGAATGATATTCATTTAACATCCGGAATTGGAAGACTTCGAATTGAAGTTGGCCAACCGCACCTAAAATATAATCACCCGTATTGTAATTTGTGTACAGCTGAACTGCTCCTTCTTGCACCAGTTGTTGAATTCCTTTATGGAATGATTTTTGTTGCATCACATTTTTAGCAGCAACGTGCACAAATAGTTCTGGCGTAAATTGAGGAAGCTTTTCAAACTGAACATCATGCTTCCCGGCATAAATGGTATCACCAATCTGGAAATTTCCCGTATCATATAAGCCAACGATATCACCGGCCACCGCCTTTTCAACCGTATGCCGGGAGTCCGCCATAAATTGGGTGGAGTTTGACAAACGAAGAACTTTTCCCGTTCGCTGCAACGTCACATCCATTCCGCGGTCAAACTCACCCGAACAAATTCGTACAAAGGCAATGCGATCCCGGTGGTTAGGATTCATATTAGCCTGAATCTTAAAGATAAATCCAGAAAACTCTGAATCATTTGGTTTAATAACTTCACCAGCGCGATCTTCGTGTGCAGCAGGTGCTGGTGCGTATTTCAAATAAATATCAAGGAAAGTTTTAACGCCAAAATTAGCTAAAGCCGAACCGAAGAAAACGGGGGTTAAATCTCCCGAGGCAATCTGGTCTTCATCAAATTCATTTCCGGCTTCACTCAATAATTCCATGTCACCTAGCGCGTCTTGATAAGTACTATCTTCTGTTAAAGGATGATCACTTGATAATTTACCGTCTTTATCCAAAGGCAAATATTGATTACCATCTGCATCTTTGCGATATAAAACGATTCTCTCATTGTAACGATCGTATAATCCTTGGAGACCCTTACCCATCCCGATTGGCCAGTTCATTGGGTAAGCATTGATTCCCAAAACTTCTTCAAGTTCATTGACCAAATCTAAAGGTTCGCGACCATCACGATCCAATTTATTCATAAAAGTAAAAATGGGGATTCCCCGCATTTTACAAATTTGGAATAATTTCTTAGTTTGGGGCTCAATTCCTTTTGCAGAATCAATAACCATCACGGCAGAATCCACCGCCATCAGTGTTC
This sequence comes from Pediococcus inopinatus, assembly GCF_002982135.1. Taxonomy (NCBI): domain Bacteria; kingdom Bacillati; phylum Bacillota; class Bacilli; order Lactobacillales; family Lactobacillaceae; genus Pediococcus; species Pediococcus inopinatus. The sequence continues at coordinate 583,084 of NZ_CP019981.1, read as the reverse complement.
GATACGTATCTTCAGAGAAATCCTCATGTCCAGGGGTATCCAAAATGTTAATTCGTTTGTCACCGTAATCAAATTGCATAACCGAACTTGTAACCGAAATGCCCCGCTTCTTTTCGATTTCCATCCAATCAGACTTGGCAAAACTACCTGATTTACGAGCCTTTACCGTTCCAGCCTCGCGCACAACGCCACCAAACAATAATAACTGTTCCGTGATCGTTGTTTTACCAGCATCCGGGTGAGAAATAATGGCAAATGTTCGCCGTTTGGCAACTGCCTGATCTATTTTTGTTTCGCTCATAACTAATTTCCTACTTCCTAATTGCATTCACAATATAATTTACTACTTTTATCCGGATAATACATCCCAAATTAAGAATAACGTATTTTTTACAAAAAGTGCGCTGATTCGACTTCAATTTGGCTATTTTCTTACTAGTTTATAACTAATAAAAAAACTGAGGATTTGCCCCAGCTCCGTTTTATATTTATTTTTGTGGTTCGTCTTTACCGCCAAGACCCAAATCACGTTTGATCTTGGTAGTAGAAATGCCTTCTGTTCGGGGAAGATAGACAACTTCACAGTAGTCTTTTAAGAAATCAAACTTACCCTTCCAGTCATCCCCCATGACAAAGGTGTCAATATGACGTTCTTCAACATCCTTGATTTTTTGATCCCAACCTTTTTCAGGAATAACTTCATCCACATAACGGATAGCTTCCAAAATATACTTACGATCTTCATAGCTTGTGTAAGCTTTTTTGCCCTTTAAGGCGTTAAACTCATCCGTTGATACACACACTGTCAAATGGTCACCCAGTGCTTTAGCTCGCTTTAGCAAACGAATATGTCCCTTATGAATTAGATCAAAAGTGCCATAAGTAATTACCTTTTTCAATGTTCATTCTCCTAAGAATAATATTAAATACTTCATAATACTACCACATGTATAGCGCCCGATTCCAGTAAAATAGGAATTAATTAACAGGGATCCTCGTTGCTTTTGCTTGTTTAGTCCAGCCTCACTCGTCGCTATTCAAAATCCAAATGTGGTAAATAAACTCAACTAGGACTTTTACCACCGCATACGCAGGGATTGCTAAAATCATCCCTGGAATTCCGGCAATTTTACCAGCTGCTAGCAATAAGATAATAATCGTAAGTGGGTGCACCTGTAAACTACGTCCAATAATATTGGGATAGATCAAGTTTCCATCTACTTGCTGGACAATCAAGACAACGACCACGACCCATACGACTTGCATGGTCGACTGGGTAAGAGCCACCAGTAAAGCTGGAAAGATTCCAATGTATGGGCCCACATACGGCACAATGTTGGCAATTCCGGCCACTACTCCGAGCAATAGCGCATACGGCTGCCCAATAATCATGTAGCCGATTGCCGTAAATGTTCCAACAAAAATACATTCCAAAACTTGACCAGAAATATAAGATGATAACGTTGCGCTCATTTTTTCAAATAAATCTTGGATGGTATCCGCATTTTTGGCAGGCAATAGCCGTTTGACAGTTGGCATGAGTTTCCAGCCATCTTTCAACATATAAAACAGCATAACCGGTACCGTAATAACGACGATGGTCACAGAGGTAACTGTTGAAATCAGGGTTCCAATGCTGCTTGTCATCGTGCCCAGAATTGATTCCGCATAGGTTCCAATTGAACTATTCATCTTTTTTATATACGGATCCAGATCAACATTTTTAATCCAATCCGAATGTTCAACAAAATGTTGGGACGTCTTTTGAAGGTTGCTGGCAATGGTTGGCAAGCTTTCAATCAGTTGGGCAATCTGGTTAACTAGTTTGGGAATCATCCAACCCAGGGCATATCCGATCACACCAAACAACAATACGAAGACGATCACAACAGCCCAAGTGTGGTTGATATGAAATTTTTTATACTTAATTTTTTGAATTAGTTTAACTAGGGGATTTAATAAATAAAACAAAAATCCCGATAAAATAATGGGCACAAACACGGTAGAAATGAAGGTTCCGATCGGTGCAAACAAAAAATTAATTTTTGTACATACGTAAATCAAGCTGGCCACAATTAATAACTCTAATGACCAGAATAAAAGCGGGGATTTTCTGATTTTATCAAACATAGCATGACTTCCTTCTAAATGTAATTAGCATTCTACAGAATCTTTCAGCTTACGTAGAAACGCCCCATTTTCGTTATTTATGATAGTCCTATTATAAGCTACTCAGGTTCATTTGACTGCTTATTTTCCCAAAAATCTTTATACAGAAACTGGCAACATTCGAGAATCTCAAACATTGCCAGTTAGTTTTATGCAGAATTAAAAATCGGCTAACCGATCCAATTCATTATTACGACCAAAATTAACGCCGGTTATTACGATGAACAAGTTCCAGATAACGGCTATACCAAATATTAATAAATTCATCAGAAAACGGCCCTGCCCCTTTATCAATCCAATCTGTCAGTGTCAACACACTTGATTGAATGATCTGCTTAGTATCTTCTGGATAGTGCCATTGCTGACTAAAGCGCTCGTATTCGTCAACATCTAATAACTTTCGCTCTCCATTCGGATAAACTTTTATATCCAAATCATAATCAATATACTTCAAGGCTTCCTCATCTAACACATACGGAGAAGCTAAATTACAATAATTTGAGACGCCGCCTCTACGAATCATGGTGACCACATTAAACCAATAATCTTTTCGAAAATAAACGATGGCTGGTTCACGCGTTACCCAGCGTCGGCCATCATCCTCAATGACTAATGTATGATCATTACAGCCAATAAACTCGTCATCACTATTTTTTAATACCATTGTATCTCGCCATGTACGATGTAAACTCCCATCATGTTTATAGCTTTTGATCGCAATATAGTCCCCCGCTCTGGGTTTCTTAGACTTGCGATTCATTGATAACACAGCTTTCCAATTCCGAAGGTTTTTAAAACTTAGAATTCCACTTGTCATTATATCAAAAAAGCCACCTCAACAAAAGAACGAGACTTGTTCACGGGGCATCCGGTTTTATCTAGATCGCTATAATTAGTCTAATTTAATACATTCCTTGCATTAAATTTTGATAAATCTGAGCACACTGCTTTTTTAAAGCCGATTTTTTCAAATGATAATTACTCAACATCACGACCGCATTTTGACCATCTCGACTGATCATCACACCACTTTCTTCTCCGTAACCAACGCCGTGACTCCAATAACTGGTCGGACTTTTGGAATAAAGGCCCCCGCCATACTGGCGAATACCACTCGCCTCATGCAAAATAGCAGTATTTTGGGCGGTTAAAAAACGGGCCTGCAGGATTGCTTGGGTTACCTTGTAAAAATCCCCGGTACTCATGTACACATTTCCGGTTGCTAACTCGTTGTGCTGACTAGCAGCTAACTCGTGATAGGCATGCAAATAATTAATTGAATTATCCGTAATTGGCTGATTAAGATATGGCGTGGATAGCCGAAGTGCTCGGTCTGCCTGCATCACAAACCCTGTGTTGTGCAATTTTAATGGGGTAATAATGTGGTGGGTAAAGATGTGATAATAAGTTTGACCCGTTATTTTCTGCAAAATGCCCGCCAGCAATGTATAATTAATCGGCTGATAGGACCATTGATTATTTTTGGCCGCGACAAACTGCACATGGCGCGCCGCATAATCTGCGACTCCTTGACTAGAAAGAACTTGCTTGGATAATTGCTTAATTCGTAACCCCGTCTGCATATTCAGCATAGATCGAATTGTAATTTGTGAAGCCCCGGTAATTGCTGGATAAAATTCAGCGAGGTGATCGGTCAAACGCAAATTTCCGGCCTGAACTTGTTGCATAATCAACATTGCCGTCATTGATTTTTGCATCGACAGAATTTGATACTCTGAGTTAGCAGTATTTAAAGCTTTTTGCTGATAATTTGCATATCCATATCCTTGGTTATAAACTGGCTTGCCATTTTTAACGATTAACAGCGTGCCTACAAACCGATTTTTGCCCACAATCGGACTCAATAACCGTTTAAATTGACGGGTTTGTTGGGTTAGTCGGGGTGGTTGCACCACAATTTTTTGTGGTCGAAAAGTTTTCCCTCGTGGCTTATGGACCGGCACTTTATTCTTAGCCCGAAAGAAGTTTACAGGGTATCCAGCCTGCTGCATCCGATAACTCTGATACCCAATTTTCAAACCCCAAAATCCCAAGCCTAATAAAACCACAAGCAAAATAAACCGCCATAAATTCTTTTTCATATTGTGTAACTCCCCCCTGCTTAAATCTCTTCTGAATCTGTTTGCTGCTCTAATAAAACGTTAATCGCATCAATGCTGAATCCTTTCCCATATAAGGTTCGCTTGGTCCGCATTTTGCGTTGTGAAAAGACATAGCGCCGATTACGTCGCCAAACCTTGGCAAACTCCGCATTGAGCTTTTCATTTTCTAACTCAGGATCAGCTTCAAAATGAGTCTGTTCCAAAATCTGGGAGATCACATCCCCCGAGAAACCTTTTGTCATCAAACCTTGGCGAACTTTTTGTTTCATTTTCGTTAACGGTTCTCGCTGGTAATGGTGCGCAAGCTTTTTCGCAATTTCTATCCCATTTTGAACCTGATCTTCATCCGGATATTCGGCTAGTCCTTGATCAATGTCATTTTCCAAAACCCCTTTTTGACGGAGATTTCTTCGAATCACAATTGGCCCCTTGTCAGAAGTTCGTGCCATGGTGCGGACATAGCTTTCTGCATATTGCTCATCATCCACTAAGTTCAAGTCCCGTAATCTAACTAACGTCGCTTGAATGGTGGGTTCCGGAATTTCTTTTTCTTTTAATTTTTGTTCAATTTCATGTTCCGTTCGTAAATGACCGGATAAAAAAGCAAGAGCTTTGGAGTACGCTTTTGACACATCATCAGCGGCTAAAATCTCAGCACGGAGCTTTTTGTCGATTTCCATCCCTTTAAAAATCCGGAATTTAATCATTACATCTTCACTGATGGGAAACGCATAATGTTCGTCGATAAAAACGTTATAGCGCCCTTTTCGTTTTTGCGTGGTAATTTTAGTAATTTTAGGAAGTGACTCTTTTTCTGCCATTTCAGCCTCCTTGTCTCAGCAAAACATTCACTAAATTGTGTTTCTCTGCTATAATTCTTTAGGACTTATTAGGGTGAATCTTAAACCTAATTCAGAATTTTCGTATGATGACTACCACCATGTTTTAAAGAAAGTGAGGAACCACCACATGCCAACTGCAAAAGTTGTTTTTGCAACCATCACCGGTAACAATGAAGATTGTGCCGACATTATTACCGAAGCCTTAGAGGATTTGGGCGTCGAAGTGGACGAATCAGAAATCTCTCAAACGGATGCTGACGAATTTAAGAACTTTGATATTTGTGTTGTCGTGCCCTATACCTATGATGAAGGAGCCTTACCAGAAGAAGGGATGGACTTCTATGAAGAACTTCCCGAATTAGACCTAACTGGTAAAATCTTCGGCGTGGCTGGATCTGGCGACGTATTCTATGAAGAATTTTATTGTGTTGCCATTGATCAGTTTGCTGAAGCTTTCAAAAAGGCCAAAGCCACTCAAGGTGCCGAACCAGTAAAAATCAATTTAGCTCCCGAATCTGAAGAAGATTTAGATCAACTAGATGCTTTCGCCAAAAATCTAGTCGATAGCTACACAGCAAGTCAAAAGTAGAAAAAGATTGAAACTTGTTTACCCCTGTTTCAATCTTTTTTTGTGTCCTGTTTGCGAAAAATAATCCATTTACTAAAGACATAATTTACGATCACAACCACGACATTATCAACTAACTTCATTAGAATCGCATTCTCACGCAACAGGGAAACCCCGATCCACATAATCACAACTTCCATAAAATAAGTTAATAAGCGAAAGAAGAAAAAGGATCCAAGCTCTCGCCAAAAAGCGCCCCACGTAGAGTAGTTTGAACTAAATACCCAAACTTTGTTGGTGAAAAACGCGACCAACACAGACGCAATCCACGCAATGGCCGTCCCAACCTGATAGTTCCAATTTGTATACAGATCAAATAATGTGAATACCCCAATATTGACGACCGTTGTTAAGGCGCCAAATACCAAGTACAAAATGATGGCTTTATTTTTTGTTATAAATGCTTTCACTAGTCATTAACTCCGATTATCATTTAATTTTTTGGCCAAAAAATCCAAAATGTGTTTTGCAGCGTGACCGTCACCATAAGGATTCTTGGCAGTCGCCATTTTTTGATAGGCTTGCGAATCATCCAACAAGGTTTCCATAGCTTCTTTTACAGTTACAGGATCGGTCCCGACTAACTTTAAGGTACCCGCTGTTACTCCTTCTGGGCGCTCTGTTTCGTCCCGTAACACCAAAACTGGTTTGCCGAGCGACGGGGCCTCTTCTTGTACGCCCCCAGAATCCGTCATAATAAAGTAACTATGCGCAGATAAATTGTGAAAGTCCACTACATCTAACGGGTCAATCAAGTGAATGCGACTGTCATTGCCCAAAATCTCATTGGCAACCTTTTGCACGGCCGGGCTCAAATGAACGGGATAAATAACTTCTACATCAGCATGCGTATCAACGACTTGCTTGATGGCTTTAAAAACGCGTTTCATGGGTTCGCCCTGGTTCTCCCGACGATGCATCGTCAACAAAATTAACCGATGTCCGGGGGCAACCAAATCAAGCACCGCATGATGATAATCATCTTGAACAGTCTCTTTTAAGGCATCAATTGCCGTATTACCAGTTACCACAATGTGATCGACAGCATGATTTTCTTTCAACAGATTCTGCTCACTTAACGTTGTGGGCGCAAAATAAAAATCTGCCAAAACGTCAGTTAACTGGCGATTCATTTCTTCTGGAAATGGTGAATACTTGTCCCAAGTTCGCAAGCCGGCTTCGACATGTCCCAGGGGCACCTGATTATAAAAGGCACTGATACTGGCGGCAAACGTGGTCGTTGTATCGCCATGAACCAAAATAACATTTGGTTTAACTTCTTGAATAATCGTATCTAATTTATTCAAAACGCGCCCGGTAATCTCACTTAGCGTTTGGTTAGGCTTCATGATGTTTAAATCATAATCCGGCTTAATCTTAAAAATATCGAGAACTTGATCCAACATTTCTCGATGTTGCGCGGTCACCACTGTAATGGGATCAAACTCGCTACTTCTCTTATTCATTTCCAAAATAATTGGAGCCATTTTGATCGCTTCTGGCCGGGTGCCAAAAATGGACATGACGCGTAATTTTTTCAAGGTAAGCCTCCGTATTTAACCATCTATTTTTGTTCTTTATAAATCAGTATAACGCGCCCACTCTTAATATTTAAGCCCTAAACTTATTTTTAGCATAGAATTAATCACCCTCTAAACAAAAATTCGCAAATCTTTAAATTCTCTTTTTCAGAATTCAAAATTTGCGAACTTTTTTATTTAGCTTCTACTTTTCCTTTTGGTTGTAATTTAAATAATAGATTTAATACAACTGCCACAATACTTGTGACTACGACCCCATTACCTAGAATTAAGTTCAATTCAGAAGGCATCGCTTGAAAAATGCTAGGCACACTGGAAACTCCCAGCCCGGCCCCAATGGAAACCGCCGCAACAATCAAATTACGACTGTCATCAAAGTTGACATTTTTTAAAATACGCACACCTTGTAATCCGACTGTTCCAAACATAACCAACATGGCTCCGCCCAAAACTGGGGTTGGCACAACCGTTGCCAAGGCCCCAACCTTTGGTAATAATCCTAAGATTAAGAGAAATAGACCGGCAAAGTAAATTGGTTTACGCGTTTTAACGCCTGAGAACTGCACAATTCCCACGTTTTCTGAGAAGGTAGAATATGGGAAGGTGTTGAAGATTCCACCTAACATTTGCGCAATTCCTTCTGCACGGTAACCACGTTTTAAATCATCCCCCGACAAATGTCGATTGGTCATATCTCCTAAAGCGAAGAATACTCCCGTTGATTCGATCATGGTCGTTAATGCGATCAGGATCATAGTAAGTGAAGAGGACCATTCAAAATGAGGCACGCCGAACATAAAGGGTTGTGGAAACCGGAACCAGCTACTTTGCGAGACGCTGCTCATTTGAATCATCCCCAGGGCACCGGCTAGTGCGGTTCCGGCCACCAAACCAATCAAAACGGCAATCGACTTAATGAAACCACGGCCCCACACGTTCATCGCAATAATGACTGCCAGTGTGAAACCACCCACTAATAAATTGTTGAACGACCCAAAATCATGAGCACCAACCGTACCGCCACCCAAATCGGTGATCGCAACGGGCATCAAAGTAAAGCCGATGACAATGATCAGCGAACCGGTGACCACTGGTGGAAACAATTTGCGCATTTTAGAAAAAACGCCGCTCATTAAAAAGACAAATAATCCCGAAACAATAATGGCGCCATACATTGTGGTAATGCCAAGCGTTTTCCCGATTGTTCCCAAGGGGGTAATTACTTGAACTGCACAACCTAAAACTACTGGCAAACCAATGCCCACCATACGCGTGCGATGGACTTGTAATAGGGTGGCAACTCCACACATGAATAAATCCATGGAGATCAATAAAGCCATCTGGGCGGCCGAGAAATGAACGATGGCGCCGATCAAGAGCGGAACCATGACATCTCCAGAATACATCGTTAATAAATGTTGCAAACCCAGGACTGCGGCATGTCCATTCGAAGTACCGTCTTCTTGTGGAACGCCCTCTCCTGCGTCAAAATCAATCTGTTCTTGTGCCCATTCTTCCTTTGAAACCAACACGTTACCCCCTGTTGAATCCATATATAACCTATATCACTGCAAAACAAAAACGATGTCCGCAAATAGAGACATCGTTTGATGAGTTTATTGCGTATAGTCCAGAATTTACGGTTCTGGGTAGAAACTCGCCAACCATATTAAGGCGCTTATATATGCATTTCGATTTTAATTACTAAAATACTATAACACTGAATTTTTACTTGGACAACGGTTGTTAAATCGCATGAAAACGGCACCATCCTAGGGATTAATCGGATGCTGCCGTTTTTAAAAAATTATTTAGCTGGTTCTTTTACTTTGATGCTCTTAACTTCGTAACCTAATTTTGTAACAACCTCTGCCAAGGCATCAGCGTTATTGACGGTTTCGTCAAAGTCAATCTTAGCCTTGCTGGCGTTAAATAAAACTTTCACTTTTTCTACTCCAGCTTGTTTTTCCAAAGCGCCTTGAATCTTTTGTAAACATGATGGGCAAGTTAATGCACCTAATTGTAAAATTGCTTTTGTCATTCTAAAAACTCCCTTTCTTAACTTTATGAATTCATTTTAAGGCCAAATCAGTTAATAAAACTTGATCAACATCAATTTTTGAAAACTTTTTTAAATTTATTTTGCTCCGACGGCATGATAACGAATCAGGCGCATCGCATTGAAGATAACAACCAAAATGCTGGCTTCATGAACAAACATTCCACTGGCCATGTAGATATATCCAAAGATCAACCCGATGAGTAAGAAAACCACTGTGCCAATGGCAATCACAATGTTTTGTCGGGTGTTGGCAACGGTCTTTTTAGCCAAGCCATACGCATGAACCAATTCTTGGAAACTAGATTGCATCAAGACAATGTCAGAAGTTTCAATTGCGACATCTGTTCCGCCACCCATGGCGATCCCAATATCGGCCGTTGCAATCGACGGACTATCGTTAATGCCGTCCCCAACAAACGCTACTGTATGTCCAGTATCCTTGAGCTGTTTCACAAAGGTAACTTTATTTTCTGGTAATAAATTTGCATGGACTTCATCAATACCCAGTTCTGAAGCAACGTGAATAGCGGTAATTTCGTTATCTCCTGTCAACATTACCAGCTTTTTAATGCCAAGCTTCTTCAATGCTGCCAGGTTCTCCTTAACATTATCACGAATCACATCAGAAACTCCAATGATCTGTTGCACTTTTTGATCAATCGCTACGATGACTGTAGAGCTCCCAGTCTCTTGAAGTTCCTTTAAATTAGCGTCTTGTTCGTCAGTGAGATCAATATGATTGGCTGCCATCAGTTTAAGGTTCCCCACTAAAACTTGATGTTGTTCAATTTCAGCTTCAATCCCTTGTCCCTTAACCGTATTATTGGAAGTAATTTTTAAATCTTGGAAATCAATTTCATTTTTAGTTGCGTAAGTCGTGATTGCTTTTCCTAAAGGATGATCAGACTGACTCTCCAGTTTAGCAGTCAAAGCTAAGCCTAATTTTGGATCATCTGCATAGTTCTTAATGGCAGAAACCTCTGTGTTCCCTTTCGTCAAAGTTCCTGTTTTATCAAAGACTAAGGTATCAACTTTAGCAAACGTATCAACAACTTCGCCACCCTTGATCAAGACTCCGTTTTTCGCACCATTACCAATTCCGGCAACGTTTGAAACGGGAGCACCAATGACCAAGGCTCCAGGGCATCCAAGCACTAGGACCGTGATGGCTAACTTGAAGTCTCCAGAAATAAACCCGACTAGGACAGCTAAAACGAGGACCGCTGGCGTATAGTATTTGGCGAACTGATCAATAAATTTTTCTGCGTGAGACTTAGTATCCTGCGCATCTTCAACTAATTCCACGATTTTGGCAAACGTTGTGTCGTCACCGACTTTGGTAGCTTTAATCTTTAAGGTTCCGTTATCTAAAATCGTTCCGGAGAAAACACCGTCGCCCACTTGTTTAGTGACTAATTTAGATTCACCAGTAACACTTGCTTCATTTAAATAACCGGATCCTTCAACAACATCCCCATCAATTGGGACTTGACCACCGGTTTTTACGAGAACCACATCGCCTTCATCAACATCGTCAACGTCAGTTTCTACAACAGAACCATCCGCTTGAACGACCCCGGCTGTTGTGGGTGCCATTTCGGTCAACGTTTTAATGGATTCACGCGTTTTCGCTAAAGTTTTAGTTTCTAGAAAACTTCCAAAGAGAAATAAAAATGTGACAATTGCCGATTCATTATATTCTTGAATCACAAAGGCACCAATCACGGCGATGCTTACCAATAACTCAATTCCGATAACCCGAACTTTCAAAGCCTCAACAGCCCGGATAACAATGGGCACTGCGGCAATAATTGAGGCAAGGACAAACGCCACTGTATATAACATTTGGGAACCCAGTGCCTCGCCCAGAAAACCAACGGCAATCAATGCTGCCGAAGTCCATGTAATTGGATTAATATTTTTTTGTACAACCTGCTCAAATTTCATCATAATCATTATCCCCTTGTCTTATTTAATAAGTCTAATATAACCGGAAAACTAACCTTTGAAATTGACTGAGATCAAGTTACAGGATTTATATTTATTTTTATTCTGGAAATTTGGCGGTTGCTTGCTTATGCCCTGATTTTATGGCAAAATACGAAAGGTAACCTGTCTCCGTGGCTCAACTGGATAGAGCAATCGCCTCCTAAGCGATAGGTTGCGAGTTCGATTCTCGCCGGGGACATCAAAAGGACGAATGTGCTAACCCAATTAAGGGATTAGTTCATTCGTTCTTTTAGTTTAGCCGCTTTTAGGAAACTGGACACCTGGAATACCAACTTCATAAGTCCACTCTTTGATTACCTTCAGACCATCAGTACGATAATATGCCGCAATCAATTATTCTACTCACCCCAATAATTCAATGCATATTAATTAAACCAGCGTATTAGTATGAACTAACTTTGTAAAACTCGTTCTAGCAAAACAGATATTTTTTTCGCGTATCAAATGATATTTGCCGGATTTCATAAAAAAAGCCCCACTGAAATTAATCAGTGAGGCTTATACTCTCTTAAACTCTTTTAGGAGGGGCTCAAGAAAGGTAGTTGTGCATCTCCACAGCAATAGATTATTTTACACCCTTAATCAGTTTATTCAAGCTTTTTGTTTAAAATAAAGTTTTTATTCATAAAATTAGTCAAAAAGCTTCCCCCTCGCCTTCTAAAAGCACAAAAATATTTATATTTATTCTGACAAACTCTTTTTTAGCTTCTCCGATGACATAATGTGTCGTTTCATAATTGTACACTGTCACTAGCTATTGAAATAGCTGAAAACATAGAAAAACAGGAGGAGTTTATTTATGGTTAAGAGATTTGGAATTAAGAAAGTTATCATTACCTTATTAGCAGGCGTTTCATTGGTGGGAGTCGGTGTCGCTGCAGGAGCTACATCATCTTATGCAGTGGGTCAACCGGCAGTTGCACATGCTGCTGATGCTTATCCTATAGTACATGCTAAAGTACTCGTAGGTAATAAAACGCGTGATATTGTCTTTGAAAGTTGGGGTGCAAGTAATATAACCAATAGCAAAGGAGTAATTACCCAAAACTTGAAAGGCTTTGCCGGAGCTCCAAACATTTCGGGATATACACCCAACCGCTTTCGCGTAAATTTCATATACACAGCTGCTACTAAAAAGACTAGATTGTTAAACAAACTGTACTACACAAAGACAGTACTTCCCGTTACTTATAAAACACAAAAATTATCAAAACAAGTTAAAGTAACCCCAGGACATGACTTCTACAATCATGTATCAGGTAGCAAGTACGCCACAAAACGGACTCATTATGGCAAGACATATAAAGGTAAGACAGTCACTGTCAACATGAGTGGTGTTAGAAAAGGTACTAAAACACCCTACTACCGTTGCGTTTATAAAGGCAAGACAATTGGCTGGATTTACGGTGGCGCATTGGTAAATGTCACTACTTACAAGACTGTTAAGAAAACAGCTACAGTAGTCGCAAAACCAACTAACAACTTTTACAATCATGTAACTTCAAGCGTCTATGCAACTAAACTCACTCATTACGGTAAAACGTACAAAAATAAAAAAGTTACCATTAACATGCAAGGTACGCGTCAAGGAACCAAAACTCCTTATTATCGTTGTGCTGTAAATGGTAAAAATATTGGCTGGATCTACGGCGGTGCATTATCTAACGCCCGCTAAACACAACCTATCTCAAAGCTAAGACAAGCATCTCCAAACTTGTTTTAGCTTTTTTTATGCGCTTATACAATAAAATCGCCAAACCTCTCAGCCTCCAAGTCATAAACCTTGGAAACTAAAAGTTTCAGCGATTGCACATTTGAACTGAACCCCGATAATTGGAGTAATCCAAATTATCGGGGTTTTGTTATGTTCTCAAAGGAAAATAAAATAAATGCAGTTTTAGAATTAACTAGTGGCCTGCCGCAAAGTATTATCATGAAAAAGTACGGTATCAAGGGCTCTGCCACTTTATATGAATGGAAACGCAGGTTAGAACAGTTCGGTGTTGAAGGTCTAAGTTTAAACCATAGGAAGACTTACTTTGATTATTCGTTTAAAATGAAAGTAATTAAATGGCGTTTAGATCAAAATGCATCCTTGCCGATAACTGCTAAGCAGTTTCGAATTAAACATTCAGCTGTAATTTGGCAATGGGAACGAGCTCTTGAACAAGGACGCCTTAATCCTAATCAAAGGCGGTCAAATACCATGTCAGATAGTAATAATGAAAAGTCTAAAAAGGAATTAGAAGAAGAAAACCGTGAATTGAGAGTTAAATTAGCTTATTTGGAAAAATTGCACGCCTTGGTTCAGAAAAAGAAAGCATTAAAAACCAGGAAAAAGCACAAATAGTTGCTGAATTAAGGCGTGATTTGAACGAAGTGCTTAGCTTTATTTTAAAAGTTGTCGGTATGTCAAGTAGTAGTTATCATGATGCACTTAACCGACAATATAAAACTAATTATTCCCAGGACTTAGTGGATGAAATTCTTCAAATTAGACAAGATAATCCAGATTTCGGGTATCGTACCGTTACCGATGCATTAAGGAACAACGGTAAAATTGTTAACCATAAAGTGGTATTAAAGATCATGAAACAGAATGACGTGCTTTGTCATGCTTTTGATCGAAAAACTAGAAAATATAATTCTTATCGAGGTACTGTTGGTAAACTTGCTAAAAACAAACTGAATCGCAGATTCAATACGGATCGACCTTATCAAAAAGTAGTGACCGATGTGACTGAAGTTCGCTGGGGTTCTGGTTCGATTTCTGAGCGTGCTTATTTTACTTCATTTGCTGATCTTTACAGTAACGAGATATTGTCATGGAATATTGGTCTTAGCCCTAATGTAGCGTTTGTCACAAAACCTTTAATGGATTTAATTCGTTCAAAACCACAATTACCTTATAAGATGACAATTCATTCAGATCAAGGTTTTCAATATCAGAATTATCAGTATGTTTCTAAGCTAAAGAAAAACCACATTATGCAGAGTATGAGTCGCAAAGCGACTTGTCTGGATAATGCGGTTGCTGAGAGTTGTTTCCATATTTTAAAAGTTGGAACGGTGCATAATAACCACTATTCCTCCTACGAAGAATTAAGAATAGCCATAACTGAATACGTTAGTTATTATAATAATAAAAGAATTAGAACAAAACTGGCCGGAAAAACTCCGGTACAATACCGAAACCTATCCGACCAGTTGGTTGCTTAAAATTCACTCCAAATTAGGGGGTTCAGTTCAATTTTATTTTTTATCAACTAACTGGTCTTTTCTAATTCCCGTAACAGCTTCCATACCTTCGCGGGTCACAACCAATTGTTTACCAAACTTGCGAATGGTACCTTCTGGGAACCGTTTTGGATACTTATTGAAAATGGTCCGTACGTAATCCTTTTGTTTACCCCACATTACACTGGCTTCATGGCTACCCATGTAGTCTTCGTCATTCAAATCAATTTTCAGCTTCTTCATTTATTTCTTCCTCTCTTTTTGCGCCTACGCAACCTCTTTTATCCATAAAATGGAAAACACGCCTGAACCCAAATGAGCACCAACAACTGGACCGATTTGCCCGGTTTCCACAGCTGCCACGTTGGTTAATTTGGATTGAATACTTTGTTGCCACTTCTCAACTTCTGGTTCGTTATTTGTTCCACATAAAAACACGCGAACTGTGTAGGGTAGGTTTTTGGTTTCTTCAAGAAACCAGCTGACAATGTTAGTTCGGGCTCGTTTCATCGAACGCACCTTATCGACAGCTTCAATATTATACTTCTCTTTGTTTAGTGATAAAATCGGTTTAACTTTCAACAATGATCCCACAAACGCCGATCCACTTCCTAAACGACCACTGTGGACCAAGTTTTGGAGGTCATCCACGATAAAATATTCCCCAATTGTTGCTTTCAACTCTGTCATTTTAGCGATGATTTCTTCTGCTGAACTACCGGCAACTGCCATCTTGGCCGCTTGAATCACCATGTATCCCATGGGTTGGACGGCAATTTGGGCATCGACCACATGAACCTTGATCTCAGTTATCCCCGCCGCAAATGCATGTAAATTGTTAATAAACCCACTGATCCCACCGGATAAATGAATACTGACAACCTCTTCATAGCCAGCTTCTGCCAAGCTATGATAGAGTTCGCCCATGACTCCCATTGAAGGTGGTGCCGTAGTAGGAAAAACCTTTTCTGTTTTCAATCGTTCATAAAACTCCGCGTCGCTAATATCGACTCGTTCCCGATATTGTTGATCACCGAAGGCCACCGAAATTGGCGCCACCGTAATATGCAGCCTGTCACAAATATTTTGAGCGAGATACGCGGTACTATCAGTTACAATTGCAATTTTAGTCAAAACTTTCACTCCCATACCTTGAGAGTGCCTTAAAAGGCATCTTGCACGAAACTAATCCCTTTTAGACACGTTTAGTTAGTGATCAAATTATACCCTGTATCCCACTAAATAACCGCCATCATGCTCAACTAATTCCGCAAATACCCGTGTATCAGACTTTTAAACATTTTCATCTCGTGACACGCGAAATTGAATTGTCACAATCACTAAAACGTTGCCATCTAAATTACCTCACATTATTAACTACCCTCCATAGAGATTACTAGCTAAAATGCAGAAAGTCAAAGAATTCGAAGCATTGCGCGCCGCAAAAAAATTCAGAATCGCCATTTACCGGCAATTCCGAATTTTAATTTAACTATTTTGTAACATACATACCCTTCCAGTTCCATGGAACACCGGCAGTGTTGTATACATAACCTTTAACTTTAGTATTAATCAATTGTGGAACCACTCCGTTAAATAATGGTGCGTTTCCTTGTTGATTCATCAAAATCTTTTCGGCTTTAACCATGTCTTCCCAACGTTTTTGTGTATTGTTAGCATCGGCATTGTTAGCTTTATCGATCAAAGCATCGTATTCCTTGTTGCTCCACTTACCATTATTAAAGCTGTTGTCTGATGTAAACAAGCCCAAATCAGAGATTGGATCTGAGAAATCAGCTCCCCAGTTTGTGATAACTAATTGGAATTGTCCCTTAGCAGAACGTGCTAAACGAGTCTTGTAAGGAATTGATTGGATGTTGATCTTCAAACCAGGTAATTTTTCTAGCTGAGTCTGCAAAAATTCTGCTGTTTTCTTAGCAGCTTCAGTATCGTCCGCAGTTAAGGTGTAAGTCACACTCGTCTTACCTTCTGCTTTCAAACCTTTAGCCCAAAGTTTCTTAGCTTTTGCCAAATCATAGGTCACTCCGGTACCGGTGTACGCTTCTTTAGCGAAGTCCTCACCGGTCTTCGGATTAGCTGCCAAACCATCTGTCACAAATCCCTTAGGTGCCGTTGACCCATCGGCTAACACTTTGCCAACCAACTGTTTCCGATTGACGGCAAGAGACATTGCCTGCCGGATATCGACATTTTTGAAGACTTTAACTTTTGCGGTGTTGTATTCAAGATAAGAATTACGAGCCTGACGACCTAAGAAGAAGGACTTGTCATTCTTCATATTCGCAACTTGGGTTCCAGACAAAACAGTCTGATCAACTTGTTTGCCTTGGAATAAGTTCAAGCCAGTCTGGGTATCCTTAACAACTTGATCGTTAATTTTGGTTAAGTAAACGTGCTTCTTATCCCAGTAGTTCTTATTTTTAACAAGGGACCATTTGTTATTGGTTCCCGTCCAGCCGGTCATTGTGTAAGGACCATTATAAACTTGGTACTTGCTTTGAGTTGCGTACTTATCACCATATTTCTGAACCACTTTTTGATCTTGTGGGAAGAAACTTGGGAAGCCCATTAACAACTTGAAGTAAGGAATGGCTTTTTCAAGCGTCACGGTCAATTTATAGTTTCCATCGGCTTTAATTCCTAAACTGCTAACTGGTTTTTTGCCGGCCTGAATCTGGTCGGCATTTTTAATCCCACTGTATAAGTATGCGTATTGTGAACCTGTCTTAGGGTTGTTAATTCGTTGCCAAGAATAAACAAAGTCTTTAGCAGTCACTTTATCGCCATTACTCCATTTAGCATTCTTTCGAAGGGTAAATGTGTATGTCTTCCCATCTTTAGAGATCGCAGTTTTCTTCGCAATTCCTGGTAATACTTTATTATTTTTACCTAAGCGATATAAGCCTTCTCCTACATTATTCATAGCATCAAAACTAATTTGGTCGGTTGCAAGAGATGGATCCAGCGAAGGTAATTCCGCCGTTTCTGTCCAATTCACAACTTGTTTATCTGCTAGGTTACCCTTAGTAGCAGCACTGTTTGAAGAGGAACTCCCATTCCCACAAGCGGCTAATAAGAGTAACGGTAATGCCACCAACAGCGTTACTGAACTTTTCTTGATTTTCATAAATTCTCCAACTCCCTATGTTTTAAAACTGATTATGAGAAAAAATCTAATTATAATTTAATAACAAATATAGCTCATAGGAGGTGTTCTGTCAACTTCAAAATTAAATTAAGATTAAATAGTACCGTTAAACTGTGATTTTTATGAGGAAAATTAAATTTAGCCGAAAAAAAAACAGCGATATTTTTCAATATCATTGCTTTCGTATTTATATCTTATTAGGCTTCAAGCTTGGTTGCTTCTGCGAAACGGACAATCACACGACCGTGAAGATCATGTAATTCTTCGCTGCGAGCTTCTGCAACACTGTCTGCATCAATATCAATCAAAATTGAATTTTCGTAAACCTTACCTACTTGGCCATCAAAACCGGTTGGGAGTAAGGCAGTTTTTTTAACGTGAACTCGATCACCAATATCAAATGGTTTGGGTTCAACTTCTTCTTCTTCTTTTGGAACTCTTTTATCGATCTTTTTTTCTACTTTTTTTTCTGCCATGACTAACATCCTTTCCTAGGGCGTATCTTCACATTATAAAGCCTTTTGCCCGATAGGTAAAGCCAGACGCTAGAAACTCTTTTGACCGTTCATTAATTTAATCGTTTTCTTCCATGATAAACTGTGGCGTTCATTCTTATTGAGCTTCTTGTAATAGAGTTGCGCTTCAGGACCTTGGCCCCACATCGCAAGTGCTTTGTAGTTTCTACCGTTCTTACCACGGACGGTGACTAGTTTGAAAAAGAATCCGAATCCCCAACGTTTGTCAGATAATGAGTAGCTGCCTTTGTAGTAATATTTAAAGACCATATTTTTACCATATGTTCTCTCCATAACGGTATGATTCAAACCCACCATTGAACTCTTTTTAATATTTAAACCAGTCCGTTTAGTTAAGTACCAATTCCCGCGCATTGCAACTGGAACAGATCTTCTAGAAGCGGCCTGACTTGTCGTATTATTTGTTACTAAAAACAAACCCATCGCCATACTTACTATTAATAAAAATCGCATTACTTTTTTCATCAAAACCGCCTCCAAAATGTTACATTAATATTACAATCTCTTTACAGGTTCATCATATAGCATTCCAGATTTGATTGCAATACCTTTTTTTAAAAGTTTAAGGAACTTCGAAGGCCTTAAGAAAAAGTTAACGAAAAGCCGCGTACTTATGGGTTTCCTTCAAAGAATATTTGCGATACAATGGAAACATTAATTAATTTTGGGAGGTGGTCAAGTGACGATTCTGAAATACGTGCCGTTTGTAATAATTTCAATGCTGGTCGCAATCTATAATTTACAAAATCTCAAGCAGAAACCTTCTATAACTGCTGGAATTGTGCGCCTCAGTTTTATCGTTTACGCTATCAGCGTGTTCTACTTAATCTTTACCCCGGGCGTCTACTCCTTTGGCTCTGAATTATACTCACACGCAATCCATATTGGCTACGCTAAGGTCATTATGACCCCTTATCAGGATTATGGCATGCAAGGCATGTTAAACATCGTGATGACCGTCCCAATGGGTGTCTATCTCTATATCTTTGGCCACAAGGATCGCCCACTGCTAATTGAGGTCCTGCTCATCGCTTTAGGTTTCGCCCTATTTAACGAAGGCGGCCAATTTGCATTAGATCAAGTCGTTCACCTCAACCGAACTGTTGACATAATGGATGTGATCCACAATGCCGCTGGTGTGGTAATTGGCTTCTACTTGATGTCCCCTTTCAATTTATTCTTAAAAACCGAAAAAAACGACCTTCAGAAAAGTAAATTCTGAGGTCGTTTTTGTATTTATTCAATTAAAGGGATAGTCTTAAATAATCTACGACAAAATTCTTGTCACCGTTTATGCAAACATTTCTGCACTAATTTTTAATTTTCTCAAATTCAAAGCGGAACCTGCAAAATGCCTATACTTTCGTGGACCAAGTAATTGAATATTTGTTGAATCCTTTTTATTTGATTCAATCTTCATTAACCTTAATTCACGTTGGTTTGCAAAAAAGCTATCTTTTATAAAAGCTTGGCCTTCGATATGCTGCATTCTAAACTCATTATTTACAGCTTTTTGCATACAATTTGTGTACTCTATCATTGACCAAGTAAAATCTGGATTATTTTTATTTGTTTGAACCAGCGATTGAAGAAAGTCGTTAGCATCATAAAATACAGCATCTCTTTTTTCTCTTATTTTTTCTAAATTCTTTGCTGCGTTTGGCTTCAGCATATACCAACTATCATTCAATTTATAGAAATCTCTTTCTTTATCTAATAAAGTAAAACAAGCAATTTGAATTTCATCAACAAATTTATATGATATGCTTGACTCCATTTTAATTTCTCCATCCGAAAAAGACTGTCGCCAGGTTCCTTCGTGTTTATCACCCCGTTGCTCATCTTCAAGCCCTTTAAAGAACTTTAACTGTCGCATATATATTTTCCCGCTTAATAAATCTTTCACATATTCCGGCAATACAAACTTTACAACCATTTGTTGGCCCGGCTTTAATATTGTTGGATTCTTAAATAAATTTAGATAGCCTTCATTATTGTCCATTTGACCTTCTCCATTTCTTAGTTCAATAAAATATTGACTTTTAGTTATATAATTTCAAAAAGACATTTGAATGGGTCTACACTTTCTGGTATTGGTGAATAACTAATACCGGTTTTTTGTCTGTTTTGAAAATCAGAAAAATAAAAAAGGACATCTGTCCTCTTTGTGCTACGATTTAATCGCCAAAACAAATCGAAAAGAGTAAATTCAGATGTCCCTAACTAATTCTATCTTATGCTTATTCGAAATAACAGACCCAAACTTAATTGTCACTGGTATTTCTAAAGAACGGTGTTCCACAAACCAACGTATTCATGTCGTCCATGCAACTTTGTCTTATCAACTTTTAAAGTGCCCACATTGTGGCCATAAAAGCTTAATTAAAAACGGAACTCACATGAGTCACCTGCGTTTAGGAACCTTATCCGGTGGTCGTTACGAAATGCATTTAAAACGTCAAAGATACCAATGTAAAGATTGTTCAAAAACCTGTGGTGCTAAAACTAAGTTGGTTAATCGTAACGAAACTTTCACACATAATATCAAACATCAAGTGATCGTTTTGGCACGCGATATGTTGACGAGTAAAGAAATTGCTAAACTTTGTGGAATTTCGCCAAGCAGTGTTCAACGAATCCTAAATGCCAATATTCACTTAGCCTATCGTGTTAAACATCTCCCAGAGAATCTTTGCTTTGATGAATTTCGTTCCTGTAATCACTGGATGTCCTTTAATTGTTGCGATGCCATTAGTCATCGCCGAATTGTTACTTTAAAAGATCGGCTAAGTAAAGATATCATTGACTACTTTGAAGCTCGTTTTTCGGTTCAAGAACGTGCCCAAGTTCAATCAGTGACGATTGACATGAATGCTGAATATGGCAGCTTCATTCATCGCTTATTTCCCAATGCGGCCACGATTATCGATCGTTTCCATATTATTCAACTGGCTGGGCGTGCCTTAGATAATGAACGCACGCAGACCATTCGTACTATCCAAGATAAGCATTCACGAATTTATCATATTTTAAAATCTCAATGGCGTTTATTTCATCTTGATGAAATAAAAGTTAATGATTCTAAGGCTGTTTATTTACGCGGAATTAACGAGTATATGACGCAACAAAACGCCATTGATTTAGCTCTAGACGCTTTTCCCAGATTTAGATCTGTGTATCAAACCTATCAAGGTATCTTAAGTGCCATACACCAAAAGGATGCTAATGCGTTCCAATCCTTACTTACTAACTACCAACCCACTAGTAATCAAATGGACATAACGATCAACACGTTTATCAAAAATGGTTCAGCCCTTCTAAACAGTTGTCGTTATCCATTTTCCAACGGTCCAATTGAAGGACTTAATCGTAAAATCAAGGCATTAAAGCGTAACTGTTTTGGTTTTCGAAATATTGACAACTTCTTTATCCGGATTAGTTTAATTCATGAGTAAACAAAAAGCACATTCACCGAAGTGAATGTGCCGTTCAAAATCTCCACCAATACGATTTGACAGAGACCCATTTGAATTTTAGAATTCAAATGTCTTTTTAGTTTTTTTAATTTCCTGCATTCACATTAGCACTCTGCACACTACTATCAGAACTGGAACTAGCATCGGACACACTCAATGCAATATTCCCAGTTGTTGCATGATCCAAGCCAAGGTTCTTTCGGTTAAGGTTCGTCACACGCTGTAACTCACTCTTAGCCATCAGCTCCATACTCTGACCATTAACCGTCTGACCAGTTCCTTGTAAATGAGTCTGTGAAACTGACTTACGTGCGCCAAGATAGTTCTGCGCAATCGCTGATAAGTCACTAAACGTCAAATCTGTCTTCATTTGGGATGAGACTGAATCCAAGAAGTCCTTATTAAGCAAACTTGATATTGATCCAGCCTTACTCATAATCGCCATAATCACTTCGCGTTGACGCGTTTGTCTCCCATAATCCCCATCAGGATCACTATAACGCATTCGTGAATAGGCCAGAGCCTTCTTACCGTTCATCTTAGTAGACTGCCCCTTGGTGAAAGTATAGCCATCATAAGAGAAACTCAACGTAGGTGTGATTGTTACACCACCAACCGCGTTGACTACTTTTTCCATGCCACCCATGTTCATGACCGCATAGAAATCAATCGGCACATTCAGCATCTCTTGAACCGTCTTAATGGCGGTACCAGAGCTTCCAAACGCATAAGCTGCATTGATCTTCGATGGGGATTCACTCTCGTATCCTGGAATGGTTACACCGGTATCACGAGGAATACTTGTGATCGTTGTTTTATCCTTCTTAGGATTCAACGTAATCAACATCATCGTATCTGTCCGTCCTTTGTAAGAACGTCCCAACGCACCCGTATCAGTCCCCATAATTAAGATCGAAATGGGGCTTTTAGCCTGAATCACAGCATTTGCATTCCGGTTTTTCTTGATCCCAGCACTTTGATACGTATTATCAACCGCATGTTTGATATTGTAGTATTTCCGTGCTGCATATGCCCCCACTGAAACCAACAAAACCAAAATAACCGTCAAAATCACGTTTCTTACTGTATGCTTTCTTTGTTTAGGTTCATGTTCATGTCTCATGCCACGCCTCCTGAAAATTAACTATTATCATTGTATGCTACTTCATCGTAAAATTCATTAAATCTTCACAAACTTAACCTTTGTATAAAAATATGTGTAGTACTTACTCAGTTTGTAAAACGTCTATTCATTACTTGCTACATTTGCGGATTTTACAACTCATGTTTTACAAACTTAGTAATGGTGTTGACAAAAGGAGCTCTCAATAAAAGTGTTATACCAAAATAAATTATAACTCCACTACAAATCTGAACACCCAGCCCTATAATCGACATACGCATATTATTGTTTATGTACCTTACCACGACAAACATCAGTAAGCCGGCTATCAAGTACTTCCAAAATCCATGAAACATATTTTTCAAATTAATTTGGTTTCGAATAAAATAAAGCTGTAGTCCAGTTGATGTTATTTCAGAGACAACAGTTGCAATAGTAGCGCCCACGACCCCATACATATAAATTAAAGGTACATTCAAAATCAAATTAACTACTGCACTTGCGCTAACAGCCCACGTATATTTTTTTACTTGATTAGTAGGAATTAAATATTGCACTCCAATTAACGTTCCCCAAGCAATTAAAAAAATAACTATTGATTCTACAGAAATAAGTTCGCCTGTAATTGCAAATTCTTTTCCCATAAACCATGGAGCAAATCTGGGTGCAATACCTGCCAAACCGAACGCAAGAGGAACCGAAAGAAAATTGGTAAAATCACCAGACATATATAAATAATGCTCAAGCTTTTTATATTCTTTGTTTGCAAATACGCTTGCCATTCTTGGCATCATAACAGTACCAAGTGAAGTAACAACTGTTAAAACTATTTTTACTATTTTATCCGCATTATCAAAACATCCAGCTGCCTTAACTCCTGAAATATTTCCTAACATTGTTTTGTTCAATACCAAATAAATTTGGATGGCAATCTGTGGAATAAACAATGAAATTGATGGCGACAAATGCCTCAATATGTGAAATCGTTTTAAATTAGGCTTAATAATTGCATGGCGTACATACCCCCACAATGACAAGTTACCAAGCAAAGTTGAAAGACTTAGTATAAGTATATACATGCTCAAATCACTTGGACTCTTCACTAATGCAAATATACAAATTACAGATACCAGCTTGACAATTATATTTCTAGTAACAGTTTTTTTAAAGTCTTCTAACCCCATAAAAAGCCATGAGATATCCAATGCTGCCGCAATTATTTGAAATGACTGCCCAATAAAATAAATTTTGAATCTACTGACGAACGAAAGATAGATCAGAAAAGCTATATAAGCCGCACCAATCGTAAAAAATCTCAGAATACTAATTTCCCAAAAAGTCTGACTTAATTCAACTTTATTGTTTCTTTGATATGCTATCTGCCTGTTGCCATATGTACTAATACCAATACTACCGAACAGAACGAAATATTGAATAATAGAATTTGTATAAGCATTAGTTCCAACTCCTTCACTACCTAAGACACGCGAAATATAGGGAGTCGTAGCTAATGGAACTATCAGTGCAAATAATTGGTAAGAAGCATTGTAAATGAAATTTTTTATTATTTTCATAGAAAACATTTTCCTTTATTATCATCTAAAAAGTGTGAGGTTATCCTGATATGATTCTACAAACTTAAAATTTTTAAAGATAAGCACCTAAATTTCAATATAATTCGTAATAAGTTCTTATTTATGTGCAGTTTTTGGCCAATTTTTTATAACCAAAACAGGTTCTTGTCCTGAGTCTATAACTTTTGGCGTATACTCCCTTAATTGTTGTGTACTTGCCTTTCTTAGTGCAAAATGAAACATTTCTTTCTATTATATCTTCATAAATGATTTGCTTGGTACGCTAATTTTCTTGTTTGAATGGAGTAATAACAAAACTATCTGATATGCGTTTATCAAAAGAAGCATCTTTAAAATGTCCTTTTTTAATCCTAAACGCAAAGAAAAAATCTCACTAAACGAATATTTCTGATGTATATTTTTTTTGAAATTTACAAGTTTTTCCTTATTAAATTGATATCTGCAAATCATGATTGAGTCTCCCACCCAAGAATTAATTACCACTCTATTCAATAATTCTTGGTGTTCTGGAAACTTTTTTAAGATATCAAATAGTTCGTTTACAAAGTTAAGGCTGTTTTTCTCAATGTCATAATTTATAGATTTTGTTACCGAATTAGCATTTTGTCGATATAAGTAAAAACTTTTCCCAGAAATAAGAATAGAATTGCTCTTTAAAATTGCTTTTAAGTTAAAAAGCATATCCTCACCCACAACAACATTTTCGACAAAAAAAATATTGTTTGTCTTTAAAAATTCACTTTTATAGATTTTTGAAAATGGTGCAGGAATTATTTTTTCATGCTTGTTTAATAGTAGCTCTGCTATCAATGGATGCTTGTCACTAATTTGATACTGTTTTTGACAATTCTTAGTAAAAGAAATAATGTCAGCAGATGATGCATCATCATCAATCACTTGTTGTAAAATTTGCGGATCAATTCTATCATCAGCGTCGACAAACATTACTCGTGCAGAATTACTCTTTGTCAATCCAACATTTCTAGCATGACTCACTCCACAGTGCTTGCACAGAAAAATTTGGAATTGAAATTCTGTATTATTCTGCTTTAACCGATTCTTAATGATATCAACAGTGTTGTCAGTTGAACCATCATCCACAAAAACAAACTCAACATCGCGCAGTTTATCTAAACCATCTAGCAACTCTTCAATTAGTTTTCCAGAATTATAGGTGGGTATAATTATTGATAATTTACACATCTTATTTTCTCCTTTTTTGACAAGGATTCCATCATATCAAGCAAAGGTATTTTTTAAATTAAATAAAGTAAGGACAATACATTCATGCGTAATAAAACTAATTTCACTTTGTCCTTTGTTGTAGGTTTTATTTTACTGGCCACTTGGATGATTTTATACTTTAGATCTCCCTTTAACGAAGACCTAGGCATCTCCTGATTTACCTGCTTGTATAGATAAAAGTATGCAGATAAACAGTATTGGTAATAATCCGGATATAGCTCCTCCATGTGGCTTCTTATCATCATATTTTTAATTTCTTTCAAGCTCCACAATCTATCCAAAATAAGCTCTTCAGTTACATTGTGTACGGTAGAATCGCTTCTATATATATAGTTATAAAGACATTTGTTTATGCATTTAACTGAACTTGCGCACAATATACAATTAAAACAAAAAGGAACGTCTTCAAATTTTTTTCCCGAGAGAAACCTAATTTTATTTTTTGATAGCAACGATTTTTTAAACACTTTGTTCCATGTGTATGAACCAATTGCATCTCCATCTTCAATATGAAAATATTTTTTTAACACTAAATTTTTGTCATGTATCTCTTCTATTTTAATCTTTTCTTGTACAATATTTTCGTCTTCAACCTGATTATATCCAAAAATAAGCATGTCAGTTTTTTTTTCACTAAGATTTTTGTTGATTTCTGTTAAATAATCCACAGTTACTTCATCGTCACTATCGATAAAAGTAATATATTCTCCTGACGCTACGTCTAAGCCTACATTACGAGTATCGGCATTCCCAGTGTTCTTTTTTTTCTCTATTATTTTATAATTGGCAAATATACTATTAAAATATCTTATTATTTCCATACTACCATCAGTAGAACCATCATCCACTATGATAACTTCAAGTCCACTGTCGTATCCTGCATGTGCGCATGAAGCTGCTAAGCTATTCAAGCAATTAACAATAGTTTTCTTGGAATTAAATGTCGTTATAATAACACTAAGATTAAGTTTCATATATTTCCCTCTATTTTATATGGTGTGATTAATTGCTTTTAGAAAGATGCAACAGCTATAATTTTTTCCTAAAGACACCCCAGCTAAAGGAAAAATTCGGCACGACCAAAACAAAGTACAATTTCAAGACCAAGTCTCAAATAACGTAAAATGCACCTACTTACGAACATTACAGACTATTATCCACAAGGTATTTTAATATCATCAGATACTCAATGAGTCAAAAAGTTTTTAGTACAATCTCACAGCTCATTTTTAGTTTTGGTACTTTGGTATTGTGCTCAATTTGCCTGATTAGGGATATATTGTTGATCTTTGGCTATTGAATTATCGAGAAGAGTGCAGAATTACAAAGTGATATTACTTATTTAAACTACATCAAAAAATAGTAGTACGTACACCTTAACATGCCTTACTTTTTAAAAGAAAATTGCCTCCGATATCATCTATTCTTGCCATCTTTAAATTCTCTGTATTTACGATCGCGAATTTTATAATCAAGTTAGCCACCTTTTAAAAGTGGCCAAATAAAAGACACCAAGACGAAAAAATCAGGTATCATTGAAGTTCCCACACTAAACAATGAAAGAGGTTTTCGTCTTGGTGCAAGAACAGCTTATCACATCTCACGTAAAGGGTCATCATTTAACTCCAATTGAGCGAGGCAGAATTGCTGGCTTACTTTCTGCAGGCAAATCTGCTCGTCAAATTGCCGCTGAAATTGGTGTCTGTCATCAAACTATTAATAATGAGCTTAAGCGTGGCCGCATTCAACAGGTAAAGAAACTTAATGGTAAAGAACAGTACTTTAGCGTTTATGCGCCTGATACGGCCCAAGTTCGGTATCAAACGAATCGACAACGCTGTCATCGACCTCTAAAATTTAAATTTGTTACTAACTTTCTGGCTTACTTTGATGATCATTTCCACCAAGATGATTGGTCACCTGATGCAGCAGTCGGCTTCGCCCACCAACAACATCTGTTTAAGCGCACGGAGATGGTTTGTACGAAAACTCTCTACAACTATATCGATGCGCAATTGTTAGAGATCCGTAATCTTGATTTGGTGGAGAAGGCTAACCGTCGTACTAAACATCACTGGTCAAACAAGCATCGACGTTTAGCTGGTAAAAGTATTGAGGAACGTCCTAAAAGGGTCGACAAACGCAAGGAATTTGGCCACTTTGAGATTGATACTGTAGTTGGTAAACGAAGTGGACATGAAAGTGTATTATTGACCTTCACGGAACGTAAAACTCGTTATGATATTGTTCGCTTGATTGAAGGCAAAGATGCTGATTCGGTATCGTATGCACTTAAGGGAATTTGTGCTGAATTTGGTGATCTTATTAAATCTGTTACTGCTGACAACGGAACGGAGTTCACAGCCTTGAATGCAGTCTTAGACGGCGTAGCTGACATCTATTATGCCCATCCGTATAGTTCCTTTGAAAGAGCAACCAATGAAACTCATAACCGCATGATTAGACGATATTTACCTAAGGGACACTCATTAGATACGATTGGTCCCAAGACGGTTTCAATGGTTGAAAGTCGTCTTAACCAATTACCGCGACGTATCTTGAAGTATCAAACCCCAAAAGAAGCTTTTCAAATTGAAGCAGCACGTATTCGTAAATCATGTAGTGCGTAGCTATTATCTTGACCTTCAATAGATATTCTGACTTGCCCCGCAACTTCGCCTGCGGGGTGGCTAACTTGTTCTTGCAATTTCCGAAGGAATAAAAAAAGAAAACGTCTTCAACTTTCTGATGAGGTTTTCCCGTATGATTTTTATCTATTTTTTAATATTTAAATCAGCTTGCCAACGTTCTCCATCCGATATGCAGGGTGAAAAACGGGTCCTAAAAACTTATTTAGGTCAAAGCCATTTTGAATGGCAGCTGTATCAAACTTCTTAGCGAGGTGAACCGCATCGCTCACACTAAGGCCATTTGCCAAGCCACCAGTTACCGCTGCGGCAAAAGTACAGCCCGCACCGGCATTGCGATCACTCGCTTGTTTCTTAGCACTCAACGTTTCAAAAGTCTGACCATCATAGAAGACGTCAACAGCTTCATCACTCTTAAGGCCCTTACCACCTTTGACCACCACATTTTTGGCGCCCAACTCATGAATCTTCTTAGCTGCTTGCTTCATTTCATCTAAGTTGTGTAATGTCCCCATCCCAGATAAAACACCAGCTTCAAACAAATTAGGCGTTGTCACATCAGCCAATGGCATCAACAAATCACGAATGGCATTCGCTGCATCAGGATTCAAGACATCCGTTTCACCCTTGCATATCATTACCGGATCAATCACCACATTTTTAAGTTGATGATCCTTAATGGCGTGATAGGCAATCTCCACTGTTTCTTGATCGCCAAGCATCCCGGTCTTCATTGCATCAGGATTGCCCCCGCTAAACACAGTGGCTAATTGATCCTTCAAAATTTGGGGCGCAACCTGATTAACATGGTGACTCCAGTCAGCGGGGTCCATAGTCACGATACAAGTCAAAGCAACCATTCCATAGGTACCGAATTCTTCAAATGTTTTTAAATCAGCCTGCATTCCACCAGCAGCACTGGTATCACTACCGGCAATTGTTAAAGTTTTTAAAGGTGTTGTCATGTTTATTTCTTCCTATCATTACGTTCAATATTTTTGTGCCGCATTCCCTTTTTCTTGGAATGCTTATTCTTTTTCACATGTTTCTTAGGTTTTCCACCCGCAAAGGCTGGCTTACTGGGCTTCGCTTTTGTCGGATGTTTTTTAACTGCTTTTTTTGGTTTGGCAGTTGGCATCATCACCACAGTTGCATTGGGATCAACCTCAGCTTTAGCCTGCTTCTTTTCAACGGTTTCGACCGCCTCGGCTGGTTTTTCTTCTTCAAGTTGATCCGTTAGTTTGCCGTGCATCAGATACAATGGCTTGAACGTTTTTTCAGGGAGCAATTTACGTAAGTTCCGCAAATCATGGTCATTTCCCATGTTAACGATCATCCCTGTATTTCCCATGCGTCCGGTCCGTCCCGTTCGATGGGTGTAGGCAATCGCATTAGGTGGCAAATCAAAATTAATTACCGCTGGGAGGTTAGCAATGTCCAGTCCCCGAGCTGCCATTTCTGTGGTAAGCAACAACTTAGCTTCACCCTTACGGAACTTCCGCATGGCGGTTGCTCGTTCCGTTTGCACTTGATGCCCAGCTAATTTCACACTGGAAACATGTTCATGCTTTAATTCAGCTGCCACGTGTTCAAGGGTCGAAACGTGATTAAAGAAGACCAAAGCCTGAAAGTGTTTGAGTTTTGCCAATCGGCGTAAGTACACAACCTTCTTATTATCTGCCACCCGAACTAACCCATGAACCACTTCACCTTGTGTTTTATCTGTTTGCCGAACATCAAACTCTTCGATGTCCACACCAAAGATTTCTTCAAGTTCTGCAGGTTTATGCGTTTGCGTAGCGGAGAAAAAGCCCAGTTGCACATCAGACGGCGCCGACATCACAATCTCCCGAACTTCATCCAGCGTTTCGCCGGTCAAAAGTTCATCTGCTTCATCCACAATAATCGTTTGAATGTCTTTGAGCTTTAAGCGACTTTCATGAATCAATGATAACATTCGGCCTGGCGTTCCCACCACGACCTCAGGATGCTTCTTCAACCGCTCAATTTGGCGTTGCATATTAGCCCCTCCAGTTAATGAAGTGGCCTTAATATTATTGACCGCTCCCCACTGGCGGAAGACATCGGTCGTTTGCACCGCTAGTTCCTGGGAAGGAGACAACACGAGAATCTGGGTACCGTCCCCAGGTGCTGTTTTTTCGAGTAACGGCACTGTAAAGGCGATGGTTTTTCCAGATCCCGTTGGAGCTAAACCAATCACCGAGCGACCCTGTTTGAGGGGCTCATAGACGGCTGTTTGAATCTCAGTAGCCGTTTTAAATCCTTGTTGCTGAAAAAATTGTTCAAATTCCTTATCCATTTTCAATTCCTATCTATCTATTGAGCATCATCCGGGAAAACAATTTTGCCGGATTGACGTAAATTATATAGTAACTTGTTAACATTTTGGCTTAAATCAAGCCAAGTCCAGTAATCACGATCATTAAGTTCATTCTGGGGATCATTGATTACTCGGCCAAAATCTTCTGCTTCAGAAATCATGGGATTATCAGCGGGCTTCGTGCCGATGACCGTTTCTTTACCAGCCTCATCACGAATGCTGACATTTCCCAATTCAGCGGGATTATCCATCACAATTGTATCTTTCAAGCCATAAATTTCGGAGCCTAAATACGAATTGCTAGTCTTCCCGATATTTAAGGTCACATCAAACTCAGGATAACGAAGAATCGCCACGCCCTTGCCATCAACTCTGGTAGAAGTCAGCGTTGGGTAATAAGCGACGTCATCCGGCATCCCAAACCAGCCAACCGCATCATAGGCTACGTAAACTCCTAAGTCTTGTAAAGCCCCACCGGCAAAGTTAAGGGTGAACACATTAGGCGTTTCACCAGCTAACACCGCGTCGTAACGACTCGAATACTTCATGTAAGTTAAGGTGGCGCCTTGAACCCGATCAAGCATCGCAACTTGGCCCTTAATCACTTTGAAATTTGGTTGATGAACCTGACGAGCAGCTTCGAATAAACGCGCTTGTGGGTGTTCTTCTAAAGTCTGACGCAAAATTTCCATCTGTTTAATGTTTGAAACAATCGGTTTTTCGACAATCACATTTTTATCGTTTTCAATTCCCTGTTTAGCTTGTTCAAAATGCAAGCTGTTGGGTGATGCAATGTAGAATGTATCGATCGTCTCACTTTTGAAAAAGTCCGTTAAGTTATCAAAAAATCCGGTTGCGCCATTTTTTTTACCAAATTGTTTGGCCTTTTCAGTTGTGCGCGAATATACCGCCGTTAATTGATACTTTTTTGTGGCGTGTGCCGCATCTACAAATTGTTGTGTAATCCAATTGGTGCCAATGATTCCCAGTTTAATCATGATTTGCCCTCCAATTTTGTTTACTTCCTTATCCATTTTATCAGTGTTAGCGGGGTAAGTATATTTAAAAGCCGACAGTTTTAAAAAATCGGTAAAATTTAATTAAAATTACGTGTGTTTACCAGTTACAAATGATATTATTTAGGTGTAAGGATTTTACGAAAGGATGCGATGAAAGTGAAGCCTAGAAACATTGCCTTGGTAGTTGCTTCGTTTTTAACTGGGATTTTAACTTCAAAAAAACTTCATGAACAAGATATCCCGGACCCAGGCAATCCGTTGTTTTTTGTCGGCACTTGGAATTACCGTGCCGACGACTCTGATCGCATCCACACCATTGAGATTCGACCAAACTTAGATTTGTTCATTGATTCCCACCAAGTATGAGTCAAAGTGGAAAGTTGGGATAAATATACCATTACTTTTCTAGATAATTACGGTTATCACATTCGGATTCGTGCAAATGAGCAGCGCCCTATTTCCATCTATGACGAAACGGACAATGAAACCTATCCCATTTTAATTAGTAATTATAAAATTACTAAGAATCCTAAAACCGATTAAATAACCCTGTATCTTCATAAAAGATACAGGGTCTTTCTTTATTCAATTTCTCGCCAAGTTTGTTTTTTACCAGTAAATACTGAAGTCGTGAAACTCGTTTTTTGACCATCAACTTTGAGATCAGCCCCGTCACTATATTGCACAAATTCAGTTTGACTGTCGATTTTTCGTTTCCGCAATGCCGTCAAATCCTTCACAACTAGCCACTGACGGCTATCTGAAAGATACGGCGTAATCATTTGTTTGGCAATTGTTGGCGTTGTCCAAATTACACATGGGGTGGCATAATAGTTAGCCAGCTCTCGCGTTAATTCCCGTAATTGTTTTCCTTGCTTAGCTTTGTTAGGCGGATTATTCGCATAATCGCCGTAATAGGCTACTTGAACCGCAATTGGCAAATTGCCAACCTTATGCCCCACCTTTTCTTCGAAATACTTAACTTGCTCCTTGGCCGACTTACTGAAGCTAAACATCATATAAACTCCAATTTTTAATTCTGCGCCTTGGATTCGATCATAATTGGCCGTGAAATTATCGTCAAAATAAGTGGTCCCACTAGTACTTCGCAAATAAGCAAACGACATCCCAGCTTTTTTGACGCCTTCAAAATCCACGAAGCCGTCCTGCTGCGACACACTGATACCCCGAATTGGATATTGCTGCAACGTTTGTGTTTGATGCACGCGCCACAGATGCCATCCGGCAATTCCTGAGCCAATTGCAACCAAAATCAGAAGCACGAAGAGCCATTTTTTCCAATTAAATTTTCGTTTTCGTTTATAGGTGTTGCTATAAATCGGTTTGATATCTTCTCGGGCCAAATCAATTCATCCCTCACCGCTACTTTTCTGTCTATTGTACACCAAAACCATTTTGCTTGAGTTTCAGACATTTATATCCCCCGGCGTTTCTGCTATAATAATACGATTACTGAAAAACAGAGGAGAACATGCCCATGCAACAAGAAAACGATGGCTTAAAAAAAGAAGTTGGTACCTTTGCGGCCCTAGCGACCGTCATGGGAACCGTCATTGGTGGCGGGGTCTTCTTCAAAGTAGCGAGTGTCGTGGAATCCACGCAATCGGCCGGTTTGACCCTACTAGTTTGGGTTCTCGGTGGCTTGTTGACCATCTGTGCTGGCTTAACCAGTGCAGAATTGGCCGCTGCCATCCCCTTAACTGGAGGCGCCGTTAAATACTTAGAATATACCTATGGAAAACTACCTGCCTATCTGTTCGGCTGGGCGCAAAGTCTCATCTATTTTCCCGCTAACATTGCGGCCTTGTCGATCGTATTTGGCACTCAAGTTGTAGATCTCTTCCATTTAAACTCGCAGATCAGTTTGCCCATCGCTTTAATTTCTGGATTGTCGATTACTCTAATTAACTTTCTGGGAGCTAAAGCCGCAAGCCGTTTGCAATCCGGGACACTAATCATCAAACTTATTCCCATTATTGTGATCGTGGTCGTTGGTTTATTCACACCTGGAAATGTGGCCCTTCATTTCATCCCAACCCATCTCTCCTCACATACCGGTTTGGCCGGCGCCTTTAGCAGCGGCTTGTTAGCAGCCATGTTTGCTTATGATGGCTGGCTGGGCGTGGGGGCAATTGCCGGCGAAATGAAAAATCCTAAAAAAGATTTGCCTCGCGCGATTGGCTGGGGTTTGGCACTAATTACTGTCATCTATACGCTAATTAATTTGGTTTTCTTGAAAACTTTACCGATCACAGATATTGCCGGGAATTTAAACGCCGCTTCTGAGTCGGCAATTCACTTGTTTGGCGCTCTGGGCGGAAAACTCGTGACGATTGGCATTCTGATTTCCGTGTATGGGGCGATTAATGGCTATACCATGACTGGTATGCGCGTTCCGCTCGCTATGGCTGAGGAGCAAACCCTCCCTTTTAGCAAGTTCATTCGCAAAGTAGGCCGCCATTCCGGTGCCCCTTATGGAGCGGGCACTTTACAGTTTGTGATTGCTGCGTTGATGATGTTGCTCGGAAGTTTTGATTTATTAACAGATATGTTGGTCTTTGTAATGTGGATTTTTAGCGTCTTGCTCTTCATCGCCGTGTTCATTCTTCGGAAACGTGAACCAGATTTAGAACGGCCATATCGGGTGCCAGGCTATCCTGTCATCCCGGCCATTGCCATCCTTGGTGGAATCTTCATCTTGGTGACAACCGTCGTAACTCAGGTTTGGTTGGCAGTGATTGGCATTTTAATCACCCTACTAGGCATCCCCGTTTACTACTTAACTACTAGATATTATCGATTGAAATAAAAGCAGATTAGCTTTCCAGAAGTTTGCCCCGTTTGGTGGGTGCTTCTGTGAGACCTAATCTGCTTTTTTATTAATGTTTTATTCTCAAGTTTTATCCACATCAACTTCATCAGGAATCCCATCAGTAGTCTACCTTTTAACGGACACCTGATAGTCAGCAACCAAAGCAACTAATCTTCACTCGGTATATCTGTGAAGTTTACTTTTCCATTAGGTCTTTTAATAATTTATTATTAGATCGAGATGGAGAAGCTCCAGTTTCATACAATGCAATAGTATTAGTGCTCCTGCCAAGTAATTTGGCAAACTCACGTTGTGATAAACCAATTTTCACCCGATACTTCTTAATATCATCAGGAGAAACTAGTCCTATATCATCACGATACATTTGATTGGCAATTTCAACGGCTCGATCATCCAACGTCATATCATCAACTATTTCGTCAGTGTCACTATTGAATCGCGCAGGTGAAGTAACTTCATATTCATGACCGTGTACAATAAAAGTATTTGTATAATCTTTGATATACATGTCCGCCATATGCTCTTCCCTCCTGAAATTAATTTGTTTTCATTATTCTGGAAAGCCTATCCTCATTTTAAACTAACTCATCTAATTCTTCCATAATTTGGTGAATCTCGTCCATTATTTGCTGAATCACCATTTTATTTTCTTCAACCAATTGAAACTGACTTATGTCATTTTTAACACAATTAATATGCCTCCTGTCATACAACGTACCTCTGACAATTGGCGAAAAATCTAAAAAAAAAATCAATCCTATGCAACCACTCAAAATGGTCGATAGAGATTGATTTATTTTTATTTATTAATCTTTCACTAACACAGTGACACTTTCCACGTGTGGTGTTTGTGGGAATTGGTCGATTGGAACTACTGGTTGATCCACATGATAACCATTTTCCATGAATAATTGGACATCACGGACCAATGTTGATGGATTACAGCTGACATAAACCACTTTTTTAGGCGTCATGGCAGTGGCAGCAGTAATAAACTCTGTTGCTAAACCTTTACGTGGAGGATCTACGACAATCACATCCGGTTCCAAGCCGTCATGTTGCCATTTGTCCATTTGTTCCTCAGCTTTACCTGTGAAGAATTTCACGTTATGAATCTTGTTTAACTTAGCGTTGATTTTAGCATCTTGGATCGCCTTATCAACAATTTCAACACCGTAAACTGTTTTGGCATGTTGCGCCATTGCTAATGAAATTGTTCCGATTCCACAATAAGCATCAATCACAGTTTCATTACCAGTCAAGCCAGCCTTTTTAATTGCCAGCTCATAAAGCTTTTCTGTTTGTACAGGGTTAACCTGATAGAAAGAATCGGCTGAAATGGCAAAGTTTTGACCCAACAAGGTATCATGAATAACTGCACTACCCCAGAGAATTTTTTCTTCTTTGCCCATTAAAACGTTGGTTTGAGCAGCATTCACATTTTGAATAATGCTCTTAACTTCTGGTAATTGTTTGCGAATTTCTTCTGTAATTTCAAAGTTCATTGGAATCTTCTTCGCACGTGTAATCAAAACAATCATCATTTCATGAGAATAATGGCCACGACGAACCATGATTGTTTTAATAACACCCGTATGATTTTCTTCGTTATATGGTGCAGTATGATACTTTCTTAAAATATCTCTAACCACCACGATAGCCTTATCAATTTCAGGATCTTGGATATAGAAGTCTTCCATTGGTACCAAATCATGGCTGTTACGACGATAAAAACCGGTTGTTAATTGGCCATTCACACTCCGAACGGGAATCTGGGCCTTGTTTCGGTAGCCATAAGGTTTGTCCATTCCAATTGTAGGACTCACTTCAACTGAATTGAGATGCACTTTATAAAACAATTCTTGAATCTGGTGTTGTTTAAATTCCAATTGGGCTGGATAAGCTAAATGTTGTAAAGGCGCGATCCCTGTTTGTGTATATTGGGCGTCCTTATCTTCAACTCGGTCTGGACTCTTTGATTTCCATTCCATTACCCGGCCAAATGCATAGGTCTTTGCAACTTTGGTAACCTTCATCACAATTTCTTCACCAGGCAAACTGTTGGCAACAAAAATTGGAAAACTATCAATTTTTGCGACCCCCATTCCTTGGTAAGTTAAATCCATAATTGTAACGTCATACGTTTCGTTCTTTGAAACTGGTGCTCTAAATTTCATATTTTTCCTCATTTTTCTTTTCTTCAGTAAAATCCACAAAACCGTCCCATTGAATCATGGTGCTAGTGACACGTCATCACTAATTCTTCCATCACGCCCAAGGACGGCTTCTTACTTATTTTTATCCTGATCCGTCTCTTCAGTATCGTCTTCATGAAGTTTTTTAACCTGTTTAATAAAGTTCTCTTCAGCCTTTGTCACTTTTGGCTCCGACAAATCGTAAGCGTCATCTGGAATCTTGTCCAAGTTGGCAAACATCTCAATATGCTTATGCAAGTTTTTGAAGACCATGGGTGCATCCCCACCGTACTCACCATCAATGTTCACCATAACTCGATCATTTACCGGGTTAACTTTAACTCGTTTTGGTTTGCGATAAATAATCCGGGGATCATTCATATGATTTCCATTTAAGGCTTTAACCATCAAATGAAGAATCGAAACCAAATTCGATGCCTTGACGATAATTAGCGTGAAACGCCCATCATCCAAAGAAGCATCCGGCACAATCTGTTCGAACCCACCGATTGAATTTGTCAGCGCTAAAAAGAACATTGAAGCTTTTCCGTTAAAATGTTCACCATCGTATTCGATGTCCATATCAACCGGTTTGATCTGGGGAAGTAACTCTGCCCCTTTTACCAAATAAGCTAAGTAACCAAAGATACTCTTCATATTTGAAGGGACATCATAAGTTAGCTCGGTCAGCAAACCACCCGCGGCAATGTTAATAAAGTAGTTTTCACCGGCTTTTCCGATGTCCATCTTGATCCGTTGATCTTTCAGGACCACTTTAGCAGCTGCCACAGGATCTTCCCGAGGAATTTTCAAAGCTCGGGCATAATCATTTGTAGTCCCTGCTGGAATGATAGCCATCATTGGCCGAAAATGCAAGTCTGCAATCCCGTTGACGACCTCATTAATGGTTCCATCGCCACCGGCAGCCACGACTAAATCAAACCCAGCTTTAGCAGCGCGCCGGGCCTCATTTTCGGCAGATTTCGGTTCAGGCGTGGTGGCATAGGCGCTTGCTTCAAAACCAGCTTCTTCTAAAATATTCAAGATGTCGATCATGCTTTGTTTTAAAACTTCGCGTCCTGAAGTTGGGTTGTAAATGACCCGAGCTCTTTTTTGCATTTGTGTTTCCTCCGAGAGTGTTGAAAAAGCCGTTCAGCTTCCGAGCATAGCCTAGATAGGCAAATGATTCGCACTAGGAATCGTTTGCCTATCGTAGCTAAGCGGAAGAAGCTGGCTTTTTCAACACGTTTATACAAGTCACAGCTAAACCAGTTTTAACGACTCTTCAACTCAGCCATCAAAATCTGGTTAACAACCTTAGGATTGGCCTGACCATGAGTTTGTTTCATAACTTGACCTACCAAGTAACCAACTGCACGATCTTTACCGTTTTTAAAGTCATCAACAGATTGCTGATTATCATCAACAACTCCCTTGATAATTGGCTCCAACTGGGCAGGATCAGAAAGTTGAATCAATCCCTTGCTCTTAACCCAAGCAACGGGTTCTTCACCTTGAGTAATGGCTTTGAAAACTTTTTTGGCAATCTTTGTAGAAATCGTGCCATCACTGATCATTTTGATCATGGCTGCCAAGTTTTCCGGTGTGAGTTTCGTATCCTGCAAATCAACTTGTTGATCATTCAGATAAGCATTCACATCACCCATCAAATAGTTGGCTGTCATTTTAGCATCAGCACCATTTTTAACAGTTGCATCAAAGAAATCTGACATTTCCTTGGTCTGCGTCAAAACCATAGCATCGTAATCTTTCAATCCAAGTTCTTTGACGTAACGTTCACGACGTTTCCCAGGCATTTCTGGCATACTGTCTTCAATTGATTTAATCCAGTCATCACTGATTGCTAAAGCAGGTAAATCAGGTTCTGGGAAATACCGATAATCATCAGCACCCTCTTTGACCCGCATCAAAACTGTTTGACCAGTGGTTTCATCAAAACGGCGGGTTTCTTGTTGGATAGTCCCACCAGACATCAAAACTTGTTGTTGTCGTTTTTCTTCATAAGCAAGACCCTTACGAACGTAATTAAACGAGTTCAAGTTTTTGATTTCTGTTTTGGTTCCATATTTGTCGGATCCATAAGGACGAATTGAAATGTTAACATCAACTCGCATAGATCCTTCTTCCATCTTCACATCAGACACACCGGTAAACTGAACCCGTTGGCGTAAAGCTTCAAGGTAAGCATAAGCTTCATCAGGTGAAGCAATATCTGGTTTAGAAACAATTTCGATTAATGGCGTTCCCTGACGGTTTAAATCGACGAATGAATAGCCATTGGGATTATGGGTATTTTTACCCGCATCTTCTTCGATATGCATTTCGGCAATTCCAATTTTTTTCTTTTCGCCGTCAACTTCGATTTCAATCCAACCATCATGGGCGATAGGTTTGTCAGCCTGGGTAATTTGGTAAGCCTTTGGATTATCAGGATAGAAGTAATTTTTACGGTCAAAATGGTTATGTTGTTCAACTTCCGCATGCAAAGCAA
This sequence comes from Pediococcus inopinatus, assembly GCF_002982135.1. Lineage (NCBI taxonomy): Bacteria > Bacillati > Bacillota > Bacilli > Lactobacillales > Lactobacillaceae > Pediococcus > Pediococcus inopinatus. Next base: position 543,759 of record NZ_CP019981.1, on the reverse strand, counting down.
GAGCCGCTTTAATGCCAGACTCAACTACTCCTTTATTGGTTGTTGGTAAAACACCAGGATACCCCCAGTCAATTACGTTAGTATTGGCGTTGGGATCATCACCAAAAGCTACGGGAGAAGGACTAAAGATTTTTGAGTTTGTTTTTAATTCAACATGGACTTCAAGTCCGATTGTCGTTTGAAAATTCATTATTTGTCTCCCCCAATCTCTGGAGTTTCTTTGTGAAAGTCAGTTGCTTGTTCAAATGCATAGCCAGCACGATACAAAGTTTGTTCGTCAAATGGTTTGGCAATAATCTGCAAACCAACTGGCAAGCCATTACTAAAGCCTGCTGGTAAGGACATTCCGGGCAAACCGGCCATGTTGACTGGAACTGTCAAAACATCATTCATATACATTTTCTTTGGATCATTGGAATCTTCACCAATTCCAAAGGCTGGGGTTGGTGCAGTTGGTCCAATAATGAAATCATGATCTTCAAATACTTTCTTAAAGTCATTAATCATTAATGTCCGGACTTCAGCAGCCTTGCGGAAGTATGCATCATAGAAACCAGCTGACAATGAATAAGTTCCCAACATGATCCGGCGTTTAACTTCATCGCCAAACCCTTCAGAACGGGAACGTACATAAACATCTTCCAAATTCTTAACATCTTCGGCACGGTAACCGTAACGAATCCCATCAAATCTTTGTAAATTTGAAGAAGCTTCTGAAGAACTGATGATGTAGTATGCAGCAATTCCGTACTTACTGTTTGGTAATGACACTTCGTCAACTGTCGCTCCAAGGGTTTTGAATGTATTAGCAGCATCCAAAACGGCCTTCTTGACGTTTTCGTCAACACCATCACCTAAGTATTCTTTAGGAAGAGCAATGCGCATCCCTTTAACAGAGCCATCTAAACCGGCTGTGAAATCAGGAACGGCCTTGTCAGAACTCGTCAAATCATGATCATCATGACCAGCAATAATATTTAATAAAGCAGCATTATCTTTAACGGTTCGCGTGAAAGGACCCACTTGATCCAAACTTGAACCAAAGGCAATAATTCCCCAACGAGAAACTCGTCCATAGGTTGGTTTTACACCAACAACTCCAGTAAATGAAGCTGGTTGCCGAATTGAACCACCAGTATCTGTTCCTAAAGCAGCCAATACGCCACCAGCGGAAACAGTTGTGGCCGAACCACCCGAAGAACCACCAGGCACTTTACTCAAGTTCCAAGGATTATGGGTAGTCTTAAAGTAAGAAGTTTCTGTTGAACCACCCATTGCAAACTCATCTAGGTTGGTTTTTCCAATAATAACCACATCATTGGCACGGAGTTTCTCGATAACTGTGGCATCATAAATTGGATTGAAGTTCTCCAACATTTTTGAAGCAGCAGTTGTTCTCAAACCCTTTGTCACAATATTATCTTTGATGGCGATGGGAATTCCGGCCCAGAGATTATCTGCGTCAATTCCTTTTTCGTCAACGACTTTAGCTGCAGCCAAAGCCGCTTCTTCATCAATCGTAATATAAGCATTCAACTTGTCGTTGTCTGCTTTAATTGTTGCAAGGGTTTCTTTTGTCAATTGTTCTGAGGTGATTTCTTTATTGACTAACTTTTCATGCAAAGTTGTCAAATCTGTATCAAAATAATTCATCTACTTTGCCCCTTCGCTTTCATCAATAATTGCGGGAACTCGAATGTAACCATCCTGAGTATCGGGCGCGTTTTTCAATAAGGCATCTTTTTCATGGCTGTTAACCGCAACGTCTTCACGCATCGTGTTAAATTGATCCGTCACACTGAACGTTGGCGTAACACCGTCTGTATCCACTGCGCTAAGGGTATTGAAAAGATCCATAATATCGCCTAATTGCGTGGTGAATTTACCCAAGTCGGCATCGTCAAACTCTAGCTTAGCTAAACTAGCAACATGTTCTACTTGAGATTTATCAATCTTCTGTTCGTTTGCCATGTGTAATCCTTCTTTCAAATCTATCAAATTATTTTACCATAAATTGCTTATATATTTTAAAGTGTCGTTTATCCATAGACTGTTGGAAATGTGTATCTCGCAGCTGTTTGTTTGGGTGGAAATGCTCTGCTGCTTTCGCTGAAACGTGTCTCTTGAGGCAGCTTCTTCCGCTTAGCTACGATAGTCAAACGATTCCTAAACCGAATCATTCAGTTATCTAGGCTAGTACTCAGAAGCTAAACGCCTTTTTAACCACTCTTTATTTAATAACTTTCAAACACATGCGTCGAGAAACTCTTTGCCGTACTTGAACGACTCAAGAAACTCTGCACCCCATCCGTCGTTGAGCTCACCGTAATATCAATCTTCACTCCACTTGGCAAGTACTTCTCCGCCTGATCCGCCAAGAATTGCGTAAAACTATTAATCTCAGTTTCACTATAGAATTGCGTCGTCACCGACACATTCATTCCTTGCAACGACCCATTCTTATACTGAGCCTGTGCCGTAACCCCACTCAAATTAGGGAAGAAATTTTCGACCTCTGACTTGAAGTTAGAGAAAGCATCTGAATCATTACTGTTAGGTGCCGATTCATCTGACTTTAGTGGGAAGACTACATTTTTAATATCCAGCGCCTTCCACTTCTCAATAGAATTCCCTTTATTTATGGAATAACTTACAAAGTTTCCACCAACCAAACTATCATTAGAAGCTTGTTTATAGACTGCAATCACAATTGGGATATTTTCCAATCCCTTTTTCTTACGCAATCGGGCCAAAACTTCTTTAGCCATCGCTTTACCCTCTTTTTCAAGAGTGGCATCGCTAATGTTAGTCTGATATTCAGCGCCATAAGTCGTCTTTCGATAATAGTCAACTGAATTCATTGCTAATCCAATGGTAATTCCACTGAGTTTTAGTTTACTACCACTTTTTTGAACATAATCCTGCTCTTCCATACTTTGTAAATAAATCGGATTACGTCCCGTTGGGGTAGTTGAACCGTTACTGGCTGGATTTAAGCCATCTGCGTTGGATTTAGACTTTCGGCCTAACCAATTTTTCACAGTGTCACTACTTAAATACTGGCCTTCTTGAAAAATGTATTTTGAAGTTGAAAATTCATTTTTGGAAATATCTTGTAACCCAGCTTCAAAGCTCTTTAAATTCATTAAATTACCAGAGCTCTGACTAACAGTCACTCCACGCGATTTACTCGTCAAATACTTGCCATTTTTAATGACCCCTGCATACTGGCTACTATTCGTCCGACCCGTAACCTGATAGCTGCCACTTTTTGTGCTGCTAGTACTCGTTCCATTTTTACTGCTTGAGCTGGAACTCGTATTACTGCTATTACCACAAGATGCTAGGATCAACGCACTAAATAGTAGCGCAACTGCTACCAAACTTTTCTTTAGATTCACCGTGTACTTCCTCCGTTTCAATCATAATTCACTACTGAATTATGAGGATTAAACCAGAAAACTGTCAAGGTCTTTCCTTTGTAAATGCGATTTATTTCTTTAAAATTAAGATTTTTATTAATCCAAACGGGTAATTGGCGCAAATGCTGCCAACAATCGTTTGACACCTTGGTCTGGAAAGGCAATATCTAATTCAGCATCTTCGCCTTTTCCAGTTACTTTAACAACTGTCCCAGTTCCCCAAGCCTTATGTTGCACCTTGTCACCAGCGGACCAGCTCACTTTGTCAGCACCTGTTCCCACATATTTCTGTGGCTTAGCTTGTGGTTGCTGATACGTAGTCGCCGTCGCCCGTTCCATCTTGTGATCAAATGGATAAGCTTTTTGCCGATTGCCATAACTATTTGGGGTTGCCCCAGCCGTTTGATTAGCTGATTCCAAAACGTCAGGATCGATTTCTTCAATAAAACGCGAAGCGGGATTATTTTGAAGACGGCCATACAACATGCGTGAATAGGCATTGGAAATGTACAATTTCTTTTGGGCCCGGGTGATTCCTACGTATGCTAAGCGCCGTTCTTCTTCCAATTGATCCTCATCCATTGCAGCTCGTGATAATGGGAAGATGCCCTCTTCCATTCCAATCAAAAAGACAACTGGAAATTCAAGGCCTTTAGCAGCATGCAAAGTCATTAAGGTCACAGCTGATGGCTCTTCTTCAACACTATCTTGATCAGAAACTAACGCCAAATCAGCCAAAAAGTCGGCCAAACGGGTCTCGGCAGTTGTTTCTTCTTCGTCTTGATGGCTATCATCAAACTGTTTTGTAACCGTCAAAAATTCTTCGATATTTTCCAAACGCGTCTCAGCTTCTAGAGAACGCGATTTCTTCAATTCGGCCCGATAGCCTGTTTTATCTAAAACTTGCTCAGTCAAATCGGTGATTGGCACGAATTCAGCCATCTTTTTAAGATCTGTCATAACGCCCGCAAACTGGTCAATCGCATTCTTAGCACGTCCGCCAAGATCATTAGCAACCTCGACATTTTGAGCAGCCTCAAATAATGACCAATGATTATAGTTTGCGAAATCAGTTAATTTCTCAATTGAACTAGTTCCAATTCCTCGTTTTGGTTCATTAATAATCCGCTCAAAACTCATCGAATCATCTGGATTAGCTAACAATGTTAAGTAGGCTAAGACATCGCGAATTTCTTTTCGGTCATAGAACTTATGCCCACCAACCATGGTATAAGGAACACTTGATTTCAAAAAGGTATCTTCAACTGCTCGTGACTGAGCGTTGGTCCGATACAAAACAGCAAAGTCGCCGAATTGATAATGATTGTCTTCAATTTGCTTTTTAATTTGTTGCACAATGAAATGGACTTCATCATTTTCACTTTGTCCCCGATAATAGGTAATATCATCGCCATCATTATTTTCTGTCCACAATTTTTTAGGACGTCTCGTTGTGTTGTGTTTAATCACTGAATTAGCTGCATCCAAAATTTTCTTTGTTGAGCGATAATTTTGCTCTAACAAAATCACCTGGGCATCTTTATAGTCCTTTTCGAAGTTCAGGATGTTTTGCATGTCAGCTCCTCGCCAACCGTAAATACTCTGATCAGCATCCCCAACCACACAAATATTTTTGAATCGTTTAGCCAACATCTTAACTAACGTATATTGGGCCTGATTAGTATCCTGATATTCATCCACATGAACATAGTGGAATTTGTTTTGATAGAAACTCAAAGTGTCGGGATTCTTTTGAAACAGTGTGATTGTCTGCATGATGAGATCATCAAAATCCAACGCCTGGTTAATCTTCAAACGCCGTTGGTATTCTTCATAAGCAGCCGCCACAACCACTTCAAACGGGGTTTTAGCGTTGGCCTTATAGTCACTTGGCGTCAATAAATCGTTTTTCGCGTTTGAAATGGCTCCTAATAATGATTTGGGATCAAATTTCTTCGGATCGTAGTTTAAATCAGCCACAATGTGCTTCATTAAAGTCCGTTGCTCACTCATGTCGGCAATCGAAAAAGCCCGGTTGTATCCAATTTGGTCAATGTTTGCCCGTAAAATACGCACACACAAAGCATGGAATGTGGATACCCATATATCGGATCCGGTTGCTCCCAACAGTTTAATAACTCGTTCGCGCATTTCTTTAGCAGCCTTATTTGTAAAGGTGATTGCTAAAATATTCCAAGGATTAACAGCCTTCTCTTCAATAAGATAAGCCACCCGATGTGTCAAAACACGGGTTTTACCACTACCGGCACCTGCCATAATTAATAAGGGACCCTCAGTTGCTTTAACAGCCTCTTGTTGCTTGTCATTTAGACCTTTTAATAACCTATTTTCGGGCAAAAGTTTCAATCCTCTCTATCCTAAAACCATTTCTTGTTCTGAAAAATTCAATCAGTTCTAATTATACCAAAAACTCGGCAATACTTGACCCTAAAACCAAAATTACTTCGACTTCTTAAAAAATTACAAAAAAAGAATCAAGATCCTAATTCACCATCTTGATTCCAAATCATTTAAATTATTAATCTAGGCTTTCAAAGTCAATCACGGTCTTAGTCCAAATCTCTGTGTTATCGATTTGTTCTTGAGCTTGTTGGACTGAATTAGCTTCTACCAAGACATAACCGGCACGGGTTTCTTTTTCAGTCGTCTTGTTTTGGGCATAAACATGGAAATACCAATTGTTCTTAATATTCCACTGGGTCCGAATCGCTTGCATTTGATCTTTATCAAAGTTAACCATAATGGTTGGCACAAAAAGCTTAATATCGCTTAACGGCATCCCCGCAATGGCCCGCAAATGTTGATCAAAGACACTCACATTGGTTGCGCGATTAAACACATACCCCGGACGATGAATAGAAGGCACAATCCGTTTAACATAAATATCTTCATTAGCTGTAATGGCAAATGAGATCTCGAACACACCCACGTAGCCTAATTCATCAGCAATTTGATTGGCAATACGTAAAAGCTCATTTTGAACACCATTAGAAGTCGTTGCCGGCATGATGGTCTCTACTAAATGTTCCTCAGCATAAATATTTTCTGCAATCGGAAAGATCTTGCGTTCCCCGTTCATTCCTTGAGCAACGGTGATCACTAACTCTTGTTTAGCATCGACAGTGGATTCTAATACGTAAGTTCGTTCGTTTAATAGGTCAGCTGCTTCAGGAATATCCGTCTGGGTATTAATTCGGAGCTCTGTATTTTTCTCCATACTTTTTTGAATTGGCTTTAAGATACTTGGATAGCCAATTGAATTTATAGATTCGTAAATATCACTCAAACTAATTACGGTGGCATAAGGAGCTGAATTCAGATTTAGTTGATCAAAAAATGCCCGTTCAATCAAACGATCTTGCGTCACTTCTAGTCCGTTGGTTCCTTGAGGAATATTTGTATACTGCTCGAGATATTTAATGGTTTGGACATCTACATGTTCGGATTCGTAAATCACAGAATCACATTTCTCGCCAAATTCCTGAAGCTTGTTTCCATCATTAAGCGCCCCAACAATATGGACATCAGCCAATTGCATAGTCTCACTTACTTCGTTTGGACCATAAGCAATCACTCGCAGCCCTAACCGACGAGCTGCCGTGATTAATTGTGAACCATTAGAACTATCTCCAACAATTCCCAAAGTATCTCCAGGATATAGCATTGCGTTATTCGAAACTGTCATTTAAACCACCCATTCTCATGCACTTGTTCGCCGTGCAGTATTCTTTTTATCTTTTACTCCGATTTTTATCTTCACTTTTCATATTACTGTTGTCAGGCTTACTTGGCAAGTGGTTTTCCTGTTTTTAAGGCTATTTTACGAATTGAACTTGGCCATTTTCCAAACTAGCGATTTGCGCTAACGCTTCCAACGGAATTTGCCGTTTCTCAATCAACGCCCGCCCTTTTTGGAACGTTTTTTCAATTACAATTCCAATTCCTTGAACTTCGATGTTTGCCTCTTTAATAATTGTTAACAAGCCTTCCACTGCTTGGCCGTTAGCCAGGAAGTCATCAATAATCAAGACAGAATCGTTTGGTTCGATAAATCGTTTAGCAATCGAAATCTTATTCGTGGTCTGTTTTGTGTAAGAATAAACATCCGCTGTGTGTAAATCATCAGTTAAGGTTAGACTTTTATGCTTCCGGGCAAAAACAACGGGCACGTGCATCGCCAACCCGGTCATTACGGCAGGCGCAATTCCTGAAGACTCCACGGTTAAAATCTTTGTGATGGGTTTATCTGCAAACAACTTTGCAAACTCCTTACCAACTTCAAACATGAGTTCAGGATCTACCTGATGATTCAAAAAGCTGTCTACTTTCAAAACATCATGAGGGAGAACAATTCCCTCTTTACGAATACGGTCTTCTAATAACTTCACAATTTTGCCTCCACATAGTTTTATTGTTGATCATATTTTTCTAACTGGTAACTCTGAATTAATTCAATCAATTTGCTTGGATAATCCGGATCGGTTGCGTAACCAGCCGTGTACAGCGCTTGGGCAGCCGTTTTATAATCTTTGGCTGTCAAAACGCCTTTGTACTGATCACGATTCCAATTTGTTCCGTTCACAAATAACATCGTGTGATCCTTTACAGAATCTTTCCAACTATTATACACCCGAAAACGAGCGGTTACAGTCACCCATTTGCCATTCGTAAATTCCTGAGTTTTCATTTCTTTGGTTGTCTGATAGATCGTACCTTTCATCCCAAAGTAATTATTGTAACGATCAGAAAGTTGACTGGTCCCCCAATCAGATTCTAAAATTGCCTGAGCAATCGTAATACTTGGCAAAACCCCGTATTTTCTGTGCATCGTTTGCGCATAAGGTGCAAGGGTCCGAATAAATTTTTGATGATTAGTTGTATTCAAAGTTGTCTCCGGTTGATTAGTTGAAAAGGAAATGCGTGGAATTAGTTGGACTGCCAAAACTACGACCATTCCAAAAATTAAAACTAGCGAAATAACTCCCGATAACTGGAGTTTTCCCTTTTTAAATAAAAAATTAGTTTTTCGTCGTTTTTTTCGTTTTGCCAAATTTCTCCATCTTTCTATTTCATTCTTTTAAAAAACTTTATCTAAACCGATCTCTACCTAATTTCGTATATTTAAGCAATGGCGCCGAAATTAACGGTACCAAGATTGCGGCCGCAATGGCCTCGGGAATTCCGTTGGTGCCTGCCACCAATAAAATGTATGGCGTCAATGCCTGAAAGTTAATGGCATGTAAAATAGTCGAGCCGTTTCCAAAAAAGAGCGCAATCCCACCTAAAACAAGTACCGTATTGGTTAATGAACCAGCGATGCCACTAATTATGAGTGGTAAGGTGAGCTTATCTTTATTCCGGGCTAGCCTTGAAAATAGCCATCCTGCAATCAAACCAATTAAAATTCGCGGTAAGATGGAAATTAACGGATTCACCATCACAATGTTACCTAACGCACTCGATGTCACTGTCAGTGCGCGAATCCAATCCACAATTCCCCAAATACCACCGACCAGAGCTCCATCGACCGGGTCCAAAACGACCGCCGCAATAATCACGGTGATGTGAATTGTCGTGATATTTAGCGGACCAACTGGCAAGTAACCAATCATTGGAACGTAATTTTGTAAAATAATAATTGCCGCAAACAACCCTAAGATACTAATTCGTGCCGCTGAACTGTTTTTCCCCATTTTAAGTCCCTCACAAGAATTGAAAAGTCTTTTAATTTCTTAATTGTTAAAAATCATTATATCATGAAAGCAACGGAAAAATTAACTACAAGCCACTTTATAAAGGAGTTATTACACTTTGGAAAACCTTTTGATTTTACCTCATAATTCAGAATTAGATGTTGCTGCCTATCAGAAATTGGGCGTTAAAATTTTTACCCCGGAAAGTATCACGCCAGACGACTACGCAAACATCACCATCATGCTTGGTTGGCAGTTACCTTTATCTGAAAATGTTTTAACTGCTGTCAATAGTCATCTGAAATGGATTCAAACTGTCAGTGCCGGGATTGATTATTTGCCCTTGGCTGAACTCAAACAAAGAAATATCTTGGTCAGTAACATGAGTGGCGTGCATGCCACCCCTATTTCAGAAACCGTTTTACTATACGCTTTGTATTTTGCGCGCGATTTTCCCACTGTCCTGGCTAACGGTCAAAAACAACGTTGGGCAGAACATTCAGAGTTTACAAATATTCGCACCTTAAGTCAGTCAACGTGGACAATTTTTGGCACGGGCCACATCGGTGCCGAACTTGCTAGATTGTTAAAAGCTTTTCATGCAAAGACAATTGGCGTAAATCGCAGTGGCCATGCTGTTTCGTCGTTTGATAAAACTTATGCCCAATCGGATTGGCAACAGGCCGTTGCGCATACCGATGTGATCGTCAACATCATGCCTTTAACTGATCAAACTACCCACTTTTTTAATGATCAATTCTTCCAATCTCTGCCCGAAACGTACTTATTCGTAAACGTTGGTCGCGGTAAGTCGGTTGACACTAACGCCTTAATTCAGGCCATCCAAGATCATAAAGTTCAGCATGCAGCGCTTGATGTCTTTGAAGAAGAGCCCCTGCCTAATACTAGTCCTTTATGGGAACTACCAAATGTGTTGGTGACGCCCCACTATTCGTCTGAAATGGAAAATCTAGGAAGTGCTTGGCACGCCATTTTTTTGCCGAATTTAAAATCTTTTGTGGAAACTGGTTCTGTTTACGAAAATAAGGTCGATTTGAATAACGGCTATTAAAATTTTAAAAAGGATTCCTGAAATCATCGGTAAGTATTGCTTACCAACTTTTCAGAAATCCTTTTGTTATTTTTCTTCGTTTTGTCGTGCATGACTATGTGAAAATCCATAACCAAAGTAAACAATTAATCCAATTGCTAACCAAATACCAAACATCATCCAAGTAAATGAAGCTAGCTGAAGCATCAAGTAGATACAAGCCAGAAACGAAATGATTGGAATCACTGGATAAAACGGAACTTCAAACGACTTAGGCAAATCCCGGAACCGGCGATCCTTTCGCAAAAAGACGACTCCAAGAGAAACCATCGCAAAGGCGAACAGCGTCCCAATATTAACTAATTCTGCAATTTTGGTTAACGGAATAATTCCGGCAAAAACACTGGCAATAAAGCCTAACGCCCACGTATTAATCGTTGGTACGTGGGTTTGCGGATTTAGTTTATGCAAAGCACTGGGCAACAAACCGTCGCGACTAATTGCAAAAATCAAGCGCGTCCCCCCGTACAACATCACGATCAAAACGGTGGTCATTCCAACAACCGCTCCCAAAGATACGATTCCTGCGACCCAGTTTTGATGAATAAAATGCAGGGCAAACGCAACTGGATCAGCCACGTTTAACTTTGTGTAATGCACAACTCCGACCAAAACTACTGATAATAAGATATAAAGAACCGATGCCACAATCAATGACGAGACAATTCCAATGGGCATATCACGTTTAGGATTTTTAACTTCTTCTGAGGCTGTCGAAACGGCATCGAAACCTATATAGGCGTAGAACGCCACAGCAGCGCCCCGGATCACGCCTTTTGCGCCAAAAGGTAACATTGGGCTGTAGTTAGTCGGACGAATGTAAAACGCCGCGACAACGATGAATAAGACAATCACAGCGATCTTCAAAATAACCATGACAGCATTAACTTTTGCAGATTCTCGCACCCCTTGAACCAACAAGTAGGCAATAATCATCGTAATTAGGAATGCTGGTAAGTCGAAAAGGGCGCGTGGACTTCCAGCAGTGCCATAGGCGGCCCGAAAAATCGCTGGTAAGTGAATATTGAAGCCAGCTAAAACATTTTGAAAATAAGCCGACCAACTGACCGCCACCGAAGAAACTGCAAATAAATATTCTGAAATGAGGGCCCAGCCGAGGATCCAAGCAATGAGCTCGCCGAATACCGCATAAATATAGGTATAGGCACTTCCGGCCAATGGAATGGTCGAAGAAAACTCAGAATAACATAACGCTGCTAAGGAACAGACCACCGCGGCAACTAGATAGGACAGCCATACCCCTGGCCCACTGTACGAAGCGGCAATAATTCCTGGTGTGATAAATATCCCCGCACCAACAATTGCGCCGACCCCCATCGTTGTTAAACTAAAGGCTGATAAGGTTTTATCAAGCCCAGTTTTCTTAAACATATCTGTATTAACTTCTTTACGAACAAACAAATCGGCAAATTTTCCTGTTTTTGACATGCTTTAGCTCCCATCAAAATGAGTTGTTTATTAAACATAAAGTTTAATTTTAATCAATATTTAAGAAAAAGTCAATTATGCTTCTCATTTTCTAAATTAGTGTCAACATTTCTTCAAGCCACCTACTGTAACCTTGTTCTCGATCAATTGCGTGGCGGAGAACCAAAGAATGCCCAAAACTTTGATCAATCTTTTCTTGTGTAGAAAACTTTTGTTTAAATTGGCTAGTTAATTGTTTTAATTTATCTTCGTGATACTTTTGCTGAGTTGCAATCATGGGTTTTAACAACGGCGATTGCGCATCATCAATAAAAAACAACTTCAAAATAAATTCGTCGTGCGTGTTATCCAATTCAGAACGACTTTTTAACCAAGCGTTGAAAATCTCTTGTCCCGCACTGGTAATAAAATACTGTTTTTTGTGAAGCTTCTGGCCCACCGTCATTGATTCATGACCGATCAGCGCATCATCTTCCATCCGTTTTAAGAGTGGATAAATTTGACTGTGATTTGCATTCCAAAACTCACCAATGTCCGAATCAAAGGATTTTGCAAGATCATAACCAGTTTGTTTTTTACTTTTTAATAATCCTAATAATACATATTTCAGGCGATTTTTTTGAGCCATCGAATCTTCCTCCTTGACGTTTCGTTAAAAAAATTGTAACATAACCAAGTTGATTAAAACATGTAATTAATTACACATTAGGAGGAATTATTAGAATGGCAAAAACATTTAAGACACTAGACGATTTTTTGGGAACACATTTTATTTACACATACGATAACGGTTGGGAATACGAGTGGTACGCTAAAAACGATCATACAGTTGACTACCGCATTCACGGCGGAATGGTTGCTGGCCGCTGGGTAAAAGATCAAGAAGCTAACATTGTGATGCTAGTTCCTGGGATCTATAAGGTTTCTTGGACAGAACCAACCGGTACCGATGTAGCTTTGGACTTTATGCCAAATGACAAGAAAGTCAACGGAACAATCTTCTTTCCAAAATGGGTTCAAGAACATCCAGAAATTACTGTAACTTTCCAAAACGACCATATTGACGTTATGGAAGCTGCTCGTGAAAAATATGAAACTTATCCAAAGATGGTAGTTCCTGAATTTGCTCAGATCACTTATATTGGTGATGCTGGTCAAAACAATGACGATGTGATCAGTGAGGCTCCTTACAAAGAGTTGCCTGATGAGATCCGCGCAGGAAAATACTTTGATGAAAATTACAAACGAATCAACAAATAAATAAATTAAAAAGCAAGATAGAAATCTAATTTGAAGTTTTAACTAGTCACATCCGTTAAAACAACAAACATTGTGATTTCTACCTTGCTTTTTTTATACAAAAAAACACCTCTCCGCCAGAAGAAGTGTTTGAAACATTGAAAAAATAAATTTTAACGTTTTGAGAACTGTCCTGCTTTACGAGCCTTTTTAAGACCGTATTTCTTACGTTCCTTCATACGAGGGTCACGAGTTAAGAGACCAGCACGTTTTAAAGGTGTACGGAAGTCAGGATCTACATCGAGCAATGCACGTGCGATTCCATGACGAATAGCACCTGATTGTCCAGAGAAACCACCACCATTAACGTTTACAAGAACATCATAAGTACCTGTTGTTTCTGTAACTTCGAATGGTTGGATAACAACTTGACGCAAGTTAGCAAATGGGATGTAATCTTCAATTGCTTTATCATTTACAGTAATTTTACCTGTTCCGGGTACAAGACGTACACGGGCAACAGAGTTTTTACGGCGACCAGTGCCGCGATATTGTGCTTCTGCCAAAATTCGTTTCCTCCTTAAATTAAGTTTGTGATATCAAGCTTTTCAGGTTGTTGAGCTTGATGATCATGATCTTCGCCAGCGTAGACATGTAATTTGAGTCCCATTTTATGACCAAGAGAGTTATGAGGAAGCATCCCTTTAACTGACATCTCAATTAATCTTTCAGGAGTCTTATCACGAACTTCACCAGCAGTCTTGGTTTTTAAGCCGCCTGGGTGATTAGAATGGTGATAATAGAATTTACGTGTTGCTTTACGACCTGTTAATTTGATGTTTGCTGCATTCACAACGATGACAAAGTCACCTGTATCAACGTTAGGTGTGAATGTTGGTTTATTTTTACCGCGTAAAATAGATGCAACTGTACTTGCTAGACGTCCCAAAGGAATGTCTGTAGCATCTACTACGTACCATTTGCGATCTACCTCGCCTGGTTTTGCTAAATATGTTGTACGCACTTGTAATTCCTCCAATTTCTGTTTTGTTTAACTCAACTTTAAATAAGTTTCCGGGGCCTATTTGTGGAGGTAAACAATACCAAATTTAATTTTACTAATTTACACCACTAAAGTCAATAATCATTTACCAAAATTCTTTGGATAATAGACTTTTTTTAAATAAAGACCACTTGCTGGGGCAGTTACACGCGCCTGATCACGATTTTTCACCTTAAGGAGCCGAATAATATCATGTTCCGGGCGTTTGCCACTCCCAATTTCAATTAGGACCGACACCATAATCCGGACCATATTATAAAGAAATCCACTTCCATAAAATTCAAAAACAATTTCATTTTGCGCTTCATCGTAAACCGCAGTTGCTTCATAAATTTCCCGAATATTTGTCTTTGTGTGCCCACCAGCAGCACAAAAGCTTGAAAAATCGTGCTCACCAATCAAATCTGGTAACGCCGTCTGAATGGCCTGCAGGTCTAGTGGAAACTTCCAGTGAGCCGTATAATTGCGTTTAAATGGATCGACAAACTCACCTAACGCCAAGCGATACCGATATCTTTTTCCTTGTGTTCCATAGCGAGCATGAAACTCTGAGGTTACTTGCTGAGCTTCTAACACCTCAATATCCAATGGCAAAATACTATTCAAGGCGTGGATCATGGCGTTATCAGACAAAGAAAAAGGAATATCGAAATGAACAACTTGACCCAAGGCATGAACGCCCGCGTCCGTTCTACCAGATCCATACACTTTGATTAATTTGGCCGGTTTTTTAGCAATTTTATTTACAGCTCGTTCCAAAGTTTCTTCCACCGTGCGCTGTTTTGGTTGTTTTTGAAAGCCTGCAAAATTGGTGCCATCATAGGCAATCGTAATTTTATAACGATACATAAAAATCTCCTTAAAGTAATCGTAGCGCGAATACACTTGCCGTCATTAATAAATAGACTAAACTCGCAATCGTATCACGATTCCCCCATTTTAATTGGCGATACTTAGTTCTTCCCGTTCCTCCTTGGTAGCCACGTGCTTCCATCGCGGTGGCAAGATCCTCGGCCCGATTAAACGCGCTCACAAATAGTGGAATCAGGATGGGAATAATTTTCTTTAAACGTTGCACAATGTTGCCTGTCCCAAAATCAACACCTCGGGCTCGCTGCGCATTCATAATTGTTTCCGTTTCATCCATCAACGTCGGTACGAACCGTAAGGCAATCGAAAGCATCAACGCGACTTCATAAACAGGAAAATGTATCTTTCGAAGCGGCATCAACAAAGATTCTAGGGCATCAGAAATCTGAATTGGTGAAGTAGAAAGTGTCAAAAGGGTTGAAATTAAAATAATCAGTGTAAAACGGACAAAAATGTATGCCGCATTTAAAATTCCCAAACTCGTAATGGAAAAAATCCCCCACTGCCAATATAAATGACCACCGGTACCGAAAAATATTTGAATAACCATAGTGAAGGCAATAATCCAAAGCAGGGGCATTATTCCCTCAACAAAAAGTTTAAAATTAATTTTGGAAGCTAGAATACTTAGAAACGCCACGATTGTCATTAATAAGTAAATCCACCAACTATTCGCAAAAAAAATAACAATCACGTATAGGAAGCTTAGAACTAGTTTTGACCGGGGATCCATGCGATGTACAAAAGAGTCTAGCGGAATATAACGACCAAATAGGATTTTATTCATGCGTTTGGCCTCTCTTCTTAAACAAATCGGCTATGTCATCAGCCAACTCCGACTCCGTTAACGGAAACTGGGTGAAATGAAAGCCGCGTTTCTGCATTTCAAAGGCAAATTCGGTACTAGCTGGCACATCCAATTGTTTTTCATGTAGCCATTCGACATCGGCAAAAACAGTTCGTGGACTGCCTTCTTTAACAATCTTCCCGGCCTCCATCACAATCACATGATCTGCATAATTAGCGACATCTTCCATTTGATGAGTAACCAAAACAATGGTAAATTTTTGCGTGTTTTGAAGTTTCGTAAAAAGCTGCATAATTTCACGACGGCCCCTGGGATCTAAGCCTGCCGTGGGTTCATCAAGCACCAGAACTTCGGGCTGCATAGCTAAGACACCCGCAATCGCAACGCGTCGCATTTGACCACCTGATAATTCGAAAGGTGATCGGGAAAGCACCTCTGCAGGCAACCCTACTAATCCAGCCATTCTTTTAGCAACTTGGCTTGCTTCTTCAGTGGTATTACCAAAATTTTCTGGTCCAAAAGCAATATCTTTTTCTACCGTCTCCGCAAAAAGCTGTTTTTCAGGAAACTGAAATACAATGCCCACTTTTTTTCTTAACGGCTTCAGATTCTTGTTACTGGTTTCAGAAGTGATCGCAGTATCACCGATCAGGACCGTACCACCAGTAGGTTTCAAAAGCGCATTTAAATGCTGCAGGAGCGTCGATTTGCCGCTTCCTGTGTGTCCAATTATCGCAGTAACCGAATTATCCTCAATTTTTGTGGAGATATTTTTCAAAGCTTCAAATTCAAAAGGCGTATCAGGCGAATAGGTGTAAGTTACTTCTTTAAAAGTGATTGCCATAACCAGTCCACCATTCCTTTCTCATCAAAATAAGCTTCCGGCGTTTTCACCTGACGCTGCTTTAACTCCCTTTTTAATCTCTGGGAATAAGGAACATCTAATCCCAACTGCAATAACAGCTCACTATGGTTATAGATAGTTTCCGGAGTACCTGTACGAATTACTTTACCATCGTTTAAAACAATGACCTTGTCCGCATCGGTTGTTTCATCCATTTCATGGGTAATGGACAACACGGTGATTCCCAAACGTTTCTTTAATTTACGAATCACGTTTATAATTTCTCGCCGACCCACTGGATCCAACATACTGGTTGCTTCGTCCAAAATAATAATTTTAGGCTGCATGGCGATCACTCCGGCAAGTGCCACTCGCTGTTTTTGCCCTCCAGATAACTGATCAGGTTGTTTGTGACGAAACTCGCTCATCTGAACTTCTTCTAGTGCCTGCATCACGCGTTCGTGCATTTCATCATGCGGAATCGCCATGTTTTCCAGACCAAAGGCCACATCGTCTTCCACAGTGGCCCCCACGAATTGATTATCCGGATTCTGAAAGATCATGCCAATTTTGTTACGAACTTCCCAAACACTTTCTTCTGCGAGTTCAGTACCTTCAACCCAAATTTGTCCTTGTTTAAAATCAATCAGTCCGTCCAACGCTTGAGCTAGTGTACTTTTCCCACTGCCGTTATGACCAACGATCGCTACCCACTCACCGCTTGAAATCGTAAAAGAGACGTCATCTAAAGCAGGTTGACTATTTTTAGAATATGCATATGTTAAGTGTGCAACTTTAATCACTTCATTCATCCGAGAACATTCCTTTGATAGGTATTTTTTCTATTTTAACATACCCAAACGCACTAACCAGTATACTTATGCTTTTATGTAGATACAAAAAAATCACTGAAAAGAAGTGATAGTTAATACAACGTATTAACCGTGGGCTAGACTCGGAATAAATTCCAACATCATTACACCCTACCACAACTTCTAGTGATAAATTTGTTAATTTAAAAAATTAAATATTCGATTGAATATTTAGTCAACAAATTCCAAGATAACCATTGGTGCAGCGTCTCCGCGGCGAGGCATTGTCTTAAGAATTCGTGTATACCCACCATTACGGTCAGCATAACGAGTAGCTAAATCATCAAACAATTTTTGAAGTGCAGAAGTAACTTTAACCTCGTCAGCATCTTCAGAAACATCAGCAACTACATTGCGAAGAAAAGCAGCAGCCTGACGACGTGCATGTAAATCACCGCGTTTGCTTAATGTAATCATTTTATCAGTAGTTGAACG
The DNA here is from genome assembly GCF_002982135.1 of Pediococcus inopinatus. Lineage (NCBI taxonomy): Bacteria > Bacillati > Bacillota > Bacilli > Lactobacillales > Lactobacillaceae > Pediococcus > Pediococcus inopinatus. Next base: position 525,932 of record NZ_CP019981.1, on the reverse strand, counting down.
AACTTCTTTTGCGCGTGCTTCAGTTGTAACGATCTTTTCATTAACAATTAAGTTAGTGGTCAAGTCACGAAGTAAAGCCTTGCGTTGTGAACTCGTACGACCTAATTTACGATAGCCCATGAATGGAAACCCTCCTTATAATTAGTCTTCATTGCGTAATGAAAGTCCAAGGTCAGTTAATTTAACTTTAACCTCTTCAAGGGATTTACGCCCAAAGTTTCTAACTTTCATCATTTGTGCTTCAGTTTTGTCAGTTAATTCCTGAACAGTATTGATTCCAGCACGTTTCAAACAATTGTATGAACGAACTGACAAATCAAGCTCTTCGATGGACATCTCTAACATTTTTTCTTTATGTGTTTCTTCCTTTTCGACCATGATTTCAGCATCTTTAGCTTCATCTGTTAAATTAACAAATAGAGCCAAATGTTCAGTAAGAATTTTTGCTGAAAGACTAGTAGCCTCACTAGGACTAATGGAACCATCGGTCCAAACATCCAAAGTAAGCTTATCATAGTCATCCCGTTGACCAACACGTGTGTTCTCAACTTGATAATTGACACGCTCGATTGGGGTATAAATGGAATCGATTGGAAGCACACCAATTGGCATATCATCCTTGCGAGCCTTATTTTCATCAGCTGAAACATAACCACGACCCGTATCAGCTGTCAATATAGCATGAAAAGTCACGCCATCAGCAACGGTACAGATATACTGATCTGGATTAAGAATCTCAACATCACTGTCACCTTGAATGTCACCAGCAGTGACGGTAGCAGGACCCTTAACATCAATCTCTAAAGATTTTTCATCATCACTTTCGATCTTTAAAGAAACCTTTTTAATGTTTAAGATGATTTGTGTGACATCTTCAACTACGCCTTCAATTGTTGAAAACTCATGAAGAACGCCATCAATTTGAATGCTTGTAACCGCCGCACCCGGTAATGATGACAACAAAATACGACGCAAAGAATTGCCTAATGTTGTTCCGTACCCACGTTCGAGCGGTTCAACGACAAACTTGCCGTAATTGATATTCTCATCAATTTTATGAATGTTTGGTTTTTCAAATTCGATCATTCTTATCTTTACCCCTTTCAAAACGCGTTGTGCATATTAACTCTGAATGCATCATGAAGTTAGCCCTCAAAAAATTGACGCACTATACACGACGGCGCTTTGGAGGACGAGAACCATTATGAGGAACTGGTGTGACATCGCGAATTGCGGATACTTCTAATCCAGTGGATTGGAGTGCCCGAATAGCAGCTTCACGACCAGAACCAGGACCCTTAACAGCAACTTCAACGGATTTCATTCCATGTTCCATAGCTGCTTTAGCTGCAGCTTCTGCAGCCATTTGGGCAGCAAATGGAGTCGACTTACGACTACCTTTGAATCCAAGTGAACCTGCTGATGACCATGCAACAGCATTTCCTTGAGGATCTGTAATCATAACTAATGTATTGTTAAAAGTTGAGTGAATATGTGCCACTCCAGCTTCGATGTTCTTTCTTACTCGACGTTTACGAGAAGTTTTTCTGGTTGCCAATATGCTAGCCTCCTTTATTTATTATTTCTTTCTACCGGCAATTGATACCTTTTTGCCTTTACGAGTTCGTGCGTTGTTCTTCGTGTTTTGACCACGAACTGGAAGTCCACGACGATGACGCATGCCACGGTATGAACCGATTTCTTGAAGACGTTTGATATCAAGACTTACTGAACGACGAAGATCTCCTTCTACACGATAGTTATCTACTTGTGCACGAACTTTATCTTCATCATCAGCAGCAAGATCACGAACACGGACATCTTCAGAGACACCTGCATCCTTTAAGATCTTGACAGCTGTTGTATTTCCGATACCAAAAATATATGTTAAAGCAATCACGATTCGTTTATCACGTGGTAAATCAACACCTGCAATACGAGCCATTAAATTTCACCTCCAGCTTAATTATTTTCCTTGACGTTGTTTGTGTTTTGGATTTGCTGAGCAAATAACCATAACGCGTCCTTTACGTTTAATTACTTTACAATGTTCACACATTGGTTTTACTGATGGACGTACTTTCATGAATATTCCTCCTAATAAAACGTTAAAAACTTATCTGAAACGATAGGTAATACGACCCTTTGAAAGGTCATATGGTGACATTTCCACAGTTACTTTGTCACCTGGAAGAATACGAATATAATGCATCCGAATTTTTCCAGAAACATGTGCCAATATCTCATGACCGTTTTCGAGTTCCACCTTAAACATCGCGTTCGGTAAAGTTTCTTTAACTTTACCTTCAATTTCAATGACATTATCTTTTGCCACTAAATGTGCCTCCCATTTTTACTGTCTTTTTTACAAATTCATTTCGTTCAAGCGCTTATTGTGCATAAAAGTACTATAAGCTAAACCTGAACAAGTTTACCATAAGGTAATTTCATTTGCAAACAAACAAAATTAACTGGTAATAATGAACAGGCAAGCATTAAATAGCTCGTAATACCTTTTGAATTTCTCGGTATACATCGTTGATATCTTGATCACCATTAACTGTATACAATAATTTCTTATCATTATAAAAATCAATGAGTGGTGTATTCAGCTTTGTATTAACCTCAATACGATTTTTTACGGTTTCGGGTTTATCATCTTCACGTTGGTAAAATTCATGGTGACCACAAACGTCACAAGTTCCTTCTACCTTAGGCTTGTTGTACAACTTATGATAAGTTGCACCACAGTTCTTACAGATGAATCGACCTGACAAACGTTCAACTAGCACATCTGCATCAACATGAATGTTGATAACTGCACTAATTGGCTTATTAAGCTTTGCAGTCATTGAATCCAATGCCTGTGCCTGCTCGAGATTTCTTGGGTATCCATCCAGCATAAAGCCGACTTTTGTATCGTCTTCAGCTAAACGATCCGCCACAATACCGTCTGTAACAGAATCAGGAACTAAATTACCTTGGTCAATGTATTTTTTTGCTTCAAGTCCCATTTCAGTTTCATTTTTCATTGCTGCACGGAAAATGTCACCCGTGGAAATATGAGGAATTTCAAATTCATCAACTATTTTTTGTGCTTGCGTACCTTTACCAGCACCAGGTAATCCCATTAATACAAGATTAAGTGTAGACATATTATCTTTGCCCTCCGTTTTTAATCGGTTTGCTCTGGTGTCCTAATAAATCCGACGTATTCACGCTTCATCATTAAGCCATCAATTTGACTGATAATTTCAATCGCAACACCAACAACAATTAGTAAACTCGTTCCGCCTAATCCAATTGATTCATCTAAGTTCCACAGGTCTTGCGCAATTAAAGGAATTAGTGAAACTAATCCTAAGAATAACGAACCCACAACTGATAAACGAATCAAAAGTTGAGATACATAACTCTGCGTCTCATGACCAGGCCAAACTCCAGGAATATAACTCCCTTGTTTTTGAAGATTCTCTGCCAGCTTTTCCGGATTAACCTGAACAAAAGCATAGAAGAATGTGAATACAACAATCAAGAAAGTATATAGAATTGCACCATCTGTTGTCTGCATATTGAATACATCTGACAACACTTTGTACCAAGTATCTTGCGCATGGTTATTCGCAAAAGCCATCAAAATAGTTTGAGGCGTTGCGATAAACGAACTTGCAAAAATAACAGGGATAACACCAGCTACGTTAACCTTTAACGGTAAGTAACTGCTGTCTGAAGCTCCAGAAGCACGGCGAGTGTACTGAATTGGCACACGACGACTAGCTTGTTGAACCCAAGTGACAAATATAACAATAACTAAAACTGCGATAATCAGCGCACCAACGAATAAGAAACTGCTCCACCAATCACTTTTTGCCGTATCGACAAATTGTTCTTGATAAATTTGATACATACTTGTTGGTGTCCGAGCAATAATCCCGGCAAAAATTAGAATTGAAACCCCGTTTCCGAGGCCCCGGTCAGTAATCATATCACCCAACCAAGTTGCTAACATTGTACCACCAGTCAAAATCAATCCAATTGTAATGTAAGTTTGAACACTTGGATTTTCGACTAGATTTAAACTACTTAAAGCATTAAATCCGGCTGTAATTCCGACTGACTGAACAAATGCCAAGATAATAGTTAAATATCTTGTAGCTTGATTTAGCTTTCGACGTCCAACCTCTCCTTGTTTACTCCACTCTACAAATCTGGGCACGATGTCCATTTGTAAAAGTTGAATAACAATTTGAGCCGTGATATATGGGGAAACCCCCATCGCAAAAATAGAGTAATTGGATAGGCCACCACCACTAAATGTATTTAGAATGCCAACCAATCCGGAGGAAGCAACACTTTGTAATGCTTTGGCGTTAATCCCAGGAACTGTGATATACGCACCTAAACGATAAACAATCAAAACACCTAGTGTAAACAGAATTTTATTTCTAATATCCTTTACTTTAAAAGCGTTTTTGATAGTCGATAGCATTAAATCACCTCAGTTTTGCCGCCTGCAGCTTCAATTGCTTTTACTGCACTTTCTGAGAACTTGTTAGCCTTAACTGTAAGTTTCTTTGATAACTCACCACTACCAAGAACTTTAACACCGCTAAGTGCTTTCTTAACAGCTCCAGCCTTTAAAAGTGCTTCAGGTGTAATTTCTGCACCCTCATCAAAGGCGTTTAAGTCATTAAGATTAACGATCGCATATTCCTTACGGTTAATGTTAGTAAATCCACGTTTTGGAATACGACGATAAAGTGGCATTTGCCCACCTTCAAAGCCCAAACGAACCTTGCTACGTGCTTTTTGTCCCTTTTGACCACGACCAGATGTTTTACCATTACCAGATGATGTTCCACGGCCAAGACGGTTACGTTCGCGACGTGAACCTTCGCTAGGTTTTAATTCATTTAACTTCATAAGTTTCAGCACCTCCTAACTAATTTAAATTATTTAACTTCTTCAACTTCGATTAAATGGGCAATAAGGAAAATTGCACCACGAGTCGCCTCATTATTAGGTAAGACAACTGAGCTGTTAACCCGTCCCAAACCTAATTCTTTAACAATTTTGCGTTGCTTTGGGAGGCGATGTACCGCACTTTTAATAAGTGTAATTTTTAATTGAGCCATCATTGTTCCTCCTTATTCAGCCAAGTGATCTGCTGAAACGCCACGTAAAGCAGCAATTTCCTCAGCACTACGTAAACCTTTTAAGCCTTCAAATGTTGCACGAATAACGTTAACAGGTGTATTTGAACCTAAACGTTTACTTGTAACATCATCAACTCCTGCAAGTTCCATAACGGCACGAACAGCACCACCGGCTGCAACACCAGAACCTTCTTCAGCAGGCTTCAACAAAATTCGTCCGCCACCAAACTCACCGATGATTTCGTGAGGGATGGTTGTGCCAATAATTGGTACCTGGACCAAACTCTTTGTAGCATTTTCAACGGCTTTACGAATAGCTTCTGGAACTTCTTGAGCCTTACCAGTACCAAAACCAACGTGACCATTTTTATCGCCAACAACAACTAAAGCAGCAAAACGAAGACGACGTCCACCTTTAACAACCTTTGTTACACGATTGATAGAAACAACACGGTCTTCCAAGTCTAACTTTTCTGGATCGATATAATTCGACATGTACGGTATTCCCTCCTTATCTTAGAATTTAAGTCCATTTTCACGAGCTGCTTCAGCTAATGCTTCAACTCGTCCGTGGTATAAGTAACCGCCACGATCAAAAACGACCTTTTCGATTTTCTTTGCTGCTGCTCGTTTTGCAACTAAAGCACCAACAGAACTTGCTTGTTCAGCTTTTGAACCTTCACTAACTTCACTGTCCAATGTTGAGGCACTTGCTAGCGTTACACCCGCTACGTCGTCAATTACTTGAGCGTAGATGTTTTTATTTGAACGATATACATTTAAGCGTGGGCACTCTGCAGTCCCAGAAATCTTGCTACGAACACGTAAATGACGCTTTTGACGTGTTTTATTCTTATCTGGTTTTGAAATCACAATTTTCACCTCTAAAATTTTCTAATGATTAGCCTATGCGGCATTACTTACCAGTTTTACCTTCTTTAAGACGAACATATTCGCCAACATAGCGAACACCTTTACCTTTATAAGGTTCTGGAGAACGAACGGCACGAATTTCAGCAGCAAAATCGCCAACATGTTGTTTGCTAATTCCACTAACATTAACGTGTGTATTGTCAGGAACTTCTAACTCAATATCAGCAGGAGTTTCTAATTCAACAGGGTTGGAATAACCTAAGTTCAAAACTAAAGTCTTACCTTTAAGTTGTGCACGATATCCAACACCAACCAATTGTAGTTCTTTCTTGTAACCCTTTGTAACTCCGTCAACCATGTTATTGAAGTTGGCACGAGTTGCACCATGTAAGGCACGCATTTTATTATCATTACTTGGGCGGTCAAACGTAACCACATTGTCTTTAACAGTCATTGTGATTTCCGTGCTAACAGTACGTGTTAATGTACCCTTAGGACCTTTGACAGTTACTTGATCACCATCGGCTTTAACTTCAACGCCTGATGGAATTTCTACAGCTTTATAACCAATACGACTCAATTTAATGGCACCTCCTTACTTTTAAAATTTTACCAAATGTAAGCTAAAACTTCGCCACCGACTTTTTTGGCACGAGCCTCTTTATCAGTGATTACACCCTCAGATGTTGAAATAATAGCAATACCTAAACCGTTTAAGACCTTAGGTACGTCATCAGCTTTAACATATGAACGTAAACCAGGTTTTGAAATACGTTTCAAGCCAGTAATAACGCGTTCTTTGTTTTTACCATATTTAAGAAATACACGAATAATACCTTGTTTGTCGTCATCGACATATTCGATATTTTTGATAAAGCCTTCATTCTTAAGAATTTCAGCAATATCTCGTTTGATTTTTGATGCAGGAACTTCCAATGATTCATGACGCACCATGTTGGCGTTACGAATACGTGTTAAGAAATCTGCAATAGGATCAGTCATAGACATTAATGTTTACCCTCCTTTTACTCCGGTATAATTTTACCAGCTTGCTTTTTTCATGCCAGGAATTTGGCCTTCATGAGCTAATTCGCGAAGGCAAATACGGCAAAGATGAAATTTACGATATACAGAGTGTGGACGGCCACAACGTTCACAACGTGTGTAGTTCTGTGTCGAATACTTTGCAGGACGTTGACTCTTAATAACTAATGATTTTTTTGCCAAGTTAATTGCTCCCTTCGTTTACTTTTCGAATGGCATTCCCATTTGTGCCAACAATTCACGAGATTCTTCATCTGTCTCTGCGGTTGTTACGATAACAATATCTAAACCACGTACATGGTTAACATTATCATAATCAATTTCAGGGAAGATTAATTGTTCACGAACCCCAAGTGTATAGTTACCACGACCATCAAATGCTTTAGCACTGATACCGTGGAAATCACGAACACGTGGTAAAGAAACGTTGATTAACTTATCTAAGAAGTCATACATACGTTCGCCACGAAGCGTAACTTTTGCACCAATAGACATACCTTCACGTAAACGGAAACCAGCAATTGATTTTTTAGCTTTTGTAACCAATGGTTTTTGACCAGAGATTAAAGTTAATTCTTCAACAGCCTCATCAAGGTTTTTAGCATTTGTTGTTGCATCACCAACACCCATGTTCAAGACGATTTTATCAACCTTAGGTGTTTGCATAACTGAAGTATATTCAAACTTCTTCATGAGTCCTGGGGTAACTTCTTTAACATATTTTTCTTTTAATCGGTTAGACATGAAAAATTTTTCCTCCTTTCATGAATTATTTATCGATTGTTTCGCCAGATTTTTTGGCAAAACGTACTTTTTTACCGTCTACTACTTTATAGCCTACACGAGTAGGTTCATTTGTAGATGGATCAATTAACATCACGTTTGAAGCATCAATTGCTGCTTCAACATCAATAATGCCACCTTGGGGATTAGTGTTGCTAGCTTTTTGATGTTTTTTAACTTTGTTTACGTCTTTTACAACAACGCGATTTTGTTTAGCAAGGATTTTTGTAATTGTTCCTTCCTTGCCCTTTTCTTTGCCGCTAATTACGCGAACTTTGTCACCATTTTTTACGAACATGTCGTGTTGCACCTCCTTCGATCCGATCCTTAATTACAATACTTCAGGGGCCAAAGAAACAATCTTCATGAAATCTTTGTCACGCAATTCACGTGCAACGGGGCCAAAGATACGTGTTCCTTGTGGGCTCTTATCATCTTTAATTAAAACTGCAGCATTTTCATCAAATTTGATGTATGAGCCATCAGCACGATGTGCACCAGTTTTTGTCCGAACAACTACAGCCTTGACAACGTCACCCTTTTTGACAACGCCACCTGGTGTTGCTTGTTTGACAGTAGCAACAATAATATCACCAATATAACCAAATTTAACACGAGAACCACCCAAAACTTTAATTACTAAAATCTCACGTGCTCCAGAATTATCAGCAACTTTTAAACGACTTTCTTGTTGGATCACAGTTAGTGTCCTCCTTCCATCTTTGTATCAGAATACGAGTTTAAATAACAAAATTTAGATAATAACTGCTTTTTCAACAATATCAATTAAACGGAAACGTTTTGTTGCGGACAACGGACGGGTTTCCATAACTTTTACGACATCGCCAATTTTAGCTTCATTATTTTCATCATGTGCTTTAATTTTCTTTGAATATTTAACACGTTTGCCATAAACAGGATGTTTTTTGGTAGTACTAATCTCAACAGTAATAGTTTTTTCCATTTTATCGGAAATAACTTTACCTTGATATACTTTACGAGCGTTACGTTCCTCACTCATGTGGTAAGTCCTCCCTTCGTATTCTTCTACTTACTTAACTCTTTTTGACGTAAAACAGTTTTGATTCGGGCAATGTTCTTACGAACTTGCTTTAAACGAGCTGTATTTTCTAATTGACCAGTAGCCAATTGGAAACGTAAATTGAAAAGCTCATCTTTATAATCTTGCTCCTTTTTAAGCATCTCATCAGTGGTTAATTCATTAATTTCTTTAGCCTTCATCTGATTCGCCACCTACTTCCTCGCGTTTGATGATCTTTGTTCTTACTGGTAATTTCATTGAAGCAAGACGTAATGATTCACGTGCAGTTTCTTCATCAACACCACCAACTTCAAACATCACTTTTTCGCGTTTCACTGGTGCTACCCAACCTTCGGGAGTACCTTTACCATTACCCATACGAACACCTACACCTTTTGAAGTGTAAGACTTATGAGGGAAAATTTTGATCCAAACTTTACCGCCACGTTTCATGTGACGGTTCATAGCAACACGGGCTGCTTCAATTTGACGGTTTGAGATCCAATGTGAATCTAAAGCCTGTAAACCAAAATCGCCGAATGTAACAGTTTTACCGCCTTTTGCGGCACCACGCATCTTACCACGATGCACACGACGGAACTTAACTCGTTTTGGTACTAGCATGATTATTTCCCTCCTTGTTCTTTAGAATTTCCTTTGGAACTCTTTGCTTCTGGCAAGATTTCTCCACGGTAGATCCAAGTTTTAACACCTAAACGACCGTATGTTGTGCTTGCTTCGACCCAAGCATAATCAACGTCAGCACGTAATGTGTGCAAAGGTACTGTTCCTTCAGAGTAATGCTCAACACGGGACATATCTGCTCCGTTTAATCGTCCAGCAACTTGGGTTTTGATACCCTTAGCGCCTGAACGCATTGTACGTTGCATTGCTTGTTTCATTGCTCGACGGAAAGCGACACGGCCTTCTAGTTGAGCAGCAATGTTTTCGCCAACTAATTTAGCATCTAAATCAGGTTTCTTAATTTCAATAATATTAATATGAACTCGTTTACCTGTAAGCTCATTTAATTGTTTCCGTAAGCTTTCTACTTCGGATCCGCCTTTTCCAATGACCATACCTGGTTTTGCGGTATGGATAGAAACGTTAACGCGATTTGCAGCACGTTCGATTTCTACATTGGAAACAGATGCGTCGGCAAGCTTAGTTGAGATGAATTTACGAATTTGTAAATCTTCACGCAAGTAGTTAGCAAAATCTTTTTCAGCATACCATTTTGCTTCCCAGTCACGGATGATACCAACACGAAATCCATTTGGATTTACTTTTTGACCCACGCGTGTTCCCTCCTATTTCTCAGATACGACTACTGTAATATGACTTGTTCTCTTGTTGATTGGTGAAGCAGAACCTTTTGCCCGTGGACGGAAACGTTTTAACGTTGGTCCTTCATTGACATAAGCTTCACTTACAACCAAATCTTCGCGATCTAAATCAAAGTTATTTTCAGCATTCGCTACAGCAGACATTAAAACTTTTTCTACTACTGGCGATGCGCCTCTTGGTGTAAATTTAAGAGTTGCAATTGCTTCTGCGACGCTTTTTCCTCTAATAAGATCAACTACTAAACGAACCTTACGAGCGGCAATGCGAACAGTTTTTGCAGTTGCATGTGCAGATGTTACTTGTTCAGCCATGATTCATCCTCCTTATTTAGCAGTTGTCTTTTTATCGTCGGTACCATTACCATGACCATGGAATGTACGCGTTGGTACAAACTCGCCAAGCTTATGGCCAACCATGTCATCTTGAATATAAACTGGGACATGCTTTCTGCCATCATAGACAGCAATTGTATAACCGATAAAACTTGGGAAAATTGTAGAACGACGTGACCATGTTTTAATTACAGATTTCTTTTCTTGATCTTTTTGTGCATCGATCTTTTTCAAAAGATGTTCATCTGCAAATGGTCCTTTTTTTAAACTACGACCCATTATGAAACCTCCTTTAGGGAAATTTTCAACTAAATATTACCTAAGCGACCGCGTTTACGACCACGAACAATAAATTTATTTGATTTATTCCGTTTGTTACGTGTCTTCTTACCAATAGTCTTCTTACCCCAAGGTGAAAGAGGTGATGGACGACCAATTGGTGCTTTACCTTCACCACCACCATGAGGATGATCGTTAGGGTTCATTACAGATCCACGAACATGTGGACGTTGTCCAGCATAGCGAGTACGGCCAGCTTTACCAACATTAACAAGTTCATGTTCTTCATTACCAACAGCACCAATAGTTGCACGGCCAGTAGATAAGATCATACGAACTTCTGATGAAGCTAAACGTACAAGAACATATTTTCCTTCTTTACCAAGCAATTGAGCTGAAGCACCAGCAGAACGAGCCAATTGGCCACCCTTGCCAGGCTTTAATTCGATGTTGTGAATAATAGTACCAACAGGAATATTGGTTAATGGTAATGTATTTCCAACTTTAATATCTGCATCAGGTCCAGATTGAACTTTGTCACCAACCTTCAATCCTTTTGGTGCAATGATGTATGCCTTAACACCATCATCATAGCCAATTAAAGCAATGTTAGCAGTACGATTTGGATCGTATTCAATGGCTTTAACTGTTGCAGCAACATCATCTTTGATTCGTTTGAAATCAATAACACGATATTGACGCTTGTTACCACCGCCACGATGACGAACTGTCATTCGACCAGAGTTATTACGACCGGCCGTATGTTTTTGAGACTCAAGTAACGATTTTTCAGGAGTCGTCTTGGTGATTTCGCTATAATCAAGCTGCGTCATACCACGACGAGCATTTGTCGTTGGTTTAAACTTCTTAATCCCCACGTGTTTTTCCTCCTATATTTTATTAATTATTCTTCGTCGAATAATTTGATTTCTTTTGAGTCAGCAGACAAAGTGACAATTGCCTTACGACGTTTCTTAGTATAACCAGAATAACGTCCCTGACGCTTCAATTTACCTTTAACATTCATAACATTTACTTTAACAACTTTAACATCAAAAACGTCTTCAACAGCTTTTCTAACTTCTGTCTTCGTTGCACGAGTATCAACATCGAATGTATAGCGTTTATTGTCCATTTCAGCCATTGATGATTCAGTGACGACTGGACGTAAAATAATATCACGTGATTCCATTATGCGAGAGCCTCCTCTACTTGAGAAAGAGCCTTTTTAGTGATAATAAGCTTATCGCTGTTGATAACATCTAATACATTAACACCACTTGGTGAAACGATTTTGATGTTTTCAAGATTGCGAGCTGCACGAGCAGTTGCTTCGTTATCTTCTTCAAGGACTAATAATGCTTTCGTCGAAACTTTTAAGCTGTCGAGTGATTGGGCAAATGCCTTTGTCTTTGGTTGTTCAAAGCTGTAATCATCAACAACTAACAAACTGTCATCCAATACTTTTTGTGAAAGTACTGACTTCAGTGCTAAACGACGCATTTTCTTTGGCAACTTGTAAGCATATGAACGAGGTGTGGGACCGAAGACGATACCACCGCCACGCCATTGTGGTGAACGGATTGAACCTTGTCGTGCTCGACCAGTTCCCTTTTGACGCCACGGCTTTCTTCCACCACCACGAACTGCACTACGGTTTTTAACAGCATGTGTGCCTTGGCGCATTGATGCGCGTTGCATAATCACAGCTTCAAAAATCACATTATCGTTTGGTGTGATACCAAAAATGTCTGAGTTAAGTTCAACGTCGCCATTTTTTGTACCATCTTGTTTAAATAAAGATACGCTTGTCATTTAATTTAGTCCTCCTTTCTACTTTTTATGTGGCTTAACTGCATTCTTAACAACTAAGAATGAGCTCTTTGATCCAGGGACATTTCCCTTAATCAACAATACGTTGTTTTCTGTGTCAGCCTTAACGATTTCAAGGTTTTGAATAGTTCGTGTATTGTTACCCATACGTCCTGGTAACTTCTTTCCAGGAAATACTCGGTTAATAATAGCACCGAGAGAACCTGGACGACGATGATAACGGGAGCCATGTGCCATCGGACCAATATGTTGTCCATCTTTTTTGACATTACCTTGGAAACCATGTCCCTTGGTAGTACCAGTGACGTCAACGATATCACCTGCAGCGAATAAGTCAGCACTAATTGTATCTCCGACTTTTAATTCGTCCAATGCAACATCTCTAACTTCATGGATGAACCGTTTAGGATTCGTATTTGCTTTTGCAACATGTCCTTGTTCAGGCTTGTTACTTAGCACTTTACGTTTGTCATCGAACCCTAATTGCACTGCGTTATAACCATCACTTTCAACGGTTTTAACTTGTAATACAACGTTTGGCGTTGTATCAACAACGGTAACTGGAACTAACTCGCCGTTGTCTGTAAAGACTTGGGTCATACCAATCTTTTTTCCTAAAATTCCTTTTTTGGTCATGAGTACACCTCCAATGTGTTTGTTTCTTTAAAATATAGATCTAAATACTAAAGCTTAATTTCAATATCCACACCGCTGGGTAAGTCTAACTTCATTAATGAGTCAACTGTCTTTGGTGTTGGGTTAACGATATCGATCAAACGCTTATGTGTACGCATTTCAAACTGTTCACGAGCCTTTTTGAATTTATGCGGTGAACTTAAAACCGTATAGATTGTACGTTCTGTTGGTAATGGAATTGGACCAGAAATTGTGGCACCAGTTCTTTTTGCAGTTTCGACAATCTTGTCTGCGGATTGATCTAAAATACGATGTTCGTATGCCTTTAAACGGATACGAATTTTTTGTTTTGCCATTGTGTTCCCTCCTTCGTCTATTTTAAAAATGAGACTTGCTCCGTGAAAATTACCGCCGCACCCTCATGGCAAAGCGGCCGGGTGTGTCGCAACCTTTCACATCAAAGCTCCTTGTTTTACCTGAATTGATGGGCATAGTTCACCCGTCAAAACTCAAGTACTTGTCTATATTACTAGATAAACCCGGGCTTTACAAGGCCTTTAAGCCAATTAATCCTTACTTTCTTAAAATGTAATCAATTTGTAACAATCAAAGAAGATGATTACTATCATCAAAACAATTATACTTAAGAATAAATCGGAGGATTATTTAATGAAATCAGCGGAAGCTTTACTTATTATAGACTATACAAATGATTTTGTGGCTGACCAAGGTTCGCTAACAACCGCTAAACCAGGACAAGAAATTCAATCTCAAATCATTAAATTAGCAAATGAATTTAAACAAAAAGGAAATTTTATTATTTTTCCGACAGATTTACACGATTTAAACGATCCCTACCATCCTGAGACAAAGCTTTTTCCGCCCCATAACCTTGCAGAAACTTGGGGACATGAACTTTACGATCAAGTTCAACAATGGTATCAGAAAAATCAAAATAGCTCTCAAGTTTATTACTATAATAAAAATCGTTATAGCGCGTTTGTAAATTCAAATCTCGATAACTTTTTACGTAGTCGTCATATAAAGAAGTTAACTTTAGTTGGTGTGTATACAGACATTTGCATTTTACACACCGCAGTTTCTGCGTATAACCTGAATTATCAGCTTAGAATTCCCGCGTCTGCAGTCGCAAGTTTTGATCCAGCTGGGCATAAATGGGCTTTGAATCACTTCAAAACTTGTTTAGGTGCCGAAATCATTTAACACAAAAAATCTCCAAGCAGCTTTCACTGTTTGGAGGTTTTTTTCTATCAATTAAAATTAATTAGTCCTTACTTGAAGAACCGCCATTTTTCTTGATAATTTCTTCTTGAATTGACTTAGGAACTGCTTCGTAATGATCAAATGTCATTGTAAACGTTCCACGGCCCTGTGAAGCTGAACGCAATGTTGTGGCATAACCAAACATTTCTGAAAGAGGTACGAATGAATGAATCTCTTCAGCACCAGAGATAGCTTCCATACCTTCAACACGTCCACGACGAGCAGTAATTTGGCCCATGATATCGCCCATGTACTCTTCAGGAACACGAACTTCAACTTTCATAACGGGTTCCAAAATTACTGGAGCAGCCTTTTTAGCAGCATTATGAAGTGAAATTGATGCAGCTACCTTAAATGCAGCTTCACTAGAATCGACTTCATGATAACTACCATCGTATAACTTAGCCTTCAAGTCAACTAATGGATAACCGGCAAGCACACCGTTATTCAAAGCTTCTCGTAAACCTTGTTCTACAGCTGGAATGAATTCACGAGGAACAACACCACCAACGATGCCGTCTTCGAATTCAAATCCTTTTCCTTCTTCGTTAGGTGTAAATTCAATCCAAACATCACCATATTGACCTTTACCACCAGACTGACGCACAAACTTACCTTGTGCAGAAGCAGGTTTTGTGAAGGCTTCACGATAAGCAACTTGAGGTGCACCAACAGATGCCTCAACGTTAAACTCACGTTTCATACGATCAATAATGATATCCAAATGTAACTCACCCATTCCGGCAATTAATGTTTCACCGGTTTCAGGATCTGTTTCAGCCTTGAATGAAGGATCTTCTTCAGCAAGTTTTTGTAAAGCAATATCCATCTTATCTTGATCAGCTTTAGATTTTGGTTCAACGGCAACCTGGATAACTGGATCTGGGAAAGTCATTGATTCCAAATGTAATGGATGATCAGGATCAGTTAAAGAATCACCAGTTGTGGTATTCTTCAAACCAATAGCAGCTGCAATATCACCTGAGAAAACTTCTGGGATTTCTTGACGGTGATTAGAATGCATTTGTAGCAAACGACCAACACGTTCACGTTTGTCTTTAGTAGAGTTCAAAACATAAGAACCTGATTCCAATGTTCCTGTATAAACTCGGATATAAGTCAAACGACCAACGAAAGGATCTGTAGCCACTTTAAATGCTAAAGCAGAGAATGGTTTGTCGTCTCCGGCAATTAATTCAACGGCTTCGTCTGTCTCGGGATCAACAGCATTGTATGGTTTAACATCCAATGGTGATGGTAAGTAGTCAACAACGGCATCCAACATCATTTGAACACCTTTGTTTTTGAAAGCTGAACCAGCTAATACAGGGAAGAGTTCAAGGTTCAAAGTACCCTTACGGATAGCAGCCTTGATTTCATCCTTACTGATTTCTTCTCCACCAAGGTATTTTTCCATGATGTCATCGTCAATATCAGCTAATTGTTCGATCATTGCAGTCCGACGCTTCTCAGCTTCTTCTTTGTAATCATCAGGAACATCAACTGTATCCCATTCAGTACCTAGCTTATCTTCATCGTAAAGATCAGCTTTCATTTCAACAAGGTCAATGACCCCTTCAAAATCATCTTCGGCACCAATTGGCATTTGGATTGGTAAAGCATTTGCTTGTAAACGATCTCTAAGTGATTGAACAGAGAAATCAAAGTCAGCACCAACTTTATCCATCTTATTTGCAAAAACAATCCGAGGAACACTGTAATCAGATGCTTGACGCCAAACTGTTTCAGTTTGAGGTTCTACACCTGCTTGTGCATCAAGGACCGCAACTGCACCATCTAAAACACGCAATGAACGTTCAACTTCAATAGTGAAATCAACATGTCCTGGTGTATCAATGATGTTAATTCGGTGATCTTTCCAAGCAGCAGTAGTTGCAGCAGACGTGATTGTAATTCCACGTTCCTGTTCCTGTGCCATCCAGTCCATTTGTGAAGCTCCATCATGAGTTTCACCAATTTTATGAATTTTACCTGTGTAGTATAAAATCCGCTCTGTAGTAGTCGTTTTACCGGCATCGATATGGGCCATGATTCCGATATTACGAGTCTTTTCAAGTGGAAATTCTCGTTTATTAGCCATAGTAAAAAATGTTTCTCCCTTCGAATGAATGGTTAAATAATCAAATTTAGAAAAAATGACTACTATATGGGCTCCATATAATAGCCATTCGTTGTTGCTCTCCAAATCAAATTGGCTTAAGCAACAAGTGGAAAATTACCAACGATAATGAGCGAATGCTCGGTTGGCTTCAGCCATTCTATGTGTATCTTCACGCTTTTTAACTGAAGCACCTGTATTATTTGCAGCGTCCATGATTTCACGAGCAAGACGTTCTGTCATTGTGTGTTCACCACGAAGGCGTGAATAATTCACGAGCCAACGAAGACCTAATGTTGATCGACGATCTGGACGAACTTCAATAGGTACTTGGTAGTTAGAACCACCAACACGACGAGCTTTAACTTCAAGAACTGGCATAATGTTCTTCATTGCTTCATCAAATACCTCTGTTGGTTCGTTACCAGTTTCGGATTTGATAAGATCAAATGCATTATAGAGAATTTTTGAAGCTGTACCACGTTTACCATCTAACATTAAATGGTTAATTAAACGAGTTACTAACTTTGAGTTATAAATTGGATCAGGTAATACTTCACGTTTTGATGCTGGGCCTTTTCTTGGCATTTAAACTACCTCCTTACTTCTTAGGTTTCTTTGTACCGTATTTAGAACGGCTTTGTTTACGATCTGTAACACCGGCTGTATCAAGTGCACCACGGATAACGTGATAACGTACACCAGGTAAATCCTTAACACGGCCCCCACGGATAAGCACAACACTATGTTCCTGAAGGTTATGGCCAATTCCTGGGATGTATGCTGTAACTTCAATCAAGTTAGAAAGACGTACACGAGCATATTTACGTAAAGCAGAGTTAGGTTTCTTAGGTGTCATAGTTCCGACACGAGTTGCAACCCCACGTTTTTGTGGAGCTGGGTTAGCAACTGCTTTTTTCTTCATGCTATTGTAGCCATAATTCAAAGCAGGAGCCTTCGATTTAGAACCGTGTGAATGACGGCCCTTACGAACCAATTGGTTAATTGTAGGCATTGATTTGTTTCCCCTTCCAAATTTAAAATCTTTTTAGTTTAAGCACACACATCCAGGTGGTCCTTTTTTTGTTATAAAAAAACGCGCCTGAACATCGCTTTGTACCACTGTTTCCAGTCAGCATGTCTGTCTAATACAGAACCTGTCCACAAAAGCACCTTTTTTAGATTATCATCATCCGCATAACTTGTCAATGATGTTTCGTCAATTATTTTTAAATAACTCCTGATGCACCGCCTTTTTTAAAAGCTAATTGAAAATTACAGCGTAAAAATATTCACCTGATTATTCGTTAAAAAGTTCTTAAAACCCGTACTTATAATTAATGGAGGTCTTAATATGCTTATTCACAGTTATTTTTTTATAATCGGTACAATTATTGGTTCTTTTCTAACACTTTGTATAGATCGCATTGATCTTGGTCAATCAATTATTAGCCCACGATCTCATTGTTTCACTTGCCATCACCTGCTACGGACTTATGATCTCATTCCAATCCTTAGTTATTGTGTCCTTAACGGTAAATGTCGTTACTGCAAGCAACCATTTCCGCCTAACTCTTGTTTGGTTGAACTGACTTTGGGTTTACTTTATTTACAAATTTCTTTTGTCACCTACCACCCTTTACCTCTTACCATGAATTTACTGACCGCCACTATTTTAATCTATCTCAGTTTAGACGATTTAACTCACACTTGTGTAAACGTCTGTCTAATTGGGGTTCTCGGAATACTGGGGCTTTTAAAACATCCAAGTACGATCAACTTACTTTTAGCTTTTTTTCTTTTAATAAGTATATTTTCTCATTTTCAATTTTCCAATATAGTTAAAGGTTTTGGTGAAGCCGATATTGAACTCATTTTCGTTTTTGCTATTCTGCATGGTATCCAATCACTTCCAGCAATTATTTTTTTTGCGTCTTTAACTTGTTTAAGTTTCACACTCATTTTTCAAAAAATCGTTCCGCGACAGATCCCTTTTATCCCGTATTTAGCTTTCGGCTATTTTTTGCTCCCGTTTTAATCCTATGTATTCAAAAAAGCAGCGCCTGATTTAAAAATCAAGCACTGCCTTTTGTTTAATGGAACTAACTACATCTATTTAGATGTTTCAGTATCCATTTCTTTTTCAACATCGCTGAGTGACTTAGGTTCTGCCACTTTTCCACCAACGGTCTTTGGAATAATCTTACGGTAATCAGGCATCCCTGTTCCAGCAGGAATGATCTTACCGATAATAACATTTTCCTTCAAACCAACAAGTGGATCATTCTTACCACGAATTGCAGCATCAGTTAATACTCGGGTTGTTTCCTGGAATGACGCAGCTGACAAGAAACTATTTGTTTCCAAAGCAGCTTTAGTAATTCCAAGTAAAACAGGACGGGCAGTCGCTGGAATGCCACCGGCAATTAATGTCTTGTAGTTAGCATCTTTGAAATCATTGATATCTAACAGGGTACCAGGAAGAACATCTGTATCGCCAGGATCCATAACACGAATCTTACGAAGCATCTGTCTAACCATGATTTCCACATGCTTATCCAAGATTTCTACACCTTGCATACGGTAAACACGCTGAATTTCACCCAATAAATAAGTTTCAGTTGAAAGTACATCACGAACTTTCAACATTTCCTTAGGATCGATTGAGCCTTCATTCATTGCAGAACCACGATGAATAAAGTCGCCTTCTGCAATCTTCATCCGAGCTGTGATTGGCAAAGTATAAGTTCTGGTATCAGTTTCACCCTTGATCGTAATTTCTTTAGTACGTTCTGCGGGATTTTCTTCAACTGATTCAACAGTACCTGTAACTTCAGTAATTTCCGCACGACCTTTAGGATTACGTGCTTCCACAATTTCTTGAATACGAGGAAGTCCTTGGGTAATATCTTCGTTACCAGCCACACCACCAGTATGGAAGTTACGCATAGTAAGCTGTGTTCCGGGTTCACCAATTGACTGAGCAGCAACAGTTCCGACTGCCTCACCAACTTCAACACGGTCACCGGTTGACATGTTACGTCCATAACAACGTTCACAAACACCATGACGCGTGTTACATGTGAATGCTGAACGAATAGTAACAGTCTCAACACCAGCATCAATAACTTTTTGAGCAATATCTTCGTCAATCATGACGTTCTTGCCAACGATCTTTTCACCTGTTTCAGGATTATAAACTGATTTTTGTGTGTAACGGCCTAAGATCCGGTCATACAAGGACTCAATCACTTCATTACCATCAACAATTGATGAAATTGTTAAACCACGGTCGGTTCCACAATCTTTTTCACGCACAATAACGTCTTGAGCAACATCAACCAAACGACGAGTCAAGTACCCTGAGTTGGCCGTCTTAAGGGCCGTATCAGTCATACCTTTACGAGCACCATGAGTTGAAATAAACATTTCCAAAACAGAAAGTCCTTCACGGAAATTTGAAAGAATTGGTAATTCCATAATTTTACCATTAGGGGCAGCCATCAATCCACGCATACCAGCTAACTGAGTAAAGTTAGAAATGTTACCACGAGCACCAGAATCACTCATCATGTAAATTGGATTTTGAGGATCAAAACTCTCCATCAATTTTTGTTGAATAGCATCTTTAGCATCGTTCCAAATTCCAACAACTCGTTCGTATCGTTCGTCATCAGTAATTAAACCACGACGGAATTGTTTTGTAACCGTAGCTACTTGTTTATGAGCAGCATTAACGATTTCTGGTTTTTCCTTCAAGTCGGTAATATCAGCAATCCCAACTGTTAAGCCAGATTTTGTTGAAATATCATAGCCAAGGTCCTTCATCCGATCCAAAAGTAGAGAAGTTTCTGTAACCTTATATTGCTTGTAAACTTGCGCAATAATGTCACTTAAAAATCCCTTCTTGAATGGTGGAATCAATGGTTGATCCTTAATGAAAGCCTTGATGTCTTCACCAGCCTTTAAGAAATACTTATCTGGTGTGCCATCTACCAAGTTTTCATTAGTAGGTTCGTTCAAGTAAATTAAGCCACCTGGTAAAATGTCATTAAAAATGGCTTTACCAACTGTGGTAACCAAAATTTGCTGACGTTGTTCATCAGTGAATGGTTTCTTTGGCATTGAACTTACTTGCAAACCAATTCGTGAATGCTCAGAAACATAACCATTTTGCATAGCTAAACGAATTTCATTGAGATCTTTAAAGATCATGCCTTCGCCGTTGCTATTTTCACGTTCCATAGTTAACCAGTAGTTACCAATAACCATATCCTGAGATGGCGTTACAACTGGTTTTCCATTTGCAGGTGCCAAAATATGATGAGCAGCTAACATAAGCAAACGAGCTTCGGCTTGTGCTTCGTCTGATAAAGGCAAATGAATAGCCATCTGATCTCCATCAAAATCGGCATTGTAAGCTTCACAAACTAATGGATGCAAACGCATTGCTTTTCCACTAACTAAAGTAGGTTCGAATGCTTGAATACCAAGTCTATGCAAAGTAGGTGCACGGTTTAAAAGAACTGGATGTTCTTTGATAACGTCTTCTAAGACATCATAAACATCGTCATCTTTACGATCAATCTTACGCTTGGCATTCTTAATGTTAGAAGCTAAGCCACGAGAAACCAATTCTTTCATGATAAATGGTTTGAATAATTCCAAAGCCATTGGAACTGGCAAGCCCATTTGGTTCATCTTAAGTGAAGGTCCAACATCAATAACAGAACGACCAGAATAATCAACCCGTTTACCAAGTAAGTTTTGACGGAAACGTCCTTGCTTACCCTTCAACATGTGTGAAAGAGACTTCAATGGACGATTTCCTGGACCAGCAACTGGACGGCCACGACGACCGTTATCAATCAAAGCATCAACGGCTTCTTGTAACATCCGTTTTTCGTTTTGAACGATAATTCCAGGTGCATTTAAATCTAACAAGCGTTTCAAACGGTTGTTACGGTTAATTACTCGACGATATAAATCATTCAAATCAGATGTGGCAAAACGTCCCCCATCTAATTGAACCATTGGTCGTAAATCCGGTGGAATAACGGGAATGGCATCCATTACCATCCAGTCTGGTTCATTACCAGATTTAATAAAGGCCTCAATAATGTCTAAACGACGCACTGCACGTGTCCGTTTTTGACCGGAAGCATCTTTTAATTCAACTTTTAAAACTTCAGCTTCTTTTTCAAGATCAACATCTTGGAGAAGTTCTTTGATAGCTTCTCCACCAATTTTGGCATTAAATGTATTCCCATATTCGCCAAGCTTTTCACGGTATTCACGTTCAGTTAATAATTGTTTCTTTTCCAAAGGTGTTTTACCGGCGTCAATTACGACGTATGAAGCAAAGTAAATAATTTCTTCAAGAGCCCGAGGACTCATGTCTAAAACAAGTCCCATTCGACTTGGGATACCTTTAAAGTACCAAATGTGTGTAACAGGAGCGGCTAATTCAATATGGCCCATTCGTTCACGACGAACTTTTGACTTAGTAACTTCAACACCACAACGGTCACAGACAATTCCCTTATAACGAATCCGCTTGTACTTTCCACAGGCACATTCGTAATCTTTTGTTGGTCCGAAAATTCGCTCATCGAACAAGCCATCTTTTTCAGGCTTTAAAGTCCGATAATTAATCGTTTCTGGCTTTTTAACTTCACCATATGACCAACTTCTGATCTTGTCAGGTGATGCGAGCCCAATTTGCATGCTTTCAAACTTATTGACATCGATCAAAGGATCGACCTCCTTCTTGATTTATTGACTGGTTTAACGTCTCAAAAACTACTTTTGATTTTTCTCTGTTTCAGCTTTAGTTTCACTTGCAGAAGCTTTATCAGCGGAGGCTGAAGCTTTTTTAGCTTCCTCTTTTGATTTGTCTTTCTGTTCTTCAGCATACTTACTGAGTGCATCTACATTGACAACATCATCATCTTCGTCGTCCATATCACGCAACTCAATTTCGTTCTTGTCATTATCCAAGACCTTCATATCCAAACCAAGTGCCTGTAATTCTTTTACAAGAACTCGGAATGATTCAGGAACTCCTGGACGTGGAATTGGATCGCCTTTTACAATTGCTTCATAAGTCTTCACACGACCAACCACATCATCTGATTTGTATGTCAAGATTTCTTGAAGTGTGTAGGCAGCACCATAAGCTTCAAGGGCCCAAACTTCCATTTCACCAAAACGCTGACCACCAAATTGTGCTTTACCACCTAATGGTTGTTGCGTAACTAATGAGTATGGTCCGATTGAACGTGCATGAATCTTATCATCAACCATGTGGGCTAATTTCATGTAGTGCATTACCCCAACGGCAATCCGTTGCTCGAATGGTTCACCAGTACGACCATCATATAAGACCGTTTTAGCATCAGTTTGCATTCCAGCTTCTTTAACAGCATCTGCGATATCTTTATCGTTTGCGCCATCAAAAACAGGTGTTGCAACATGAATACCCAAATTACGAGCAGCCATCCCTAAATGCAATTCCAATACTTGGCCAATATTCATACGAGAAGGAACACCCATGGGACTCAACATAATGTCAATTGGGGTACCATCTGGCATGTATGGCATATCTTCTTCAGGAATAACCACTGAAACAGTCCCTTTGTTACCATGACGTCCAGCCATTTTGTCTCCAACTTGTAGCTTACGTTTTTGAGCAATATAAACTCGAACCATCATGTTAACACCAGGTGAAAGCTCATCCCCATTTTCACGAGTAAAGATCTTAACATCCTGGATAATACCGCTGCCACCATGAGGAACCCGCAACGAAGTATCTCGAACTTCACGAGCCTTTTCACCAAAGATAGCATGTAGCAAACGTTCCTCAGCAGATAATTCAGTCACTCCCTTAGGTGTAACCTTACCAACCAAAATGTCGCCATCTTCAACTTCAGCACCGATCCGAACAATTCCATCTTCGTCAAGATCTTTAAGAGCATCTTCACCGACGTTAGGAATTTCACGAGTCATTTCTTCAGGTCCAAGTTTAGTGTCACGCGCTTCTGACTCATATTCTTCGATATGAATTGAAGTATAAACATCATCGCGAACCAAACGTTCATTAATCGCGATGGCATCTTCGAAGTTATAACCTTGCCATGTCATGAAAGCAACTAATGGATTTTGACCAAGTGCTAATTCTCCGCCTTCCATAGAAGGACCATCAGCTAAGACTTCATCATTGTCCACATGATCGTTAACTTTAACGATTGGGCGTTGGTTGTAGTTTTTACCACCATTTGAACGGCGGAACTTCATTAATTTATACGTATCTAAAGCACCATCGTCACGACGAATACGAATTTGATTTGCATCAACATATTCGACCGTTCCATCATGCTTACAGATCAAGGCAACTCCAGAATCATGAGCAGCTTTGTATTCAATCCCAGTTCCAACTAATGGAGCATGAGGATCTAACAAAGGAACAGCCTGACGCTGCATATTAGCACCCATCAAAGCACGGTTAGAATCATCATTTTCCAAGAAAGGAATGCAGGCCGTTGCAACTGCAACTACTTGTTTTGGTGAAACATCCATGTAATCGACTTTATCGATGCCAATTTCGATGTTATCACTTTCATGACGCGCCATAACCACGTTGTCCACAAACGAACCATCATCATTTAATGGTGAGTTAGCTTGCGCAATAATGAATTGATCTTCTTCATCAGCAGTCAAATAATCAATCTTATTGGTAACCGCATGACTCGTCCATGAAACACGACGATATGGAGTTTCAATAAAACCATATTTGTTAATTTTGGCATAACTAGCCAAACTGTTAATCAATCCAATATTAGGACCTTCAGGCGTTTCAATTGGACACATCCGACCATAATGCGTGTAATGCACATCACGAACTTCATATCCGGCACGATCACGAGTTAAACCACCAGGTCCAAGGGCTGAAAGACGACGCTTATGCGTAAGTTCACCCAAAGGATTAGTTTGATCCATGAATTGTGACAATTGAGATGAACCAAAGAATTCTTTAATAGAAGCAACAACAGGACGAATATTAATTAATTGTTGTGGTGTAACTGTAGTTGCATCTTGAATTGACATCCGTTCACGAACAACTCGTTCCATTCGTGAAAGACCAATTCTAAATTGATTTTGTAAAAGTTCACCCACGGAACGAATACGACGATTACCCAAGTGATCAATATCATCTGTAGAACCAACACCCTCTTGCAATAAGAAGAAGTAGTTGATCGTCGAAACAATATCTGCAGGAGTAATATGTTTGAGTTTAAGATCAATGTTGTCGTTGCCGATCATTGTCAACTCACGTTCAGGGTCATTAGGACTAACAATCTTAATTGATTGAACAGTCATAGGTTCTGTCACAACTGCTTCTGTAGAAGGTGTATATGTGACAGCCTTGAAATCTTTTTTATCTAAATATGGAGCTAGGTCCTTCATCACATCTTTAGTAACAACTGTTCCTTTTTGAACAATAACTTCACCAGTATCTGGATCTGCTAAAGTTTCCGCCAAAGTTTGGCCTACCAAACGCGTCTTCAAACTTAACTTCTTGTTAACCTTGTAACGACCAACAGGAGCCATATCATAACGTTTTGGATCAAAGAAACGAGCCGTCAACAAACTACGTGAACTGTCAGCTGTCTTTGGTTCACCAGGACGCAAACGTTCATAAACATCCTTTAAAGCCTCTTCAACACGAGAATCCTCAGAATTTTTATGCACATCTTTATCTAAAGTATTATCAAGAGCGTCAGTTTCACCTAACATTTCCACAATTTCTTCATCTGAGCCAAAGCCAAGTGCTCGGACTAATTCAGTCATTGGAATTTTACGAGTTCGGTCAATACGCACATATGCAATGTTCTTGGCATCTGTTTCGTATTCTAACCAGGCCCCACGATTAGGAATAACCGTGGTTCCCCATACATCACGACCATTTTTATCAGCAGACTTAGTGTAATAAACACCAGGAGAACGAACTAACTGGGAAACAATAACCCGTTCTGCACCATTAATAATGAAAGTACCTTGTTCTGTCATTAATGGGAAGTCACCAAAGAAAACATGTTGAGATTTAATTTCACCAGTTTCGTGGTTAGTTAAACGTAAAGTCACATGTAAAGGCGCTGAATAATTTGCCTCGTGTTCACGTGCTTCATCCACCGTATATTTTGGTTCTAGTAACTGATAATCAATGTATTCCAAAGAAAGATTTCCAGCAAAGTCGTCGATAGGCATAATGTCATCGAACATGTCCTTTAACCCTTCATCAAGGAACCATTGGTATGAATTACTTTGAATCTCAATCAAGTTAGGAAGTTCCAGCACTTCTTTAATCCGTGCGTAACTTCTACGAGTTCGGTGTTTACCGTATTTTACCAAATGTCCTGCCAAGTTATTCACCTCTCTAAAATATTCCGCAAACGGCCAGAAAATATTACAATTTGATTACAATTACCAAATTGCCCTGTTTTTTGGCAAAAAAAAACCAAAAATAGCTCTTTTTTTCGGAAAGCTATTTTTGCCTTTTTATGAGAAGTACTACGGACAATAGATCGCAGCACTTCATTTCATTCACAGTTACAAACAAATTTAATCATACTCATTTTGTTTAAGCATGTCAAATATTTGACTGCAAGTATTTATTTAATTAAACGGTCGGTTGTTTCGTATCCGCTTTTGGATTTTTCACAACGACTTGAATTTTGCCATGACGAGCTCCAACTGTGATGTTGTCACCAATCTTGGCCTGACCGGAAAGCATTAACTCACTTAATTGGTCTTCGACTTTGGTCTGGAAAGCCCGGCGAATTGGCCGTGCGCCATACTCCGGATCAAAACCTGCTTCCGCAACGGCATCAATAGCAGCCGGCGTGATTTTGACCGTCATTCCTTGATCAGCAACTCGTTTAAGAATTTGTTGCGACATCAATTTCACAATTTGGTGAAGTTGAGGACGAGTTAAGGAATGGAAGATAATATTTTCGTCAATTCGGTTCAAAAATTCCGGACGGAAACTCTGCTTAAGGACTTCACGAATCTTAGAGGCCATAGCCGTGTAGTTTTGACTGGCATCTTTAGCACCAAAGCCAACTGATTTCTCGTCTCTCAGTGCTGTTGCACCCAAGTTAGAAGTCATAATCAGAATTGTGTTGCGAAAATCAACTTTACGTCCTTTAGAATCAGTCAAATAACCATCATCTAAAACTTGTAAAAGGATATTGAACACATCAGGATGGGCTTTTTCTACCTCATCAAATAAAACGACAGAGTATGGCTTTTGACGAACTCGCTCGGTTAATTGGCCCCCTTCATCGTACCCAACATAGCCAGGTGCCGATCCAATTAAACGGCTTGTACTGTAGCGTTCCATATACTCTGACATATCAATGCGAATCATATTGTCTTCCGATCCAAACATTGCTTCTGCCAAAGCTTTTGCCAGCTCAGTTTTTCCGACTCCGGTTGGTCCTAAGAACATAAATGAGCCAATTGGGCGCCCAGGATCTTTTAAACCACTCCGAGCACGTCTGATTGCCCGTGAAACTGCTGAGACAGCTTCTTCTTGGCCAATCACCCGCTTGTGCAAGATTGATTCCAGGTTAACTAAACGATCACTTTCTGTTTTCTGTAACTGTGTGAGTGGCACCCCGGTCCATTCAGAAACAACTTGTGCAACATCTTCTGCAGTTTCTTGTAATTGATACTTAGGCTTTTTATCTTCGTCTTGAGAATCAGCCTGAGCTTTTTCAATTTTATTGCGTAGTTTTTCTTCTTTAACTCTGATCTTTTGAGCTTCCTCAAAATCTTGTGCTTCAATTGCGGCTTCTTTTTCATCCGTCAATTTTTGTAATTTAGTTTCAGAAGTTGATTTCTTGGTTTCACCCATTTGATCAATTCTAACTTTAGCGGCCGCTTCATCCATTAAATCAATGGCCTTATCTGGTAAAAAGCGATCACTAATGTATCGATCTGATAATGACACAGCTTGTTTGATGGCATCATCGGTAATTGCGACATAGTGATGTTCTTCATATTTTGGTCGTAGTCCCCGTAAAATCTGAACAGATTCTTCGGTCGTAGGTTCATCAACTTCAACCTTGGCAAACCGTCGTTCTAAAGCTGCATCTGTTTCAATATATTTTTGATACTCATTCAGAGTGGTCGCACCGATTGTTTGTAACTCACCACGCGCTAAGGCTGGCTTCAAAATATTAGAAGCATCAATCGCCCCTTCAGCGCCACCTGCACCGATCAACGTATGCAGTTCATCAATAAACAATACAATATGGCCATCTTCATGGATTTCATCAATCACTTTTTTAAGGCGATCTTCAAATTCACCACGATATTTTGTGCCAGCTACAAGTGATCCCATATCAAGCATCATCAATCGCTTGTTAGCAAGATCTGCAGGCACATTGCCATCAATCATGCGTTGAGCAAGGCCCTCAGCAATCGCTGTCTTACCAACCCCCGGTTCACCAATTAAAACTGGGTTATTTTTTGTACGGCGACTCAAAATTTGAATCACTCGTTTAACTTCTTTTTCACGACCAATCACTGGATCAATCTGACCATCTTGGGCCATCTGACTCATATTACTCGCCACTGAATCTAACGTTGGTGTACCTTGAGGTTTGGCCCCTCGCCGAGTTTGCGCTTGATTTTGGCGAATTTGTGCCGAAGCACTGACTCCCAATTTGCGTAAAATAACCTTGCGTGTTTGAGCAAGATCCATGTCCAAACTGATTAAAATCCGGGATGACAAAATATTTTCATCACTTAATAGAGCCAACAGTAAATGCTCTGTGCCAATTTTAGCAGCACCTAATCGCTTAGCCTCATCACCAGCAGTTGCCAAAACTTCTTTGGCTTTTGGCGAATATGGCAAATAATCGTTAGCGCCAATATTTTTTAAAGTCCCATAGCCTGTAAAACGTTCAATTTCTTCCACAATATCTGTTTCCGTAACCGAAAACTGCTGAAATACTTTGTAGGCAATGCCGTTCTTTTCTATCGCTAGGGCCAACAATAAGTGTTCTGTTCCTACTGCTTGGTGTTTAAAACGCTTAGCTTGTTCTTGCGAAATAGCCAAAACATTCTTTGCACTTGGTGTAAATAAGTTATCCATGTTAACACCCTACTTTCTTTTTAGCTCTCATACCGTAAATGATTTAAAATTCCAATTAAAATTCTTGCTCGTAATTGATCTTCCTCAACACGATCACTCATTGCTAAAGTTTTCTTGTCAATTGCCGCCAAAATCAAGTTTCCTTCTCTTTTGTCAATGACATCGTCCTCGTACAAACTTTTAACGATGGAGAGCGCGTCTCGTTGATTGATGGCCTCACCAATCACTTGAATAAGTGTATCTAAAACATCCAAATCATCAAGTAATTTGACTTTTTCAATCCGGATGTAGCCACCACCACCACGTTTACTTTCCACTACATAGCCATTTTGAATGGTGAAACGGGTCTTAATGACATAATTAATTTGAGAAGGCACAACATCAAACAAGTCAGCAATCTCCGAGCGCCGAATCTCAATTTCCTCTGAATCAGCCAAAATTTGTTTTAAATATTTTTCAATGATATCGGAAATGTTTTGACTCATTTTGCACACCCTTTCTTGCATCTTTGACTAATGTTGACTTTCATTATACGAAACTCTCATTAAAAAGCAAAGTTTTTTAACTTTCTAAGGTGGTTCGCACTAATGACAGCTATTTTTAGGGATAAATTATTGTTTTTAAGATCTTAATTAATTGCTTCACTTTTAAAAAAATAAAAAAGCCACGAGTTTGACTTCGTGACTTTCTTATTTTCCATTATCGGGAAAACAGGATTTGAACCTGCGACCCCCACGTCCCGAACGTGGTGCTCTACCAAGCTGAGCTACTTCCCGTTACTGGTAAATAACTTTAAGTGGGTAATTCTTACGTAAGGGCACTTTTCCACCGTCTTAGTGCTTAATCGGGAAGACAGGATTCGAACCTGCGACCCCCTGGTCCCAAACCAGGTGCTCTACCAAGCTGAGCTACTTCCCGCTCATATTATCAAACTAATTAAAATGCCAACTTGTAAAAACTCACAGTTGGCATTTTAACTTATTCAGTCTACTGATTAAACAGTAAACTTTAATAATAATGATGCACCCAGTAGGAGTCGAACCTACAACCTTCTGATTCGTAGTCAGACACTCTATCCAATTGCGCTATGGGTGCTTATTAAATGCCGAGGACCGGGATCGAACCGGTACGGTCATCACTGACCGCAGGATTTTAAGTCCTGTGCGTCTGCCAATTCCGCCACCCCGGCAATGCTTATGTGCTTGTAGTTATAAAACTACAAAGCGGAAGACGAGATTCGAACTCGCGACCCCCACCATGGCAAGGTGATGTTCTACCACTGAACTACTTCCGCAAAGTTATTAAATTGGTGAATGCCGACTAGAGGATTCGAACCTCCGACCCCCTGTTTACAAGACAGATGCTCTGCCAACTGAGCTAAGTCGGCTAATTAATAATATCTATTAATTAGAAGTGCGGGCGAAGGGACTCGAACCCTTACATCTTTCGATACAAGAACCTAAATCTTGCGCGTCTGCCAATTCCGCCACGCCCGCAATGCTTATATGTGTAAATGAGCCGTGGCAGTCTCGAACTGCCGACCCTCTGATTAAAAGTCAGATGCTCTACCAACTGAGCTAACGGCTCAATGGAGGATACAGGGCTCGAACCTGTGACCCTCTGCTTGTAAGGCAGACGCTCTCCCAACTGAGCTAATCCTCCATCAAATGACAACTACATAATATTATCATTGACCATTAGTAATTGTCAATAACATTTTGTAGTTGTCGCAAAAATTATTTGTCTAAAAAACGAGCTTTTCGACTTACCTATTTAGTAATCTTCGTTATGCCACCCATATATGGAATCAATGCTTCGGGAACCGTTACTGAACCATCTTCATTTTGATAATTTTCTAAAATGGCTGCAACTGTTCGTCCAACCGCTAATCCGGAACCGTTCAAGGTATGCACGTACTGTAGTTTCCCTTGGTCATCACGATACCGAATCTGTGCGCGTCGGGCTTGGAAATCTGTACAGTTTGAACAACTAGAGATTTCTCGATACATATTTTGGGCTGGAATCCAGACTTCCAAATCATGTGTCATTGCCGCTGTAAAGCTCATATCACTAGTGGTTAACGTAATCACATGATATGGTAACTTCAACAGTTTTAATAAGCTTTCGGCTTGATTTGTCAGCTTTTCAAGTTCATTCCATGAATCTTCAGGTTTGGTGAACTTCACCATTTCTACCTTATTGAATTGGTGCATCCGAATCAACCCTCGGGTATCTCGGCCTGCGCTTCCGGCTTCTGAACGAAATGCAGGGGATAATGCAGTCTCACTGATTGGTAAAGTATCAGCATCCAGAATTTCATTGCGATGAAAATTGACCAATGGTACTTCAGCAGTAGGAATTAAGGTCAGGTCACTATCTTGAATTTCGTACCCAGCATGCGTTTCTTTAAACTTTGGAAATTGACCTGTGCCAAACATAGAATCGTCATTAACCATGTAGGGGGTAATCATTTCTGTATATCCGGCTTCAGTGTTTTGATCTAAGAAAAAGTTGTATACCGCACGCTCAAGTCGAGCACCTAGTCCTACATAGTACACAAAACGACTACCAGAAACTTTGGCTGCTCGTTCAAAGTCTAAGATACCTAAATCCTCACCAATTTCCCAATGAGGTTTAGGACTAAACGAAAACTCGCGAGGCTTGCCAACTTTACGAAGCTCAACGCTGCCTTCTTCCGTCAAACTAATTGGAACTGTTTTATTAGGGATATTTGGCAAATGCGCAGCCTTGTTCTGAACTCCTTCAGTTAAAGTTTGAAGCTGTTGATCAAGTTCTTTGATTTCGCCCCCGACTTTACGCATCTCTGTAATTTTATCGTTGGCATCTTCTTTATTGCGTTTTAACTGTGAAATTTGATCTGACACTTCATTTCGGGTCTTCTTCAAATTTTCACTTTCAACAATCAAATCTCGACGTTTTTGGTCCATGTCTAAAAGCTTATCAATTTCTTTTGGATCAATTCCTCGTGTGCCTAAGCGTTCTTTAATATAATCCGTATTATTTCGAATTTCTTTTAAATCTAACATTATTAAAACCTCCTAATTTTTAATTGCACAATAAAAAGCCTTCTCATCCCATCAATTGGGACGAAAAGACTTTATTTCGCGGTACCACCCAAGTTTGCTGTTACCAGCACCCTCAATTATGGTTAACGACCGCAGCCGTGTGATATTACTCACCCGCTTTTGCCTCTCGGAGTTTCGATTGATAGCTTTCACTAGCTCTATCTCGCTTTAAATCTACTTAAAAAAGGCTTCACGTTTACTATTTACACTTATCATAACCGAAAAAGTTCCAAGAAACAACTAAATTTCAGCAATTTTTTTATCCACAATTTGAATGACCTTTTCACGGGCCTGTGGGTCTTCTACAAAATCAAACTGATCCCCGTCAATCTGAATCTTAGGACTTTCGTTATAATTGTCATACCATTCAGCATAACGATGATTCAAATCCTGATAATATTCATACAAGCTAGGGTCATTATCAATTTGTTCGTAAGAACGGCCTCGTTTTTGAATCCGATTTAACATCGTATCAAAGGAAATGTTGATATCAATCAATAAATCCGGATTTTTCTTATAATGGGTTTCTGGTAATTCTTCCATCATATTAGTTAATAAAGAATCGTAAATTTGCACTTCTGTCTTGGTTGCCCGTCCTAAATCTGCATTCAAATGGAAAAGAAGTGAATCTTCATAAATCGAACGATCCATCACACTATTTTTAGTCTGAAAAGCTTCTTTGATGCCATCTAAACGTCGATTCAAAAAATAAATTTGCAGTAAAAATGCGTAGCGCTTAGGGTCTTTGTAAAAAAGTGGCAAAATTTGGTTATCATCAACTGATTCATAATAAGCTTTTGTGCCTAAATGTTGAGATAAAATTTCCGTTAACGTTGTTTTTCCTGCTCCAATTGGACCTGATAATGCAATCATTCGAAGTTCCCCTTTATTCATCTTTTAATACTATATATTGTAGCATATTCAGATTCAAAAACAATATATGGTTTTAAAAATCAACCAATTACCATGATTTCTCTTTTATTACAGCATCTTGCATTATACACTTATTTCTTGATTTTTCGAGACTTTAAAATAAAATCGGGTTGCGTTAAATCAACTTCGTCCAACGGAATAATATGCGTATGATATTTCACTTTATAGAATACGTACAAAACGATGAAGATTGGCACACTAATATAACTAATTCCGATTGCTTCCCAGTTAAACGTCGCAAAGGAATGAAGATCCTGGCCAGCAATGACCAACAAACAAATTACAAAAGCAAATATCGGTCCAAATGGGAACCATTTTGCATGATATTTAAGTTCTTCCACCTTGTGTCCTTGTTTAACAAATGCGCGACGAAAGCGAAAATGAGAAATAGCAATCCCCAGCCAGGCAATAAATCCAGTCAAACCACTTGCTGCAACCAACCACATATAGATATGGGGGCCTTCAATACTTGAGATAAAGGTTAACGCACCAACAATGGTCGTCCCAATCAAGGCCATTAAAGGGATTCCTCGTTTTGTTGTTAATCCAAATGTTTTTGGGGCATACCCTTGTAAAGCCAATGAGTATAACATTCTTGTGGAAGCATACATCCCTGAATTTGCCGAAGAGATGACCGATGTCAAAATAACTGCGTTCATGATACTTGCTGCTCCGGCTAACCCGGCTCGTTGAAAGACTAAGGTGAACGGACTGATCTTAACGTCACTTGCCGAAGATCCTAACAAATCAGGACTTGTATAAGGAATAATGCAAGCAATCACAAAAATCGCCAAAATATAGAATAAAATAATTCGCCAAAACACTTGGTTAATCGCCTTAGGAACACTTTCTTCAGGTGCTTCTGATTCACCAGCTGTAATCCCAATTAATTCAGTTCCTTGAAATGAGAAACCCGCGACAACGAATACACTAAGAATCATCGGAATTCCGCCAACAAATGGCGCTTTTTTATACGTGAAATTATTTAAATAGGTTGCATGTCCACCCATGATGCCAAAAATAACGGCCACACCAACTACTAAGAAAATG
Source organism: Pediococcus inopinatus (assembly GCF_002982135.1). Taxonomy (NCBI): domain Bacteria; kingdom Bacillati; phylum Bacillota; class Bacilli; order Lactobacillales; family Lactobacillaceae; genus Pediococcus; species Pediococcus inopinatus. Next base: position 491,972 of record NZ_CP019981.1, on the reverse strand, counting down.
ATAACTGTAACGACCTTAATCAATGCCATCCAATATTCAGTTTCACCAAAGGCCTTGACGGTAAGAGCGTTAACGGAAAAAATTAGTACTAACGCCAACACACTCCATACCCAACCGGGGACATTTGGCAACCAGAATTTCATGACGATTGAAACTGTACTGATATCAACAGCCAAAGTAATGGCCCAGTTAAACCAGTAATTCCATCCCATCGCAAAGCCCATAGCCGGGTCCACATACTTTGTTGAGTAGGTCGCAAAAGAGCCCGAAACTGGCATATAAGTGGCCATCTCGCCTAAACTGGTCATCAAAAAATAAACCATGATCCCCATCGCCACGTATGCTAACAAAGCCCCGCCAGGACCTGCTTCTGAAATTGCAGAACCACTTGCTACAAACAAGCCAGTTCCGATACTCCCACCAAGCGCTATCATTGAAATGTGACGGGTCTTCAATGAGCGATCAATGCTGTGATTCTCTTGTTCTGCCATAAATATGTTTCCTCCTTAAGTTTCTAATTAAAAAGGCAATCCTATTTTTAACCAATAAAAAAGAAGCCTCTTTGTATAACAAATCGCCATACAAAAAGACTTCCGATAAATTTCTCAGTCAAATCGTAGATAGCGCCCCGTACTGCTCTACAAGCATTACGACAGTCCCTGATTTGTTGAACCAGGGCCCAACCCAAAAGTGAAAAAGCACCTTTAGATTTCGGCCAACTCCCCTTTCACAACTCCTCATCGATGCTTTATCACCTTAGAGTTGTTACTTATGAATTTGGCAACCTCTTCTTTCGATATGATTCAATTATATACAAGCAAGACTAGTCTGACAACTCCTAATCCCCATTTAAATCAGTTCTTACGTTTTCAATTTTTTGATTTAACTTTAAAAAATTTGCTTGCAATTCCGAGTCTGAGCCGTTCCAATCAATTCCAGGAGCAGCTGGCTCGCCCATAATTTGCATAAGAATATCGCTTAGACTTTGTTCCTTTAGATAGTTCCGCCAAAGATCATCAGCGCTTTGAAACGTTTTATTTAAAACGTCTTTACCACGTTCGGCAATTGGCCGCGCATCAGAAAAAATGTTTTCAATAAACCCCATGTCGGGATACGTTTTTATCGTGCCTTCGCTAGCTTCTACAATATCCAACAACGAAATTTTGCTTGGATCCTTAGCCAAACGAAAACCACCGTTATTTCCAGGAATCGACGTCACTAGCCCGGCCAGCACAAGTTTACGCATAATTTTTCGTAAGTAGGCCTCCGAACCTGTTAACCGCTTGTGAATAACCGCCGTTGTCAACGGAACCTTTCGATCCTGAGTACATAATAACGCAATGATACATGCTGCCTGTTCAAACCCTTTAGTGAGTTGCATAATTACCGCCTTCTCTAAATCCTTTTTCTGTTAATTCATAGTACGTCTCTTGTTTAGGATCCGGGTTCAAGACACTTGCTAGCAAAGTATGCTGGCCGGTCATTTCAAACCCGAGGTGCTCTAAAAGTAGTTTCGACCGTTTATTTTCAGTATAAGTACTGGCTAACACAGTATACGCCGGATTTTCTTGAAAGGCTTGCTGTAAAACATAATAAACAGCTTCTTTCATATAGCCCGTGCCCCAAAAGTCTTGATTTAACATGTAGCCAATCTCGAATTTCAGCGGGTCCGGTTCATGCGTCTTATCACTCACTGAGTATAAACCAATGCTGCCAATAACATCTGCACTTTGCTTTAGAGTGATCGCCCAAATATTTGTCTGCATAAGTTGCTGTAAGAAAAAGTTACTCTCAAAGGCGCTGTTAGAAACGCGAAAGCCAGCCCTTTTAGCAATCTCTGCGTTTTCAACAATTTCTCGGAGCTTAAATAAATCCGTCGTCGTAAATGGTCTTAAATTTAATCTTGGTGTCAAAATTTTGTTGTTCACAGTTTTCCTCACCACCCGATTCATCGAATGCTCATCTGATCACACTTCTCTTCCTAAAGAATACCAGATTTTTCCCTATAAAAGCCACTTTTAATTAAAACTACCAAAATCAGCTAATTTTATTTTGATTGCGTTTTCGTAATGCGGTAGATATGTGATATACTTTTGGTGTTTAAAAAAAGATTAAATCAAAATAAAATCCAATTTTTCGACTGCTTAATCGGTTATGCTTAAGCACATACAAACTTTTATTTTATATTGCTTCAGGAGGCAACCCCATGAATGAGGACCAAACACCCAAAAGATCCGAGCTGCACAACCATTTTAACGTTCCGCCAACTCGAACCGAGATGCATAGAGAACCGGAAAACGGTGGTCAACATCAGCGACCAAATCGTCCCAAACGTTCCCGGCGAAGACGACTCATTATCACGATTGTTTGTCTTCTTATCATCGCAGTCGGTGTTTTTGCCGCCTACAAGTGGTATGCTGCGAAAAAAGCTGCAAATTCTGTTTTTAATAGTGCAAATATTCAAAAAGCGCGAGATGTCTCATCGGTTATCAAAAAAAATAAGCCCATTTCTATCTTACTTTTAGGAACTGATACCGGGGCTCTTGGCCGAAATTATCGTGGCCGAACCGACACTATCATCATTGCCACTTTAAATCCCAAAAAGAAAAGCATGACCCTAACTAGTATCCCCCGTGATACTGCTCTTTCAATTCCGGGATACACACAATATGCGCCTTCAAAATTAAATTCCGCTTACTCATTTGGCGGTGCGGGAACCAGTATCAAATCCATTCAGCAACTATTAGATGTCCCCATTGATTTCTACGGATTGATCAATATGGGCGGCTTAGAGAAAATCGTCAACGGTGTTGGTGGTGTGACCGTCAAACCAACTCTCACATTTAAGTATGGGGCAGCCAACGTTGTCAAAGGTAAAAAGATCCATTTAGGCGGAAAGGCCGCATTAGACTATTCTCGGATGCGGGATGACGATCCTCAAGGTGATTATGGCCGGCAAGTTCGTCAACGCCAAGTTTTGATGGCTATTTTACGTAAAAGTGATTCCATCTCCACTTTACTCAGTCAAAACTTTATGGATTCTTTAAAGAAACAAACCCAAACTGATTTAAGCTTCAATGAGATTGTTGCTTTATCCACTAAATATCGGGTAGCTACACATCATCTTAAGTCTACCCATCTCCAAGGAACCACTCAGCTTATCAATGGTCAAGATTTTGAAGTTACCAGTCAAACTGAAATGCAGCGAGTCACAAACTTCATTCGAAAAGGTTTAGATCTTGGTCACAAATCAACCGGAACAGCCAATTTGACCAGCGTCACAACCGGTACCACTGCTGACACAAGTCAATCAAGCTATTACGATAGTACCCAAACAGGAACAGATAACACAACTGGTTATTAAATAAAAATTTACAACAAAACAGGCTTTAGTTACATGCTGATACATGTACTAAAGCCTGTTTTGTTGGTTTTAATTTCTGAAATTTCCTAGTTTAAAGCACTACCGTAGATCCAGCCAATTAATTTACCGTTATAATAACAACGGTAATAAGGGACTTTGCAATCCGCACGATAAGCAATGTTATCAACAGTAACCTGTTTACCGGCATAATCCTTGCTATAGTAGGTTCTTTTTACGGTATATTTACTAGCGGTCACATGATTTAAAAAGTCATGTGCACCGGGAACTGCCTTGACCGTCTTGGTTTGATTGATGGTCTTGTAGGTAACTTGCACTCCTAAAGCACCACCATAAATCCAGCCAATCCGTTTGCCATTGTAGTAACAACGGTAATACGGTGTTTTGGTGCCATCGCGGTATGCCACATTATCAATCGTGACCGTTTTTCCTGCATAAGTTTTGCCATAGTGTAACAATTTATTATTATATAAACTGCTTGTCACATGATTATAGAAATTGTTACCTGGTGCTACTTTTACATCCATGGTCTTGCTAGTCGTTGTATAACTCACGTGCTTAGCTAAGCCGCCGCCGTAAATCCAGCCGATCAATTTACCGTTATAATAACAACGATAATAAAGGGTGCCAGTGCCGTCACGTTTACCAGTCATATTAACCGTGATCGTCTTACCCGCGTAGGTCTTTCCATAATGAACCCGTTTCGTCGTATACTTACTTTCAGGAACATGATTATAAAAATCATGACCCGAAGTTGACTTGACGTCCATCGTCAAGTTAGTGCTCGTATATTTCACATTTTTAACGTGGATAGAAGTATAGTATTTCTTAACTAATTGATAGAACTGCGCCATGGTATAACCCTGGCCAAAGTATTTTTTCCCATTACTCATGTAATAACCATAAGGATCAGTATGGGTTGAACCCCCATAATACTGGGCAACTGCCTTGTGAGACCACACTGTCCCTTTTCCATCATAACAAGCGTCATTCGGGCTTAAATTGTATTTATTTAGCAAATAAGCTGTATACCAAGCTGCATTGGCAATTTCATGGGCAAAGGCACTTTTAGAGTGCACTTCAATTTGTTCAAACTGGACATATTTGCCGTTTCCTGGATACCCAACACCCCATGACAAATAATTTGTATTGGCAATGTTAATAATGTGAGTGGCATCCACAAAACTGTGGACAAACGCATTATTATAATTAGCCTTCATATAATTAATTTCGCCATAAATTGTGGAGCTAGCGTTAGCCGTTTCATGGACGACAACCCCTTCAGGCTTACCATATCCCTTATTGTAATCATTCTTTGGAAAACCACTCCAAATTGCTGTTGTAATACCAGCGGGTTTAATTTTTTTTGAACTAATATAGCTATTGACTGCTTCTGCTTTTACACTTGGTGTTTTTACGACTAATAGTCCGACCAATAAAGTGAGCGTTAATAAAACCGCCGTCATAATTCCCCGTTTTTGTGTCTCTTTCAAACTAATTCCTCCAATATTCTCCCGATCTGCACAATTAATCACTATGTATAGTTTCATACTAATATTTCTACCCAACATTCCGATATCATCATTTTTACAATTTTATGACATTCACACAGATGCTTTTTTTGCCTTGAGCTTTTTCCATAGTTTATTCAACAATTCGGCAAGCAAAAAGCCAATCGCGATTGAGCCTGTAATTTCAATCACCTGGGTTAAAAAATGAACCCCTTGAGCGACATTTCCCAATGCAATGTTGCGGACCATCTGGTAGGCCTGCCCTCCCGGAACAAGGGGCACCAAACTGGGGATATTAAAAATCAGCATTGGCATTTTCATTTTCCTAGCTGCTACATCACTTAAAATCCCGATCACCACCGCAGCTGTCAAATTGCTTAAAGCTAAACCAAGTTTCATGTTAACAATCGCCCAATAAATCAGCCAGGCAACCGTCCCAATCGACCCAGCTGCCACCAGGGCACGATGAGGAATATTAATAATAATGCCAAAACCTACTGTTGCAATAAACGCAAAAAACAATTCAACTATCATAATCATTTCGAGTCCCACCTTAGAAAAATCGGAATACAAACGCGATACCAAAACCAATTGCTGCCGCCGTTAGAAGTGCTTCAATGCCCCGTGCTGGCCCACTGACAAAATGGCCGTTCAAAATATCACGAACGGCATTTGTTAGTGGCACACCGGGAACTAAAGGCATCACAGCACCAATAATAATATTATCCACCGAATGGCCCATGCCAAGACGTACCGTTATCACTGCCATTATGCCAATTAAAAGGGATGCCACAAATTCACTAATGAACTTGATGTTAAGGTATTTGTTGATCACATAATAGATAGCAAATCCCACTGCCCCAATAATGGAAGTAACCCCAATGTCATAAAAATTATTACAAAAGATGGTCATTAATGGCCCACTTACTAAAGCTGCTCCCAAAACTTGTAACCAAAAAGGAAAATAAGGAACCGCCTGATCAAGGGTCTGGAGTTGATCGTAAAACGTCTCTAGGGTGATTTTGTGCTCCGCATAATCTCTAGAGAGCCGATTCACCCAACTCACTTTTTCCAAATCAATGCTGCGGCGACTCACACTTATTACCTACGCATTTTTTTGATCTGGAATTGACATAATAATTCCTGTGACCGTGGAAAAAACTTGGGTACTTGGAAAACCCGAGTTTGTCGCAATTCGCATGATTGTGTCTTCCGCGCGCGCCATTTCTGAGCCGCTCTCAATCATAATTCTTCCTGCTAACAAGCAGGTATCCACTACCAAGTCAGTTTGGTCCATAACTATCACCCCATTAATTAATCAAGCTCTATTATGCCATAGCCTTTCAAACAAAACACCCACTAATTCAGGATTCCTAAAACTGGCACAGGAATATTTAGGCTCAAAACACAAAAAAAGCCAGGAATAAAATTCCTGACTTGATAAATTCTAATTTTAAATTAGTCTTTGTTTACGTTAACTGCTTGTGGTCCACGGTCACTTTCTTCTACATCGAAAGTAACTGCTTGGCCTTCTTCAAGAGTCTTGAAGCCGTCGCCTTGGATAGCTGAGAAATGTACGAATACATCGCTACCGTTTTCGCGAGTAATAAAACCAAAACCTTTGTCTGCGTTAAACCATTTAACTGTACCATGTTCCATAATAGAAAATCCTCCTGAGTGCTTTTTGCACTAAATATTTTAATACTTGATCCGGTGCAAATTGGGGATATTTCTTTATGAAACAATCTTACCAAAATTACCTAACCAAAATACAAAGTAATTGTACCATGTATTTTTAGAAAAAGAAAGTAAATTCAGAAATTAGTGTTGTTTTTTTGTTAACGGGTCTTTTTAAACTTAAATTAAGCCTTATAAAGCTAATCTTCTTGGACGAAAACATAATGAGCTGCCTTATAACTAATTTGACGCTCATCAGTCGCCGAATCATTATCAATTAGTTTAACCGTTGTGGCACCTTCAAATGGGGCGTGATGAATAACATGTACTTTATCGCCAATATCTAAATCGATCTCATCTAAGTAGTTCAACAGTTCATGATTATCAATAAATCGATCTACTGTGACCGTTGTTCCCTCTTTTACGTCGGCTAACAGCGTATGACTGTCTTCGTGATAGTTTCCCTCTTTATCCGGAATCACACCACCATGGGGGCAATGGGTTGGATAATCGAGAAATTTATCAAGCGAATCCAATAAGTGGTCGCTAGTCACATGCTCCAAAACTTCCGCATCGGTATCCACTTCAGAAAGTTTATAATCCAATTTATCCACCAAAAAGGTTTCCCAAATCCGGTGTTTGCGAACCATGATCTCAGCAATTTGAATTCCTTCATCAGTTAGCGAAATTCCAGCATAGGGTGTGTGCTTTGCGAGCCCCTCTTCCACTAGCTTGGTTACCATTTCCGTAACCGAACCGGCCGCAATATTTAGTCCCATTGCAATTTGTTTGTTAGATATTTTCTTTGATTTCCCGCCTAGCTCAAAAATGATTTTGAGATAGTCTTCCTTCATAGGGGTCAATTCATTCACCTCATTATTATTAATACTACTTTTATAACTCATATAGCTCGGAAATACAACTAAGGCATCCCAAACTTTAATTTTACACTTTTATTGATTAAGGTCTATACTTAAATTGTAAACAACAAAGTTAGGAAGGACTATTATGGGTAATTCAGTATCAATCACAGAATTGAGTGCACCAAATCAACTCAAAGCAGTTAACGCATTTGCAAAGTTTTATATTCAACTTTACAAGACAGAAAGTCTCGAGATTATTTCTTCATACGTTCCTGCTGGCTATCTTAGCGATATCAACGCCTTCATTACACGCAATCGCTACCTAACTAAAGAAGGGCTTCTAGCCATCAGTGTTGAAGCTTCACGAACAGATTATGTGCAAGTAATTGCACATCTGGATCAAAACTTCACTTCTAATGGAGTTCCAGAAACACCTTGGCATGACTGGCTTAACGCTCATCACAAGCAACTTGTCAAAGAGAGCTAACCAACTGCCCCCTTTTTAAATATCATGGCGATCACGCGTAAATAGCTCATTACTTTTTCCACGAAAAACTTCAGCTTGTAAAGTCACGTGATCCACGTGATATTTTTTTTGCAATAAATTCTCTAAATGTCGATAAATAGGCTCCACATCACTTAATAATTGATCGTTTAAATTGATATGTGCAGAAAACATAATCCGATTTTCATCGATTTGCCAAACATGAATGTGATGCACATTGACAACTCCCGGTTCCTTTAACATATCTCGTTTTAACGCTTCGTAATCCAGAATTGGAGCTGCTTGCATCAAAATATCAATGGACTCTTTCAAAACGGGCCACGTCTCACGTAATATATAAATTGAAACTAGAATTGTAACAATTGGGTCAACAAGATCAATTTTCCAAATCTGAATGATAATGGCGCCAATAATAATCCCAAAAGAGGATAATGCATCACTTAAAATGTGCAGATATGTAGCCTTTAGATTTAAATTATCTTTAGCTCCTTTGCTCAACAACAAGGCAGACACAAAGTTTGCAATTGTGCCGATAATAGCCACAATAAGCATAATGCCGCCATTTACTGGCTCGGGATGCATTAGCCGGCGTAAACTTTCGCCAATCAAGACAACCGAAACCAAAATCAAAAAAATGGCATTTACAAACGCTGAAATAATTTCGGCCCGTCGATAACCAAAAGTTTTAGAATCATTTGAAGTTTTAAGTCCAATTCGACTTGCCACGTACGCTAACACGACCGATGCAGAATCACCTAAATTATGAAAAGCATCAGAAAGAAGCGCTAAACTACCAGAAAGCATCCCTCCTACCAGTTCAACCACCGTGATCAAAGCGTTCAAAATTGTAACGAGCAAAAACCGGGTCCCGCTCATTTTTGACTTGTTATGCATCATAAAACTCCCCTTCGGTCATAATTATTAACCAAAACAGACGACTAAGCAAGCTCAGGCTGTTATCTAAAAAGAGCCCGCAATTTTTAATCGCGAACTCTTATTTGATGATTTTAAAATTATTATTAACGGTTGCTTCGATGATTGGATGTTTTTGAAGATAATCGGCAATCAATTCTGACATGGCCTCTGTATTTTCGCGAATGATTTTAGATTCTGAAAACATCGGATAATGGCCACCACCGACTGCGCGATATTTATTCAACACAATTTCAAACGAGTCGTTAGGTTGAATGACATGGCCTTTGCAACTCAACCGAGTTACCCGTTGACCAACCGGTTTGGAAATATCCAGTGTATAGTCAATGCCCTCGTACATATCATAATTATAATGACGTTTCTTGGGGGTCAAATACCTTGGATTCACAATTAACTCATCATGTTCATTCAGTTTGAAATATTTGGCACTCACTTCAAGAGCTGCGCGAATATCTGTTCCTGAAACTCTGAGAACTGCTAGTGAATTGGGATAAACATAATTTGTGACTACTTCTCTCATCGAAATCTCTTCACCAAACCCAGTTGCTTCATCGTTAAATAGCGCCGTTGCAGAAATGGACGTCCCGGTGGCTGCCATCTGTACCTTTTGAATAAACTCAATGAAGGCTGATTCTTCAATCCGCGCTTGGAAAGGATCCGTAATTTTCATATCACCATGAACCCGTCCAAGCGGTTGATCCAGCCAAGTTTGCGTGTCGGCTTCCACATCTGCCATAACTGCTTTTATATCTTTATGTACAGGCATTTTTGCCGTTGAACACAGTTCAGAAGTGGCCCCGACAACCATATGTGGGCTCTTGGGATCAATTTTTAAAACAATCTTGCCAACCGCAGCGCCGCGATGCCCTGCTTGAACAACCGGAATTCCAAATAACTTAGTCGCAATTAAACGATGTTGATGCGCCGAAATCAAAGCATCAATGCCCTTAACTGTTTCCAAAAGTTTATAGCCAACATTCTCACCACGTAACGATTCGGTCTCTAAGCCCGTTTTTAGATCTCGTTCAAATCCACCGTGATAAACAACAATAACCACGTCAGCCCGTTCTTTTAACCAAGGTACATAATGTTTTGCCGTTTCGAGCACCTTGTTAAACTTGAGCCCTTCAATATGTACTGGATCTTCCCAAAAAGGGATATAAGCAGTTGTTAGTCCTAAAACAGCTACGCGAACCCCTTTAATTTTAAAAATCCGATAGGCACCATCGCCGATTGGGTGATTCTCTTCATCCAAAATATTAGCTGATAAAATTGGATAAGTCGCACTCTGAATCGCGGTCTTCAGATAATTCAATCCGTAATTAAATTCATGATTGCCTAAAACTCCAATGTCATAATTAATCGCATTGTAGGCTTTCAGTAAGCGGTGCGGTGCGGGCGGATTACTAAACTTAGCCAAATATTCGGTCAACGGGGACCCTTCTAACACATCTCCTGCATCAATGGTTAAAACAGGATCTGTCGTACTTTTACGCTCATTTTCAATAACAGTTGCCGCTCTTAAAAGGCCGAACGGTAAATTTGAATGGCGTTTTATAAAATTAGTTGGATACACGAAGCCGTGAACATCACTTGTTGAAAGTAACGTTAAATTAAATGCCAAAATTTCGCCCCCTGCAATACTTTCGATAACTTAAATTTTACCACAAACTAATCTAAGCGCGAGGTTTATTTAATCCAAAACAAATGATAATGGTAATTTTCGTAAAATAATTTCTAAACACCTCAAAATTAGTTACCTAATACTGTTACATTTGTAGCCTTTAAAAATTGACCCCAACCCCGTGAACCCCTATACTGACAGTATTACAAATGTAGAAATGAGGAAACTTAGAATGGCTTATGAGGTAAATTTTAAAACAGTTTCAACAATTGGTCTGGAAACTTCACCTGTTGCTGAAACTTTAGCTGGTTTACGCGCTAATGAGGCTCGCTATTACTGGAATAAATACAAACACGTCTTTGTGACGTCCCCGGCAAAAGACGACTCAAAAACGCTGGAATGGATCAATAAAGTTCTCTTAGAAAAAGATATGAAGTTTCCATATGAGCCACTGGAAACGAGCACGTTTGAAGTCGACGGTCTCAAAATGGCCTACGTCTTTTATGAAAATGGCCTTGTTGTAAATGTCATGTATAGCTTGGACCCCACTGGCAAACGCGCAGTCGGGTTTAAACTTTCAGACGGGATGGCCGTACCAAAGGAATTTGAAGGTAAATTCAAATTTGCCCATCAGAAATCTCGCTTAGCTGGTACCATTCGGGGTTCTTATTTTGTCATTAAAGGAACTTACTAGATTCTCCTATCAAAAAAGGCGTCTTCAAACGAAAATCGTTTGAGGACGCCTTTTTATTAACCACTTATTTTAATGTTGACTGTGCCGGCCTTGAACGTCTTTTTCAACGAACCGGGCAACAAAATCATAAAGCTTTTTGTATAGCCATCGGGCAATTGCTAGCCAAGCCACAGCTAAAAAGAATGCTGCCAATACGTCTGAAGGATAATGAGCACCCAGATAAATTCTAGAGTACATCACCAAAACAACCCAGATGATCAAGATGATTTGGCAAACTTTTTGTAAGTTTTGTGACCGAATGCGGCTCACAAAGAACCAAACCAAGAAAAAGACAATTAGTACGGCGCCAAACGTGTGACCACTAGGAAAACTAAAGCCGCTCTCTGGGATTACTTGATTCCACCTTGGTCGCGCACGCTGCACAAATTCTTTGAAAATGTATGCCACGACATCCCCACCAGCTAAAGTAGCCAGTGTCCAAATTGCATCCACTCTTAGCCGCATGAACCATAAAACAGCCGCAATAATAACAGCATAGACAATGGCAAATTTAGGTTCTGCAATGGTTGTAACAGCCTTCATCAAACTGGTTTCAAATGTAGGCATGCTGTTTTGAACAATCCCAATAATCCCAGTGTCCAACTTTAAAAGCATCGCAGAGTTGGCTCTGACAGCTGCCAGTAATAAGACAAAAAGAAGCCCTGAAGTCCAGGCATATTTGGCAGAAATTGAGTTTTGATTTTTTAACATGATACGCTCCAATTATTTAGTTTGATTCCATTCAGCTTTGAATTCATCTAGAAAATCTGTCAGGACCTTTGTTCGCTGTTCGGCGATTTGCTTTGCAGCTTTGGTATTCATTAAATCTACAAGTTTTAAAAGCTTTTCGTAAAAATGATTAATCACGGTTTCGTTTTGCCGATATTGTGCATGCGTCATCTCTGTTCGGGGGGCAATTTGGGGATCATACATAGTATGCCCATGAGCACCTCCATAATAGAAGACCCGGCCAATACCAATGGCCCCAATTGCATCTAACCGATCAGCATCTTGCACAATTTGGCCCTCAACAGACAGCTGATAGTGATGTTCAAGATTCTTCGAAAACGACATGTGCGTAATAATTGCAAAAATCGCCTCAATATCAGTCTGAGCTACATCTTGGTCTTTCAAAAATGCGCGAACTTCATTTTCAGCCTTCGTTTGATCTGAAACGATCTTTTCATCAATGACATCATGTAATTCAGCACTTGCTAACACCACAAAAAGCTGTCCTTGATCACTGTCTGAAGCCAACCGTTGGGCCATTTTTACCACCCGTTGAATATGTGCATAGTCGTGGCCGGTTTTATCATCATTTAGTTTTGAAAAGACAAATTTATCAATTCCTTTGAGAATTGTTTGTTCGTTATTATTTAATTCTTTCATACTTACCCCGCGTACTCAACTACTTGTAATTTACGGACAACAGTTACCTTTACCTGTCCCGGATAGGTCACTTCTTGCTCGATTTGATCCTTAACGTTGCCAGCCAATTTTTCAATACTTTTATCTGACGTTTGGTTAGGTTTGACAATCACCCGAAGTTCACGACCTGCCTGAATCGCATAGCTTTCTTGGACGCCAGGATATTTATTGGCAATCCCCTCTAAACTAGAAATTCGTTGCAAGTAATCAGCTGCTGATTCACTTCGCGCACCCTGACGAGAACCAGAAATAGCATCTGCAGCAGCCACCAAATCAGAAATAACATACTTAGCTTCAACATCCCCATGGTGCGATGCAATTGCATTAATAACAACGGGATCTTCATGATACTTAGTGGCAAGTTCCACCCCTAATTCAACATGGGTGGCTTCAACATCGCGATCAATGGACTTTCCAATATCATGCAAAAGGCCCGCTCGTTTGGCCAGATCAACGTCTTCTCCCAATTCAGCAGCAAACACGCCCGCCAAATTAGCGGCTTCAATCGAGTGATCCAAAATATTTTGACCATAACTGGTCCGGAAATGCATTCTGCCAATAAACTTAATTAAATCTGGATGGATATTTTTAACATTTAATTCATTAATTGCCTGTTCACCAAAGCCGCGGATCAGTTCATCAACTGTTCTGACAGTCTGGTTCACAATTTGTTCCACAATATCTGGATTAATTCGATTAACTTGAACAATCTGAGTCATCGCCCGTTTTGCAATTTCGCGGCGCATCGGATCATACCCATTCAACGTTATCAAACGTTGTTGATCGTCAATATTAATATCAATCCCGGTCAATGCCTCTAAAGTCCGGACATTTTGGCCTGAATTACCAATAATTTTACCCAGTGCCTCATTATTTGGCACATCCATCGTCCGATTTGATGAGTACACATGGGAGCGAATGCCACTATGCTCAATAGAATGGGCAATTAAATTCTTAGCTTCCTTCTCACTGCTACTTTGATACTCCGTTTCTGTGTTCCGAACGACGCGCTTTTCTTCTTCCTTCAAATCACGGGAAGTCTGATCTAAGACATAATCTTTAGCCTTACCTTTGCTCATCTCCGCCACATCTTGGAGCGTGTCTTCGCGTTTGTTAACTAATTCTTCTGCCTGTTGTTTAATTTCTTTAACGGCTTGCTTTTCGGTTTTTAAACCAGCTTCTTTAGACTTAAAATTATCAAAACGACGATTCAACAAGTCTTCTTTTTCTTGTAAAACCTGTTCTCGTTGATCAAGCCAAGTTGATTTACGTTCGTTGTCTTGTACGTCAGTTGTAATTTCTTGCTCAATTGATTCTTGATAAGCCAATGTCTCAACTTTGCCCAACTTCAAGGCTTTTTTGGCCGCAACTTTGCCTTCTTGTTCAGCTTTTTCAAGGGTCTGTTGTGCTTGTTCGTGGGCAATTCTTAACTGCCGTTGATGTTCAATTTTACGAATTTCAAATCCAATTGCAACAGCAATCAGAAGGATAATAATACTCACAACAAACATCTAAGTTTCCTCCTATTTCAAAATTTAATCGTTAATTTCATATCTTTCATTATATCACATTGTCTCTGGTTGCTTCTTGCTTTTCCAGGCATATAAAAACTCGTAAAAATCCATCAAAAAAGCACCTTTCAAGAACCTGCTCAACTTGAAAAGTGCCTGGGGATAGATCTAAGTACCAATCTAAAACATAAAGTTTCAAGGTACATATTGTTTCAATTACGATTCCTTACTTTTCCTAGGATTCGGTAGGAAGAGTAGCCAAAGCGTATTTGTACGCATCTAATTAAAAAATCTTTCACAAAACTTTCTTCTTAAAAACGTTGCAACATGATAAGCATCAGCCCATCCAAAAAATCGGCCGACATTGCAGGTATTGCTTGGTACTAAGATCGAACCCTACCCCCAACAAAGAGTAGCATCTTTGAAACTAACTAACAAGCAAAAAGGCGTGAAAGAACCAGAACTTTAATGTTTGGGATACCAACCGCGATATAGGTCCTCAATAATTTTCGTCGTTTGTAACGTAATTTCTGGCGTCATAACGGAACTGGTTTGTTTTCCGCGTAAAACTTGTTTCGAGACATGATCAAATTCATAAACAAATTCACTGGCTTGCGTGTGTTTAAACGTTTGGGTCTTATTGCCAATCGTCAATTCATAACGATCAGTCTTCCAATAGTTTGGCACTGTCAAAGAACCCTCAGTCCCCCAAAAGGTGATCTGACTCGGAACTTCATCTGTCGTAGTGGTCACATAAACATTTGCCAAAATTCCTGAAGCAAGTTGAACATGCACTTGTGCTTGATCATCTGCTTGTGAACCAACTTTACTTATTTGGCCTTGATAATCCGTAATATCGGTTTTCAAGACAAGCTGCAGGTATTCCAAAGAGTACGATGCACTTCCGTAAAAAGCACCCCCACCGACGGATACATCGTGAAACCACGGAATTTTATCGATCCCTGGATGAGATTCTTGAATCGTGACTCCTTGAATTTGGCCAATCGCTTGCTTATCTAAAAGCTGGGTACGTACTTGCTTCGTAATGGGCAAAAAAGCGGCCTTTTGTGCTTCCATTAAAAAGCAGTGTTGCTTTTTTGCCAGCTCAAATAAGTCTTGAGCCTGTGAAAACGTCAATGTAAATGGTTTTTCCAAAAGCACATTTTTATGGTTGTCCAACGCAAGTTTAGCTCCCGAATAGTGGCCAGCATTCCAAAGGGGAATGTAAACCACATCAATATTAGGATCCTCGCAAAGCTCTTGATAACTACCATAGGCTTTGGAAATTTTAAATTGACTTGCCACCGCTGCGGCCTTGTCTAATTTACGTGCAGCAATCGCCACAACCTCACTATTAGGCGACTCTTGAATCCCCGCAATGATACGTGGAACGATGGAAGCTGCTCCCATAATGCCATATCGAACAAGTTTTTCTGCCATTTTATTGCCTCAAAGATTAGTCTTTCTTTGGTTCCTCTTCTGCATCTGGATCATTGATCATCCGCCACTCACCTTCGCCGGCTTTGGAAATATCATTCACAAAACCAGTTACCATTTGGGCACGTTCCATATCTTTTTCAGCTAAAACATTTAAACCCTTCCCAGTGGTCATTGGCACACCGAGTTCAAACTGTTCCTTGCCCATTTTTCCTTCTGTAAAGGCCACAACCCAATCTTTTGAATCAATTTGGGTATACAGGAAAAAGATTGAAAAGTCGTCTGCCATATAAGCTGGAACGGCCCAAACGTTTTCGCCAACTTCTTGCATGTCATTGCCATTAAAATTATATTCACTGGCATTGTCTTTTGTAATACCGTGATTTAAAACCATCAGCATCTGGTCAAACTTTTCGTCACCTAATGTTAATTCGATATCTTGGAATTCTTCATCTTCATTACTCAATTTAATTACCTCATCACTTTCTTATTTTCTTGATTACCTTGATTTTATAATAAAACATGGGTAAAAGATACTGCTACGATTAGAAAAAAGCCGAATTCAGAAAACTAACTGAATTCGACTTATGCATTTTATTTAATTTAAGTATTTAAGCGTAAACTGGTTCGGTCGTCACAATCGGTTTTTGCATATGATCATACATGTGATCGCCAATTTTTTTAGTCCCCACTTTTTTAAATCCATGCCGGGAATACAGACGTTCGGCGGCGGGATTTGCAAAGTCCACATTCAACCCAATGATGGTATCACCGTCTTGACGAACGAATTCTGGCAAGGCCTTTAATAGCCGACCGCCAATTCCTTGCCCTTGATAGTCTGGATCGACTGCAATGGAATCAAGATACCATTCATCTTTAAAGGCTTCCAAATCAGGATCCAACACATCCCCGTCAAAAACATTTGCCTTAAGACTGATTCGATCAATAATCGCATCTAAATCTTCTTCATACTGGTCTGGATACCCGAAAGCTACCCCTACCACTTTACCTGTGGTATTTTCCTCGGCCACAATTGTTGTGGCTTTTTCACCAGTATAAGCATCTGTTTGATAGGCCCGCTGTAACACGCGCATCCAGACAGGGTCAGGGACATCATCCAATTCATCAAGCTCCATTTCTTCATAAATAATATTAATTAATGGGGCTATCTGACCGGCGTCATCTTTATCAGCTTCACGTATAATTATCACAAAAATCCTCCTTTAATCTATTTACTAGATTACGGTATGATGATAAAAATGTAAAGCTACCTGCCCTTAATGCCAACTTCTTCTGAACTAGAAAATTACTATCCACCAAACATTTCGTAGTAACCAACTGTTGCAATTGCTTGGGCCGAGCGAATTCTACCTTGCTTAATTAACTGTTTTAAATGGTCATAGCGAATCAACTGGCTATTTACAAACTCATCTGCATCAAAATGTTGAGCAGCTTTTTTAACCGGATTGATCTTCGCCACAACCAAAATTACTTTTTCGGTTGAAAATCCTTCCGATGCCGTAATTGTGGTCAACTCTTGTACTTTTGTTGCTTCATAACCCGTTTCTTCCAGTAATTCTCGCTTGGCGGCGTCTTCTGCCGTCTCGTTTGCGTTTATTAATCCTGCCGGTAAGGACAAACTTTCCGCGTTAACCCCAACCCGATACTCTGTATTCAACAAAACGTGTTGATCTGGCGTAAACGCCAAAATGGTTACGGCCGGTTGGTGCACAATCACATCCCGATTTACCAACAAACCATCCGGCGTTTCGATTTTTTGTTTATCTAATTGAAAAATTGGCCCCGCATAGACTTGTTTCTGAGCCACTATCTTGCCTGTTTTGCCTTCATTTTTAAACATTTTTTACACTCTCCATATCTTTTGGTAACACCACTTCAAATGTATGTTCTTGATCAGTTAGCGGATCTGTAAACGTTAAGGACTCTGCATGCAGTGCCTGTCGCTTAATCCCCATGTTCATCGGTCCACCGTACAATTCATCACCCAAAAGTGGCTGGCCCAAACTGGCAAAGTGGACCCGAATTTGATGCGTTCGACCAGTCAGTAATTCTGCTTCTACTTCTGCAAAATGAGCATACTGGTGAATTAGTCGAAATCGGGTTTGCGCCTGTTGTCCTTCTGCTGAAACTTCACGATGAATGCCATCTGCTGCCTTGGCAATTGGCTGGTTAATGACTCCTTGCATTTCATCTAACTGCCCTGAAACAAAAACTCGATACTTTTTTTGAATCGTATGATTTTCGATTTGTGGGGATAAAGCACTGGCCGCCAAGCGATTTTTCGCAATTAGCATCACTCCACTCGTAAACCGGTCTAATCTTGTAATTACGTGTGGCACTAAATCCTGGCTTCCTTGATTTTTCAAATGGCCCTTAACTCGATTGACCACCGTATCATCCCGGTTGCTTGGGCCTGGTACTGATGAAAGTCCCGCTGGTTTATTGATTACCAGCCAATTATCATCCTCGAACACCACAGAAAGTGGCTGAAAACTAAAAGGAACATTTGGATCGGACTTTTCTTTCGGTAATCGTAACTTTAAAACCTCAGTAGGAGCAATCATGTCTGCAGTCGTTTGCTTTTTACCGTTGATCTGTAGGATCCCGCCTTTTTTTATTGAACTAATTAAGCGGTGGCTAAAGCCTTTAGAAACCAAAAAAACTTTAATTTTCAGCGGTTCTGCAGTTGTATTTTGAAAGCTAATTATCATGTTTAATTCTCCATTATTTTGAAACTTTGAGCGCATGCCGCATTGACTTGCTTAATCTTAAATACGCAAGAAAATGATAAACAATTCCGGCTAGCAATAAAAATGTCCCTAGCCAAATTGAAAAGAACGTCGCGACAATTGCCAAGCCATAGATTAAAACACTGCGAATGGGATCAAATTTGATGGCTTGATAAAAATGTTGCTGATCTTTTTTCATCTGCGTTAGCTCTGGGTGATGACGAACATAGCTGTATAACCACGCAAAAGTTAACGAGATAAACAGCGCTACAAGGTCATAGTAGATAAAAGCAACGCGCATATCGGCCACATTTCCCATGATCAATGAATTTGAGACTAACGCCGTTGGATAATCAATCAGCGTCACAGAAAAAAGCATCACTAAATTGATGACGTTCAAACTCGTATTCGTGAATTTTAGCGTTTGGAAAAAATCGTGATGAAACAGCCAAACCGTCCCAATGTATAGGAATGAAACCACATAGGCAAACATGGTAGGCCATTGTTTAATCAGGGCTGCCAGTAAATTTCCCACATGATATTCTGGGACGTTAAAGTCCAACACCAAAATTGTGATAAGAATGGCATAGACCCCATCGCTAAACGCCTGCATCCGATCAACTTTCATAATTTTAACCTCCCCGCTCCTGCTTCAAACAAATTATTTCAACTCGTTAACATTATACCCTAGTTTATTGGCAGGGTGAACGAAACACGGCTTGCTAGGTCGGTAATAAAAAAACTCTCCTATCATAATAGGAGAGTTTAAATATCAAAATCAGTCGTTTTATTTTTCGGTGCATAACTAGCTTTCCATTCAGGCACTTGCTGCTTTGCTTGGACTTTTAAAAGGGCCGTGATCAACTCATCATTATTGAGTTGTTCGGCCATTTTGGCAATTTTTACTGTTTGCTGATCCCAAGCCGAGGTCTGCTCTTGCTTATGATCGTGCACAATATCTGTTAAGAATCCGAGATTGCTGACTAGATTTCCTTGGTCATTTAAGTCTCGCTCTTTAAACCAGCGTAAAACTTGAATGCCATCACCAGAAAGCTCAACCGTATGTGTTTTTAGCGTCGCAATTTCATCTAAAAACATTGTGTTGGTCATGTGCATTAATGATCGAGCCACCCGGATTTCTTCGTCCTCATAGTTAACCAATAAATCCTTGTCATCCTCAATGGCGTTCATAATCCGGCTTAGACGTCCAAACGTAGTAAAGAAGTTAGCAGGTTTGGGTCGTCTTTTTTGGAGCTGCTTTTCAATCCAATTAGTAAAATATCCATGTCTTTTAATAAGCAATGCTCCTTTCTGATCGTTTCTTGAATTTGTTTGACTCATGTTAATTACTTTAACTTGTCCTCAATCTTACCGATAAAGTATTTCAGAAAGATTACTAGACGTTGAAACTAAGATTAATAAAAGCTTACATCGGCGTATTAGTTTATTTTTCTTTAAAATATATTTGCATTTTAGGGTCGTTTAAGATTACAATGGTAATAACTTATTTTTTAGGAGGAACATCATGCGATCACCATATAACTCATTTGCAAAGCGTCGTCCAGTTGCTGGTAAACGTGAACGTCGTCGTCGTCAAGCACGAATCGTCGCTATCCAACGTTTCGCTAAAGGCAAGACTGAAGAAATTGTAGATACACCAAAAGTTAAATAATCGGCTTTTTGCCATTTAAAAAATTCAACTGTGATTTTAGCGGTTGTTTTTTTTTTACATTTAATTTCAAAAAAGTTTTCATTTTGTACTTGACGTATTTTAAATATTAGAGTAAATTAAATCCATATTATAAATAAATGAGAAAAGCTGTGAAAAGAAAAGTACGAAAAATCTCCATTGTTTAGCGAGCGTCGATTGGTGAAAGGACGTCAATGAATTTTTCAAGCTATCATCTTTGAGCGATGCTTACGAATCTTGAGTAGGCACTGGGGGCTCCCATTATAGAGCTAGAGTATCGATCTGCAGGTCCGTACTCGAAAAGGCAGTGTTAGTGATGACGCTGTAAACAAAGGTGGTAACGCGTTTAAAACGTCCTTGTTGGAATTTATATTCCGACAGGGGCGTTTTTTTATTTCTTCTTGCGGCCAGTCATTAAAATTTAAGGAGTGTTTATATGTTAGAAGAGAAAAAATTAACCAAAAAAGATTATGTAGTCGTAAGTTCAATGTTGTTTGCCTTATTTTTCGGAGCTGGAAACCTTATTTTCCCCCTTCACCTTGGCCAATTATCGGGGTCAAGTTGGTTACCTGCTGCCTTAGGCTTTTTAGTAACTGGCGTCTTGTTGCCCTTGCTATCAGTACTGGCAATCAGTATCACCCGTTCCGAAGGGGTTTATGATATTGGCAAGCCTTTGGGAGCTACTTTTGCTTTAGTCTTCATGGTTCTCATTCATGGCACGATCGGCCCGCTTTTTGGAACCCCAAGAACGGCAACTGTTTCTTACACAGTTGGCCTCGCTCCGCTCATCCCAGCTCAGTATCAGACTTTAGGTTTAGTCGTTTTTTCCGCAGTTTTCTTTGGACTCGCATATTTCTTATCTGTCGAACAAAGTAAAATTGTTTCTAATGTCGGCAAACTGTTAAATCCAGTTTTTCTCGTTTTACTAGCATTCGTATTCTTTCTTGGTTTCAGTAATCCCATGGGAACACCCGTTAAACAAGCTGTTACTTCAGCTTATAAGACTGGCGCGTTCACAAACGGATTCTTGCAAGGTTACAACACCATGGATGCGCTCGCCGGCCTGGCCTTTGGTGTCACAGTCGTTACAGCCATCAAATACATGGGAAAGAAAAATCCCAACGGAATCGCCATGGTCACTGCCCGCGCTGGCCTGTTCTCAATGGGATTTGAAGGGGTTATCTACGTGGCCTTAATCCTATTAGGCTCCATGTCACTTGGCAAATTCAAACTTAGTGCCAATGGCGGAATTGCCTTCGACCAAATTGTAAATCATTACTTAGGAGTTGTCGGTCAATCAATTCTAGCTGCATTGATCACTTTAACTTGTTTGACAACCGCGATTGGATTAGTTGCCGCATTTGCCCAAGATTTCCACAAACATTTCCCAAAAATCAGTTACAAAACCTGGTTAGCATTTACCAGTGCTGCCTCATTTTTAACAGCTAACCTCGGGTTAAACCAAATCATTTCGTGGTCAACCCCTGTGTTAATGTTCCTGTATCCCTTAGCAATGGCTTTGATCCTCTTATCTGTTTTGTCACCACTTTTCAAACGAGATCCGGTGGTCTACAAATTCGTTGTTACTTTCACAGTCATTCCCGCCCTATTTGATATGATGGCTGCTTTCCCTCCTGTTGTGAGTCAGAGCGCGCTTGGTAAACTCATGGCTAATTTCCAACAGAGTTATCTACCGCTCGCTCAGTATGGCTTAGATTGGCTCCTACCTGCTTTACTCGGCATGGTGCTTGGCGTTGCTTGCCATCTGGTAAAACAACACGCTGCCACAAAGGTTCAAGTCCCACAAGAAGATCAAAACTAATCAAAAAAATACTTCACATCAGCTTGAAATTGATGTGAAGTATTTTTGTGTATTTACCAACTAGCTTTTCGAACGCCAGGAATCTGACCCTTATGCGCTAATTCACGGAAGTTTAAGCGTGATAACCCAAACTTACGCATATATGCGTGTGGGCGCCCATCTAAGTGATCACGGCGATGCATTCTTGTAGGGGAAGCATTCCGTGGTAATTGACTTAATCCAGCATAATCATGATTCTTACGTAGCTCTTCTCTGATTTGTGCATAGTGAGCAACGGTTGCCTCAATTTTCTGCTCTTTAATAATCTTAGATTTCTTTGCCATTGTGTTTTATGCAACTCCTTTTCTTTGCTTCTTAGCGGCTTTAATAACTCTTAAAGCTGCTTTTCTCGTTTTCAAACTTGGACTCTTCAAACGGCGATAAGCACTTGCTGTATCCATTGCTTTTCTCATAATCTCAATGCCTCTTTCTGTTAATCGTAATGATTACTATTTAACCACATTAACTTACTTTTGCCAAGCATTTAGTTTAAAAAAAGATTAAACCGGTTAAGTTTAATCTTTCTATTTTTCAGCAACTTGGGAAAGGACACCCTCGTCTGCTTGAATCACATCAATAAATTGTTGTCCATATTTTTCTAACTTTTGACTCCCGACCCCTTTGACCTCTGCCATCTCACTTAGCGTCTTTGGCAAAAGTGCACACATCGACCGGAGCGTTTTATCCGAGAAAATAACAAACGGTGGCACGCCTTGCGTCTCCGCCAAATTGCGACGTAACATCCGTAACTTGGTAAAGAGTTCACTATCCTCCAAAATATTGGTTTTGACTGGAACCGCCATTTTACGGAAAACCTGTTCGCTTCCTTGTAAAACATGAACGCCAGTCTGCGTTAACGAAAGGACCGGATACTGTCCATTTGATGCCTGTAAGTAGCCGGCTGCTGACAAGAAATCAATTAATTCGGTTAGTTGCTTCTGGGATTTATTTTTTAACAAGCCGTACGTGCTTAACTGGTCAAAGCTAAATTGTTTAATCCGTTGATTCTTGGAACCCGCTAAAACTTGGGCAATTAAAACTTTCCCAAAATTTTCGTGCATCCGTTTCACACAAGATAGCACTTTTTGGGCCTCGACCGTAATGTCTTGCGAATCGCGCTCATCTAAACAGTTACTACATTTCCCACATTTAGGGCCCTCTTCACCAAAATAATTCAAAATATACTGTTGCAAACATTCTTGCGTATTTGCATACTGCGTCATATCCTGCAATTTCTGATACTCGCGACTTTTATTATCATCATCCATTTCAGATTGATCAATAAAGAAATGTTGAATTTGCACATCATGTAGTTTGAATAACAAAATCACATCGCTAGGCAAGCCATCTCGCCCAGCACGGCCCGCTTCTTGATAGTAAGCTTCTAAGCTGCCAGGAACCTGGGCATGAATCACAAACCGCACATTACTCTTATCAATTCCCATCCCAAACGCATTAGTCGCCACCATAACCCGATCACGATCGTAAAGAAAGTCCTCTTGATTCTGGCGCCGATCGTCCTCTGACATCCCGCCGTGATACATAGTCACACTCACTTTATGTTTTTTAAGAAGCTTCGTTAATCGTTCCACTTCCTTGCGCGTGCTACCATAAATAATGCCGGCTTCGGTTTTATTGGTTTTTAAATAATCCAACAAAAACTGATCACTATTTTGATCTTTAATGACCTGAAAAGAAAGATTATCGCGGGTGAAATCTGTTTTAACTTCCTGTTTAGCAGGAATGTTCAACCGTTTCTTGATGTCTTCAGCTACCTTAGGCGTTGCTGTCGCTGTCAATGCCACTACGGTAGGATTCATTTGTAATTGAGCCAAAGTGTCGGTTAAACGCAAATAGCTGGGTCGAAAGTCATGACCCCATTGGGAAATACAGTGTGCTTCATCAACGGCTACTAAAGAAATCTCTAAATCCTGCAGTTGATATAAAAAGCTACTGGAATCTAAGCGTTCTGGGGAAATATATAATAACTTCACTTGCCCACTGGCTGCTAATTGGAATCGTTGCCGCATTTCAGTCACACCAATGCTACTATTAATAAAGGTGGCAGGAATCCCATTTTCATTCAGAGCGTCAACTTGATCTTTCATCAAAGCAATTAACGGTGAAATAACTAAGGTAATGCCACTAAAAAGCATTGCAGGAATCTGATAACAGAGAGATTTTCCGCCTCCAGTTGGCATAATTGCTAAAACACTTTGCTTATTCAAAATTTTATTAATGACTTGTTTTTGGCCATCACGAAAGGTACTATACCCAAATTTTTCTTTTAGAATTGTTTCTGGTGTCATATGCAGCCATTCTTTCTGTAAGATCTTCATATCTATCTTAACGGAAAACTAGATAAATTGATAATAAAGTTCTAAGTATACGTTACATAAGTTAATACGCAAACGTGACGGAAGCACTTTAAAGAGTTATGATATTGTTACTTAATCTAATTATTTGAAAAGAGGTTGGATGTCATGTCCGCAGAAAATTCATCTTCAAAGATTGATGAATTAACTCAACAAAAAGAAAAACTTGCGGCTGAGGTTATTAAAAATCAACAACTTGTTAATAACTTATATAGCCGCTTTGAAGTGCTGAATCGACAAGAGACAGAATTAAGCAAAAAAATCAGTCGAGAAACTCAAGAGCTTGCTCAATTAGATGCTGATTTGGAGGCTAAAAAACTCGTTCTTCAAAACAAAAATCTGGATCCACACCAATATACAAACCTGCAACAACAAGTTGCTGATTTAAATGTTGATAAACAAAATCTCTTTAAAGATTATCAGGAATTACGCGACAGACCTCTTGCAAAACGAATCAGTAACAAACTACCAGAACGTCACTATCTCCCAAAGGAATAGGACGGTCTTTTTTTATTGAAAAATTTCTTAATTAGACACATCATAATTGAAATTTTGAACACAAAAAAAGACGATCATAAGATCGCCTTTTTGATTTAGAATAAGTTATTTAATTTAGATTTCACGACGACGGATACCTGCTAAACCGAATAATGCAGTAACAGCACCAAGTAAACCAACTATGGCTACTGAACTGTTTGCTTCATCAGTTTGTGGTAATGTCGTTGTAAAAACAGCGTTTGTTCAGTTCATTCTTATAATTTTTTGTGTTTTAGTAAAGCAGATTAAACTTTCCTTTGATATTTACTTCATAGTCATGGACCTGAACTAGCTTGCCATTTTCGGTCTCATAAGCCCCGACTTCATATACTTTATCCTTAGAATAACGGCTGATCTTAGTCTTAATAAATTCATATTTTTCGACGTTTGTTTGAGTTCCTTGTTTTTCGTAATAACCCTTAACAATCTTGACCGCGTTTTTTTCAGATTGCTCCTTTTTTTCAGAAGAAGCTTTTTTCGATGAAGCTTTTTCAGAACTTTCTTTCTTTTTTAGATCCATTGAAGAACTCTCAGCAGATTTATCGAAAACCTTGTTCTTGACACTCGAAAAAACTTTGCTCGTTCTTGCAAACAGATTCATGTGAATTGCACTATTTTGGGGAGAAAAATGACCATAGCCAAGATCCCCTGCTAGTGCTAAGACTAAAATAATTAAAATTAGTCGGGTTCGTTTGAGCAACCTTTCCAATCCATTAACTGCGTGTCTTGCAATTTTTTGACGTGCGTATTTCGAATAAGCGAAATAAAAAATAATTAGTACCAATAAAATAAGTGCGCCCAGCACCCAAGCAATTAATTTATAATCCATTCCATGCAACCTCCACTATGCTACTAAATAAATCAATTATATCAGTTATACATCTATAATAAACCAATTTTCTAATTTATTTACCTGATATCGTAATTAAAGTACCCCTATCCGTTAACGAACCCTGCTATTGACCTGTCTGGTTGAAATTTTGGAAAAAATAATGTTCAGTTAGTCTCTGAACATTACTTATCAATTAATCGTTAATTCAAATGTTGCTCTCTGGACTTCAAAAAGTTATTTAAGGCTGTTTCCAGGTCAATTCCATTGGCCTCGGCAATACTACTCAACCACCAAATATTTTCTGCAATTTTATAATCAAGTGTTGGCTCCGGATCTGAAGTTGGCCAACTTCCTTGCTTATCCATCACCAATCTACCTACTAGTCCAGCATCCGTCAAAAACGCTAAGGCATCTTGTTCTGGGGACCATGGTCGACCATCTTGCTTACGTTCTAATTCATGATAGGCTTCCCGAATTCTCTTTGACCGGTCAGCTAATTCTTTAATTTCCATACTGATTCTCCTTTTTCTTTCAATAAAAAACGTGGCGATCACAAAATTATTGATCCCCACGTTTAATCAAACTATTTACTTTGTCGCGTCTTCAATAATAACCGTTTTGATCGTAATATCATCATTAGGTTTATCTTGATAATCACGAGCTGCGTTGCTAATTTTTTCGACCACATCTAAGCCGCCGATGGTTTGACCAAAAACAGTATGATGATGATCTAACCATGGCGTTCCGCCTTGCTTGTAGGCATCAATAACTTCACTTGGGTAACCAGCTTGTTTCATGTCACCAATCATATCAGCTGGCACATTCTCCTTTGAAACGATAAAGAACTGACTACCGTTTGTATTAGGGCCAGCATTGGCCATTGAAAGAGCACCCTTTAAGTTAAATACTTCATCAGAGAATTCATCTTCAAACTCTGTGCCAAAGCTACTTTGACCACCAGCACCAGTTCCAGTAGGATCCCCGCCTTGAATCATAAAATCAGGAATGACACGGTGAAAAATAATGCCATCATAGTATCCTTGTTTAGCAAGAGCTACAAAATTTTCGACCGCTTTTGGAGCTTGGGCTGGAAACAATTGAATCTTAATGTCCCCTTGGTTGGTTTGGATGGTTGCTTTAGGTCCGGCAACATTTTCTAAATCTAATTGTGGATAAGTCATGTTAAATCTCCTTTGAATTTTAAATTCTAATGATTAAGTCCGTGTGAGTGCTAATGTATTTTCCCAGGTAAACTAAGCTCTGTCAAATTTATTTGCTTGGCTTATCTTTCTTTTCTTGATCGTTATTTTCTTCAAATCGATGTGGGCGACCCGAATAGCCACCTCTCACTGCTGATCGATCAAACCTACCATCTTTAAATAGGTCGCGCATTTCTTTTCCCATATCGTCTTGCCAATTTGGATTAGTCTGTCTTTGTTTCATATACTTCTGCCCAATTTGGTGTTGTCTTTTGCGAAATCCGCGCATATCTGTGTTCGAGAGATTCAAATATTTGTCCTGATCAGCTTGGGGCAGCTTCGTAACTTCTTGTAAATCTACTTGATCATCGCGATTGAACACAAATGAAATCACTGGTAATGCTAGATAACACCAAACTGCC
Organism: Pediococcus inopinatus; assembly: GCF_002982135.1. Classification (NCBI taxonomy): domain Bacteria; kingdom Bacillati; phylum Bacillota; class Bacilli; order Lactobacillales; family Lactobacillaceae; genus Pediococcus; species Pediococcus inopinatus. The sequence continues at coordinate 464,702 of NZ_CP019981.1, read as the reverse complement.
CAGTTTGGTTTGAAATAGGCAAGAATCAAAACAATGACGTTAATCATCCCTAAAAAGTTACTGTGATTCAGGTAAATCTTCTGAAAGATCTTTTGAGTATCACTTTTATCACTGTACTTCTGGTGCACAACTGCATAACTCGTCAACATAAACAATCCGTTTACAATAAATGTGAGAATTCCGTACGACAAAACTGTGTGGCGATTGGTATCAACCGTAATTAACTTTGTAAAGGTCGGAATTAATGACAGAAAGGCCAAAAAGATGAATTCAGAGATAAAGACCTTATTATTAATCGTTTCTGCATCATTGTATAAAATTGAGTGTTGATACCAGATGTTGGCCACATAACAAAAGCTAATAAAGAAGATCCCAATCGCCTTCCCAAACTGCAAATACTCCGATACAGAATCATGCTGTGGCATGGGCAGTTCCAACACCATAATGGTAATGATGATGGCAATCACCGCATCACTAAACATATCGAGTCGTTCCTTTAATTTCTCCATGATGACAATTTTCTTCCATTAAGCACTGCTTCATCTGATTGGACGTTCAACTGGTTTTCAACGTAATCATGATACAACGGTAAGGTATCAATCAGTTCTTGATGGGTTCCATGACCACTCACTTTTCCATGTTGAATAAAGTAAATCTGATCCGCATCCACAATTGTACTCAAACGATGGGCAATCACTAAGGTGGTCCGGTTATACATTAATTTTTCTAAAGCCTTTTGGACCATCATTTCTGATTCTGAATCTAAACTAGCCGTTGCTTCGTCCAGCATGAGGATTTTGGGATCGCGAAGAAATGCCCGCGCAATCGCAATTCGTTGGCGTTGGCCTCCGGAAAGCTTCGTGCCACGTTCCCCAACCTGGGTATCCAAGCCTCTTTCCATATGTTTGACGAACCCTTTGGCATACGCCATGTCTAGCATGCGCCAAAGTTGATCATCCGAATATTCATCCTTTAATCCGTACGTGAGGTTATAGCGAATGGTCCCACTCATCACGGTTGCATCCTGGCTCACTAACCCAATCTGATTCCGCCATTCGGTTAAATTAATATCTTTAATTTTCGTGTCCCCAATTTTAATTTGACCACTAGTTGGCTCGTAAAAACGTTCTAGCAAGCTAAAAATTGTGGACTTACCGCCCCCAGATGGACCTGCAAACGCAATTACTTTGTTAGGTTCCGCTGAAAAAGAAACGTCCTTTAAAATTGCCTTTTGATCTTCGTAGGAAAAATTAACATGTTCAACCGATAATGTCTTTCCTTGCGCATTCGCCGGTTTCCCCGGTTTTTGAACCTCTTCAGTTACCTGAAGTAATTCATGAATGCGGGCGGTTGAGCCACTTGCCTTAGCCATACTGGTGAAAAATTGGCTTAAAATGGCGAAGGGCCCAATCATTTGTGTTAAGTATAGTAGGAAAGAAATAATAGTTCCAAATGACATCGTCCCCTGGGTAACACGGCTCGCCCCATAAATTAAGGTACACACAATTAGTGCCATCATAGCCATTTGAGTGATAGGTTGCGTCACCGAATCATAAATGGCTTCTTTAAGCCCTATTTTGTACAAGCGATTGATTTTACTATATCCAGAGGCCCGTTCGGCGTTCTCAGCAGTGGATGCTTTCACCAAATGAACCGCACCTAATGTTTCACTCACTGCCCCATTAAACTTCGCAAGGGCATCTTGTCTAGCCAGCGCAATTTTATGCGACCTGGAAATGACGGGCATAATACATAAAATCACTAACGGCACGCCAATAAACATAATCAGCGTCATTTTCCAGTCCATCACAACCATGAATACGAGCGCACCCACCAACTGAAGGATGGATGTAATCATATTTGGTAAGGAATTAGCCAACATATCCTTTACTTGCGACGTATCGTTAACTAGTCTGGAAGTGATTTCTCCAGATTTAGTTTCATCAAAGTAGCTCACTGGTAAAGATAAAATCTTATTCCATAAATATCGGCGTAATTTGTTTACAACGTCTTCTCCAAAGAACCCCAAAACAGCCCCTGAGATCGCACTGATAACGGCACCTAACACACATAGGGCAACGACGACAATCACGAGTTTGACATTGATTGTGTGGTTCAACTGATTGACCAACTTTTGGGCGATTTTCGGCACAATCAATTGTGAACCAGTAGCAATAATTCCCAATATTAAACCCACAACTAGTTGCCAAAAGTGGGGTTTGATTTGTCTAACTAAACTGGCAAAATCTGTAAAATTAAATTTATCCTGTTTTAACTTGGCTGTTTCTTGTGTATTTTGCATCTCTTTATCTCCGTTATATAACGTTAATTTTGAAAAGGTCGATGATTCCAATTTTTGGGATTAAAACCCTCTGGAGCCCCTAAAACTTCCGCCCAATTTTGTTTGGTTTCCCATTCAGGCGCTTTATCATTCAAGTTTTGCAGTAATTTTTGCATGTAACTTTTAAATTGCTGTTGTTCCTCATCAGATAAAGTTTCGAAAAAAGAATCGGATAATTCGTTCTTAAACCTTCGCGATTTTTCGAGTGATGCGCGCCCTTTATCCGTTAATGAAATGAAAGTCACGCGTTTATCGTCTGGCGAATCGACTTTCTTCACTAATCCGCTGTCTGCTAGTTTACTAACGAGCACACTTGCGGAACTCGGCCGAATATCTAGTTCTTCGACAATTTGCGAATTCGTTAATGGCTCCTTGGCTACCAGCAAACGCAGAACGCGGAGTTGCCCACGCTGATTAGCTTGTGAAGTCTCATCATCGCGACTACTTTTAACGGCGGCGGCTACGAAAAATCTTTCTTGGAATAAATTTCCAAAAAGGCTAAGTAATTCCTGTGATTCTTCTGACATGTCTATTCCTCTTTTAGTTAATTTTAATGGCTCATTTACAAACGAAATCCATTGTACGTATTTAGTTAGCGGTCGTCAACACAAAACTAACTACGCATGACCATTTTATTTGCAAAATACCCGCCAACTTCTTAGACTTTAAGTTAAGAAATCAATCTCTAAAAGAAGGTGCGCAATTGAAAAAATCAATGCCCAGGCTAACCGCGAAAAACGCAATTTCATTTCAAGGCTACCTACCTATTAATGGCATTCAACAATGGGTCCAAATTGAAGGCCAGGAAACAACGAATCCGTTATTATTTATCATTCATGGTGGACCGGCGTCAACCTATTCGATGTTTACCGAAGCCACTCGTTTTTTCTCGACAACATTTACCGTTGTTCATTGGGATCAGCGTGGTGCTGGCAAAACTTACCTAAAGCAACCCGTCATGCCTGATAACCTCCAAACATTAGTTAATGATGGTCTTGCTCTGACAAAACAACTAAAAGGCGCGTTTCCGGGCGTCCAAATTGTCCTCCTTGGTAGTTCCATTGGCAGTATCATTGCCAATTTAATGGTGCAGCAAGCTGAAAGCTCTTTTGCAGCCTACATCGCTACTGAACAAATGACCAGTCGTTCTCATCAAATTGCCTTTAATCAAACCTTATTCGATTCTAAGAAACACGTTTTAAAAACGGCTTGGCTGAATAAATTACCATACGCCGCTAGCACGTGGTCTGCCAAACAAATTGCCCAATTTACTATTTTTTTCGCGCTGCAACACACGGACGTCCCAAATATGGTTACAGATTTATTCATCAAAAACTTGCTGCATGCTTATGGCCTAAATATTAAGGCGTGGCTGGCCTTTTGTCGCGGACTTATTGCCAGTCGTCAGGCTATTCAACCAGAACTGGACAGTTTCGACTATAATCGGCTGTTCTCCAAAACCAGCATCCCTTTCGTGGTTTTTCAAGGCAGTCATGATCCAATTACGCCAACCGCTGCAACTCAAGCATATTTCAATCAGGTCCAGGCCCCATACAAAAGGATGATCATTGTTCCAAATAGTGGGCATCTCTGTTTTTTTTCTAATCCAAAATTTTTCTTGGCTGAATTAACCAAGCAAGTGACACCACTAATTAGTTAACGTCAAAAAAGCCCCCTTAGATAGATTTGAGCGACAAGTTATTGTCCGCATCTACCTAAGGGGCTTTTACTTTTTTAAATTAACCTTATCTAATCTTTGATCCAAACTTGAGCAGCAGCGTGATCTTCCATCGAACGCTGCTGCCGTTTCAGAAAATCGGCCGCAATTTGCTTTTCTTCATCAGTCTCTGGAATAACTTCCGGTAGCTGATACGCCTTATTCAACACGATGTATGTGAAGAAAGCATAAGCAATCAGTTCGTGCTTTGAATTGTAGGCTCTCCCAAACACTTCAGCAACGCGCTCATCGGTTCCTGAAACCGTGGAAACAACTGTAATTGTGTCTCCTAATCGACCGGGACGAATAAATCTAACTTTATCAACACTTCCCGTCACGGCATTTTCGTCCGTTAACTTCCGAATTGAATTGGCAAAATCAAGATCCATCTCCGCAATCGTTTTTCCACCAAATAAAATACCTAAATAGTTTAAATCCTTTTTGGTCACCACAAATTTGGCTTCATAGCGCGTTTCACTAGTTTTCATTGAGTTCTACCACCTTGTTAAAGTATAAATATAATTGTAAAACAATCCGCCTTAAGAAGTCCAACGCGATTCACCCCAAAATAAAAAAGATTGAAAGCAAAACTAGCTTCTGGTAAGTGCCAAAAATCAGTTTTGTTTCAACCTTTTGTAAGTTTTTAGTCTTTAAAACGTTGGATTAAATCTACAAATGCATCCATCGCGCTTTGCAAGAATTTAAGGGTTCCTTCGCTTGTAATCTTCAAATTGTCATCCAGAATATTTGTGACATTACCCAAGTAGACTTCTGGTTGTTGGACAACTGGCATATTCAAGAATACTAACGACTGACGCAAGTGATGGTTTGCTCCAAAGCCACTAATGGCACCAGGTGAGACACTTAAGATAATAGCTGGTTTCTTGTCCCAAACACTAGCCCCGTAAGGACGTGAGCCAACATCGATTGCGTTCTTCAAAACACCAGGAACGGAACGGTTATACTCTGGGGTTGCAAAAATCACAGCATCCACGCTCTGCACATCCGCACGGAATTTCTTCCAGCTTTCAGGTGCGCGATTTTCATCATCCAAATCCTGATTATAAAGATCAAGATCACCAATATTAATTTGTTTAACTACATAACCTTCTGGTAATAGGGCTGCTGTTTGTTCGGCAACTGCCTTTGTAAATGAACCTTTACGTAAACTTCCTACAATTAATCCAACTGTTGTTGACATAAAAAAATACCTCGCTTTTTATTTACTATTAGTAAGTATAACGATCCTAAATAAAAAATGCCACCATTTGTTCTCGCACTTATAAAAAAAGGCTGCCTACACGTTTAATTCCTAATGATTGAAAGGACAAAAGCGATTCTAAACACTTCCATATAAGTATTTTAAAAGCCAGAAGTCATTAATACCGTCTTACTATCTTTTTAATGATCGCGCTTATGTTCTTCAAAACTAAAATTAAATTTATTTTAGCTCACCCACGTTTTAGAGGGCGCCAAAATTTATCAATATCAGCCTTATCTTGGATGTTAAATTCAATCATTTGCTTCAATAATGCATAATTAAATGGCTGATTCCATGGCATTCTGACAATTCCTTTAGTATGGTCAATGCCCGCTGCTTGAAGTTCGTCTTCAAATTGACTTATACCAGCTTCTTCCGGCGTAAATGCCATATGCTTTTGAGAAACACTAAATCCAATGATAAACGTCCCGTGATCTGTAAACATCGGTTGATTCCAGGCAATTCGTGGCTTTAATTGGGGAAAAGTTTGGCTCACCCAATTCAGCACTTCTTTCACACGGGCTTGATGAGTAGAATCCTGGATGGTGCCGATAAAATCTCCAAAAGTATCCATGGTTTTCCTCCCTAAACTATTTTGATCTCAGTATACCGGATTTTTTAGTTATTCCATAATAAAAAGCCAACTCCAAAGTTAGAGTTGACTAAGTCTTTACATTGCCATCCAAGCTACCGATAAAATATTTCCATCTGGATCCTTCACTTCAAGTTCATACATCTGTTCTTCAGACATTCCCAATTCAACGTGGTAGAAATCACCACCATGCTCTTTTGCAGTTTGGGCAAATTTCTTTACCTCTGCAATGCTGTCCATACTAAATGCAGTCATGGAACCACTGACTTCTTGTGTGTCAGCCACTAGTTGTCCTCTTAAAAATTGTTGATAAAAATCATGGGTTAACAACATTACCCAAATATTGTCATCCCACATCATTCCAGTGCCATCGTCGTCAGAATAATCAGGATTCTTTTTAAATCCAAGCGCTTCATAAAATTTAATTGAACGCTGCATATCAGTCACAGGCAAATTAACAAACACCATTTTTGTCATTAAATTAACCTCCTAAAATTATACGGTCAGATTTTATCATTCCATTTTTCTTATACAAGTTATAATCATTTTAGCTTGTAAGGGGATTATGACACAGCCAAAAATTGGAAGCAAAGAAGCTGCTTCCAGTCTGTCAATGACAGCTATTCAAAAATTCCAAATAGCTTTGGTTATCACTATTTGATTACAAAATTGATATTAAATGACTGACAAAGCTTGAAATTAGTCGTCTTTAATCGTTATTTTTCCACCGCTAATTGTGGCTCTTTTAACCTGAATATTTTATTGAATAGCCATCTCTGTTAACCGATTAATATTATTTACAAGTGCAATTGTATAGAATTTATTGCTGAGTGAAGTCATGCTATCAGCAATTTGTTTACCATCCTGACCATCAAGTTTTTAAATATCTTTAACACCCCCACCTGGTAAGTCAGTGGTCGACGGATTTGACGATAGTTTCGAATAAATTTGAAAAGATCCCTCCCCAATTCTAACGAGCGTTTTCTGACTCACTTTCTCAATCATTTTGCCAGTTTCCCTGGTATTTACCTAGTCTCAAACGATCGCAAGCCTTTCCTTTGCACAATCTTAGTGGTCGTGCTAGTGTTAAGTTAAATTTTGGATCTACCATAAAACCGAAGAGGAGCTGGGATATATGTTTGATGTATTATTTATTGGTAGTGGACAAGGCGCTTGGAACGGCGCGATTCCCATGAGCAAAGCTGGATTAAAAGTCGCTGTCGTCGAAGAAGGCCTTTTTGGCGGTGTTTGTAGTAACCGGGGCTGTAACGCCAAAATTACGTTAGATAAACCGGTTGAGTTAGTTCGGACCATTGAACAGTTACAAGGACGCGGTTTTGACAGTGTGCCGAAAATTAATTGGCCTGATCTAATGGCGCACAAACATGAAGTCATTGGCAAATTAGCTGAAAGTAATAAACAAAAATTAATTGATGCTGGCGTAAAAGTCATTGTTGGCCGCGGTACTTTGGTAGATGCTAAGACGGTTCAAGTTGGTGACAAAAATTATCAAGCTAAAAAAATTGTGCTGGTTTTGGGACAACATCCCCATCGTTTAGATATTCCTGGCAAAGAATACTTGCATGACAGTACGGACTTCTTATCCATTTCACAAATGCCAAAACAGCTCACAATTATTGGTGCTGGCTATGTCGGAATGGAATTCGCCTCCATCGCTAATGCCGTTGGTGCGTCTGTGAATGTCATTTTAAATAGTCACACCCCTTTGCGAGGATTTTACCAACCTTACGTTCAGCGGTTAGTTGAAAATTTACGGGGCCGCGGTGTTAAGTTCTTCTATGATCAAGAACTGACAAAAGTCGTCAAAACGGAAAGTGGCTTTAAACTTCACGGACCTAATCAGTTTGAATTAACCAGCGACTACATTGTCGATGCCAGCGGTCGCATTCCTAGTTTGACAAATACTGGACTGGAAGAAGTTGGCATTACGACCAATAAAAACGGCATCGAAGTTGATGATCATATGCAGACCAACGTGCCTGGCATTTATGCAACGGGCGACGTGGTGGACAAAATCCAACCGAAGATTACCCCCACCGCAATTTTTGAGTCCCAGTATTTGGCTCAACTGTTTACGGGAGAAACAACTGATGCGATTAATTATCCGACAATCGCCACCACAGTCTTTTCTTCACCGCGGATTTCTCAAGTTGGGATTAATCCAGATGTGGCGGTCAAATCACCCGATAAATACACTATTGAACATTTCGAGTACGCAGACGATTGGTTCAAACAGGTTCAAAACGAAATTGATGGTGGCTTAACCTTAGTGTTTGACCAAAATCATATTTTAGTTGGGGCTGTTGAATACAGCAACGAAGCGGTCGATGCAATTAATGGGTTACTAGACATTATTGAATTGCGCCTCACTCACGAACAAGTCCAACGATTTATTTACACATTTCCAAGTGTTCAGCATAGTTACTTCCGAAAAATTTAACCAAAAAATGCGGTGTCAGTTAAAAATAGCTGACATCGCATTTTTCTATAGATCTAATTCCAAAACAGCATTAAATACGGCTTGTGGTAAATCAATACTATTTTTAGCAGACTGGCGTTTATTAACTCCTTGACGACGAAGAAGTGCCTGCTTTTTTGAAATACTCTTCTTACCGCCAGAAACGGCCGCATTTTTTCTTAGTGGTGGAATGTCCACTCGTGCTACTGCCTTACCTTCCACAACAGCTTGGACTGGGGTGGGATAAAGTCGTCGCGGTACCGCAACTTTTAGTTTCTTAACAAGTTCTTGTGTTAGTTTATCAGCATCTTGACGATGAACGACAAAGGATAGCGCATCCACGGTCGCATAGTTAATATCCACTTCGACCTTAACTAAATCAGCAACTTCATAGTCCAAAGCTGTCGTATCGAGGGTCGCATAACCATGTGAAACTGATTTTAGCTGATTAAAAAACTCGTAGGCAACTTCAGAAGTCGGCATTTTGTACGTTAAGACAATTAAGTCTGCCTGATTATCCATATCGAGCAACGTACTTTTATGCTTTTCGGCGAGTTTCATAACATCACTTAACAACTCGTTCGGTGTGGTGATTTCAGCCTTAACAAAGGGTTCTTCCACATACTCAATTTTTGAAAATTCTGGAAAATTGATCGGATTATTCACAATCATGGGTTCCGTTTGGCCATTCAAATGCACATGGTACGTAACATTGGGAGCTGTCGTGAGGACTTCTAGACCATATTCGTCTTGTAGTCGTTCCCGAATAATCTGTAGATGTAACATCCCTAGGAAACCACAGCGGAATCCAGCTCCCAGTGCCTCTGAGTTTTCAAGACTGTAATGAAACGAAGAATCGTTTAATGATAACTTTTCAATTGCTAATTTTAATTCATTATAATTGTTGTCTTTCGGATAAAAGCCTGCAAAGACCATGGATTTGGCGGGTTCATATCCCGCTAACGGTTCAGTCGTTGGATTGGCAACAGCGGTCATGGTATCGCCGACCCGCACTAATTGCGGATCCTTCAAGCCGGTTATAACGTAGCCAACGTCACCCGCATTTAATTCACCGATTGGCGTCATATTGGGGGCAAAGTACCCCAGTGAATTAGCGGAAACTTTCGTTTGTTCGGCCATCAGTAGTAGCGCATCATCGGCCTTAATTGAGCCGTCGATCAACCGCACGTATGCAATGATTCCTTTAAAGGCATCATACATATAATCAAACACCAACGCTTTTAATGGTGCAGTTTTATCCCCGGTAGGCGCTGGAATGGTTGTTCGAATGGCTTCCAAAACTTCATGAACACCCATCCCGGTTTTAGCAGAAATTTTTAACATCTCTAAATTTTCAAATGCTGGATCTAACTTTTGAATCTGCGCTTCGGTTCTCGGGACATCAGCCGCGTCACTATCGACTTTGTTAATTACCGGAATAATTACTAAATGATTTTGTTGCGCCAGGCGTAAGTTAGCCACCGTTTGCGCCTGAACACCTTGCGTGGCATCGACCAACAAGATCGCGCCATCACTGGCTGCTAAACTTTTAGAAACCTCATATGAGAAGTCCACATGACCTGGTGTATCAATAAAATTATATTCATACGTTTGCCCGTCATCGGCCTCATAGTGATTCCGAACAGTTCTTGATTTAACGGTAATACCATGTGCCTGCTCAACAGCCATGTCATCTAATAATTGTGCTTTGGTATCCCGTTCACTAACTGTGTGGGTCTGCTCCATAATCCGATCGGCTAACGTGGACTTACCATGATCAATATGCGCAATGATGGAAAAGTTTCGAATGTTTGCTTGTTTCATGAGAATTTATTTACTTCCTTTTTTAATAGATCATTATTTTTCACTCAGTTGTTTTTCGTTTTTAACATAGGCTCTTGCCTGATTAATCATTTCTGGACCTTCGGGAGATTCGTAAATTCCCAATTTATAATCAATTTCTTGGAGGCTTTCAGCTAACTGCTTTTGTTTATCTAAAACTTTCTGTCGTTGCGCCGAAAGCAACTTTGCCCTTTTATCAATAGTAACAGATCCCGCCATCACATATTCAATGTATTTGCGAATATCACTAATTTTCATATCCGTATTTTTCAGACAACAGATTGTGTGGATAATGCTGAGATCTGATTCTGTGAATGTCCGATAACCCGCCTCGTTTCTCATAACAAATGGCAATAACCCCTGTTTGTCATAAAAACGGAGCGTGTAAATCGACAATCCGGTCTTTTGCGCAACTTCCTTGATTGTATAAGTCATATTTTATCTCTTTTCTAAATTAGTGCTTGCCCTAGAGTGCTGTCGAAGGTTTATGCTCATTATCATAAACGTTAACTAACAAACAAGCAACTATGTGGGGGTAACTATGAAAAATACAATTTTAGTAACTGGGGGCAATGGATTTTTGAGTATGCAGCTTATTTTGGAACTTTTAAAACAGGGCTATTTTGTCCGGACAACTTTGCGGTCACTGCATAAGAAATCAAGCGTGCTTAAGTCACTCAAAGCCAATCACGCTAGTAATCTAGGAAATTTAAGTTTTGTGGAGGCGGATCTGACAAGTGACGAGGATTGGGCGGAAGTGTCATAGATGGCTCTCTTAAGCGAATTCCTAATATTCCGTTGAACGTTATCGACGTTCGTGATGTTGTTGACTTACACATTCGGGCCATGACAAATCCCAAGGCAGATGGCCAACGATTCATCGCCAGTGAAGACGGCCAAATTACATTACCTGAAATTGCCACTTTAATTAGAAACCAGCGTCCGCAACTCAGTCCCCAAATCCCAACAAAAGTTATGCCAAATTGGATTTTGCGTGTTGGTTCATTATTTAGTAAGCAAGCCCAAGAAGGCAAACTGCTCATTGATATCAACCGCAATGTTAGTAATCAAAAAGCTAAACAGATTTTAGATTGGCAGCCTTTAAGTAATAACGAAGAAACTGTTTTAGCTACTGTTGATTCCTTAGTGAAATATAAACTTTTAGAAAATTAAAAATAACAACCACTCTATAAGAATAATTGCTTAGAGTGGTTTTTTAGTCTTGTAATTGTGATAAAAATTGAAAAAAATAAAATTATTTGGTTATTTATACGCATATTAATTAAAGGAAAAATCATAAAAAAGCATTTTATGCGCATTATGTGTATTAATTGTAAATGCACAACAATGTATTATAATATAAGGCAGCGAGTTACTATGCCCATGAAAACCAGAGAGTTTGAGAAAATATTGCAAAAAAATGGGTTTGAAGCAATCCGACAATCAGGTTCACCTCGAACCTATTACAATTCTGATACACGTAAACAACTGGTGGTTCCAATTCACGCCGGAGAAATGCCTAAAGGGCTCTTGAGCAAAATGATGAAACAAGCCGGTCTGGAATAAAACTTAGAACTATATTTTTAGCTTAACTAATAGGAGGACTCTATTATGAGAAAAGCCAATATCGTTACTTATCCCGCATTAATTACCGCTGATGAAAATCATACTTATGATATTGAATTTGTGGACGTTCCAGAAGCATTTTCGTTTGGAAATTCAATCAACGAGGCTGTTATTCACGGTCAGGATGCTTTGGGATTAGCATTGTACGGGCGTAAAACATTACCAAAGGCAACGGACATTGAAAACATAAAGAAGGATGATGCTCAAATGATTGTGATCGTTTCCGTTGATTTAAATATTATTAAATCACAAATAAAGGAACCAACCGTTCACAAAAATGTCACCATCCCTGCCGACCTTGCAGAAAAAGCACAAAAACAAGGGATTAATTTTTCTGCAACCTTGGCAGATGCCCTAAGAGCAAAAATTGAGGCTTAACCTCTCACCAAACGACATCTTGATAAAAAGTTTTTTAATACAGCCTAATGCGTCACAAACTATTTTTATAGCTTGTGACGTATTTTTTTACTCAAAAATTTTCAAGAAACTTTGGGCGTATTTATTTAATAAGCAGTTGTTACTTTCTGTGTTGAAAAACAGTTGATATAAATAATCAAAGCGTTTCTGTTAAACACGTGCATAATACGTGCTATTATAATAATGGGCCCGGAGGTACGAAACCGTGAACTCTAGAAAAGTCTTAAAAATTTTGCGAAGGGATGGTTGGTACAAAGTACGAATAACTGGCGATCATTGGCATTTTAAAAATGCGCACAAATCGGGAATTGTTACTGTTCCACACCCTCGAAAAGTCATTCCTAAGGGAACCCTAGACAATATTTGGAAACAAGCAGGCCTTAAATAAACTTACTTTTATTTTGGAAGGAGAACCTTAGATATGAAGTATTTATATTTTGCGGTACTCAACACGACAGAAGACAAGAAGAAAATGGAAGTCTCTTTTCCTGATCTCGCTCCTAATGCCGCAACCTTTGGAAATGACTTACCTGATGCACTGCATATGGCTCACGATGCTTTGGAGGGCTATTTACTTACAGCGGAAGATTTTAAAGAAACACTCCCCATTCCAACTTCTTATGAAAATTTAGTTGTTAAGAAGGGAGAACTTTTGGTTCCGATTGAAGTCGACACTAGCTTGGCACGTGAACGTGAACAAAATCAGGTTGTAAAAAAGACGTTAACAATCCCCAAATACCTAAATGACTTAGGAAAAGCAAATAAAATTAACTTCTCTGCTACCCTGACCAACGCTTTAAAAGAGAAACTGGATGCCTAAGTACTGATTGCGCAAATGAAAGTAGTGACAAAATTGTTAAGCAATAAAAAAGTGGTTTTTTTCGATATGGATGGCTTATTGCTGGATACAGAAAAACTTTATTTTGAAACACGTCGCGACATTTTAGCTAAATATGGTTTTACTTTTACAAAAGAAGACCATATCGACTATATCGCTAAGGGTTTCCCAGTAACAATTCAAAAATTAACTCAATTAGTCGGGAGCGCAACTTTGGGCCAGCAAGTATTCGACGAAGCCATGGTACTTTATCGGCAACGTCTAAAAAATGGTGACGTTCAAATTAAAACAGGAGCCGTTGAATTACTAAACTTTTTAAAACGGGCACACAAAAAATGTTATGTGACCTCCTCTGCTGCTAAGAAAACGATTATCCAAACCGCCGAAATTACTGGAATTGCTGATTACTTTACTGACTTCATTAGTGGCGATGAAGTTTCCCACAATGAACCAGCTCCAGATATTTACTTACATGCCCTAGAAAAAGCTCACGCCACCACAACTGAAACTGTCGTTTTTGAAGATGCAACCAGTGGCATTTTATCCGCAGCTAATGCTGGCCTAGATGTTGTTCTAATCCCCGATTGGATCCAACCTGAGCCCCAAATTCGGCAAAAATCAGTAGCAGTTCTACCAAATTTATTGAAGGCAGTTCCGTTATTTGAGCGTTCAAAAACAAATAGTTAAACAAAATAAAGAAACTAAAATCAAAATTTACTTTTGGTCTTAGTTTCTTTTTTTCAGGTGTAACTCTGCTAATTGATTATATTGAACCACTTCCTCCAAATTTAAACAGGTAGCATAGTTTCCGTTTGGAAAAAGACGAATCCCTTCGCCTAGCAGAACCGGTGCAATTTGAATCCACCATTCGTCAATCAAATCTTCTGCCAATAAATCAGCGACAATTTGACCACCACCCACAATCCAAATGTTACCTCCGGGCTTTGCTTGCAATTGGCGGACTAGCTCTACCGGGGAATGTTTCGTGTAAACGGCGTCTACTTCCTGTCCCTGACGAGTTCTTGAAAGTACAAAATTAGTTTTATCAGGAAATAAAAGTTCGTTCCCCATTGTCTTTTTAGTCACATCATAAGTTTTGCGGCCCATAACGGTCGTATCAACTTGTTGTAAAAATTGATCAGTATTGGCCTCTTCCCCACCGGCAGTATCAAATAACCACTGCAAATCGTGTTTCTTGGTTGCCAAATAGCCGTCTAACGAAATGGCCCCATAAAATTGAACTTGCCGCATAACTGCATCCTCCTTTTGACTGTTTCGTTCCCTTTCATTTTAAAGGATATAATTCGTACTTTCATTATCTATGTTTTCAGAACACTATCGCTTTGTTACTTAACCGCTAACATGGTATGATGCACAATATAAGCACGTTGGGGGAATTTCTTATGTTAAATTCAAATAAACAGTTCAAAATCAGTCCCATTAAAACCATTATTGCCATTTTGATTCCACCTTTGGAACTTTGGATTGGACCAATGGCAATCAAATTGGTCAGTGGTCAAATTGCCAAAGCTGCCATTATGGATCTCGTTTTCTTCATTGGCTTTATTGCTGCCATCTGGCTGTATCATGACGTCTTAAGTACCGATTGGAAACAGTTTAAACATCGCTGGTTCTTCAAATTTCTGCTCGCCATTGGTGGTGTTGTGGTGTCCTATCTTATTTTGATTGGTGCCAGACTGTTACTTAAATCGGTTGGCCTAGCTGATGGTGCAGGCACGACTAACTTATTAAGTATCCAGAGCGCTACGCTTGGACTGGTTGGTAGTCTGACCGTTCTAATGGCACCTTTTACTGAAGAAATTATTTTCCGCCACGCGCTATTCTATCAATGGAAAAACCGTGGTCTGTTAACCTGGTTAATGTTCATTGTTTCAGCCATTTTATTTGGTCTTGGACACTGGAATAATTTTGACGGAAACGTCATTGCCATGATCCCTTATA
Source organism: Pediococcus inopinatus (assembly GCF_002982135.1). NCBI lineage: Bacteria > Bacillati > Bacillota > Bacilli > Lactobacillales > Lactobacillaceae > Pediococcus > Pediococcus inopinatus. The sequence continues at coordinate 449,627 of NZ_CP019981.1, read as the reverse complement.
TGTTAGTCGGTGCTTGGTACGCACTCATTTACTATTTCTCTCACAATATTTGGCAGAATATCCTAACCCATTTTTTGTTTGATATCATGCAATTTTTGGGCGCCTTGCTCGTATTTGTGGTCGCCTTCTTTCAATGATAAATTGTGCCTACTAAAAAATCGCTCATTCTATTGAATGGCGATTTTTTTTACGATCTAATCTATTTAATGCTGCCTAACCGGCAAACTGGTTTTCCACATAGTCATGATAGATCGGTAGCTTATCAATTAATTCATGATGCGTCCCGTGGCCACTTACTTTTCCGTCCTCAATAAAGTAAATTTGGTTTGCATTGACAATGGTGCTTAAACGATGAGCACTAACGAGTGTCGTTCGGTTGTGCATCAATTTTTCTAACGCTTTTTGAACCATTTTTTCTGATTCCGAGTCCAAACTGGCTGTTGCTTCATCGAGAATTAAAATCTTCGGATCACGGAGAAATGCGCGGGCAATTGCAATTCGTTGTCGCTGTCCACCAGAGAGTTTAACTCCTCGCTCGCCGACTGTTGTATCCAATCTATCATCCATCTTTTCGACAAATTCCTTTGCATAAGCCATTTCAAGCACATGCCAAAGCTGCTCGTCAGTATATCTTTTCTTCAAACCATACGTTAAATTGTAACGAATTGAACCACTCATAACGGGAGCATCCTGCCCAACAATGCCAATTTGTTGACGCCAATTATTTAAATTGATGTCTTCGATATTTGTGTTGCCAATCGTAATTTTGCCACCCGTTGGCTTATAGTAGCGCTCCAGCAAGCTAAAAATGGTTGTTTTTCCACCACCAGAAGGTCCCACAAACGCAATGACCGTATTTGGTTTAGCAGTAAATGAAACATCTTTTAAAATCGATTTCCCATCTTCGTAAGCAAAATCAACATGTTTAACACCCAAGGTCTGCCCTTGTGCAACAACCGTTTTTCCCTGATTTTGAACTTCTTCATCAACTGCTAGTAGCTCTTGAATTCTGGCCGTTGAGCCACTTGCTTTAGCCATTGCGGTAAAGAATTGGCCAAGCATCGTAAACGGTCCGATCATCTGAACAAGATACATCAAAAATGAAATCAAAGTCCCAAATGTCATCGAACCGTTTGCGACCCGACTCGCACCATAAATTAACATGCCGATCATCATCCCCATCATCACCATTTGCATAACGGGGCCGGCCACAGAATCATAAACGGCCTCTTTGAGACCAATTCGGTACAGTTTGTTAATGTCCTTATCTCCAGAAGTCCGTTCAGCCTCTTCGGCCGTTGACGATTTTACCAACCGAATCTCACTTAGAGTTTCACTAACTTCCCCGTTAAAAGTCGCAAGCGCGTCTTGCCGAGTGTGGGCAATTTTGCGTGAAAGTGAGGTTATCGGAATAATGCACAAAGTCACTAGCGGCACACTGATAAACATCAGCAAGGTCATTTTCCAATCCATCGTCAGCATCAGTACCAAAGCACCGACCAACTGGAGAATTGAAGTGACCATCGAAGGCATCGAATTGGCAAGCAAATCTTTCACTTGCGAAGTATCGTTAACTAGTCTTGAAGTAATTTCACCTGATTTGGTGTCATCAAAATAACTAACCGGTAACTTCAAGATTTTATCCCAAAGAAACTTTCGTAACTTATTTACAACATCTTCTCCGAAAAATCCCAATGCGGATCCCGATGCCGCATTAATGATCGCCCCAAAAACAAATAACACAATAACCAAAACAACCAGACTGGTATCGACGGTATGTCCCAATTGATTGACCAACTTCGCTGCAACCTTTGGTACAACTAAATTCATCCCCGTAGAAATAATTCCTAGCAACAAACCCTCGAGAAGCAACCAAAAGTGTGGTTTGACTTTTGTAATTAAGCTTGCGAAATCTTTAAAACTAAATTTTTGGCGTTTAAATGCTTGTGTGTTTGGTTCGTTTTGTCTATTTTGCATGTTTCTTTATCTCCAATTATTATTAGTTACTTATTTGCGAAAATTGAAACCCTCAGGAAAGCCACCAAAGCTTGAGGGCCTAAATCCTCTGCCGTTGAAAGGTGCCTTCCAATTTTGTTGTTGATCCCATTCAGGGGCTTTTTTATCTAAATCTGCATTAAGCTTAGTTAAAATATCTTTGAGTTGCTTTTTTTCATCATCAGATAAAACAGCCAACAGCGAATCTGATAGGTCGTCTGTAAATTTGTGAACCTTTTTAATTGATTGCCGTCCTTCTTCCGTCAAGGAAATGAACGTTACCCTCTTATCATCAGATGATTCAGTTTTTTTAACTAACCCATTTTCTTCAAGCTTACCAACCAGAACGCTCGCTGAACTGGGACGAATATCTAATTCTTCAACAATTTGCGAATTGGTCAATGACTCTTTATCAAACAACAACTGAAGTACGCGTTGTTGACCTCGAACATTACTTCGGGGATTATCCGTATTCTGCGTGCTTTTGATTGTCGCAAAAACAAATGATTTCTGCTGAAATAACTTTCCAAATTGATTCATGAGTTCTTCTGTATTATTAGCCATAATTAAATTCCTCTTTTTTATTTTTAGTTAGTTAGTTTTGAATTCATTTAACTAACAAAAATGATTATAAAACGTTAGTTAGTTAAAGTCAACGTAAAACTAACTATTTTTAAAAATAAAAAAAAGAGCTCTCAAAGTTACCAAATGGTCAACCTTAAAAGCTCATTTTCAATTTTTGCTTTTTATCCAATCACCTTTGCGATGGCGTCATTCACACTAGCTTTGTCAGCTTCGATCAAGCTCACACGGTCTTCAATTACTTTTGTATCCATGGTGATTTCACGTGTTAACCCAGGAGTGTTTAGTTTAGGTTCAAAGAACGCTTTGAACTCTGCTAATCGTTCTGGAGTCCGGAAGATGCCGGCGATCACTGTGATATATGTGGTAAATTCCATATCACCACCAACCGTATCTTCTAGCCATTGCCAATCATTGCGGATCCAATCCCAAGCTGCTTGTTGACCTTCGTCATTGGCCAAAACACCTCGGAACCAAGCCCGTAAATCTTGTGGCTTGATTGTGTCCGCATCTTCGAACTTCTCAATCAAACGGCCGATTAAGCCAGCATCAGGGGTGCTTGTCAAAGCTGCAGCGATGTCTTCTTTGTAACTTCCATCAGCAGTTTGACGATGAGCAGCCAACAATTTATCAAACAACTCGGCACTCCCAAAGTTTTTAACTTCATTCTTTAAAATGTAGAAACGGGTATCAGCGGGCAAGGTCTCAAGTTTATCGGCATTAGCTGTAAAAATTTCGTGAGCCGCTGCGATTGCATCCGCATCCTTAGCGTACAATGTTGCGCTCAAAACATAAGGACGAGTCAGTTGGTCGTCATTTGATTCACCAGCTTTTGGTGTCCAGACCAAACGAGCAACTTGGTTTTTACTTAATTGATCATATAAAGTCTGTAATTGTTTTTCTTCTTCAGAATCTGGTGTCACAAATTTCTTTAAGTTGTTTGCAACCACGTACAAAGCGGCATTGACCACGTTTGATTTGCTGTCTGCAAAGTCTTTCAACAATGGCACAATTTCAGCATACGAAATTTGGCGGCCTTCTGCTAATAAACGCAAGTCTTGTAGCACTTGTAATTGTGAAATAGCGTCTAATGAATTTACATTGTCTAAAATATCTTGTAACAATGCACTATCATATTTAACAATAAAGTGAGAGTCGTTGCCGACATTTAAACGGAATGGTTTGCCATTAGCTTTACGTAATTCATCATAATCACCAAGAGTAAGACTCTTTTCGGACATGATGGTTGGGGCAACCTCATAATTACTATTCAAAGGAATCTGCCATTGACGGCCGATATCCTTACCTTGACCGCTAAAGAATTGTTGTTGTGACAAGGTTAACTTGCCATCCACTACAGATACGGACACAACTGGATATCCGGGTTGTTCCAACCATGAGTTCATGATTGCTCCAACATCAAGATCAGAAGCTGTGCCTAACGCAGCCCATAAATCAGCCCCGGTTGCATTGTCATATTTATGGGTCGCAAAGTACTTCTTCAAGCCAGCACGCAATGCATCGTCGCCAAGCAAAGCACGGACCATCACCAACATCCGTGAACCCTTCGCATACACAATTGCGCCATCAAACAAGGCATCAATTTCTGCTGGGTTTTCTACTTGCACATGAACAGATTGAACACCATCGATGGCATCCCGTTGTAAGGCTGATGAAGCTTCAGATGTTTGGAACATTTCCCAGATATGCCAGTCAGGTTCAATAGCATCAATTGCGACATATTCCATCATGTTGGCAAAACTTTCGTTTAACCAGAGATCGTCCCACCACTTCATTGTGACCAAATCACCGAACCATTGATGAGCCAACTCATGAGCAACTACTGTAGCCACAAGTTGTTTCATTTCAAGCGCCGTATTATCAGGGTCAAGGACTAAATAAGCTTCTCGATAGGTAACCAAGCCCCAGTTTTCCATTGCGCCGGCCGAAAAATCAGGCAAAGCTAACTGCCATGAATGTGGCAATGGATATGGTGTTTGGAAAAAGTCTTCGTAAAATTCAATTGAGCGTTTGGCAATATCAAGTGCAAAGTCGAGTTCATTAGCTTTGTGAGCTTTGGTTGCGAAGACACCAACTTTAACGCCACTCTTAGTCGTTGTTTGTTTGCTTTGTAAATCACCGAATGCAAACGCGATTAAGTATGTGGACATCCGAACAGTTGTATCAAAGTAGTGCACGCCATTTTCAGTACGAACCTCTGGCATGTTACTAATAATTGTTTCACCAGGTTGTTCGTCAAATTTAAGTGCTAAATCAAATGTGGCTTTTGCTTCTGGTTCATCCACACAAGGAAATGCCTGACGGGCAAAATTAGTTTCAAACTGGGTCCCAATAATTTGTTTTTTTACACCTTCAACTTCGTAGTATGAAGGGTAAATCCCCATCATGCTGTCCGTAAGTTTGGCGGTATAAGTAATTGTAACCGTTGTGTTGCCAGTTTTTCCTAGGTCAACGCGAATTGCATCAGCATCATTGTCCGTAGTAAATGGCACGTCAGCACCATCAGCTTGAACCGTAGCAACAACTAAACCTTTTTGATGAATGGCAATTTCTTGTGCCTTGGCCTCACCAGTAATAGTTGTTTTACCATTAAATCGCTTTGATTCCCGATTGATATCTAAATAGACATCATAGTGGGTTGGTTGAAATGTCTCATAGAAACGTTTGAATTCTGTCATCGTATTCTCCCTATTTTTTTAGAATAATGCCATTATACGACTTTTATTGGAAAAATCCTATATTGACGGCCGTTCGAAAATTTTTTACTTATTTCTCCCCGTTTGGCTAAGAAACTATGGAAGCCTATCCACTTCATTTAAGCGTCAGAAAAAACGAGAACCCTGAAGATTCTCGCCTTTTCGTATTTTAAATCAATTAAGCCCCTTCGTGTGGCGCTAACTTATTGTCAAATTGATCTTTATCATAATCAGGTTGATTAGAAATATGCATCGCAGATTTCAATCTAACAGTGACGAAATTCCACATCGACGGTGTAATTCCTAATTCATCTACGTCACGCGTCGAAATTGTGTAACGAATACTTTCTTCATCATCAGTTTCAACTTTTTGAACCCACTTTGGTTCCCGTAAGCTTTCACGACCCAAAGCCACAAAATCAATTCCTGCATCCATGACTTTTTCAGCATCTTCTGGTTTTTCAACAGAACCAACCGAAATTAATGGTAACCGCCCATTAACCTGTTTTTGAATCTTTAAAATCAAAGGTTCCTTATCCGCTTTATCATTTAAAGACGTGCGCCAAGCGTAGCCCATCGAAACATGTAGATAATCAATTGGTTGATCAGCTAGGACATCGATAAAGTGCAAAGTATCTGCCATGCGAATTCCTGGATTTTCAATCTCTTCTGGAGAAATTCGATAACCGACAATAAATGGCCGATCAGCATATTTTTCAACGGCTACTTGCACGCTCTTGATAACTTCCAAAGCAAATGTCATGCGCTTATCAACACTGCCACCCCATTTATCAGTTCGCCGATTAGAATGGGGAGAGAAGAATTGTTGTAAAAGATACGTATTAGCACCGTGTAATTCAATCCCATCAAACCCAGCTTGGATTGCGCGCCGAGTTGCCTCACCAAAATCAGTGATGATTTGGTTGATTTCAGCATCAGTTAACTCGCGAGGGGTCTCAGCTCCTGGTCTTAAGGCTGCTACCGCACTGGCACTAACCGGTTTGGTTCCACGTAAGATTTTAGAATTAGACATTCGCCCAGCATCGAAAATTTGTAAAATGGCCTTAGTCCCGTTTTGTTTCATTGCGAGTGCCATTTTCTTCAATCCTGGTAAGAAGCGATCGTCGTCAACAGAAAGTTCACCCTCAAAACCTTTGCCATCTTCGGATACATTGGCAACAGGAGAAATAAACATGCCGACCCCACCGCTGTGTAAACTAAAGTAACGAAGTTCATCACGAGTAACGGATCCTTCTTCAAAAGCAGAAGCCTCAGTCATTGGCGGAATCACAACCCGATTCTTAATCTTGACCCCATTTTTAAATGTATAAGGTTCTAAAAATTTATACTTTGCAGACATACAAATACCCCTCTTTAAATTATTCTTTTCACAAACTTTATTTTAGTGCTTTTTTTCATAAATTCTAATATATCGACTTTTAGTCATCATCTTGAGTCTTTGATTCATCCCCGAATTTAAAGTCCTGCATTTGGGCAGCAATCGCCTTGCTCTGATAAGCATTGCCATCAGACCATGCGCCTGCACCACTAGCTAGCATCATTACCGGAATTTGTTGACCATCGTAATAACGATAACGTACATATTCAAAAGCACCATCGCCAGAAGTTTGATTCTTTCCACGAATATTAAACCACCTAATTTTCTGGATTGTAATATACGCAAGTTCAACATCACTAATCTTTTCTTCCCGGATACTGCTAATCTTTTTATCATAAGGACTATAAGAATACCAAGTCCCCTGATACGCACTAGGCCAGCGTTGTGGAGAAGCTTTCACCGAACTCTTAACATCCGTGTTTAATGATGCATCTGTCAAAATTGCCGGGTTCGTTCCCGTAACGATTTCAGCAAAACCCGCCTGTAGTTCCGCATTTTGCGTATCTTGAAGATACAAAATACCACCGTTAGTTGTTTGGGTCATGAAAACAACCGGCCGATTATTATGAAGACAGAATAGATAGGTTGTCGGGAAACCTGTTCCTGATTTACCCCCAGTCGCTACCTCGACAATTTGAAATTCATTGCCATTCTCACCATTATTGGACCAAGTTAAATTAATCTTTCGATTTCCCCACTTCACCTTGCCGTTTAATTTGCCATCTTTGATAACATCTGGGAAAACAAAGCCCATATGATCAGGCTTATCGCCGTTATAGGTTCCTTTATAGGTTTGTCCCATCTCAGATTGCCAGGTCTGCATAAACTTCGCTAACTTTTGTTCTTTTGTTTTATTCCAAAGTGTTGCTGCAACAGGCCTAGATTGGGCAACTGTTTTCTTTTCATGACTACTTTGACTAAGCTGTGAGGTCGTTTTGCTAGTCTTCTTAGTTACTGACGACGATTGCGATTCTTTAGAAGTCGCCTTACTTGTGGGCTTGTTTGCATTTGTCGAACATCCACCTAGTAACAAAACACCCACTAGCATACTCCACCATATTTTTTTCATTTCCATTTGAATGATCGCGCTCTCCACGTGGTTAGATCATTCATCCTCCTCTTCATTTGGCTATATAATACCCGATAAAATTATAGCACAAAAAAACTGTCTCCGCTTTCACACAGAAGAAGACAGTTTTTGTGATAGATTCATTTTAACCGTTAGCATGCACGTCAAATGCTGATAACAAGCGTTCCCCCAGACCAGGTGCGTCTGGATCGTGATTGCCTTTACCTTTATCTAATCCTCGAATCTCTGCCAATTCGGCATCCGTTAATTCGAAATCAAAAATATCCAGGTTACTCTTGATTCGTTCAACATGGACTGATTTAGGAAAGACAATAATTCCTTCTTGATTTTCAAAACGAAGAATTATTTGACCTGCATTTTTGCCATATTTTTCGGCTAACTTAGTAATAACTGGTTCGTTCAATAGATCATGATTTCCTTGACCCAGTGGCGCCCAAGCTTCAATTTTCACATTGGCAACATCCAAAATTTTTCGCAATTCTTTTTGTTGGAAATATGGGTTAAACTCTACCTGGTTTACAGAAGGTAAAGTGGCAAACTGGGGCACAACCTGATTCCAAATTTTTGGACTCATGTTAGAAACGCCAATGGATTTGATTTTTCCATCCCGTTTGGCTTCTTCCATTGCTTGCCAAGCGCCAAGAACATCCCCATATGGTTGATGAATTAGATACAAATCAATGTAATCAAGTCCGAGTTTCTTCAATGAGTGATCAATGGCCTTTTTCGCTGGTTCATAGCCAAAGTCTTGTAACCAAAGTTTGCTGGTAACCCAGATTTGGTCCCGGGCAATGCCACTATCTTTTACTGCTTTGCCAACTTCGGCTTCATTAAAGTAAGCTACAGCAGTATCAATATGACGATAGCCAACCTTCAAAGCCTCACTAACCGCTTTATACGTCGACCCATCACTGGGGATTTGAAACGTTCCAAATCCAATTGCTGGGATTTTGTTTCCATCATTTAACTTAATTTTTGGTGCTGTCATGTTATCATTCACCCTTCTACGTGAGCTTACTGTAATTGTTTCAAGCTAGAGCCAAAGATTTGTTCAATTGTCACTGGATCACGATGATCAAAGAATTGACTTTCATTCTTATCAAGAGAAGCCATCGTCTGCATCTCTGCGTCAGTTAATTCGAAATCAAACACATTCAAGTTTTCTTCCATGCGGTTACGATGCACAGATTTTGGAATGACGGTAATACCACGTTGTAAGAGCCACCGCAAGATCACCTGACCATTTGCTTTTCCGTACTTTTGCGCAATCTTAGCGATAGTTTCATTTGTGAAAATGTCATGCTTACCTTCTGCAAATGGTGCCCATGCTTCCACACGAATATCTTCACTTTGGGCAAACTTAACTTCATTGGTCTGTTGATACCATGGATTAACTTCAATTTGGTTAACCACGGGTTTAACAGGCATGGTTAATTCCAAGTTTTTTAATTGATCGGCATAGAAATTAGAAACGCCGATAGCACGGATTTTTCCAGCCTTATAAGCTTCTTCCATTGCTCGCCAAGCACCCATCACATCACCATATGGTTGGTGAAGCAGATACAAATCCATATAATCCAGACCTAATTTTTGTAATGAAGCATCAATACCCTTTTTTGCCCGATCGTAGGTGAAATCAGAAACCCATAATTTAGAAGTAACAAAGATATCTTCTCGTTTAACGTCACTTTTTTTGATGGCTCGGCCAACTGCCTCTTCATTTTGATAAGCAGTGGCAGTATCAATTAATCGGTACCCAGATTCCAATGCATTTGTGACGGCATCTTCCGCTTGGCTTAAATCTGGTACTTGGAAAACACCAAACCCTAATTGGGGCATCTCGACACCGTTATTTAATTTAATTGTTGGTACTTTTGTCATTTTAAAACATCCTTTCTATTTTCAAACCTAACTTTATTCAACATCCTTATGATAACCGCAATCCTGTGACTTGAAAATTACTAGTTAATCATGCTAGCATACAGATAACGTATACTAAGAGGTGAATATTGTGATTGAAATCTATTTATTAGAAGAATTAGCCGTTTTTTCTAAGGCGGGCACGCTTGCTAAAACGGCAGAACAGCTGAATGTCACCCAACCCACTGTGACCCGGGGTATGCAAAAATTGGAAGACGAATTTGGTGTACAGTTATTTGATCGCCAACCTAATCGAATCGCCTTAACTGAAACCGGCAAGCTTGCGGCTCAAGAAGCAGTCGCCTTAATGCTGGCCAACCAACAGTTAATTGACAAGGTTCAAAACTTTGACCAAAGTCAACGTACCATTCAAATTGGTTCTGTCCTTCCGGGACCACTGATTTTACTTAGAAATTCTTTAAAACAACCAGCCCAAAATTTTCAAATTGCGACTACCCTTACTTCCCCGGCACACACAGAATCGTTACTTTCAACAAATACTTACACTGGCATAATTTCCAACAAAGCACTTTCAACCTCTGATATTGGCTCTCAATACTTAGGAACCGAAATCCTGGCGGTTAATTTAGATAAATTTATGTATCATGCCAATCAATCTTCCGTTAGTTTTTCAGAACTAAAAGGTTTGAGCTTTATTGTATTAGACGACATTGGTCCTTGGCGACAAATTATCCAACAAGAGATCCCTGACGCAAAGTTTCTTTATCAAGCTCAGCGGGATGCGTTTGCTGAAATCACAAAGTATTCGGATTTTCCTTATTTCAGTACAAAACTCTCCAGAACAGATGCCACCTTTTTTGAACAATTTGACAATGACGATAATCGAATCCGCATTCCGATAAGTGACCAGAATGCCCATATGAAAATTTATTTTAACTATTTAAAAAAACAAAAGCAGCGGGTTGAGCCCATCATTAGCCAGATTCAACAAATTTGGCCTGTGTAAAACACAAAATAGCCTCCAGAACCAAGTTTTATCGGTTCTGGAGGCTATTAATCTACAATCGGGCATACACATCACGGGCGATCATCAATTCTTCGTTAGTCGGAATCACTAATGTCTTAACTTTTGCATCTGCCTCGCTAATATCAATTTCTTTGCCAGCTACTTTATTTTTAGTGGCATCAATTGTGGCTCCTACATAATCAAAAGAGGTCATAATTTGGCTTCGCATTTCAAAACTGTTTTCACCGACACCGCCGGTAAAAATCAACGCGTCAACTCCATCCATCAAGGCAATATAGCTTCCAACAAACTTAATGACGCGATTTGCAAACATGTCCAAAGCCAACTGTGCTCGCGGCTGGGTCTTTGCCACCTTTTTTAATTCACGTTGATCATCGGAAATCCCAGAAACACCTAACAATCCGGATTTACTATTTAAAATAGTGATCATTTCTGCTGAATCCTTAAGACCTAATTTTTTAGTCAGATATGGTACTAACGATGCGTCAATTTGCCCACTGCGCGTATTCATCATCAGGCCATCCAGTGGCGTAAATCCCATCGAAGTATCGAGTGATTTCCCCTTATTAACTGCCGTCACACTCGAACCAGCTCCCAAATGCATCACAATCAAACGTAAATCAGTTAACGGTTTATTCAAAAGTTTAGCTGCCCGCTTCGAGACGTATCGGACACTGGTCCCATGAGCGCCATACTTTCTGGCGCCGTACTTTTTGTAGTAATCGTAGGGGATGCCATACAAATAATTTTCAGCTGGCATCGTATGATGAAACGCGGTATCAAACACCGCCACCTGTGTAGTCCAAGGCATCAACTGGCGAAAAAGCTCAATCCCGCCTACTTCCAGATGATTATGTAACGGCGCGAAGATATCTAAATCATCAATCTGTTGTAAAACGTCCTTGGTAATCACGACAGACTCTTTGTACACTTCACCACCGGCAACCACACGATGCCCAACACCGACGATTTCATGTAATTGCGTAACTAATTTCAAGGATTTTAATTCTTCCATTAAAACTCTAATGGCCTGTTTGAGATCCAACTTTTCGTCAAAATTACGCGTTTTTTTCTGATCACCAAATTTAACCGTAATTTTAGCCTTGGTATTATCCAAAAAATCGACCAGTCCAGAAGCAATTTGTTGTTCTTCAGGCATTTCAAACAAACGCCATTTAAGTGTCGAACTACCTAAGTTTACCGATAAAATTTTGGCCACGTCTTCACCTTCCGTAATCTACATATTTACCTGTATATTAGGCTAGTTGCCAAGAATAATCACGAAGTTGGCTCACAAGTTTCTGATTACGGAGATTTTTTGCCCAGTTTGACACAAGCGGGGCCGTTTTAACTATCTAAAATATCGCTTTGATGCCAATGACGAATCAAATAAACCAACGTGGCCACAATCAAGACAAGTGCCCCCACGATTACTGAAACCCGTGTATCTGGGTTAACGAACATGAAAGCCACAATGACCGCCAGCATCACCAATGCGAAGTAATTTGAATACGGATAGAAAGGTAATTTAAACGGATGTGTGGTCATTAATTTAGAATTGTTTTTTCGAAAGCGAAGTTCTGCTAAAAGAATCACGAACCAAGGTACCATTCCCGGTAGCACAGAAGAACTAAAGACGACCACAAAGAGATTTGAAGTCGACTTACTATAAATTGAAGCCACCGTGTCGATGATAAACCCAATTAAAATTCCACCCGAAATCCCCAGAATGGCCATGTTGGGAACAATTTGCTTAGATAATTTTCCGAAAAATCCTGGTGCATCCCCTTCATGAGCCAGTTTAAAGAGCATCCGACTAGACGAATAAATTCCAGAATTAGCTCCTGATAAAGCCGCCGTTAAAACAACAAAATTTATAACTGACGCGGCCGAAGTGATCCCCACCTTGGCAAATGTCGAAACAAACGGGGAACCAACAGAACTAAGCTCGTTCCACGGATAAATCGTCACGATCACAAAAATTGCGCCGACGTAAAAAATTAGAATTCGCCATAGTACTGATTTGACTGATTTCACAATTGCTACTTGTGGATTAGCAACCTCCCCTGCCGAAATCCCCAGCAATTCAATACCTTGATAAGAGCCTACAATAATTGACATTGAGAAGAAGAAGCCTTTGAAACCGCCAGTGAAGAAACCACCATGACTCCACAGATTACTAAATCCAATTGGATGCCCACCATTACCGAATCCAAAGAAAATGATCATGAATCCTAAAAGAATCATCATAATAATGGTAATTACTTTGATCATCGCAAACCAAAATTCCAGTGATCCGTAAGCTTTGGCACTGGCTAAATTAGCCAAAACCAAGAATAAAATAATGAATATCCCGGCCAAAAAGGGATTGATATGAGGCCACCAATATTTGAGATACTCAGTTGCTGCCACAACTTCCGACATCCCAACCACTATGTATTCAAAAACATTGGCCCATTTAGCAAGATATCCGGCAATTGGATGAACGTATTCTGTCGCATAATCGGCAAATGAGCCCGTTCCAGGATTAATATAAATCATTTCGCCCAGGGCCCGCATGACAATATACAAAATTAGGCCTACAAACATGTAAGCCAAAAGTACAGACGGACCAGTCCATTTAATGGTTGAAGCTGAGCCCATAAACAGTCCAACCCCGATTGCGCCTCCTAAGGAGATCATTTCCATTTGACCAGCTGTCATGGACCGTTGTAGTTCTGGCGCTTGTTTTGTCTTCTGTTTCATCTGTTTATCTCCCAGAAATCAAGTTTTTGAATAAGCTGCTCATTAGAACAATATTTATATAGTAAAATATAATCTCTCTTTAATCAAATTCAAATCTTAACTAGTTTCTCTCCGGCGTCAAAATTTCGCCTTCATTTCTACAAAAAAAGGCTTTTCAATTAAGAAAGCCTTTGGGAAACTATATTATCTGTTTAAGATTAATCTTTACTTTATTTCTTCTCATCAATTAATACTGTTCCCTGAGCTGGGTTATGACTAATCGCCCCCACAATTTCATGTGGCACATACAATTCTTCCAGGTAATGCACATCTTCATCTGTGAGTTTCACACTCAACGCTTCAACAGCCTCATCCAAATGACTAACCTTGGTTGAACCCACGATTGGTGCCATGACACCTTTTGCCCACTGCCAGGCTAGAGCGATTTGGCTCATTGAAACATTATACTTCTTAGCTAGTTCATCAACTCGCTCAACAATTCCCAAATCTTCTGATTCAGCTCGGTCATATTTGCCCATGGCTACGCGATCAGTTTGACTACGTAATGTATTTACTTGCCACTGTCGATGACTCAAATGTCCGGCTGCCAATGGACTGTACGGCATTAATGAAACGCCCATTTGTTTGCAAATTGGAATTAATTCCCGTTCATCTTCACGATACAAAAGATTGTAGTGATTTTCCATGGTTTGAAATTGTGCCCAACCATGGTCTTTAGCAACCTGTTGCATATTATGAAATTGATATCCATACATTGCTGAAGCTCCAATTGCCCGCACTTTACCGGATTTAACCAACTCATTTAGAGCCGACATTGTTTCTTCGATTGGTGTGTCATAGTCAAAACGATGAATAATGTATAAATCTAGATAATCTGTGCCCAGCCGTTTTAAAGAACCCTCAATTTCACGATTAATGGCCTCTTTAGAAAGCCGACCCGGATTAAAATAGACCTTGGACGCTAAAACAACTTGGTCGCGGGGCACGTTATCAGACTTTAAAGCGCGGCCTAAGTATTCTTCACTTGTCCCTTTTGAATAAGTATTAGCAGTATCAAAAAAGTTAATCCCCAGACTCAAAGCATGTTTAATGACCTTTTCACTGTCCTCATAATCGAGTGACCAGTCGTGCATCGTGCCCGGTTTGCCGAAGCTCATCGCGCCAATACAAATCTTAGACACCTCAATATCCGTATTTCCTAATTTAGTATATTGCATATCTTTATTTGGCATTTTAAAATCTCCTATCTAAATTTCAGATCCAACTAGGTTTATCCCCATCCGTATCAGGTTTATTTAAGCCGACACTTTCATTAACATGTGTTTGTGGTTGGGTAACTACTTGAAAGGCAAAATCAGCCACACTTTTTCGTGAAACTTCCGTCCCTTTAAAAGGCTCATCCACTTGAGTTGTTTCATAAGCTACTTCGTCTTTATCCGTCAACCAAGCAGGCCGAATTTCAGTATATTTAAGGCCTGACTCACTCACTAACTGCGCCGCTTTTCGAAAACCGGGTAAATACGCCCCAATGGCTTGTTCATTCCATTCGCCATATTTTCCTGGCACTTCATGATGAGCACCCAGCGAGCTAATATAAACAAAACGTTCTTTTTGCGCTAGTTTCATAGCGTTAAGCACGCTTTGAATCTGATCAGCCAAATCAACTCCGCCCAGGTTTGAGTAAATAATCTCAGCCTCTTGCATCGCATCAGCTAATTGATCGGTATCTAATACATCGCCATCCACCAATTCAACACGTGGATTGTCTGCATATTTATTTAACCGCTGTGCATTTCGTAAAAATAAAATTAGTTCATCATTTGTCTCATTTAAAAGCTTTTCTGTCAGTAACTGCGC
The DNA here is from genome assembly GCF_002982135.1 of Pediococcus inopinatus. NCBI lineage: Bacteria > Bacillati > Bacillota > Bacilli > Lactobacillales > Lactobacillaceae > Pediococcus > Pediococcus inopinatus. The sequence continues at coordinate 434,334 of NZ_CP019981.1, read as the reverse complement.
CATTTTACCATAAGCACCAATAATCATAATTTTTGCCATTTAATAGCCTCCGTTCTTTTACAGTAATTCTACTCCTTGAAGTATACTTCAAGTCAAGAAATATCCATTGTTGTCTGGTTATCGGCCAGTGGACGGTTAACTGATACTTAAAAAAAGAGGTAAACTGATCATGTGATTGACAATCAAGCACAAAATCAGTTTTTGAAGGAGTGTCAATATGTTAGTATTCTATGAATATACCAAAGAAGAAATGTTAGATTTTTTAAAAAGCCAAGCCCCACATGCCGAAATTCATGTCCAAGACGCAGTTAGTCAGCAACATGCAGCTAACGGTCGCGCCACTAATACGATGGAAGGCCAATTATTAGCCTACGTTGCAGTAAGCGACACTGACGATATCAAAGGTGTTTTAAAAACTGCCCGCAAATTTCATCTCCCTGTGATTCCCCAAAGTGGTGACACATCCACTGTAATTGGATCGGATGGCATCGATGGTGGGATCATCTTATCAACCGCAAAATTAAATCACATTAAGAAAATCAGCCCCGATGACGGCATTGCAGTCGTTGAACCGGGTGTTATAAATGGTGATTTGGATAGAGCTGCTCGGAAACAAGGTCTGTTTTATGCGCCGGACCCAGCTTCCCGCCCAATTTCAACGATTGGTGGTAATGTCGCCACAAATGCTGGTGGGATGAGCACTGTGAAATATGTCGCTACTAAAGATTCAGTATTAGGCCTAAAAGTAATTTTAGCCGATGGTCGTGAATTAACCCTTGGTGGTCAAACCTATAAACAGGCGTTTGGCTACGATTTAACCCAACTGTTTGTTGGCTCTGAAGGCACTTTGGGAATTGTGACCGAAATCACAGTCCGTTTATTGCCCATCCCAGTTGGTGAACCCGTTACGGGCATTGCGTTTTTCAAAAATATGGTTGAACTCTCCGTGGCCGTTAGGGATTTACGCATGTCAGGAATTGCCCCTGTTATGCTTGAAGCTTTAGATAGCAAAACCGTTGTTGCCCTGGATAAGTTTGAAAATAAGCATTACACCAATGGCACTTCTGCCATGTTGATCTTCAAATTAGATGCTGGCGGACAGCAAAGTTTGGATATTGCTAAAAGAGTCCTGTTAAACGACAACGCGACCAACATTGAAGTTACAACTGATCCACAAAAATCAGCAGAATTATTAAAGTTGCGCCAAGATATGTTGCCGGCCATTTTTATTAACAGTAACCATATCATGGAAGATATGGCCGTTCCATTGTCCAAACTCGCTGAAATGATAGATTACATTTCCAAAGTTGGCGACGATTTAGACGTTAACATTTATACCGCGGGATATGCTGGTGACGGAAATATCCACCCTAGTTTGTTATGGTCTAAAGATGAACCCAATCCACCTGCCAAAATAATCGAAGCCACCCGTTTGTTATTGAAAAAAACATTAGCACTTGGAGGCACAATTTCAGGTGAACATGCCGTGGGAATGCTGAAAAATCAGTGGACCAACGCCGAATTGGGTTTTGATGTCGATGAAATCCAACATGCGGTTAAACATCTCTTTGATCCAATGGGTATTTTGAATCCAAAACGAAAGATTAATTAAATCTACTGACTATTTTGCCCAATTACAAAAAATTATTAAGTCATGCGTTTGATTTTCCTGTAACAGTTAAATATTGGGATGGTAAGTCTGAGACCTATGGTGAAGGCACCCCTAAAGCGGAAATCGATATCAACAAGGAGCTTTCCATGACGGAAATTGCCAAACACGCAACTTTGACTCTTGGTGAAGCTTACATGGATGGCGACATCGATATCAAAGGCTCGATCCAACAGGTTGTGGCGTCAGCTTACCGTTCAACAACTAGTTTCATGCATGATAAGAGTTTCTTGAAGTTTGTGCCTAAACAAGGCCACTCTGAAAAAGAGAATACCAAAGATATCCAAAGCCACTACGATATTGGTAACGATTTTTATAAACTGTGGCTCGATCCAACGTTGACTTACTCATGTGCCTATTTTGAACACGATGATGATACCTTGGAACAGGCCCAGCTAAACAAGATTCATCATATTTTGAATAAACTAAAACCAAACCGTGGTAAGACCTTGCTTGATATCGGTTCTGGTTGGGGTACTCTGCTCTACATTGCTGCTGAGGAATATGGCCTCCATGCCACTGGTGTCACATTGAGCCAGGAACAATACGATTACACAAAAGATCAGATTAAAAAACGAGGTCTTGAAGATTTAGTCGATGTTCAATTAGAAGACTATCGCAAGATTAAAGTTCAGTACGATTACATTACCAGTGTAGGGATGTTTGAACACGTTGGTAAAGACAACTTACCTGGCTACTTTAAAAAAGTTAACGAACTGCTCAAACCGAATGCTCATGCGCTAATTCACGGAATTACTGGGCAGCATAATGGCCCCGGTGTTGAACCCTGGTTAACCAAATACATTTTCCCAGGTGGCTACATCCCGAGCGTTTCTAAAAATCTTGATTACATGATTGAAGCTAATTTACAGATTGAAGATTTGGAACCACTCCGCCGCCACTATCAAAAAACGCTTGAAATTTGGGATCATAATTTTAATGACGTTCGTGATCAGGTCCGGGAAATGTTTGACGAACGTTTCTGTCGCATGTGGGATCTTTATCTCCAAGCGGCTGCCGCTTCGTTTGAATCCGGCAATATTGACGTCATGCAGTTCTTATTGACGAAGTCTCCAAGTGGCGAAGGATTACCAATGACACGTGAATATATGTATGAAGAAAAGTAATTCACACAAAAAATTAGAGTTTCTATTCTGGGCATTGGTGAAAATCAATGCTCTTTTTTACCGCTAAATTCATTTTGATCTACATCTTCATTATGGTTGCTTACTTACGTCAATCTCCTTTATACTGAAACTATAGTATCTATAACTCGCTTACAATACATGCTTGTATCAAATCCACCCAAAGGAGATAACCAAAATGATAGGACTAATTGCACTTAAATTAATTTTTGGCTTAATCGGATTATTACTAGTTGTCCGTCTCTTAGGAAAAAATCACTCTCGGATATCACTCCGTTTGACCTCATCTATACCTTGGTCTTGGGCGGCATTTTAGAAGAATCAATTTACGACCCAAAGATAAATATTGGCCACTTATTGGTGGGAATTATCCTATGGGGTAGCTTGATTTATTTTATCGAAAAAGTTGTTCAGAAAAACGAAAAAATTAATCGTTGGCTAAAAGGTGAACCCTCCGTTCTCATTAAGGACGGTGTTTTAAATTTAAAAGAAATTAACCGTAATAAAATCGAAATGGAACAGTTACGTCAGCTTGCCCGACAAAACCAATGTTTTTCGCTTCAAAACGCTAAACATATTGTTTTGGAAAATGCGGGACAAATTAGTTTAGCCGTTCAATCAGAAGAAGACAAAGTATTATCAGTCATGCTCATTGATCAAGGACATCTGCAAGAAGAGGTTTTAAAAACGCATCAACTAAGCACATCGTGGCTCAAAGCTAGTCTGCAACAACACGGTTTTAAAAATATCAGCGAATTGGTTTATGTAGAATGGTCTGAAGAAAACGGACTCTATATCGTAACCAACGATGATGTAATCGAGAAAATCTATCGTATTGATGGTTAAACCCGCCAAATTGCTTAATGCATTAACTTAGTAATTAAAATTTTATTAAGCAATAATTATTTATCGTTTATCGATAAATACAAGTGATATTCTTAGTTTATCAAATAACGAGGTGAGCATCTTGAAATTTCGACGCGTATTCTTAAACTTAGCACTATTATTTATTACTGGCTTTTTATGGTTAGTGGGCTTTTTATATCTTGTGCAACTCTTTTCGTCCAAACAACTTGAACACCCAATGGTCATTAGCCTGCTAGGAATTGCAGTTTTTGGAACGGTTATTTTTGGCACCCAGATCATGTATTTTCTCCACCAAATCTTACATTTAATTGTTAACTATCAGTCCTTTTCGCAAGCCTCTGTGACCCTTATTCGAAAGGTGCGTCGCAATATTGGCTTCGTCAGTATTAGTTTTCTCTTCTCTATGCCATTTTTTGTCACCATTGCCAATTCCGATGATGCTCCTGGGGTTATCTTGCTGGGATTCGCAATAATCTGTGTACCATTTGCGATCTATATTTTTTCACAAATTATTGAAGAATTGTTCGAAAGTGCCCTCAATTTGCAAACTGACCATGATTTAACGGTCTAAGGAGGCCCCAAAATGGCAATTCAAATCGAATTAGATGTCGTCATGGCACAAAAAAAAATCACCCTAACGCAATTAGCCAATGATATTGGTATCACAATGGCTAATATTTCAATATTAAAAACTGGCAAGGCCAGGGCAATTCGCTTTTCTACTTTGGAAAAAATTTGTGAAGTTCTCGAGTGTCAGCCAGGTGATATTTTAAAATTTATCCCTGATCAGAAAACAAGATAGTTTGATTTAAGAATAATTTAAGGTAAATTCAGATTTTTCATTCAAAACTTCAATGATTAGCAATCGTTTCAGATACCGCTTGATTATATTTTCAAAAATATTCCTTCTTACAGTTGAATGATTTGTTTAGATATTCTGTGATAGCAAAAAAGATCTGCCTTTAATCGGCAGATCTTTTTAAATATTTACTTGTCATTCAATAAATTTTTGGAGACTATAAATTTGATCGAACACGTGATTCTCTTCATTTCTATCTTGCCGATTAGCCTTGTGAAGCGTACTATCGGGGCGATTGCGTTTTGTGTACAACACCCGTGACAAATAGACATACTTTCCAGGCGTGTGAGCCACAAAAGTCGCTGTGAACAAATAATCTTCCGCCAAATGCAAAGACTCATCGAAAGTTAAATTTGCAGCCTTAATCGCAGATGTTCGAAATGCCTTGTTCCAAACATAACCGCCAACTTCTGTCCCATGATGGGAAACCTGATCAAACATTGATTTTTGATCCAGTTCAACAAAAGAATCAGTTTGGACAGCGGGACGGCGATACCACTCGTAACCAACGACGGCCATAACTGCACCTTGATCTAATCCCTGTTCTAGGATCTCAACGAAATTAGACGCGATCAAATCGTCGCCGTCAATAAAGACAATACCATCCCCCGTAGCATGCCGCAAACCATAATTTCTGGCCACTGAAACTCCCTGATGTTCTAACTGGACAACATGAAAATTGGGATTTCCTTCAACAAACCTATTAAGCCGTATTACTGTTTCATCAGTTGATCCATCATCAACCAACCATAGTTCAAAATCCACTGTTTGTTTTGCCAAATTTGCTAATAGTCCCTTTACGTATGAGCCTAAATTGTATGTGGGTACGACAACTGACATTTTCATGACGATCACCTCATTTTTGTTTTCAGGACTTTTAATTCACAGCAGCAAATGACGGCTGTTTTCCAGTGGTAGTTATCGCCATTCTCACCAAAATTTGTTTATCGTCACTCACTGGCAACCCATCCAAATATAATTCGCGGTGACTGGTTGAATCCGTCACCTGATACCCTGCCTTCGTGACAGCTTGTTGTAATTGATCGATTACTTTTTGGGTGACAAAACCAGTCGTGATAGTTTGAATTTCAACGCCTTCCGCTAATTGCTCAAAATTAACTGCTTCGGCCAATTCAACTTGACTCACAGCCTTCTTATAGATACTTTCATCAATAAATAACGGTTGCTTGAGCCAAATCTTGAATTCATCTCCGCGCCAAACTGCCTGAACTGGATAAGGTCGATACTCTTTAAAACCCGGAATCATAATTCCAGCGGTAGCCCCCTCACTAATAAATTTTGCTAATTTAACTACCGCATCAGCCTTTGCTAAAAAAATTGGATCTTCTGTTCGTTTTAGCGCGGTACCACTTGCCGTCAAATAACTTCGTTTCGTTAATTTCACAAAACTAATCTGAGAGTTGCGACTATATTCTGCTTGTTCCCTAACTTCCCAATCAAACATTTAAATCTCCTCCTTTACCCCAACAATCAACAATATCCATTTTGATTTAAAGTATAGATCGTTTTTGCAGGATAGCCAGTAAAACGTTTTCATTGCCGTTAATGGAACATTTTTACATCCCAATAAGGACAAAAAAAATTTCATCATAATTAGATTTTTACCCAATTGTGATGAAATGCTTTATTCAATAAAGGCTTATCAACTTTTCAATTTAGGCCTTGATATCCTAAAAAATCAGATCATTTGCAGAGGTTGTTTGGAATCTGGGCCCGGAAATTGTAAATCAATTTGTTGCATTTCTGAATCAGATAATATAATTTCTCCAGCCTCAATATTTTGTTTCATGTGTTCAATACTACTCGTCTGTGGAATAGCCATGACATCCTCAGATTGAATTGTCCATGCTAATAAAATCTGCATTGGTGTGACCTGATGAACATCTGCAATTTTTTGAACAACAGAATTTTGGGTAAGCTTTTGCCCACGAGAATCGCCTTGATCAATTGGCGCATAAGCAATTAGTGGCAATTGACGACTACGCTGCCATGGCAATAAATCATATTCAATCCCCCGATTGGCAAGATTATATAGATCCTCATTAGCAAAAACTTGATCTCCTTGTGGTAAGCCATAAAGCTCTTCCAAATCCGCTGTATCAAAATTGGAAACACCCCAGTGACGAATCTTTCCTTCTTTTTGCAGGTCAATCACCCCAGCAACAGTTTCTGACAAAGGCACTGAACCTCGCCAATGAAGTAAATATAAGTCAAGATAGTCAGTCTTTAGCCGCTTTAGACTATTGTTTAACGCTTGTTTCATACGCTCTTTAGTCGCATTTTGTGGATAAAATTTACTAATCAGAAAAACCTTTTGTCGATCAAATTCTTGCAACACATCGCCGACTAAGGTTTCGGCATTTCCTTCACCATACATTTCGGCAGTATCGATAACGGTGGCGCCATGATTTAACCCATACAGAATTGTTGCTTTTTCTTGCGCATAGGTTTTGAGATTATCCCCCATGTGCCAGGTTCCAATGCCGATCGCTGGCAAGTTAACACCTTTAAAATTCACTTGTTTCATGCTGTGGCCTCCTTCAACAACTTCATTTTACGCGCTCCAGCATCCTCTTCCTAATTTTCACTATCAAATATTCCGCAAATTAAATTCACGTCTATCTAATAATCGCTAGTCAATAATCTGGTTCCAATTAGATTGACTTTTTTATTTTTGAGATACTACAATGAAATTATGAGAAAAGACGATATATTACGCTATGCATGCGCATGGGAAACTAAGTGGAAAATCCAGGTTAATCAGTAAATTTATTTAGTGATAATTTTAAACTGGAGGATTAATAATGGGATATTTATATTTAAGCATTGTGGTTGCCGGTGAACTTTTAGGTACCAATTTATTGAAAGCTTCAAATGGATTTACAAGAATTGGCTTTTCGATTGGCTCTCTAGTTGCCTATGCATTGTGTTTTTACTTTCTATCAATTGCGATGAAAACAATTAATCTAAGCATCGCTTATGCCTTATGGGCAGGTGTCGGGATTGTCGCCACGACGGTACTTTCTGTACTGATTTGGCATGAACAAATTAATTTAACTATTGTCCTTGGCATAATTTTAATTGTAGCTGGATCAATTTTATTGAATTTGCATGTTGAGTAAAACAAATAATTTTAATAACAAAATAAAAAACGCTTTGCAATTTTTCTTGCAAGGCGTTTTAAAATTTACAAATATATTTAAATAGGTTTTATTCCCACTCTATACTTCACCTTAACAGCATCAGGATGAATCAGCGTGTTTTAGGCGTTTTTCCAAACAACTAATAGCAATAAAAAACTAAAAAATCAAATGCGATGTGCCATTTTAGTGCCAGCAGTATTGAGAAATCTAAACTTCAAAACCACAGTTACGGGTAGTCCGATTTATATATTGGTCTACCTTTTTTGCACCCATTTTTAGTTCTATATTTTTCACTACTGGCAATCCATTTGATCAAGATGGAGGTAATCTACTTGCAAACAGCAACCCGTAAAGTTTCTGTCTGGTTAACTTTGCTGACCTTGTTCACTTCAATTTTTATGGCCCCAATCACAAGTGCTTTTGCTGCTGACATGACCAATATCAAAGTTGGTGACTGGGTATCAACTTGGCATCTCAGTCTACTGAATGGTCTCCATTGGACCGACACCGGTATTTATAAAAAAGTCGTTGATGGACAAATCACTTTCTGTGTCGAGCATGGGATCGATATTGAAAACTCCGGTTCTGGTTGGACACCAACTGATTATTCGGCGGCCGAGAAAGACAAACTAGCCGAAATTGCCTATTTTGCTTATCAACAAAACCCAACTGACGCCAATTATGGTCTAGCACAAATTATGATCTGGGAAGCCTTAGGTAATGAACTGTTAACTACCGACTATCCAGATTATCAAAATAAAAAAGCAACTGTGATGACAAAAGTTGCAGCGTTCAATACCAAGCCATCGTTCAATGGTCAAAATATTACCTTAAACGTTGGTGATTCAATCACTTTAACCGACACTAACGGTACTTTGGCTTCATATATTGAACAAACTGCTAATACCGCTAATTTGAACATCACAAAATCTGGCAATAAATTGACTTTGACTGCCACAGCTAACTCCAAAGAATCCGGTAAGGTTTCCTTTGCTAAGGCCAAAGCAGCTAATATTGGTACTTCCCTGCTTTATGGTAAAGGTAATCAACAGAAAATTGCTTATTTTAAACTGCCAAATGGAAATAACTTTGATCTAAACGTTAAAGTCAATCTCAATGGTAATTTGAAAGCTAAGAAAGTGGACGCAGATACCAATAAAGCCTTACCCGGAGCAAAACTTAAATTTGAGTACGGCGGACAAATCAAAGAAGTCACTACTGGCGCTGATGGTTACGCCGCTTTAAACGACATCAAGGCCGGTACACAAGTCAAAGTCTCTGAAGTAACGGCACCCAATGGTTACGTCAATAAAGGTGAAATCAAAACCGCTACGATCGCACCTAATCAAACAATCGAAGTTGTTCTCGGTAATAAGGAGCAGCTCGGTAACGTCAACCTGACTAAGATTGGCCGCCAATTTGGCACCAATATGTTTAACAAATACTATTCATTAAATGGCGCCATGTATGGCATCTATTCAATCGATGGTAAAAAAGTTGGAACGATCACTACCGATAGTACTGGTAAGGGTGCGCTACAAAATCTAAAACTCGGTAACTACTACGCCGTTGAAGAAAAAGCTCCGGCCGGTTATATCCTTAACAACGAGAAAGTACCATTTGAATTGAAATATGCTGGTCAAAATGTTGCGGTCACTGCTACCTCGGTTAAAGCGACCGATGATGAACAATTCGGCACAGCCACTTTGATCAAGGAAGATGCTAAAACTGGTAAAACACCCCAAGGCGCGGCTTCACTTGATGGTGCCATTTATGAATTGCATCGAACTTCAAATGATGAACTAATTGATACCGTTACGATTAAAAATAATCAAGCGAGTGTCGCCAATTTAAAGTTGGACGACTACTACTGGATCGAAAAAACAGCGCCAACTGGCTACATTAAAGATACAGAAAAACATGCATTCAAACTGGCCTACGCTGGACAAAATGCGAAAACAGCCACCGTATCAACAACCGTTAAAGAACAAGTCATTACTGGTGGCTTCGACTTAATCAAGATTGGTAACTATGATTGGCACACCGCACTTTCTAGCCATTTAACTGGTAAAGAAAATAAGTCTAATCCACTGGCTAATGTTGAGTTTACAGTCACTAGTAACACAACGAATAAAGTCGTCACAACGGGTACAACCGATAAAGAAGGTTATCTCAAATTTACTGATCTTCCTTATGACACTTATACCGTGACGGAAACAAAAACACCAGAAGGCTATAAAACCGCCGATCCATTCAAAGTCACGATTCATCAACAAAACGAGACCCATCATTATTCAGTCGTTAATAATGTATTAGAAGAACGTTTGAAAGTGGTCAAAGCTGATGTCGAATCTGGTAAAACAATTCCACGAGCTAACGCCGGTTTTAAAATCAAATCATTACAAACTGGTAAATATGTTTCCATGCCTAATCTCAATCATGACGGGACAACTGATACTTTTATGACTAATGAAGAGGGCTACTTGATCACAACTGAAGCCCTTCCCTACGGTCAATATGAATTGATTGAGACACAAGCACCATTAGGCTATGTCCTTGCCAAAGACCCGGCTAAATTTTCGATCACTGGCAAAGATAGTAATGGTATTGTGACCGTCAAGTTCACGGATAAATCACAAAAAGGTATTGTCACTTTGAATAAGACTGGTGCCACGCCGGTTGAGGTGACTAAACAGTCAACTAAGTACGGTGAACAATATGGTTTTAACTATGATTACACCCCACTGGCCGGCGCCAAGTTTGAATTTACTGCCCGTGAAAATATCACCACCGCTGATGGTACTGTTCATGCCAAAAAAGGTGACGTTGTCGCCGCTGTTACGACTGACGCTAACGGACAAATCAAAACCCCACAACTTTATCTCGGTAAATATTCAGTTAAAGAAGTTGCTGCACCAAATGGCTTCATTCTTAATACCAAACCGATTGATTTTGAATTAAAATACGATGGTCAAAATGTTGAAGTCACCTCAACTTCTCTCAAAGCGACTAACGATTTTCAGAAATTAAACGTGGTGGTTAACAAGCAAGCTGAACAAATCAAGAGTTGGGACAAGAACAAACCCACGATTGAAAACAAGGCCGCTAATGGTCAAGTTTTCGGCCTGTTCAGTAAAGCTGGCTACACCAATGGTGACATCAAGGTTCCAACAAAAGCCTTAGTCGCAACTGCAACCGTCAAAGATGGTAAAGCAACCTTTGCTGACATTCAATTGCCTGAAGGTAGCTACTATGTACAAGAACTGGATGCCAGTAAAGCTTACCAGCTTGATGACCAAACTTATGATTTTGAATTTAAGGCAACTGACAACACAGCTACTAAAAGTTTCACGATCAATGATGATAAGGACGCCCCAATTCTAAATAAATTACACTTCAACGAATTTACCTTTAATAAAATTAATGAAACCGCCAAGTTAGTTGAAGATAAAGGTTATCAATTCACTTTTGATGGCAACGCCAAAGGTGCAGTGTTTGAATTACTGGATAAGGACAAGAAAGTTATTCAGACCGCTACGATTGATAACAAATCAATTGGTGCCTTTAAAAACGTACCGGTTGGCACCTTCTATTTACGGGAAAAGACCCCTTCCGCAACCAATCTTGTTTTGACTAAGGACTTAACTAAAATTGTTTCAACCAAAGCGGGCATCACTGCCTACAATGCTAAAGGTCAATTAATTAGTCAGGATAAAAATCAAGCAGTTGAAAAAGCAACAACCGAGACTAAGACCACTTCTGAATCGCTATCAATTAGTTTTACACTACAAAATAGTTTAATCAAAGGTACTGGTGAATTAACCAAGACTGATGTCAGCGATGGTAAAGTCCTGCCAAACACTGGTATTAAAGTTCTCGATCAAGATGGCAAAACCGTCGTATCCGGTCGAACCAACGACAAGGGTATCTTCAGTTTTGCCAACCTGCCTGCTGGCAAATACCAATTTGTGGAGTATGACGCACCAAAAGGTTACAAGATCAATGAAACACCTGTCGATTTTGAGATCACTAAAGATGGTGAAATCGTCAAAGCACAAATGAAAGATGAAGCGGTCGATACGTCACTAATTCACCTACCACAAACTGGTGAAGAACGTAATCAATGGCTAAGTATCGCTGGTGGAATTATCTTGATCATTCTCGCCTTTATTTTAGGCCGTGTATCAGGTCAGCGTAAGCGTGATCGGTACGAATACGATGATGGAGAAGATGACGAATGATTTTTGTTTCTTCTATTAATATGTATCTCTCAAAGGAACCAAATGTTTTAATAACTGGTGCCATTGTACTCAATCATGCAGTAATCATTAAAAACGTCAAATTGATTCATGGTACTCGGCATCTATTTCTCAAATTTCCTGAAACTGCTCAAGAACGTGTCGTTTATCCTCTATCCACTGAACTCTATCAATATCTACTTCAACAAATAATTGAATACTACAACCACTATAAGTCAGAACTCAAAAGTGAGTCTGGCTTTTAAAATACGCAAAATTCGAAAGCGAGGAATTCCCCATGGAATTAGATTACATTATCCCCAAAGTACGCGAAACATTTGGTCGGCTTGAATTTGGCAAAATGATCGAAGAAATTCGTGAACCATCTCGTAACAATAATGGCCGCGTTGCATCACGAAGATTTAGCGTTTTTTCAGATATCCAAAAGGCTGATAACATTGAAATCATTCTACCAGCCGCTGCCGGAGTGAAAGCCAGTATCAAACAAGATTCACCGATTGATTTAGTTAATCCGCGCGTAATTGCCGTTGGCTATCGTGTGGAAAATCAGTCATTCGTCAAATACGAATGCTACGCCGATGATATCGTCAAAAAAGATTTAGCCAAATAGGGAAGGTAGGAATTAATATGCGCTTAGCAAAAGGTATTGCACTCGATTCAATCAAAACATTTGGAGCCTTAAAATTCTCGGCAATGCGTCGTGAACGTTTTATCAACGATGATGAAGGTAATCAGACCACTGAGATTTCTGAACGTACTTTTGATTTAAAGAGCTTTGAGAAGGGAAAAATGATTCAAGTTTCGATTCCGGCAACGGCTGGTGAAAAGAAGTTTGATTATAATCAGCTAGTTGAAATGGTGAACCCAGTGATCGATACTGTTGCTTCTTATGAGTTTGGTGCTGGCATGTCAGTTGCATGGTATCTTAAAGCTGACGATCTTATCCCAGTCAACCACAACAAAATTCAGGAAAAGCCAACTAATGAAAAGAAATAACTTCATGAAACAGAAAATTCGGTCTCCTACCAACTACTGGTAGGTATTAATAAATCAAGCCGAAATATAGTAAAGTCATATTGAGAGTTGCGAATCACTTACCTGACCTATATACTATGAATACAATAAATTATAGTATATAAAGTGGTTCTTAATAACAAATGGATACTTTAGCCCAACTGGAACATGACTACCCAACATTCATTTACAAAACTGCTCAACAATATGGCCTATCTAAAGATAAAATTCATGAGTTATCGATCGAGGGTACCATTGAAAAAATTGATCGTGGTATCTATATTTTCCCGGGCTACTTACTCGATGAATTTAGCTTGATCAGTCAGAAGTTCTCGCGTGGTGTTTTCTCGTTAGTCAGTGCTTTGATCATTCATAATTTGACTGATGAAATGCCGCTTCATTACGATCTGACCTTTCCCAAAGGATATCATCCAAGCGCTGCATCATTGAAAAAGTACCATATTAAGGCGCGCTATCTATCGAAAAAGGCGCTATTTATTCGGTATCAAAACCGGCCAAACCGAAAATGGTGGCACGGTTCAAGTTTATTCTATAGAACGAACCTTATTAGATATTTGGAAATCAAAACAAATTCAACCCTACATCAAAAATGATGTGCTTAAGCGATATCTGACAAGTTCACCTGATACAGGTAGACTCAAAAATTTAACTGAAGTCAAGGACGAATTATACCCAAACAGTACCTTGCTTGAGGTAATGGAATTTTACTGTCAATAAGTAAGCCTAATAATTACAAAACTTAATATCAATACTCTTTAAGTCAAGGCAAAAAGTCTTGGCCTTTTATTATGGACGGAGGTTATTTATGAAAGTACTGACAGTCTTTAACGAAATCGGCTTTATGGATGACTTTGTCGCTGTCATTAAGGACGGCACACCTAGCAACGCCGAAGATAAATTAGAAACAGCACGAACTATTGCTATCGAGTGTCCCGATTCCAACTTTGGTTTGACCGCTTTACCTGAAATGACCAAAGATGGTGTCGCAAAGGAATTCACTTTTAGCACCGCACAGTCAGATGAAGGTGCCATCATGACCTATCTGGGTATGACTGATGGTGCCTGATTCAATCAACAAAAGGTAGGTGAAAAAATTGCGCGAACTCTTTCAATATCGCGGAACTAAAATTCATCCGCGTGATCAAAACTTAATCTTGCAGACTATTTTAGGCTCAGCCCTACTACTTTGGTTTCCACCGATCATTCTGCTTTACTGGCCGGTGCTCAGTCATATTAATATTAAGACTATTTCATGGCCGCTGATTCGACAACTGCCTTGGTCGTATCAAGGACTGATCATTAGCTTAGCCGCAACATTATTTTGCTTAATTCTTGTTGTGTTTTTAGTCATGTACAAGTTTCCTGATTATTATCGCAAATTAGTCCATCGCCAAAAGATCGCCAGGATGTTTATGACTAACAACTGGTACGAAAAGAATACGCAACAATCAGGTGGTTTCTTCAAAGATTTAGATACAGGTAAAACCAAGGAACGAATTGCTCACTTTCCCCGCGTCTATTATCGTTTAAAAGATGGCTTAATTCATGTTCAAGTTGAAATCATGATGTCATCATACCAGGAACAGTTACTCCACCTTGAACCAAAATTAGAATCTGGACTTTATTGCGAAATGGTCGATAAAATTCTGCATGATTCCTATGTTGAATATACGTTACTCTATGACACAATCGCTCATCGGCTTTCAATTGATCAAGTTGTCTGTAAAGACGGCGCCATCAAATTAATGGAAAGCGTCTATTGGGAATACAATGCTTTACCACATATGCTAATTGCTGGCGGTACCGGTGGTGGTAAAACGTATTTCATTCTAACTTTGATTGAAGCCTTGAGTAAAACCAATGCCAAACTGACTATTCTCGATCCTAAAAATGCCGATTTAGCTGACCTAGAGGAAGTGCTTCCTGATGTTTATTATGATCCGGATGATATGTTGGCTGCACTGAGCCGCTTCTATGATGAAATGCGCCAACGCAACATGGAAATGAAAAAAATGGACGGTTACCAAACTGGTCAAAACTACTCCGCACTTGGTTTACCTGCCCATTTTTTGATTTTTGACGAATACGTTGCCTTTATGGATATGATTGGTCGTGATGCCATGACTGCCATTAATAAGCTTAAACAAATTGCCCTGCTTGGCCGTCAATCAGGTTTCTTTTTGATTTTAGCTTGCCAGCACCCAGATGCTAAATACCTTGGTGATGGCATTCGTGATCAGTTTATGTTTCGTGTTGCACTTGGTCGCATGTCAGAGATTGGCTACACCATGATGTATGGTCAAACCAATAAGGACTTCTTTCTAAAACCAATCAAGGGCCGTGGCTATGTTGATACCGGTTTAAGTGTCATTAGCGAATTTTACACACCATTGGTTCCAAAGCATTACGACTTTATCGAAGCAATCGGTCATGCCTATCAAGCATCGCATCAACCTAGCTAGCCCACAATAATAAAGCTAAAGAAGGTCCCCCCATGCAAAATGTTCAATCGATCATTGATATTTATTCTTTTATGATTGGCGATAAGGAGGAGGATGCCTTGCCGTAATCACCTGCATCTACTTTTAATTCGAACGGAATTTTAAATGCATTTCCTGACAGTAATGTTGTTCCTGCCGGAAGACTGGGTAATCTATTAACTAGTGCATCTGTTGCAGATGGAACGTTTTTTCGAATAAAATCTAAGTCAGCCGCATTCTGTATTCTGTGAATAAAAAATGCACCCGTTTGTGATAAAACAATTTTTGAGAGCTCACTTGGTATTTGACTAATGACACACAAGTATATATTAAACTTTCTTCCTTCACGGGCAATCTGTTCAAAAATAGTAGATTCTCCGGTGTTATCGCTAAGTTTCACGTATCTATGTGCTTCATCAAGATATAGATAATTAAATGGCATTTCATTTCGTTTTGTTCTATCAAAGCATAAATTGAAATCAAATACCGACCTTGCCAAATAATTAGATACAAGACGAAGTGCATCATCATCAAAACCAGTTAAATCAAGAACAAAAAATTTAGAGTTGCTAATTTCATCATTTTCCTTGTCAGATTTTTTACTTGACAGTGTTTTCTTCAAAGTCAATGTATCTCCGTGATCGATATTTAACAGCCCGTCTGTTCCGCCATATCTTGATTTCAGGCTTCTAAACCGTGCCATCATTGTTTCGGAATTTATTCTTGATCGCCTGTTTCCTTGGACCTCTTCTTCGCCAAAAACTATTTCAAATGACTCTTCTAGATCATCTAATGTCGTGCTACTATCTGAATAATAATGTATTACATCATTAATCGATCTGACTTCAGGTGATGCACTCGCAAGTATTTCATCGAATTTATTTAAAAGTTGTTTTTCATTTTTTATTTCAGAATATTTCTGTATCCACTGCTCTAACAATTGTTGAGAGTCTATATCAGTTTTATCTATAATTTTATTAAACCATTTTGAAACTGATCTTTTTAAAAATACAAAAGATTCTTGAGTAATATCCGCGACCGCCATTTTCGCTAGAATTGCATATATCAATTTTTTTCCATTTTGATTTACACGTGCCACTTGAAGCGCACGATTTAATATGGGACGTTGAGTCTTTTCACTTGGCAGTAATGCAGCCTCCCAATCTTGAGTCTTAAGTTTTGCTAATGGTAAATGGTGTGCTTTAACATCGATATGTTTAGCAAAACTCAATTCGCTGTAATCACCATGTACGTCAAAAATAAAGAACTTAGCAAGTGAAGTCAGTCTTTCACTTACACCATTTAGTCTATCAATGAATGCTCTTAACGTAGTAGATTTACCTGAACCTGTATTACCAAGTATGGCAATATGTGAGGTTAAAAGCGCAGATAAATCAAGTTTTGGTGAAACGTTATTGTAATTACTAACGGACCCAAGACTTACCAAATGATCGCCTGCACTTGAAAAAATAATCTTTAACAAGCTGTCGCTCATTTCAAAAACAGTGTCATCAATCATTGGAAAAAATGAAGATCCTGCAATAAATTTGCTGTTTTGCAAAACGCCCATTGGTTCAGCAGAAAAAATCACTGACTCTCTAGTATCGGCATATCCTGTATCAACGCTTTTTTCATAACCGACCCTTCTTGCCCTAGTAATACGATATAAAACGATAGTGTCCCATCTAGCTTTACAATATACAAAATCATTAATTCCCCTGATACTTTGCAAGTTACCATCTGTCAGCCTAGTCTCCAAATCTGACCCAGTTGCCGTGAATTCTATATAGTTATTTGTAACAAATTCAACTGTTCCCACTGGCCATTCATTTGTCATCTTTATCACCCTCTGAATCTTCATCATCTGGTAATTCAAACGGATCCTTGAATGCCAGTAAATCAACTAGAGTTGAAAAGTAATGTCCATATTGATTACCATCGTTATTTGTTACAAACGTTGCCTTAGCATTACTACCCACATAGTTCATGAATTTCTGTGTATTGTCCTCTTGATCATTGACAAAGGCAATCATTTCGAAATCTGATCGACTCAAAGCCTGTTTAAGTAATTCATTAATATGCTCATCTCCAAAACCAAAGCCGTTAATAATTAAGAGTGAATTTGGATTTAATAATTGGACAGACAATTCTCTAAATAAATCGCTATATGGTGCTCCCTGACTGTCGGCATATTTGGAAGATGTGGGCGCAATGACTTCTGGCAATTTTTTCCCGCTACTAGTTTTAGTGTTCCAATTTGTTGTTTTTAAGATATGAGCGTTATCCTTTTCCCAATTAATTGACCCATGTAACTTGTAAACACGGAAAAAGGGCTTAACAACAGACCATCGATCCTTAAAACGATGGGCAATATCCACCGGTCGATGGTTGAATTCTGCAATATTAAACTCTGGCCGGAGTTTTGGTCGAAATCCATCTGTGTACAAATAATCCAACTGATCTAATGCATATTCAATAAACAAGTCATAATTTGTTGTGAATAGATTTACCGTATCAACTTGAGAGTTACTTCTCTCTCGTAACTTTGCAACTCTTCGGATAAACTGTTCATAGTTCTGAACAACATCGGAAGCGTCCCGTTGTGGATTCTGAGACTTGCGATTTTCTTCTTTTAGTCTTTCACTGTTTTTATCTACTGCCGAATTAAATCCTTGTGTGATTGAGCTGACTAATGCGTCGATTAAATTTTTTTGTACTTCTTTCTCATTTTTTAACTCATCTTTTGATAAGCCAAGTATCCTACTGCCTAACCAAGATAAGAACTTTTCAATGTCATTTTTATTATCTTCTCCACATTCTTTTTCATAGCGCTGAATTAATTCAGTTATTTCATCGTTTGATTTATTCTCTATCTTATAATTATCAAAAGTGGTACTCATTAAATCAATAGCTGGTTTCGAAGAACCAGAACCTATTAAAAAATTGATATTAATGTCTGCTGATAATTTAGGTTGAAGATACTCTTTCAAACCATCAAAAGTTACTGGTGTCGACGGTCTTCCAAGGCCACCCTGAATAATTTTAAATACTTGATGTGATGATTCGCTTTTTTCTGTTTTAACATCATTTTGAACACTTTTCGCCACCTCAATCACTCCTAATTAAATCATTATATAGTTAACCATTATTATACACCTATAAGGGCCTTCAACAATCACTTACAAAGGCTATGCCCGCCGCGCGGCAACGCAAAAAGCGCGAGCGGGCTGCGGCCGGCGCTAGCCGGTCGCTCAACTCCCAGTATCTAACAGGGGGGTAGAAATAGACAATTCGACGTCGCAAAAACATGTATCAACCGTGATTATATCAACAATTAAATACGATCTTGCAAAAGCAACTTTGACCTAAAAAAGTTGCTTTTTATTTTGCCTAAAAAAGGAAGTGGATCAATGACATGGGCTGATAACGTTAAGGCTAAGCGCAAAGCGCTGGAACTTACTCAAGCTCAGTTAGCCGAAAAAATTGGTATTACGCGCCAACATTTACAACGCGTGGAATCAGGCAAACAAAACGCCAGTGTTTCCCTACAGGAAGAAATTGATTTGACCCTTGATAACTGGATCAACGAAACGGAATTGGATCTTAATATCGACTATGTCCGGATTCGTTTCCCCACACATGACGTAGATTGGGTACTACAGAATTTTCTTTATTTGAATAAAGATTACATGCTCTTTGATGACTGGGGTTTCTACGGTTATGAAGCACACTACACCTTCTCCAACATTCAGGTCATGATTGCCCCGACAAACGACAAGTTAGGTGTTCTACTCGAATTGAAAGGACAAGGCTGCCGTGAATTTGAAGGTATTTTACTAGCTCATAACCAAACGTGGTTTGATTTCTTCCGCAAATGTTACGAAGCTAAGGCCATCTTTAAAAGAATTGACTTAGCCGTCAATGATCGTGTTGGCATGTTAAATATTCCAGAATTAATTGTTAAATGTCAACACAATGAATGTGTCTCCGTTATGCGCCGCTTTCAAGGCTTGAACTCCGGTGCTATGACTGATGATGGCATCAACGGTGAAGGCGCCACGCTCTATATCGGGTCCATGAAAAGTGATATCTACTTTTGTATTTATGAAAAGTCTGCTGAACAAATTTTTCGCTATGGTGAAGAATTCGCAGATACTAGCATCAAGAATCGTTTTGAAATTCGATTGAAAAATGATCGGGCTACCGTTGCGATTGAAGATTTACTCAGTTATCGCAATGTTGAACGTACTGCTTTTGGTATTATCACCCGTTATGTTCGCTTCGTAGACCCTGGTAAAGGTGAAGAACGCTCCAATTGGCCGACTAATCAAACTTGGGCGGCCTTTTGTGGTAAGGGACGGCAGCCCTTGCGGCTTACACTAAAACCTGAACCATTCGACCTACGCAAAACCCGCGGTTGGATCAAAAAGCAAGTCGCTCCAATGTTAAAAGTACTGCTAAAAATTGATGGCTATGAAGGTAACAATCAAACGATGACCATGATCAAAAGTGCTGAACTCCAGCAGAAACATCTAAAACTACTTGAACAACACACCGTCACTAAAGATAACGTGATCGGTGATTATTTCACAAAGGAGGAAACTGATTGAATACCAACTTACCCCTTGTCAGTCTATCTACTGACCAAAAAGAATATGTGTTAAATGTTTATCGCTATCGTAACCATATTGTTGGCGTGATCGAGCACACTAATTTATTACAACTCTTTGAGCTCACCGAATTTGTCAAACCTGCTAATTATATTGCTTGGCGTTTTCGTTTGTATTGGCCGTCACCTTTATTAGATGTTCACGGTATACCGTTAAACGATAAATGTTTACTCAAAAAAATAACCGCCATTAGCGTCCAATATCGTATTCCGCTTTACGGTCAATATCAAACAAACAATCGAGATCAGCATGAATAGTCCCCTAGCAACCTTGATCACTGAGCATAAGGATTGGGTCTTTAATGCTTATGACTATCATGGTCAAATTATCGGTCTGGTGGAAGATACAAACTATCTACAACTTCCCGAAATGACCCAGTACTTCTCCACACCGGTCGATTACTTTGATTGGCGTTTTTCAATTCATCGGCCAACGCCAATGCTTAACGTTTACGGTAAACCCTGTTACAACGATGAATATCTGAATTTCTTATTTAGTGTCAGTGCCAAAACTGGCTTATCCCTATTAAATCAGCGTTTTTAGATTAACAACTACTACTGAATGGTCGCGTTATACCCTGACAAAAATAATGCAATTTAAAAGGAGCAAGTACTGAAATAATTTACCGGCGGTGTAACTAATATTTTACTCGATATCATTTACAACCAGGACTGTCTAATTGGCATGGGCCACCTACCTGATGAATCAATTGATATGATTCTTTGTGATCTACCCTACGGCACAACTGCTAATACTTGGGATTCAATCATTCCATTTGACCAACTTTGGCCGCACTATTTACGTTTGATCAAACCTAATGACGCAATTGTTCTGACTGGCAATCAACGCTTTAGCTTCCAGCTCTACAACTCTCAACCTGAACTATTTCGTTACAAGTGGGGCTGGGTCAAAAGTAATGTCACTAATTTTATTAACGCACATCATCGACCCATGTCACGGTATGAAGAAGTGCTTGTATTTTCAAAAGCGCCAGTGGCTAATTCTGATAATACCATGTTCTATTACCCACAAGGCCTGATACCCATGAACAAAACCATCACTAATGCGCAAACTAAAGGCTTTGGTAACCAAGTACACCCATGGGCAGCGCCAGAACAATATGTTCAAGAAAATCAAAACTATCCGAATGATATTTTACGGTTCAAAGCTGATAAAAATATTTGGCACCCAACCAGAAGCCAGTAGCACTGTTTGAATACCTGATCAACACCTACACGTTACCCGGACAAGTTGTTTTAAATAATTGCATGGGTTCCGCCACAACCGCCATCGCCTGTATTAATACTGACCGACACTAGGTTGGTTACGAACTTGATTCAAATTATTATCAAAAATCTTTAGCTCGGATCAAGCAACATCACTCGTCACAAACCTCACTTTGGTAAATTTAGAAAGGAATTGATAATAAATGAACTTCGGACAAAATCTCTTCAACTGGTTCACCAGCAATGCCCAGTCTTTAGTGCTGATGGCAATTGCCGTGATCGGTGTTTTCTTAGGCTTTAAACGTGAATTTTCTAAACTGATCGGCTTTCTGATCATTGCATTGATCGCTGTGGGGCTGGTATTTAATACCGCCGGCGTTAAAGATGTGCTATTGAACTTATTCAATCGTGTTGTTGGTGCCTAATTACTGCAAGAAAAGAGGTAGCTAAATGGAAACGGTACGCGTTTTTATCGTCAACTTAGGTTATTACAATCAAGGCAAGACCACAGGTAAATGGTTCACCCCACCGTTATACCCTGATGCCATTGCCGAACAGCTGGAATTGAAAAATGACAGTGAAGAGTACGCGATCCATGATTACGAAGCACCTTTTGAAATTGATCGCTTTGATTCAATAGACGAGATCAATCGTAAGTATGCTGCTTTAGAACGGCTTGAAGAATATGATTTTGGTGCTGACGTTAGTGCCTTGATTGGCGAATGGTTCCGTGATATTGAAGAACTAGCTGAAAACGCTGAGGATATCGTTATCTATAAGGGTGTTTCAGATATGGCCGAGCTAGCTCAAGATGCTGTGGAATCTGGTGCAATTTTCGGTGACCTTCCAGATCAAGTCATCGCTTACCTCGACTTTGAAGCACTGGGTCGCGATATAGAAATTGAAGGTAATTACTTGGTTACCAACAGCGCTATTTATGAATACGCAAACTAAGATTCTTCCCGGGGACTGGTCTAGCAAATGGATCAGTCCTCTTTACCCCAATGAAAGGAGGTCACTTATGAAAAAGATTCGTAGTTACACCAGCATTTGGTCAGTGGAAAAAGTGCTCTACGCGATCAATGATGTTAATCTACCATTCCCCGTCACGTTCACGCAAATGACTTGGTTCATCGTTGCGCTATTTTTGGTCATGTTGCTGGGCGATGTACCACCACTAAGTTTTATTGATGGCGCGTTCCTAAAACATCTCGGTATTCCAGCAGCCATTACTTGGTTCATGAGTCAAAAGACTTTTGATAACAAACGGCCACTAGGTTTTCTTCGCTCGGTGATCACTTATTTTACCGCCCAGAAGATCACGTTTTCCGGACGGCCAGTCAAACCCGTTAAAGCCCATGCCCTTGACCACATCACCCACGTAAGGAGGTTCAACCAGTGAAGTTTCCCATAAAATATATCGAAGACAATTTAGTGTTTAATCGTGATGGCGAATGCTTCGCCTATTACGAACTCGTCCCCTATAATTACTCTTTTCTCTCACCTGATCAAAAAGCGGAAGTCCACGAAAATTTCCGTCAGTTGATCTCACAAAACCGTGACGGTAAACTGCATCTCTTACAACTTGCCACCGAATCCAGTATCAAAGACACGATGCGCCGTTCCAAAGCCACGGTCAAAGGAAATTTAAAAAGTATTGCCGATACGCATATTGACGGTCAAGCCGCCGCGTTGATCGACAATATTGGCGATAATCAAGTTGATTATCGTTTTTTTATTGGTTTTAAACTGCTGTTAAACGACCGCGAGTTATCCGCTAAAGGCGTTTGGCATGATATCATGCTTGGCATTCAGGATTTTCTTCATGAATTCAATGAAAAATACACCGGTGACTTCATGGTCATGAACAACAGCGAAGTTGATCGTTTTCGTAAAGTCGCCCGCTTCCTTGCCGATAAAGTCAGTCGCCGGTTTAAAATTCGACCGTTG
Organism: Pediococcus inopinatus; assembly: GCF_002982135.1. NCBI lineage: Bacteria > Bacillati > Bacillota > Bacilli > Lactobacillales > Lactobacillaceae > Pediococcus > Pediococcus inopinatus. The sequence continues at coordinate 411,010 of NZ_CP019981.1, read as the reverse complement.
ATTAAAGATGACTTTGGTTACTTGTTAGAACATCTTTACGGTATGTCAGGGCAAGATTATGAAGACTACCAATACCACCTGCCACGACAAAAAAATGAACAAGATACGGTAATCAAAAAATATGACTTGATCAAGCCAACGCGTTCGTTGATTGAACAAAAGCAGCGTTACTTGATCATCACCCACGGTTTCACCGAATCCTATGTCACCTATATGGCCTTATCCGATATTGTTGGTGAATTAGATTTTCCCGGTAGTGAGATTTTCTACTTCCAGCAACAACAATTCGATTTTCCCATTGATACCTCACTGAATGTGGAAATTGTGACTAACAAAAAGGCACTAACTAAGGTGCGTAACAAAAAGAAAGAATTGAAAGATTTAGATAACCACGCCTATGAATCTAATAACGAAACCACTCGCGGTGTCGCCGATGCCCTTGATTCCGTTGACGACTTGGAGGCTGAGCTTGATCAAACTAAAGACGCGATGTACAAAATTTCCTATGTCATTCGCGTCAGTGGAAAAAGCTACGATGAAATGAAAAAGCGCGCTGATCAAGTCCTCGATTTCTATGATTCATTGAATATTAAATTGGTTCGCCCGTTCGGCGATATGCTGGGGCTACACAGCGAGTTCATGCCCGCTTCAAAGCGCTACATGAATGACTACATTCAATACGTGACTAGTGATTTCATTGCCTCATTAGGCTTTGGTGCTACTCAAGCTTTAGGAGAACGCGAAGGAATTTATGTGGGCTACAACGTGGATACCGGCCGCAATGTTTTCATCAAACCTGACTTAGCCGCGCAAGGCTTAAAGGGAACAGTGACCAATGCTCTTTCGGCCGCTTTCCTTGGTTCACTTGGCGGTGGTAAATCATTTTCTAATAACTTACTCGTTTACTACGCCGTACTCTATGGCGCACAAGCTTTGATACTTGATCCAAAATCGGAACGAACTGATTGGGCGAAAAATTTAGACTTCATGCAAGACGATATTAACATCGTTAACCTGACCAGCGAAGAAGCGAATCGCGGTTTACTTGATCCTTATATCATTCTCAGTAATCCAAAAGATTCTGAAAGTCTGGCGGTCGATACACTCACCTTTTTAACGGGAATCTCTAGTCGTGATGCCGAACGGTTTCCGACTTTACGTAAAGCGATTCGCAACGTCACCCTTGATCCGCAACCCGGATTATTGAAAGTGATCACTGAACTGCGCCGCGAAGGGACCCCGATTGCCAACAATATCGCTGATCATATTGAATCGTTCACCGATTATGATTTTGCCGCCTTACTCTTTTCAGATGGCTCCACTCGCCGTTCGATCGCCTTGGACCGCAAAATCAATATCATTCAAATTGCCGATTTGGTCCTGCCTGATGCGGACAAAACGCAAGATGAATACATCACCGCGGAAATGTTATCCGTCGCCATGTTGATGATCATCTCGACTTTCGCCATCGACTTTATCCATGCCGATCGTTCGCAATTTAAAATTGTCGATCTCGATGAAGCTTGGGCATTTTTGAATGTAGCGCAAGGTAAAGCTCTTTCTATGAAGTTGATCCGTGAAGGCCGTTCAATGAATGCTGGGGTTTATCTAGTCACGCAAAACGCTAATGATCTTCTAGACGAAAAGATGAAAAATAATATCGGTATGAAATTTGCCTTTCGTTCGACCGATATTAATGAAATCAAAAACACCCTCACTTTCTTTGGGCTTGATGCCGAAGATGAAAGTAATCAACACCGCCTACGTTCACTGGATAATGGTGAATGCTTATTTCAAGATATTTGGGGCCACGTCGGTGTCCTACACTTTGATTATATCTTTGAACATCTATACAAGGCCTTCGACACTCGCCCACCAGCGCAGATAACTGGAGGTGAGTAAATGTCGGTACGTAAAAAACGACTTTTATTACTGATCGGCTTTGTGCTAGTCGTGGTGCTAGTGAGTGCTACTTCTCTCCAAAGTGTCCACGCAGCAGGCCTAGTCGATGAAACCGTCAATAATAAACACGAATTTTCCAAATATCCAGTCAATAACTATCAACTAGATTATTTCGTCGATTCATCATGGGATTGGTTGCCATGGAACTGGGGTGACGGCATTGGCAAGTCGGTCATGTACGCTATTTATGCTATCACCAATTTTCTGTGGCTGATCTCCGTCTACCTCTCCTACGCCACGGGTTACCTGATTCAACAAGCTTACTCACTAGATTTCATCAAAGATACCACCGATGCCATTGGTAAAAACATGCAACTACTCGCCGGGGTTTCTAAAAACGGCTTTAGCGCTGACGGCTTTTATCCCGGTATGCTTTTGTTGCTGATATTAGTGCTTGGCGTGTATGTCGCCTATACTGGCCTGATCAAACGTGAATCCTCCAAAGCCATCTCAGCGGTAGCCAATTTTATCGTGATTTTTATTCTGTCGGCAAGCTTCATTGCCTACTCACCCGACTATATTGGCAAGATCAACCAATTTTCCGCCGATATGAGTACCTCAGCTTTAAACACTGGTTCTAAAATGATCATGCAAAATAAACAGTCCACCTCAAAAAACGGGGTTGATGCGATTCGTGAAACGTTATTCAACATTCAAGTCAAACAGCCGTGGACGTTATTACAGTTTGGCGATTCTAATCTCAAGGAGGTTGGCGAGGATCGCGTCAACAAACTGGTCAAAACTGATCCGTTCAAGAACAAAGGTAAAGATCGAACAGAGATCGTCAAGGCTGAAATTGAAGATAAAGAAAACGACAATCTATCAGCGGTCAAAACGATTCAACGTTTAGGTGTGACCACCTTTGTGTGTATCTTCGATATCGCAATCACCATTTTTGTCTTCTTTCTCACAGCGATGATGTTATTTAGTCAAATCCTCTTTATTATTTACGCCATTTTCTTACCGATCAGTTGTCTCTTAGCCATGATCCCAGGATTTAACGGCTTAATGAAAACGGCTGTTTTGCGGCTATTCAATACGATCATGATGCGTGCTGGCGTCACTATTGTCCTAACATTGACGTTCTGCCTTTCCACCATGATCTATGGGCTATCGACCACCACCCCATTCTTTCTGGTCGCCTTTCTCCAAATCGTCATCTTTGCCGGCATCTGGATGAAGCTCGGCGATTTAATGGGCATGATGCAGCTTAAAAGTTCTGACTCCCAAGCTGGTGCTAGTCGCTTGCGCCGCAGTAGTAGCCGTTTGATCCGGCAGGTCATGGGCAACGCCGCAATGGGTGGTATGCTCGCACGCGGTTTAAAACCACGTCCACAGCCGCAGACTGAAACTGGTACTGATGCTAATTCAAAACGACCACAGCCCAATAAACGCGATGCCACCACTAGCAAGATGACCCGTGCTGGTAAAAAAGTGGGTGCTGCATTAGATACCAAAAAGAAAATGGCCGCAACTGCGAAATACACCAAAGAACAGTTAAAGGATCTGCCAACCAATACAAAATATGGGTTACATCAAGGTAAAGAAACGGCTAAAAAAGGTATTGGTGATTTCAAAAATGGGTTGAAAAATCAGCGTCAAGATAATCAATCAGAACGCGAACTGGCCGCTAAAAAACGTCGGGAAGAAATGCAACGGCGTAAATTAGTGGTTGATCCGCCAAAGAATCCACGGCAACCGTCTAATTCTGATCCGATCAAGAAAAAGTCGGCAGTTTCTCCAGTCACGCAACCAAAGCCACGCGATCCCAGTACCACTAAACTACCACATACTAAAACACCAATAGAAAAGCCAACATCACGGCCCAAACAATCATTCACGACTGCACCCAAAACTGGTGAGAAACGGCAATTCAAACCGACAACTGACAAGCCACTGAATCTCGTTGTCAATAAAACAACCATGCACCGTAAATTGCTGGTCAAGCCAAGGCAAAAACATGATGAATAAGAAATGGTTAGGCCTAGCCGTTTTGCCGATCATACTCATTAGCTTGTTGTTCTTTTCAGTGGCAATGACAGCTGATGACGATGATAGTAGCGATTCTACTGAGTTAGTGGTTGATTCGATGAACCTTTCCGCAGAAGTACTCAAGTACAAAAGTACCGTTGAAAAATATTGCAAGGAGTTTGGTATTCCTGATCAAGTAACCGTGATTCTCGCGATTATGCAAGTTGAATCTGGCGGTAAAGGTAGCGATGTCATGCAGTCTAGTGAATCACTGGGCCAAGCTCCCAGTAGTTTATCGCCGGATGCTTCGATCAAACAAGGCGTGAAATACTTTGCTAGTTTAATCAAATCCATGAAAACAACCAAAACTGATTTAAATACAGCTATTCAAAGTTACAACTTCGGTGGCGCTTTTATTAATTATGTGGCTACGCATGGTAAGAAATATTCGCTACAAATAGCCAGTGATTTCGCTAAAGAAAAGGCCGGCGGCAAAAAAGTCACTTACACCAATCCAGTTTCTGATGAAGGTTGGCGCTACGCTTATGGCAATATGTTCTATGTAAGTTTAGTCAGCCAATATCTTAGCCCGACTGTGGCTAACTTCAGTGATAAAACGGTCAAAGCCATAATGACCGAAGCACTTAAATACCAAGGCACGCCCTATGTTTTTGGCGGCTCAACGCCAACCACAGGTTTTGATTGTTCTGGGTTAACCAGTTGGGCTTACGCCAAGGCTGGTATTAAGCTCCCGCGTACCGCCCAAGCGCAATATAATGTGACCCAACATATCAGTATCAAAAACTCCAAGGCCGGTGACTTAGTATTTTTCAAAGGCACTTACGCAACTTCAGATTACATTACCCACGTTGGCATCTATGTCGGTAATATGCGCATGTATAATGCTGGCGATCCCCTTGGCTACGCTAACTTAAATACCGCCTACTGGCAAGCACACCTTGTTGGTGCTGGTCGCATCAAGAAATGAGGTGATTATCCATGACCTTAAGTGAGAACGGCTATAGCTACGACCACTGGATGGACCTGTTAACTAACGCTATTGATCATACTTTGGTTGAAAGTCGGATTGATTTGAATTACGGCGATAATCGCTTATTACGTAACAAACAACTCGATCACGCTTCAGCCGAATGGGAACGCATCAAGTTTTTTGAACAACATGAACCGAATGTTAATGATCTAGTCAAAGCGATTGATTACTTTGTCGCCGAACTGCCGCAATTTGAATTTGGTAAACGTCGTGAGTTCCGTTTAGCTTTAGAACATGAACAAAACGTCAAAGAGTGGTTAGGCAATACTAAGTTTCGTGAGGAAGACCGCCAATACATTTTAGATCGAGAACTACACCTTGCCGAAGAATTTTTCACCAACGATGACAAATACGATCTTTATAGTGAACTAGACTATCGCGGCTACACCCAAGTCCGTCTACGCCAGTTATTTGACCGCTTTCGCAATGACTATCCCAAATTTTATCAGTGTTATGAACTGGACCACAACTATCAAAAAAATAATCACCTTGCCATCTTGCAACAAAATAGTGTAGCTAATCTCGCCACTAAACTTAAATGGTAAATCTGATCCACAAGGAGGAACAATCCATGGCCCGTCAAGATTATGAAGACTACGACTATGAGTACGACGACTACGAAGATCCCCGTGATCATCGCTATGCGGAACGCCCGCGACCACAGTATCATGAAGATTATGAGGATCGACCACCGCAGCGAATACAGGAACGGGACGAACGCAACTATCGCCGACCACCAGATGATTATCGCGATGAGCGTTACCCACCCCACGACTTTGAACAACAACGTGAACCACGGTCATCCTATGATCGAGAAAGTGAACACGATCTACAGTATGAATACAACGAACGTCCAGCCAAGCATCAGATCGCTTCACATAAGAAAGCCCGTCCCAAGCGGCCGCGTAAAAAAGTCAAACGACAACGACCACCAAAGCGCCAACCAAAACCGATGAAAGAAAAAAAAACCCGCAAGTTAAAACAACCTCGCGTTGGCATCCGGCGAAAAACTACTTGGTTCTGTTGGTTGATCTTGATCGCTAGTGTGAGTTTTGGCGTGTACAAGAATTTCACTGCCATCAATAAACACACAGTCCATGAACGTGAAGTAGTGAAAGTTAAGTTGACTGATACCAACGCGATTGAAGCATTCATCACCGACTTTGCCAAAGTCTATTACACATGGGAACCTAACCAGGAAAAATTAGAAAACCGACAAAAAGATCTTAGTAAATTTATGTTAAATGGATTGGTGACCCTGAATGCCGATGCTTTGCGTTCAGATATTCCGACAACTTCCACTGTGTCTGATATTCGAATTTGGAAAGTTGAGGCTAAAAAGAATCAAGTCAATGAAGTCTTATTCACCGTTAATCAGCAGATCAAAAACAGTCAAAAAGAAGACGCCGCAAAAGCAATCGAGTCCACCTACTCATTGAATGTTATGAAAAATAAAGATGGTGACATGGTGATTGTGACTAATCCAACGATTGCGGCAGCTCCGTCTAAGGCCAAAGCAACAGAAAAACAGCTTCAAACAGATAGTTCAATTGATGCCGAAACCACCAGTAGCATCACTAAATTTCTAACGACTTTCTTCACCCTTTATCCTAGCGGCACCACCAATGAACTGAAATATTATGTCGATGGAGGGACAAAACCACTAAATAAAGACTACCGTTTTGCGGAACTGGTCAATCCCACCTTCCATCGTCAAGGCGACAACATTCGAGTTGACGCGACCGTCAAGTTCCTCGATAGTGAAACCGATATGACCCAATATTCACAGTACTCTCTTATTTTAGAAAAAGCAGGTTCAAACTGGACAATTAAGTCTGGTTTATAGTAAAAACCACGGCGTCCAAATGAATGCCGTGAATACATAATATGCTTTAAATAACAATTAATTTATTTTATATTTACAGTCTTTAGTTGTCATGATTACTTAGCATCGAGTTTATCGTCTTCTTCTGCTCATGTTGAATAAATATACTTGCGTAATGCCTGATATTGGTGATAAAATTCGTGTTCGTTTTTATTCTCTTGCGGTGTTCAGTAATATCGGTTTGCGCTCTAGATTTTAATTATGAATAAACCCACTGCAACATAGAAATGACACACTTCTATTTTATACTTATTCTAGAATCAAAAACGAAAGGAAGTGAAGTTATGTCACAATGGATTCTAATAGCTCTTATTCTTTTAGCACATCCACTCATGATGCTATTTATGCATAAAGGTATGATGCATGGGAATTCTGGTAGTATGAATGGCTGCGGAAATCATACCCAACAAGATTCCAGCAACACTGAAAAACCACGTAAAAAAGTCAATTAGCTTGGAGGTATTATATGCAAATATTAACTGGCAGTCATGACAATGAAGTTCATGAACATCTTTATGAAAGTGGTCCAAGACGGATTGGTCATCGTAAATTAAAGAAAAATACCGTGACAAATAATGGCGAATTTCATCCAGTACCTGGAAATATAGTTCTTATTCCTTTGAAAGGAAAGGTAAAGTTAACCACACCAGATCAGGAATATACTATTCAAAGCGGTCAAGTTGCTGTGTTAGAATCAACCGATAGTTTTTATTTAACCGCAATAAGTGATGTTGAATTTATCGGCGTAGTTGACATCAAATAATTCAATTTTGAGTGCTTATCTCAAGCACTCCTTTTTTGTATATTTCTCCATATTTATTACACATTAAATTGTTTAAATGAAGTATATTGCATAATTGGAGGACATAAAGTTGAAATTAATGAAAAAAAATACACCTATTTTAGTTACAGCACTATCATTAACTGGTATTGTACTTTTCACAGGAAAACCAGCTGAGGCAGCTACAACTCAAGCTACAGTTTCCTATCAAATCGGTGCTACTACAGTTTGGAGTAGTCCAAGCTATTCTAGTAAGCCAATTAGTTATTTAGCTCCTAATTCAAAAGTTACCCTTGATGTTAAAAAAAGTGTTAACAAAGTAAACTGGTATCAATTAGCAGAAAATCAATGGGTACCAGAAACATATTTAAAAATGGCTCAGGAAACTACGGTTACACCCACGGCAACAGCCACAACCAAAACGGTAGTTGCAAACTTAAAAGATGCCGCAATCACTATTTGGACTGATTCAGCTGGTACTACGCCGACTGGAGAATACTTATCTTATGGTACTGCCATAACTATTCAAGGGCAGCAAGAAATAAATGGTGTGACTTGGTTCCGAATTGATCAAGGATGGGTACCAGAAACATACTTAGCGTCTGATAACAATGGAACCCCTTACTATATTAATTCTCAAACAAAACAATTATCAGCTCCGCAACAAAGCGCTACTTCTGAAACAGTTGGTACCAATGATTCAAGCGATGATACGATTGCCCCCACTACAGCTGCACAAAGTTCAACTAGTTCAAATATTATGCAAACAACTAAATCGGCTCTACCGCAAGAACAATCGGTCAACAATCAAAGTTCGGCTGCTGCTAATACAGGAGCACAAAAAACTACTAACACAAACGCTGCCTCACAATCTACTATAGAAAATATTATTAATGCAGCAGAAGCACAAATTGGTGTTCCTTATGTGTGGGGTGGAAAAACACCAAGCGGATTCGATTGTTCTGGCCTAGTTGGCTATGCGTTTCGCCAAGCAGGGAAAGAAGTTGGCGGTTACACCGTTGCTCAGGAAAGTGCTGGTACTAAAGTTAGTCTAGATAATCTGCAACCAGGTGATATTCTTTTCTGGGGAGAACCTGGTGCCAGCTACCATGACGCTATTTATATTGGTAATAATCAATATATAGATTCACCAAAACCTAGTGATTCAGTTGGAATTCGCACGATCAATAGTTATTTTTCTCCCTCATTCGCAGTTCGTGTCTTTTAATTATGTCGATAAATAAAAATGTTTAAAAATCTAAAAAAACAAGTGCGTCCTTGGGATTATATAATTTTTCTCATATTATTAATAGTTTCCTTTATACCATTAGCCATATTTGGATATTCTCAAAAGCAACAATTGGCCGCAGCAGCCGATAATAATACTAAACCAATTATCTATGCTGAAATTTCTATTGATAAAAAAGTAATAAAAAAAAGGGTATTCGGATTTTATGGTGGAAAAGGGCTTATAAATCACCCTTCTCCAAATTCTTAATAAGTGTGGAAAAATCGACACCAAAGTTGTCTGTAATGTTATGATCATTCACTTCATACCAATTGAAATTATCGTGTAACATAGCTTTATTGAAAGCACTTGAATTAAATCGTGGCTTACGCTTTTTATGGAGCTTCTCATTGAAAAGGATTTTGGCTCGTAAGGCATCAAACGAGTAACCTCTACCCATTCGCTCTACCTGCCTAATAATGCTGTTAATTGACTCCGTATAAGCGTTAGTGAGCCTTTTATCAAAGTAGTTGAATATTTCGACATGCCAGTTGTCTACGGCTCTCACGAGGTCTTTATATGCATCTTTAGAGTTACTGGACATACAACGGTGTCTCCATTGACTATAACGAAGACGACCTTCATCTGAATCAGGAGTATCCCATATCCAGTAAAACTCTTCTTTGAGTTCATAGGCTTCTTTTAAGGCAGGAAGATTACCTAACCAAGTCTCTAAGAGGAATGATTCACGTTCATTTAGATCGTGTTTACGCTTTAGAAGGATAAACCTTTCACGCATAAGGGTACGTCTTTCTTTTTGGCTCATATGAGCTTTCAAAGACTTTCTGACGTTATCTAAGGCTTGATTAGCCATTCTAACTACATGAAACTTATCTACGACCACTTTAGCGTGTGGAAGGATAGTGTTCACTGCGTCTTTGTAGGGCTTCCACATATCCATTGTGACGTACTCAATATAAGTCCTGTCACTAATTTCTGAAAGACGTTGGATGACTGTTTCCTTGTTACGGTTAGGCTTGATGTCATAAATAGTCCTGCGTTCAATATTAGTCAATACAAGCCGAGGTCTTTGGATAATATGTATCTCGTCTATCCCAAGCCACTTAGGAGTTTCAAACTGGTATTCACGTTCTTTGAGTGCCACATAGTCCTTAAAAACGTTCCTAATAGTTTTCTCGTCAACGCCAACGCTTTCTGCGACTTCTACAAAGGTCTTAGACATGGATTGCTCTTGAATAGACTTTAAAAGCCTTTTGGTCATACTACGCTTTTCATCTACAGATACTAGGCGTTCCCAGAAGGTAGATCCGCATTCACGACACTTGTATCGTCTACGGTTCAATTGTAAGCCCACTCGCTTTAAACGAATGGGCAAATCCATAATTAGTTGATTTCTTGAACTGTGTTTGTACAACTTGTCAAAACCACATTCAGGACAACGTTCAGGTGGTCCGACTGCTTCAACTTTAAACATCATATCGGTTTCATTTTCTTGTGGTGATTCTATTGTTTTAATGTCTGGTAGGGATAATAAGTCTGACATATTGTTCATCCTTTATTACTCTGCGGTGTTAAGGTATCAAATATAGATTTGATGTCGAAATCATCAGTGTTAAATTATTTTTGTGACCACAAATGCACTTAGAAAATCCCTTAAAGCATTTATATAATGGGTGATCGCAAAATAGTGTATGAAATCCTTTTGTAGACTTTGCTAAACTACTGCACACTTTAGTACAGTATTAGCTGGTTCACTTGAATAGGGAATTGTAAAAAAAGTTCACTTAGACTGCACAACAAGATAATTTCGAAACATTTTTATCGAACGTAAGTGCAGCTAATTTTAGCCCTTCAGCCATTGTTAAATATGGTGCTAGGGTTTCTGTTAAATCTTCTATCGTTAAGTTAAATTTAACAGCTAATGATGCTGCATAGATGACATCTCCTGCATTCTCAGATACAATATGAACCCCTAATACTTTTAGTGTTTCTGCATCTGCTACTAGTTTAAATACACCGGTTGTTTCACGGTTTACAATTGCTCTTGGAACAGCATCTAAAGGTAATACAGATGTCTTCACATCATACCCTTTCTCTTTTGCTTGTTCTTCTGTTAAACCAACCGTTGCAACCGTTGGATTCGTAAACGTAACAGCAGGAACTACCGATAAATCTATTTTTTTGTTTAACCCACCGATAGCATTATCAGTAATAATTCCACCTTCATAGGCTGCTACATATACAAATTGCGGTCCTAACGTCACATCTCCTGCTGCATAAATCTTTTCATTACTTGTTTGACCAAAATCATTGATCAGGATTTCATTATTTTTTCCGGTTTCAACACCTGCCGCACTTAATTTTAAGAATCCGTATTTGGTTTTCTTCCAGTGGCAACAAGTAACTGATCTGATTCAATAACTTCTTTACTGCCATTTACTGTTACGTAAACCTTTTTTATCTCTCCACTTTGTACAACACGCTCAAAAGTTGCCCCTTTGACAAGGCTTATCCCCTGTTCAATTAACGCTTTTTCAACTGACTCTGAAATCTCAGGATCATACTCCTTTAAAAGTCGCTCACTTCTTTGCATAAGCGTTATTTCTGAACCTAAATGATGAAATAGTTGTCCAAGCTCCATTCCAATGTATCCTGAACCAATTGCAGTTAATCGTTTTGGCATTTTCTTTAACTCAAGAAGTGTTGTACTAGTTAAATAGTCCATTTCTTCAAGTCCTGAAATTTGGGGCAATGAAGGAGATGCACCTGTTGCAATTAAAAAGCGTTTTGCAGATAACTTTGCCCCATTGACCTCAACCGTACTAGCATCAACGAATTTTGCTTCACCTTTAATTAAATCAAAATTATATTCATCAATTAAATCCACATATTTTTGATTCCGAAGTTCGCTCACCAATTTATCCTTTTGCGTGATTAAACTAGCTAAATCCACTTCTCCAGCGGATGTTTGTAAACCTATAAACGGGTTGTCTTTTGATAAATGATTGATTTCCCCTGCCCTAAGAAGAGTTTTTGACGGAACACAGCCAATATTCACACAGGTTCCCCCAACCGTTCCACGCTCAATCATTCCAACTTTTGCACCGTATTCTATAGCTTTAATTGCCGATGAAAAGGCAGCAGCACCAGAACCAATAATAAGAAGGTCATAATTGTCTTCATTACTTAACGCCACGTTTTCTAGTGATGATACTTCTTCAATTTCTCTGGCTTTGTAATTTGCTTCATCAATCGCCTTTATTGCACTTTCAACCTCAATTTCATTGGGTAGTTCAAATACTGCTTCACCACGACGAAAACTAGACTCAATATTTTTAGCACCTATCTTTTCAAGTGCTGATTCAACGTGTTTTTCACAACCCGCACAGGTCATTCCTTGAATGTTTACCTTAAATTTATTCATAATAAAGCCCCTTTCGTTAATCTCTCATGTTAATGTTTCTATTATTGGACACGAATGTAATTGCTTTTCATCTGGACATCGTTGTTTTAAGTCGTCTAACATAGTTTCAATTCGTTTTAAATCCTCTATTTGTTTTTGAACTTCCATTTGTTTTTTAGAAACAAATTCGAACATATCTTGACAACGAACTTCATCTTTATCTACAACACCAAGTAATTTATAAATCTCGTTTAAAGAAAATCCAAGTTCCTGTATTCGTTTAATAAACCCAACACGCTTAACGTCATCATATGAATATATCCGATAACCAGCTTCCGTTCGGTGAGGTTCTTGTAGTAAATTTTTTCGCTCGTAATATCTAATCGTTTCTTTATTAACGCCACATTTTTCTGCAAACTCACTAATGCGGTAAATCATCTTATTTCACCCCATGAATATTATAAACCGTGTACCATAGTACACGGTCAAGTAAATTGGACTATTTTATTTTTTCCCCAACGTATCACTCGTATGTGATTGATACTTTTATAATACTATTGATTGTCCTAACATCCCACTAGAAAATCCGATTTAAACACCAGTTGTTTTTAAACTATTAAAAAAGTAATTCCACTATATATTCCGAAGACCCAAAAAAAATTAAATTATCAAAAAAAAAACCACATAAATTATTTACCTTACACCCACACTCTGGTGAATATAATATTATAGAAGTTAATGGGACACGCATTCGAGACAAGGAAGACAATACACCAGACCAGATTGCTGTCAATACTGGTTGGATTAGTAAACCAGGTCAACAAAGTATTTGTCTTTCTCACCGTCTAATTATAACGATAAAAAGTAGTAATAAGTCTACCACACCAGATAACTCTCTTGTAAAGCCTTAAACATACAAGCGTTTAAAAAGGCAATCATGATCCTCCAAAAGGATGTACTCCAAATTGGAAATTATGATTGCCTTTTACTATATATTTATTTTTGCGTACTCATCATTATTATCATTATTGAATGAAGCATTACAAATTGGTTAGTTGTGGAAACAGGAACTCTAACACGTCTACTGTTACTCGACGTTTTTTACCCTTATAGGGATAGCAATGCATATCCATCATCGGATTGTAGTTGGCCTCGATAATTGAGTAGGACTCGTGACTAGAAACCGGAACTAATCTATCTGGAATAATCAAATCAATTCCACATATTTTTGCACCTAAACACTTCACAGCAGCTACAGCTTTTTCCTTGTAAGTAAAGTCAATTTGATCAGTTACATCAATGGAATCACCACCGGAACTGATATTTGAATTTTTTCTAAGATAGGTGCGCTTACCAACCACCGGAATTGAATCAACCGTAAGGCTTTGGCTTTTCAACATGGCTTGTTCGACCACACCCAAAGAAATCTTTGTAAGCGGTGTTCGATCATTCAGGCCACGTAAAGTACTCTTATTTTTAATTGCAACTAACTGTTTTACTGTATGATGCCCATCACCAATAACATTAGCTGGAATTCGTAATAATACTGCCTTTATTTTATCATTAATTACTAAAAACCGATATTCAGGCCCTGCAAAAAAATTCTCAACCAGTACAGTCGAACATTCAGTAAATGCTCGCCGAATTGCTTGTTGATAATCAGCTAGAGAAGGAGAAAACTGAAATACGGAAACTCCCCTACCGTAATTAGCCGACTGGGGCTTAATCACAATCGGTTCACCCACAAATCTTGAATAGGCCGCTAAAGCCGTGTCCGCGTTAACAAATTCAACTCCGATTGGAACATTAAACCCCGCCGTGACCAAAATCCTTTTAGTAGCCGTCTTATTTTTCATGATCAGCGGCACAATATAACTATCTCGACTTGTCATATTACCATTCTTAACATACTCAATTTGGTGACCCAATTGTAGTTTTAATAACTGATCATTTTCATCGACCATGTCCACCATAATACCTTTTTGAATTGCATCAAACATTAAGATTTGTGTTGATAGCTCCATATTGACAAAGCCGTTTAATTGATAAGGTACCTGCATGGTAACCCTACGATTCTTTAATCCGATTGCTGTTGCCAAATCCGATTGTTTAGTGGCCATTAACCCCTTCGTCATTCGTCCACCAATCGTTTTTGTAACATCTATGAGCATGTCCTGGGACTGTTGTAGCACTTCTTCATAACCATTTAAATTCAACTGCTTTGTCATTTTTTTCATTAAATTAATTATTTTAAGGCCGTTTGTTCGATAACAAGTTGGTGCTAATGGTGACTCAAGCGCCACCTCATTATTGGTTTGATTACCAGTTGCTATCCAATCATCACCATTTTTCTTCTCATCTGTCCAAAGCATGAATAGCATAAATAGTTCCATAAACACAATCTGATTTTTACTAATTCCATATCGTTCAAATGGATTAATATCGATATTTCTTAACTCAAGATAATCAATTTTTGTTTGTTTACATCTGACTATATTTTGGCTCTCGCGCAACCTAACTGAAGAATAAAATTCTTTCTCTTCAAGTAAATTACCTTTGCGTATTTGAGATTCGATATCACTGAGATAGATTTTCAATGATTCGAACGATACTTGAACATTTTCTTTATTGTGATAACCGAACTCACTGTTTCTAATGCTTCGAACTATCTTCTGGGGCTTCTCTTCATGGTGCTTAAAGTAGTTACGTTCGGCAACAGGAGATGCACCGAACAAATAAGTAATCACCCAACGGTAATGCAGATAATTACGCGCTATTTTCAAATAGAGAGTTGTTTTAAAACAGGCAAGATCCTTAATTTCACATTGTTGGCGATACAATGCTTCAACCAACACAGCCGGAAGCTCAAAATTAAAATGTAAGCCACTGATCATCTGTTTACGCCGACCATAAGTTTTTGCCAAATAACGTCGATACAAAACATCCTTAAAGTCGGGTAACTTAGCTAGGCTAATCTGATCTTCACAACTTGGCAATGCTGGTGGCATGCTAAGAGGCCACAACATTTCATTAGTTGGTAATGACTGGTAGACCACATCATGTAATGCAGCCAACCAATGGAACAAATCATTCACAGTATCCACTACCGGGGTTACGATTTCTAACTGTGTCTCGGCAAAGTCTGTTTTAATATAGGGATGAAACCGACGACTACCAAATACGATCGGGTGATCAGTACCAGCTAACTTTCCGTCTAAAGTTACTCGCTGGCTTTCGCGCTCTACACCAATTCTCGAATGCGATATTGCAGATACACTTGGCGTTTGCTGCAATAATTCACTAAAAATAATCAACTATTTTCATCTCTCTTTTTCACACTTTTGCTTTTTAGAAACTATAAATAACTATTATTACATCATAGTCCGCAAATACTACGATATTTTAAGCGTAAATATTATCTCGGTATTCCAAATGGAAAAATAAACGGAAAATAAATCTTAAATATTCTAGAATCTAAATGCTTGCACCACCACCGCCAGAGGATCCACCACCACCTGAAGAACCACCACCAAAGCCACCAAAATGATCATTATTATTATTGAAAAGCCAAGCTATTATTGACCAGAATTGCCAACTGCGACCCCAAGGACTGATTATAAAACCGATAAAAATAAGCAAAGCGATTAGTTGCAAAATATTTTTCCAATTGAAAAGATTACGATCAGATTTCACTACATTCTGATTTTCATTACCAGAAATTGCACTTTTATTATTTTTATAGCCATAATGTTTATCAACTAATGTTGCTACGCTATCGAATGTTTTCTGTAATCCCTGGTTTACGATTGTAGAGGAAGTGGATTTCAATTGTACCGTATTATTGTTCAAAATTTGTCCAGATTGGCTATCTGTAACCACATCTTCTAATCCATAACCAACCTCGATACGAACATTACGTTTACCACCGTTTAAGGCGTAAAGAATTAGAATACCATTATCCGAGTTCTTTTGACCAATTCTCCATTTTGAAAATAAATCAGCTGCATACTGGTCTATATCAGTATCGCCAGTAGATTTTACCACAGCCAACATAATTTGTGGTTTAGCCTTAGTTCCTTCATATTGTTGGTTCTTAGCATTAACTAAATTTTGTGTCTGTGAATCTAACAAATTCACTTGGTCAAAATAATTTTCAGCTGGCGTATTAGGTAAACTGGCTGCCTGAACAAGAGTAGTTTGGAACAGTGACAAAAATGGTAATAATAATAACCACAGCCAGATATTCGTCTTTTTTCGTTTCACTGTGTCCACTTCCTAGTTGTTAAAATCAACTTTAGGAGCCTTGCTTGCATTTGAATTTGCTTTAAATTCAGTCTTTTTACCTAAGCCCATTGTAGATGCAAAAATATTTTTAGGAAAAGTAACCACACTTTGATTATAAGTCTTAACTTGCTGAATATAACGACGCCGTTCAACCGCAATACGATTTTCAGATCCCTCTAGTTGGGTCATTAACGTCGCAACATTGGTATTCGACTTCAAATTAGGATAATTTTCTTGGATCACATTGATCAAAGTACCAACTGAACTATTGACTTTATTATCAGCATTAGCCTTTTCCTTAACTGTTGTCGCGCTGCCATAACTCTTCCGTGCATCAGCAATTTGACCAAAAACCTTCTGTTCCTGATTCATGCTGCCTTTAACTGCACTTACCAAGTTTGGAATTAAATCATAGCGTCGTTGCATCACGTTCTCTACTTGACTCCATTGCGCTTCAACTTCTTGATTCTGTTTAGCTAAATTATTATAGGTATCGACACTAATCGCTCCTATAACAGCAAAAATGCCTAAAGATACTACTAAAACAACCCACCAAGGCTTAAATCTTCGAGATTGCATTGCTCTCATCCTCTCAAAAAAACTCTACATTTATCGTTATCGTTTAATGAAATCCCAGAAAATTAAACCAATACCAAAAGCAGTATAACAAGATTTAAATTTCTACTTCTTTAATTCAAACTCGTAGTTAATTTAATTAATTTAACAAGAGTATTCCAGCAAAAATTGCAACAATAGTATAGATAACTGCTACAGCAACTGTTATTACTGTAGATTTCTTTGAATTTTGAT
Source organism: Pediococcus inopinatus (assembly GCF_002982135.1). Classification (NCBI taxonomy): domain Bacteria; kingdom Bacillati; phylum Bacillota; class Bacilli; order Lactobacillales; family Lactobacillaceae; genus Pediococcus; species Pediococcus inopinatus. The sequence goes on along the minus strand of NZ_CP019981.1, from coordinate 393,614 downwards.
TTTCCACTTTATGACCTCCAATCTCACGCAGTTACAGTGGTTAACTTGGTTTTATTAAGCATCAACGAGCTCGCAACAACTGATAATGAACTCAATGCCATCCCCAAACCAGCCAGCTCTGGGCTTAAGATCAAACCAAGTCCGACAAAAATACCAGCAGCGACAGGAATGCCCAGTGAATTATATATAAATGCCCAGAACAAGTTCAGCTTAATTCGATTAAACGTCTTTTGACTTAATTCAAGTGCATTAACAACATCCAATAAGTTATTTTTAACTAAGATAATACCGCCTGATTCAATCGCAATATCTGTTCCTGATCCCATGGCGATTCCAACGTCAGCTGTTGTTAATGCCGGTGCATCGTTAATACCATCACCAACAAACGCAACTGGTGCCTGTTGTTGAAGCTGTTTAACATGATCTGCCTTATCACCAGGTAGTACATCGGCAATTACTTCATCAATGCCAACCTGATCAGCAATTGCCCGAGCAACCCGTTCGTTATCACCAGTTAACATAACTGGACGTAAGCCACGTTTCTTCAAGGCCGCAATTGCTGTAGCTGAGCTTTGCTTTGGCGCATCTTGAATAGCAATTAACCCAACAATTTTATCGTCGTAGCCAACAATTACCACTGTTTTGGCTTCGCTTTGCAACTGTACCATTTTAGCTGTTAATTGATCAGTAAGATTATAATTATCAAGTAATTTATCATTACCAATGAAGGCTTTTTTACCATTGATCTGTGCTTGTACACCTTTACCCTCGATTGCCTTGAAATTTTGTGCAGCGTTGGGTGTGATGCCTTGTTCCTTAGCTTTTTCTAGCACAGCTGCTGCTAAAGGATGCTCCGAAGAAGCTTCAAGATTAGCTGCTACGTCAAGTACCATTTGTTCATCACCAATAATATCCGTTACTTTTGGTTTTCCAACTGTAATCGTACCTGTTTTATCAAAAACAACCGTTTTAATTGTATTGACAGCCTCCAACACTTCACCGTTTTTAATTAGAATGCCCATCTTAGCACTGCGTCCGGTACCAACCATCAAGGCCGTTGGCGTAGCAATTCCTAATGCACAAGGGCAAGCAATAATGATTACAGAAACGGTAAATAGCATGGCAGTTACTACGCTGGCTCCAAGTAAAACATACCAAACAAAAAAGGCCAGAATTGCAATAATTAAAACAGCAGGAACAAAAATATCGGAAATCTTATCAACAGTTTTTTGAATTGGTGCATGACTAGTTTGAGCTTTTTTGACCATTTCAACAATTTGTGCTAGTAATGTATCATTGCCTACTTTACTGGCCTTAAACATAAATGTTCCAGTACTATTCATTGTTGAGCCAATTACCGTATCGTCAACTTTTTTCTCAGTCGGCATACTTTCACCTGTAACCATTGACTCATCAATTGTCGAACTACCTTCAGTAATTACGCCATCTACAGCAATTTTTTGTCCTGGTTTAACACGAAGAATATCGCCTACGACAACTTCAGCCATTGGAACTTTAATAATTTCGCCACCACGCAAAACTTCGGCTTCTTTCGCTTGTAAATCCAATAGCTTTGCCACAGCACCAGATGCATTACGTTTCATATTTTCTTCAAAAACTTGGCCCAATAAAATTAAGGTGATGACAAGGGCTGCATCTTCGAAGAAAACGTCTTGGTTACTAAACATTGCATAAATACTATATAAATAGGCCGTTCCCGTGCCAATCGCTACTAAAGTGTCCATATTAGCATGGTGATGCCGAAATGATGCCCAAGCACTTTGTATAAATGCTCGGCCAGAGACGGCCATTACTGCAGTTGTCAGTAGAAACTGCGTCCACATACCTCCTGGTAACCCGAAGCCAAAAGGACTAGCGACCATATTTATTAATATTGGAGTAGAAACAATCAAAGAAAATATAAATCGATTTCTTATACTCATTTTATAATCACCTTTCCGTAGGCCATATCCATCCCACAATGAAATTGATATTCGCCAGCCTTATCTGTATTAATCGAGAAAATTTGTTGTTCGTTTATTGGTAAGAAACGCTTGATACCAAGTTTTGGAAATACAATCGTATCTACACATCCCTTATCACTGATCCGCTTAAAAATAATTTCTGCAGGAATTCCTTTGGTTAGTTTCACTGTATCTGGATGATAGCCACCATCAACAACTACCACAATACTTTGTTTCTTTTCTACCATAATAACTCCTCCAATATTTTTATGAGCTAAACTTTCTATTTAACGATCACCTTCCCATGAAACATGTTCATTCCACAGGCATAGCTGTATTCACCAGGTTTACTTGTATCAATGTCGATTGCATGATCCTTATTCTGTGGCAAAAAATCATTGATGCCGAAGTCTTCGAAAACAACTTGTTCTAAACAGCTTGAGGGATCTTTACGGTTAAACGTAATTTGGGCAGGAATACCACGTTTCAAAACTACAGTACTAGGTGTATAACCGCCATTAACGATCACACTAACATCTTGTTCATTACCTGTTACATCGGCCGCAACCTCCTTAGTCACATGTTTGCCGAAGAACCACCAGACAATAAAACCAACTAGTAGACCGGCTATTATTGTTACCAAAATTTTATCCATAATCAGACTTCCTTCTTGTAAAAAATTATTTTTCAATCAGTTATATAACAATCATTTTTTCCACTAGACAAACAGTTGCAGTTAATTGTGCTAGGTGGATGTAGTATGAATCTATGGACACGATTTAGTATAATGCCATTATAGGAAGGATCGTGTTCTGATGTCTAAACAGAAATACTCAGTTGATTTCAAAAAAATGATCGTTAAACTCTACCAGGATGGCACCTCGGTAGTTGAGCTTACAAATGAATATGGTATTGCAAATGTCACTATTTACAAATGGATCAATTTATACAAAGAGGACAAAGAAACTGGTGCCTCGAAAGCTGATATTTTAGCGCTACAGAAGCGTCTTAATCGGCTTGAAAGTGAGAATGATATCTTAAAAAAAGCCTTAACCATATTCGCCAAAAAGTAAGCTCGGAAGATTGGCAAGCCGCAATCAAACCAAATCTAAAGCAACATCGCATTAAGGAGATCTGTCAGGTACTACAAGTCCCTCGTTCCACGTATTATGATCAACAGAATCATTATATCTCACCACAAGCAGAACATCGAAAGACGCTCTGCCAAGCGATCAAGCGCATTTATTATAATCACCGTCGGGTCTATGGCGCTCCTAAGATTTTAAAGGAATTGAAAAAAGAGGGACTAGCCGCAAGCATCAAGTTAGTTCAGCGTTTAATGCGCCAAATGGAACTTAAATCGATCACCCTAAAGAAGTGGCATTACCAACAAGCAAATAATATCGACGAAGCGAATTATCCGAACCTGCTCGCTCAGGATTTTAGCACGACAGCACCAAATCAAAAATGGTGTGCCGATATCACTTACGTTCACACCAAAGCTGATGGCTGGTGTTATTTATCAAGCATCCAGGATCTGTATTCACGTAAAATCATTGCCCACAAGTTGAGTCGTCACATGACTGCCGATCTAGTGCTCGACACTTTAAAACAAGCTTTTGAAACCAGAAAAGTAACAGACCAGTTGATCATTCATACCGATTTAGGCAGTCAATACCGCAGCACCACCTTTGAAGAACTTCTACGACAACGCCATATCCAGCACTCTTATAGCAAGCGCGGTTGTCCATATGACAATTCAGTTCTGGAGTCATTCCATGCCAGCTTAAAAAAAGAGGAAGTTTATCAGACCCATTACCAAAATTTTGATGAAGCAAATGTGGCTTTATTTAGCTACATTGAGAGCTTTTACAACAATGATCGGATTCATAGTGCCATTGATTATTTAACCCCGAATGAAAAGGAAGAATTAGTCGCTTAAATTATACATAAACGTGTCCGGATTCTTGACTCAGATCCAAGGCGCATCCTTTAGTTTTTTATCAAGCTGAGCCTGCATACGCTCAATATCACCTTTACTAAGATTTAACTTAGCTAACAGATTAATGATGCCGGCTCCTTTTTTCATATCACAGAGATGTTGAAATAATTCAGCCACAGTTTTGTCCATTGCGGTTGTTTCCGGCACAGTAGGTCGATAATTAAAATGACGACCTTCTTTAGTTGTCGCCAAAATATTTTTTTTAGTTAACCGACCAAGTAAAGTTTTGATTGTAGATTCCGACCAATCACGTTTTCGCTGCATCACTTCAATAACATCAAGGCTACTTATACTTCTCTTAGTCCAAATGATGCGCATCACCTCCCATTCAGAAGGCGTCATGTACGTTAGATTATTTTTATTCAGATTAATCACTCCTCGCTTAATTTACACTTGTAAACACAAATCACCATACCTCTATTGTTTACATTTGTAAACACAAAAATTAAAAAATTTTAGTTTCTTTTCGGAACTGATTGTTGTTGTAATCTCCTTAACCAAACTCCACGGTATATAATTTACTAAACAGTGACAAGCGCTCACGTTTACGCTGTATTCGTGGTATGAAAACACCGATATCTTCAAGATTAAATCCAGAAATTAAATTATTCTCATTAAAAGCAATTGGATTTTTCATGATTTTAGGATGCTTATACACGATAGTAACTAATTGATCAAAGGTTAAACTATTATCGAAAGTATATTCTCGAGCAGTCTTTGAACGTGTTGCAATTAAATCATCACTACCATTATCAGACAGCAAAAATAAATGTCTAATTTCTAATTTTGTTAAGCGTTTTTGCATAATATTTCTGGTTTGTGTTTCTATTTTTTGACAACGAAACCAATCCAACATTTTTCTTTTTGCTGGATCACTGGTATGAAAATATAAATTAATCATAATTTAGCATCATCCTCTATCAAATATTGGTCAGCTGATTAAATAATTAGAGATCTTTTGTTGCTTTCGTCGATAAACGAAGATAATTATCATAACAACAAAAATAACTAATGATAATAATTGTGAGACTCGTACTTGTCCAAATAGGTACAGGCTATCAGTCCGCATTCCTTCAACAAAAAATCGACCAAACGAATACCAAATTGCATAGCTTAACGCAATTTCTCCTCGTTTAAAAAGCCCTTTTTTATGTCGTAAGCTAATAAGTAAAATCAATCCAATAAGATTCCATACCGATTCATATAGAAATGTCGGTTGATGATACGCACCACCGATATACATCTGCTGTACGATAAAATTGGGTAAATGGAGCTGCTGCAGAAAGCCACGTGAGACGACAGTACCAAAAGCTTCCTGATTAATAAAATTCCCCCATCTCCCAATAACTTGTCCTAGCATGATGCCTGGCGTAACAACATCTAAAACTTGCCAAATTGACAGGCCACGTCGCCGGCAGAAGATAATCAATGTAATACCACCAGCAATCAAACCGCCATAAATTGCAATTCCGCCTTGCCAAATTGCAATGATCTCATTTAAATGTTGCGAATAATACGACCATTCAAAAATAACATAATAAAGTCGTGCACCTATCAGGCCAATTGGTAAAGCCCAGAGTATCAGATCATAAATATCATCCGCAGAAATCTTTTGCTGCTTAGTCTCTTTAATTGCAAGTAGTACGCCAAGCACTGCACCACTAGCAATAATAATGCCATACCAATGAACCAGAAAAGGTCCTAGTTTAAACGCAATCGGATTTAATGCCCCCATATAATCATCCCCTCTTAGTTATTTAATGGTAGTTTAACTGTAAAAATCGTCCCAATACCTAATTTACTATCAACAGAAACTGAGCCACCATGAGCCACCACAATTGTCTTAACGATTGCTAAACCAATTCCTTGCCCACCTTGTTGTCGATTTCGTGCTGGATCAGCCATATAGAAGTGATCAAATATATGTGGTACGTCTTTTTCCGCAATACCACTACCATTATCTTCTACAGTCAAAACAATGTTATCCGATATTCGTTTTAACTTAATTATTATTTTGCCTCTTGTTTGTGTAAATTTTATGGCGTTTGACAATAAATTTGTAATAACCTGATTTATTTTGTCTGGATCTATCACGGCAATAACTTTCTCAGTATGATAATCAAGTGTTATTTTTTTCTCTTCAAGGTTACTCTGAAAGTTACTTAAAACTTGTTGTATTAATTTACTAAGATCTGTATCAACCTTAATTAACTTATCCTCACTATGTTCAATTGAAGCGATATTTTCAATGTTATTGATTAAGTGGGTCAGCCTTATGACTTCATCATTTAAACTAACCAACCTAGCCTCACTAATTGGCCAAATACCATCGATCATCGCCTCTAACGAACCTTGGATCGTTGTTAAAGGCGTTCGTAATTCATGAGCAATATCGGAAGATAAGCGTTCTCTCAGAGCCTGATTCTTGGATAACTGACGTGAGAGCTCATTAGTTACATTTATTAGCGCGTTTATTTCTACAATTTGGGTTTGTTGTGGTAATTGATTTCGATAATCACCAGATGCAACCGCTTGAGTAAAGGATACAATTTGTCGTAACGGCTTACTTAGATCACGGGCTATCCATACCGCAATAATTATCGCGACTAAAAAAACAAAGGCCGAGATACCGGCCAAACTAATTCGTAAATCATTGATAAACGCCACATCATGTCGTGTATAACCTAAAGCATCATTATGTGAGAATTGTGCTTGGGCAATTTGTTTAGAATTAATCTTGATGGCCTCAGTCGTTTTATTCATACTATCGATATTTTTAGCATTAGTGGCCTTATGTAACAAGGTCTGACTTGGTTCCCATACGATTTTATTATCAGCGTCTTTTAAAACTAAAATAAGGCCATCCTGTAGTGCTCTAGCACCAATCTTTTTAACTTTAGATTGTTTCCAAGTACCATTGCTAGTCAGATAACTAACCATTAATTCATTTTTATATGCAGTGAGCGTTGTATCATGTTTTTGTTGCACATATTTATCAAAATGATCACTGACCAGGCTTACTGTCATTAAACTAATTGAACCAACAATCAACAACACCAAAAATAGAAAAGAGATTATTAGCTGTGTTCGAATCTGCCGCTTCATTCGTCTTTACTCCCACCAAAACGATAACCGCGGCCATGAACAGTTATTATAAAAACTGGCTTAGTACTATCATCTTCAATTTTCCGCCTTAAATTTTTAATATGTGAGTCAATCATTCGGTCTAATCCGTCATAGTCAATACCTCTTGTTGAATCAATCAACTGTTCACGAGTGAATATTTGTCTATAATAGGTCGCCATTGTTGACAGAATATCGTACTCTGTATGTGTGAGTGCAATTTCTGCGTCGCAAACAAAAACTTGCTGAGATTCTAGTTTTATTTTTAACTGTCCCTTATTAAAAGAAAGTACTTTTTCTACTTGTTCCTCTGTGACACGTCGCAGTACAGTTTTTATCCGTTCCACTACTACTCGTGGACTAAAAGGTTTAACCACATAATCATCTGCTCCAGATTTTAGTCCATTAACAATACTTTCATCGCTTGATTTGGCAGTCAACATAATTATTGGTGTTTTACTATCCTGCCGTATTCTTTTAGTTACTTCATTACCATCCAAATCTGGCAGCATAAGATCAAGCACTACTAAATTAGGCTGTCCCTTATAAAACTTTGTTAAGGCCTCCGTTCCAGAATAGGCTACTTCAACTTCAAATTTTTGCGCAATTAGATAGGCGGTAACAATATCTACAATTTTCTTTTCATCGTCAACAACTAAAATTTTTGTCAAATTTTTCTACCTCCATATATTTTGCATATAATCTCCATACACATCTGGCATAATTATCAAAAAGAAAAAGAAGTGAATAAATATGTGGATGCTAGCAACAATTCTTCTGATTATCCTCTGCCCATTGTTACTATTTATCATGATGCTAGGCTTAATTCCACCGCAACAGCTTGATGCCATTAGACAAACTTGGCTTAATTTCATTAAGCGAATTAAGTAATATTTACGGCACAACTCTAATTTGACCCATCATTCCAGCCTCTTCATGTTCAAGATTGTGACAATGATACATGAAAACTCCGGTTTGTGTGAATTTAATCAAAATCTTGTATTGGTTACCCGGTCTTGTCATGATCGTATCTTTCCAACCGTGCATGTTGCTTGGTGATGCGTTGTTATTAATACTCAATAATCGAAACTGAACACCATGGATATGAAAAGGATGAATTTCACCCATCATATTATTTTTATTGCGGATCTTCCAAACCTGCGTCGTATTTTGCTTTACTTTCAAATCAATTCGATTCATTGAAAACTGCCTATTATTGATGCTTACCATATGTCCCATATCCGATAAAGCAATATTTTGTGTTACTTTTTGTCCTGACTTAGTGACTGTCTGAAGATTAGTCAGTTGTCGTGGTAATTTTGTTTCCCCGTCATGATTATTCTTCACCTTCATCGTCAGAATGTTGCTGTCTGCCGACTTGAGTTTGACCTGACTTCCCTGTGAATAGTGACCTAAATCAACAACGATTTCGGCTCGTTCACCCGGTGCAAGCGTAATTTTATTTTCTTGGACCGGTTTTTTCAAAAATCCTCCATCAGTACTAATCTGGTAAAAGGAACTACGATCATCTAATTTAAAGGTATATTCACGAGCATTGGAACCATTTAATAAGCGTAACCGAACATATTTAGTAGTTGTTTCGATATATGGATTTTGAGTACCGTTTATTAGTAACGTATTACCCAACGTACCATTACTAGATACAATTTTTTTATAATCTAACTGATTATTTTTATCAAAGCTTCGATCTTGTACTACAATTGGAAAATCATCTTTGCCATAATTTCTAGGTAGTTTTAGTTGCCGACTATTTTGGTCATCAACTAACAAAAAACCAGCTAGTCCATTGTAAACTTGACTAGCCGTACTACCAACAGCATGAGGATGATACCAGAGCGTAGCAGCAGGTTGATTAACTTTAAAACTTATCAACTTGTTCTGTCCTGCTGCAACTGTTTGATGTGGACCACCATCACTTGAATCATCTAAAATAGCACCATGCCAATGAAAAGAAGTTGCTTGTTTTAAACGGTTTTGAGTATGAATATGGATATTCTGCCCTCTTTCAACTCGAATCGTTGGGCCGAGAAATGGGCCATTATAACCATACGTTTTTGTTTTTTCCCCAGATACTAACTGTGTCATACCTGTTTGTGCTCGCAAAGTGTAATAAACATTGTTAGCATCAGTTGAATCTGGTTTTAATACAGGAGGAATGTTCAATATTCTTTGTTTTTCCTTATTATTAGTGATTTGTGAGCTTGTATTTGGCATCATTCCTGCTTTAACTGGCGATTGCTTAAATTTAATTAACCAAAACACATTGAGTCCGATCACGATAATAATAAAGCCAATGAGTATTAAATAAAGCCGTTTGCGTTGCACATCAATCCCTCCTCGCACTTACTTGCCAATTCGTAATGTCTGCGCGTTGATAGCAACAATAATAGTTGAAAGCCCCATAAGAACAGCACCTAAAGCTGGGCTTAATACAATTCCTGCAAATGCCAATACTCCGGCAGCTAATGGAATAGCAAAAATGTTATACCCTGCACCAAACCACAAGTTTTGTACCATTTTTCTAGTCGTATGCTTTGCCAACTTTAGAAAGTTCAGTATGTCAGCCGGATCACTTCGTACCAAAACAATATCGGCAGAATCAACCGCTACATCGGTTCCAGCACCAATTGCAATCCCAACATTTGCCCGAACCAGACTTGGCGCGTCGTTAACACCGTCACCAACCATAGCAACCTTAAACCCCTTATCTTGATATTGCTTAACTATCTTCTCCTTATCATCAGGCTTTAATTCGGCATGAACATCCTGTCGATCAATTCCAAGACGTTCAGCCACTTGCTGTGCCACCTGTTGATTATCTCCAGTCAACATAACTGGACGAATATGCTGTGCTTTAAGTCCATTGATCAATGCTATTGACGCTGGTTTAATTTGGTCACCTTGGGCCACAAAACCAACATTAATATTTGCAACAAGGAGAAAACTAACTGTGTTACCAGCAGACGCTAACTTACTGGCTGTATTTTTGTCGTACTTGATTTTATTTTCACGCAAATACTTTTCATTAACAATCGTCATATTTTTTTTATTAATTTCGCCTTGTATTCCTACGCCAGGAAGGCTTTGAATATTTTTTGCTTTAATAGTTTTTAAATTTAGCCGCAAATTGCAAGTGCAAGTTAGCCAGCGCAGGCGAAGACAGCTGGCGGAAAGGTTTCAGTGAGTTTCAATTGAAGAAAGCTAAGCAGTATGAGCCTTGCGAGCACGCTTGACTTCTCTTTCAAAAGCTTCGGCTGGTGTTTTGAACTTTAAAATTCGCCGAGGCAGGTTGTTCAGATGCGATTGAGCAATCTGAACTTGGCTTGGAGTGGCAATGTCGAGTGATTGCCCCTTGGGAAAATAGCGACGAAGCATCCGATTATGAACTTCATTAGTGCCTCGTTCTGAAGATGTGTACGGGTGGGCAAAATAAGTGTCAGCTATGCCATTCAGTGCAGTCTCTAAGGTCGTAAACTCAGTACCATTATCTGCCGTCACGGTCTTGATAATATCACCATATTGATTAACAATATTTCGCAATGCATACGATACTGAATCTGCGTCTTTACCCTCAATCAAGCAGACTATTTCAAAGCGTGTTTTACGCTCTGTGAAAGTCAACAAGATGCTCTGGCTACCATTACGCTCACCAACAACGGTATCAATTTCAAAATGTCCAAACTCATGACGGTTATTGACCTTCTTGGGGCGTTCATCAATACTTTTAGAACCGGCCAGCCGTTTAACTTTCGTTGTTTTATGATGAGCCATTCGGCGTCTTACTTTCTCCACAAGATCGATATTGCGGATCTCCAATAATTGTGCATCAATATAGTTGTACAGTGTCTTCGCACAAATCATCTTATGAGGTGAAAATAAACGGTGCTTTTTAGCATATCCTACCGTTGCGTCGGGTGACCAGTGCTCCGTGTGAAACTTGTCATCAAAGTAGGCTAGGAAGTCGGTGACTTGCTTAAACTTTAATGGACGTCTACTATTGGACCGGTTCTCCTCATAGCGAGCCTGAGCTGCTTCAGGACAATAAACCTTAAGGTAGTGCTTCTCTCCGTTAATCTTCTTAACCTGCTTAATAGTGCCACGAGAAAGCTCATTATTAATGGTTTGATGACTAACACCGATAATAGATGCAATCTGGCGTGCAGAATGGCCTTCGGAGTGTAGAGAAGCAATCATTCCACGTTCAATTTGAGTTAAGTGGTGACCCTTTTGACGATTTGTGGTAAGCTGTTGTTGCGTCAAGACGAAAACCTCTCTCATTGTTTAGTGTTGGAACTTCAATGATACCTGATTTTTCGTCTTGGTGTCTTTTTTTGACCATTTTTTGATCAATCAACATGGGTGGCTAACTTGATTATAAAATTCGCGTTTTAAATTTAGCTCTTTTAATTTTGACAAGATACCAACCGATAATGGATGGCTTGAGCCAGATTCAAGTGCACCCATCAACGATAGAATTTGTTCATTTGAATATGCTGTGTCTGTAGCCTTATAGTCATTTACTGCAAAGTTACCTTCAGTCAGAGTACCCGTCTTATCCATAAGAATAGCATCTAACTCAGTAGCATCTTCTAACGCTTGGCGTTTTCTAGTTAACAATCCATTTTGTGCACCGATTGAGGTTGAACGCGCAACTACTAGCGGAATGGCAAGACCTAAAGCATGTGGGCATGCAATAACCAGAACCGTAACGGTACGTTCTAATGCCAGATTAAAGTCACCTGAAACCAATAACCACACAATAAAGGTAAGAATAGCAGCACTAACTGCTGCGTAAACCAATAGTCCTGCAACTTTATCAGCAACGCCCTCTGCCTTAGACTGCTCCTTTTGTGCGTTACTTACCATTTGCATAACTTGTGCTAAATAGCCAGACTGTCCAGTTCCAGTTACCTTAACCATAATGGCACCAGAGCCGTTAGTGGATCCACCAATAACCTTATCATTTTTCATTTTAGTTACTGCTTTAGATTCACCGGTGACTAAAGCTTCATTCACAGTTGTATTTCCATCAAGAATAATACCATCAGTAGGTATTTTCTCACCTGCCTTAACAATTACTGATTCACCAATCACAACTTCATTTAGTGGTTTTTCAATATGATCACCGTTATCAGCAACAATAGTAGCAGTATTAGGTAGCAAAGCCGCCATTTTTTCAAGTGCATTTCCTGCTGCCATAACGGCATCCATTTCAATCCAATGACCTAGCAACATGATATCGATCAATGTAGCTAACTCCCAAAAGAAATCCATAACGTGGGTATCTGCTACAAAAAATTGATTTATAGTGAAAGCATAGAGACTATAGAAATAGGAGACAGTTATGCCTAACGCTACAAGCGTCATCATTTCTGGTTTTCTTTCCTTTAATTCGGCTTTTGCACCTTTAATGAATGGTGCACCACCATAAATATAAAGAAAAGTAGCCAAGATCAATACTAACCACTCTGAACCTGGAAAAACTAGATTAGGCATAAAGCTGAATTTTAGCATAGGTGATAATGCAATGATTGGAAGTGAAAAAATCAGTGATACCCAAAATTTACGTTTCATATTCCCCATATGCATCATTTGTCCACCGTGTTGCATCATGTCGCCACCATTGGATTCCATATTCATATGAGTATGATCCATTGATTGCATATCATTATCTCCATGATTTTGTTGTTTCTTTTTTTTGTTTTTCATCTTGTTTACATCCTTTATTAATCAAATTTTCATCCTGATATTTACTCTCTATTGCCGGTAAAGTGCCTGCTTGAAGATAAATCAACACTGAACGACTCGCCAAATCAAAATGGGTCTCCTCTACTCCATTAATTGAATGTAACTCAAAAAAAATTCTTTTTACAGCATTTTCACAGCACATTTTATCAAGGGTAAGTTTAAGTTTTTTCATTTATTTTCAGCCCACCAATGTCACTGGAGTTATTTTGGAGATTATTTTCCACAAGTTCTAAGAATTCTTCTTGTGACAAGGTTTCTCGCCTAGAAAGCAACCTTTTGATAAAGGCAGAGACGACTATTGATTCACTATATTGGGCATAATAATGAGCCTGATGATAGTAGGTATTCTTAACAATCAAAGTCTTATTTTCAAGTCGTAATAATAATGTCTTTATAGTACTAAGTTGCCAATTCTTTCGCTTTTTTATTTCCTTACAAATATCTTTGGTTGAAATTCCCGGATAGTGCCAAATAATTCGCAGGACTTCATATTCAGCATTGGTCACACAACAAACTTCGCGATTTAACAAAACCATCACCTCTACTGATGACTACATCTGTAACATAGCATTTATGATTACATTTGTAAACGAAAACGCAAAAAAAATTATTCATGACTCTGAACAGAAGCATGATCAGCAATGTGTTTATTGACAAAGTTCTGTACTTCAACTGAATTACTTTTGAAGATAAAACTAAACCGTTTGTTCCGTTTTGACTGACCCGTGATCACTAAAACTGTTTTATCGGGTGCAATTTGTTTGTTCATCATACTTATTTGTTGAATGTCCTTAAAGTCAATTAAAGTTGGCAACAGACCCGATATCATAAATCCATCCTTAGCGACGCCACTAACCCCCGACATAAGTCCAAGAAGTATTAAAATGGCCAACAATGCACTGAGCAAAATATTATTTCTAGCCGGAATCCACATAATAAAAGCAAGAACTAAAAATAAAATATTACTTATAGCAACAGTTACCATATAATTGGATTTCCATAAAAGTCGTGATTCTTGCCATACATGAAACACAGCCAATGATATAAGCGCTAAAACCATTAATGCTATAATAATCAAAATTAAAAACCTCACTTTCTATATTCATTGTAGATTGTATTTATGGAGTTAATTTGAGAGTGTCAAATTTTATGTGTAAATAGAAAAGCCTCTCGTCCTTTTTTTAAAACATAGATTCTAATGTGTCTTCAACCATGTTGAATCCCTTATGCACCCGCTGATCAAACTTGTCATTGTAATCCAGAATAACCGTCATCAAGGTTCTTTCTAAGGATTCCTCATTTGGAAACTGTTCACGTTTTTTAGTCTGCCGCTTGAATTTTTTATTAAATGATTCAATTAGGTTTGTGCTGTAAATACTAGCCCGAATAGCTGCTGGGAAATCAAAACACGTCAATAATTTCTGATTTTCTAATAACCCTTGGGTAACTTTAGGATATCGTTTGCGCCAGCGATTGATAAAGTTAGCTAGGCTGTGCTCTGCCGCCTGTTTATCAGATGATTGATGGATTAATTTAAAATCACCTAAGACTTCTTTACGGTCTTTCACACGAATACGATGCGAGATATTACGACTTACATGAACGAGACATTGTTGAATAACGGCTTCGGGGTAATATTTGCCAACCGCAGACGCCAATCCAACTAAGCCATCGGCCACAAAAAGTAAATTCTGTTGCACCCCTCGTTGTTTCAGATCAGCCAATACCTCTGTCCAAATTGCACCAGATTCAGTAGGCGCTATTTTGTATGATAAGACTTCTTTATGCCCATTAGGCTGTATACCGATCGCAATGTGGACTGCTTCTTTTGCGACGGTGTCGCGTCTTAACGGCAGATAAGTGGCATCCAGATAGATAACCGCATATTTTTCTGACAATGTTCTACTTTTGAAAGCTTCAACTTGTTCATTAACGACTTTAGTTAAGTTAGAAACTGTTTGCGGTGTGTAATAAGCACCATACATTTTTTCCATGAGATCGGAGATTTCATGGGTAGTAATGCCTTTTTGATAAAGCTGGATGACCGTCTGTTCCAGTTGGTCTGTTTGGCGCTGATAAGCAGGTAAGGTGTGGTTAATAAATTCGCCATTACGATCACGTGGAACCGTGAGATTCAACTCGCCATATTTAGTTTTGAAGGTTCTTAAGTAGTTGCCATTGCGTGAATTACCAGAGTTAAATCCAGCTCTATCATAGCGTTCATAGCCTAAAAAGGCGGAAAGCTCATTTTGAAGTAATTCATTAACGGCAATTTCTAGGTGATCTTTAAAAATGAGGTCTAAATCTTGATTCTGAGCTAGTGCTGTGACAATTTCTTTGGTAAACTGATTCATGGGGAAGCCTCCTGTGATGTTTGTTTAGACGCTAACTATCATAAGGGAGAGGCTTCCCTTTTTCAATTCCCAATAATTCATTTACACATAATTATTTAAACACTCGTTAATTTGTTGGTTTAGCATTTTAGTTCAACTTTTTTTAAATCAATGAACTTATTGTATTGAAACCTATTCATACAAATATTTTTAATGAAGTCTTTTCCTGAACACCTATATTTAATCAATTGAAATAAAGCAACAGAACTATCCAACACAAAAATGATTATTTACAATTTGTCACAAACATGCACCTAGAACTTATTTTTTTTACTTCCTCGACAAACTAAAATATTTATTGAGATTATTGACTGACTTTATTTTATAATCTATTTATACAAGTTTATAAAACGGTTTCATTTTGCAACAATTTTTAGTATTTGTTTGGTAAAAGGAGGATTTGTTATGTCTGATCAAGATGTCAAACAAGCATTTTCGCATTATGCCAAGCTATCACTGGTAAACAAGACTCGCTCACTTTATGTGGAGGAGCAGCACAAAGTTCCTGAAGTTCCACTAAATGAGGAAACGCTGGAATACCTGATTGATGAGATGCTACCGGGCGTTAAATTAATTAAAGCGGAACAAGCAGCACACCTTGAAGAGTATTTCATCAATGAAAGGCTGGTTATTTCAATAGCCAGATTGACCGATCCACAAAAGAAATTACTCTATTATAAATATGTTGAGCAGCTTTCGGATAAAGCTATCGGACAAATCTTGCACGTTAGTAGTCAAGCGATTTCTAAACAGCATCGCAAGGTCTTAAGCAAAATTGCTGCTACTTTCTTCGACTAATTTAGTCATCAAGATTCGTTCACCCCCTCCTCCATAAGAATTAGACGACCCAAATCTAACTTTACGAGGAGAATAGCGATGAATTATACCGAAACGATTTGTGCAGCTCAACAAGGTGATCCAATTGCCATGGCAAAGCTTATTAAAGAATTTCAGCCATTAATTATCAACATCACTACTTGGGGCCATTCATATTTTGACGAGGATCGTTACCAAATATTAAACGAACACTTTATCCACACTGTTCATAAATTCAATTTAGAACGCTATCTAGAGTAATCACTGAAAGTAAATTAATCTTTTTTTCGATTAATTTGCTTTTTTAATTATTCTTGTGTAGCGGAGTCAACGGATCTTTTTTGTATGCGCAACGAACAGAATTACTGTTTTGAACCACTAATCTGGACAAACAGCTGTTTTCATTTTTTCACACTGAATAACATACGACTCGTATCCGCTTTTAAATCTGGGACATCCATGAAATTGTTAGAAAGCTCTGAACCTTCTTTCAAAAGTCGTTGAAACATAGTGTCTATCATGAAACTACTTGTATTCATATCTGATAATGTAGTTGGATCAGTATTAGTCATCAAACTAAGTTTTTAATCACCAATAATATCGTTCCTTATTTAATTCTGACCATAATTGTCTCTTCTTTCGTGATAACAGCTTTCTTGTATGGTCAAAACTAAAATTGTCTCGTGTACGCCATCAATCCAGACAAAACAAAATGTTTCTCCTACCGCCCCCTAAATAACAAAAAGTCTCAGTTTTACGTAGAATATCACGCTAAGCTAAGATCGTCGTTCACTTTCATATTATAATATGTTTCAAATCCACACCCGTAATTCGAAACAATTTTTTTGCAAGTAACCAATTCTCTGATGCCACTATAACACCTCTATATAAACAAAAAAGATATCCTATTTTTTCAAAAAAGTATTTTAATAAGATGTGAAATTGTGTCACTCTCTAAAATAATCATCATGCCTAATCCAATATAAATAATTGCCATAATCCAATTACCAAATTTATCTAACAATTTCTTAACAATCTTCACACGCGAAAATTTATCACCCAAATAGACAAGTATGAAGATACAGAATGTAAAAACAATAAACGTCGTTATTAGTTGTTCGATTGTTAACGATACAAAGTAAGGCACAAAAAGTCCAATGTTATCAGAGCCACAAGATGCAACGGTGATTAAAGCAACCGTTGCGATCAAATTTTTGTCTTTTCGCTGTTCGATTTTTTCATCAACCTCAGCGGCTTCATCTTCGTCACTCAGGATATATTTAATCCCAAAGCCAATCGGTATTAAACCTAAAAATCCAAGAATCCACTTAGCAGGCACATAGTGAAGTACTAACGCAAAAAAAAGACTGATTGCTATCAATGTGTATGAACCTAAAAATTGACCAATATAAATTTGTTGCTTATGTTTTGTTGACCGATATTTTGAAAATAATAACATCAGAATAACTAATAAATCAATCGCGGTGGAGGCGTATAGCACAATACCAGTTATAATGGTTTTAATCATAGCAACATCCCATTTCACATATTTATTAACCCGTAATTTTACCTGTGTCTTCTGCTAAACACCAAGCACGTTCTAATAGAATAGCAGTACATTCATCAATAATTTCATAGTTGATGAAATTTCCATCACGTTCAGTTTTCACAATTTTTTGATCAACTAATCGCTGCAACTGGTTAGAAATAGCTGCAGTTTTCATATTAAGCCTAGCCGCAATCTTGCCAACTGATATTTTAGGCTCGCGCGTTAAACAATGTAAAATTCTTAATCTTGTATCATTGGATAGAACTTTAAAAAGTAAGATGATCTCACTTGCGTTCTCTTCACTCAGTAAATCACGGCTAGCTAATTCTGGTTTATCCGGACAACAGTCTACTTTTATCATGCGTATCCTCCTTGTAATACAATTATGTGACGACCAACTATTACATTATATCATGTAATAGTTTAATGGTGAACCATATTTTACACTTAATATTAGTAATTGAAACTCCATCACAAAAATAACTAGGTTATAAAACGCCAACATCCAGTTGACGCTTAAAATATAAGCTTCAACTGGATGTTGGAATATTTTAAATAAATAATTAATATTTCAAACTTTGTTGCTCCCAATTCTGAGTCGCAATCTGTACTGCATCCCAAGGTGAGCCAACTGGTGGTGAATAGGATAAATCTAAATCACTAATTTCCGCCACCGTCATATTATTAAAAATTGCCACTGCAAAAATATCACAACGTTTGGCAACTTCACTACCGTAATAACCAATTACCTGTACGCCTAAAAGTCGGCCGGTATGTTGATCACCGGTAATCCTGATCTTAATCTTATGTGCACCCGGAAAATACGCTTTATGATCATCGACGTCGGTTGTTACAGTAAATGGCGCAAAATCTGCCTGTATGGCCTCCTTTGCTAATAATCCAGTCCGCGCAACTACTAGATCAAATACCTTTAGCACTTGAGTCCCAATGCTACCCTTAAAGGTACGTGGAACACCAGCAACATTGAACCCGGCAGTTCGCCCTTGTTTGTGTGCCGTTGTGCCCAGCGGTAAGTAAGCCTTCCCTAACAAATGATGTTTTGTTTCAACTAAATCACCGGCCGCCCATATATCTGGTAACGTAGTTTGCATATATTGATCAACCTTGACGGCACCAGCAATTCCAGTTTCGGAACCAGCTGCGACTAATAAATCAGTATTCGGCTGAACACCAACCACAACTAAAGCCAAATCAAAATCATAAGTATTTATCTTTTGATCCGCATTCACACCAACAACCTTCACCTTAGTTTCAGTTTCATTAATTTCTGAAACAGTTAAGTTAGTTGCAACCTGAACATCATTAGCAACTAATTTTTGATGAACGATTTGGCCTAAATCAGCATCGACCGTTGATAGTATCTCTGCGCCACGTTGAAAAATAGTCACGTTTAAATGACGTTTCTGCAACGCCTCCGCCATTTCAATCCCAATATAGCCGGAGCCTACGATAGCCACATTTTGCACACTGTTTGTAGTCAAATTCGTTTCAAGCGCAAAATAATCTGCCATCGTATGCAAAACACGAACTTTACTATTCTGCTGTTGTGTACGCGCTAAGTCTATCCCTGTAATACCAGATAATTTTGGCTTGGCTCCAGTGGCTACAACCAAATGATCATAATGATAAATTTGTAATTCACCCGCAAACGAATGCGCGATAACTTCATGTTGCTGCGGATCAATTTTCTTAGCAATCATATTCATTTGAAACTCAACGCCAGTCGACGTTAATTCTTGTAAATCCCGATGAGCTAATGAATGCCAATTGGGTACCTCCCCACTAACTGCATAGGGCAATCCACAAATTGATAAATTAGGGTACTCATCTGCCAATAATACTTGAACTCTTAGTTGCGGTTTAAGTTCTTTGGCCTTTAAGGCCGCTGAAATACCAGCGTCACTACCACCGATGATCAATAATTTTTCTGCATCACGTACCATTTAATTAATTCCTTTCACTCCGGTTAATGAACACGTGCCCGACTTAAATCTTGCTGTAGGTAGTCTGAGAACTCTTGAAAAGTTGGATAATCTTTTTGTTTAACGATTTTACCATTGACCATAGTAATTGGTAAAATTGCGACGCCATACTTTTCTAATAAGTCATGCACTTGTTGACTATGAACAAAGGCATCTGGGTTTTGTGCTAGATTTTTACGTGTGATTCTGTTTTTGCTGTCTGCATTAACATGACGCTGAATTGCAGTCGTTTGAATAAGTTTCTTGTTAACACTTGGCCCACAAACACCAGTTGCGCAACACATTGCTGCTTCAAAAATCTCTATTTTGATCATCTTTTACCTCACCTATCAGGCGGTCAAAATGATCAAACTCTTTCTCCACTTGAGTATAGTCACGAAAATAACTAACCGCTAAATTATCTAGAATTAACTAATTGATTTGCAAAAAGGCCGTTTCCACCTGAGACAAGTTCTGTTGAATTACTAGTTCATGGCTATATTTTAATTCAAGCAGATTAATTTATTGATTGGCTTGAATCAGATACGCCGCAGAAATTGCTTCTATTTCTGCACTTACAACTTGCTTCACCAAAGTATCGATTATGTTTAGACTATTACCCAATGAATTCTGTTGCTCATATTTAGTTTGCATCATAATCAGCTATCCTTCCTTAACCAAAGATACTTAACGATAACCATAAACCACATAGTGTAATGAATAAAACTGGAATCGTGATCGTGATACCAATTTTAAAATAAGTGCCCCAAGCAATCTTAACGTCCTTTTGCGCTAGAACATGTAGCCAAACTAAAGTTGCTAATGAACCGATTGGCGTAATTTTTGGTCCTAGATCAGAACCAATAATATTAGCATAAACTAAGGTTTGGTGCATTAAGCCAGAGACATTCGCCCCTTTGATCGATAAAGCATTGATCATCACAGTTGGCATGTTATTCATGGCCGACGACAAGAACGCAGCCATATAGCCCATGCCCATGGTGGCGACAAAACGCCCACCAGTTGCCATTTTAGCAATGATTCCCGCAAGCAATGCCGTTAAGCCAACGTTTTGTAGGCCATAAACCACCACGTACATTCCAATTGAGAAGAAAACAATATTCCACGGTGCACCTTTAATAACGGCCTTGGTATTGACGTGATGACTTAGCTGACCGACTAGCAAAAAGATCAAGGCAATCGTCAAAGCAATAATCGAAACTGGAATATTTAGGAAGCTACTGCTAAAGTAACCAATCAATAACGCTGCCAGCACGACCCAAGAAAATTTAAATAATCGTTGATCCTTGATCGCCGATTTTGGTTCAGCAACTTGGCTGGCATCATAGTGTTTAGGTAACGCCTTACGAAAATATAAGTACAAAATACCGATGCTAGCAACTAATGAAAAAAGATCCGGTAGCCACATCCGTAGCGCATACTCCGAAAATGTGATACCAAAGAAATCAGCTGATACAATATTGACTAGATTACTGACAACTAACGGTAGTGATGTTGCATCAGCGATGAAGCCACTAGCAATGATAAATGGGAAAACCCGCTTTTCATCGAAATGTAACGCACGGACCATTGCCAAGACGATCGGCGTTAAAATCAACGCTGCACCATCGTTAGCAAATAAGGCGGCGACAATTGCACCTAAAACGGCGATCAGAATGAACATGCGCACGCCATTACCTTTAGCTAGCCGCGCCATATGTAAGGCAGCCCACTCGAAAAAACCAATCTCATCCAAAATTAGTGAGATCAAAATAATTGCGACGAAAGATAAAGTCGCGTTCCAAACGATTCCGGTGACAGTGCCAACATCTTTAAACGTGACCACCCGGAATAATAGTGCTAGAACGGCACCACCAATCGCAGTCCAGCCAATTGATAGTCCCTTAGGTTGCCAAATAACAAATAATAATGTCAGTAAAAATATAAAAACGGCGAAAAAGACTTGCATGGTTCCTCCCAACTACCAAAATCAGGGTATTGCTACCCTGATTAATTGATACCTTTATTTCAAATTTTAATAACGCTAAATCGTTAATAACGCCTGCTCAAAATCTGGTTGCCATTGTTCAACTGCAAAATGACCATTGGAAATCTGCTTAACCTTTTCGATCCATTCAACTTCATTTTGCGCCCGGGCCTGCAAACAAGGATGCGTTGTTTCCGTTGCCAGCATACTTTGATTGACCAACCACCAGGTGTGCGCAATTTGGGCCCGATCTAGATCATCATTCAAGCGCATCGACTCATAAACTGGCGTTGTTTCCGGTAAAGTCACCATTACAATTTCAGTCTGCGCTGGATCTTGTAGCCGCGGTAACAGATCAACGATTGCTTGAGGCACATCACCGGCAGTGCGTTTGACTTCTTTGGCATAGCTTTGAGTCGAATCCAGTAGCAGTAGCGTATGGCCGGTTGGCGCCGTATCGATGACTACAACATCACTATCATTTTGGGCGACAATGTTAGCAAAAGCGCGGAAAACGGCAATTTCTTGCGTACATGGTGAGCGTAGATCCTCAGCCACATAGTCAACATCGGCCGATTTCATGGTTTGACGCGCCGTCGTCAGCACTTCATTTTGATAGTCCTTAAGTACCTGCTGTTCATCAATATGACTGATGGTGATTGCAGGATCATCTGTGTTAAAGAAATCAAGATGATCAGCCGGATCAGTGGTGGCTAAATGAACGGTTTTATGCTGGGCCACCAGCTTTTTAGTGATCTGCACGGCCACCGTAGTTTTACCTACGCCGCCTTTACCCATGGTGAAAATAATTTTTTTGTTAGTCTTAATTAAATCAGCAACAATGGTATCTAAATTAGGATAGTGATTGGTAATTGCCGGATAAGTTGCTAAACTTGGTTGTTCCGGTTGTAAAACTAATCTCAACTTATCTAGGCCAGTAACATTGTACGCTCGTAACGGTACTTCTGCTTGGGGCAACGCCTGTAATGTTGCTGGCATCTGTTGCAAATCAGTCTGCTGCTGCTCAAAAATAGCATGGGAAGCACGATCAGTCGGTGTTTTCAACGTTCCATTAATAATTAATTGTTGATTTTGCATGCCAATATCAGCTAATTCTTGGGCTGCCCGCGCCGCTTCCAGTAATGATGCTTTTTGGGGACGCGTGACTAACATTAAGGTGGTCAATTCGCCATTACTTAAAGTAGCCACAGCCTTGGCGTAAATTGCTTTTTTGTCGCCCATCCCGGCTAGTTGGCCTAAGCATGAAGCCCCACGATCATTTTCCGCCAAGTAATTATTCCAAGCTGAGGGCAATTGCAGCATACGCAACGCATGACCAGTCGGCGCTGTATCAAAAATAATATAATCAAAGCGCTGATCGACAGCGGGATCAGTTAAAAATTTAGCGAATTCATTAAACGATGCGATCTCGACCGTACATGAACCAGACAACTGTTCCTCCATATTTTTGACTGCTGCATCCGGTAACACGCCGCGGTAAGGACCAACGACGCTTTCCCGATATTCACCGGCAGCAGTCACCGGATCAAAGTTAGCGGCAAATAGACCGGGCACACCGGTGATTGCCTTGGGTTTATTGGTCAAATCAGTATCAAATACATCCTGTAAATTACTAGCTGGATCAGTGGAGACCAGCATCACTTGCTGACCGCTATCAGCTAGATTGAGGGCGGTGGCACTAGCCGTTGTGGTCTTACCGACGCCCCCTTTACCAGTGAAAAATAAATAATGAGTTAAATTAGCATTTTGTGGTTGATATTCGCGCATATATATTCTCCTAACATAGATAATCATCTATATATAATTTAAAAGAAACGGCTGTGCCATTTCTTGCTTCAACCAAAAAATTAGCAGCAGCCACTTCCACCACAACAGCCGCTTGATTGATCAGCCGGCACGAAAACTAAACCAGTATATTCCGATAACTCATCAATTGTTGGGTAAGCGCCGGTTTTAACAATTTTGCCGTCGACAACAGTGATCGGCAATGTTGCATCGGCATCATCCTTGATTGCAGCTAGAATATCGGCCCGCTGACTAAAGACATCTGGATTATTGCTAAGATTATACCGGTCGGCTTCAACGCTGGAAACACCTTGTAACGCGTCAAACGCTGAAGTGATCATTAATAGATCTTCATTGACCGCTGGCCCACAAACCCCGGTAGAACAGCACATCGCTGGTTCAAATAATTCAACTTTTTTCATTAGTGATAACAACCTTTCTGGAATGACTTGTCTGCTGATCTATGCAATCGTCACCATGACAAACGCATTCTTCATTGCTGGCTAAAAGTAGTTCAGTCCCTTGCCTAAATTTAGCCGTAAATTCAGCCTGCAATGTATAATGCTGCCACTTACCCTCTTTACGTGCCGTGACGATCCCAGCATTTTGTAAAACTTTCATGTGGTGCGATAACGTTGGTTGTGAAAAATCAAAATGTTCTAAAATATCACAGGCACAAAGCGAACCGCAGGAAAGTAAATCAATGATTTTGAGACGATTAGGGTCAGCCATTGCTTTTAGCATTAGCACATAATTTTGATAATCCATTGACGTTCTCCCCTCACAAATATAGACACGTATCTATATCTACAATATAGACCTATATCTATGTAAACGTCAAGCATTATTTCAGCTAATCTTTTTTCGATTAGTTTGCTTTTTGGGTTTCATTTTCTATTTTTATCTGTATGTATATAGTGAGCAGGCAATAACACCTGTGAGTCCTTTGAAAACTGAATATTGCTACCCAAACTTTCTAACTTTACTTGAACTGTTGATCAGCGGACGCCATGACCAGGAATACGAGCGCCACCCACTCTTCGATTACGACCTTTAACTAATGATCGTACAAGTTAAGTTAATAATGATACTTCCGCGAGGCTCCCACGTAAGCAGGAGAGGTGCAATTCCTATGTCCGTTAGTGACGGAACTGGGTAGCAAATTTTCCGACACAATTGAGCTGCACTTATTCCTCAATCCTGTTAATATGGAAGCTAAGGTATACGGTCTAGCTTCCAACGAAAGGAGGCTAATCATGGTTCACGTTGTCACTATGACTAAACATGAACTTGTGGCTTTAGGATATGGGCCTTGGGCTTCCAAAGACATTATCAGACGTGCAAAACTGTTAATGGTCAAGAAAGGTTGTCCCTATTACAAGTCACAGAAGCTAGGCCGCGTTCCAGTAACTGCGGTTGAAGAAGTATTAGGTCTTACACTTAATACTCGAACTCTTTCAGAGTTAGCTAAAATCGGTGCATCTGCGTCAGAGGAGCAATCACAATGACAAAGACAACCGAAGTAATAAAAAAAGCAGCAGGTGGTACCTATTATTTCCGTGCTAATATTGGCGTAGATGAACAAACCGGTAAACGAGTCCAAAAGCGCCGTAGCGGATTTAAAACAATGCGTGAGGCAAAAACTGCTTATCGTGATTTAATGGCAAATGGAGTTAAAGAAGATTCAACTAATCAGATCACCTTTGGCGACTTCTGTCAGCAATTCTTTATTCCTTGGTATGAAGGTCATGTCAAAAAGGCTACTTTTGACAGTCGCGTTAGCGTCTTTCGAAAGCAATTCAAAGGATTTAACAAGTATTTCATTAACAAAATTACGCCGGTGGATATACAGAAATGGCAAATCACGATGAAGAGTCAAGTAAGTAATTCATACACCCGCCTAGTTCAATGCTTGTTATCTTTGGTTTTTGATCGTGCAATTGTACTAGGATTCTGTGAAGAGAATCCAACAAAAATTGTTGGCAATTTAAAGAAGGAAAAGAAGAAGATTGATTTCTGGACTAAAACCGAGTTCGAGAAAGTCATTTCCTTAATGGATCTTAATGACTACTATCAACGTTTCAATTTCACCACAATTTGGCTTCTGTTTATGACCGGTGCCCGCATCGGTGAAGCAACCGCCCTTCAGTGGGAAGACATTGATTTTGAAGCCGGTACAATGCGTATCAACAAAACACTTTATTATTTAAATGCGTTTAACTATGAATTTACTTCACCTAAAACTCGCGCCAGTGTTCGGACAGTTCCGTTAGACAAAAAGACACTTGAATATCTCTCCGAGTGGAAAGAGATTCAAGCGTCTGAAGTTAAAACAGATTTTGTGCTTTCTTACAATGGTGTACCAACTACTCGCGGATCACTGTCCAAAGTAATCAGCGTTTATTCTAAGACCGCGAATGTTCATCGAATTCGTGTCCACGCGCTTCGACATTCTCATGCTTCCTTGTTAATTAGTATTGGGGAAAACCCATTAATTATTAAGGAACGTTTGGGACATGAAGACATTCAAACAACTTTAGGAACTTATGGACATCTATATCCAAACAGTAACTTTGAAACAGCACGACACCTTAATGGTCTAGTTGATTTCACGCCAGCAGATCATCAGGCCGTTACCCCCACTCGTAATCAGTTTACGGGTAAGAAACACATTACTGGTGCCATTTCGGTGCCAGCAACGGGAAATACAGAAGAAAAGAGTCAATAAACGCCGGTATAACGGTATTTATATCTTAGCTTCGCCTATTCCCATTCAACCGTTGCTGGTGGCTTGCTCGTAATATCGAGCACGATTCGATTAACATGATCGACTTCGTTTACAATCCGCACCGAAATCTTCTGCAACACATCCCATGGAATGCGGGCAAAGTCAGCTGTCATCCCATCGACTGAATTAACGGCCCGGATACCAACTGTGTAATCATATGTGCGCCCGTCACCCATCACACCAACGCTCTTGATGCCTGGTAAAACGGTAAAGTACTGCCAGATATCACGATCTAATCCGGCTTTTTTAATTTCATCACGCAAAATCCAATCACTATCGCGCACAATATTTAATTTATCTTCAGAAAGTTCACCAAGCACACGAATCCCCAAACCAGGACCCGGGAATGGTTGCCGCCAAACTAAATCGGAAGGCATTCCTAGTTTCTCACCTAAATCACGTGCCTCATCCTTAAATAAAGTCCGTAATGGTTCGATCAATGTGAAATGCATATCTTTTGGCAATCCACCAACGTTATGATGCGATTTAATTGTTTGTGCCGTATCGGTTCCACTTTCAATCACATCTGTATATAGCGTTCCTTGGGCCAAAAAGTCAATCCCATCAAGCTTTTGAGCTTCATCATTAAAGACTTGGATAAACTCATTGCCAATGATCTTTCGTTTCTTTTCAGGATCAGAAACACCAACTAATTTGTCCATGAACCGTTTTTGGGCATCAACCTTTACAACGTTTAGGCCAAACTTACCTTCAAGACTATCCATTACTTGGGCAGCTTCACCTTTACGTAACAGACCGTGGTCTACAAAAATGCTGGTTAATTGATTGCCAATGGCTTTATGCAAAAGCACCCCAACCACACTAGAATCAACCCCGCCAGAAAGTCCGAGTAATACTTTACGATCGCCGACTTCTTCACGAATTTTCTTGATTTGTAAGTCAATAAAGTCATCCATTGACCAGTTTGCGCGTGCTTCACAGACATCAAACGCGAAGTGCTTCAAAATTTCATTTCCATACTGAGTATTACGTACCTCGGCGTGGAATTGAATCCCGTAGAATTTCCGCTTTGGATCTTCAATGGAAGCAATTGGGCAATTCTTGCTGGTTGCAACAGCCGTGAAACCTTCTGGTACTTCCTTGACTAAGTCACCATGGCTCATCCAAACAGTTTGATGACTTGGTAATCCTTTAAACAAAGGTGTTTGCGCGTCTGTAACATCAATATCAGCGTGTCCGTATTCACGGTTATCAGCTGGTTCGACTTTGCCGCCCAAGTTATAAGACATCAACTGCATCCCATAACAAATTCCTAAAATTGGAATCCCCAAGTTATAAATTTCAGGATCAACCCGAAAAGCGTCATCATCATAAACACTATTGGGGCCACCAGAAAACACGATTCCCTTCGGATTGATTTTACGAATTTCATCTGCTGAAATCTTGTGTGACATCAATTCCGAATAAACGCCAAATTCGCGAATTCTTCGTGTGATTAGTTGGTTATACTGACTACCAAAGTCCAAAACAATGATTTTATCAAATTGCGATAAATCTACATTAGCCAAGCCTTTCACCTCATTAATATTAGTTTAAGTAACAAAAACATTCTGGTTCAATTCTATCTATTATAAAGCTTAAAGTAAAGCCAGTTTGAAACATGTTTGTTTCAAACTGGCTTATTTAACAAAAGATTCCTTTGCGTCTAGTACTTTCTAAGATAAACCATATCCATCGCATGGTGCTCTACCTTATGCAAAATCACATTGGCGCGAGATCGGGTTGGTAAAATAAATTCATTTAAGTTAGGTAAATCAACCGTTTCCCAGACCCTTTTGGCTTCCGCAAAGGCTTTTTCACGCGGCCATTGGGCATATTCATAATAGTAGTCATCTGGATTGTGAAAAGCCGTATCTAACAAAATTCCGAATCGTTCCAGAAACCATTTCTCAATTAATTCCGGATTAGCATCCACATAAACAGACCAATCAAAGAAATCGCTGATATAAATATTTTGATTAGAAGGCAATTGTAAAACATTAATCCCTTCAACAATCAGAATATCCGGATTATTAATCGACTCATATTGATCTGGCACAATGTCATAGCTTTGATGTGAATAAAGGGGCACTTGAATCTTTTCCTGGCCATTTTTTACTGAGCCCATAAAACTCAAAAGACTCGCCATATCATAGCTTTCCGGGAATCCCTTTCGATCTAGAATCCCACGTTTCTCTAATTCAGTATTTGAATATAAGAACCCATCTGTTGTAATTAATTGCGATTTTAAATCTGGAAAGAAATTCGTCAGTAACACTTGTAACAACCGGGCGGTGGTACTTTTTCCAACCGCCACACTCCCAGAAATACCAATCACAAATGGCACTCGTTTTTCTGGCAAACTTAAAAAGTCAGTCTTAGTTGCCTGCCACTCCTGAAAACTGCGGAATTTCTTAATCAGTAAATGGACTAACGGCACATAAATATCCTGCACATCCTGTAATGAAATGCGGTCATTTAAAGACTTAATGGCTTTTAATTGCTGACCAGACAATGGTAACTTAGCTTCTGGTGCAAGCTTTTTCCAATCATCTTTAAAAAAGCGATAGTAACTGCGATCTTCTTCTACCATTTCACTTCTCCACTAAAATTTAATCCAAGTCGTACAAATTGGAATCAATTCGATCGAACAATCGTGACATCTTTTCAGTCGCCACAATTGTTAAACGGTGCATTGCACGTGAACAAATCGTGTACAATAATTGGCGTTCATCTTCGTCATGATACGTTGCATCTGAAGCATCCCAGACAATTACTGCATCAAACTCAAGTCCTTTAGCCAAGTATGAAGGCACGACCACCACTCCGTCGGCCAAGCGCTGATTTTCTGTCTTGATTAAGGTAACTTTTTCACCTTGTTTGCGTAAACCATCGGTAATCTTTTGACACTCGGCAACGGATTTCCCAATGATGGCAGTAGATTCGCCGTCTTTTTCATTTTTCGCCATTTGTGCTTGGACCCGTTTGACAGCTAAATCAAAACTTGCCTTCACACTAACAACGGGCAAATCTCCCTCGCGCTGAAAGGCTTCAATCGCTTCACCATTTTTCAAGATTTCTTTAGTGAAATCTGTAATTTGTTGCGTGGAACGGTAAGATTTTTCAAGTTGGATCACACGCGTTTTTTCTTTGTCAAACATGGTGGATAACTCCGCCAATAGTGTTGAAGTACTTTCATTACTGTAAATTGATTGGTTCAAATCACCCAATAAAGTGAACTTAGCCCGTGGATAGTTGTACTTTAAGTAAGCTAGCTGAAAGGCCGTGTAATCTTGAATTTCATCAATAAACACATAACGCATATCACGTTCGCCTTTTTTACCGACGATTAAATCATAAAGGTAGAGATATGCAGACGTATTATTTAGTGAAATCGTGTGCTTCTTAAAGTTAGCAACCGTCTCATCCACATAAGTTTGCCAATCGGCCGCTGTTAAACCGGCTTTTTCCAAATTAACCAGGTGCGGAACGCTCTTTAAAAAGTGTACATACTGAGAATTAATATTTAGAAAACGGTTATGCACAATGGCATTGCGAACGGGTTGCAGCGCTTGGATAACCAATTTACGAGCTAAGAATTTGAATTCCTTATCACTATCATCAAATTCTTTTGGTTCACCACCATATAGTTTCTCAAGATCTTCATGGTTTAACGACTGAACAGCCTCTTCAGCCCACTTTGAACGAACCTCGCTACCAATATGTTGATTTAGCGACTTTAATAAAGCTTCCTTGGTTGCATCTAAGCGATTGCCCAAGTGATAATTTTCGTTGTACCCGTAATAAATATCTTGAATCTTTTGTTGATCCGCAAATGGTTTATCATGAAACATCAAATTACGGAACTTCATATCCGCTGATCCAAGGTGTTCCGCATATTTCGTAACGGCATTAAAGTAAACCAAACTATTCTCTAAACGTCTAATTTTCTTGGAAACAGAATCAGTCCGTCCTTCAAATCGTTGCTGCAGGGTCTCTACTTCCATATTAGGGATTCGGCGTTTCGTAAATTGATAATACGTCATCTGAACCATATTATGCTCGCCCAGTTCAGGCAAAACTTGATCCACGTAATCGTTAAAAATTTGGTTTGGTGAAAACATAATGACTTGGCTCGCCGTTAAATTTCCTCGATAGCGATACAACAGATAAGCCACCCGTTGTAAAATTGCAGCCGTTTTACCAGAACCCGCTGCCCCTTGTACAAACAGAAGATCGGAATGCGTGTCTCGAATAATTTGGTTTTGTTCTTTTTGAATGGTCGAAACAATGCTCTTCATCTTGGTATCAGAAGAGTTACCAAGCGCTTTAAGCAGCATCTGATCCCCAATCGTTTCATTGGTATCAAATACTGTCACAATTTTGCCGTCTTCAATAGTAAATTGACGTTTTAATTTTACATCCACTTCTTGGGTGCCATCCGGCGTTTCGTAAGAAACATTTCCTAATTCACCATCGTAATAAACACTCGAGATTGGTGCACGCCAGTCATAAATCAAGAAATGATCTGGATTATCAGAAAACGAACCGAGTCCAATGTAGATCGTTTCATCCTTTTTTTCACCAGCTTCGTGAAAATCAATGCGCGCAAAATAAGGCCGCTTTTCAAGACGCTTCAAGACGTCTAATTGTTGACTTGCATGTCGCCAACTATTTTGACGCTCAGATAATAACTGTTGTTGCTGACGGACCGAAATTGCAGTGTCCATCATGCCTGTATACGAGCTCGTATTTATACGAACTTCATTGACAAAGTTTTTATCAATCGCTTTAGAGTCTGTTTCTGCAGTTTTGGCATCTTTGTCAGCCTTCTTAATTGCCTCTTGAACCTTAGCAATTACACCGTCAAGATGTGTCTGTTCATACTTTTGAATTGAATCTGTCATGAAACCCCTCCAAATTGCTTGTTGTGACGATAAGTGACACAAAAAAATGGAAACTTCATGCGCGCATGTTTGCCGCAAAAAATTCTAATAAATTAAGTAAATATGATACCACTCTTTTAGCTACAACTCAAAGATTGTCCTTCCTATAGTATAAGCGAATTTTCATTCATAGGAAAAATTGTTTATAAAAATTACTTGTGCTATTCTAATTCCATAATTATGATGATGCGGGAGGAAACCTATTATGAATCAATTGTCGTTACTCATTATGCTATTTGCGGCCTTAATTACACCCATGCTAATGGCTCATTTTAAAATCACTTTTTTACCAACCGCGGTTGTTGAAATCATCCTCGGCATCATTCTTGGCCCCAGTTTGTTAAACGTTGTTCACACGACCGGAATTTTAGAACAGCTTTCCGACATTGGTGTCATCATTTTATTATTTCTAAGTGGCATGGAAATTAACTTTGATTTGTTTAAAAAATCATCTCCAGAGCTTTCACCACTCGCCAAAAAGAACGCGGCTCAAGTTTCAAAATGGTCCCCGGTTCTATTGGCGTGTCTCGCTTACTTAACGATTATCGTCATTTCTTTAGGATTGGCCGGAATTTTTAAATGGGCCAACCTTTTTTCCGATTTCTGGTTAGCTGCCATTTTGTTTGCGACAATCTCGCTGGGTATCGTAATTGCGACGCTAAAAGAAAACGAACTCCTGAGTAAAGCTTTCGGGCAAACAGTGCTTCTGATCGCGGTTTTAGGTGAAGTTGTCCCGATGTTAGGCTTAACTATCTATGCCTCGGTTTTTGGTAATAGCAGTAAAAGTCTCTGGCTACTCTTGCTTATTATTGTAGTGGCGATTTTCTTATTGCATCGGTTTAAACTATTCTTTAACTTTTTTGAACAGATCAATAAATCGACCACCCAGCTAGATATTCGCCTAGCCTTTTTCCTAATTGTAGCCATGGTTACTGTGGCCTCTTCAGTAGGTGCAGAAAATATTTTAGGCGCCTTTATTGCCGGAATTATTCTCAAACTTTTGCGACCTAGTGAAAGCACTAAGGATAAACTAGATTCGATTGGCTACGGCTTTTTCATCCCCATCTTTTTTATGATGAGTGGCATTGGCTTAAATCTTCGGACCTTATTAAGTGATCCGCAAGCCTTAACCTTAATTCCGTTGTTCTTTCTCGCCTATATCATTGCCAAACTAGCAGTATATCCAATTTTAAAATTACGATTTAAAAATATGAATGCCATTGCCGGAACGAGTTTATCAGCCGCCACCATTACAATGGTTGTCGCAATTCTCCAGGTCGCAAAGAACATGCACACCATTAATAGTCACCAATCTGGCGCGTTCTTGTTGGCTGCCGTCCTAACTTGCATTGTGTCACCGTTAATTTTTAGCAAGTTTTACAAACCCGAACCAGAAGATCTCAATAAACAAATTGTCCATTTCATCGGCGCAAATATTTTTACTGTTCCAGTCGCCCAGCAACTCACACAAGGTTGGTACGATATTCAAATGTATACGGATAACGAAAAGAACTTTCGTACCTACAACAGTGAAGTCAAAGCTAACCTATTAGCTAATCTAAATTCTGATGAGCTCATTAACCAAGGCGTATTTGATACTGATATTTTAGTTGTGGGGCATTTTCGCGCAGAGGAAAATTATGAATTAGCAAAAGCTGCTAAAGCTTATGGTGTGCGGCGGGTACTTGTCCGTTTTGAGGATCGGAACATCTTAAATGAGCATGAAAAAGAATTACAAGATCTAGGAATTGAAATCTACAATACCCCAGAGGTCAACATTGCCATGTTACGTGGCCTAATTGAAACTCCATCCACATTGCTGCTCTTAAGGGACACGAAAAACACTATTTTTGAAGTACAAGTCCGCAATCGGAAATACACTGGCATTGAAATTAAGAATTTACCATTTGTTCAAAAAATCACCATCAGTCAAATCTTTCGCAATCGCCATCTCATTCGTCCAGTCGGGTCTACCCAATTAGAACTAAACGATCGACTTATTTTTACTGGTAACAAAGAAGATACTGAAGAAATTCGTCACGAACTAGGAAAAATGAATTAATGCACCAAAAATAGGAAAATCATCGGATGATATCTGATGATTTTCTTATTTTTTGTAAGCGATGCCTTATAAGCTATCACACCGATTGGACTTAAATCGGTCTAATTAGCATCTAAAAAAGGCTACAACTACAGTCATAGCCTGTGATACAATAACTTTCGGACATTAAACAGAAAGGAGCATTGATATGAAAACATTTGAAGTTTATTTTGTACGTCACGGTCAAACTTTTTTCAACCGTTACAATCGGATGCAAGGCTGGTCAGACTCACCTTTAACTGAGCAAGGTTGGCATGATGCTAAAGTTGCTGGTCAACGATTAGCAAATATCCCCTTCACTGCGGCCTACTCAAGTGATACCACGCGTGCGTTTAATACAGCTAACACCATCGCTCATAGCAATAAATCTCCGGGCCTCGCTGTAAAACAATTAGCAGAGTTTCGAGAAGAATTCTATGGTTATTTTGAAGGTGCTGATTCTGCACAAACCTGGTTCCAAGTCTTACAACCGATCAGTTCTGTACGGACTTTTCACGAGTTTTTGATTGATCACGATATAAGTGAATCAAAAAATGCCGTTAAGGCTGCTGATCCTTTCCATGAAGCTGAAGACCACCATGATTTTTGGCAACGCTTGGATAAGGGCTTTGATTACTTGATCGACCACAGTCAAGATCAGGATAAAATTCTCGTTGTTTCTCATGGGACAACGATTCGCAGTATTGTGGGCCGCTATGCCCCGGACATGGATATTACCACCAGTCCTAGCAACGGCAGCATCACAAAATTAACCATTCAGGATTCTCAAATTTCTGTTAATTATTTCAATCGAACAGACGAAACAATTAATTAAAATTAGGAGAATTTAAAAAAATGAAAAACTCACCCTTAGATGCCAACAAACACTACATAAGTTGGCCAGTCGTTGCCCTGATGGACTTTGTAACAGTTATCGGGTTTGATGATTTAATTTACAACTTCCATAACCAAGGTTTAGCGATTGTCACAACTTGGATCCTTATGCTGCTCCTCTTTGTTTGGCCTTATGAAATGATGGTTGGCCAGTTAGGTTCCACTTTTCAAAACGAAGGTGGCGGTTTATCGTCATGGATTCGTTCCACAAACGGCGACTTAGCTGGCTACATGGTTGCCTTCCTGTATTGGATTGCCGGGCTTCCTTACGTAGTCGACGTCGCCAATTCCGTAGTTGTCTCTATCAGCTGGCTAGTAAAAGGAAACGGCGATCTCAATAAATACATGTCGACATTTATGTTTGCCGTTTTCACAGCCATTATCTTCCTTGGATTCATTTGGTTCCAGCATTTATTTAAAAACAAGTCTTTGGAAATTATGAGTACCATCGGTGGCGCCGCAATGTTTATCATGACCATCTTGTTTGTTGTCATGACAGTGGCCGCTTTGATGCATGGTCGTCACATTGAAACCCAACCGTTTAATTTAAAAGCGTTCATTCCAAAAATCGATGGTCATTTCTTATCCACTTTTGGTTTGTTAATCTTTGCCATTAACGGAGCCGAATTGGCTGGTCCTTACGTTAAACAAATGAAACATGGCAATCGTGATTTTCCTAAAGCCATGATGATGCTTTTGATTATGACTGGATTTTTAACTGTCTTTGGTTCATTCTCATTAGGGGTGTTCTTTAACGCCCATCATTTGCCTTATGATTTGAAGATGAACGGTTCCTACTACGCCTTTCAAGCGCTTGGTAAGCAATTCGGCATGGGCAATATCCTGATGTACATCTTTGCCGTTGCCCAATTTGTTTACATGTGTGCCCAATTGGCTGTCATTTTGGATGCTAGCACCCGAATCTTCATTTCAAATGTTTCTAAAAAATACTTGCCCAAGAAGCTTACTAAATTAAATAATGATGGTTTGCCAATCAATGGTTACTGGTTAACAACCGCCATCGTTTCTCTGGTATTGTTCTTAAGCAATTGGCTCCCAAGTATCAATGACATGTTCAATTGGCTGTTAAATATCAACGGAATTGTGTCACCATTTGTCACAAGTTTTGTATTCTACGCATTCATGCGTATTCGTGCTAAAAGTAAGGAATATCCTTCAGAATACAAATTCATTAAAAGTGACCGTTTTGCTTGGTTAGTAGGGCTTTGGTGCTTATTGATAACCTTGATTTTCTCAGTCATGGGAATTCGACCAACCGATGCTACTCCAGGAACGGTGTTATATACAAAGGAATTAACACTAAATATTGTTATTCCGATTATCTTCATCGCCCTTTCTGCCGTTTTACCTTACATGGCAAAAATTGGTCGTGAGCATCTCACCAAACAAGCTTGGTTATCAACGCCTTTAGCTTTGGTTGTGTTTGTAGTTATCGGCTTCTTCCTCACCCCTTGGTTACACGGTGCAGGGATTGCCACAATGATTCTTAGTTGGGCTTTAAACGTCATTTTATTTATGATTGTTTACCAGATTGTCTTTAAACTAATTACGCGAAATCATTCTACACAAAATTAAAATAACCGTTACCGACGAAAAAAGCTCAAGTCCTGTGAATACATGGACTTGGGCTTTTTCGATTGCATTTAGTGATTTTTTAAATGTTTTCCATAAACATTCACTTTCAAAAAAATCCTACTTTACATACACATTTTCATCAATTAGTAGTTTCACATCGTCAATCTTTCCTTCCAAATGTTGCATAGATTGCCGTAGCTGCTGCATTTTCTGTTTGGATTGTGCCAATTGATTCTCTAAAACAGTTAGACGTTCAGTCAACGTTTGATCACCTTTTTGAAACATCTCAATAAAATGCCTGATTTGTCCCAGCGTCATGTCACATTCTTTGACACATAAAATAAATTCGATTCGTTGTAAATCGGACTCTTCAAAATACCGAATCCCATTCACCCGTTTAATCGGACCCAACAAGCCATTTCGCTCATAGTAACGAAGCGTGGCTGTCGATAGATTATATTTTTTGGCTACACCATCAATTTTCATTATCCACACACTCCTTGACTTGAAGTATACTTCAAGTAGTAATATTTACAATAGATAAAACTGGAGGCAAAAAAATAAACACAATCATTGATGTTTTCGCTCACGTTCTTCCACCACATTTTAAAAATCAGATGCTGCAAATCGCGCCAAACGCATTAGAACAAAATAAGTGGATGGAAAATCCCCTACTTTCTGATCTTGAACAACGAAAAAAAGGCCTTCTTGCTCACCATCAAGAAATTCTTTCGATCATTAATTTAAATCCTGAAGATTTTACAGATGCGGCTCAGGCAGCAAAACTGTGTCGTCAGGCCAATCACTGATCCGCTATATGCGCCAATTTTTGAAAAGATGGCTCAGATTAATAAACCAATTTGGTTGCATCCCGTTTTTGATACTCAAAAAAAAGATAATAATATAACTTTTAGCTGGGAATACGAATTAACATTGCCCATGAACCAAATTGTGAACCAAAATTACTTTACCCGTTTCCCCGAGCTAAAAATTATTGTCCACCATGCTGGAGCAATGGTTCCTTATTTCTCTGAACGCATCCGCCATATTCAAGGCGAAAAAAACTATCAAGATTTTAAAAAGTTTTATGTAGATACCGCACTTCTGGTTAATTCTGAGGCCTTACAGTTAGCCATTAATTTCTTTGGTATTAAGCATGTTTTATTTGGAACCGATACCCCGCTGGGAATTCCGCCAATCGGGCCCACCAAAGTTATTCAAGAAGCGATTGAAAAGATCAATCTGACTAAAATAGAAAGACAACAAATATTTTTTAATAATTGGAAAAGTTTACTCAACCAGTCATCGGAGGAATAAATCCATGCCCAATACAAATATTAATTTATTCAAAACAGATCCAGAATTTTCTAAATTAGTGCAACCTTTATTAACTGATATTGATCAAAAAACAGCTCAGCATTTAAAAAGTGATCGCACATTGATTCCGTTAATTGCTATGCTTGTTCAAGGCACTACCGACTTAATCGAATTCCAAACGCAACAAGCACTTGACCTGTTCAACCGGAAAAGATTTTAGAAATCGTCTACCAGCTAACTCCTGTGATTGGAATCCCCAAAGTTGCCACCGCCCTGTCAATAATAAACGGTGTTTTTCAACAAAAAAGCCTCTCCTTTACTCAAAAAAAGGAGAGGCAATCAGCCGATTTTGGTGCAACCGTTCAGCTATTACCCTATATTGGTTTTCCTTTTGTTATCAATAGTGTTCAAAAAATTCATACAGCTGCACTTACTTTGTCAGGAGATGGTTCAAAATGAAAACTTTATATCTTGTTCGTCATGGAGAAACTTTATTTAATATTGAACATAAAATTCAAGGCTGGTGTGATTCTCCGCTAACTAAAAAAGGAGTTGACCAAGCGCAAAACCTAGGAAAATTCTTCGCCAAAATTCCACTGGATCATGCTTATAGTTCAACTTCTGAGCGGTGCACTGACACAATTGAGTTAATTTTACAAAATCGTTTACCTTATCAACGGGTAAAAGCTCTCAAGGAACAAAATTACGGTGTTTTTGAAGGTGAAAGCGAGCGTCTGAGTCCCAAGGCCCCCAAAGATTTTGAAACTTTTTTCTTGCCTTATGGTGGTGAATCTTCTAATACCGTTGGTAAACGGATGTTGGAATGTTTGACAAAGATTATGTCTAAACCCGGTAATCAACAAGTCTTGGCAGTCTCTCATAGTGGCGCCTGTTTTAATTTTTTGCGCATGTTACAGGACCCTACGGAAGAACTCGAAAAAGGTTTTTCAAATGGCACCATTTTCGTTTATCACTTTGACCAGTCCACTTTTAAGTTAGCAAAAGTCATTCGTGATTTTAACCCAGAAACCTAACCTTCCTTATTTTTTAATTATCTGACTTAGCAAAGAGCCTTTCAATATCTCGATACGGAATTATCCAAAATAAAGTGGCCACAAAACAGCCGATAATTCCGGCTTGGGCCCAGAAAAATGTTAAGAACATGACCACAAGGACCCCGAAGAAAGTATAGACGTCTTTGTAACCTAAAAATCGCCCCAGCTTCGGATTGGCATGTGTTAACGTCATCCTTAAAATATTCCACGCCACATTGTATAACAAGTACAAGATCAATAGAGAGTTTCAGCAAAATGTGAATACCAATTTTTGTCGACTGTCGCCGTCACAAATGGAAATAGCGAAAGCCAAAATAAGAGATTCATATTTGCCCATAGAACACTTCCGTCAATCTTTTTTGCCGCCTGCAACATATGATGATGGTTATTCCATGTGACTGCCAAAATGAAAAATGAAAATATATAAGATAAAAATTCTGTCCTAATATGCCATAAACCATGCCAAGATAAATCAGTCAATGGTCCTAATTCCAATACCAAAACAGTCATAATAATTGCGATAACTGCATCAGTAAAAGCTTCAAGTCGACTTTTAGACATCACAACACCTTCTATCTTTATTGACTATCAATTTAAAACCAATTCTATAACGTTTCTTTAAAATACGCGAAAATTATGTTTCTCTCTGGCAATTAATCAAAATTTTAGGCCGCAAAAAAATCATCCCTATTCAATTAGGAATGATTTTTTATTTAACCTTCGCTGATCACCAACAAAGACTTAATGGCTGTTCGCTTGTCCATTGCTTCATAAGCATCTTCAATATGATCCAGGTCAAAGCGCTTTGTGAATACCTTTCCTGGGTTAATCTTGTTATTTAAGACTGCATCCAACAAAATTTCTTTGTCATACGTTGTCACAGCCGCAATTCCGCCACGCAACCCAATATTGCGGAAGAAAAGGTTATTAGTATTCATTTCGGCTTTTTGAGGAATACCCACTCGGCCAACAACGGCACCGGGACGGCCAACTTTAACGGCCGTATCTACAGATTGTTCCATTCCGACACACTCAAGCACCGCATCAGCACCAGTACCAGTTAATTCCATCACGTGTTTAACAGCTTCATCACCACGCTCAGGTACAATATCAGTAGCACCGAACTCAAGAGCCAATTTTTGTCGGTCTTCATGGCGACTCATGGCAATAATGCGTTTTGCACCGCGTAATTTAGCAGCGATCACACCACATAACCCAACGGCACCATCACCCATAACCACCACTGTGTCGCCTTTTTTAACCTCAGCAGTTGCAGCTGCATGATAACCAGTAGCCATAACGTCCGATAAGGTCAACAACGAGTTTAGCTGTTCATCTGAATAATCTTTAGGTTGTCCAGGAATCTTAACTAATCCCCAGTTAGCGTTTGTATAGCGTAAATATTCTGCTTGATAACCGCCTCTAGTCCCAGATACTGGATTCAAACAATCGCCATCAAAACCAGCTAAACAAGCAGCACAGTGTCCACAACCATGTGTAAATGGCGCAACCACGAAGTCTCCCACTTTGATATCAGTGACTTCGGAGCCAACCTCTTCCACAACGCCAATCGCTTCATGCCCTACCGTGACGTTTGTGTCTCGCTTTGAAATGCCACGATACCACCATAAGTCAGAACCGCACACACAGGCTCTGACAATTTTGATGAGCGCATCGCTTGGTTTTTCGATTTGTGGTTTTTCAACCTCATGAGCTTCCATTTTTCCTGGTTCCATAAATACTGCTGCTTTCAAAAAAACATCTCCTAAAAAAGTTTTTTATTGCTATGCTTAATATTATACAAGTTTATCATAAATCTTAAAGTCCGCATTATGGCATATGTTTCAAGTTTTAGTAGGTAGTGCCGCTAATTAGATTTTATCTGCTTTTAGTTCCGTTCCGGCGCTGATGTGGGGCCGTGTGGGTCGCTTGCGAGCTAACTTCTGCCTTTTACAGGCCAGAAGTGGATCTCTCCAGTCTCCCATGTCTCTAAGCGATAAATCGCCAAGTGACATCGACACACTCTCTCATCAACGCCTCCACTACACCTAATTAGAAGATTAACGGTCTTCTCGTGTTTTGAAAAGGCTTTTTTAATTTTCCTACTAAAACTTTACACTAACCATTATGGCAAGCAATTTCAAAAAATTCCGACCAATCAAAAATAAACATTACAGCAACTCTCTTAACTGAAAGTTAATTTGTAATGTCTATTTTTAGATTTTATAGTTTAAATAATTTTTCGGCCGTCCCATGGGCAAATTGCTCACGTTGGTCATCCGTCAAATCAGCTTTGGTAATAAATTCATTGACTTGTTCTTTTCGTTCAATGTATGGATAATCCTCTGAATACATTAAATGAACGGCGCCCATTTCCGTGAGTACCATTTGCATTTGCGGATTAGTGAACATCCCAGATGGTGTGACGTAGACATTTCGTTTGTAGTAGTACCCAAAAGAATGTGGTAAATCTAGCCCAGAGAATGGTAAAAATTCTGATAATCGTTCAAGGAACATTGGCACGAATTCACCCCAATGCCCCGAAACTAATTTAAGATTAGGATACTTTTCCATCAAACCAGAAACAATCAACCGAACCATTTGGATTCCTTGTTCCATATGCCAGCCCCAGGCAGCGCCGCCCATAAACGTAGCTAAGGCTGGTGAATAAGCTTTACTATCATACAAAATTTTCTTTTGCTCATCTCTAATAACGCCAGGATGTAAATACAATGGTACATCTAATTTTTCGGCCATCGCAAAAATCGGTTCAAATTTAGGAGCGTCTAAAAATTGGCCATCAATCGTACCACTAATGATGCCACCCTTTAAGCCAAGTGTTTTAACAGCTCTTTCAAGTTCTTTAGCGGCCTCTTCAGGTTTATTGACTGGTAATGTTGCTAACCCGGCCAAACGATCTGAACGGGTAGAAACCGCCTCTGTCAATGTGTCATTTTGCGCACGAGAAGCATCGACAATCAACTCATCAGGTAAAACTTGCGGCGAGTTACCAGCATCAGAAATCACTTGCATATCGATGCCATATTTATCCATATACTCAATCCGTTTGTCGAAATTAGTCAAAGTCTTTCCAAGAATTTCTTGGCGCGGATTGTTATTCTTCACTTTTGAGTATTCATTAAACTGCTTAATATTAGCTGGTGTATCGAAATGTTCTTCAACGGTAATAATTTTCATCATAGTTCTCCTTATTTTTTGTTTGGCTCTTCATGCAGCCGACTCATGGTCTGTAACGCATCAACAAAAGCTTTTTGATTAAAGCTGGAACCTTGTGCTTCAATCCCCTTCACCAATTCTGCTTCTTCTGTATCAAGAATCTGCAGAATTTGTGGATAAATCGTTGTTCCTTTTTCAGTCAAAGTAAGTTGGTATGCTCGTTTATCATCAGGATTTTGATGCCGTTTCACAAAGCCTTGAACAATTAATTGCTTAATCGCTCGCGTCACATTACTTTGATCAATAAACTCAGTCTCCCCCAACGCCTTTTGCGTGAGGCCAGGGTTATCGTGAATTTTTAGAATGTAAAAATACTGACTGACACTCATGCCAATTGTGGCTAATCGCTGATCAAGATGTAGGCTAACCTGTCGACTAGCAATAATTAACCACTTATGAATTGAATTTTCACGTGCTCCTTGCAAATCCTCATCTCCTGTCTGTTATTATTTGGACAAACTGGTTTTCTTAAGATTCAAATACAGATTATATGGCAATACAGTTGCGCACGCAAGTAATTAGTTTTAAAAAAAAGAGCTTACTTAAACTTAATCCATAAAAATGAATCAAATTTAGTAAGCTCTCTTGATAAGCAGTGTTAATCATTTGTCGCAAAATAA
This sequence comes from Pediococcus inopinatus, assembly GCF_002982135.1. Taxonomy (NCBI): domain Bacteria; kingdom Bacillati; phylum Bacillota; class Bacilli; order Lactobacillales; family Lactobacillaceae; genus Pediococcus; species Pediococcus inopinatus. Next base: position 351,690 of record NZ_CP019981.1, on the reverse strand, counting down.
GTCTCCAAAAAATCCGCCACACCATCATGATTATTATCCAAAGCTGTGACATGATTAGCGGTTTGTTTGGCCTCTGGGGTGCCGTTTGCCATTGAGACACCGATCCCAGCACTAGCCAACATTTCCAAATCGTTTTCAGCATCCCCGAAAGTCATTAAATTTTCTCTCGTCCATTCAAAATGCCTTAACAATAGATCAAGTGCCGACCCCTTATCAATACCGGGTTTTAAAAATTCCAAAATCATCGGTTGTGATCTGACAATGTGAAAATCTTCTTTTAATTGTTTAGGCAAAGTTTTCACAATTTGATCAATCGTTGCCGGCTCTGTGCAGATTACCGCTTTACTATAGTCAACTTCAGGCAGTTTGAAAAATGGCGTATAGGCTGCCCGTAAACTCGTCCCAAACCGTTTTTCATACCCTGAAATCGGTAAATCACTAATTGGGTACAGACCGCTAAAATCCAAAATATCTAACGGAAAGTTATTATTCACACAAAAGTCGTGCAAATTCTTAAAATGGGTTCGTTTCATGCCATCTGCCATCAAGGGCTTTTTATCGATGTTATGCACAATTAATGACCCATTAAAATTAACTGAATAGTCATCTTCGCTCATGAGCCCTAACTGGTTCAGCCAATCCCAAATTGCATTAATCGGTCGGCCAGTGCACAAAACAATTTTTTTACCTTGCTTGTGCAACTTTTTCAAAATTTTTGTATTCATATCACTTATTTCCATCTTGGAATTAAGTAATGTATTATCCAAATCTAGTGCAATCATTTTGATCAAAATATGGTACCTCCTAACTTTCTGTTGGCCATAAGTAAACCTTTTGCTTTAAGTTTTCTGAAATCGTCTGAAAAGTTTTTAAAGTTCTTCATTTTTAATCTAGAAAGCCTTTACATTATTTGCCAACTGTTCCATCATATACCTGTACCCAATAAATTGAAAAGAGGCAATATGAATGATTACAATTAAAAATAACAAACTTGAAGTTGAAATTGACCAACTTGGTGCCCAAATTACACACGTGGTAGATTTAAAAGGAAACTTTGACTACATCTGGAATGGGAAAGCTTGGAAACGTCATGCACCAATCCTTTTCCCTTCAATTGGGAGATCAAATGATGATCATTATGTTGTCGATGGTCAAACCTACCCAATGCCTCAACACGGTTTTGCGCGCGATTTACAATGGGAAAATGTTCGTAAAGCCGATGATCAAGTTTTACTACAATTAAAGGCTAGTCCAAAAACTAAAGAGTACTATCCATTTGAGTTCACTTTACAAGTTGACTATAAATTAGTTGGCAACCAACTTTTAACAAAATACAGCGTCACAAATAATGACAAACAGACAATGCCATATGCTTTGGGCTCTCATCCCGGTCTCAATATTCCAATCGATGACGATGGTGTTTTTGAAGATTATTCCCTAACTTTTGGACCTCATCCAAAGGAAATCCAACAGTTAGGCATCAACCCGGCACCTTTCCGAGATGGCACCAAAGCACCGTTTGAAGCTGTCGATGGGAATGTCTTAAAACTAGACCATAAAACTTTTGATGATGGTTTAATTATTCTTGATGCGAAAAAGATTGAATCAGTCACAGTTAGCTCCAATCAGACTGCTCACCAGATCAAATTAAACATCAAACATTTCCCTTATGTCACTCTTTGGACTATGGAAAATGCGACTGAACCTTACCTTTGCATCGAACCATTTGCTGGTTTACCCGATCAGGCTAGCAACGAACCAACCGATTGGGCAAACAAGAAGGGTAACAACTTCGCCGAACCTGGCGAAACACAATCCTTTGAATATGGGATTGAATTCTCATAAGCTTATCGAACAATCATGTTAAACTGAGAGTAGTGCGATTTTCATGTGCTGCTCTTTTTATAATTAAACTAAAATTAGGAAGTGTTCTTATCAAAAAATTTACTGTGTATCTCATTCGTCATGGTGAGACTTATCTTAATAAATATGATCGGATGCAAGGTTGGGCCGATGCACCGCTCACACCACAAGGCATTGAAGACGCCCATATGGCTGCAAAAAAAGTACAAGACGTTCACTTTGATCAAGCATTTTCTAGTGATCTAACCCGAGCCGTTCATACGGCTCACATCATTTTGGATGACACAAAAAATGACGCTCTAAAAGTCACACAACTTCCAAACATTCGTGAGGCTTTCTTTGGTTACTTTGAAGGTGCCAACGGTCCAGAAACGTGGGACACAATTTGCCGTCCCCTCGGCTACAATGGCATTGATGACTTTTTAAAGGACCACACTTTTTATGAGACTCGCGATGCCATGCATGCCGCTGATCCTTTTCATGATGCCGAAGACGCCCAAACTTTTAAAAAACGAATTTTAGCCGGGATTGATCAACTAGCCGAAAAAGCAAACGATGGGGAAACGCTATTGGTAGTTTCACACATGGATGCCATCCGAAGTCTTATTCAGCTTTTAAATCCGCAGATCGATGTCCACTTACCAATCAAAAATGGCAGTCTAAACATTCTCAACTTTACTGATAATCAAGCAGAAGTTGTGGCCTACGATAAGTAGAAAGCAGTTTAAGCAAGATATTTTTATTTAGTTTCGCCTCGTGAGACAATGAAGTTAAATAGAAAGCAGGTGGCAAAATGACAGATAAGAACCAAACTGACATGCCCGCATGTTTAACTGAGCCGACTGGCAAAGACAAAACCGAACAGGATAAATTAAGTCGGATCCATGACGAATTGGTTAACCGGCAACTCGCTGAAATGGGTTTACCGATCCGCAAACTAGAAAAATAGATTTTAAAAAACGACATTGGCCTTAAATAGGCAATGTCGTTTTTATTGATCACGTCACCGCAATCTTATCAGAATTCATTATTTCCAGTTATCGTTTATAAATTTCTCCCTGCCGCCCATTTCTTCTATCGCGTATCGTGCAGGATTCTTTTTATAAAACTCTTGATGTTCTTCCTCTGCTACGTAGAATGGTTTTGCGTCTTCAATAGTTGTTACAATTGGATCGCTGAATCGTTCACTTTCTTGTAATGCCTGTTTAGATGCTTCAGCAATTTGGCGTTGTTCGTCATTTTGCACAAAAATAACGGGACGGTAGCTATCACCACGGTCCTGAAACTGGCCCATCGCGTCAGTTGGGTCCGTTTGTTGCCAGTACAGTTCAACCAATGCTTTATAGGAAATCTTTTCTGGGTCGAATTTTATTTCTACGGCTTCGGTATGGCCAGTTGTATGCGTACTAACTTGTTCATACGTTGGATTGGCAACATGGCCACCCGTATAACCTGACAGGACTTTTTTAATTCCTGGTTGATCTTCGAATGGCTGGACCATACACCAAAAACAACCACCTGCAAAAATTGCTGTTTCTTCCATTATTATTGTCACTCCTCACAAAAATTAGTTAAAAAGATGTTCATATTGTTCATAACCGTTTGCCGTCAATTTGTCGGCGGGAATGAAGCGTAGCGCCGCTGAATTAATACAAAAACGGTGGCCACCTGCTTCAGTTGGGCCGTCATCAAAGACATGTCCTAAATGCGAGTTGGCAGTTTTACTTCGTACTTCATCACGAACCATCCCAAACGACGTATCTGTGTCTGATTTAAGCGCCGCCTGATCAATGGGATGGGTAAATGACGGCCACCCGCAACCAGCATCATATTTATCCTTGGAGCTAAATAATGGTTCACCACTCACTACATCAACGTAAATGCCATCTTCATAAAAGTCATCATATTTGCCACTAAATGGACGTTCCGTGACAGCATGTTGCGTAACCTCAAACTCTTCTGGTGTAAGTCGTTGTTGTAATTCTTTATCTGATTCTGCCATTTAAAATCACCCCTTGTTAGATTTTGGTGCAAAGGTTATTCTACGAGCTTCTCATTAAATTGCAAGGTTTTTGTCTTATGCTTATTCGCGGGCGAGCTTAACAGCAATAACTGTTGCTATCACACAACAAATTTTGATTGCTCAGCCTCAATGCTATCAACTTGCATTTACTCATTTCTAGCATGTTGTTGATATTTTTTAATGACCAGTCTCAGCGGACGACTTACTTTTAACTGCATACATTAGCACAATTATGACAAAGCCCATCAAAATTGTTAAAACTAACAAAGCGTTGCGTGAACCTAAAGCTGTTAATTCGCCTTGTGAGCTGCCTTTACTTAATTGACTCGCTCCAATAATTGTGGAGACAAGTGAGGTTCCCACTGCTCCAGCAAATTGTTGAATCGTATTTAAAATGGCATTTCCATCTGTTTGTTGTGTGTTTTTAAGGTTGGCTAAGCCATTCGTCATGACGTTTCCAAAAATCAAACCAATCCCAAACATATAGAACACGTAGATGCTTAAGATAAGGCTGTCTTTAATGTTTAGGGCAAAAATCGTAAATAACGCCAAACCGATAAAGACGACCGCGCTTCCGGTAAGCAACAGTTTTTTGGCCCCAAAATGATCAAAAATTCGGCCACTAATTGGCGACATCACTGCACCTAAAGCAGCGCCTGGTAAAACAATTAACCCGGCGGTAGTGGATGATGCACCATTTACCAACTGCATGTAGTTTGGCAAAATGAAGGACATCCCTAATGAAATTAGTTGCAAACTAAAAAATACAAATACATGTGCCGAAAAAGTTTTGTTCCCTAACACACGCAGATCAATAACTGGCTGGGAAATATGTAAACTACGATAAACAAGCCCAATTACGCCAAGCAATCCAACGATAAGAGCCCCCACGACAGGCAAACTAGCAAAACGCATCGCACCCATATTGCTGAATCCAAGAATTAAACCAATAAACGTCACAGCAATTAACAAAATACTTAGTGGATCAAATTTGATCTTTCTCGTCGGCCGTTTTTGTTCAATCGTCTTCATTCCTGTAAACAACGAAATTAACAATAAAGGCATTAAAATGATGAACACAAACCGCCAGCCTAGACTAGCAACGACCACACCGCCAAACGTGGGGCCAATTGCGGGGGCCACAGCGGTAATCAGGGTTCCGATCCCCATCATCATGCCCAGCTTACTAGCCGGAACCTGGTCAATAATAATATTAAACATCAAAGGCAAGGCAATCCCAGTTCCACACCCTTGAATGATTCGCCCCAGCAACAACACTGGGAAAACAGGAGCAACAGCATCCATAATTAGGCCTAGCAAGAATAATAAATTAGCTACCATAAATAAGGATTTGGTTTTAAAACGTGTTTTTAACGCTGACGAGAGTGGCACAATAATCGCCACGGTTAACAAATATCCCGTGGTTAACCATTGTACAGTGCTGGTTGTGATGTTAAATTCCTTCATCAAGGTTGGAAATGTAATGTTCATGGCGGTTTCGACAATCACACCACTAAAAGACATTAATCCTGTCGCAATAACCGCCGCAATGACTTGGGGGCGAATTTGTTGTCTATTTTTACTCTTCATATTATTTTTTCTCGTGATCCTTCCCATAGTTCTTTCCAGCTTCATCAATAGTTAAAAACTTCAAAATTTCGGTAAAATTTTGAAGCTCTGCAGCAGTAAAACTAGCTTCCAAACTAGCCCGTCTAACTTCCATGTAACGTTGATTAAGCTTCACAAACGGCTGCGCTTTGAATGTCAATTGAATTTGTTTTTGCCGGGCATCACTTTTCGCAATTGAACGAACAACCAACCCTTTTTTCTCCATCCGTTGTAACAGGGTGGTGGCACTTGATCGCCGAATGGCAAATTCATTTTCAATGTCACGTTGCAAACAAATCTGTTCCGGATATTTACCCAAAAAATCGATAATTGATAATTGTACACCGGTTAAACCGTAGCCGGCTGCAAAACTGTCAATATGGCGACTCATCATATTACTTGCGTGTTTGACCAGCCGTCCATACATAGATAAATCTTGTTTCATACACTCCGCCTCTTTTTTCGTTAGCATACTAACGTTTTTATTACAGCTCAATTATTCGGATTTTTGCAAAAAAATAAGCTGTAAAACCTTGTGTGCAGTTGGTCACACATATTAGGTTTACAGCTCATTTTTAATTTTATTAACTAAATTATGCTTTCGTAATTGGAAATTCAGCAATCTGTTCTTTAATCATTTGTTGATGTAACGCTTCTGCTGTATCAATGTCATTTTTTTCTTCTGTGGATAAAGTTTTCTTTTCTGTGTCAGCCATTTCTATCTACCTTTCTATTTTTGAATTGGCTTAATGTCGATTAAATTGCCTTTGACACCAGGTAAGATTCCCTGTGCAATCTTGTCAGTTCTAGAAGCATGCGCCATCTGGAACTTATTTTTCTTCACGATCATTTTATTGGTACCTTTGAAGCCCTCTGGTAACGGTTGATTTGTACCTTCCAAGACCATGACAATTGCCTTAAAGCCGCTGTCATCGACCTTGCATGGACTGTAATGTAATGTATCACTGTACATTTCAAACACAGTTCCGCGTGGGACGAAGAAAAGTTTCGCATGCTCTTCAGCATTATATTCATAATTATGAATATCTTGACGTTTCCCTAAAACCATCACCACATCGGTGAAAGTGATGTTAACTTCACTTCCCTGATGAAATTCAATCGCTGAAAATGAAGTGCTCTGACCCACACAAGGGCCTGCTGAAATAGGCATTCCTGCATAAACATCAGCGGCAATTTGTTGAATCGTTGCGTCATTTTCAAGTGTTTCATCATCTGGGACATAATCGTTATGATCACTAGGAATTTCAATTTGCGAATCCATGTAGCTTGTCATTTTGCTTAAATCATACTGTTTATAAACCAATCCAAAATCCGCAAATTCATCAATATTAACGTCATAAATGGTTTTGTCTGGATTAGCCTTTTTTATTTCATCAAAGTTACTCATATTTATCTCCATTTTCAGAAAAAGGATTGCACCAAGTTGGCACAATCCTTAAGGTTAAAAGCAATTATTTTTGAACCTTGTCGTACCATGAAGTTGCAGTAGCAGCCAAAACTTTATTTAAGTCTTCAATGTTTTGACGGCCCTGTGTTTGTAACCATTTACGACCAGCTTCTTCACTTTCGCCAGCAAATGGTTCAACTGAATGACGCCATGTCGCACGGCCACAAAGGACACCATTAAATGTTGAGCCTGCTTCTTTAGCAAACTTCAATTCTTCTTGGAATAACTCAGCAGTAACACCGGCACTCAAGAAGATAAATGGTAGGTCTGTTGCATCGCTTTGTTCTTTATAGTATTTAGCAGCATCTGCTTTACTATAAACAACATCAGAAGCATCTTTAGCAAAACCTTCAACATAGCTTTGGTTAACAGGAACTTCAAGCTTCAATACATCAACGCCGTATTGAGGTTTTGAAAATTCTTTAGTCATTTCAATAACTTTGTGTGGCTTTACCTTAGCATATTCTTTACCGGTAGCATCGTCGTTATTAGCATCATATGAAACTAATTCCAAGAACAATGGCATATCTTCGCCCTTGCATTCACTACCTAAACGTTCGATAAAGACTTGTTTGCGATGGTTAATGTCGCCGCCTTCATCAGCATCATAGTAGAGTAAGAATTTAATGGCATCAGCGCCTTGTTCCTTCAAACGACGAACTGACCAGTCATCCAAGATATCTGGGAAACGGCCAGGCTCAGTAGCGTCATAACCTGTTCGTTCGTATGCAAGCAATAAACCAGCACCGTCAGCACGAGCCTTTGAAGCTGGAAGTCCGTATTGAGGATCCAACAAAATACCTGTAGCATATTGAGTTAATTCGCTTGATACAGCAACTTTGAAGTCTTCAATTTCTTTTTGTGAAGCTTCTTTACCACTTGCAGCACCAATCATTTTTTTCAATGATCCACGTTGGTCAATAGCTAAAGCATCAATGACGCCATCTTTATTTGATAAAGCTTTGATTCCTTTTTCCTTACCTGGTGTTAATTTCAACATAAAATGATTACCCCTTTTGTTTTTTTCATGATTTGTCATGATTTATTTCAACAACGCTTTCATTATAAAACGGTTGCACCAATTTTACAATGAGGTCACATTTCTAAATATCACAAGTTGTTTTGCCAACTTAATCAGCCAAAATGTGTTTCAAAAAACAGCTTTTGAACACACTCTAGTCGTGATAAACGCCTTCAGCCCATTTTTCATTTTCTTCATCGAAGAAGTGTGGGTTATCTTTTTGATCTGGATTTGGAGTTGCAATATTGTCAATTTTATCGATTAACTTCTTGTTTTCTGCTGTTTCTTTATATTCTGAATCCAAGAATACAGAGATAATGTCTTCGCAAAGATGTTCCCCAACTGTTGCACCACCAAAACCGATGATGTTGGCATTTAATTCTTCTTTAGCATAGCGAGCAGCAACCAAGTTTGAAACTAAAGCTGCACGAATACCTTCATTTTTGTTTGCAGCAGTACTGATACCAATCCCAGTACCACAAAGAACAACACCGAGGTCTGCGCGACCATCAGCAACATCTTCAGCAACACGTTTGCCATAGATTGGATAGTGGGTTCTTGTTGTATCGTAAGTACCCTCATCAATAACAGTGTGTCCTTGATCCTTTAAGAAATTTGAAAGTTGAATTTTTGTTTCTGTAACAATATGGTCATTACCAATAGAAATAATCATGTGATTTCCTCCTCAAAATTTTTGTCTATTTTGCATTCGCAAAATCTTACTTTCGGGACGGATGTCCATCCTCGCTACGTCGCTTTCGCTCCTAGTTGGACTGGCTCCTCCTCAAAATTTTTGTCTATTTTGCATTTGCAAAATCTTATTCTAAGGACGAATACTCATCCTTAGAATTCATCTTACAAATAAAACGTTTTCAATCTTTTGTATAGTTTTGTTGTTTACTTGAATAATTCTCTTGCTCTCTTACCTAGAGCGGTTATGCTCAATGAATAACCGCTTCTCTCCGCAAACTTAGATCATCTTATTCAACATATCCAAACGAACTTGATGACGGCCACCAGCATACTCTGTATCCAAGTAATATTGAACAATATTATATGCTAACTTTTCGCCAACCACGCCACTACCAATTGAGATGGCCTTTGCACCATTATGCATTGCTGTCATATGTGCGGTATTTTCTTCAACGACGTTAGCTGTAACCATTCCTTTAACCTTGTTACTTGCCATTGCGGAACCAACCCCATATTCATCAAACATAACTGCTTTATCAGCGTTACCATTCAAAACTTCTTTAGTAACGGCAAGTGATGAATCAACAAAATCTTCTGCAGGTTTTTCACTCACATCAATAACCTCATAGCTATGATCCAACAAGTACTTTTTAACTAATTCCTTTAAATTGAATCCTTTTTCGTCTGAACCAATTACGACTTTCATGCAAATCTCTCCTTTTGTTTTTTGTTTGTACTGTTATAAACTTTTGTCAATTTCTGATACTTTTGTAAGGTTGCCGAATCAATATCCTGATCCGTAATCAAGCCATCACATTTGTCCAAATGATAGAAGGCATAGAAATCATTACGGTTCAGTTTAGAGTGATCAGCAACGACAAATTTCTTTTGGGCTTGATCCAACGCAATGCTTTGCGTCTGCCCTTCATCAGAATTGGCGTTCATAATGCTGTTTCCATTGATGCCATTGACACCAACGAATGCCTTATGCATTTTTAAATTTTTTAGGAGGCCGTTTGCTAAACTTCCTATAAAAGCACCACTTCGTTCACGGTAAGTTCCACCAACCAAAAACAGTTCGTACTCACTATGTTCATTTCGAAATTGTTCAAAGACCGGCAAACTGTTTGTGACAATTCTTAGGTTTGCAAGGTTAAGGTATTTCGAAACGAGTTCGTTTGTAGTCCCTGGTCCAAGAAAAATTGTTTCATCCTCTGCAATCATGCTTGCCACCTGTTGCGCAATCCCGCTTTTTTCAGCAACATGTAGTTTTCGCTTCTGTATATAGGAAGCTTCACGCTGATCCGAGGTATGAATACTTTGTGCACCCCCATGAACTCGCACGATGCGATGCTCTTGTTCGAGCTCTTCTAAATCACGACGAATTGTCATGGATGATACATTAAGTTCATTCACTAACTCTTGAACTGTTACAACACCTGATTGATTGACCGTGCTTAAAATGGTCGCTACTCTTTCATTTTTTAGCACTGGCCTCCCTCCTTTGGAATAATTTAAGAACAAACCGTGTTACAGAATGTTCGTTTTTGTTTATTTATGTTTCGGTTTCTAGAATAGACGAGCCCTAACAAAAAGTCAATACCCTAGCGCATTTTTTTAATTTTAAATTTTTGGTTGACATTTGAAAGCGCTTGTTTATAATTAAGTTTGTAAACGATATCAAACAAAAGTGAACATTATTTCACATTTGTGATTGAGGTGGTGAAAATATATGTCAGATAAAATAGCAGAGACTTCTCTTTTTGATAGAGACACTGTGTACGTGAGTGATGCAACTTCACGTGCAGATGTGTTTAAGACAGTTGCTGATGACCTCTATAAAAAAGGTCACGTCACAGCCGACTTCTTAAAGAACCTAAACGAACGAGAAGATAAGTATCCAACCGGAATTGATTTGTCAGTGGTTTCTCCAGAATACCCTAACGTGGCAATTCCCCATACGGAAGCTGAATTTGTTAAAGAACGTAAGGTTATTCCTATTAAATTGAAGAACCCTATCGCCTTTAATAATATGATCGATCCAAGTCAAAAATTAGAAGTTAACTTCCTATTTATGATTTTGAATGACGATCCAGAGGGTCAGTCGAATGTCCTAGCGCAAATCATGGACTTCATTAGCAAGACTCCCCAAAATCAGCTTTTGACATTCTTCAAGAGCAACACTGAAGAAGCTATTTATTCATTTTTGCAGTCTAAGTTCTAGATATTCGTTTCATTAACTTTGGTAATAAATTTTAAAAATTCTAAGGAGGAATTTACTATGATTAAAATGTTAACTGCTTGTGGAGCTGGTGTTAATTCCAGTCATCAAATTAAGGATGCTGTTGAAGCGGAAATGAAGAAACGTGGCTATCAAGTTAACGTTGAAGCTATCCAAATCAAAGATCTCAACCCAGAAACAATGAAGGGTGTGCAAGTCTTCTTACCTATTAACAAACCAGATTTGAGCTTTGATATTACAGTTCCTGAAATTGATGCTGGTGCCATTCTTTACAGAATGCCTGCAATGGCTGCTCCAGTTTACGATAAGATTGAAGACGCTATTAAAAAGAATCACTTAAGCTAAGTGATTTTGAAGAGAGCATCCCTCTCTTCGCTTACATATTTCTTTTATGGAGTCTTCGCCACTAAATTTGGTTACAAAATTTCCAAAAAATACGAAGGAGTTGAACAAGATGCAGACCATTATTCATTTTGCCAACGTGGTATTCAAGCCCATTATCGCTTTGGGTGCTGCGCCTATTATGTTAATTGTTTTAACCTTGATTGCTTGGGCCTTAGGAGTTAAATTCTTTAGAGCCCTTGAAGGTGGTATTCGTTTAGCGATCGCTTTAACTGGTATTAGTGCCATTATTAATTTACTTACTACTACCTACCAACCAGCTTTAACAGCGTTCGTTAAGTCAACTGGAATCCAACTTTCTATCACTGATGTTGGTTGGGCTCCACTAGCAACGATCACATGGGGTTCTCCATATACCTTATTCTTCTTGCTACTTATGGTTCTTTTAAACGTTGCAATGTTAGCGCTTAAATGGACAGATACGTTAGATGTTGATATTTTCGATATTTGGCATATTTCATTTACAGCTTTAATGGCAATTTACTTTGGAGCAAACTTCTGGGTTGCTACACTACTTATTCTCTTAATTGGTGCCTTGAAGATTGTTAACTCTGATTTAATGAAACCTACGTTTGATGATTTACTGGATAATCATGAAAACCCAATGACTACAACTCATTTGAACTACATGATGAACCCTGTAATTATGTTATTAAACAAGATTTATGATTTACTTTTCCGTTGGTTAGACCGTTTTGATTTTGATTCTGCAAAATTGAACGAAAAGATTGGTTTCTGGGGAAGCAACTTCGCCATTGGATGTTACCTAGGTATCTTCATTGGTTTAGTTGGTCGTCAAAATGTTGAAACAATCTTTACATTATCATTTACTGGTGGTGTCTGCTTGCAGTTATTCTCACTTATCGGTTCATGGTTCATCAAAGCTGTTGAACCTTTATCACAAGGTGTTACTGACTTAGCTAACAAACACTTAAAGGGACGTAAATTAAATATCGGCCTTGACTGGCCATTTATCGCCGGCCGTTCTGAAATGTGGGCTGCCGCAAACGTCCTTGCACCTATTCTTTTACTCGAATCATTAGTTCTCCCTGGTAACCATATTCTTCCTTTAGGCGGAATCATTGCTATGGGTGTTACACCAGCACTTTTGGTTGTAACTCGTGGACGTATCATTCGTATGATCGTTATTGGTGCCGTTGAACTTCCTATCTTCCTTTGGGCTGGTACATTAAGTGCTCCATTCGTTACATCAGTTGCTAAATCAGTTGGTGCATTCCCTGCTGGACTTAAAGCTGGAACCCAAATTGCTGAATCTACTAAAGAAGGTCCTATCGAACAATTCTTAGCTTACGCAGTAGGTAAAGCATCTACCGGTGAAATCAAGTTTGTTATCTACGCAGTCTTAGGACTTGCAGCATATTGCTTACTCTTCTGGTGGTACTCTGTTCAAATGAAGAAACGTAACGCTGTTTACGCTAAAGAACAAGCTGCTGCTGCAGAAAGCAACTAAATTGATAGAATAGAAACTTAAAACTTTGACTTGGCAAAGGAGGTCAATAAAATGAACGAAAGACAAGAATTAACTGATAAACAAAAGAAACAAAAGATTACAAAGACAATGTTATGGGCTTTAGTTGTCATTGTCGCGGCAGTGATTGCCTCAGCAACACACCATAACATCTGGGTAACCTTTGGTCAGCTCATTGTTACCTTCTTTGCTCTACGAGAAGTCTTGAAGATCTAAACAATCGATGTGTTATAAATATTAAAAAGCCAATCCTTCCTCCCAAGGATTGGCTTTTTGTATGTAATCAAAAACTAAGCCTTACGCAATTCACTAAAATGCGTAAAACTTAGTTTTCGTTAAACCAGTCAATTAACTGGTCTAAGTTATTCATTTCTCTGTACTGGAGTTTATCGGCTAATCGTAAGAGTTTCCTATCAAAAACCAGCTTGGTAAATTCTTTAGCGTCTGTAACTTCTTCAACCTTTTTAAGTTGTTCATTATCTTTTTGAACAGCTTCAAAGCTTTTACCTGTAGCATCTAGAACATGCACATAATAGAGCACGTTTAACGCATTACTAGGCAATGCTTGGATCAAGGCATCCCTTTGACTGAGAATCTTACTATCGTCTTTAGAAGCCATGTGATAAGCATACCTGTTCTCCTTAACCTGTGTGGTTATAACCAAATGTCTATACAAAGTTAAGCATCTCCCCCAAGTTACATAATCATCACCTATATTATGGCAGGAAGCGGTTTCTCTTGTCAATCAATACCATGCTTCGGTGCTCAATAAACCAAACAAAAACGCATTGATCATTTGATTCCGGTTAAGTCCCAGTTTCAAACGATCAACGCGCAAATTAGTTACGTTTATGCTTGGTATCGTGATTCACCATCCAAGTATGTTTCTTTAAGATCCATGTCATGGTTCCAAATTAAGAAATCAGCTTCGCGTCCAGGAAGAATACTTCCACATTAGCCACCAATGATTATCCAGCAATCGGGTTCAAAGCTTCCTAAGGCCTTTCTAATCGGCTCTGATTCTATTGCAATTGGGGCGATGAGAGCTTTAGCAGAACACAAAATAGAAATCCCCAAACAAGTATCGATTATTGGCTTTAACGATATTACTTCAGCGCAATACGTTACCCCTAGTTTGAGCACGGTCCACGTCTCACGTAACGCAATGGCCCGGGCGGCCTTTGATCTTTTAAATGAACAGTTTCAAAAACGTAATATGGTCCCCAGAAAGCTTACAATTGGGACTTCACTAATTATTCGCGATAGCAGTATTTAAAAATGAACCAAAAAAACAGTAAGATCTTTTTTCAGATCTTGAAGTGAACCCATAAAATTGGACAAATATTTATGCTGCTTTTTGAACGGCGAGTTCTCGGTATTTTACCGGAGACTTGCCGTTTAATTTTGTTTTGATTCGACGATTATTATAAAAGCCTATCCATTCGGTCATTGCTTGGACTAAGCTAGCTTTATCTTCAAAATGTTCATCCATCATTTCAGCCTTCATAATGTGAAAGAAAGACTCCATCACCGCATTATCAAGACAAGTTGCTTTACGTGACATGCTTTGATAAACGTGATGTTTCTTTAAAACCTGCTGCCAGTGTCGATGTTGATACTGAAAGCCTTGGTCAGTATGGACTGTTGTCCGGTAATTTAGTTTTGGTAGTTTTTCTAAAGCCTCCTTAAGTGGTTTAATTGCGAATTTAACTGTTGGATGTTCACTAATATTGAATGCTAGAATTTCTCCAGAAAACAAATCAAGAACTGGTTCGAGATAAACTCGTTCGTTCATTCCCATGCTTCCATATCTGAATTCACTAACGTCTGCGACGAGCTTTTGATAAGGTCTATCGGTTTTGAAGCGTCGCTTTAAGCGATTAGCGGCGATTTTACCCACTAAACCTTTATATGAATTATATTTTTTAGTTTGTCGATTAAAGGCATGACACAACCACCCGTGTTCCTGCATAATTCGCAAAACGCGTTTATGATTAACTTTAAATCCTAAATCATGTAATGCATTTGTAAGTCTTCGATAGCCGTATTTTTTGGTGTATTTTGGATCTTTTTGGCGAATCTCGTCTATTGCTTGAATAATCTGGTCATCATCAAATTTACGTCTCTCATGACTCTGAGTGTAGTAATAGGTACTGCGTGGAATTTGGATTACTTTAAGAATCAGTTTGATAGAAGTTTGGAATAGTTGCCTTAACTCGATGGCTATTTCTGAGATTTCTTTTGTACTGATTTTTTCCGAGTTAAGGCCTCTAATTTTTTTAGGTAGGTGTTCTCAATCTTTAACATTTCATTTTCTTTTTGAAGCTGTTTTAAATCCTCTTTGGCTGTGGAATTGTCCTTTTGGACAATGGGTTTGCGACTTTTATTCTTGTGTTTTACCATGTTCTTGGCGTTGCCTCGCTTTCGCTCTAGACCCACAATTCCTAATGCCTTAAACCGACTTTCCCATTGCCAAATGGTACTCGGCGAGGATAAATTAAAATGTAAGGCAGTTACTGGAAGCGAGGCCTGATTTTGTTTTCTCCAGTTTAATACATCGACTTTGAACTGGCTAGCATATTCTAAATCCATTGCTTTGCGTTTAAGACCGTTAAGGCCAAATTTCTCATATCTTTGAATCCAATTTAAAACTGTGGCACTACTACCAATCCTGTATTTGTGTGCTAATGAATTAACGGGCAGACCACCTAAATATTCAGTTACTACTTTCACTTTGAAATCAAAATTAAATTTAACCATAAAAGAACCCCCAAGATTAGATTTTATCGGGTCTACACTTTCTGGTATTGGTGAATAACTGATACCAGTTTTTATTTTGAAAATTAAAAGGACATCTGTCCTCTTTGTGCTACGATTTAATCACCAAACAAAATCGAAAAGAGGAAAAACAGATGTCCCTAACTAATTCTATCTTAAGCTTGTTTGAAATGACAGACCCAAATATAACCGTAACTGGTGTTACCAAGAAACGTTGCCCGAATGGACAACGAATTCATGTCGTTCACGCCAACCTTTCTTATCAGCTTGTGAAATGTCCCCATTGTGGCCATAAAAGTCTAATTAAAAACGGTACCCACGTTAGTCATCTAAGGTTGGGAACCTTATCAGGCGGACGTTATGAAATGCAGCTAAGAAGACAAAGATATCAATGCCAACATTGTTTAAAAACCTGTGGAGCTAAAACTAACCTCGTTAGACGTAATGAAACTTTTACCCACAATGTTAAACATCAGGTCATTGTGCTAGCTCGTGACATGCTGACCAGTAAAGAAATCGCTAAAATTTGTGGCATTTCACCAAGTAGTGTGCAACGTATTTTAAATGCAAATATTCACTTGGCTTACCGTGTTAAGCAACTTCCACCAAATCTTTGTTTCGATGAATTTCGTTCCTGTAATCATCTAATGTCCTTTAACTGTTGCGATGCCGTTAGTCATCGCCGCATTGTGACCCTCGAAGATCGTCTCAGTAAGGATATCATTGATTACTTTGAAGCTCGTTATTCAGTTCAAGAACGTGCGAAAGTTCAAACAATTACTATTGATATGAACGCCGAATATGCCAGCTTTATTCATCGTTTATTCCCGAACGCTGTCACGATTATTGACCGTTTCCACATTATTCAGCTTGCTGGTCGTGCACTAGACAATGTACGTACACGCATTATCCGTACTTTTCAAGATAAGCATTCACGCATTTACCGCATCCTTAAATCTCAATGGCGTTTATTTCATTTGGCAGAAGAGAAAATCAATGACACTAAGCTTATCTATTTACGAGGCATTAACGAGTATATGACCCAACAGAACGCCATCGACCTTGCCTTAGATGAATTTCCAGAATTCAAAACTGTGTATCAAACTTATCAAGGCATTCTAACTGCTATCCACCAAAAGAATGCCACGGGATTTAAAAATTTGATTACCAACTACCAAGTAGCTGGTAATCAAATGGACGTCACCATTTCAACCTTCGTTAAGAACGGCTCAGCAGTGCTCAACAGTTGTCGTTATCCGTATTCTAACGGTCCTATTGAAGGACTTAATCGCAAAATCAAGGTATTAAAGCGTAGCTGTTTTGGTTTTCGAAATATTCATAACTTCTTCATTCGTATCAGTTTAATTCATGAGTAAACAAAAAGCACATTCACCGAAGTGAACATGCCTTCAAAAATCTCTACCAATACAGTTTGACAGAGACCCATTTTATCTGTCCAATCTTGGGGGTTCACTTCATCTTACGGGTTTTTTTAATTGGTACTGTTTTTTAAAGAACTTCAAGTCCTTCTTCAGTCGCTCGTTTTTGATAAATGGCAACTTCATCCTCACTTGCACGGACAAAATGCTGTGGCGCAATTTCTACCATTTGACGTTTTTTATCATCAAATTCTAGAGATGAGTCATAAACAACTTGACGACGATTACGTTCAAATTCAGGATCAGGCTGTGGTACAGCTGAAACCAAACTCTTCGTGTAAAGATGAAGCGGATGATTATAAACCTCTTCTGCGGGGCCAATTTCAAGGAGCTTACCATAATGCATAACACCGATTCGATCACTGATATATTTAACCATTGATAAATCATGTGCAATAAATAAGTAAGTTAACCCAGATTTCTCTTGGAGTTCCTTCATCAAGTTCACAACTTGAGCCTGAATTGAAACATCTAAAGCTGAAATTGGTTCATCAGCGATAATAAAATCAGGTTGAACAGCTAAAGCACGCGCAATCCCGATTCGTTGACGCTGACCACCAGAAAATTCGTTTGGATAACGACTAGAATGATCTCGGTTCAACCCAACCGTTTCAAGTAAGTCTTCTACTTGAGTTGTTCGATCAAGGTCATTTTTGGCCAAATGATGAATATCAATTCCTTCAGCCACGATATCTTTAACTTTCATCCGTGGATTTAATGATGCGTATGGATCCTGGAAGATCATCTGCATCTCACGACGAAATGCCATCAAATCACTTTTACTTTTAAGTGAAGCTACATCGCGCCCGTTAAAAAGCACTTGACCATCAGTTGGATCAAGTAGGCGAATAATAGCTTGGCCAGTGGTTGTCTTACCAGAACCAGATTCGCCAACTAATCCAAAGGTTTCACCCTTATAGATATCAAAGGAAACATCATCGACGGCACGTACTTCATCTTTTTTACCAACATTAAAATATTGTTTTAAATGTTTTACTTCTAGAATTTTTTCTCGTGTATCCATGATTAGCCTCCTTTACTCACCAATTGCATCGTCATCGTTCACACCAAAGCTTGTATTCCCAGTTGAATGAATATGACCTTGATTGATCGTACCCTTTTTCAAACGGTCTGCATAGACTTCTTGACGACGTTTGATTGCGACTGGAGGTTCTACATTTGGTGCATCTGGATGCAAAAGCCAAGTGGCAGCATAATGGGTATCTGACACTTTGAAAAATGGTGGCTCTTTTTGCTCATCAATCTTCATTGCATAAGGATTCCGCGCAGCAAACGGATCACCAGCTGGTGGATCCAATAAATCTGGCGGTGTTCCTGGAATAGATTCCAACTTCCCTTTGCGCGTATCAAGAGTAGGCATTGAATTCAGGAGCCCCCATGTATAAGGATGTTGCGGATTATAGAAGATTTCATCAACCGTTCCATATTCCACAATTTTACCAGCATACATAACAGCCACACGATCAGCCATCCCGGCAACAACTCCTAAATCATGGGTGATAAAGATAATTGAAGTCGAAATTTTCTCTTGTAATTCTTTCATTAAATCAAGAATTTGAGCCTGAATTGTCACATCCAAGGCAGTTGTTGGTTCATCAGCGATCAAGATCTCTGGGTAACAAACTAACGCAATGGCAATCACAATTCGTTGACGCATCCCACCAGAAAATTGATGTGGATAATCATTAATTCGTTCTTTAGCGTTTGTAATTCCAACTAATTTAAGCATTTCTAAGGCTTGTTTGTTGGCCTTTTCACGACTGTAACCTTTGTGAATCTGTAAAGGCTCCGCAATTTGGCGACCAATTCTCATGGTTGGATCCAAAGAAGTCATCGGATCTTGGAAGATTTCGGCAATATCTTTTCCACGAATATCTTCTAGTTCTTTTTCTGACATTTTAAGAATATTCTTGCCATGAAACTTCACTGTTCCTTCAACAACTTCAGCATTATTTGCTAATAATCCCATGACAGTTTTAGTCGTAACTGTTTTACCAGAACCAGACTCACCAACAATTGCTAAAGTTTCTCCCTTTTTCAAATGGAAAGAAACGTCACGAATCGCTTTGACTGTCCCTGCATAGGTATGGAAGTCAATGGTTAAGTTTTTTACTTCTAGAATATTTTCTTCTGCATTTTCCATTGTAACTTCCTCCTATCTGCGGGCTGTTCGAGGGTCAAACGCATCACGTAAACCATCAGCCAAAATATTAAATGCAATCATAACAATGGATAACACAATTGCAGGATACCACATTTGATATGGCAAGAACTGGAAGTTCTTTTGACCATCACTAATTAATGTTCCTAGAGAAGCAGTTGGAGCTTGAATCCCAATTCCGATATAACTTAGGAAAGCTTCGAAGAAAATAGCGGATGGAATTGTAAACATTGTTTGAATAATGATCACACTTGATAAGTTAGGCAATAAATGTTTAATCGCAATTTTAAAAGTTGACTCACCTAATGTACGGGCTGCCAGGACATACTCTTGTGTTTTCAATTGCAAGGTTTGCGCTCGCGTCAGCCGGGCCATCGTCGTCCATCCATTAAAGGCAATCGCCAAAATGATTGGTAACATCCCGCCCTTTAGAACAAGCATGAATAAAACCATGATAACGATGTTAGGTACAGATGAAATAACTTCAATTATCCGTTGCATGACAATATCGGTTATTCCACCTCTCCAGGCCGAAACAATCCCATACCCAACCCCGACAATTAAATCAATCAAGGTAGCAAAAAGACCAATTAACAAGGAAACTAAAGTTCCTCGTAAGATACGTTGAGCCAATGAACGACCTAAGTAGTCAGTTCCTAAAGTGTAATGCACTTTACTTGGCACATTATTTTGTTTATAAGCATCTACACGTTTACCAGCAACCACTGAAGTTCCATTCAAACCATTGATATTGATGCCGGGAATCTTGGGTGGTAAATTGGCATAGTTTGGATTTGAATCATTTGGATGTGAAGCTGTAAGTGGTGATGTAAAAGCAACCACAAAGATAATAGCCAAGATCCATAAACAAACAAAGGAAGCCTTATTTTGTTTCAACCGCCGCCATGCATCCTGAACAAATGTCCGGGAAGGGGCTACGATTTTTTCATCATCTAGTTCATCTTTTTTAGATACCGGTTCAAATGCATCCGGTGCTAAATTCATTTTTTCTTCCATTTATTTACCCCTCATTCCCAGAAATTCGGATTCGTGGATCAATAATTCCGTAAACTAAATCAGTTAACAATAAGATTGCACATAGTAAAGCAGAATATAACATCGTGACACCCATAATAGTTGGGTAATCATTTACCAAGATGGATTTTACAAATTGTTCCCCAATTCCTGGTACAGAGAAGATGTTTTCCACAACCATTGATCCAGTCATAATAGCGGCTGCCAATGGCCCAATAACTGTAACTAATGGAATTAAACTATTACGTAAGGCGTGATGCCAAACAACCCCAATTCGACTTAATCCTTTTGCCTTCGCTAATTCGATATAGTCGCTTCCCAAAACATCGACCATTTCAGTTCGGACAAACCGTGAAGTTTCTGCAAAAGGCGAAGCTGCTAACGCCAAGGTTGGTAACACCGTGTATGAGAATCCACCCCAATCAGCAATTGGGAACCACTGCAATTTCAGTCCTAAATAGTATTGAAGCAAGATTGCCAGTACGAAACTTGGAATCGAGATTCCTAAAATTGAAATAAAAGTTGAAGTTCCATCAATCCATGTGTTTTTACGGATTGCGCTTAAAGATCCAACGATGATTCCGAAGAAAACACCTACAATGATGGCTTGAC
Organism: Pediococcus inopinatus; assembly: GCF_002982135.1. Lineage (NCBI taxonomy): Bacteria > Bacillati > Bacillota > Bacilli > Lactobacillales > Lactobacillaceae > Pediococcus > Pediococcus inopinatus. The sequence goes on along the minus strand of NZ_CP019981.1, from coordinate 330,835 downwards.
CACCTAATTGTAATGAAGGTCCAATCCGGCTTGAAATCAAGTAAGAAACAGGTTGATCACTAAACTGGAATGATAACCCAAAGTTTCCATGTGCTGCATCCACAATGTAGCTAATATATTGCTGCCATACCGGTTTGTTCAATCCATAGTGAGCATAGATTGTTTTAATCTGTTCCGGTGTTAATTTTGCCTGGTTATTCAATGGTGTTCCGGGCATCAACTTCATTAAGAAGAAGGTGATACTTGCAATCAAAAACAGCGTTAAAACCAGGTAAAAGATTCGCTTTACTAAATATCTTGCCATTTATATTCCTCCCAATCTTTCTCTCAAACCAACTTTGCCTTTATAACAAAGGGGTAAGGGTCAGCAGTTACGCGAGCCCTTACCCTCCTGTCCAAAATTAACGCCTAATATAATGAAACATTATTTTGTCAGATTTAAATTCTTGTAATCAAAGTTGACACCAGCAGTGTTGTAAACAACGCCCTTCAACTTAGAGTTCCAAAGCTGCGATTTTGCCTGCTGGTACACAGGTGCAATTCCTTGATCATTCATCAAGATCTTTTCAGCTTGAACCATGTCGTCCCAACGTTTTTCAGGATTTGTGGCATCAGTTGTATTGGAAGCCTTGATCAATGCGTCGTACTGTTTGTTACTGAAGCCACCATTATTCTGAGCATTTCCAGTTACAAATAATTGTAAGAAGGAAATTGGATCAGAGAAATCAGCACCCCATGCAGAGAGAACAACATCGAACTTACCATTTGAAGAATTTGTCAAACGTGTCTTAAATGGTACGTTTTGCAAATTAACTTTGACATTAGGTAACTTTTCAATTTGTGACTGTAGGAATTCAGTGATTTGCTTTGTTGAAGCTGTATCATCACCAAGAAGTGTAAAGGTCAAACTTGATTTGCCTTCTTCTTTAAGTCCTTCAGCCATTAATTTCTTAGCTTCCGTTAAGTTTGGTGTAACTGCTGACTTAACTTCAGATTCAGTTGCAAAATCTTCACCAGACTTAGGATTGCTTGCTAAACCAGTTGAAACAAGTCCTTTAGGATTTGTTGAACCATCAGCAAGAACCTTACCTGTCAATTGGTTACGATTAATCGTCATTGAGATTGCTTTCCGAATCTTAGCATTACGGAAAACTTTTTCTTTCTTCATATTATATTGAAGATAGAACATTGATGATTGCTTACGTAAAACATAATCTTTGTTGTTCTTGTATTGTGCAACTTGGTTACCAATAATATTAGCAACATCAAGCTTCTTACTGTTATACAAGTTCAAACCAGTACTTGAATCTTTGACAACTTGATAATTAATGGTATTCATTTTGACGTTCTTTTTATCCCAGTAATTATTATTCTTTTCAAGTTTCCAACTTAAGTTTGTACCAGTCCAACCAACTTGTTTGTAAGGACCATCATAAACTAATTTATCAGAAGCTGTTCCGTACTTAGAGCCGTACTTTTCCACAGCCTTTTGGTTTTGTGGGTAGAAAGTTGGGAAGCCCATTAACAACTTGAAGTAAGCAATCGGACGATCTAACGTCACAACCAACTTATACTTACCTTCAGCTTTGATTCCCAACTGTTTGTAGTTTACTTTACCAGACATGATCTTGTCAGCATTTTTGATGCCTGAGAATAAGTAAGCATACTCAGAAGCGGTTTTTGGATTAACCGTTCGTTGCCAGCCATAAACAAAATCTTGAGCAGTAACAGGATCGCCATTGCTCCACTTAGCATTCTTACGAATTGTAAATGTCCAAGTCTTACCATCTTTAGATTCCTTTGTACTTGTTGCAAGAGCATTGTTAACTTTGCTCTTCTCACCTAATCGGTAAAGGCCCTCTTGGGTATTTCCTAACTGGGTAAAACCAACGACATCGGTAACCTTCGATTGATCCATTGTCGCAATTTCAGCACTTTCTTCAAAGTTAACTGATTCTTTCGACGAACTACTGTCCTTGGATCCACACGCAGCCAAAACAAATGTTGAAGCGAGCGCAACTGCTCCAACTTTTATTGCTGATCTAACATTCATAATTATTTTCCAACCCCTCTGTGAAATCTTGCGAATTCCATCATTATGTACTTTCTTAACAAAAGTTGTTCTTATTATATATTAGAAGAAGATTAAATTCAATCGTTATCTCTAATTTTGACGTCAATAAAAACTATATTTGCTAAATCAAGTTCATAATCAATACCCGCCATTACTGAATGTATGCGATTTATGTTACATTTTTAAAATTGCTCATTTTTACTCATGAATTATTTTAAAATGCGCACTTTAAAGGCGGTTTGTTGTTTGGGATTCTTAGAAAGATCACATTTGAGAAGAGAATAAGGGAAAAGAGTCGTATAACTCTTTTCCCTTATTGCTTGTATCTACTTAATTATTTTGCCAAGTAAAGACCTGAGTAATCAAAATTGACACCAGAAGTGTTGTAAACTTCACCCTTCAAGTTGGTATTCCATAATTGAGAAGCAGCTTGTTGATAAAGTGGCACGATTCCTTGTTCGTTCATAAGGATCTTTTCTGCCTTAACTAAGTCATCCCAACGTTTTTGTGTGTTGTTAGCATCAGTTGTGCTAGATGCCTTGATCAACTTGTCGTATTCTTTATTGCTCCATGAACCATTGTTATTTGAGTTTCCAGTAACAAATAGCTGTAAGAACGAAATTGGATCGGCAAAGTCAGCACCCCAACCAGTAACAACAGCATCGAATTTACCGTTTGTTGAGTTAGTCAAACGAGACTTAAATGGAATGTTTTCAACATTCACTTTCACGTTACTACCTAATTTTTCGATTTGTGATTGTAAGAACTCATTTGTAGATTTCCCAGCAGGTGTATCATCAGCCATCAATGAGAATTCAAGCTTTGTCATACCCTCTTCTTTCAAGCCTTCTTTTAATAACTTCTTAGCTTGAGTTAAGTTTTGGGTAACTGCTGATTTAACTTCTGATTCTTTAGCAAAATCTTGACCTGTTTTTGGATTCTCTGCTAATCCAGCTGAAACATACCCAAGTGGATTTTGCGAACCATCAGCTAAAACTTTTCCTGTTAGTTGACTACGGTCGATTGACATTGAAATTGCCTGACGAATCTTCTTGTTAGCAAAGTACTTGTCCTTCTTTTCATTTAATTGAAGATAGAAGGTTGAAGCCTCTTTACGTAACTTGTATGCTTTGTTGTTCTTGTATTGAGCAACTTGACTACCAGTAATGGTTGTCACATCAAGTTTTTTACTATTATAGAGGTTCAAGGCCGTAGATGAATCTTTAACTACTTGATAGTTGATTGTATCAACTTTCACATCTTTTTTGTTCCAGTAATTGTCATTCTTAACTAACTTCCATTTCAAGTTAGTTCCTGTCCAACCAGTAGACTTGTAAGGGCCATTGTAAACTAACTTGTCTGAAGCTGTTCCGTATTTAGAACCATACTTTTCAACAGCTTTCTGGTTTTGTGGGAAGAATAATGCAAATCCCATTAATAACTTAAAGTAAGGTACGGGACGGTCTAAAGTAACGGTCAGTTTATAATCACCGTCAGCTTTAATCCCTAAAGTTTTGTAATTAGCTTTGCCGGCTGTAATTTTGTCAGCATTTTTGATTCCGGAGAAAAGATAAGCATATTCTGAAGCAGTTTTAGGATTTACAGTACGTTGCCAAGAATAAACAAAATCTTTGGCTGTAACTTTGTCACCATTGCTCCACTTTGCACCCTTACGTAAGGTGAAAGTATAAGTCTTTTTATCTTTAGAAACAACCGTTTTTGTTGCTAAAGCATTGTGTACAGAACTGTTCTTGCCTAAACGATAAAGACCTTCTTCAGTATTAGCTAACTGAGTTAAACCAATCGTGTCGGTAACTTTAGAAGTATCCATAGTTGGGATTTCTGAAGCAACCATAAAGTTAACGGTTGATTTTTTTGACGATCCACTATCACTTTTTGACCCACAGGCTGCTAGGACAAATGTTGAAGCCAACGCAACGGCTCCTAATTTCACTACTGATTTCACATTCATAAATGACATCTCCCCTTTTTTGATAAGCAATTTTTTAATCGCTTGTTGTGTACTCATTTCACGAATTGTTATTATTGTACATTAAAGAAAGATTAAATACAACCCAGTATGCTTATTTATTTTTAATTTATTGAAATAACTATTTTGATTATTCACGCCTTTTCACGCTATGAGACAAAGGATCATGGGCTTTCTGTTAAAATAACAAATATTTTAATTTTAAATCCATTATCATGTTTGATAGTAATTAAACCCACAAAAAAAGTTGAAGCCATTTAAGTCTTCAACTTCTAATTACATTATTTTGTTAAATTGAGTTTAGAGTAATCATATTCGTTACCCGCAGTGTTATAAACAACACCTTTAAGTTTTGTATTCCAAAGCTGTGAGGTCGCTTGTTGATAAAGTGGGACAATTGCCTGATCATTCATCAAGACTTTTTCGGCCTTAACCATATCTGCCCAACGCTTTTGTGGATGAGTTGCATCGGTTGTGTTAGAGCTCTTGATCAAAGCATCATATTCTTTACTACTGTAACTTCCGTTATTTTGTGCGTTGCCTGTGACAAACAACTGCAAGAACGAGATTGGATCTGAGAAGTCAGCTCCCCAACCTGTGACAACGGCATCAAACTTACCGTCACTAGAATCAGTCAAACGGGTCTTAAATGGAATATTTTGAACACTGACCTTGACGTTACTACCTAATTTTTCAATTTGAGCTTGTAAAAATTCGTTTGTCGCTTTTCCGGCAGTTGTATCATCAGCCATCAAAGTAAACTTCAAACTAGACATGCCCTCTTCTTTCAAACCTTCCTTTAAAAGCTTTTTAGCTTCAGTTAAGTTCCGAGTAGAAGCAGATTTCACGGCGGATTCCTTAGCAAAATCTTCACCAGTAGAAGGATTCTTTGCTAAACCGTTAGAAACAAGACCATTAACATTTTGTGACCCATCGGCTAGGACTTTCCCAGTCAACTGCGTTCTATCGATTGACATTGAAACGGCCTGACGAATCTTCTTGTTCTTAAAGATCTTTCTCTTCTCATTTAATTGTAGATAGAAGGTTGAAGCTTCTTTACGCAATACGTAAGCTTTATTGTTCTTGTATTGAGCAACCTGTGTTCCACTAATGGTTGTCACATCAAGTTTCTTACTATTGTATAAGTTCAAAGCAGTCGATGAATCTTTGACAACTTGATAGTTGATTGTATTCATCTTAACGTTCTTCTTATTCCAATACTCTGGATTTTTAACTAATTTCCAACTTAAATTAGTTCCTTTCCAACCTTCCTGTTTATACGGCCCGTTGTAAACCATCTTGTCTGAAGTCGTTCCGTATTTAGACCCATATTTTTCAACAGCATTTTGATTCTGTGGGAAGAATACCGAGAAGCCCATTAGGAGTTTAAAGTATGGAATTGCGCGGTCTAAAGTAACTGTTAACTTATAATTACCGTCAGCTTTAATGCCTAACTTCTTATAGTTAGTTTTGCCGGCCATGATTTGATCGGCGTTTTTAATGCCTGAGAAAAGATAAGCATATTCTGAAGCAGTTTTCGGATTAACCGTTCTTTGCCATGAATAAACAAAATCTTTGGCTGTGACTTTATCCCCGTTACTCCACTTGGCACCCTTACGAATTGTAAATGTCCACGTCTTACCATCTTTAGACTCTTTTGTACTTGTTGCTAACGCATTATGTACAGAACTATTCTTGCCTAATCGATAAAGACCTTCTCCGGTATTGGACAACTGTGTCATACTAACAACATCATCAGCTTTTGAAGGATCCATAGTGGAAATTTCTGCTGATTCCATAAAGTTAACTGACTGTTTTTTTGCGGTACTAGTACTACCCTTCGCTCCACATGCGGCTAACACAAATGTAGAAGCTAACGCTACCGCACTTAACTTGACAACTGATCTTACTTTCATAAAAATTCGACTTTCTTTCTAGCATCTTTGCCATTTTTTATTGCTTGCTTTCTCAAAAACGACCTTATTATAGGTTAAAGAAATATTAAATACAATGGTTTTTACTAATTTATTTTTAACTATCTAGCAAGACGTTCAAAAAAAATTCCCTTTCATCACCTGTATAATGGGAAGTATCTTCGTTATGTTACAAAGATTACAATTTTAATGTGTATCTCATTAATCTTTTTATAAGAAAACCTCCTCATACTTTTCCATATCCTGTAACCCCACTCATATTACTTAAGAACCCCGCGTCCCTATGCTATACTGAAGGCATTAAAGAATTCGAGGTGTCGCTATGACAGAAAAAGTCATTATTGCAGGTTTGCAGCTGCCTAATCAAGACATGGATTATGCCATGCAGGAACTAGCAGCTTTAGTTGAAGCAAATAATATGGAAGCTACTGAAAATGTCATTCAAAAATTGGATCGACCAAATTCTGCTACTTATTTTGGAAGTGGTAAAGTTGTCGAACTTCACGAACTCGGTGAAAGCATCAATGTTCACACATTAGTTGTGAATGCCGAATTATCGCCAAGCCAAATTCGTAATCTAGAACAAGAATCGAAACTCGATGTGATTGATCGAACCGGATTAATCCTAGAAATTTTCGCAAATCGTGCTAAATCGCGAGAAGCAAAACTCCAGGTCGAAATTGCAAAATTAAATTATCAGATGCCAAGATTGCGAACAAGCTCTTCGCAGCGACTTGACCAGCAGTCAGCTGGCGATGCAGGTGGTGGTTACACTAACCGTGGTTCTGGTGAAACAAAGCTTGAAATGAATCGCCGAACTATTCAGCAACGGATTAACAATTTAAATCACGAGCTTAAAGAAATGACAACATCTAGTGCGGTTCAACGGCAAAAACGGGATCAAACTGGTTTGCCAAGCGTGGCTTTGGTTGGGTACACAAATGCGGGTAAGTCCACCACTATGAACGGTTTAGTTCGTTTATATGGCGAAAGCGACGAAAAACAAGTCTTTGAAAAAAACATGTTATTTGCCACTTTAGATACCAGCGTTCGAAAACTAACTTTTCCTGATCAAAAACAACTTTTGCTTAGTGATACAGTTGGGTTTGTTAGTCATTTACCTCATCAATTGATTAAAGCATTCCGTTCTACTTTGGCTGAAGCGGCGCAGGCTGACCTCTTAGTTCAAGTAGTTGATGTTTCGGATCCCCATTTCCGAGAAATGATCCAAACAACTAATGAGGCGTTGCAAGAAATCGGGGTGACCAAAGCTCCTATGATCGTGGCCTTTAATAAAGCCGATATGGCTGGCGTAGAATTTCCTACCTTTGAAGGTAACGAAGAAATTACTTATTCTGCCCAGGACAAAAAGTCACTCGTTCTTTTAACCAACATGATCAAACAAAAGGTCTTTACTGGTTATCGTGAGGCTACCTTCTTGATCCCATTTGACAAGGGCCAAGTGGTCGATTATCTTAATCAACATACAAATGTGTTGAAAACAGATTATAAAGAAACTGGTACAGAGATTGTCACAGAATTAAGCAGCGATGATTATCAACGGTTCCATGATTATCTCGTTGAACCTGTTGAAAATTAAATGTTCAGCTAATAAGTATACAAAAAAGCCGTTACTTTCCTGATTTGGTGGATAATGCACTAGGCCCTGTCAAGTTGACAGATGAAATAATATAAATTTAAGTTTGTTTCTAAATGGCTTCATTCCAGTATTCATCTGGAGTGAGGCCATTTCTTATTGCTGAACGGTTATGGTGGTTAAAATAATATATTCCATCTTCTACAAGTTTTACTAGTTCTTCATAAGTTTTTGCCAACGGATGGCGAGCCATCCAACGAAGTTTAAATTCATTCCACCAACGTTCCATCGGAGCGTTGTCGTATGGAGTGCCTGGTCTTGACATGCTACGTGTCACGTTATAACGAGCCAAATAATTATTGAAAGCTCCAGAAGTATAAGCAGATCCTCGATCTGTGTGAATTAATGGATGAGCATTACTAAATTGATTGAAAGCTCGCTGAAATACTTGAATTTCGGCTGCACTAGTCTCCGTCAGGCTTAGATTGTAGGCTAACAGTTTTCGCCCGTATAAATCTAAGACACCACTTAAACGTACCTTGTGCTCACCATTTACACCGTAGGTTAATTCAGTTGAGTCTGATAACCAAACTTGATTAGGTGCCGTAACTTTGAAGCTTTGATTTAAAGTGTTATCCAGGATATATTGATCAGACTGTTTAACCCGATTATGTTTCTTAACCTTGATTTCACAGCGTAATCCGAGTTCACGCATAATTCGTTTCACTTGTTTAAGTGTCACAGCAAAAGTGACTTGGTTATCTTTTTCTAGGTTAGTAAGAAGATTCCCAGCTCCTATTCCTTGAAAATGAAAATCAAACCAGTATTGGACACGCTCCTTAAGTACTTTATCTTGTCTTTCCCAAGATGTTATTTGGCGATTAATTCCTTTGTAATAAGCTTGACGGCTTACGCCGACAACTTTAAGTAGTTTGGTGACCGCTCCTTGTTTCCCCTGACTGACTTCACTTATGGCCTGATATGCCAGTCGATGCTGTTTATTCACTCCCTGCGCTGAATTTCTTGAAATTTTTTTATGAAGGCTTCCATAAGTTCTTTATCTTTCAACTCTGATTCTAGTTGTCGGATTCGCAAATTAGCTTTTTCTAAATCAGTTAGTTCACTTAGTTGTTTATGATGTCCACGATTATCAATCAGAGCTTCATAGCCAGCTTGTTTTGTTTTAAGTACCCATGAGCGTGCTTGCTGATAAGAAACAGCGAAATGTTCGGCTGCTTCAGCATAACTATGTTTGTGTCTTGTCACATATTCGACAACCTCAATACGTTCCTTAAAGTTGGTTTTACGACTCATAATAGGGACCTGCTTTCTAAACGGCGAGGCCGTTATTTGTTTATCCCTATTATACCTGGAAACCCAATTGAGTATCTGAGTCGTTGATCGTAATCCATACTTTATAGCTATTTCACGATACGTGCCTTCACCATTCAAAAAATCACTAATGGCTTCCCGTTTTAACTCCTTAGAGTAATGCTTGTTATGATGGGCTTCGGAAAGCTCTTCGGTCCCGCCACTTTGATACTTTACTTGCCAATCTTTCACAGTTTGGGTTGCAACCTTATTGTGTTTGGCAAAGTTACCTAAAGATAAGTTTGACTGTTTAAATTCCGTCAATATCGCTAATTTTTCAGCCGCTGTATATTTAGATCTAGGCATAGAAAAATCCCTCCATGATAATCAGATGAATTATATTATTTCATCTGACAACCATAAAGGGATTATTGCATAACCAAATTCACGAAGGTAACGGTTTTTAATTTTCCTAAAAATCAGCGATTACTTCTTCACAACTAAGTTCTTGTAATCATAATAGATTCCCGCTGAATTATGCACGAGTCCAGTCACTTTTTTGTTCCAAAGTTGTGCTTGGGTGCTTTGATAAATTGGAGCCACACCCTGATCCTGCATTAAAATCTTCTCGGCTTGAACCATGTCAGCAAACCGTTTTTTCGGATTAGTGGCATCGGTTGTATCTGCTTTCGAGATAGCCTTATCATAAGCTGCATTTTTCCATCCACCGTTATTTTGCGCATTGTTGGATGTTAAAATTTGTAAAAACGAAATTGGATCAGAGAAATCGGCAGCCCAACCAGATAAGGCGACATCAAATTTCTTGTTTGATTCATCCGTTAAAAATGATTTGTATGGAATATTTGTTAAAGTGATTTTAACCCCCGGTAATTTTTCCCAATCAGATTGTAAAAATTCGGAAGTCTTTTTACCTACGTCACTATCATTATTTAAAAGATCGAGTGTCAAAGAAGTTTTGTTTTCTTCTTTGAGCCCCTCCGCCATTAATTTCTTAGCTTTCTTTAAATTATATGAAGTGGCTGATGTTACAGATGCTTCAGCAGCAAAATCCTGTCCAGTTGTTGGATTTTTCATCAGACCGCTGGAAACAAATCCTTTGGCTGATTCGGAACCATCCGCAAGCACTTTTCCGGTTAATTGATCCCGATTAATTGCTAGAGAGAGCGCCTGACGGATTTTTTTATTCTTCAAAACTGCATTTTTAGTTTGATTAAACTCAACATAAGAGGTCTGTGCCAGTTTTCGACTCACAAAGTTCTTATTTGATTTGTACTGAGCTACCTGACTACCACTCAGAGTCGTTTCGTCCAATTTCTTACTATTGTATAAATTCAGCCCCGTAGTCGAATCTTTAATCACCTGAAAATTCATTTGATTAAGTTTGACACTGCCCTTATCCCAGTAGTCAGTGTTTTTAATCATTTTCCAACTAAGATTACTTCCCGTCCACCCCTTTTGAACAAATGGTCCGTTATAAACCATATCTTTAGATGATGATCCGTATTTACTGCCATATTTTTCAACCACTTTTTGATTTTGCGGGAAGAAACTAGGAAATCCCATCAATAACTTGAAATAAGGAATCGGTGTATCTAAAGTTACGGTTAATTTATATTTACCTGTCGCTTTGATCCCTAGCGTCTTTACCGAAGACTTTCCTGCTGAAATTTTATCTGCGTTATGAATACCAGAATATAAGTAGGCAAACTCGGAAGCCGTCTTTGGATTAACGGTCCGTTGCCAAGCATAAACAAAATCCTGCGCCGTGACTTGGTCCCCATTACTCCACTTCGCATTTTTTCTCAACGTGAAAGTATATTTCTTGCCATCTTTAGATTCCGTTGACTTCGTCGCAATTCCTGGTAGGATTTTGCTGTTATTGCCAATCCGATATAGTCCTTCGTTAAAATTCGAAATTTGTGTCAAACTCGTGTCGTCAATTGCCGTGGATGAATCTAAAGTGGTGATTTCTGTTCCGGTTGCCATGTTAACAACCTCTTTTTGACTAGCCTTTTTACTGCCACAACCTGCTAACGTTATTGCGATTAAAACGCCTATGATCGAAATTCTTAAAGTATCCTGTTTTTTCATGTCTGTCTGCACCCCTGTTTTATTGAATGAATTTATTATATACACAAAGCTTGAATATATCAACACTTATTTGAATATTTATTCATTTAAACAAGTATTATTGCTAAGAATACTCATTATTAGCGTTTTAATATGCACCGCTATCAGTAAGCAAATTTACCTTTATCGATTTAATTCCGTCCTTTTTATTTTTCTGCTAAGCATTAGGACAACTCCACAAGTCAGGCGCTTAATTATAAGCAAGGCTCACTGCGGGATGCGATCCCGCCTCCGCCTTGCTTTCCTTTATCCTTTTTCTGCTAAGCATTAGGACAACTCCACAAGTCAGGCTCTTAATTATAAGCAAGGCTCACTGCGGGATGCGATCCCGCCTCCGCCTTGCTTATAATTAAGAGCCTTAACGACTTGTTGCGTTCACTTAGTCTTTTACGTTACAATATTACATAAAACAAATTTTCGGGAGGTATTCTTAATGAACAATGAAAAAGACGAAGTTACCCTCAGTCGGTCGCTCGGCCTTTGGTCCGCACTCGCACTTGTCATCGGAACCATTATTGGCTCTGGCGTTTTTGTTCGCCAAGCCGCTGTATTGGACGATGCCGGTTCAACCACCAACGCCATGTTGGCTTGGCTCGCAGGTGGCATCATCACCTTAACCGCCGGACTGACCATCGCCGAGATTGCCTCCCAAATGCCCAAAACGGGTGGACTCTACTACTACATGGAAAAAATTTACGGCAAAGTATGGGGATTCTTAGCTGGCTGGATGCAAATTATCATCTATGGTCCAGCCATGATCGCTTCTCTTGCCGCCTATCTTGGCATTCTCTTAGTCGACTTTTTTGACATGCCCCATAGCTGGACCGTGCCGATTGCCCTCATTACCGTTATTTTAGTCGCTTGTTTAAACTTGCTATCTAACCGCTACGGCGCAACTTTTGCCATTGTGACCACCATTTGCAAACTTGTCCCGGTCATTGCACTCATTGGTTTTGGGTTATTCTTTGGTAAAGAAAATGCTTTTTCTCAAAGTTTTACCACTGTTCACCAATCTGCTGGAAATTTTGGTATAGCCATCTTGGCCACTTTATTTGCTTTTGACGGCTGGATTTTGGTGGCCAATCTTGGTGATGAAATTAAGAATCCTGAGAAACGACTGCCCCAAGCAATTACATTTGGGATTCTCTTAGTCTTAGTCATTTATCTATTAGTCAGCTTTGGCGTTTTTCGTAGCATGCCTGCTGAACAAATTCACAAACTTGGGATCGGCGCAATTCCTTATATGGCTGATAAAGATTTTGGGGCCATTGGGGGTAAGATCCTCAGCATTGGCATTATCATCTCAATTGTCGGGTGTATGAATGGAAAAATCATGACCTTCCCCCGAATTATGTATGCCATGGCCCGCGATCACGAATTACCATTTGCCAAGCAACTTTCTTACCTGAACCGTAACACACACACCCCGGTTGTGTCGGTTTTAACAACTGTCACAATTTCAGCGATTATGATTCTATTTTTTAACGCTGATCGCCTTTCGGAACTATGTATTTTCACTGTCTATTGTTTTTATGTCATGACCTTTGTTGGAGCCTTTATCTTAAGAAAGCGGGAGCCAAATTTAAAACGCCCATTTAGCACACCGTTCTTCCCAATTACCCCCATTATTGCAATTTTGGGATCCCTTTTTGTTATTGTCAGCGAAATTCAATCTGACTTAATTGGTGTCGCTTTCTCCTTTGTATTTGTTTTACTTGGTTTTCCAGTATATTATTATTGTAAACACCATTATCAAAACAAAGCTTAAGGTCAGGAGGCTCATACTGTGATCAAGTCCTATGAAAGTGATCAAAAACAAAAATTTGAATTAATTCTTGTTCAAGACTGTACGGAAACGGATAAAAAACAATTGATTCAAGATTTCGACTTACCTTCGACCGTTTTAGAATACGTTGACGATAAGGATGAACCGGCACGAACTGAGGTTGATGTAGAGGGCGATTATGCCCTTTTGGTTTTCTGGGCCCCATTAAAGGGATCTGCTCATTCTGAACCAATTTCTGTCATTTTCTTTGATAAAAAACTTTTTATCTTTTTGAGTTCTGAAATGCATTTTGTCAGCGACACTCTTAAAGAGTTGCGTGATCAAGCGTATGAAAAACGCATGTCTTTTGTGTTAGACCTCATTTTACCGATTGTCCGTAAATATATTGGTCGGGTAACTAAACTAGAATATCGTGCAGACCAAATTCAAGACAAGCTCAGTGCTCGAACCCGCATGAAACGTCTAGATGACTTGACCCTCATTAATCAAGATGCAATTTATTTACGCGCTTCAATTCAAGAAAATTCCAGTTGTTTTGAAGATATTAAATCTCTTTCAAAAGACACAGACATTCCCTTTGATAAAATCTGCAATCGAAAGTTGCATAATATTCAACTAGAAACCAATCAAGCTAGTCGAATGATTGGTTTGATTTCCGAAAGCGTTGAACAGTTAAGCAATACCTATGATCGTTTAATTAATAACAACCTAAATGATATCATGCGTTTTCTTACTATCTGGTCACTTCTATTAGCAGTCCCACCCATCGTTAGTGGCTTTTACGGGATGAACATGCATTTACCGCTGGTTTCTGGTTCACTAGCCTGGTTGGCTTCTATTATCCTAACAGGAGTCCTTATGTTGGCACTGATCATATACTTGCATAATCACCATTCAGTTTAATAATTCAAACAAAAAAATTGCTAATCAACTTAATGATTAGCAATTTTTGTTTTGCTTGGTCCATCTCGCAACCTGCTAAAACAGTTCGGGGTTGGAGTGAACTGCCCTAACAAGCTGCGAGATGGACCAAGCTTTCATTCATTAACGTTTATACAGAGGCCGTTTGAGCTAAAAGTTCTCGGTAACGTTCCTCTTCTTCATGATTGGCATTTACAAAATGTCCGGGTTTTATTTCGATAAATCTCGGCTTGTCATTTTCATAGTGATGAACCGATTCATCATAAACCAAAAGTTTCTTTTTACGTGCCAGAATTGGATCTGGAATGGGAACAGCTGACAATAACGACTTTGTATATGGATGAAGCGGATTTGAGAATAGCTCTTCCGTTGTCGCCAGTTCTAAAATTCTTCCATTATGAATAACTGCAATCCGATCTGAAATAAACCGTACAACCGAAAGATCATGAGCAATAAAAAGATAGGAAAGACTACTTTCGCGTTGAAACTTCTTTAATAAGTTTAAGACTTGCGCCCGAATCGACACATCTAAAGCAGAAATAGGTTCGTCGGCAACCACCAATTCAGGCTTCATAATTAGTGCCCTGGCAATTCCGATCCGCTGCCGCTGACCACCTGAAAACTCATGTGGATACCGATATAAATGTTCAGGGAGCAAGCCGACCTCTTCAATTATTGCTTTAACCTTATTTACACGATCTTCCTCAGAATCGAACAATTTAAAATTATAAAGTCCTTCAGAAATAATATATTCTATTGTTGCACGTTCATTTAAAGACGCTGAAGGATCTTGAAAGATCATCTGAATTTTTCGGGTAACGTCTTTCTTTTTAGCATCCGACATCGGTGCATTAATCTTCTCACCATGAAAATTAATGGTTCCTTTTTTAGTTGGATTAATACCAAGAATTGCTCGTCCAATTGTAGTTTTACCAGATCCTGATTCACCAACAAGAGAAAAGGTTTCTCCTTTGTAAATATCAAAATTAACATCCTGAACGGCCACAAATTCTTTTTTTCCAGAGCCGAATGCAATTTCAAGATCACGAACAGAAAGTAATACTTCTTTATTTGATGACAATTGCATCGCCGCCTTTCTCAAAATCCATAGTGGTTTCCGTTTCCATCATTTTTACAAAATGATCGTGTAAATTTTGGATTAATGCCGGTTTTTCAACTTTCGGTGCTCTCGGATCTAACAACCATGTTTTAGCCCAATGAGTATCCGAAACTCTGAACATTGGAGGCTCTTTTTTGTAATCAATTTCCATGGCAAACTTATTTCGAGGTGCAAAGGCATCCCCTTCAATATCTTTATACAATGATGGTGGCGTCCCAGGAATTGAATACAACCCGGCTTCTTCAGTTGCCAATTGTGGCAATGATGAAAGCAGGCTCCACGTATATGGATGACGTGGGTCATAAAAAATTTCATCGCAGGTTCCCAGTTCAATAATTTGGCCTGAGTACATAACCGCAATTCGATCTGCAATTGAAGCTACTACCCCAAGATCATGCGTAATAAAAATTGTTGTGAAATGATATTCTTTTTGAAGATCCTTAATTAGCTCCAAGATTTGCGCCTGAATCGTTACATCTAATGCAGTGGTTGGTTCATCACAAATCAAAATCTTGGGATGACAAGCTAAGGCAACTGCGATAACAATTCGTTGTCTCATACCTCCTGAATATTCAAATGGATATTCATTATACCGGTTTTTGGCATTTGGAATCCCAGTTCGTTCCATTAAATCAATCGCAATTTTTTTTGCTTCTTTTGCATTTTTCTTTTGATGTTTAACAACAACTTCGGCAATTTGGGAACCAATTGTTTTAATCGGATCTAGTGAAGTCATCGGATCTTGAAAAATCGTTGCAATTCCTTTTCCTCGGATACCATCCCACTCTTTATCCTTCTTTAAGTCACTTAGCACTTTATCCTCATAGGTCACCGTTCCATTCGAAATGTAACCATTTGTTTCAAGCATCCCCGTGAATGCTTTCGTTAAAACTGATTTGCCCGAACCGGATTCTCCAACAATCGCGAGTACTTCTTGATCCTTCAGATCCAAAGAGACATGACGAATCGCTTTTAGTTGACGACCACGCACTTGGAAATCTACAGAAAGATCCTTGGCTGATAATACAACATTATTTTTCATTTCTGTCTCTCCTTTCTACATATGTGTTCGTGGATCAGAAGCATCAGCCAAATTTTGGCCAACGATATACAATGAAACGGCTATCAAGGCAAGAACAAACACTGGCAGCCAGAATAGATATGGATAACTAGTCATGTACGGTGAATACTGAGAAATTAACCTACCTAAAGATGGCACATCAGAACTTAAACCAACACCTAAGAAAGAAAGAAATACTTCATAAGAAATGAATGAAGGTAATAACTGTGAAAGCTGCGTAACAATTACTGAAGTTAAATACGGCAAGATATTTCTGAGAATCATCCGCGTAGTTGGGGTCCCTAGCGTTTTAGAAGCAATGTTGTATTCCTGATCACGACGTAACATAACCTGAACCCGAATAAAGTATGCTGTTCCTAACCAGGTGGTTACAGTCATCGCAAAAATTAAATTCCAAAATCCATTACCAAACGTATAGGACAACACAATAATGATGAGTAGGGTTGGTACGTTTGAAAAAACATTGTAAATTTCAAGCATAAGACGATCAAACTTTTTTGAGAACCCCCAAAAGGCTCCCACAATAACCCCAATAACTGTTGTAATTAGTGAAGCAATAACCCCAATTGAAATTGAAGTTCGAGCCCCTGCCCAAATCGCATCAAACAAAGACTGGCCATCGGCATCCGTTCCAAACCAATACTTCAGACTTGGCCAATTATACCGGGCTTTAAAATCATTAATTTTATTGACACTCATTAAGTTGTAACCACTGAATAGCGGTTGAATAAAAGCCATCAACAGGATAATTAAAATCAGAACAAACATGGCGATTGTAATCTTGTTAGAAAAGAAAACTGTTGCTACTGATTTCCAATACGAATACTTTGGCGTGTCAATTTTTTCAGTCGCTTTTTTATCCATTTTAACGAGTGCAAAATCGTCTTCTGTAATTTCTTGATTATTCTCTGCCATCTTAATCATCTCCTGACGTTGATAATTTAATTCGAGGATCTACAATCGTCATTAGAATATCACCCAACAAGATTGAGAACACAGCGATGGTGGTGAAAATAAATACTAATGCAATCACAATCGGATTATTATGAGTAAGAATTGCATCAGGTAACATTTTTCCCATTCCAGGCATTGCAAAAATGGTTTCAGTCATGGTAGCACCACTGATTAAACCAATGATAGATCCTGGCAATCCTTGCACAATTGGAATTGATGCATTTTTAAAAATATGTTTCCGATAAATTTCACCGTCATCCAGCCCTTTCGCCTTAGCAAATTTCACATAATCAGAAGATTGTTGATCAATCATATAGCGTCTAAACCAGATAACCAGACCAGAAACTGATAAGAGTCCCAAGATAACAGATGGCAAAACCCACGATCCAAAGACTTCTGCCCCTTTCGTTGGGAAGGAATCAGGAAATCCGAATCCTGCACTCCCAATGTAACGGAAAACATAAATAAAGGCCAAACTTGGTACTGCAATTAAAACAGTGACAATTCCGGTACCAACTTTATCAAACCACTTGCCTTTAAAACGAGCCATCAAGATAGCCATTGGAATTGAAATGACGTAAGAAATAATCAAAGCAATAAAACCAGCTCTAAAGGAGGTTCCGATCATTGATGGATCTTGATACTCTTGCTCTGTACCTGTGTAATGTCCACCATAACGTTCTTTTGCCATTGAATCTTGCTTCGCTGAAGTTTGATATTGACGCGTATAAACGTTGTCAGAACTATTCATCTTATTACCGTTTGGAAATACATACTCGCTACTCTTGGTCTCACCTTGATGATTACCAATAACGTCCATAACAGCTACTCCTGAGTAACCAGGATATGATGTTCCTAAATCAATATGGAAAATATTTTGATGGATGTATGGGAAAGCTTTATTAAAGTAAATTTGGTATTTATATTTCGTACCAGACCCAACTAATGCCCAACCAACAACCTTATCCTTTGTTATTTTCAAATATCTAGGCAAATTGGGATTCTTAGCATCATGAATAGCCCAGGGGTTATCAATATGAATCAGATTCCCATAAAACTTACCAAGCCGTTCTACTAAGGAAAGCTCACGCGTCACGTAATAGTTTTTGTTTTGTGGATAACGATGAACTGTAAAGCCATTCTTCTTAGCCCAGTCTTTAATCGCCGTTGCATTACTTTGCGTATGAGCAGTTGTTACTTCCTTACCACTATTAGAAACTTTCTTTAAAAGTGATTTTGTATCCAAGTACTCAATGTAATTCATTTTGTTATACGCATTATCTTTGTAATCAATCAATTTATCGGGCTGAGAATTCAGTTTACTAATCATAGAATCTGATTTGAAGACATCTCGTCTTGGGACTAATGAATAAATCATAATAAAAGTTAAAGTCGTTACCAAAAAGATACTGACAATAGATCGTACAATTCGAAATAATAAATATTTCTTCATAAACTTCTTCCTCCTCGCATCTTCTAAATAGAAAAAGGGCTAGTTAACGGCTAGCCCTCCTTCTTTTTAAGCGTTAAATCTATTAATTATTGTCAGCAGCTTTGGCAATCTTTTCACGTTTTGAAGTCCAAGCAGCTTTTGCTTTCTTATTTTGTGAAATCGTAACAGCTTTCTTTTGAACTTTCACATATTTATAACGTTGTGCACCAAGCCCAGATTGTGCGTATGGCTTTGTGTATGGTACAACCTTTGTAACAGAAGGTGAACCACCAAGTGAATATACAGGAATCTGAATACCACTGTTAAGCAACCATGCCTCAGCTTTTGCAAATGCTTTGTAACGAGCATTTGTATCAGTTGTAATTGCTTCAGCTTTGCTTAACAACTTAGCGTATTGATCCAAGCCAACAGCTTTTACAGCGGCTGTGTCGGAAGCAATCTTAGTTGTTGAACTAGCATCTAATCCAATTGTTTGTAACATTGAACCTGATTCAGGGTTGTAGATTTCAAGATATGATGAAGGATCATCATAATCTGGAGACCAACCAGAAGCATTACTAATATCGAAATCACTTGCTGCACCAGTGGTTGCTGCGTATGTTGCAGCATTAAACTTGTCTTCATTTAACATTTGAAGATCAATTGTGACATTCTTTTTACCAAGTGTTTTTTCAACTGAATTTTTAAATGATTTTGCTTCATTCAAGTTAGTTGTAGATTTCTCATCTACTGGTAAATCTAAATGAATTGTGCCAGTGACGCCTTCAGATTTGAGTGTCTTTAATGCTTTGGCAAGATACTCTTTTGCCTTTGCTGGTTTGTAAGTTCCATCTTGAGCATCTGCTAAGTTAACACTGCCAAATGCATCAGAATCGTTCTTGCTCAAATCAGTTTCAACTTGTGAGCCGTAGTCTTTACCATCAATTGTAACGAATGAAGGAGGAGTCATCTCGTTACGTAAGGCTTTATTGGCACCGCTCTTACCGTTAATTTGTGCCGCGTAGTTGGTCTTATTAAAGGCAAATTGAACAGCTAGACGAAAATCACGGTTCCAAATAGCTTTTTTAGTATTAGCTTTAGCCTTAGATGTTTTCTTAGATGTTGCACTGTAAGCACGACGATTTAAGTTAAACGTAAAGTTATATACAGATGCATCTTGATCAGACCAGATAATGTTATTTTTACTTTGTTTAACAACATCTTTGTAACCAGCAGAGCTTGGGTAAACTCGAGCGGCAGTGTAATCGCCACTCTTAAATGATTTGTAGAGACCATCTGGATTACTACCATCATTGTATGTGAGTTTTACAGTTTTAAGATGAACATCCTTTGTATCCCAGTAACTACTGTTCTTCTTAAACTCGATAACTGATTTAGAAGTGAAGTTGGATAAGACGAATGGGCCATTATAGAGAATTCCATCGGCTTGTGCCTTACCAAAGTCTTTACCCTTTTGAGCTAAGAACTTAGCATTAACTGGGAACATAACCCCATAAGTTAATTTAGAATTCCAATATGTTTCTGGTTGATTCAAAGTGTATTGCACTGTGTATTTGCCAGTTGCTTTAATACCAACCTTTGAAAAGTCTTTTGTCTTGCCACTTACATAATCGTCAAGGCCTTTAATGCTGTCTTGAACCACATATAAGGTTTCTGATTTAGCAGCAACCGCATGCTTCAAACCAGTTACAAAATCCTGAGCTTTGACGTCGGCGTAATCATTACCTTCGCTATCAACCCATTTGACGCCCTTACGCAAATGATATGTATAAGTCTTGCCATCTTTGCTGACTGACCATGATTTAGCTAAGGCCCCTTTAAGTTGCCCCTCTGGATTGCGTTCCAAAAGTCCGTCCTCAAAGTTTGAATAAATGTCACTATTTGATGCCCGTGATGACACTGTATAATCCAAATTATCTGGATCAAGTGTATACACATAATTATAACTTGAAGCTAATTTACTAGAACTACCTGAGTTTGCTTTGCTATTACCACAGCCAGCTAACACAAGTGCGCCAACCAAAAACGTTGCGACTAGCCATCCTTTTTTTACCTTCATACGCCCAACTCCCTTATTTTTTTATCTCCTCAAACGCCCGTGCTCTTTTTATGAGATTATTTAAATAATAGCTTCACTTTTTTTTAATGTCAATGATAAATTTAATATTTTTTAAATTTTGTCTAATACTATATTAGATAAATGCCTTTATAAAGGGATTAAAAATGATTTTAAAAAGTTAGAAAGATTAGAAACAAATGAGATAAAAAAGGATGCATGCTTTCGCATGCATCCTTTTCAATCGATTTTTTAAGCCAAGCGTTTTTCCAAATAGTGTGACAAAATTGAAAGCATATAACACACCACAAAATACATAACAGCTAATGCCAGAAACATCGGTAAAATATAATTACTGTTTTGTCCGTAAATAATTTGTGCGTGATACATTAAATCCGGTAACACGATGATTGTCGCCAAGGAAGTATCCTTAATCAATGAAATGAATTGGCTCACAATTGTTGGAATCATTTTCTTTTGTGCTTGTGGCAAAACAATGTGCCACATGGCCGCCCAGTATGAAAGCCCGTTTGCCCGGGCCCCTTCCATTTGACCAGAGTCCACTGCACCAATCCCACTACGAATAATCTCTGCTAACATGGCTGATTCAAAGATCGTCATCGCTAAAATGGATGACCAAATCGGATTTAAACGAATCCCTATGTTTGGAAGACCAAAGTAAGTGAAGAAAATAATCAGCAACAATGGTAAATTACGAATCAAATCAATGACAAAGCCAACAACAGCTGATAAGTATTTAACTTTGATATAACGAATCAGCCCTAAAATAGCTCCTAAAATATAACTAAATACAATCGAAACCACCGAAACCTCAATCGTAATCCAAAGTCCTTCAAGGAGATAATGAATATTTACCCAAGAATAAGCATTAATAAAATTTTGCAATTTTCTTCACCCCCTAATCCAAACGTTTTTCAAGATATCGCATATAATAGCTAAGCGGCATCGTGATAATTAAGTACAAAATTCCTACTACAAAGTAGGCATTCAGTGTATCAAAACTTGTTGAAGCGATTGTATTACCTTGATACATCAAATCAAATCCCGCCACAAAGGCCAAGACAGAGGAATTCTTCACTAAATTAATAAATTGGTTACCCAATGGTGGAATAACAATTCGGAATGCTTGTGGTAAAACAACAAACCGCATTGCTTGCGAAAAGGTCATCCCGTTTGCGCGGGCCCCTTCCATTTGGCCAGGATCCACTGACTGGATTCCCGAACGGACGGTTTCTGCAATAAATGCCGATGTATAAATCGTCAGGCCGATCGTTCCGGCAGTAAAGCCGTTTACCTTCACAAAGAACATTGGAATGACCACGTAAAAGAACATGGTAATTACCAATAAAGGAATGTTTCGGAAAATTTCAATATAGACTCTCGCAATAATTCTCAGTGTTTTACTGGGAACCACTTCAAAAATGGCAAAAAACGAACCAATAATCAGACTAAAAAAGAGCGCTAAAATACTGCATAACAACGTTTGACCTAATCCATAGAGGAGGTCTTGCCAATGATTCGCGATAATACTAATCATTTCTCTGCCTCCTTATAGTCAAATCCAGAAATGTTACCAAACCACTTTTTAACAATGCGATCGTACTCACCATTTTCGCGAAGTTTTACCATGGCTTGATTGATCTTATTTACAAATGGTTTTTGTCCCTTGTTCACGGCAATTCCATAAGGTTCCTTAGTAAAGGCGCCACCCACAACTTTATATCCTGGGTTTTCAGCAGCCATTCCTAGAAGAATCCCATTATCCGTTGTCAGGGCCTTTCCTTGACCAGACTTCAAGGCTTGTAGTGCTTGGGCGTAATCTTGTAATTCCAAAACTTTGGCCTTAGGCGCCACTTTTTGGAAGTTTTCAACCGAATTAGCACCTGTAACAGCCAAAACCTGAGTTCCTGTCTTGTTTAAATCTTTGACACTTTTAATTGAACTGCCGTCTTTTACCATCAAGGATTGACCGGCATTAAAATAATGATCAGAAAAATCAACCACTTTTTGACGTTCAGGTGTAATGGTCATTGTGGCAATAATGGCATCAATATTACCGTTCTTCAACAGTGGAATCCGAGTTTGACTAGAAACCTGAATAAAACTAGCTTTTCCACTTGGTCCTAGAATTTGTTTTGTGAGCGCCTTGGCCATATCAACATCAAACCCTTTAATGGTCGAATCATTTACGTCCATCAACCCAAACAGTTTGGTGTCAGCTTTGACACCCCAAACAATTGTGTTGCTCTTCTCTGCATTGCTCAAGACACTTTGACTCTTGGTTGTCGTTGCACCACAACTACTAAGAATCATGACGAGCGCACACAGCGAGGTCAGCAATCCTAAATATCGAATTATTTTTTTCATGCGGATCCCCCTCTAGTGCTTAATAATCTTGCTAAGAAACTGCTTTGCTCGTTCATTTGAAGGCTGCCCATCAAAGAATTTCTCCTTGGTATCATCTTCCAAAATATGTCCATCAGCCATGAAAATAACCCGATCACCCACTTCACGCGCAAATCCCATTTCATGTGTAACAACCAACATTGTCATGCTGGAATCTCGCGCGATATCTTTCATAACGTTCAAAACATCATCGATCATTTCTGGATCAAGGGCACTTGTGGGTTCATCAAACAAGATACACTTAGGTTCCATGGCTAAACTACGAGCAATGGCGATTCGTTGTGCTTGGCCACCAGAAACTTGAGCAGGATAACTTTGTGCCTTGTCGGCCAACCCTACCTTGTCCAAAAGCTGCATAGCAAGTTCTTTATTCTTAGCTTCATCCTTTTTTAAAACAATTCGAGGAGCTAACATAATATTTTCCAAAACCGTTTTATTTTGATAAAGATTAAAATGTTGAAATACCATTCCGACATTTTTACGGATTTTGTTCATATCCGTTTTCTTATCAGCCAGATCAAATCCATCAACAATTAGTTGGCCTTGATTGATGCGTTCCAATCCGTTGACTGTTCGAATCAACGTACTTTTTCCAGAACCAGATGGTCCAATTAAAACAACTGTTTCTCCGGCTTCAATTGTCAAATTAATATTGTGTAAGGCATGGAAATCTCCATAGTACTTTTCAACATCGTGAAATTCAATCATTGACATGTAATCTTCCTCTTTTTCTTCAATATACGACTTGTGCTTAAATTCATCTCTGCATTTACTCGTCGTGTTTGGTACTCCTTAGCAAAATGAAAATTAATGTTCATTATCTATTATATCAATTTTAAGGTACAAAAAAGAGCCTGTCAAAAATTTAATAATTTTGATAGGCTTTTTCTCATTCTTATACATTTATAATTCATGCTTTTAATACGATTTTCTTCTTACTTGGGTAGTTTCATCTTCCCTTTTTTTGTACGCCATTTGAATTTTTGCTTGATAAGGTGCTTCTTCAGTCATCAAACTGGAACGCCCGGCAAATTTTCGCTGTCCACCAATCAAAACGGCCTGTGCCAAATATAACTCATATTGTTTTTTGGCGCTAAAGTAATCTGATAGGCCAACACTAGCTACTTTACCAATTCGCACTAAGCTCATCTGATTCATCCCAGCGTACACATTAGCCTCACCATCTTCTTCACGAAGTTCAAAATATGGAAAAGGCATCCCTTGACCAATGGCATTCATTTCCGTTTCGTTAGATTCCTGCAAATGATTTAAAATTTCATCATCGCTAAGGCCTTCATAGTCTGCCATCGCAAAATTATTTTGAATCATTTGTTCTGCAAGTTGCTGAATATTGTGTAGATCGCTCTGATTAGATTTGATTGTGGCTGGTAAAATTGAATTTTTCTCAAAAATTCCGGTGGAGGGCACAATTGCTGTTCGACCTCGGTTTGCCCGGTTACGCAGATTTTCGTTTTCGATTGCTTCTCGTGGCTTTCCGCCTAATATTTTTTCGATTTTGGGCGAAATATCAAACGGCGCCTTTTTAGTGGTGAAATAATAATAAATATTCATAATCAAAAAGTAGAGAAAAATAATAAAAACCGCAATAAATCCAAGGCCCCGGAGCCAGCGACCATTTTCGAAGAAGCGATATGCCAGATATAACATGTAAAAGTTACCGACAAAACCAACAATGGTATAAATGCGATTTTTTAGTTTTAGATTAACGTTAATATAACCTAAGTAATGGTTAATCATATCAATAATTGAAAACAAGTCTGATCACTCCTCCCTTTTAGTCACCCGTATCATTTTGAGTCGTTGTCGCCGTGCTACTTGATGAGCTAGCCGCTTTTGTAGTTGCCGAACTCGCTGCGCTAGACGAAGCCGAAGTTGCACTTGAACTATTGGTTGTCGGAGCAGTTGAAGAACTACTACTGGAGTAGACACTACTGCTTGCGGCCGACGAGGACCCACTATTTTGTGCAGAACTGGACGAGCTATTAGAATCAGAAGACGAACTTGAGCTATCGTCGCTCGAGCTGCTATCTTCTTTTTTACTACTATCATCAGAGCTCTTCTTTTTTGAAGCAGAACTACTTGAGTCTGAATCAGAAGTTTTATTAACTGTTTGTGTTGTTCTTGCGGATCCACCATCCGTCGTGCCCGTAACCTTGTTGACCACAACGTTTGTGGCACTCAAAGCAATTAGAATACTTACAATGGCAAACGGCGTAATAAAAGGTGGTGTTCGATAGACCATAACATTTCTCCTTCACGGTTATTTCTTAGTTACTTAAATTTTAACAAACCAAACGGTATTTGCATCTCAAAACTTAAAAAACATAGTAATTCTTTAAAACTATTATTTGAATATTAAAGACATTAAAAATGCCGTACAAATTATCAGAACGGCAAATTTAATCTTATTAGGCTTGCTGCTTTTTTGCACAGTTGGCACATAGTCCGTATAACTCAAAGCGATGCCCTGAAATCTGATAGCCCGGTAATTGGCGTTCAAAGAAATCAAGTGGACACATCTCCACTTCTTCTACCTTGCCACAATTCGTACAGATAAAGTGGTGATGATGTTGTTGAGTGACGTCACACTGATACTTTACTTGGGCATGCTCACCTTGAATAATTTGCTCTACCAAGCCGATGGATTCAAATTCTTTTAAGTTACGATAAACGGTGTTATGACTCATT
Organism: Pediococcus inopinatus; assembly: GCF_002982135.1. Taxonomy (NCBI): domain Bacteria; kingdom Bacillati; phylum Bacillota; class Bacilli; order Lactobacillales; family Lactobacillaceae; genus Pediococcus; species Pediococcus inopinatus. The sequence goes on along the minus strand of NZ_CP019981.1, from coordinate 305,271 downwards.
TTAGGATAATGGGTCCGCATTTGTTCATCTACTTGAGTGACATCAATATATTTGTTTTCATGTTGCGTCATAATCTGAATTAAGGTTTGACGTTGTTGCGTGATTTTTAAATTATTTTGTTTTAGTACTTCAATTGCAGCGGTTAACTTGGTATCCATTTTTAACTCCTCTAATCCTAAATAGTAATAATTACTCTTTATAAAAGTTTAGCATACCTAAGCCAAACTTGATAGATTATTGATTGGCCACAACTTTTTGTAAATTCTGAACAATCTCGTCAATTTGTTTGCGGGCATCTTCCCATTGATCATTTAAAATCACGTGTGCCTTACCTCGAAGCGCTGTCGGCAACTGAAGATCACGCTGATATTCTTCACTCGCGAGCCTTTTTTCAACCATTTCGGCATCATCCCCGCGTTCATGGAGGCGTTTGGCCAAACTTTTATGATTTGAAACTGTCATGTACAAAACGACCACTTGTGCGCCAAGTTTTTCTACATAGGTCACAGCACCTTTGGTATCTAACACGATACTGGCAAGCGCATTTCGTTTCCAGCCCCGCTCTAATCCTTCATACGAAGAACCATAATGATACCCTGCATAAACCACATTTTCAAGATAATGATTATCGAAAAAACTTTTATCCGTTTCAAAATAATAGTCTTTTCCAGAAATTTCATCCTTGCGCGCAGGTCTTGTTGTGTGAGTGATGACTTGCGGGATCCGATAATAAGTTTTTAAGTAGTCACTAACAGTTGTTTTACCAGTCCCCGTGGCACCAGTAATGACAATGATTTTATTCATCAATTTTCCACTCCATAGTTATTTCATTTGTCTTTTATTGTAACATGCTGTAGAATAAAAAAATAAAGTTAGATGTAAGCGATTTCTAAAGTTTTCTGAAATCTTTTCAACTTAATAAAATAAATGTGTCAAAAAGCTGCTTCTATCCGATTAGCTTAGATAATCAAACGATTCCCAATTAGGATCATTTGACTATCTAAGCTTCTCTGACCGCTAAGCCTTTTGCGACACTAAAACAAAGGAGGGTCAACATTATGACCTTTGAAAAATATAGCCACAACTGGTTCAGCATTGCTCTTGATACGGAAAAACAAGTTTTTATCGCCAATGACAAAGCTGACCCAACATTTGAAGCGACTGGAATCACCATTGAATCAGCTGTTCAAAACTTAAAAACGATTATGGCCATTCAAGGTAATCTACAGGATGCCTAACCAAATAAATAAGGGGTCAGAGAAATTTTATCATTTCTCTGATCCCTATTTATTTAACCTAATCCTGAGCGTTTTAAGATATTTTTTAATGGATAATAAAGAATCATCACTAGTACAAACGTGGTAATCGAATTAACGATGGTCGCGGGTTCGCTGGCAATCGCCCCAACAACTGCCGCATGTAATTGCATCCCTTCATACGCAACCCCTTCAATCACTGAGTTCCCAAATGAAGTAAAAATTTTCGTGAATCCAGCTACAAATGCGACAAGGACAATATGCCATTTTTTTGTATCATCACGCCGCAAAAGTCGGAACACCAAGGTGACAACTGCCGCCACAATAATCACTTCAATGATTGTGAGATAGGCCGTACTTGCATATCCATGGGTGACATCAAACAGTCCCAACCCAATTGCCCCTGCTAACGATCCGTATCCGAAACCTAAAAACATAATTGCTAAAGCGGTCAAGGCATTGCCAAAGTGGACAAATGGCCGGCCAATCATGGCAGGAATTGGAATTTGAAATACTGAAATACCAATAAAAATAATTGCAGCAAATAACGCCGTAACGATAATTTTTCTTAATTGATTGTTATGCATAACGTTAACTCCCCTTGTATGCTAATATTTTTGAAAAAACAGTTTGTAACCGAACTCCCATTCGTGGGTCTCGTGAAATTTGTTTGATTGTATCAGCTACTGCTTCACTTGTCCATTGATTGGCAAGGGTTAAAGCAGTCTCAAATGATTCTTGATTTAAAAGAAATTCAAATACCAAACTCGAGAAAAGATCTCCAGTACCAAAATAATCTCCGGAAACTTTTTGGGAAGAAACATATTTAACTTGTTGGTCACTCATAAATACCATGCCAATTTGGTTATCTCGTTCAATTCCAGTGATGGCAACTTTAGAGAGACCCGTTTTTTTTGAAAGCTCGGCAAGAATTATAGCCAATTCTGATTTAGTGACATGCTCAGGTACTTTCCGATTCAAAATCAAGCAAGCTTCTGTAAAATTCGGCAGAAACACTTGAACATGCTTACACAACTGCAAATAGTTCTCCACAACTACCGCAGTCATCCCTGTGTACAACTTTCCATGATCGGCAAATGCGGGATCTAAAACCACCAGATTAGGCTGATCCGCCTTTAACAAGTTGTTTACTTCATGATAGACTTTTTGATTATTACCTAGATATCCAATTAAAACATTTTTAAAACGAACATCGGCTGTTTGCCAATGGTGACGAAATTCTGGGATTGCTGTTTCCATGGATACTGAGGCAGGTTGCCCAAAACCACCGGTGTGTGTGGACAAAAGGATTGAAGGCAAAATGGCTGGCTGTTCCCCGAATACAGTTACGACTGGCGTGGCAATACTCATAGAAACTGATCCAACTGTAGATAAGTCTTCGATTAACAATGCTTCATTTGCCGTAATGACCGCCACCTTTGCTCAGATTTTAATTTTTTTCATTATACCATGAAGACGAATAGCTAATGGTAGATGTTGTTTTGGTGGTCTGCAATCACTGTTAATGTTTCTGCTAGGCAGTAGGACAACTCCACAAGTCAGCAATGAATATATAAGTAAGGTTCCCACTGCTACGCTTCAGTTGTTGGTTTTCGGAACGAAAACCTTTTATGCTTCGGTCGTTGTCGATTCTTGTGGCAAAGTTCGGCCGCAATAACTCGCAGCGGGATGCGATCCCGCTTCCACCTCACTTATATATTCATTGCTTAACGACTTGTTACGTTCACTTTTATTTTTTCTCATTGACTTTTAATATTTTTCTGGATATAGTCTAATAAACTGGTTACAGTTTGAGTCACTACATTTAGGGAGTGTTGTTTATGTCATTACGCGGACGAATTTTCCGCAAAGAAAGTCGTGATCGTTACATTGAGCGCGACAACCGTTTCGAAAAAACCATGAACGGTTGGGATTTAATTGCCCTTGGAATTGGTGCCGTCATTGGTACCGGAATCTTTATTTTACCTGGAACCGTCGCCGCAACCAAAGCTGGTCCTGCCATTATTCTTTCCTTCGTGGTTGCTGCCATTGTTTGTTCTGTCGCTGCCATGTGTTACGCTGAATTTTCTTCCGCGTTGCCCGTTGCCGGTAGCGCCTATTCTTATGGGAACGTCGTGTTTGGTGAAATCGTCGGTTGGATTTTAGGTTGGGCCCTCATTTTAGAGTATGTCCTGGCCGTCGCGGCGGTTTCCACCGGTTGGTCGGCCTACTTTAGTTCATTTATATCAGGATTTGGCCTTCATATTCCTCAAGCCTTGTCTGGCCCATTTGATCCTGCCCATGGGACTTACATAAATATTGTGGCCATCATAATCGTTTGTATCATTGCGTTATTTCTATCGAAAGGATTGAAATCATCCCTTCGAATTAACAACATCATGGTCATCGTCAAACTTGTGATTATCGTGCTATTTTTACTAATTGGCGCATTTTACGTCAAGCCAAGTAATTGGCATCCCTTTATGCCCTTTGGTGTTAAAGGGATGTTCCAAGGCGCTTCTACCGTTTTCTTTGCTTATCTTGGGTTCGATGCCGTTTCTTCTTCGGCAGCCGAAGTAAAAGATCCAGATCACAACATGCCATTTGGAATTATCGGGACTTTGATTATCGCAACCGTCCTGTACATTGGCGTTTCAATCGTATTGACTGGGATGATTCCATTCACCAAATTAAACGTCGCAGATCCCGTGGCCTTTGCTTTACAAGCTGTTAATCAAAACTGGCTAGCTGGTCTTTTATCTTTAGGCGCATTAGCCGGGATGACCACCATGATGGTGACAATGATCTTTAGTAGCTCCCGATTAGTTTATTCCACTGGTCGTGATGGCTTATTGCCAAAAACATTGGGCAAAGTTAGTGCTAATCATTCGCCACTCCATGCCATGACGGTTGTCACAATTGTCATTGCCATTTTGGGTGGTCTAGTTCCTTTGGACCAATTAACTAACCTTGTTAACATTGGTACACTAATTGCGTTTGCCGTTGTATCCTTTGGAATTATTCCCCTTCGGAAACGAAAAGATATCCCTAATCATGGATTTAAAGTCCCATTTTATCCAGTATTACCAATCATTTCGGGATTCTTATGTATCTTCTTAATGACCACTTTATCTAAGGAAACCTGGATTGCGTCTCTATTGTGGTTTGCATTTGGTCTACTAATTTACTTTACTTACGGAATTCATCACAGCCAACTGGCACAAAAAGATAACGAAAAAAAGTAAATTAGATCATTAAAAATTAATTAGTTAAATTACCTCCGAATAGTTGCAGAATGGCGTATAATTGGTGCCATACAACTTTTCGGAGGTTTTTATATTATGAAAAATAACCAATTTGCAATTGAACCTGTCGATAGAACAACCGAACTTAAAGAGTTACGAGCGACCCACTTTATCGATGACTCAATTGATCAATTAGATGATCCAATCGCAGTTTGGCAAGAGCTTTTACACAAAACAGTCCTTGAAGCAAAAAGCCAAACCGTCTTCAAACAAAAATTGAATAATTATTTAGCTACCCCAGAAATGACCTTGGGAGACTTTTTAGACTCCCAACAGGCACTTACCAATGACATTTTTTATCGTGTGGCTATGCAGCTTCTTGAATTCGATGTAGATATCGATTTTAAGCTTGATAACCCCATTGAAGCCATGAAACAAATTAAGCTCCCCATCGTTGGTGAGCCAATCAAAACCAAGTCTGACTTACTGCATGCCTGGTATCTATTGCTTTGTACCCATACGAAAAAGGGCCAGACTTACTTAGACAAGTTAGCACAGGCCGGCTATTTTGTATCTTTCTATGCAACAACCACTAAACCTTTATTTTTCAACGGCAAGGCCCAAGCTGTTTTTGATCCTCACCAATTAATTCGTGACGTTGTTTATGTGGAGGCGCCGCTAGACACCGATGAGGATGGCAAACGAGATCTATTGAAGGTCGAAATCCTTCGGGCTAAACAAACCGCAGATGACTATCGTGCACCAGTTTTATATACGGCTAGTCCTTACAATCAAGGTATTAACGACGAAGCTGGCAGTGCAGCTATGCATAATGTTGACGTACCTTTAGAACCTAAAGAACCCAATCAACTCACTTACGCAGACGTCCATTATCAAGAGACACCAAAGAAGTTACCTGCTAAACGCAAAATTGCTGGTGAACAACAAGAAGCCGACGAAACCTTTGCGATGGAATCGCCTTATACTTTAAATGATTATTTCCTAACCCGCGGATTTGCCGTTGTTTATGCAGCTGGAATTGGAACTAAAGATTCTGACGGAATTCGGGACACAGGGGCCGTTTCCGAAACAGTTTCAACCATTGCCGTTATTGAATGGCTCGCTGGAAATCGGACGGCTTTCACTAACAAAACTGATAATATTGAAATCAAAGCTTCTTGGTCTAACGGTAAGATTGCGATGACCGGCCGCTCTTATTTAGGTACTTTAGCTGTCGCAGCTGCCACAACCGGCGTGGATGGACTAAAGACAGTCGTGTCTGAAGCAGCAATTTCAAGTTGGTACGACTATTATCGTGATGGCGGTTTAGTTGCCGCGCCCGATACTTTCCAGGGTGAAGACATGGATGTCCTCGCTACGGAAGTATTTAGCCGGATGCAAAAGCCTGGTGACTATTTAAAGATCAAGGACTTCTTTGATCAAGTTTTACAAACCATGACCAAAGATCAGGATCGTCAAACTGGGAATTACAGTCACTACTGGGACGAACGTAATTATGTCAACAATGTTAAAAACATTAAAGCTGATATGATTATGGTGCATGGTTTAAATGACTGGAATGTTAAGCCACGTAACGTTGGTAATTTATGGAACGCCTTAAGAGATGCCCCAATCACTAAAAAGTTGATTCTGCATCAAGGTCAACACATTTACGTCAATGGATTTCGTTCCCTCGATTTCACTGACATGATGAATCTTTGGTTTAGTCATGAACTCTTTGGTTTAGATAATCATGCAGAAGATTTATTACCTGATGTGCTAATTCAAGATAACGTGCAGCCTGAAACATGGACTAGCTATGAAGATTGGCAAGCACCAACTGATCAAAAACAGGTTTTCAATTTTGAAGCCAAAGAGTTGGTTCCAGAAACCGTTCCAGTTCGGACTGCCGCAGCTTCGTTTAGCGATCATCTTGATCCTGAAGTATTCGACTTCTATAAAAAACATTTAAATGTCTGGGAACGTGATTTACTAACCACAAACCATGACACAAAAGGTGAAAATCAATTGCGTGATAATCGCTTGATCTTCAAAACCAGTCGCTACGATCATGACACTTATATTGATGGGTGTGCACAACTCAAAATTCGTGTAGCCGTCAACGAACCATTTGGAATGCTGAGTTTTCAGTTGGTTGATTACGGCGATGCCAAACGCCTCACCGTAAGCCCAACGATTCTAGCAGGAAAATCATTGAGTGGTGCTTATGATTGGCGTCGTGATAATCTCCGCGAGTTCACCTTGCAAAAAGAGGCCACCCCTTGGAAGATGATTACCAAGGGCCATATTAATTTGCAAAATCGTCATAATGCTTATCAAGTAGATGAACTGAAGGCAAATGATTTTTATGATTTGACCGTCGATTTACAACCCACTTTTTACCATTTGTTAGCTGGTCACCAGCTTGGCTTAGTCGTTTATGCAACTGATTTTGCAACAACTGTTCGTGGTAACCAAGAATTACAATATTCATTACAAATTAATCAATGCAAAATAACTTTACCAATCAAATAAATAAAAAGGCGTCCGGAAAATTAATTTCCGAACGCTTTTTTAATTGGATTTAGTTGGACTTACGTGAATAATTTCGCCACTTGAGATGACTAGCCTTTGTTGTGTGGTTTGTAAAATTAGTCTTCCTTGGTCATCAATCGTTTCAACGACGCCAACAACGGTCTTATTTTGAAACTGAACTTGAACTTGCTGGCCAATTACAGATGATAGCTGCCGATACTTCGACATAAAATCTGCGTTTTGATAAGTTTTTAGGTGGTTTAAAAAGTTATTCACAAAATCAGCCAAAAAGTCCGTTTGGTCCTTAGCCTCCGCTTGATCACTTAAAGAGGTCGCAATTTGTTGAATCTCTGCTGGAAAAGATTGGGTATATAAATTTACACCAATCCCGATCACCACTCCTGCTAATTGATTGGTTATCGGATCAGTGATTGCCTCAGCCAGAATTCCGCCCACTTTTCGCTTATTTAAAATCAAATCATTTACCCATTTGATCTGCAACTGAACCGAAAAATGTTTTTGAATCGCTTCTGCACTGGCCACCGCAGTCATTGTTGTCAATAATCCCGGATTAAATGTCTTCCCCACCACTGGAATTAAAAAACTAATGTATAAGCCACTGTCTTCAGGTGAATAAAAATCACGTTTTAATCGTCCATATCCTGCTGTTTGATGATTCGCAATAAAAATTTGCGGCTGGGTTATGCGTTCAAGTTGCCGACCCACTCGTTTGGCCTCTGAGTTAGTCGAATCAATCTGATCAAAGATGTGAAAGTCAATATTAAATCCCGCTGCGATACTTTTTTGTTGAAGTTTTTTAAAATTAAATTTGATTGCGAAAACTTCCTCTACTTTTTTCTTAATCTTATCAATTGATTGAGATAAGAACAAGCAAACGTCTTTTAGTGATTTTAACAAAAATTCACTTCCAAACACCTTGCATGATTTCCTTGCACTTTGGTATACTTTCCTAATATTCAAATTTCTTGAAAGAAGGCCCGCACCATGAATTACGGACAACTTGCACTTATTTTTACCCTTAGTTTTGCTTACATTACCATGAACACTATCCGAACTCTTTTAGAGATGAAAGGCTATAAACTATGGGCTTCCTTACTTTCGATTGCAGAAATTGTGACCTACGTGGTGGGTTTAAGCTTGGTGTTAAGCAAACTTAATAATGTCTGGAATATTGCTGCTTACGCCCTCGGTTATGGCGCCGGTATTTATTTTGGAACCTGGCTGGAGGACAGACTACGCCTCGGATTATTGAATGTAAATGTCATTCTACCTAAAACGGACGAAAGCAAAAAGTTTGCTGAAAACATCCGTGACGAAGGTTATGGTGTAACTGTCAAAAATGCCCAAGGACGTGAAGGTGCTCGCTTAGAATTTGAAATCTTAACCCCTCGTAAACGAGAACAACATCTCTACAACTTTATCGAGGCCAACAATCCAGACGCTTTTATTATTTCTTATGAACCAAAATTCATTAAGGGTGGCTTTTGGCGCAAAAATTTACGAAAACGGGTTCAAAAACAAAACCGAAACATTGAGTAGTTGCCTTAGTTTTGCTAGAATAAGGGTTAACTAAAACGAAATAGGGTGATCTAGTGAAACAAGGAACAAAGATTTTAACGTTGAACAACGGCTACCATTTGTGGTCACACACAGATGGCGAAGATAGTCAGATTCATTTACTAGCATTGCATGGTGGCCCTGGTGGGAATCATGAATACTGGGAAAATTTCCATGATGAGCTCAAGAAACAAGGCTTAAACGTGCAGGTTCATTATTATGATCAATTAGGATCATGGTATTCTGACCAACCTGATTATTCAGATCCAAAAATTGCTGCTAAATACCTAACTTACGACTACTTCTTGGATGAAGTTGAAGAAGTTCGTCAAAAGTTAGGGATTGACCACTTCTACTTGATTGGTCAATCTTGGGGCGGTGCATTAACCATGCTTTACGCTTTAAAATACGGTAGCCATTTAAAGGGTGCCATCATTTCCAGCATGGTAGATAACATTGATGAATATTTAGAGCACCAAGACGCTATCCGTGATGAAGCTCTTTCTCCTAAAGATGCCCAATTCATGCGCGATTGCGAAAAGAATGGTGATTGGCATAATGAACGTTACCAAGAGCTTGTTGAGGTTTTAAACGAAGGCTACGTCGATCGTAAGCAGCCACCAGCAATTTCTCATTTGGTTGACACAATGGCTGTCCCTGTTTATAACGCTTTCCAAGGTGACAATGAATTTGTTGTTACTGGGAAACTAAAAGAATGGGATATTCGTGATCAAATCCACAAGATTAAAGTCCCAACGTTGTTAACTTTCGGTGAACATGAAACAATGCCACTGAAGTCCGCACAACGAATGGCACAAGCAATTCCAAATTCACGTTTGGTCACAACGCCAAACGGTGGTCACCATCATATGATTGATAATGCCCCTGTTTACTTCAAACATTTGGCAGATTATCTCCGTGATGTCGAAAGTGGCAAATTTTAGAGTGTGAGACAAGGCGGTTAGCTTCTGAGCATAGCCTAGATTGACGAATGGTCCGCACTTGGGACCGTTTGTTAATCGTAGCTAAGCGGAGGAAGCTGCCTTATCGAACACATTTTCGGGTCTCTGTCAAACTGTATTGGTAGAGATTTTTGGGTCTCTGTCAAATCGTATTGGTGGAGATTTTGAACGGCACATTCACTTCGGTGAATGTGCTTTTTGTTTACTCATGAATTAAACTAATCCGGATAAAGAAGTTGTCAATATTTCGAAAACCAAAACAGTTACGCTTTAATGCCTTGATTTTACGATTAAGTCCTTCAATTGGACCGTTGGAAAATGGATAACGACAACTGTTTAGAAGGGCTGAACCATTTTTGATAAACGTGTTGATCGTTATGTCCATTTGATTACTAGTGGGTTGGTAGTTAGTAAGTAAGGATTGGAACGCATTAGCATCCTTTTGGTGTATGGCACTTAAGATACCTTGATAGGTTTGATACACAGATCTAAATCTGGGAAAAGCGTCTAGAGCTAAATCAATGGCGTTTTGTTGCGTCATATACTCGTTAATTCCGCGTAAATAAACAGCCTTAGAATCATTAACTTTTATTTCATCAAGATGAAATAAACGCCATTGAGATTTTAAAATATGATAAATTCGTGAATGCTTATCTTGGATAGTACGAATGGTCTGCGTGCGTTCATTATCTAAGGCACGCCCAGCCAGTTGAATAATATGGAAACGATCGATAATCGTGGCCGCATTGGGAAATAAGCGATGAATGAAGCTGACATATTCAGCATTCATGTCAATCGTCACTGATTGAACTTGGGCACGTTCTTGAACCGAAAAACGAGCTTCAAAGTAGTCAATGATATCTTTACTTAGCCGATCTTTTAAAGTAACAATTCGGCGATGACTAACGGCATCGCAACAATTAAAGGACATACAGTGATTACAGGAACGAAATTCATCAAAGCAAAGATTCTCTGGGAGATGTTTAACACGATAGGCTAAGTGAATATTGGCATTTAGGATTCGTTGAACACTGCTTGGCGAAATTCCACAAAGTTTAGCAATTTCTTTACTCGTCAACATATCGCGTGCCAAAACGATCACTTGATGTTTGATATTATGTGTGAAAGTTTCGTTACGATTAACCAACTTAGTTTTAGCACCACAGGTTTTTGAACAATCTTTACATTGGTATCTTTGACGTTTTAAATGCATTTCGTAACGACCACCGGATAAGGTTCCTAAACGCAGGTGACTCATGTGAGTTCCGTTTTTAATTAAGCTTTTATGGCCACAATGTGGGCACTTTAAAAGTTGATAAGACAAAGTTGCATGGACGACATGAATACGTTGGTTTGTGGAACACCGTTCTTTAGAAATACCAGTGACAATTAAGTTTGGGTCTGTTATTTCGAATAAGCATAAGATAGAATTAGTTAGGGACATCTGAATTTCCTCTTTTCGATTTGTTTTGGCGATTAAATCGTAGCACAAAGAGGACAGATGTCCTTTTTTATTTTTCTGATTTTCAAAACAGACAAAAAACCGGTATTAGTTATTCACCAATACCAGAAAGTGTAGACCCAGATTTTTGAAGGCATGTTCACTTCGGTGAATGTGCTTTTTGTTTACTCATGAATTAAACTGATACGAATGAAGAAGTTATGAATATTTCGAAAACCAAAACAGCTACGCTTTAATACCTTGATTTTACGATTAAGTCCTTCAATAGGACCGTTAGAATACGGATAACGACAACTGTTGAGCACTGCTGAGCCGTTCTTAACGAAGGTTGAAATGGTGACGTCCATTTGATTACCAGCTACTTGGTAGTTGGTAATCAAATTTTTAAATTCCGTGGCATCCTTTTGGTGAATAGCGGTTAGAATGCCTTGATAAGTTTGATACACAGTTTTGAATTCTGGAAATTCATCTAAGGCAAGGTCGATGGCGTTCTGTTGGGTCATATACTCGTTAATGCCTCGTAAATAGATAAGCTTAGTGTCATTGATTTTCTCTTCTGCCAAATGAAATAAACGCCATTGAGATTTAAGGATGCGGTAAATGCGTGAATGCTTATCTTGAAAAGTACGGATAATACATGTACGTTCATTGTCTAGTGCACGACCAGCAAGCTGAATAATGTGGAAACGGTCAATAATCGTGACAGCATTCGGGAATAAACGATGAATAAAGCTAGCATATTCGGCGTTCATATCAATAGTAATTGTTTGAACTTTCGCACGTTCTTGAACTGAATAACGAGCTTCAAAGTAATCAATGATATCCTTACTGAGACGATCTTTGAGGGTCACAATGCGGCGATGACTAACGGCATCGCAACAGTTAAAGGACATTAGATGATTACAGGAACGAAATTCATCGAAACAAAGATTTGGCGGAAGTTGCTTAACACGGTAAGCCAAGTGAATATTTGCATTTAAAATACGTTGAACACTACTTGGTGAAATGCCACAAATTTTAGCGATTTCTTTACTGGTCAGCATGTCACGAGCTAGCACAATGACCTGATGTTTAACATTGTGGGTAAAAGTTTCATTACGTCTAACGAGGTTAGTTTTAGCTCCACAGGTTTTTAAACAATGTTGGCATTGATATCTTTGTCGTCTTAGCTGCATTTCATAACGTCCGCCTGATAAGGTTCCCAACCTTAGATGACTAACGTGGGTACCGTTTTTAATTAGACTTTTATGGCCACAATGGGGACATTTCACAAGCTGATAAGAAAGGTTGGCGTGAACGACATGAATTCGTTGTCCATTCGGGCAACGTTTCTTGGTAACACCAGTTACGGTTATATTTGGGTCTGTCATTTCAAACAAGCTTAAGATAGAATTAGTTAGGGACATCTGTTTTTCCTCTTTTCGATTTTGTTTGGCGATTAAATCGTAGCACAAAGAGGACAGATGTCCTTTTAATTTTCAAAATAAAAACTGGTATCAGTTATTCACCAATACCAGAAAGTGTAGACCCACATTTTCGACAATAAAATCTAAAGATCACAAAAAAGGAACCTGAGATTTTTTCTCAGGTTGAACTGAACCCCATAATTTGGAGTGAATTTTAAGCAACCAACTGGTCGGATAGGTTTCGGTATTGTACCGTAGTTTTTCCGGCCAGTTTTGTTCTAATTCTTTTATTATTATAATAACTAACGTATTCAGTTATGGCTATTCTTAATTCTTCGTAGGAGGAATAGTGGTTATTATGCACCGTTCCAACTTTTAAAATATGGAAACAACTCTCAGCAACCGCATTATCCAGACAAGTCGCTTTGCGACTCATACTCTGCATAATGTGGTTTTTCTTTAGCTTGGAAACATACTGATAATTCTGATATTGAAAACCTTGATCTGAATGAATTGTCATCTTATAAGGTAATTGTGGTTTTGAACGAATTAAATCCATTAAAGGTTTTGTGACAAACGCTACATTAGGGCTAAGACCAATATTCCATGACAATATCTCGTTACTGTAAAGATCAACAAATGAAGTAAAATAAGCACGCTCAGAAATCGAACCAGAACCCCAGCGAACTTCAGTCACATCGGTCACTACTTTTTGATAAGGTCGATCCGTATTGAATCTGCGATTCAGTTTGTTTTTAGCAAGTTTACCAACAGTACCTCGATAAGAATTATATTTTCTAGTTTTTCGATCAAAAGCATGACAAAGCACGTCATTTTGTTTCATGATCTTTAATACCACTTTATGGTTAACAATTTTACCGTTGTTCCTTAATGCATCGGTAACCGTACGATACCCGAAATCTGGATTATCTTGTCTAATTTGAAGAATTTCATCCACTAAGTCCTGGGAATAATTAGTTTTATATTGTCGGTTAAGTGCATCATGATAACTACTACTTGACATACCGACAACTTTTAAAATAAAGCTAAGCACTTCGTTCAAATCACGCCTTAATTCAGCAACTATTTGTGCTTTTTCCTGGTTTTTAATGCTTTCTTTTTCTGAACCAAGGCGTGTAATTTTTCCAAATAAGCTAATTTAACTCTCAATTCACGGTTTTCTTCTTCTAATTCCTTTTTAGACTTTTCATTATTACTATCTGACATGGTATTTGACCGCCTTTGATTAGGATTAAGGCGTCCTTGTTCAAGAGCTCGTTCCCATTGCCAAATTACAGCTGGATGTTTAATTCGAAACTGCTTAGCAGTTATCGGCAAGGATGCATTTTGATCTAAACGCCATTTAATTACTTTCATTTTAAACGAATAATCAAAGTAAGTCTTCTTATGGTTTAAACTTAGACCTTCAACACCGAACTGTTCTAACCTGCGTTTCCATTCATATAAAGTGGCAGAGCCCTTGATACCGTACTTTTTCATGATAATACTTTGCGGCAGGCCACTAGTTAATTCTAAAACTGCATTTATTTTATTTTCCTTTGAGAACATAACAAAACCCCGATAATTTGGATTACTCCAATTATCGGGGTTCAGTTCAGGTTCCTTTTTTTACTTATCAATTCGTAATTTTTCAACGTTCAATTCTTTGTCAATCCAGTCAGTATAAAACCCATCTTCATGACTGACGACAATCAAATTACCCTTAAATCTCTGCAAAGCCTCACTCAAAGCTGATTTCGTTTCGTCGTCCAAATGGTTTGTTGGTTCATCCATAACTAAGAAGTTTGCTTCAACCAATTCCAACAAACAAATTTTAACCTTCGTCTGTTCCCCACCACTTAAAATACTCATCGCCTTTTGGGTATCCGCCGCATTAATGCCACATTTGGCTAACTTTGTGCGGATTGTTCTTGGCTGCATATCTGGATACACATTTTGAATCGTTTGTAGCGGCGTTAATTCAGGCTTTTCCCAAACTAATTCTTGGCTAAAATAATTAACCTTAGCCGAAGGTGAAAATGAAGTCGTACCACTAAGTGCTGGAATTTTTCCCAAGATCGACTTGATCAAGGTAGACTTACCGGCACCGTTAAAACCAGAAAAGGCAATTTTTTCACCAGCCGTCAAACTAAAGGTGACAGGTTCCAGCAATTGTCGTTTGCCATAACCAACTGCTAACTTTTTAACAGTTACGGAATTCTGAGAACCAGTTTCCAAATATGGAAAATCAAAATGCGCACGTAGATTTTCGCTTGGTGGATCCACCCGATCAATATGTGACAACATCTTTTCCCGTGATTTGGCCATCGTCGAATGAGATCCAGCCTTATTCTTGCGAATAAATTTCTCGGCTTTTTCAATCACAACCTGTTGTTTTTCAAAAGCCTTTAGTTGGGCTTCTTTCCGAGCTTCTTTTTGACGCATAGCAGACTTGAAATTACCACGATACTTAATAATTTTGCCAAACGCCACATCACAAATACAATTAGTTACTTCTTGCAAAAAATCATAATCATGAGAAATTACAATAAAAGTACCATCAAAAGTGGTTAAATAGTTCTCTAACCATTCAATGTGCGCCGTATCCAAGTAGTTAGTCGGTTCATCCAAGAGAAGAACATCAGGATTTTGTAAAAGCAATTTTGCCAAAATAATCTTTGACCGTTGTCCCCCACTCATCTCACTCACAATGTTATCTCTACCGATGTCATCTAACCCAAGTCCACTCATTACCCGCGCAATTTCGGTATCAATTTCATAAAAATTCTTAGCTTCCAAAGTTTCTTGAATCCGACCAGCTTTTTCAAGCAGATCGTCGTCTAAGTTCTCTGCATAATCGGCATAATCTTGATCCATACGATCTTTCAACTCAAACAAATGAGCATAGGCTGTTGTTAAAAATTGGTAAAGCGTATCGCCAGCCGGAATATCTGCATATTGATCCAAATAACCATAAGTAACTTTATTCTGCCACTTAATTGATCCCTCATCAGGCAAGATGGCACCAGTTAATATTTTGATTAAGGTACTTTTTCCAGCCCCATTTTGACCAACGATCCCCATATGATCCTGTTTATTGAGGTCAAAATTGGCATCGTCATACAATCTTTTGTCCGCAAATCCATGTGATAAATTTTCAACTGCTAGTATACTCATATTTCTCACTTTCTATCCGTTCGTAAATTACTATCATCAACCGTATCACAAACGGCCAAACAGCGTCAACTACAGCAATTCACAATCAGGAAATATGCTATACTATTGGTAATTAAATTCAGTAAGGAAGTTATCTATTATGAATGTACGTGAAATTGACCACATTGTCTTAACTGTTACCGATATTGAAAAGAGCCTCCGTTTTTATCACGAGGTCTTCGATATGCCAATCATGACCTTTGACGATGATCGGAAGGCAGTTTTATGTGGGAAACAAAAAATTAATTTTCAACTCAGCGATCACCCTCACAATCCGGTCGCATCCGAGCCCACCCCTGGATCAGCAGACTTGTGTATTGTGGTAAAAGACAAGTTACCTGAGGTCATTAATCACCTCAGGAGCTACTACGTTGATATCATTGAAGGCCCAGTTCAAAAAACCGGTGCTCACGGAAAACTGACTTCCGTATACGTCCGCGATCCCGATGGTAACTTGATTGAAATCAGTAACTATTAATTTTCCATTGATACTAAAAACAGCTTTTGGTTTAGAAAAATTCTAAAACCGAAAGCTGTTTTTTTATTTTTATTTTCGAACTTGTCCGTTTCCACGAACCACATACTTCGTAGATGTAATTTCGTTTAAGCCCATTGGTCCACGGGCGTGTAGCTTTTGAGTACTAATGCCAATTTCGGCACCAAATCCAAATTCCACCCCATCCGTAAATCTGGTTGAAGCATTTACGTAAACAACTGCAGCATCGATTTCTTTTGTAAATCGTTCACTATGCGCATAATTGTTGGTAATGATGGCTTCACTATGCTTGGTGTTATAGCGATTAATATGCGCAATTGCCTGGTCTAAATCATCCACCACTTTGATTGCCATTATATAATCGTTGTATTCCGTACCCCAGTCGGCTTCTGTCGCTGAACTGATTTCTGGCAAAATTTGCTTGGCACGTTCATCACCACGCAAATCCACGTTAAAAGGCTTCAGCGCCTCAGCAACCATTGGTAACAGTTTAGCTGCAACAGCTTGGTTCACAACTAATTTTTCCATCGCGTTGCAAACAGAAGGTCGTTGCGTTTTGGCGTTAACCACAATATCTGTGGCCATTTGCAAATCAGCACCTTCATCCACATATACGTGGCAATTGCCGGCTCCTGTTTCGATTACCGGAACTTTGGCCTTGTCCACAACCATCTTGATAAATTTGGCGCTCCCACGAGGAATCAAAACATCCAAATAGTCTGTCAACTGCATTAAAGCCGTCGCCGTTTCATGTGAAGTATCAGTAATTAGTTGAATACTGTCCACAGAAACCTCTTCAGTTTGCAATCCCCGACGTAGGGCGGTAACCAACGCCTGATTAGAATTGATGGCTTCTTTTCCACCCCTTAAAATAACCGCGTTACCAGCTTTAAAAGTCAGTGCTGCAGCATCGACGGTCACATTTGGCCGAGCTTCGTAAATCATCCCGATCACACCCAAAGGAACCCGTACCTGAGAAATATCTAGTCCAGCTTCAGTCGTCCAGCCTTTCAGTTCTTCGCCAATTGGATCAGCTAACCCAGCAACTTGTTCTAGGCCCTCGGCCATGCTATTGATCCGCTCTTTATCTAGTTGCAAACGGTCCAACATCACTTTTCGAACACCATTTTTTTCAGCATTTTGCATATCAATTGCATTAGCTTTCAAAATTTCAGGGGAGGCTTGACGAACTTGTTTAGCCATGGTTTTTAAAACTTGATTTTTCTTGACAGTCGCTAACTGAGAAAGCTGTTGTTCTGCAGCTTGCGCCTGTTTACCCATTTCTATTAAAGTAATCATGCTAATCCTTCTTTCGTAGCTACCTGTTTGGGTTCGAAAAGCGTCCCCACCGGTTCACCGGCCAAAATATTATAAATTATCCGCGGATTCTCTCCATTTGCCAAAACCATTTTCTGATTATTACTTAAAATCCGTTTTGCGGCTTTTAATTTAGTCACCATTCCGCCTGTGCCAAACTTAGTTCCCCGGCCACCAGCTGATTGAATGATTGAGCTATCAATACTAGTCACGGTATGATACAACTCTGCGTTAGGATCTGTTAACGGATTGCTAGAATAAAATCCGTCAATATCTGACAACATAATTAACAAATCTGCGTTTATCAAGTCTGCAACAACTGCTGATAATTGGTCATTATCACCGAATTTAGTTTTATGGTCCAATTCATCAACCGAAACTGTATCATTTTCATTTACAATCGGAATCACATTTAGCTTCAATAACTCCTGAAAAGCATTAAAGACGTTCTTTTTGCTTTGCGGATAAACCAAAACGTCGCGAGTTAACAGCATTTGGGCAACTGATTTTCCATAATTCTGAAATTCACGCTCATAGATCCCAAGTAACTCACCTTGACCAACAGACGCCACTGCTTGTTGAGCAGGAATTGTTTCCGGTCGTTTAGTTAATCCCAATTTACCCATTCCGACCCCAATAGCTCCCGAAGAAACCAAGACAACTTCTTTGCCTTGATTTTTCAAATCGCTGAGCACAAATGCTAAGCGCTCAATGGCTCGCAAATTTAGTTGGCTGGTATTTTGATAAAGTAATGAGCTGGTCCCAATTTTAATTACAATGCGTTTTGCTTCTAAATCTCTTTTATTCATACTGCCACCGTTTTTCATTTATAAAGTTTAAATCGTAATGTTCTACACGCGTACTATCATACCGAAATTTCTGTGTTTGTCCAAGTATTCGTCTTTTGCGGATACAAAAAAGTTGGCTACTTAAAAGTAAACCAACTTTTATTATTTTAAGTGAATATTTATTTTAGAATTTTAGCATCAAATTCTGGCTTTAATAAATACTTAGCATCAAACTCAGGATCCTGTGACGTTAAGATCTTTGGACCATCGTTTGTAACTACCAAAGTATGTTCATACTGACAACTTAAGCTGCCATCCATGGTGGTCACTGTCCAGCCATCAGGAGCAGAGGTGTCACAACGCCAATCACCAGTGTTCACCATTGGTTCGATGGTAATTGTCATACCCGCCTTCAAACGCAAGCCACGACCAGCATCACCATAACCCGGGACCATTGGATCTTCATGCATGGTTGGTTGAATACCATGTCCGACAAATTCACGTACATCACCATAGCCATTTTCATCTTCAATATAGTGTTGCATTACATGACCAATATCGCCAATTCGGTTACCCGGAACAGCGGCATCAATTCCAAGGTACAAAGCCTTTTTTGTCACGTCCATTAACTTTTTAACTTCATCGCTCACATCGCCCACTGCGTATGCCCAGCATGAGTCTGACATGTAGCCATCAACACTAACCACTGTATCAACCTTAACCAAATCGCCGTCTTTGATCAGCAAATCTTTGCGGGGAAAGCCATGACAAACTTCGTTATTAACACTCACACAAGTTGCATATTCATAGCCTTCAAAACCTTTTTCTTCAGCTTTAGCATTGTTTTCTGCAAGGTAACGAACAGCAAACTTTTCAATATCCCAGCTCGAAATTCCAGGCTTGATAATATCACGTAAGCCAAGATGCATGCCGGCAAGCACTGCGCCAGATTTTTGCATCCCTTTTACTTCTCGTTCTGATTTTAATGTAATCATTTCTATATCTCCCAATTTTTTAATTCAACAATACTATCTTAGCACAAGTCACACTTTTGGTTTAGCCTGACCCTGACCATCCTCAATCATGTCTCGCCAGTCAGGCGCCCAAACAATCGCCATTGATTTGTATCCTGCGTGAACACCTAAAAAAGGACCAATTTTTCCTGTTTCAACAACCGATTGGGAATAAGTCTTCGCAAGTTCATCACTCCACTGCTGACTTAATTCTTCGTTATCAGCATCCAAAACACTGATCCGGACATGTGTTTTTTGTTTTTGAAGGTCAGTATCTAGTCTCAGTTTAGCTTTCTTAAAGGCACGATTCATCCGATGCGCATTGGTAACTAACTCCAAACGGCCGGCCTCATTAAAGGTTAAAATTGTTCTCGTTCCAAGAATTGCCCCCATTAATGGCGAGCGACTCACAATGCGACCGGTTTTAGATAATGCCCGCATATTATAAACAATTAACAAAAAATGCGTGGCTTTCTGTAAGTCCTCTACCTTACTCAAAACGTCATGAACGGCATAACCCCTAGCAACCAGCTCTGCGGCCAACAGGGCCAAATTGCCTTCAGCCGTTCCGGCAAATTTAGAATCAACTGTGTAGACCTCTAAGTCTTTTACAGATGGCGCAAAGGCTGCCAAATTAGAAATAAATCCACTTAAACCACTAGAGATTCCAAAACAAATTGCTGCTTGGTACCCTTCACTAGCCAATTTTGTGAAAACATTTTGCATTTCCGTCATCGCCACTTGTGAAGCAGTAGGAACAGTTTTATCCTTTGTGAGTCGTTCGTAAAATTCAGTTGAAGTTAGATCAACTCCTTCACGATAAAGATGATTACCAAATAAAATCGGTTGGTTAATTACAACTAAATGATATTGTTTGACCAGTGCTTCCGGAACATACGCAGAACTATCAATCACAATTGCGGTTTTCATTTTGTCACCTTGTCTCTACTTTGGAATCCAGATATTTCGTTAATTTGTCTTTTGGATAATAGCCTGTCACTTTTTCAACAGCTTTCCCGTCTCGAAATAAGACCAGGGCCGGAATACTCATGATCTTATACTGCTCAGCAATTTCTTGTTGATGATCGACGTTTAATTTTGCAAATTTAATTTTTCCAGTATACTCAGTTTCGAGCTGATCCAAAACAGGTTCCATCATTTTACAAGGGCCACACCAAGGAGCCCAAAAATCAACAATGGTCAGGCCTTGGTCTGTCTCTTTATCAATATTATAGCTTGTAAGTGTTACAGCCAAATTGCTTTCCTCCGTTTTCAAATCTTATGGGTAAATTATAGCATAGTGAGTGAATTCAGACGTTTTGTTTTGAGGTTTAAGAATGTCGTTAGCGAGATTGCATCTCGCGGTTAGCATGCTTACAAATTCGTAACTGACTTACTGAACTGTCCTTGAATAGTGAGCGAAGTAAGTTGGGAGTTACGGAATTGCAAGAAGTCTCACAAAACTGCAAACCCCCTTTCAAATTTACCGTGCTTTACGAACTCTAAAGTAATGAATAACCAATGTAATCAATACCGCAAAAACCACAATCAGCGCAAATATGCCAGATGGAATTTCCCAACCAATCATTGGAATGGACACAAACAGTTTCACACCAATAATTGCAATTAACACATAGGCCATTGTTTCCAATTCTGGGATTTTACGCATCACATTCATGATCACTTCGGCAATTCCCCGCATACATAAAATTCCGATCATTCCACCAATTAGTACTACAACTGGATTGGACGAAATCGCCAGGGACGCTAAAACAGAATCCACTGAGAAAATGATATCCATCATTTCAATCTGAATAACAACGGACCAAAATAACGATATGTGACGTTTCTTTTTGATTGATTTTTGTGGTGTTTTGCTCGTTTTTTTCGTTTTAGGCGCAAAATAACGATAAACCATGTACAGTAAGTACAGGGCCCCAGCAATTTTAATCTCCCAGATATGAATTAGATACGTCCCAATTCCAATTACTAGAAAACGAAAAATATACGCTCCCCAAAGTCCATAAAACAAAGATTTTTCTCGTTCTTTTAAGTTTGTTAAGGCCTGCGTTTGTGTTGCAAGCACAACGGCATTATCAACGGACAATAGACATTCAATCATAATTAACGATAAAATAATCATCCAATCACTACTGGATGTTAAGACGGTTTCCCAATTATGTAGATCAAAAAAGGGACCATATAATTTTGAAATTATTTGCACATTTCTGCACTCCTTGTTCACTATATTTCGAAACTTTCATTGAGTAGAATCATACCACATTCACGAATATTCTTTCAAAATTAAGTTTTGTTTTTACATCGCATAGACGGCGGCGTTTTAATGGATTAAAATTGGGGTGGTGCAAGATTTTACAATTTCCACTTCAAATGAGGATAAAAATTATGATTACTGAAAAAAAGATCAATAAACAACACACTTGGGTTGCAATTAATGAACCAACTCAGGTAGAAAAAGAAAAATTAATTCACCACTACCAGGTAACTGATGAAATGATTGGTTACGCAATTGATCCAAATGAAAGAGCCCGCATCGAAACCGATCGTGACGCAAATATTTTTTTGCTTATTTTCGATGTTCTTTCTAAAGATATTACTGCCAGTGGGAGTACAGAGCCTATCGGGATCATGTTAGTTAATGATTATGTTTTAACTTTTACTCGATCTTCTACAGAATTTGTTAATACGGTTTTTGCCCGTCATCTCAACAACGCCTTACTTCATAGTAAAGAAGAAGTTGCGCCATTAACCATCATTTTCCGGACCCTCTATGAGCTTTCGGTTCAGTATTTTGACGCTGTAAATAACATTAATCGGCAACGGCAACAAATTCAAAAATCGATGACTCATCGCATTTCACGAAAATCTATTTCTGACATGTTGGGTTTAGAAACTAGTTTAGTTTATTATTTAACCTCTCTAAGATCTAATAATGCCCTTTTAACCAGTATGAACCGGATGCAAGAAATTCAGATGACCACTGGCCAACATGAACAACTAGAAGATGTCATTGTTGAATCACAACAAGGCGAGGAAATGGCGCAGTTAGCGACCGACATTATTGAACGGGTCGCAAACGCCAATTCAAATGTTCTCGATAGCGATTTAAATAATACCATGAAATTTTTAACTGTCTTTTCAATTGTGTTGGCAGTTCCTTCAATCGTTTTTGGCTTTTTTGGTCAAAACGTCCTTGTTCCTTTTAGTCACTCCATCATTGGCTGGGAACTCACCATTTTAATCACTGTGATCCTCATTTTGATTGTCCTGCTCATTTTGAATTTGAATAACTTTTTCAAAAAATAATGGCATTATAAAAAATATGCATCTAAATTACGTATTTTCTCTTTATAGCGTAACCAATCTTTTATTTTCAGCTTAAACACAAAGCATCGTCTATGGTAAACTCAGAATAGCAAATACGTAATACATAAGGAATGAATAACGAAATGTCAAAGACAAAAAAACTTAAAATTGCCAGTCTGATCACGTGGGCCGTTCTTCTGGTTGGCTTGATCGTCTTACTTCCCAATTCACTGACTTGGAACAATCGTTACAGTCAGCAATTGCCTACCGACACAAGCACAAATAAGAAGCAGCAACGAACCTCGGCGACCATTGTTTATACAAATCCTAATGGTTCACTGACAAGTAAACAAAAAAAGGCTATCCAAGATACTCAAGAAAAATTACAAGCAAACAAAAAATTTCTGGGCATCCAAACCATTGAGTCTGCTAACGATTCGAATGCATCCCATCGTTTAAATTCGGCAGATAAGTCAACCGAACTAACCATTCTTCATTTCAAAAATAAACAATCTCAGTTTCATATTCTCATTCCCCAAGTCTATAGTTTGGTTCATACACCCGGTGTTACGACCTACGTAACTGGAAATGATGTCCTCCAGGTTGCAAGAGCTCAGGCCATTCAGACGGCCACAAAAATTATGATTGGTATTTGTTGTGTACTGATGCTAATTTCAATAGGACTCATTTTTCGATCAGTGATCGCCCCATTAATCACGCTGTTACTCTCTGGAATTACCTACCTAACCAGTCTTTCCGTTGCAGCAAGTGCAGCTCATTTTTTTAATGCACCCTACACTGCTCAAACCGATTTGATTATGGCATTTATCAGCTTTGGCATCTTGCCAATTGTTATTGCTGTTTTCTATCACTCTTACAGTAATCATTTTGAGACTCTTCAATCTGCTGATCCACTTTACAAACGGTCGTGGCTACCTTCGCTGATCACAATTGTTCCTTTAATCATCACTGGATCCGCTTTACTTTTAGCAAAGAACGAAACCCTTAGTTCGTTGTGGATTATTGGCGTTTCTTTGGGCTTAGGCTGGCTAATTTTTTACACTTTAATGCCTGCTTTAACCGAGTTTTTGGAAGATTTATTTTTCTGGCCCGGTTCCGCAAGAAAGCTATCCACTACAGTGAATTTTTGGCACTTCAATACCACTCTAGGAAATAAACATGCTATTTTAACCTTAGTTGGTATTTTTATTGTTATTTGTGCGGGTCTTTTCATAAAAACTCGGCCGCTTAACTGGTCTTCTTCGACAGACACGCCGTTTTCAAGCCAAGCTAAGACAGGCGCAAATGTTGTTTCCAGTCATTATCCGACCGGAAAGCTTTCACCAATCACCATTTCGCTAACCAATCAATCTGCAATAACCACAACTCAGGATCTAGCGGTGATTAATCAGTTGACCCAAAAGTTAAAACCCGTACCAAACGTGGCAGCTGTTTTCTCTGTAGTGCAACCTGCCGGAACACCGTTATCCAGTTTATACGTGAATCAACAACTTAAACTCATTACCAGCCAGCTTTCGGCGGCCAACTTGAACTTAACTAAAACACAAACGTCACTTAAAAATTCTCAAAAACAATTAAAATCCTTAAAACTTAGTTCCACTTTAAAGACCTTATCAGAAAGTCTCACCAATTTAGATGCCATCGGATCTCAAAGCTCACAGGTATCCGAACAAGCAAGTGACTTGGCTAGTGATATTACCACGATTGAAGACCAACAAACCACATTGACTAATTTGCTTAACTCACGAAGCCTATCACAGGGATCAAAAAACACGCGACAAGTTTTGACTTCTTTAAAAACACATAATAGAAATCCATTAAGTGATCTTAAAACATTGCATCGCAACATCAAAGTGATCAGTTCCAACAACTCGGTCATTGCTGATAATATCAGTCAAGTTGAAGATGACCAACAAACCGTTAATGATGATTTTCAAGATGCTGAAACGGCCATTGAAAATACTAAGACTGCCCTATCAAAGGATAGTAAGAACGTAGAAATTGCCCAACAAAACTTGGCTGCTGATAATAGTTACCTAACTGGCTTAAGCAAATCTGGTATTGTTAGCACCCTGTACATGACGGCAGCAGACTTAAAAACGGCCCCAATGAAAAATGCATTAAATCAATTTAATCTAAATAAGAACAAAACAACAACCATCTCAATTGTTTTAAATAAAGAACCTTCTTCCAATTCTGGCGTAAAAACACTTAAACAATTAAAAACAACCACGAATTCGACCTTGCAAGGAACGTCGTTATCAAAAAGCAACTTAGCCTATTCTGGTGAGACTGTTTCAGTTACCAATCAAAAACAAGCTCTTAAACATGATGTTACTCATCTGTTACCTTGGCTAATTGGTTTTCTGATCATTTATTTATTGGCTATTTCACAGTCTTTGTTTGCTATTTATGCGAGTGGTACTTTATTAGTCGCCTTTGGAGGAAGCTTTAGATTAATCAATCTATTATCGACTAGTCTTTTAAAAGAATCTTTATTAGCGGATGTTCCCATGCTTGCTGGAATTCTTTTTACCTATGTCAATTTAGCTTTGATCATTCCAATTATTTTACGAACGGCTCGTTCCTCAACCACGCAATATTTAAATGCCATGAATAGTTTTGATAAAATTCTTGGTTTTATTGGCCTATTAAGCTTAATTCCATTGCTTGCACTTGGTTTTACGCAACTACTTTCGTTCATTCAAATTGCACTGGTACTTTTCGTTGCAGAGGTTATTTGGCTGTTCTTATTTCCACTTGGTATTTCGGCTGCCCTGCATGTAACTTACGATAAAGTGTGATCTAAAAAGACATCTCAGACAGAATTTTTTGGGTCTCTGTCAAACTGTATTGGTAGAGATTTTTGAAGGCATGTTCACTTCGGTGAATGTGCTTTTTGTTTACTCATGAATTAAACTGATACGAATGAAGAAGTTATGAATATTTCGAAAACCAAAACAGCTACGCTTTAATACCTTGATTTTGCGATTAAGTCCTTCAATAGGACCGTTAGAATACGGATAACGACAACTGTTGAGCACTGCTGAGCCGTTCTTAACGAAGGTTGAAATGGTGACGTCCATTTGATTACCAGCTACTTGGTAGTTGGTAATCAAATTTTTAAATCCCGTGGCATTCTTTTGGTGGATAGCAGTTAGAATGCCTTGATAAGTTTGATACACAGTTTTGAATTCTGGAAATTCATCTAAGGCAAGGTCGATGGCGTTCTGTTGGGTCATATACTCGTTAATGCCTCGTAAATAGATAAGCTTAGTGTCATTGATTTTCTCTTCTGCCAAATGAAATAAACGCCATTGAGATTTAAGGATGCGGTAAATGCGTGAATGCTTATCTTGAAAAGTACGGATAATGCGTGTACGTACATTGTCTAGTGCACGACCAGCAAGCTGAATAATGTGGAAACGGTCAATAATCGTGACAGCGTTCGGGAATAAACGATGAATAAAGCTGGCATATTCGGCGTTCATATCAATAGTAATTGTTTGAACTTTCGCACGTTCTTGAACTGAATAACGAGCTTCAAAGTAATCAATGATATCCTTACTGAGACGATCTTCGAGGGTCACAATGCGGCGATGACTAACGGCATCGCAACAGTTAAAGGACATTAGATGATTACAGGAACGAAATTCATCGAAACAAAGATTTGGTGGAAGTTGCTTAACACGGTAAGCCAAGTGAATATTTGCATTTAAAATACGTTGCACACTACTTGGTGAAATGCCACAAATTTTAGCGATTTCTTTACTGGTCAGCATGTCACGAGCTAGCACAATGACCTGATGTTTAACATTGTGGGTAAAAGTTTCATTACGTCTAACGAGGTTAGTTTTAGCTCCACAGGTTTTTAAACAATGTTGGCATTGATATCTTTGTCTTCTTAGCTGCATTTCATAACGTCCGCCTGATAAGGTTCCCAACCTTAGATGACTAACGTGGGTACCGTTTTTAATTAGACTTTTATGGCCACAATGGGGACATTTCACAAGCTGATAAGAAAGGTTGGCGTGAACGACATGAATTCGTTGTCCATTCGGGCAACGTTTCTTGGTAACACCAGTTACGGTTATATTTGGGTCTGTCATTTCAAACAAGCTTAAGATAGAATTAGTTAGGGACATCTGTTTTTCCTCTTTTCGATTTTGTTTGGTGATTAAATCGTAGCACAAAGAGGACAGATGTCCTTTTAATTTTCAAAATAAAAACTGGTATCAGTTATTCACCAATACCAGAAAGTGTAGACCCAATTTTTTCTGCTGAGATGTCTTTTTTAATATTATTGATGGGCGCGTTTTTGATGACCCACTTTTAAGCGAATCACCCACGTAGTAATCGGGATTGTCAAGATAACCCCAATAAACGAAATTAAAATCATTAAAAGCTCTGAGACAAATATTTTATTATTTAAAAGCTCACCAAACGTATAATTCAACCGTTCAAACCAAATGAACAATCCTAAAAAGCCTCCAAAGAATCCAAAAAATAGCGTATTGAAGGTTGTTCCAATAATTTGTTTGCCAATGGCCATGCCATCTTTAAAGAGCTGCTTAGCTTCTAATTCTGGCTTCTGTGCCAAAATTTCTCCTAACCCCGCAGAAATAGCAATTGCTGCTTCTGCGATTGCCCCTAAACTACTTAGAATGGTGGTTGCAATACTGACATCTAAGAATTTAATGCCCACCAATAGTGATAAGCCTTCCAGGTCTTCGGTATTTTCATTACCAAACCCTTGAACCGTGGCCCAGTGTTCAACCGGAATAATAAGAATCACAATGATAACCATCACCAAGACAGACCCGTAAAACGCTGTTTCGGTTGTCAATGGATCATCATCCCCCAAATAAATTGTCACGGCTAAAATAATTGTGGCGTTTAAAAGCGTAACCCACATGATCGGAAAATTCAGCCCGATCAAGACGACAGTCATAAAAATAACTGCAAAATTAATTGTTAAACTCAAAAATGATTTTAAGCCTTGGCCACCACCAACAATGAGCATGAGAACAAATAAGATCAAAATTAAAGCTGAAATGGTACTCACAGTTGGTCACCTCTTTTTAAGATACTGCTGGCAAACCAACTGGCGGCAGGAATTGCCAATACGATCCCAATTCCACTCACCAAGCTTTGAACCATTCCTAACGACATATTCATTGTAAATGCATATGCCCAGCTATTACCGTTACGCAAGTACAAGACCATCATCCCAAATGTGTCGGCCATAAAAATAAGAAACAACACATTGATTAATGGTCCCATAATCGATTTGCCAATTTCTCTGCCCGATAGAAACAATTGCCATCTGGTCAGGCTTGGTGTCTCTCGGTGAAGGGCAAATAAACTGGAAATAATATCCGTGGATTCATCCATCACAGCCCCTAGAGATCCTAAAATAGTTTCTGCTAAGAAAACCGTTTCCGGATTCTGGGTAACATACTCCATCGTCTCAAAATGAAGACACTTTTCATGCGTCACGGCTAACACTAACAAAGTGACCAGGACTGATCCTACCGTGCCTAACACCGTAGCACCAAATGTCACAAGCATTTGCTTTGTTTTGCCAAGTACTAAAAATAAAGTGAGTCCGGCAAAGATAAAAGCTAAAACACTAAAAATTGCTAGGACATTAGTTGCCTGCAACATGACATCCAATTTAATGGCCAAAAAGAACAGCACACCATTCAATAAAACGCTCAGCAATGCCATCAAGCCACTAAATTTCATCGTTAACAATAACAAACTAATTGCTAGCCAACTTAAAAATACAATCACTGTATCCCGTTTTAAATCCGTAACCGTTGCTTGTAATTTTCCGTTTGATCCTTTTTGAATGTGTAAAAACACCTGCTGATTGCCACGAAAAGCCTGATCCATTGCTTTAGACTCAGAAAAAGTGTTTTGTGCGCGTAACACCTTGCCCCGATCTTTGCCATTAAGCACCTTCACGGTTAAAATCTGTTTTTGCTCATAATCATGATTATGAAAGTTATCTACTTGAGAAACACGTTTCTGGTTTGTCACGTGCGTTATTTGGGCAACCGGTGCTTTATACAATTGCGCATCATGCTGCGTTAAGAAACATAAAATTCCTCCAAGTACCAATACTAACAAAATCGTCACCCAATTCACTGAATATTTGGGTCGAATTTTATTCACGATATCTTCATCTCAATTCAATTTTAACTAAACCACAAAATCCATTAAATTTCTTTGACCATTTTGTGGTGCGGAATTCCAGCTTCCATAACTTGATCCCCAACCACTGTAAATCCGTTATTTAAATAAAACTTTTGGGCGTGATCTTGCGCAAATAGCCAGACCTGCTTAATTTCCTTTGCTTTTGCATCTTGTTCAATAGCTTGAAAAATTTGCGAAGACAATCCTTGGTGGCGATAAGCTTTCAAGGTACACACCCGCTGAACTAGGGTTCCTTCATCTGTTTGCATGACTCTAGCCGTCGTGACTGGCTCCTGATTTACATAGCCGACGTAGTATCGACACCGACTTTCATTTTCGTCTTGTTCTAACGCAGCATCAATATTTTGTTCTTCAATAAAAACGGCCTTTCTTATTTTCATCCCATCTTCATAAACGGTTCCGTTATTTCCAAACGCTGACTTTATATCCATTTGATCACCCATTCATAATTTGTATTTATTTTGAATTATAAGCTTTTTTTGCCTGGGAAAACAAACTGAACCCAAATTTAAGAATTTGCTTAATAAAATTATGTTAAAATGACTCTATATTTGTGAATCAAATTTACACTAAAAAGTCGATTTACACGGGAAGGTTAACAATCTAATT
Organism: Pediococcus inopinatus; assembly: GCF_002982135.1. NCBI lineage: Bacteria > Bacillati > Bacillota > Bacilli > Lactobacillales > Lactobacillaceae > Pediococcus > Pediococcus inopinatus. The sequence goes on along the minus strand of NZ_CP019981.1, from coordinate 275,818 downwards.
ATGAAACGGTTTATTGCAAAAATTAACACCAGAATGGGGTTTTTCTTTCTATTAGTCTTTCTTTTCTGGCTAAAAACACTCCTCGCTTATTTCGCTGATTTTTCTCTTGGGGTAACTGGTGTTTTTCAGTGGTTTATTCTTTTAATTAATCCGTTGGCAACCACCTTTTTCCTATTCGGGTTAGCGCTTTACGTAAAAAAAGCAAAAATTTTCTACCCATTAATCTTATTGATCGATATCGGTAATACACTGTTACTCTATTTGAACGTCATCTACTATCGTGAATTTACAGATTTTATGACGGTTAACACCATGTTAGGTTACTCCAAAGTTAACCAAGGACTAAGTGGTAGTTCCCTAGCCTTAACTGAACCACACGATTTATTGTTTTGGCTCGATATTGTCATCATTTTAGTTTTAATGCTCATGCGCAAAATCAAGTGGGACAAAAATAGTTTACCTAAGCGGTTAGGCTTTCAAGTAACTTCATTATCTGTTTTGCTTTTTGGCTTTAACCTGATGTTTGCCGAAATTGATCGGCCTCAGTTGATCACCAGAACCTTTGATCGTTCTTACATCGTTAAATATTTAGGGATTGATCCATTCACAATTTACGATGGTGCTAAAACTGAACAAACGAGTAAGATGCGTTCTAGTGCCACCAAAAGTGAATTAAAAAACGTTGAAAAGTACGTTAAAGGACACTACGCAAATTCCAACAAGAAGTATTACGGAATTGCTAAAGGTAAAAATGTCATCGTGATTCATCTGGAAAGTTTCCAACAATTCTTGATTGATGATAAGGTTGAAGGCCAGACGGTAACCCCATTTTTAAACAGTCTTTATCACAGCAAGAGTACCTATTCGTTTTCTAATTTCTTTAACCAAGTTGGCCAAGGGAAAACCAGTGATGCTGAAAATATGCTTGAAACTGGTACATTCGGTTTACCCCAAGGTTCCTTATTTGCCCAGCTTGGAAATGATCAGACTTTCCAAGCGGCGCCGGCCATTTTAAAACAGCAACAAGGTTACTCGTCTGCCGTTTTCCATGGCAACGTAGCTAGTTTCTGGAACCGAAATAATGTTTACAAAAATATGGGTTATCAGTACTTCTTCTCAGCTAGTTACTATGATACTTCTGGTGACAAGGCCACTGGTTACGGCCTAAAGGATAAGTTACTGTTTAAGGATTCCATCAAGTATCTGCAAGCTTTACAGCAGCCTTTCTATGCCAAATATATTACAGTTTCTAACCATTTTCCTTATGATCTAGATTCAGAAGATTCAAGTTTTAAAGTTCCTGACACTGGAAATACTTCTGTGAACAACTACTTTAAAACAGCTAATTACCTTGACCAGTCAGTCAAAGAATTCTTCACTTTCTTAAAAAAATCAGGCCTATACGATAATTCCGTCATCATTTTATACGGGGATCATTATGGGATTTCTGATTCTGCAAATAAAGATCTAGCGAAAACATTTAGTCAGGACCCAAGTCATTTCACTTCGTATGGCAAAGACCCTGTTGATAACTGGACTGATTGGGATAATACCCAGTTACAAAGAGTGCCGTTTATGATTCATATTCCAGGAGTTAAAAACGGTGGCATTCAGAAACAATATGGTGGCGAAATTGATGTCTTACCTACCTTATTGCATTTGTTGGGAATTAACTCAAAACCTTACATGCAGTTTGGGACTGATCTCTTCTCTTCAGAACATGATCAAGTTGTCGCGTTCCGTAATCAAGATTTCATTACCCCAAACTATACATCGATTGGTGGTACCATTTACAACAACTCAACTGGCCAAGTCGTCACGCCAACTGGTGCTTTAAAAAAACAAGTTGCCAAGGCTCAAACGGCAGTCAATAAACAGCTTAATATGTCTGATGCTTTGAACGAGAAAAATTTACTCCGTTTCTATACACCTAAAGGCTTTAAAAAGGTTAATTCGACAGCCTATAATTATTCAAACGGTTTAGAAAAAGAACTCGCTATCCAAAAGAAATTAGGCTTAAAGTCCACGTCGATGTACTCTAAAAACCGAGATCGTTCCCTTGAGGATCTATATAAAACTGATGCTCCGGAAGCAACGCATTCAAAGTCAAAGAATAATCGAATTGAAATCACAAATCCAGATTCCACTTCAGGAAACTAACAGTAGGGTGATCAAAAAAAGTTCTAGACTTCAAGTAAATTCTTGAAATCTAGAACTTTTTTATAACTCCATAGAAGTGCTGTGCAATGGTCCTCGCCGGTCCGGATAGAGTTCCTTCATAATTGCACTTACTGCCATTGGACCCTCAGCAAAAGCGGTCGCAATCAAATCTAGTTTCCCGTCATAATCTACTCCGTCACCGATTGCATAAATTAAGGGGATGTTTGTTTTCATTTGGCGATCTACGGTAAACATCCGGTGTTGTTGTTCGGGTTGAACCTCCCATTGCCGAATTGTTTTGTTGTTCGAAATAAATCCATAATTCACCACGACATCGTCCACTTGTTTTTGAAGCAGACGTTCTCCTCTAACTTCTTTCATCGTTAATAAAAGATGACCGTCAGTTGGATCAATTTGTTTTAACAAATAGGGGGTTAACAGTTCAACATTTGATTGTTCCAGAATTTTAACGCTATGTTCCATCCCTCTAAATTGAGTCCGTCTATGCATTAAGTAAACGTGTTTTGCAACCTTTTCAAGCATCAGTGCCGTATCAATCGCTGAATCGCCACCGCCAGCAATCAACACAGTTTTATCTCGAAACCGTTGTGGATCAGGGATTGTGTAAAAAACATGGGTGTTTTCTAATTTATCGGCGCCGTCTACGGCCAAGCGCCGCGGACTGAAAGCCCCCACACCAGTTGCCACAATGACAGATTTTGAGTGATAAGTATCATGATTGGTCACAATTTCAAAATTATTTTCTTGTTGAATTAAATTAGTGACCGTTTCGTTTAACCGAATATCAATTGGTAGTTGTTCGACTTGTTCTTGGAGATGCGCGACTAAATCATTAGCCTTGATCCCCATAAAACCAGCCACATCATGAATATACTTTTCGGGATAAAGTGCACTAACCTGCCCACCCAATTGAGAAAGGCTTTCGATAATTTGAACTTTAGCTCCTCGCAATCCGCTATAAAAACCGGCGAACATCCCAGCGGGGCCCCCACCAATGATTGTAATGTCATAAATTTCGGACACGTTTATCCCTCTTTCTTTTTTAGCTAACAGTTTATTTCGATCATAATTTAGTTTTTGGGGAATGGCGTAATTCTAATAGCCTCAAAAACCAGCTTTCACTTCATATGCGTTTCCCATCGGTGATCCTGAATTTGGAAAAACCTCTCACCATTTTTTTTGAAAGATTTTTCCCGAAGCTTTTGTTTTTGCTTCTTAATTTTACATGACCAAGGCGGAAAGCCCAAGGATAAAAAATGACTAATCTAATAAATATTACTCCAAGTAAGCAAAATTTTAAAACTAGTGACATGGCGGCTTATGTATAAAGAATGTGCATACGTAGTTTAGCAACTTATCACTAAAAAACATGCGAGGCTGATAAGCTAGCCACACGGCCAAGTGAAAAAAGCCTTTTTAAAACACGAGAAGACCGTTAATCTTCTAATTAGGTGTAGTGGAGGCGTTGATGAGAGAGTGTGTCGATGTCACTTGGCGATTTTATCGCTTAGTGACATGGGAAGACTGGAGAGATCCACTTCTGGCCTGAAGGGCGAGAAGTTAGCTCGTAAGCGACCCACACGACCCACATCAGCGCCGGAACGGAACCAAAAGCAGATAAAATCTAATTAGAGGTACTACTTACTAAATCTTGACACATACCTAATAGACAACTATTTTTTGATTGTATTTAGGATACTTATTTCGTATGATTAAGATGTTAAAAATAAAATTTGGGAGGCTCCTCATGGCAACACGCAAAATGATCTTAGATTTAGATACTGGTATTGATGATGCAATGGCCATCGCATATGCAGTGGCAGCCCCAGATGTTGACTTAATTGGAATCGTCTCTTCATATGGAAATGTGTTAACCCCGTTGGCAGCTCAAAATAGTTTAAAAATTCTTGAGTTATTGGGTCACTCTGACATTCCAGTTTACCTTGGTGAATTATATTCTTCAACAACTACTCATTTCGATGTGATGCCAATTAGCGCCCAAATTCATGGCAAAAACGGGATCGGAGAAGTGCCTCTACCAACTGCAAAACGCCAACCAGAAACTGAATCTGGAGTCGACTTTTTAATTCAGTCTGCGCATGCCTATGGTAAAGATTTGATTTTGGTGCCAACCGGTCCCATGACTAATTTAGCAAAAGCTTTAAAAATCTCCCCACAAATTCAAGACGAAATCGGTAACGTCACACTTATGGGCGGTGCATTAACCGTTCCGGGTAACGTTTCACCAGTGGCAGAGGCTAATATCAACCAAGACCCTCAAGCTGCCGATGAAGTCTTTGAGAGTCGGCTCAATCTTACTATGGTCGGTTTAGATGTAACCTTGCGCACCTTGCTAACTAAATCAGAGACTGCCAAATGGCGAGCACTAAAAACTGCAGCCGGGGAAAAGTTTGCTGACATCGTTGATTATTACATTGATGTTTACAAAATTACAAGTCCCCATTTACATGGGTGTGCCCTTCATGATCCACTGGCTGTTGGCGTTGCCTTAGATCCTTCCTTGGTTTCAACGCTAGATTTAAATATGTTTGTCGATACCACAAAAGAAATGTGGGGCCGTACCATCGGTGATCCCGCTAGACTAACAGATAAAAATCCAAACGTAACTGTCGCTTTAACCGTTGACCAAGATAAATATCTGGCCCGCTTTATGGATTATCTTACCAAACTCTTCTCTAAAAACTAATTATTTCTAATTTAAAGCCCCCCTAGGCAAAGGTGTAAGAAACTTTGTTTATGGGGGCTTTTTTAGACACTGCAGACCGTTGTCCACCATCATTTTATAATCGCTATGGTAAACTAGAATTAGATTAATTTTTAGGAGTGAACATTATGGAAGTTGTTATTCTAGTTCTAGTCCTCGTGATTGCTGTGCTCATTTCCAATGTCATTGCCAGCAAAATTACGCAGATCCCATTAGCTTTCATTGAAATTGCAGTGGGCCTGTTGATGGCCTTTTTTGTCCCTTATTATCGTCACTACACCATGAATCCTGAACTTTTTATGTTAGCCGTTTTGGCACCTTTAATGTTTTACGAAGGCCTAAATACCAATATGCGGGTCCTCCGTCGCTCGATGTCGACAACCTTTTCATTAGCTGTTGGTTTAGCGCTGGTTACCGTCAGCATCGTCGGTGTCGTAACTCATTTAGCACTCAGTGAATTAGCCTTACCTCTGGCATTTGCCCTTGCCGCGATCATCACGCCAACCGATGCGGTAGCCGTTTCCTCTGTCACCGCCAACATTGCGATGCCCGAACAGGCCATGGAAACTTTGAAAAATGAATCTCTGTTTAATGATGCATCTGGAATTGTAATCTTTGATTTAGCCTTACAAGCTTTTGCCACCGGGAAATTTTCCTTTACATATGGGTTCTTCGATTTCTTGTATGTGTTTATAGGTGGCTTACTATTAGGTCTTGTATTGGGAAGTTTGTTGGTTTCTTTACGGACACTACTAATCAACCATCGCATGGATAATTCTTCCGTCATTGTGACCCTAGGCATCTTAACACCGTTTTTTGTTTACTTTGTCGCAGAATCTATTCACGTTTCTGGTATCTTGGCAGTGGTGGCTGCCGGACTTGTTCACGGGGTTCAACAAGGACGTCTCCGTTTGACTTCCACAAAACTGCAGGTGGTCGGAAACACCACGTGGGAAGTCCTTTCAGATAATTTAAATGGTTTTGTGTTCGTGCTCTTGGGAGTTTCTTTACCAACCGTTATTTCTGATATTTCCTATCGAAACAACTCTTTTTTACTATTTTTAACCGGCTTGGCTGCTTTACTATATGCAATCATGACTGTCCTACGTTACTTATGGGTTCGGTTTGGATTAGCAACGGTCCGTGTCCGTCCAGAATATAAAAACACTAATTCTTGGATTATTGCCCTCAATGGGATTCACGGAACCATTACTTTAGCAATGGCCTTCTCGCTGCCTTTGACCTTTCATGGCGTCACATTTCCTTATCGAAATGATCTCTTATACATCGCAACCGTTGTAATTGTTTTAAGTATGTTAGTGCCATCCGTCATTTTGCCAATTCTACTCCCCAAACAAAAGCAGCCATATTCCGCGGCGGACGCTAAAAGAGCTCGTAAGCAAATGATTAACTATACAATTAAAAAAATTAAAGACTTAAATCAAAATCCACTGGAAACACAAGCCGTCATTGCCACTATTCATAGTCAAAACCGACCGGAAATTATAAAAAACAGACGAATTTTAAAGCAACTATTTGCACAAACCCGAGATGTTGAAAACGAAGTTCTGACCGATTTGGTTTCTAATGGCGACATTACCGAAAAAGACCGGCGGCTTTACCAGCGGACCATGTTTACCCGTGACTTTCACTTAGATAATAGCTTGTTACGCAGTATCTGGTTGCAAATCTCTTATCGGTTTATCTACACCGTCAAACGAATTACCCATGGCAAAAAGCTTAAAAACAAGCAGCAACAACTTAGTCATAACCCAGCTTTAGCCAAAAAATTTAAGAGTAAGCATGAACTTCTTGCCCAAATTGAGAACCAAACTTCTCAGGAAATATTTAAATACCTCCGGAGTCCGAAAGTTAATAAAGAAAGTAAAACTGATATCTCAATTGTGCAGCGCTATTATCGCGAACGTCAGCGCCGCTACCAAAATAATCCCGATAGTAATGAAATTCAAGAGGAATTATTTATCAATGCTTTTCAGTTTGAATATAACTTTGTTCAAAACCAGTTAAATGAAAACAAGATTACAAGAGAACTCGCCAGTGCTTTGTACGAACAAATTTCAAATGATGAACTTGTTTATATGCAAAACGACGAAATTTACGACTAACCATAAAAACAGGATTGAAATTAGAAGGAACCACCTTCAATTTCAATCCTGTTTTTAATAAGTCTTATTTAACGTACTGGCTCAAGAATTTTTTAACTGTTCTAATATATAGTTTCGGCTGAGTTGCCATTGATTTGGCATGTGCTGCACCCTTTATAATCAGAAGCTGTTTTGGTCCGTTATCCGCTCGGTACAGTGGATATACCATTCTCGTTGGCACAAACTTATCCTTACTACCGTGAATAAATAACATTGGTCGATGATTTTTTGCAACTTGTTTTAAAGCACTTGCCTCTTTAAAGTTATACCCAGCTCTCACTTGTGTCATTGCACTCAATGATGGTACAAGTGGCCAGTATGGTAAGTGATACATCGATTTAGCTTCATACGTGATTTCATCATTAACTGACGTATATCCACAATCTTCAACGTATGCTTTTAACTGCTTAGGGACGTTCTTTTCACCACTAACCATCATCGTTGTGGCACCGCCCATGCTCACACCATACATGACAAGTTGTTGATTCTGCCCATTTCTTTTAAGCAAAAGGTTCATCCATTTAATATAATCAAGGCGATCCGGCCAACCAAATCCAATATAATTACCTTGGCTGTCTCCTTGACCACGATCATCGGGAATCAAAACGTTGTATCCCATCTTATGAAACATTGCTGCAGATGCCCCCATTTTGGTCTTATCATCCATGAATCCATGAGCAATGACGGCCGTTTTTGTACTTTTATGTGCCGCCGGAATATAATAGGCATCCAACTTTAAGTTATCTGTAGCTGAAGTCTCATGCCATACCTGCTTATGAGCGCTTTGAAACCAACTTTTTTGTTTATATAGCGGATCACTTTTTTTCAGAGCCGTTTGACTACTCAAAAAATCTTTGTGCCCCGGGACAACCGCCACGTGGTAAAAATAGGCAGTCGCACCAATATCTGCCACAAGTAGAATTGCAATTACAATTAAAAACCATTTCCAAAATTTTTTCACTAGTTTCATCCCTCATACTTAGATTCAAAAAAACGTTGCTTGATTATTATTCCGCGATTTTAATTTTTATGCAAAGTACCCAGAACCGTTTGCTGGATTGTATTCGCCATCAATCCCTTTTCTGATGCCACTAAAACTTTTTTAACAAAGTGTGACACATACATAAAACTGTCGCACCTAAAAAAGAAAATTCGCCTTTCAAGCCACCTAACAGCCTGTGGTTATGCTAAAATTGAGATAACAGAAAGGGAGTAATCATATGTTTCCTGAAAGACTTCGTGCACTCCGCCATGGTCAAAGTATTACTTTGGAACAACTAGCGGCGGACTTAAATAAACAATATCCTGGACCTGACGAACGGGCCAACACTTCTTCACAAATTGGAAATTGGGAGCGTGGCGTTCGAACTCCCTCTTATATTGAGATCCGCAAATTAGCTGAGTATTTTGATGTCACCATGGATTACTTAAGTGGTAAAGCGGATCACGACGAATATGATCTTGGTAAATTGTTCTTGTCTGGTAAACAGCTCTCCTTCAACCATAAACTTCTTACTAGTGAAGACCGCTATGGTTTATTTCAGTTAATTGAAGGATACCTGCACGGTAAAAAGCGCCGAACAGTTCATGATGAAAATGATCAACAAGAAGAACTGGACCTTGGTTTGGACGACAGTAAGAAATAAAATTTGCTCACCAATCGACCAACAGAATGGATTGATAGTTTGAACTCAAAAAAATTAAAAAAGCTTCGCCATCAAGCTAAAATTAGCAAGAAGCAGGAGCAAGAACCCGATTATATCGGCCAAATAAAAAAGTATGATAACTTATTTCAGGAGTTTCCGCAAATTACTTTTTTAACCCACAATGTGTTAGAAAGTGATCGATTAATTGCCCAGAATCTCCTTCCCCAGTCATTACCTGTCCTGCAAGTCCCAGATGATTTTCAAGACACACTTTTCCAAAGTCTGCTCCAAAAATATCCAATGGGCGATCCTAAGGGCGATGAGTTGTGGAATCAGTACTCACAGGCTCTTCCTAAATTAGACAAATTGTTGCGCTCATTCCGAGACTATTTAGAAAATCATTACGGAATGTGGGCTTATATTTCTGCACCATTCATCAAAGATCTGGCTAAGTTCCTCAATGGTGCTCCAACCCTAGAAGTAATGGCTGGTAACGGGACGATTTCTGCAGGCCTTCGTGAATTAGACCAGCCAGTGATTGCGACTGATAATAAAGGCTGGATTGCTGAAAATGAAACAGGAAAACATTCTGTTACTGAAATTGAAAAATTAGATGCTCTGGAAGCCTGGAAGAAATACCAAGATCAAGTTAAGTTTGTGATTATGTCATGGTCACCAGATGGTGTCTCAATTGACTGGAACTTGTTACAGAAAATGCGTGAAACAAATCCCGATGTAACGCTTATATGTATTGGTGAAAAATTTGGTAGTTCTGGTAGTAAGCCCTTTTGGCAAGGTGCGCACTACGTTAATCCCAAGGCTACCGAACAGTTAAACCAGCATTTTGCTCGGTTTGATTTAGTTCACGATCAAGTTTATTTAATTCAATAAAAGGACGTAAAAAAAGGCTGAGACTAATGTCCCAACCTTTTTTTGAACGGTACTTGATTTCTCAAATAGATCTCGCACGGTTCACACATGTTTAATCAGATACGCCACACAATCCGGTGGAAGAAAAGTATCCCGTTCCAAGCAAACCACTAGTCACTCGAAAGTGAAACAACCGAAGTTATCTGGTTTTTACTCGACTCATCGCATAAATTTATAATAACACAGTTTTATCCTTTTGCAAACACACCCCTAGTCTTTTAAGACGTTTCATTATATGATTAGGGTAGATTTTTACGGGAATGGAGTTCCATCATGTTAAATTTAATCATTAATTTCTTTATACATCCACTCGCTTATATTGTGCCAATCGCAGACCAATTAAACGGCTGGATTTACTTATTCTTATTTATTTGGATTTTTTTAGAAACGGCGTACGTTATTTTTTCGTTTTTACCTGGGCAGTCAGTCCTATTTCTAACTAGTACCATCGCCGCCAGCCCACATTCCAGCCTGAATGTTATTTGTTTATTTATTATCTTTTTAACCGCAGCTACTGCTGGTGCCAATGTGAAATATCACGCCGGAGCCACTTTAAATCAACGTTCTAAGCTCTCACAAGAAATCCAAGCCTCAGATCAAATGGAAAAAACCCAAGCCTACTTTGATCGTAACGAAAAAAGCTCCCTGTTATTGTCCCGCTTTGTTCCCTTTGTCGGCCTGTTTGTCCCTATTATTGCAGGTAATTCCGACATGAGTTTACAACGATTCAATAAATTAAACTTTCTGGGCGCTTTAATCTGGGTTGGTGTTTGTTGTTTGGCAGGTTATTATTTAGGTGCCACCCCGTTTGTCCAAAAGTATTTCAGCTTGATTTTCTTCCTATTGGCTATAATACCAGCCATTTTTAAACCAGTATTCAAGCACCTTTTCCAAAAATAAGCTGATCTTACCGTTTTGCTTGATAGATTTCCCAACTATGCCAGGCTACTAAAAGCACCATGTAAAATATGGTGACTCCAATAATCTTTGGCCAACTCAAGAAAACAATTCTTGTGAAGACATAACCAATGAGACGATATAAAACCAAAAGGAGAAAAAGGCTCAAAATGCTGATTCCAGCATCTTGATACCTGAAGTGAACCCATAAAATTGGACAAATATTTATGCTGCTTTTTGAACGGCGAGTTCTCGGTATTTTACCGGGGACTTGCCGTTCAATTTTGTTTTAATTCGACGATTATTATAAAAACCTATCCATTCGGTCATTGCTTGGACTAAGCTAGCTTTATCTTCAAAATGTTCATCCATCATTTCAGCCTTCATAATGTGAAAGAAAGACTCCATCACCGCATTATCAAGACAAGTTGCTTTACGTGACATGCTTTGATAAACGTGATGTTTCTTTAAAACCTGCTGCCAGTGTCGATGTTGATACTGAAAGCCTTGGTCAGTATGGACTGTTGTCCGGTAATTTAGTTTTGGTAGTTTTTCTAAAGCCTCCTTAAGTGGTTTAATTGCGAATTTAACTGTTGGATGTTCACTAATATTGAATGCTAGAATTTCTCCAGAAAACAAATCAAGAACTGGTTCGAGATAAACTCGTTCGTTCATTCCCATGCTTCCATATCTGAATTCACTAACGTCTGCGACGAGCTTTTGATAAGGTCTATCGGTTTTGAAGCGTCGCTTTAAGCGATTAGCGGCGATTTTACCCACTAAACCTTTATATGAATTATATTTTTTAGTTTGTCGATTAAAGGCATGACACAACCACCCGTGTTCCTGCATAATTCGCAAAACGCGTTTATGATTAACTTTAAATCCTAAATCATGTAATGCATTTGTAAGTCTTCGATAGCCGTATTTTTTGGTGTATTTTGGATCTTTTTGGCGAATCTCGTCTATTGCTTGAATAATCTGGTCATCATCAAATTTACGTCTCTCATGACTCTGAGTGTAGTAATAGGTACTGCGTGGAATTTGGATTACTTTAAGAATCAGTTTGATAGAAGTTTGGAATAGTTGCCTTAACTCGATGGCTATTTCTGAGATTTCTTTTGTACTGATTTTTTCCGAGTTAAGGCCTCTAATTTTTTTAGGTAGGTGTTCTCAATCTTTAACATTTCATTTTCTTTTTGAAGCTGTTTTAAATCCTCTTTGGCTGTGGAATTGTCCTTTTGGACAATGGGTTTGCGACTTTTATTCTTGTGTTTTACCATGTTCTTGGCGTTGCCTCGCTTTCGCTCTAGACCCACAATTCCTAATGCCTTAAACCGACTTTCCCATTGCCAAATGGTACTCGGCGAGGATAAATTAAAATGTAAGGCAGTTACTGGAAGCGAGGCCTGATTTTGTTTTCTCCAGTTTAATACATCGACTTTGAACTGGCTAGCATATTCTAAATCCATTGCTTTGCGTTTAAGACCGTTAAGGCCAAATTTCTCATATCTTTGAATCCAATTTAAAACTGTGGCACTACTACCAATCCTGTATTTGTGTGCTAATGAATTAACGGGCAGACCACCTAAATATTCAGTTACTACTTTCACTTTGAAATCAAAATTAAATTTAACCATAAAAGAACCCCCAAGATTAGATTTTATGGGTCTAAAATTTTTGGTGTTGGAAAGTATTTCCATTCCAAAAGTACTAGGCCCTTTTTGATAACAAAAAAAGGCATCTAAGCCTCCCTAGTGCTATGCTTTAAGCGACGAAACTCAAGATAAGCGGGGTAGGAATAGATGTCTCAACTAGATAATACACTTAAATTACTGGGAATTACAGACACAAACATTCAGGTGTTCGGTACTCGTGATGAATTTCATGGTCGGGGCTCGGGTCGCAAAAAGTATTTGGTCATCCAGGCAGAGCTTACCTACACACTCAGGCGCTGTCCCAGCTGTGGATACAATACGTTGCACCCTAACGGACACAAGCTCACTCATGTCCACATTGCAGGACCCATGGACCGGCCCGTAATTCTAGAGCTAAACAAGCAACGCTGGCGTTGTAGTAACTGCCATAGCACTTGTACGGCCACCACTCCAGTGGTATCAACCAACCACGCCATCGGTCACGGACTAGCGACTCATGTGCTGAAGCTAGCCAGTAAATCACTCCCGGCTAAGACTATCGCCAGTCTCACCGGTATTTCGACAAACTCAGTTCAGCGTATTTTGACGGCTAATATTCATCCACACGCGAGCCGCCGGTTACCGATTAATCTATGCTTTGATGAATTCCGTTCCACGCACGGCTCCATGTCGTTTATTTGCATTGACGCCGACACTCACAAATCAGTTAAAGTACTTAGCGACCGCCTTAATAGAACCATCAAACAGTTCTTTCTTAGTCAGTACAGCACCGCAGAACGGGCCGCGGTTCAACGCGTCATCATGGACATGAACGCCTCCTATCAGGCATTCGTGCACGAACTATTCCCTAACGCCGAACTCATTATTGATCGGTTCCACATTATTCAATTAATGGGCCGGACGATGGATACCATTCGCACTCAATGTTTAAAGCAACTCGACAAGCATTCGCGGGAATATAAAGTACTGAAATCACTATGGCGCCTATTCCACAAGGCCACCCCTGACGCACAAAAGAGCCGCTACCTCTTCGGCCTGAATGAGTACTCGACCGAACAGAACGCTATTGATATTGGAACCGATACGTTTCCGGCCTTCAAAACAGCTTATGAAACCTACATCGATCTCCACGATGCTTTGATGGGGCGTCACGCTGATGAACTCAAGAATATCATCACTAACTATCAGCCTAACGGCACGCCCCTAGATACGGCCATGCATACCCTACGAAAGAATCTTAATGGAGTAATTAACGCCGCCAAATCGTCCTACTCTAACGGACCGATAGAGGGCATCAACCGTAAGATCAAGGAGCTCAAACGTGCTTGTTATGGCTTCTCCAATCAGGCCAATATGTTCACACGCGTCTACCAGCTGATTGCCTAGATTATCTACCACAATAACGTCACGATGGTAGGCTTATTTGTTATGCCTTCAAGTACGATATTCAGACAACACACCAGATTAAACGCTGCAACTAATAAAACAACAAAAAAGATCTCCCACACGAGGAGATCTCCAAAGGATAGAAACTATCCTTCAACACCATTTGACAAACTTCCGATTTTATCTGTCCAATCTTGGGGGTTCACTTCAACCATTTTCTTTTTTTATTTAAAAATTCGCGAATTTTATTTTTCATAACTTAACCCCTAGTGAATGACAACTTTCGTTCCTTCTTGAATATTAGTGTACAACCACTTTGCATCTGGTACTGCCAATCTTATACACCCATGCGAATTAGCTTCTTTTCCAAGCTTTTCAGCCTCTTTCACCAGAAACTGCCCTTGTTCATTAGTTGGGACGGAATGGAATAAATACACGCCATGATCTTTCCAAGAAACGTAGTATTTCGCGCCTTCTTTAGATTGCGCGTTATAAAAGAACGTTCCCCGTTCAGCCTGAATATGATAAGTTCCGGTTGGTGTTGGCGAACTCTTTGACCCTGTAGAGGCATACATGGTGTATAAACGAGTTTTATTGTTAAAAATGTAAACACGTTGTTTAGCAATTGACACTTTTATCCACACATCACTATATTTTTTTAAATCCGGATAAGCTTTAGTTTCTGAAGATTTTTTCCAATTAACTGCCCGCATGTACGCGGGGCGGGCTGCCTTTTTCTTAGCTTTAGACTTTGAACTTGATTTCTTTTCTTTTGGTAAATTAGAGACCGAAACCTGATTCAAATTTTGTTGCTTTGTTTTTGTAGCTGCCGGATGAAACCGTAAGCTAATCAAGAACACAGCCAGAAACAAAATCCCGGCTACTGTTAACATTTTAAGTAAACGATTCATAGGCACCTTTACTCCTGTTTTGTTTTATCTGAATCTAGTTTTTCGAATTGCAATGCTAGCCAATCCGTAATATTTTTATACACATCCGCATCCCCAGCTAGAAAATTATCTACCGTGCCCATCAAATCAATTCTGAGGTGTGAAGCATTAATATCTTCTGCTTCAAAAATTGCATAGAGTTGAAGCTCATATTCTGTGTCGGCGTCTGTTAGTTGCTCAATCTTGTTTGGATAATTGTACGGTAGATTAATAATATTTGTTTGAAACTTGCACACAACGTCCTTTTTAATTGTGACAGTTGCTTCCACAGCAGTTGGATTCTTTAGGTTTTCTTGTAAATATCCAAAAACTGGTGTTAAGGCCATTTTTGGATCCTTTTTAAGTTTCGTGCTTGTAATCTTAAATGTCTCTCGTTCAATTTTTTCGTCTCGAATACTTTCTAGTAAATCACTTGGTTTAATTTTCATTTTTGCACCGTCCTAATATTGGTTAAAGCCTACTTACATAGTCTAACATCTCAATAAAAAGTTACAACTTACATTTATATTTCAATTGAACAAAAAAACACCGCGCTAATCGAAACTAGCCCGGTGCTTAAATATTAATGGCGGTATTTGTATCGCCATCATCTATATACACATATTGTAACCGTATTCTTTTGAAAAGTATAGTAATTAGTTCTGGTTAAACTACGAATTTTAAATAAATTGCCAGAATTTTCTGCTAAGCTTTAGGACAGCTCGGCAAATCAGAGAGATAAAAATAGACACGACTCACACTGCTTCGCCTTGCTGGTGGTTTTCATACAGAAAACCTCCTGTTCTTCGGTCGTTGTCGATTTTTGTGGCACAAACCAGCCGCAAAAAATCGCAGCGGGATGCGATCCTGCATCCGTCGCCTGCTCGGCAATTTTCTGCTAAAACTTAGGACAGCTCGGCAAATCAGAGAGATAAAAATAGACACGACTCACAGCGGGATGCGATCCCACCTCCATCATGTCTATTTTTATCTCTCTAGCGATTTGCCTCACTCACTTTGAACTAAAACACTTACATTTCCTTCAAAAAATGATATAGTATTCATAGGAACCCATATGAAATGGAAGGTGAGCAACATGTTACAACAATATAAAAACATTTTAGCTCCAATCGATGGCTCAAAGGTTACAGACACCGTTTTGAAAAAGGCAATTGAAGTTGCCAAACGGAATGACACCCATCTTGATATTCTAAATGTTCTTGAAGTGAACCAATTCAGTGACACATATGGGGGTGCTGTTAGCGGCGACGTCATTTACAAGCTATCCGAAGACGTTCAAAAACGCTTAGCAGAGCTTAAAAAACAAGCTGAAGACGCTGGCGTAAAAGATGTTAGTGTCCACGTTCGTTTTGGTAACCCTAAACCAGTTATTGCTAACGAATTCCCCAAAGATCATCATAATGAACTTATTATGATTGGTTCAACTGGACTTAATGCTTTGGAACGCTTAATGGTTGGTTCAGTAGCTACATATGTGGGCCGAAACGCTATTTGCGATGTTTTAGTTGTAAAACCTGAAGCAGAAGCTAAGTAATTTTAGATTTTAAAACCTAAGGGCCTCACAAACACTGGTTTGCGATGGCCCTTTTGTATTGGAGTGATTTAAAATGAAGTGGACCTACAAACGCATTTTATCAGATGATTTTCAACCAACCGCTCTAAGACAACTTCTTCAAAAAAATTGGGCTCTTTCCAAAAAAGAAGTCCACTTTTTACGTATCGACAGAAGTGTCTTAGTAAATCATCGCTACCAATCGATGAACACGGTATTAGCGCCCCATGATCAAATTGAAATGACCTTTGATTCACAAAATTTTTCCACTCCAATTCCAAGCTTTTTACCCGATAGCACCGCTAATCTTCAAGTTTTGTTTGAAAACAACGATCTTCTTATCGCAAATAAGGCAACCGGCGTAAAAACGCATTCCAACCAACCAGGTGAAACCGGTAGTTTGATGAACCATCTGGCCGCCTATCTACAAAATACCGATAGCTATCCTTACAATGTGCATCGGCTAGATCAACAAACAAGCGGTGCTATTCTGGTAGTTAAGAACCCGGTTTTAATTCCTATCTATAATCGTTTTATTAAAACAAAGGTTGTGCATCGAACCTATCTTGCCGTTGTACAAGGTAAATTTCAGCACGCACACGGCATTATTTCACTGCCTATTGGTGAAACCTTGGCTGACAAGCGCAAACGTGTGGTGAACGGCACACAGGCCGCCATGGCTGTGACAGAATTTAAGGTTCTCAAAGAAACTGACCATCAGTCGTTAGTAGAAGTTCAATTACAAACCGGGCGCACCCACCAAATTCGTGTGCACTTTGCGAGCTTAGGACACCCAATTATTGGCGATCCGTTGTATAATCCTAAGTATCACTCTGGTGAACGATTGGCTTTACACTCTTGGAAAATCGAATTTCCACTTCCTTTTTCAAACGAAACTAAATGCGTAACCGCTCCGATTCCTGATTATTTCCAGTTTGAAAAATAGTTTTATAGAAAGAAGATTCTGACTTTGGAAAATAACAAAACCTTACATTTACTGACGCACCACCGATCCATTCGCCATTTTAAAAACCAAGCCTTATCTGCAGACGTTATTCACACTTTATTAGAGGCGGCACAACGAACTTCTTCAAGTATGTTTATGCAACAATTTAGCGTCATAAGTGTAACTGATGCTAATTTAAAGAAACAACTTGCCGACATTACAACTTATCCTTTCACAAAAAGTAGTGGCCACCTCTTTGTCATGGTTGCCGATCAGCGTCGAAACGAATTTATCGGTCAAGAAGCCGATACCGATACGCACTTACTTCATGATGGTGACCGAAGCCTTGCTGCATTTGATGATGCCGCTCTGGCTGGTCAAAGTATTGTGACTGCTGCAGAAAGTATGGGACTTGGCGCAGTCATTCTAGGTAGCATTTTAAATGATGCCCAACAAGTAATTGACCTCCTTCATCTCCCAAAATTAACTTTTCCAGTATTCGGAATTGCGATTGGTTATCCAGATGAAAAGCCTAATTTAAAACCCAGATTGCCGTTAGAAGCTGTCCACTTTGATAATTACTATCAAGATCCAGACAAAAAAACGCTTGATGCTTACGATCAGACCATCGAAAAATACTATGCGCAACGCGGGACTAATAATCGTGTTGAAACCTATCGTCATCATATTTTGCATGACATGCAGGTCAGCCCCAAAAAACGGTCACAGATATTAATAGTCTTAAAACAACAAGGATTTTTTGAAAATTAATTGTCTTCAAAAAAGGGTGAAAATCAAAATTGATTTTCACCCTTTAACTATCTATGATTACCGATTCTTTCCATAATATTTAAGTTCTGCTTTTTTTCGGGCCGCAACTGCATCATCAAAGTCTTTAAAACTCTTGGCAAGCACATATTTATAATTAATCATCAAATGCGCAAACCAAGTATCCGATGCCTTATCATATGACACACCAACCACTCCGGTTTTATTACGTTTTGTCAGATCTCGTGAAGTATAGTTAATACCGTCCTTGTCGGTAAGGTTATTTGCATTTCCCACATTTTTTTGGAACGCAGGGTTATGTTTGATGCTTTCACGAGAAGTTTCCCGTTTTAAACAACCGCAACTTCTTGTTTGCCCACAACGAAGGGAATAGCCATCAACCACAACTTGATTTCCGCAATCACATTGACATAACCACAGCGCGTTACCATTATTCGGATTAGAACCTGCCCTTTTTAATACCAGCAGCCGAGCAAACCTTTTTCCAAGCATTGGAACCATTATCATCATCGCCTTTAATTATTCGTTCAATATTAATATACGCATATTATGACACTAACCACGTAAAAAGTTCAATGATTTGAACGATTTTTTTGGTTTGATTATATTCTTTTCCAAAACAAAAGGCTCTTTGTCAAATCCTGTTGATAGATGAATTTGGGACACTGTTAGAAGTTATGCAACTTCTAACAGTGTCTTTTTGTTTGGTTTGGTTCTCATTTGTTGTAATTTAACTCTTGAAACTAAGTGGTGATAATTTCGGAAACCGAAGGCAGTTCTTTGAATTTGCTTAATCATTCTATTGATCCCTTCAATTGGACCATTAGAATACTTTGATTCACTGGCATTGAGGACTATTTCAAGATTCTTTTTAAATGTGGTTAAAACATCTTTCATTTGCGAGCTAAGCTTATCGTTGTTATATAAATATTGAACAAGACCATCTTTGTCGTGATTTTTAAGACATATCATAATGCCTTGCATGGCGTTATAAGTATTTAACAGTCTTTCATCAACATCTAGACCTAACTGAACTCTTTCGAGTTGAGTTACTTGTTTCCTAAGGTGTCGATCGAAAAATGTTTTTTTAATCTCAAGCTCATCGAAGTGTTTTAAATAAAGTTTCCAGGAGAATTTAAGCATCCGATATTCCTTGGATTGTTTCTTGTATTCTTTCATAATTTGAACGCGACTTTGGTTAAAAGATCTAGTCATCATCGCAACAATATGAAAACGATCGACAATTATTTTGGCATTTGGAAATACCAATCTGGCGATATCTTGATAGTAACTATTAAGGTCCAGAGAAACTGTCTTTACTTGCTTTCTAGCGGTGCTGTCAAACTTATTAAAGTAATCAATAATAGTTTGTTTAAAGCGATCCGGTAGGATCTGTTGAATTTCATGATCACCATCACCGTTAATACAAAGAAAGTGGAAATCGCCGCCAACACCACGAAATTCATCCATAGATAAGTGCTCAGGTAAAGAATGATAATTTCTCCGAAATAGATCATCATAGTTGTCTAAATAGCGACAAACGGTACTGGGAGAAACACTATTGTCTAAAGCAATACTAGTCTGAGTACGATCATCCTGAAGATGCATGAATATTTTTTGTCTGGTAGCTTTGGAAATATTACAATACTTATTGACGAGGTCTGTTGTTGCCATTACCGAGTTTCCACAATTTTTACAGATTAATCGTTCTTTATGAAGTTCAAGATAGACGGGCTCACTAGCGTTGGCCGACGGATATGAAACGCGTGACACATAGTGTCCGTTATGACTAAAGTTTTCAAAACCACATTGAGGACACCTTGTATAAGTGGCTTTTACATTGGCAACATAGACTTTAGCAGGTTTTGATTTTATGAATTGATGCTTATAACTGAAAAAAATAACATTTGGGTCTTTAATACTGAGTGAAAATTTTATATTATTATCTATAGGGTTCATGGTTTCTCACATCCTTTGATGATGCTGTAGTGGGTGGATTTTTTTGTGTGTGGGGACCTGTGGGCCTCTTTTTTTTCAAAAAAATCCTGTTAATAGATTACCACATTGGTAGTTCATCAACAGGAAAAAGTATAGAGCCAAACAAAATGCACAACGTCGTATGATTAACGTTGTGCATTTTTATGATTTTTTATTTTAAATCTTTCCAAGTCCAATCTTTCACTTCAGGAAGATCGTCTCCGTGATCCCGGATATACTGATAATGTTCAGCCAATTTGTTATCCATCTTCTGAATAAAGTCAGCGCCACTTTCAGCAAACTCAGGAATTGCCATAATCGCTTCTTTTGATAAATTGAAACGATCAAGCTGGTTAACTACCCGCATATCAAATGGAGTGGTAATATCTCCGTTTTCACGATAGCCGTGCACATGCACATTGTGATTATGACGATCAAAGAATATGGACTTCACAAGATCTTCATAGCCGTGGAATGCAAAGATCACGGGTGTGTCTTTGGTAAAGTAATGATCAAATTCTTCATCAGAAAGTCCGCGTGGATTAACCTTTGGACTCTGTAACTTGAGTAAATCAATCACATTGATAAACCGGATTTTCAAATCTGGAAATTGATCATGCAAAATGTTGATAGCTGCTAAACTTTCCATATTAGGTTCTGTTCCGGCAGCCGCAAAAATGACATCTGGTTTGGCACCTTGATCCGTACTTGCCCAATCAATAATTCCAAGGCCATTTTTCGCTAATACTTCTGCTTCTTCAATTGAATAAAATTGAGGACGCAACTGCTTTGAAGTAACCAAAACATTGACTTTTTCACGGTCATTCATAATTAACGGGCTAACTGCCAACAATGAATTAGCATCTGCAGGCAAATATTCACGCACAAATTCTGGTTTCTTTTCCGCCATATGGGTCAAAATACCTGGATCTTGATGAGTGTAGCCATTATGATCTTGTTGGAAACTAGTCGATGTTGAAACCACGTTCAAAGATGGATAATCTTTCCGCCATTTCAACTCACTAGCTTTACGTAACCACTTGAAGTGTTGGGTCAACATAGAATCCACAACCCGTAAAAAGGCTTCGTAACTTGTGAAAATCCCATGACGACCAGTCAATGTATAACCTTCTAACCAGCCTTCAGCTTGATGCTCAGATAATTGAGCATCCAAAATCCGCCCAGCAGGTGCGAGATCTTCATCCCAATCTTTTTTGATAGGGTCGATCCACTGTCGGTCAGTTGTTTCAAACAATCCATAAAGTCGGTTAGACATGGTTTCATCTGGACCAAACATCCGGAAGTTCTCAGGATTCAATTTAACGACATCGCGTAAGTAATCAGACCAAACAATCATATCTTGTTTGACAGATTGGCCCCGTTTGCTGGTATCCACTGCGTAATCTCGAAAGTCAGGCAAACGTAAATCTTTTGGATCAACGCCCCCATTGGTAATTGGGTTGGCAGCCATCCGTTTGTCACCTTTTGGGGCAATCGCTGCAATTTCTGGTTTAAGTTTACCAGCGTCATCAAATAATTCTTCTGGTTTATAAGATTCCATCCAATCCAGAAGCGCATCAGCATGTTGCATGTCTGCTTGGTCAACTGGAATTGGAATTTGATGCGCACGGAAAGTTCCTTCAACGACCTTACCGTCCCATGTCTTTGGACCTGTCCAACCCTTTGGTGAACGGAAAATGATTAAAGGCCAACTTGGAAGAGATGGATCGTTATTTTCACGCGCATTCTTTTGAATCGCTTGGATCTGCTCAACAGCCGTGTCCATTGCTTTGGCCATTTCCGGATTCATCTTTTCAGCGTTATCGCCTTCAACAAAGATTGGACTCCAATTCAAGCCTTCAAAATACTGCTTAATTTTTTCATCTGACATCCGACTAAACAACGTTGGATTGCTTAGCTTATACCCATTAATATCAAGGATTGGCAAAACTGCCCCATCATTAATTGGATTAATAAACTTATTTGATTGCCATGATGTTGCCAGTGGACCAGTTTCAGCTTCACCATCGCCCACTACAACAGCCGCAATTTGATCAGGACTATCTAAAATTGCACCTACTCCATGAGATAGAGAATAGCCAAGTTCGCCACCTTCATGAATGGAACCTGGTGTTACAGGAGCGGCATGTGATGCCACACCACCAGGCCAAGAAAACTGTTTAAACAGCTTCTGCATCCCGGATTCATCCTGTGTAATTTCTGGATAAGTTTCAGTGTAACTACCGTCCAAATAAGAGTTTGAAACCATTACTTGACCACCATGACCAGGGCCTTCGATATAAAACATGTTTAAGTTGTACTTATTAATGACACGATTTAAATGAGCATAAATGTAATTTTGACCAGGAATTGTTCCCCAGTGTCCAATTGGATGAACCTTTACATCCTCATTTTTCAATGGACGTTTTAATAACGGATTATCTTTTAAATAAAGTTGCCCAACTGACAAGTAATTTGCAGCCTGCCAAAATTTATCAAGATTTTCAAAATATGATTTTGATGAATAATCAGTTGCCATTGTATTGCTCCTTTTCATGTATAAATGTCTATTTTGCTCTCGCAAAATCCTATATTCAAAACGGATGTCCATCCTCTCTACTCTGCTAAAGCAGTTAGTCGGACTGGCTCCTTTTCATGTATAAATGTCTATTTTGCTCTCGTAAAATCCTATATTCAAAACGGATGTCCATCCTCCCTACTCTGCTAAAGCAGTTAGTCGGATTGGCTCCTTTTCATATGCTAATGTCTATTCTGCCTCTCGCAAAACCTCACATTCAAAATGTTTAGTTTTTTTGAAGTTGTTACCGAATACAACATAATAATAACCCGATATTTCCTTGTGGTCAACTAATTTGAAAATTGATACGGTCCAATTTTTTAAAAATAAAAAAACTGTTGATTACACGTTACATGATGTAATCAACAGTTCAACTTTTATGCTTACAGTGCCGCGAAATTCTCACCTCATAACCCCACTCGTTGGTTATGATTCGTTCATCTGGCTAGATAAATTTATAGTAATTTTCCTATTTCAGCTCAACCACTGCATTATACTTCATATATTTATAATGCAATCGCATGTTTGATAACTCAAATGGCGTCCCATCATCCAAGAAAAAGATTCCAGACATGACCCCCACTGGCTCTTGGGGTGTCAAATGCAAAAGTTCTTGATCATCAGAGGTTGAAGGTTGGGCTTCAATTGACAAGAAAGATTTAGTGACCGTTTGATTCTTTTTATCTTCTAAATAATTAAAAATTGATTTTGAGACAATTGTTCGTGATAACTCAGGGACAATTTTAATGGGAATATACCCCGTCTCAATCATGACTGGTTGATCGTCCAACAACCGTAACCGCCGAATTTGATAAACAAAATCTTCTGCTTCCAAGAATAAATCTGTCTGCATTTCTTTTGTTGCCGGAATAACAGAAAAGTCCAGGACTTTGATGCTAGGTTTTCGCCCATCCGCACGCATACTGTCGGTTACCCCAAGATTGGAGCCCTCATATGTAAACAACGAGCGATTCTTTAAATAAAGTGGATTCACAAAAGTTCCGGAACCACGCTTTTTAAACACAATCCCTTCATCTGCTAATACACTTAACGCGCGTTTGATCGAACTACGACTCACACCATACTGGCTCGTCAACGTTCGTTCATCTGGTAACTTTTTAGCAGGAAATTCATTATTGAAGATTCGTTTTTCCAAATCTTTTAAAATTGTTTTATACAACAAATCAGCCAAATCATTCCCACCTTTCAGTTACCCGTTAATTTATACCTTTAAATTATAGCATACCCCAAAATTTCTCGGTTCCTCTTTTTTAAGCCACTATGCTAAAATGAATTTGCAGGAAGGTGAACAATATTTCTAAAAAAAGCAAAAAAAATAAAATTGATAAAACTCTAGTCGAAAAGATTCTTGATAAAGCTAATATGAAGTATGAACAATATATCTTCCCCACAAAACAGGAAGGTGACGTCGAACAACTGCAAGTCGACCATCTCGCTGAAGATGAACATCATATCTATAAGACGTTAGCCCTAACTGGCAACAAAACTGGTCCGCTTGTTGGCGTGCTGCCAATTGATGAACACCTTAGTTATAAAAAGTTGGCTAAGGTTTCTGGCAATAAAAAAATTGGAATGATTCCGCTGAAAGAACTGGTTAAAACCACAGGCTATGAACACGGGGCCAACACACCAATCGGAATCTATGAATCTAAACATTTCCCAATCTATATTTCTGACATTGCGCAAAAACAAGGTGAGATTATTGTCTCCTCTGGAAAGATTGGCCGCTCTGTTAAAATTGATGCGCAAGATCTAAAAAAATTAGTCCATGGTACCTTCGCAGATTTAACTGAATAACAAAAATCCACTAACTGTGAAAGTTAGTGGATTTTATTTTACCGTGGCCTCAATTGTTGTCGTCCACTCATTCAAATTTGCGACCACCCTATCGCGTTGTTCAGCACTTCCAAACACGCGACAAGTTTCTTGATCCATTTTTGCTAAACACTGATACGCAATTTTAACCATTTGCTTGCCAGAATCAGTCAGGCTCAACGCTACTTTGCGCCACTGATAATCCCTAGCGACGTACCCTTTCTTTACCAGGCTGTCCACAAATCGGGACATGGTAGACGGTGAATAATCCATTAAATCCGCTAAATCATGAAGTAAAACGGTCTTTTTTTCATCAATTGCCATTAACACATAGCTATACGTGGGATTCATCCCCGTTGGTTGATAAACTTTTTTTGCAATTTTCTCCGTTTCTCGTGCCAAACGGTTCGACACAAAATACGTACACGACTCTAAAACTGATGCCATGCAATAACCTTCTCTCTACCAATCTAATCTGTTGACAAAAGTATACCAGCATTTTACTATGTATGTACAGTAATATGTATGTACATATTAAAGGAGGAATTATTCATGATTACAGCAAAAAATGTTTTTATCGGATTTGGTAAAGCTGCGAAAACGCTCGCTGGTGCCCTTGCCTCTCGAGGTGAATCGGTCATTATGATTGAAGCGTCCGACAAAATGTACGGCGGAACCTGTATTAACGTCGCCTGTATTCCAACTAAAACACTACTAACTAGTTCCCAAAATAATCAACTTGGCAATGCTCAAGAAAATTATACCCATGCTATTGTTAATAAAAATGATGTAACTGGCACGCTTCGTGAAAGTAATTTGCACAAAATTGCCGACAAATCAACCGTAACTGTTTTGAATGGCCGCGCTGAATTTGAAGCTCCCAAACAACTTAAAGTTACTTATCAAAATGGAAAAACTGATGAAATTTCAGGAGACCACATCTTTATCAACACGGGAAGCACGCCAATCTTACCTGATGTTCCTGGTTTACAACAAAGTACCTTTGTTAAAACTAGCGAATCCTTAATGGACCAGCGCCACCTTCCTAAACATCTTGTAATTATCGGGGGTGGTTACATCGGCTTGGAGTTTGCATCCATTTACGCAAACTTTGGATCACAAGTGACCATCATTGATGCAGGTAAAAAGTTTATGCCTCGCGATGAACGAGAACTTGCGCAAGAAGTCAAAAAGAACCTTGCTGAAAAGAACGTGCGTTTTGAATTCAATGCCCAAATTGCAAAAATCGAGGATAATGATGGCTTTGCCCAAATTTCATTTACACAGGGCGACCAGGCTAGGACCATTGATGCCGATACAATCTTAGTGGCGACGGGCCGAAAAGCTAATATTGCCAATTTGGGTTTGGATAAAGCCGGTATAGAAACTAACAACCACGGTGTCGTCGTCAATGATCATCTTCAGACTAATGTCAAAGACATCTGGGCAATGGGTGATGTTCGGGGTGGTGCCCAATTCACTTACATCTCCTTAGATGACTATCGCATTGTCCTAGATCAATTGGTCGGTGATGGTAAACGATCACTTAAAGAACAAAGCCTTGTGCCTCACGTGGTGTTCTTGGATACACCTGTCGCAACAATCGGAATGAACGAGGAACAGGCCAAAGAAGAAAATGTCGCCTATCTCAGCGGTAAAATTATGACAGCTTCAGTTCCCAAGGCTCACGTTATTGGGAACACAACCGGTTATCTTAAAGTGCTAGTTTCACCAGATAGCCATGAGATCTTAGGCGCAACTCTTTATTGTGTGGACGCTCAAGAATTGATCAACACGATTTCATTAGCCATGCATCAACACATCCCTTATGAAGTGCTTCGTGATCAAATTTATTCTCATCCAACTATGACCGAAGCGTTTAACGATCTGTTTGGGGCTGTTAAATAATCAAACTTAAGAAACTAAAAACGAGAGTAAGATCAGATTTAAATCTGATGCTACTCTCGTTTTTAATTTTTAATTATCATGTGTCAACAATAATTGCCAGTCAGCCAGGACATGTTCTTCTGAATACCGATCGCCAATTTCATAAGCTTTCTCACTATATTCAGCCAGTAAGTCCGGATCACTCAACAAATCAATCACGGCCCGGCTAAAGAGGAAGACGTCTTCATCGCCCTCTTCAATTAGGCGCCCATTTTGCTTATCATCGATGATTTCGCTTGGACCATAGTGACTTGCGTATGCAACTGCTGGAACCCCATGAGCCATGGCTTCCACCATCGCTAGTGGCATTGCATCAGAATGACTTGCACTAACAAACAACCCCGCCTGGTTATATACCGTTGTCAAATCGTAGACAAAGCCTTTGAAGTGGACTAGCTGATCAACCTTTAAATCCTGCGCAAGCTTCTTAAAGGCGTTGACATCCTCTTCGCTACCATAACCATACAAGTCCAAAGTGACATCAGGAATCTTTTGACTAATAATTTGAACCGCGCGAATTAACCGCTCAATCTGCTTATCAGGCGTCAAACGCCCTACATACAATAAACGATCTTGTACTCGATTTCGGTACAAAACATGTGGTTCATTTCGGGTTTCATTAAGAACAACCGCTCCAGGAATAACATAGATTGGCGTTTTGGGATGATTCAAACGTTTACCTAAGTCACGTTTTTGCGCTTGAGTCATGACAATAATGCCATCTAATTCATCAATTCGGGGACCAAACACGGTTGTGTATGCAGGATCAAAATTGCTATGGACCTGATCATTTGGATCCACACCATGCACAATTGGTAGAGAAACATATTTATGTGCCAACGTCACCATATTCATCATTGGCATGTTTGTCTGGGCTGGTCGATCCGCAATAAAGGTCTGGTGACTCCCATCACGACGATTTAACTCATCTAAAAAGAACGTGAATAGTTCCTCTAAATTATCAAAATTATGGTCTTCACCTTTATAATCAACTAGTTTCAATAAAGAATTTACAGGATTTCCGTTCACATCATTCATGTAATATGACTCGTAAACGCGTTTTCCTTCGGGTGTAAATAAAAATTCGGCTGCCGGAGCTCCCGTCGGCGTGAAGTACTTATCCATCGACTTAAACCCACGCCAATCATAATACTCTGTTTTGGCAACATTCATATAGGCATCAAAATAATTCACATACGAAACGCGGCCAAAGGTGCCACTGGCAAAATGAACATCGGCCACCACGCGATCACCATCAGTTACGCGACTAAAATCGGCCCCTTGATCAATTTCGTAACTTTTTGGCAAATTTAAATCAATCGTTTTGAGGACTTTTGGTGTTTCAACATGTTCTGCATGCTGGAAATAGTCAAACATGTTGACCATGTCATCCGCTTCTAAACCCAGAGTCTGCATATTACGATGCAATTCCTGATTGTAATCTCGGGTTACAATTTTGGCTGGGACATGATTATTTTTGAGCAGTTTAATCCGATTAATTTCAGCATATTCTAGACCAGAGTTTAAAGCCATCAAATACTCATTTAAAAAATAAATCATCTACTCCACCGTCCCTTTCGTTTGAATTTGATCAAAAAATTGATCGGCATTATCAACCACCTGCTGCCATGCTTTCCAAATGGCTGCTTCACTGTAACGTTCACGGCTTACATAGGCGTGATTACTATATTCCTGAAGTTTCTTTTGATCACCCATAAGCGCAATTAGCGCCTGGGCAAAGCTCTTATAATCACCTTGTTTAACTAATGTTCCGCTAAAACCATCTTCGATAATGTCAGATGGTCCATAAGGAATATCGTAGGAAACAACTGGTAACCCATGAGATTGGGCTTCCAAGACTGCCAACGCAAATCCTTCAACATTACTGGTCAACGTTGATACCTGCGCGTGATCCATCACGTCGCCAATATTTGGCGTATAGCCTTTAAACTGCACGACTTTTTCAAGGCTTAAATCTTGAACTAGTTGTTTTAATCCTTTATCTGTTTTTCCATCCCCATATCCCCAGAGATCCAGTGTAGTTTGGGGTAATTGTTTATGCACAATCGCAAAAGCTTTGATGAGATGATCCAAACGTTTTTCCGGAAACAGACGCGCAACCACAATAATTTTCCCTGGTGTCCGATCACTGAAGGCTACCTGTGGTTTTTGCATCAACTCATTTGTCACAATTCCAACTGGAACGGTGTAAATTGCCGTTTGTTTGGAATCAAAACGTAATTTAACATCTTTGGTTTGCCGATCTGTAGAATCAATTACCGCATTCCATTCTGCAAAATTGTTTAAGGAGAATTCAAAATTATTATTTAAGACACGATCCATGGGGTCATTTGCGTCAGCGGTATGGGCATTATGCAAAAACAACGCCTTGTAGGCTGGAGTTTTCATATGTAATAAAGCCCACTCAGTTTCAACTGCTCGGTCAGAAGTAAAGACATTTTTGCCGTTGTCGACTTTGTTTAATTGATCGAAGAAAAATCGTTGTAACCCTCGTAACCCTGTAAATTCGTAATCTTGTCCGTGAAAATCTACCACGCGCAACAATGAATTCACAATTTTACCTTGGCCATCTTTAAAATAGAAGGATTCATAAACCAATTTGCCTTCAGGAGAGAAGATTTGTTCATTACTAACCCCTCCTTGAGGATTATGAATTTCTGCAATCGATAAAAAGCCACGATGATCATAGCGCTCGCGACGCAATAAGTTACCCGCGTAGTCATAATAATTGACTGCCTGCACTTGTGAATCATGTTCGCCCCAAACTTCGATCCGAACGGCCAACCGATTCTTAATATCTTTGGCCACAAAGTAATCTTTTTCAGCCTTTAGCTTACAACCGTGGGGCAATTTAATATCACGTGGTTTAACCTGTTTTGGCTTAAAATTTCCCGATCCTTGTAGGAATTCAAATAAATTTACATGGTTTTTTTCGTCGATTCCTGCGACTTTCAGATTATGATGTAAATCCACTTCAAAATTACGGGTCACAATTTTATTTGCAACCTTATAATTGTTAAATAAATTTACCCGTTTTATTTGGGCATGTTCAATGCCAGATTTATTTAAAGGAATGGTCGTATTCAAAAAATAATACATAAAATCCCACCTTTTTCTCAAATTTAAGTTACTGATACAATTATAACAGAAAGCGTTATCTACGTTTAGAAAAATAACGCGATCACTAATTTCAAAGAGCTAATTGAAATTAATGATCGCGTTATTTTACTCAACACATTTATTTAGAAATCCAAACTTTCATGGCGAAGTTTTGGTAAACGTTTTGCGACTGTCTTGATATTCAAGAGATCCCAATCCTCTAAGTTATGTGAAAGGGAGTTTTTACCCCATGATCCACAGCCCAAAGTTAGAGAAGGCGTCACATTATTATATTTGTAGCCAATTGCACCTTGTGAAGTTGGGGTATTAATTAAGATTCGGCAAGCGTCCATTTCTAAGGCAAAACGGTTAATCAAGTCATCATCTTTTGTGTGCAAGCCAACTGTATGACCAAGGCCACCAAGATTCAATCCCCGTTTCATTAAATGAACAGCATCATCTTGGTCTTTAGCCTTAACCATTGTCAAAACTGGAGACAACTTTTCGTGAGAAAGAATATATTCTCCACCGAGTCCATCCATTTCAGCAACCAAGAACTTAGCATCTTCAGGACAATCCTCAATCCCAGCCCACGTTGCAATACTGTATGCAGATTGACCGGCCACTTTAGGATTAACTGATTCTTTTTCCCGATTCATGACTGTTGACTCAAAGTTTTCCATATCAGCGTCTTTAACGAAGTAAGCACCTTGATCCTTCAAACCTTTTTTAACTTCATCATAAACTTCGGCATCAACGACCATATTAGATTCAGATGCACAAATCATCCCATTGTCAAAAGTTTTTGATAAGACGATATCATCAATTGTTTGTTTGAGATCAGCTGATTTCTCAACGTACACTGGAACGTTACCAGGGCCAACTCCAAGAGCTGGTTTACCGGTAGAATATGCGGATTTAACCATCCCAGCACCACCAGTTGCGACAACGGTTGCGACACCATCATGGTTCATTAAATCTGTTGTTGCTGCCATGCTAGGTTTTGTAATCCACTGGACACAGTTCTCTGGGGCACCAGCTTTTACAGCTGCCTCAGCCATAACCCGACCAGTTTCCACACACGTTTTTTGTGCAAATGGATGGAAGGCAAAAATAATTGGATTCCGAGTTTTAATTGCTAACAAGGCATTGTGAAAAGCTGTTGAACTAGGATTTGTTACGGGAGTTGCACTCGCAATCACACCAACTGGCTCAGCAACCTTCATGATTCCTGTTTCTTTATCATCGCTAATAATTCCAACTGTGCGATCATTTTTAATTGAGTTGTAAATATCTTTTGTAGCGAATTGGTTTTTAATCACCTTATGTTCATAAACACCACGGCCAGTTTCATCGACTGCCATCTTGGCCAACTTCTGACGAGCATGATATCCTGCTTCTGCCATTGCATGCACAATCTTGTCAATCTGTTCCTGATCCATGACACTGAGACGATCTAAAGCAATATGAGCTTTTTTAACAAGATCATTGACCATTACTTGTGGTTCATCAATTTCCTTCTTATTATCCAAATCTTTAATCATATTATTATTCTTCCTCTCAGAATGAGTATGTTATTCGCTTCACAAGTTTCATTGTAGCTTTCAACTATTCGTTTGTAAATACGTATTGTTTACATAATATGAAATTGATAGAAACCATTGTTCATCACGATATACTTAAGGTTTCGCCTTGTGAAAATTATGAAACTACCGAATGCTTTCAGATAAAGAGTTTGTGAAACAGAACACAAAAAGTAATCGCTTTCTTCACAAACTATTTACGGATTGGTTGATTTAAGTGTTTTGAGAAACCTATCTAATTATTAAGTGGACCGTTCCACTTTTTAAAGAATCATTCAATAAACAAAAAATTCCACAAAAATACATCTACTACGGAATTTCTCCGTTTATAGTGCATTTATGTGGAACTAATTACTGATTTGTCTTACTTACTTTTTTTATTTAACGTCGTCGGCTTATGTTCTGCCGATTTTTGTAATAATCTGATCAATTCACTGGTTTGCACTTGATCCACAATCATATTTGATGTGACCTGCATCAACTGTTCAGCTAAATTTTTGGCCACCATGGTTGTATGCTCCACACCGATTCTGGCAATCTTTTGGTTCACAATATCAATAAAACGATCATACGCCTGTTTTGGATAATCTGTTGCCGTAATGCGATCAATTCCGGAACGAATCACATTAATTGGATATGACTGTTTTAATAAAGTAATCAATAAAATGTCTGCCACTTGCATAACCTGGTACTTCTTTTTCGTAGGGGCAACCACGGCTTTTTGTTTCACATAGTTATTAATCATTGTCGAAGTTACAGGATCCATTCCTAATGGCCCGGTAAAACCGGTCAAAAGGGCAACTACTTGATCCATATACAAATCGAAGTTGGGTAATTCGTCCCAGTGAGGCAGCCTTACGTCTCTAACTGTTTTTAACCACCGATTATATGTTTCTAATTCATTCATTTCTTTTCACCTCATCCATAGATGTTACCGTCAGTATAACACGATCAGCTAGTTTTTATAACTAGATTGCCCATTTTTAGCCTATTTGCATGACGAAACTAAGGATAGTGTGCTATTCTTAGAAAAATACTAATGAATTGAGGCACTTTATTTTGTTTGAAATCACGAAGAAACGACGCGTAACCGATGAGGTTAAAGAAACTATTCCCCAACCCGTAATTGACGGAATTTGGAGAACACTTAAACAAATGCAGGCTGATGACTTAGTTGTTTCATCAGTGATTGCTTTTGTTTTCAGTGATGATTATACAGAAGACACCATTTATGTAATGGGCTTGCAAAACTCTGGTGATGTTGCTAAAGAATATGATCTTGCCTACAATGGAAACAAAGACTTTTTAGGTAAAGGGACAATTATCATCGTGAAAGATAAACCCAAAACTGTCAGCATGAGCATTAGCGCCTTGAACGACCAAACAAAGGAGTAACACACAATTTTGAAAAGCTTCAAAAAAATATTTTTAATTTTACTGATTGGTTTTGTAGCGAGTGGCGTAACTGCCTGTAGCGCTGGAAAGGCTTCAAATTCCGGGAAAACTAGCACTTCAAGCGCCAAAAAGACTAGTTCGGTCAAAAAAGTTGTGCAGAAAACAGCTACTTTGGCTGGGCAAACTTTTACAACCAAGCAAGGAACATTTTTAATTACCGAGAATCATGTCACGGCATCCGCTACCAAAAATAAACAAGTCTTAATTTTAAAATATACCTTCACCAATACCGGAAAATCTCAGCTCGTTCCATCGGACTGCTGGTATAAATATGTTAAGGCGACTCAAACCGTCAATGGTAAGCCTAAAACGCTTGAACAGGGATCCCTTCCCTTCTCAACGTCAGCAACCAATGATGATAATTTGGAAAATGCCTCGGTTAGTGAAATTAAACCTAACCACCATATCAAGGCTGAAGGTTCATGGCAGCTTGTGAAAAACGGCGCCCCCGTGAAGGTTAGTTTTTATGATACGCATCATCAATTGATCGGCACACGCCAATACAGTACTGATTAATTAGATTTTTAGAAGAATTCTGACTCAAACAATTGAAATTTGAGCTAGGATTCTTTTTTGGTCCATTATCTACTAAGATTTCTTAGGCCGGTTAAAAACAACAAAAGGTTCATAATAACCACGACTACTGCGGGAGTTTTCTCGCATACGTCGCACTTATTATGAACCTTTTTCGCGTTATTTTTACCCACTGGATTTAAGGCATATCATTTCCAGCTGCGTAGTAAATGTCGTACCACTCTTGGCCTGTCATTTCTACATCACTACCTGCCAATGATTCCTTAATATGTTGTGGATTCATTGAGCCCACTAATACTTGGAATTTAGCCGGATGACGCAAAATCCATGCTGTAGCAATAGCATTTTTTGTGACCCCATACTGATCAGCCAATTCTTGCATTTTTTTATTTAATTCAGGGAATTTAGGATTGTCAATAAATGGCCCATTGAAATTTCCCCATTGATATGGTGACCAAGCTTGGATCACGATATCATGAATTCGAGAATATTCGAGGAATTGCCCGTCATGATCAACACTATGGTCATCTTGCATGTTTGTATGCATCCCAAAATCAATCATGTTGCTGTGCATAATTCCAAACTGTAATTGATTAAACATCAGCTTTTGTGAAACTGCGCCTTGCAACATTTCAAATTGCATTGGATTGAAATTAGAAACACCAAAATGACGCACTTTACCAGCTGTTTGCAATTCATCAAAAGCTTCTGCAATCTCATTTGGTTCCATCAATGGGTCTGGACGATGAAGTAAAACGGAATCCAAATAATCCAGATTTAAGCTCTGCAACTCATGATTCACGGCATCAATAATATGTTGTTTAGAGAAATCGTAACGGTTTCCATAAGGCTTGCCTGAACCGTCATCATTGCCATTACGAATCCCAACCTTGGATTGAATCCATAAGTCATCACGATCTACGGATGATTTAGCTAAAGCATCACGGAAAACGAGATCTGATTTACCGCCTCCATAAATGTCCGCAGTATCAATAAAGTTTACACCGTTATCAACGGCTGTCTCAATTACTTTTTTTGCAGCGTCTGTATCCAACGCGTCCATTCGCATAATTCCTAAGGCTACGTTAGAAACCTTTTTGCCACCAATTGTAATTTGTTTCAAAATTATCACTCCTAAAATTATAGATTTAAGAAACTATCCAAGTTCCAGCTTAACACCTTTTTAGGCGAAACAAAATTAATTTGATATCGGTTACATAAAGAATTCAATTTATAAGCAGTTTTTGGCCCCATGATTACGCAAAAAAGCTGCGACAGTGTAGTCACAGCTTTTTAAAGAGTACCATTCAATTTTAGTTAATTTGAATTTGTTTGCCAGCTTCTAACTTTTCTTCACTCTTTGGCAATATTACTTTTAAAACGCCACCGTCATATGAAGCACTGATCTTTTCACGATCGATGTCTGGTAAATAAAATTGACGTGAAGTGTTACTGAAACTCCGTTCTTGACGAATCAAATTACCTTTTTCGTCTTTCTTTTCCTTTTCAACGTTATGCTTGCCTTCAATAGTCAACGTATCGTTGTCATAATTCAAAGAGATATTTTCCTTCTTGAAACCAGGTAGTTCTGCGGAAACTTCATAATTTTTATCGTTTTCACGGATGTCCGTCTTCATTGAGCTACCTTGAGTCATCGATTTGAAGAAATTCTTCCCAAAATTATCGAAAAAATCAAGTGGTGCAAAATCATCAAAATCTCTGTTTCTTAACTCGTTAGCCATAATTCAAGACTCCCTTTTAATATTATTTTTTGTACCTCATTTCTTGGTACATTTATATAGTATGACCTTTTAGAAACGAATGCAAGAATTTAGCACTCTTTATGTAAGAGTGCTAAATGTGTGTCTTAAAAAGCCGGTATCATAGGATTTACAATTCATTAATTTTAACAATAAAAAAGTTTCTAAACTAGCTTAACGCAGTTTAGAAACTTTTAATTTAGTCCGCTATTGTTTAATAAGTAACTACTTTATGTGTTTCATTAGGCTTATCTTGAACCTTTAAATCTGAAGCATCCCCTAAAATATGCAATGCTTTTTCTCTTGTTTCAACTTGGTCCATGTCGAAGATAATTGATTCAATGGCACCACCGATAAAGTCAAAACGTTCAAAGAAAATGTATGGATCTTCGTTATCACGATGATGAAATTCATCTTCAATTTGTTCGTAAAATCCTTCGCTCCACAGCCGATCTTTTAAATCGGGAAAATCATTTCTAGTAACGAAACCTTTTTCTGCGATCATGTCAGCTGCTTGCTTAACATCTTCTTTATCGAAGTCGATTTTTGCAATCCGTTCTTTATCTGTTTCAACTTTAACTGCTTCTTTTGCCATTTTCGAAATCTCCCTAATCATATTTTTACGACTTCATCCTAGCACCACTTTTTAAAATGGTAAAATGAAACCCCTTTATTTTTGATTACGAGACGTCGCTAAATGCAGTCGATGGCGGAGATCAAACAGTTTATCAAGCTCAGTAACAATTAAAACAACAATTCCGGCCACAATTGGCAATAACCAAAGGGGGGCGCTTAACCCAGCAGTGCTAAAGATACTCTGCATAAATGGTAAATAGGTAATTCCGGCTTGCAATACCAGGAGAATCCCGATGATGACAAAGGCCATCTTATTACGTAAAACATCTTTTGAAATTGCTGGCTTGGGCGTCCGAATGTTAAAGAGATAAAAGATTTTTCCGAATACAATTACGTTTAAGGTAACGGTACTTGCAACGGTCGAACTAACCCCTTGCATCGTTAACCAGTTGAAAGCTCCAATTCCCAGAGCAGCAATCAAAATTGCCACATAGATAATTTGCCAAACATCTTTTCTATTTAAGAAAGACTGATTACTCTTTCGTGGCATCCGCTTCATGATACCTTCCTCAGCTGGTTCAAATAAGAACGCGAACTGAATTGTGACTGCGGAAACCATGTTAATCCATAATAACTGGGTTGGCACCAAAGGTAATTCTTGTTGGAACATAATCGATATCAACACAATCAAACCTTCAGCAAAACTAGTGGGTAATAAGAACCGAATCGTTTTTTTGATATTATCGTAAACGTGACGTCCCTCTTTAATTGCGGTCGTCAACGTTGCAAAGTTATCATCTGCTAAAACCATATCGGCAGCTTCTTTCGCAACATCGGTTCCTTTGATCCCCATCGCAATTCCAATATCAGCTTTTTTCAAGGCTGGCGCATCATTAACACCGTCACCCGTCATGGCAGTGACAAGCCCATTAGCTTGGTATGCTTCCACAATTCGCAACTTGTTCATCGGCGTTGTCCGCGCAAACACATTGTAATCCTGGATAACTTCTTTTAGTTTTTCATCTGAAAGCTCATCAATTTGCGCACCTGTGATGGCCGAAACATTTTCATCTAAACCAAGCTTTGCAGCAATCGCAGACGCCGTTTCAGGGTGATCACCAGTAATCATTTTAACTTTAATTCCGGCTTCACGCATTTGCTTCAATGCCACGATGGTTTCTTCTCTAGGGGGATCAATAATCCCAGTAATTCCTAGAAAATGAACTCCTTCTGCCATAACTTCTGGGGTAAGGTTATGGACATCACGCGAAACTTCACGATAACCCAAGGCCACCACTCGTTCACCGTCTCTTGCCAACTGAGATACCCGGTTTGTCCAGTCTGGAATATCAAAGCTACTATCTGCTTGTTTGGCCATTGTAAAGATCTTATCTGGAGACCCTTTCACCAAAATAACGCGTTGTCCGTCTGAATCCTCATCCAGTTTAGCAATATAACGATATTCTGAATCAAATGGAATTTTGTCCAATTCAACTAAGTCAGGCTCAGTTTCTTTAAACACCTTATGATACAGTGCTAAAAATGCGCCATCAGTAGGTTCTCCGTTGATTTCCCACTTATCATCATTTTTAATCAGGCGTGTGTCATTAGCTTCGTGTCCAGCAACCATCAACCGGTCTAAATCTTCATCTTGACCGACAGCGACCGGTTGGCCATTTTTAGTAATATGCCCAGTTGGTGTATAACCCGTTCCGGTTACCGCATACTTACCATTTTTGGTAATCAGCGTATCAATTGTCATTTCATTTTTTGTTAAGGTTCCCGTTTTATCAGTATTAATCACATCAACTGACCCAAGGGTTTCTACAGCCGGCAAAGTTTTGACGATCGCATTTTGTTTCGTCATTTTTTGCACACCCATGGCCAAAACCACTGAGGTACTAGCTGGCAAGCCTTCTGGAAGGGAACCCACCACCATGGTAATCACCGCCACCATCAAGGCAGAAACCGAGTAAACTCGTGTCACTAAACCATAAACAGCTAATAAAACGGCTACCGCCACAATCGCGTAAGAAATATATTTACCTAAACCATTAATTTCTCGCATTAGTGGGGTTGTTTTTGATTTTACACTTTCCATGCTGGCGTTAATTTTACCAATTTCACTATTTGCACCAGTGGCCGTCACAATTCCTAGCCCACTACCATTTGTCACCGCAGTTGATGCATAAGCCATATTCAAACGGTCTCCCAATGGCGTTTTAGGATCTGTTAACGGTTCATCATTTTTTAAAACGGAGTCAGTTTCTCCAGTTAATGAAGATTCCTGAATTTTTAAATTATCAGCAGCTAAAATTCGGAGATCCGCCGGGACGTTATCACCAGCTTCAAGGAAAACTAAGTCCCCTACAA
The DNA here is from genome assembly GCF_002982135.1 of Pediococcus inopinatus. Taxonomy (NCBI): domain Bacteria; kingdom Bacillati; phylum Bacillota; class Bacilli; order Lactobacillales; family Lactobacillaceae; genus Pediococcus; species Pediococcus inopinatus. Next base: position 238,254 of record NZ_CP019981.1, on the reverse strand, counting down.
CTAACTCCTCGGCCTCGATATCATCTCGTTTACCATCGCGAATAACCGTTGCAGAAACTTGCAACATCTGTTTAATATTATCGATAGCTTCCGAAGCTTTACTCTCTTGAAAATAACCGATCAGTGCGTTAACAATTACAACCAGCCCAATTACAATCGAATCTGAATATTCTCGCAATAGAAAAGTCGCGATCGCGGCGACAATAAGAATATAGGTAATACTGTTATTGAACTGTTTGAAAAAGCGTACCCACTTGCTTTGCTTCCTTTGGACCAATGCGTTGGGCCCATCCTGTTTCAATCGTTCCTGGGCTTTCTCACTTGTCAGGCCTTGATCAAGCGCAATCTGATCTTTAGCCAAGAGTTGATCCGTTGTCTGAGTTATAAACGCATGAGGAGGTTTACTCTTTTCTATTTCCCCACCATTGTCAGTACTACCAGAAGCAGAACCTTTTGTCATAATTTAAATTTCCTCCTATATATTGAATTATCTTTTGTAAGTAGTATCATATCCAATTATCACTTAAATGTCAAAAGATACTTATCGGACTTATAAGAATTCTAATATCATTCATCATTTTTTCAAACTTTTTTATAAATATGTGACAAATTAACTGGTATCCTTGACTAATTTGAAAGATTTTTCTCTAGAGACGCGCTATAATATAAAGATAATGTAATTACAAAAGAAATGGGGAATGGTCCTTGGACAGTGGTCAGATAATCAGCGATACTATTATCATTTTGATTACCTTTATCATGGCATACTTTTTCGTCGCTGCTGAATTTGCGCTTGTCGAAAGTCGGTTAAGTGCCTTAGAAGAAGCAAGAGCAACAGCAGTTGGTGGGCGGCTCAAAAAGCTCGATCGAGCAATCCACATGGTTTCAAATCTAAATGAGTACCTTTCTACAACCCAGGTTGGAACATCCGTCTGTGGGATTATCCTAGGTTGGATTGGTGAATCGTACGTTGAATACTTTATTATTTTGTTTTTCGGTTCTACACATCTAATTAACCAGACTTCTCTGCATGCCATTGGAGCGGTGATTGGGGTTCTTCTTTTAACTTATTTAGAAGTTGTTATCACAGAAATTGTGCCAAAGAATATTAGTATTGATATTCCCTTAAAAGTTTTAATGAGGCTTGTAACCCCATTACACTGGTTTCATACCGCGTTCTATCCCTTTGTTTGGTTACTAAATGCTTCAGCAAATGGTATTGTCAAATTAATGGGGATGGAACCTGCTGACGAAAGTAATGAAGTCTTCTCACAGGCTGAAATTTTAAGCTTATCAAAAAATGCCGTCACTGGTGGTGAACTTGATCAAAACGATTATGTTTACATGCAGCGGGCGTTTGACTTTAATGATAAAGTTGCTAAAGACATCATGATTGATCGTACTCAATTAGTTGTTTTAGATGTTGACGCAACGGTTGATGAAGCATTGCTACTATATTTACAGAAACGTTTTAGCCGTTTCCCAGTCGTTGCTAATAACGATAAGGATAAGATCCTAGGTTATGTTTACAACTACGATTTAGTTCGTCAAAGTCGTGTAGACGGTAAAGTTAAGGTTAGCAAGTTACTTCGAAACATCATTACCGTTCCTGAAACAGTCCTTATTCAAGAGGTTCTCCAAAGAATGCTGCAAAAGCAAACCCCCATTTCCGTTGTTGTTGATGAATATGGTGGGACTAGTGGGATTATCACGGATAAAGATATTTATGAAGAAGTTTTCGGAACAATTAGTGATGAAGTTGATGATGTTTCTGGCGACTATATTCACAAAGAAACAGATGGCTCCTATCAAGTCAGTGGTAAAACTACGATGTACGATTTTGAACGGTACTTTGGAATCGATGTCCCTGGATTTGAAGGAGAAGATGTTGTCACACTTGGTGGTTATGTCATTGATCATCACCCAAATATTCAAGTGCACGATAAAGTTCGCATCGATCGGTATAACTTCGAAGTTTTAGATAATGAAAATGCTCATATTGATTGGTTCCACGTCACAAAAATCTCTGATGAAGAATTCAAAAAGCTAAAAGACAAAGCTGAAACAGATCGATTAAACATGGATAACTAAATACGAAAGACCAGTTTGAGTTTCATCAAACTGGTCTTTTTTGTTATTACTTTTTTTGAGGACGGCTCGGCTATGCAAAAGGCCAAGAATAACCATCCTTCCCGCGGGATTGCGATCCCGCATCCTCTTCACCCTTTTTTCTGAGGACGGCTCGGCTATGCAAAAGGTCAAGAATAACCATCCTTCCCGCGGGATTGCGATCCCGCATCCTCTTCGCTTTTTTTCTGAGGACGGCTCGGCAATGCAAGAGGCAGAAAATAACTATCCTTCCCGCGGGATTGCGATCCCGCATCCAGGACAGTTATTTTCTGCCTCTTAACGCATTGCCGAGCCCACTAATCTAAGAACCTTCTCTTCAAATACTTGGGCAATCCGTCATCTTCACTTGCTTCTGTCACCGCGTCCGCCTGGGCCTTTATTTCATCCGCACTATTTCCCATTGCAACACCCGTTCCGGCCGCCTTTAACATTCCCAAATCGTTTTTATCATTTCCAAACGCAATCGTATGGTCTACCGGAATTCCATATTGATTTGTAATCGCGCGAACCGCACTTGCCTTATCAATTCGTTTTGGAATCAACTCAATATTATCCGGACTCGAAGACGACACACTCAACACATCTGCCTCTACTAATTTTTGGCGCGCAATTGACAGTTTGTCCAATTGTCCTTGAGCAATCACGATTCCATTTATAATTTGTTCACTAACCTCATTCAAATGATCGCGATCATGCACATCTTCAAACTTACCAGCACCATCCTGCATAACCCGCATTCTCGCGAGTCGACTCAGATCCCAGGGCTTATTCCTTGTATAAAACGTTCGATCTGTACTAAAAAAATTGGTCGATAATTCTAATTCCGTTGTGATGTCATAAACGGTACTAATTGCCTTCCACCCCAAATGATCTTGGTGCAAATGATGTCCTTTTTGATAAACGGAACCATTCGAAGCAATTATTTCTACCTTTGAATTAATTCTTTTTTGAATAACTTGCGCTAACGATAAGAGAGCGTAAAATATCTTGTGTAAATGCATAAAAGATTTCTGAATTGTATAGAAATAGGGAATGCCTTCCCTTATGATATTTAGTAACCACAGAAAACATCACAGGAGGCATTCCCCATGAATGAACTTACCACAGAAATTATCGCTGCACTAGCCCAAAAGCAAGATTTGGACGAAGTTTTTCGTCACCACCTCGAAATTGCGATTAACCAGCTGCTTCAAACCGAATTGGCAGAGTTTTTGGGTTACGAACGCTACTCATACGCTGGGATTAACACTGGTAATAACCGCAACGGCAGTTATGAGCGCTCGTTTGATACGAAGTACGGCCAACTTAACTTAACCATTCCTCGAGATCGCAATGGCCGGTTTGAAAATCATACCTTGCCAGCCTACGGTCGGCACAGTGATAATTTAGAAACAACGGTCATTCAGTTGTATACCAAGGGAATTACCACTGCTGAAATTGCCGAACTCATTGAGAAAATGTACGGTGCTCACTACTCCAAAGCCACGGTTTCCAACATGACTAAAGCCGTCAATGAACAGGTTCAAGCTTTCCAGCAACGTCGACTGGCTTCACAATATGCGGCCATCTTCTTAGATGCCACTTACTTGCCGTTAAAGCGGGATACCGTTCAAAAAGAAGCCGTTCATATTGCGATTGGCATTCGTCCAGATGGTACGAAAGAAGTGCTGAACTACCAAGTGGCGCCAACGGAATCGACTGGAATCTGGACTGAACTGCTGGGAACCTTGATCAAGCAGGGCGTTAAAGATGTGCTATTGTTTGTGGCCGATGGGTTAGTTGGTTTGGATGAAGGCTTGAATCAGCATTTCCCTAAAGCCAAACGACAACGTTGCCTGGTTCATGTTGGGCGGAATCTGATGAACAAAGTTCGCGTAAAAGACCGCAAGGCCGTGATCAGTGACTTTAAACAAGTTCATCGGGCCGCCAACCGTGAAGCAGCCGAACTGAAACTGAATGAGTTCGCCAACAACTGGCATCAGACCTATCCCAAATTAATCAAAGATCTGCTTAAAATGCCGAATTTACTCACTTTCATGGACTTTCCACCAGCTATCCGGCAATCACTATACTCCACTAACCTGATTGAGAACTTTAATAAGCATCTCAAGCGCACCACCCACCACAAAGAACAATTTCCAACGGAAGATTCACTGGATCGCTTCCTGGTTTCTCAGTTTAATGTTTATAACGAGAAGTCTCTGAAGCGGATCCACCGAGGGTTCAAAGGACTCCAGGACACCTTGGAAGCATCATTTATTTAAGTTAGATACATATTATATGTACGAAGGCATTTCATTTACACAAGATTCTTGACGCTACCAACGATAACATTCTCCCCGTCGCAATATAGAAAATAAATCCTTGCTGTTGCAATTGTTCGATTACTTTTTTAGTCATTGTAGAAACGTTTTGGTTATGTGAAATCAGCGTCCCATCAATATCCATAAATACAATATAAGGTTCCAAATTAACGACCCCAATTCTTTTTCATTTAATTTGTTATAGGTCTAGTTTACTACTTTGTTAAAACGGTTTCAGGATTTCAAGAAAACTATTTTCCAAAAATTTTAAGTGGTACAATATCCTTAATGACTTACAATTATAAACGGTAATCCTTAAGGAGGTCCCACCATGTCAATTATTAATATTTTATACATTTCTGTTGCGGGAAATACACGGTCTTTTACACAGGATCTTCAAGATTATGCTGAAGAACAGCATTCAAAAGATGCAGCCAATCCTCTCGTTTCTTTAAAAGAAATCTCTGAAGAATCCGATTTTGATAGCGAACAAGAACCTTATTTTGCTTTTGTGCCTACTTATCTTGATGGTGGGAATGGTGTGGATAATGGTGTTAAGGAGCTTATGACTAACGTTTTAGGCGAATACATCGCTTATAAAAATAATCGTAAACTTTGCCTTGGCGTAATCGGCAGTGGTAATCGCAATTTTGGTTTGCAGTATTGCTTAACCGCTAAACGATATGCCCGCGATTATGGCTTCGACTATTTAGACAACTATGAGTTGCGTGGAAATTCTACTGATTGCAAACGCATATACGAAACTATGAAGAAAAATAATGTATTAAAAACCTCTACCGAAGAAGTTTAATTAATAACCGATCTAAAAAAATGCCCGATTCATAAAAATGAATCGAGCATTTTACTTTGCTGACTACCAAGTAATGGTATCTGGATCCGTAGCTAAACCTGCAAGCCCCCGTAAACCATCAATTGTTTTCATATCTGCATCATCAATTACAAAATCAAACAATTTTGTATTTTCAATAATTCGTTCATTATGCACAGACTTTGGTAGTGGTAAAAATCCGTGTTGCAAAGACCAACGCAAGACAACCTGCGCGACTGACTTATGGTATTTTTCACCCATAGATTTCAGCTCTGAAACACCAAAGATTTTTCCTGTCCCTAGTGGGCTATATGCTTCAGATAAAATATTATGTTCATCATTGTATTTCACAACTTCTGGCTGTAAATCGCTTGGGTTAAGGAAAATTTGGTTAACCTGAGGGACAACCGTTGCCGTTTTTAAAAGTGCATCCAAATGCTTAGGACGGAAATTAGAAACACCAATCGTGCGCAGCTTGCCAGCTTTTTGAGCCTCTTCCATTGCACGCCATGTATCCGCATTGGCTTGTTCCCAAGTATCCCGATAAGCAATTGGATTTGGCCAATGAATTAAGAACAGATCCAAGTAGTCTAACCCTAAATTGGTTAAGGATTTATCAATCGCCTGCTTGGTATTTTCATAGCCATGATCTTTACCATCTAACTTAGAAGTAACCCAAAGTTGATCGCGAGCAATCCCACTATCTTTAATTCCTTTGCCAACACTTTGTTCATTCCCATAAGCGAAGGCGGTATCGATATGGCGATAACCAGCCGCTAAAGCCTCTTCAACTGATTTCTCAGCAACGTCACCATCTGGTGTTTGCCAAGTACCAAAACCGACAATGGGAATTTTTACCCCATTATTTAATTCATAAGTATCTGTTAATTTCGTTAATTTTGCCAAAATATACCCTCCTGTCAAGTAATGGTTCCATTATAGAGCAAATTTGTAAGCGTTAAAAATATTTGGCATCTTTCTGCAAAATATTCTATGATGATCACATACATACTGTGCTGTATGAATTCAGCTAAAAAGGAAGTTCCGTTGTGGACAAACATGCAGATTTTAAAAAAAGGCTCTTTTTCTTGGCCGTTTCAATCGTCTTAAACTCATTTTCAAACGCACTGACGGTTGCTAGTCACTGCGGAAGCGCCCTTTGGACTTCCTCATCGGTCAACTTAAGCAACTGGCTGCATTTCTCTTTAGGGAGTGTTTTATTTGTCGAGGGAATCGCGGTGGTTATTGCTAACGCTGTGTTACTCAAAAGGTTTGACTGGCACCGGGCGCTTGGAAATTTAGTATTTATGATTCCATTTTCTTTTCTGGTGGGCAGTATTAGTACTGGTTTAGATGCCCATGGCTTTTTAAACTTGCCACTGTGGGTCAGAGTCGTAGCTGACATTCTTGGGATCGTCGGAATTGGTGTTGCAGTCTCTATTTATCAACGTGCTAATATCGTGTTGCATCCTAACGACGATCTGACCTACATCGTGCGGTTTAAATTTATGCACGGTCATGCGGCCAAAGCACAGTGGATCAGCTATATTCCGGCAATTTCAATCATCTTGCTGACATTTATAATGACTCATCATGTTTATGCGGTCGGGCTTGGAACCGTGTTGGCCTTTGTTTTACAAGGTGCCGTCACTGGTTGGGCAGATCGCCATGTCTTCACCACACTTAAACATCATCTAAATGTTTAAGTAAATTTAATAGGAAGAAAATCAGGACTGTGCTATCATTTTTTATATAGGTTGTACGTTAAATAAAGATACGGGAGGATTTATCATGGTGAGATCGCGAATACTACAATTGCAAAAAGGCGGTAATTTTAGAGAGCTTGGTGGCTATCAAACAATATCCGGTGAAACTATCAAATGGCACAAAATCATTCGATCAGCAAAACTGGCGGATTTGACAGATGCTGACCTTACTTTTCTAAGCGATTATGGATTAAAATATGACATTGACTTTCGCTCTCCAGAAGAAAAGGCAACCTCTCCAGATCGTGTTCCAAATCACGCAAAGTATTTATTCATCCCCGTTTTTTCAACGGATGAAACTCAAAATTCCAAACAAACTGACCGCTTGCAACGAAAAATGGATACCGATCCCACAACCGGCCGTCAACAAATGCAACGTGCTTACCAAGATATCATCACAAATCCTCATTCTCAAAAAGCCTACCGAAGTTTCTTTGATGTGCTACTTGAAAATGATGACGAGAAAAGCACCTTATTGTTCCACTGTACCGCTGGCAAGGATCGCACAGGTATGGGAGCCGTCTTCTTTTTAAGTGCGTTAGGTGTGAATGAAGACACCATCAAGGCCGATTATCTCTTGACCAACAAAGTCATTCAACCGCAACAAGCTGCGATGATTAAATCCTTAAAACTCCAAGGAGCTTCTTCAGCATTTATTCAAAGCATGCGCGACTTACAAAGTGTCCAAATTTCATTTTATAACACGGCCATGGATCAAATTCAGAAAACCTCAGGGGATATGCCCACGTACCTCCATGACTATTTGAACCTTTCAAAAAATGATATCCAAGATTTACGTCACATTTATCTCGAAAACTAGTACAAACTAACAAGGATGGTGATTTATGAAGAGAAAAAATTTAATTGGCCTCGGTGTTGTAGCTCCTTTAGCTTTAGGAATTACCGGGCTAACTGCCGCGAGTGCTAAATTATATGATTATGCCTTTCGCCGCGTAGATTACGTTCCCGAAACTTCAGCTGATAAACAAAAATATGCAGATGATTATTATACCTATGTCAATTGGTTTCACGGAGTAACTTCCCATCACTGGACATTACATCACGACGATTTAGAAAACCGCGTCGAGGCTACTTTTATTCCAGCTGCCCAGGCCGACTCAAAAAAGACGGTTATTATTGCTCATGGCTATAAAGGAAACGGCGAAACCATGTCCAACTATGCCAAAATGTTTTACGATATGGGTTACAACGTCTTATTACCAGACGATCGTGCTCACGGACACAGTTCCGGTGATTACATTAATTTCGGCTGGATCGATCGGTTAGATTTTGTGGATTGGGCTAATTCTGTAGTCAGTCGGATCGGTTCGGATTCCCAAATTATTATGTTTGGGGTTAGTATGGGTGGCGCGACGATACAGATGACCAGTGGTGAGGATTTGCCCTCTCAAGTCAAACTTATGATTTCTGATTGTGGCTATTCAAACCTACGTGACGAACTTTCTTATTTATTAAAAGAACAATTCAATCTACCTGCCAAAATATTTGTGCCCCTGATTAATGCAATTAATCGCCACCGCATGGGGTTTTCGATCGATGCTGTTTCTTCCATCCGACAGCTACGCAAAAACACCCGACCATTTTTATTTATTCATGGGGAAAAAGACATTTATGTCCCGACCTCCATGGTTGATGAAAGTTTCGAAGCTTGTGGTGATCCTAAAGAAATTTGGATTGTGCCCGAGGCCTCTCATGCGGAGAGCTTTTGGATAAATCCTCAGGCTTACCAAGAAAAAGTTCAACAATTCATTGATGAATATTTAAATTAGCTATCAAAATAAAAAGACTAAGTAAGAAATCACCAGCTGCCCACGTTTATTGGCGTGGTCGACTCTGATTTTTAGCTTAGTCTTTTTTTATTATCTAATTATTAGGCATCATGTAAAATGCTCAACATTTGCGCAAATGACACGCGTCTCGTTTCTCTTGGGATAAAGCTACGAATTTCATCTTCATTGAACCCAATTTGTAATTTATTGTGTGTAAAAATAATTGGTTTTTTAATTAAACTTGGATAGTTCACTAATAGTCGATGTAATTGACTGATAGTTAGTGAATCAATATACTTCCGCCCAAATTTTTTGAATGCCTTTGATCTTTCGGAAATAATCTCTTCCGCACCATACTCAGTAAGTGATAAAACTTTTTTTAAAGTGTCTAGTGTAATGGCTGTTGAAACAACATTAACTCTGTCATAAGCTAAATCATGTGTATCTAACCAGTGACACGCGCGCCGTGCGGACCCACAACTAGGTCCCCATAATACTGTTATCTTTTCCATACTTGAAACACTCCTTTTTGTTTTACTTATCATTTCCATAAGACTAACTATAAACTAAACAATTAGTTTTGTCTACTGTTTTTCATAATTAAAATAAATTATTTTTTCAATTAGTAACTCGGCTTGTCGGAAATAGCTAAGCGCTTACTTTTTGAGCATTTCTCTTTAGCAGTCCCGGTGGGGTTGGTAAACTCTAGGTAATTACTAAAACTTTTATCTGGGAGGATCAGAATAATGAAAACCAAAAAATCGATTAATTGGATAGTACTTATATGCTTCATCCTTGGAGTTGAGATTCTAGGAAGCCTTTCATCTTTGTTTGCGGGAAACATTAAGGCCATCTATAATGCTTTGTCTCTACCACCATTGTCACCGCCTGATTATATTTTCGGGATTGTTTGGCCACTACTCTACTTATTGATTGCACTCTCTGGTTATTTTATCTTTCAGTCAATTGCCTTTAAGCGTGACAAAGTAGCTAGTTTCATTCTATTTACGACCTAACTTGTTTTAAATTTCGTATGGAGTATTGTTTTCTTTGGCGGAGATTTTTATTGGTTTGGACTGTTAATCGTAGTTATTTTAGACCTAGTCGTTCTGGGGTGTATCTGGCACTTTTATAGAGTCAGCCGAATTGCATCCCTGCTCTTGTTACCTTATTTTGTCTGGATTCTGTTTGCGACCTACCTTACCTTAGGAGTTGCCGTGTTAAACTAGTGTTAATAAACCTTTTAACTTTTCGTCACAAAAAATTCATACATGCAAGGTATTATATAAATATAGATAAAGCCAATAACTTTACCTATATGAAATTAGCATACTCCTCCAAAGTTACTATATTTCATTGTTTTTCATGATAACAACCTACTCCCCTATATAAAGAACCCAGCCATGCATGGCTGGGTTTCTTTTTTTTCATTGTTATTTATTCGCCAAATAAGGTAGTATAGAAACAATAATAAACATAGGATGTGTTAATGTGCGTGTAAAATATTGGTCAGATTTTGTCATTGGAATTATCGTCATCATTGCCTGTATCGTGGGCTGGTTTACTGGTTACTTTAACAATGGTAATAGTTATTCAGAAATCGAAAAAATGCTGATTCTCATTTTAGCTTTTAGTGTTTTGTTTGGCTTACGGATGGATATGAAAGGTGCCAATCGTTTTGAAGCCGTTTCGGCCGCATTCCTCGGAATCGCCTTTCTGCTGGCCGTTGTTTTATTAGTATTTCTATAAAATAAAAAGTTTGAGACAGATTATCTGTTTCAAACTTTTTTATTCGGTATAGAGATCTCTTAACTGCTCCAACTTTTTGTCAGACAGGTTCATCGCCTCGTGAAGATAATTTGTCATCCCTTGATAGGAAACATCAATTGCCTGTTTAGCTAAATGTAAACTTTGTAGATTTACGTTTCTGGCTTGGTTCATCCGCTCAATGGCCGCACTTTTTGTTCCAGAAGCCGATTTTAATGACGGCATTTTCCCAAACAAAACTTGATTTGATAATAAGTAATCTGTGTCAATCGTTTCTTGATCGACACCTAAAGCACTTAAAACCAAGAAAGCTGCAATTCCAGTGCGATCTTTGCCTGCTGAACAGTGGAAAACAACTGCCTGGTTTGGTTGATCATTTTTAAGCAAAACTTGAAATAATTCTTTAAACGCCGCTTGGGCATGTTGATCAAGCACCATTAGCTGATACGGATCAGAAAGGATGCTCGGCTGATGCGCATCTTTATGAAAAATATTTTTCCACCACTGCTTTAGACTCATCTTTTTATGAGCCGTAAACGGATAAACTGACGCTGAAATGTGGACCATTTCAGGAATTGTCGGATCCGGATTTCGCAAAATTTCGTAATCTGACCGTAAATCAACATCGTAACGAAGCCCATAATCTGTCAGAAACTGTTTGTCCGTTTTCTTAAGCACAGATAGATAGCCGGAACGTAAGAGTTTGCGCCATTTAATTGTTTTACCATCCTGTGTCGGATAACCACCTAATTCGCGAAAATTCAATCCCGACTGAATGGGCAAGATTCGCTGCTTTTCCATAATTAGCCTCTTTACTCCAGACATATTTTCTTGAGTGCATCTAAATCACTTTTTGAAAGGCCCATCGCTTGATCAAAATAAGTTTCATAATCACCATAATTATCCATAATTGCCTGTTTAGCAATATCCAAAGTATCCCCTTGCACTTGAAAAACAGTATTCATTTTATTGACAAAACTTGCTGCCTTGTCGTTTTGCAGCTGTTTTCGTAGACCATCTTGATCCATTGTGCTATATACAAGGTTAGTCAAAACAAAATCCTGTTTAATCGTCGCATAATCGACACCCAAAGCGGATAGGATTAAGAATCCAGCAACGCCCGTTCGATCTTTACCAGCCGCACAATGGAACAGTAACGACTTCTGCGGTGCTGAATTAGCCAACAAATCTTGAAACATTGTTCGAAATGCCAACTGACTTTGGGGATTTAAAATCATCAAAGCGTATGGATGGGAATAATCGGTTGATTCTGGTTTATCGGGTAATGGTGGCAAATCAGATTCATCATTTTTGGCGATTGGGTAAACAGGATATGACCGATAAATCGTATCTTCAGGTAAACGATCCTGTAGCCAGCTAGCTTCTGAAGGTGAACGTAAATCGATATCATAGTGAAGCCCATAATCTGCCAGATTTTTAACATCTTTTTCTGTTAATCTACTAAGATCACCAGATCGCAATAGTTTTTGCCATTTAATTGTTTTACCATCTTTGGTTGGATAACCGCCAAGTTCACGGAAATTGACACCACCAGTTATATTTAAAATCCGTTCTTTCTTCATTGTTATCCCTCCAAGCCACTTTGCGTCCATTATACCAAAGAAAAGTTAGTTCGTTTAGAAATGAACATCACATTTTATCACCTAATCTTTCTCATATATAAAAGGCTTACATTTTTCTTAAATTCCAGCCTTGTTTCGTTTTATTTCTGCTCTCAAAGTGCTACACTACAGACATTAAATACGAAAACGAGGACTGATTATTATGGCTTTAAGTGCAGAAAAAATTTGGACCGATTTTGCGGAATCTCATCAACTTACTGACAAGACTTTTCAAACACGCTGGTTTGGTGAACAATCTAATTCCGAAGAAGTTAGTGAGCTTACTGAAAAAATTCTTGCTGGTGACAAGACTGCTACATCAAAACCATTGGCCTACTATTCTTCTAAAGATGAACCAATCCCTCAAGTTGGCGATTACTTCGTCCTTTTGAACGCCGACATGCATCCTGTCGGAATTATTGAAACAGTCGTGTCAGAATTGGTTCCATTTTTCCATGTTTCAGCAGAACATGCTTATAATGATGCCGAAGGAGACCGAACTCTTTCCGATTGGCAAGAACGCAGTAAAGAAAAATTCTCCAGTCAAATGCGTAAATTTGATCGTGAATTTTCTACAAATGATCCGGTTGTTTGTGAAGTTATCAAAGTTGTTTATCGTGTTTAACTTTTAGTTATCATATGGCTTTACTTATAATATTCATGCATGTATAATACACATTATAGAAAATTTATTCCGACAAAAAGGAGAATGTGTATGAAAATTTATCCAGCTATTTATTCTGTTCAAAACGGTTCTGTTGAGCTCTTAATTCCAGATTTTCCGGGAATGCTAATTGAGGGTGAGACTTTGGTTCAAGCTACTGAAAAAGCAGAAAAACTAATTCTGGCTCAAGACAAAATGCCTGCCCCTTCTGATATGAAAAGTACTCATTTAGTCGAAGGTGAACATGTCATTATGGTCCCGATTGCAGAGCACGAAACAAAAAACACAAAACGCATTCGGCGGAATGTTACCATCCCTCAGTACTTAAATGATTGGGCCAAGCAGACCGGCATCAACGTTTCACAGATTCTGACTGAAACGCTAGATCAACAGTTTAAAACAACTGAATAAACTAAGCTTCCAAGAATCCTCTGCACTTCAAGAGATTATTCTTGGGAGCTTTTTTTCCTTCGTGGTAGAATAATGGCAAAAGGAGTTGTTGGACATGCACCCAATTGCATCACACAGTTGGAAACAAAATGTCGGCTATTTTTTAGCCGCTCAAAATTTTTTCTTATTCGGATCTTCTTCAGTTTATTTTGCCATTCTTTGGTACATTGCTTTAAAAGCATCTTCTGGAACCTGGATTATGCTGGCAACAATGGCTACTACCCTTCCACAAATTTTAATTTCTTTGTGGGCCGGAATCTGGTCTGATCAATATAGTCGCAAAAAACTAATTATCGCGTCCAGCTCATTGGTCACCTTATTAACATTTGGAACTGCAATTATCTATTTTTTCTTTTCGCGTGATCTATGGCTTCTTCTTTTAATTGCCGCAATTCGATCCTTAGGGTCAGGTGTTCAAACCCCAGCTGGCAACGCGCTATTACCCGAAATAACACCAAAAAAAGAGCTTTCCCGCATAAATGGCTTAAATCAGTTTATTAGCTCCGTTCTCTTGCTAATTTCACCAATTTTAAGCGGATTTATTTTAGGAAAACTCGGAATTATGTTTGTCTTTGTCGTTGATTTGGTTACAGCCACATCCGGAATTATTTTGATGGCCTGTGTTCATGCTCCCCAGCAAGAACAACAGCAACAGGAACACGTCGCCGGTTTATCTGGAATTAAGGATGGCTTAAAATATACTTTTTCACATCGCTATCTCCGAAACTTTATGGTATTTACGTTGATTGCTTTTGTGCTTGTTGCACCATCTTCACAATTATCCACGCTATTCGTCAAACGGGCATTCGGATCTGCCGTTTGGCGCCTAACACTAAATGAACTTCTGTGGACGATGGGAGCTTTATTAGGCAGTTTTTACATTACGATGCAAAAACGTTTACCACACAAAATTAAATTAATTACGCTCGGATTTATTGGATCAGGTGTTAGTTTTGCGGTGATGGGGCTCCCAGAACCTTTTTGGACATACTTACTCTTTATGTTCTTCTCTGGAATTTGCATGCCAATCATTCAAGCAACCACCAATATCTTAATTCAAGAAAATGTGGCTAAAGAAAAAATGGGTCGTGTCTTCTCCATTCTCCAAATTGTGTCTACCGGTATTTATCCAATTGCAATGCTAGTTTACGGTCCCTTGGCTGATCAAGTTTCAATTCGGTATATTTTGATTGTCACTGGCGTTTTATTGATCCTGGTTGGCTTTGCATTTCAGAAACGATTAACGTCACTCGCCGGTTACCTGAAGGACCTGAACTAGGCTTAAAAAACTTTCTCTATTTGCTATGTTAACCAAACGATTCTAAAGTCAAATCATTTGGCTAACTAAGCCACCAACTTTTCCTTATGATCTGAAACGTGATTAAAAAAACAGCTTCCTCCGCTTAGCTACGTTAACCAAACGATTCCAAGACCAAATCATTTGGTTAACTAGGCTATGCTCAGAAGCTGACCGTTTTTTTAATCACTCTACTTTATTCCCACCCGCTCAAAAATATAATCCACATTCTTTAGATGATACCTATAATCAAAGGCATCATCTATTTCTTTTTCTGTGAGGTGCTTTTTAATTACTGGATCATTTTCAACCAGTGGTTTAAACTGAATTTCTTCATCCCATGCCTTTGCCGTCAACGGCTGGATCCGGTCATACGCATCCTCTCGTGACATTCCCGCATCAATTAACTTCAATAAAACACGCTGACTGTAAATCAGCCCAAAACTACGACCCATATTGGCCTTCATATGTTCTGGGAATACAGTCAACTCCCCAATAATCTTATTCATTCGCGTCAAAATATAATCCACCAAAATTGTAGTATCTGGTAAAATAATTCGCTCTGCTGATGAATGAGAAATATCACGTTCGTGCCATAAATTTACGTCTTCATAAGCTGTTTGCACATGTCCACGAATCACCCGTGCCAGTCCGGAAATGTTTTCTGAACCAATTGGATTGCGCTTATGGGGCATTGCTGATGATCCTTTTTGACCGGGCGCAAAATGTTCTTCAACCTCGCGAACTTCGGATTTTTGCAAGCCCCGAATCTCTGTCGCAAACTCTTCAAGACTGGTTGCGATCAAAGCCAAAGCTGCAATATATTCCGCATGTAAATCACGTGGTAAAATCTGTGTCGAAATTTCTTGAGCGTTTAATCCTAAATCTTCACACACAAATTCTTCAACTTGGGGTGGCACGTTTGCAAAAGTCCCAACTGCGCCACTAATTTTTCCAGCTTCAACGCCTTTTGCGGCATGTTCAAAACGTTCGATATCGCGTTTGATTTCTGAATACCAGCGAGCTAGTTTCAAGCCAAACGTCATGGGCTCAGCATGAACGCCGTGTGTGCGTCCCGTCATGACCGTATATTTATATTTCTTTGCTTGAATAGCCAGAGTTTGTTTAAAAGTTTCTAAGTCGCGACGAATAATTTCATTAGCCTGTTTCAACCGATAACCTTGCGCCGTATCCACCAAATCGGTACTCGTTAAGCCATAGTGCACCCATTTTTTTTCGGCACCCAAAGATTCCGAAACATCGCGTGTGAAGGCAATGACATCATGATGCGTCACAGCTTCAATTTCAGCAATTCGATTTTCATCAAACTTCGCATTCTCTTGAATCTTAGCCACGTCAGCGGCAGGAATTTTTCCAAGTTTCCCCCATGCCTTCACAGCGGCAACTTCAACTTTTAACCATGAAGCGTATTGATTATGTAAACTCCATACGTTCCCCATTTCTTCACGTGTATATCTTTCTAACATTCGTATTCCTCACATTCTTCAAGCAAAAGTAAGCTATCTAATATCCGTATAATACTATATCATATAAGTATCGGATATTCCATTTGATTTAATAAATAATCAGCTTCTTATAAAGAACAGAACGATTAAAAGCATACTTTAATTTAGTTATTTTATATTATTATTCGTGTTTTACTTGTGTTTTCTTAAAAAACTTGCTACACTTATCTGGTTGCTTAAATCAAATTATTTGGGGGTCATTAAATGTCATCAATTGTAGTTGTAGGTAGTCAGTGGGGCGATGAAGGAAAAGGAAAAATCACCGATTTCTTAGGTCGCAAAGCTGCTTTAACCGTTCGTTTCTCTGGTGGGGACAATGCCGGACATTCAATTGTTTTTCAAGGCAAAAAATTCGCATTACAACTTATTCCATCCGGAATTTTTAATCAAGATGGTTTGAGTGTCATCGGAAACGGCGTTGTGGTTAATCCAAAATCCTTACACAACGAATTGCACTACTTAGAAAGTAATGGTATTCCCACAAGTAATCTGCGAATTTCAGATCGGGCACAGGTTATTCTGCCTTATCATATTCGTTTAGATGAATTACAAGAACAATCCAAGGCTGCCAGTAAGATTGGTACAACGCACAAAGGTATCGGCCCAGCGTACATGGATAAAGCTGAACGCATCGGAATTCGGATCTGTGACTTGTTAGATCGCGAAACCTTTGAAGAAAAATTAAGAACCAACCTAAAAGCGAAGAACTTATTATTCACCAAGTTATATGAAACAGAACCACTAAAATTTGAAGATATTTTTGAAAGCTACTATCAATATGGTCAAGAAATCAAAGACCAAGTCACTGACACATCAGTCCTTATCAACGATGCGCTTGATAACAATCAAAAAGTGTTATTTGAGGGTTCACAAGGTGTCATGTTAGATTTTGATCACGGTACTTATCCTTATGTAACCTCTTCTAACCCCATTGCCGGTGGTGCTGCTGTTGGCGCTGGTGTTGGACCACAACGGATCAATCACGTAGTTGGTGCATGTAAAGCTTACACATCTAGAGTTGGTGATGGTCCATTTCCTACCGAACAGCTCAACGAGATTGGGGACTTCATTCGTGAAGCTGGCCATGAATATGGTACTGTTACTGGTCGCCCTCGTCGCATTGGTTGGTTGGACACCGTTGTGTTGCGCCATGCTAAAAGGGTTAGTGGTTTATCAAGTCTTTGCTTAAACTGTTTAGACGTTTTGACCGGTTTATCAACCATCAAGATATGTACAGCCTACAAGTTAAACGGTGAAACAATTTATCATTATCCAGCCGCTGAAAAAGCGATCGAAAATTGTGAACCGATTTACGAAGAATTACCCGGTTGGAACGAAGATATTACATCATGCAAAACTTTAGAAGAATTACCAGAAAATGCACGTAACTATCTCAAACGAGTTTCCGAGTTAGTCGGAATTCCCCTATCAACATTTTCAGTAGGCCCAGATCGTGAACAAACAAATGTTTTAACCGACACTTGGAATGCCTAATTATTAAAAGAAGGGACCTTATATTATGAAAGTTTTTGATTATTCAGATGTTCAATTAATCCCTAATAAGTGTATTATTGACAGTCGTTCAGAAGCAGATACCACCACAAAGCTCGGAAAATACACCTTTAAAATTCCGGTTGTGCCAGCTAACATGGCCACGGTTATTAATGAAGATCTCTCTGTGTGGTTGGCAAAAAACGGTTATTTCTATGTGATGCACCGTTTCGAACCTGAAACTAGGCTCGCTTTCATCAAAGATATGCACGCCCAGAAATTAATCGCTTCAATCAGTGTCGGTGTGAAAGAAGAAGAATTTGAATTCATCTCCCAATTAGCAGAACAAAAAGCTAATCCAGAATTTATTACAATCGATATTGCTCATGGTCATGCCAATAGTGTTATTCGCATGATTAAACACATTAAGTCCCTCCTTCCAGAAACCTTTTTAATCGCTGGAAACGTCGGTACGCCAGAAGCAGTCCGCGAATTAGAGAATGCCGGTGCTGACGCAACCAAAGTAGGAATTGGACCAGGAAAAGCTTGTATTACCAAGCTAAAGACTGGATTTGGAACTGGTGGTTGGCAATTAGCTGCCATTCGCTGGTGTGCCAAAGCTGCTAGCAAGCCCATCATTGCCGATGGCGGAATTCGAACAAACGGTGATATCGCCAAATCAGTTCGTTTTGGGGCTTCAATGGTCATGATTGGCTCTATGATGGCCGGTCATCAAGAATCACCTGGTAACATGATTACAATTGATGGAAAAAACTACAAACAATATTATGGTTCGGCTTCAGAAACTCAAAAAGGTCAGCATAAAAATGTGGAAGGTCGTCAAATGTTGGTGCCTTATCGAGGCCATATCCAAGATACCTTAGAAGAAATTCATCAAGATCTTCAATCAGCAATTTCTTACGCCGGTGGTCGTTCCCTTTCGTCCATCCGCAAAGTTGATTATGTCATCTTAAATGGTGTAAATGATTTCTAAATTAAACGCAAAAAAGGCAGAAACCTTATTTAGCATTCCCGCAAAATTTAATAACTTGTTTTCCTAACCTTGGAGTCAACAAGTTGTCCAAATCCTATGGTGCTAGTAAAGTTTCTGCCTTTTTTCTATGCGTAAATTATTTTTGGTTCATAATCTTTTGACCAAACTCTTCTAAAAGATCTAATAATTCAGTCACTTTTTCTTCGCCCATCTTATCAATCCAACTCTTAAAGACTTTATGGACGTTTTGATCAATTAATTTTTCCACCTGAATGCCTTGGTCTGTCAAACGCAAATATAACTTTCGCTGGTCTTTAGGTTCCGGTGTTTGGGAAATATAACCAAGCTGCAATAACGATTTGATTTGTCGGGCAATGGCACTTCTTGTGACTCCCCGTTCAGCCGCAATCCCCATTTGCGTCACATCGTCACGATAGCGCACATTTCGTAAAATTAAAAATTGTTCAAAAGAAATATGGTACTGCTTTGTTGGTTCTGAAAGCACATATTCCAAAAATTTTAGTGTCGACATATAAATCTCAATGGAACCTTCAAACAGTTTTTCATTATCTTTTTCCATAAAAAAACAACTCCTCCAAATACTCACTCATTTAAACAAATTTCGAACAATAACGATCCCCTAGATTGCAATTATTTCCAAAATCTTTTAAGTCTTTGATTCCATTCTTTAGTTGTATCCTCTAAATCACCATACCTCAACTCCTGATTGGTGGCATTAATCACCCCGCCAATCATAATAACCAGAGCAGAAAATTCCAGCCAGAACATCAAGGCAATAAAGGTTCCAAGTGTTTTATAACTATTCACAGAACGCGCAAAATAGCGAAGGTACAAAGTGAAGAATTGAGAAACACCCATCAATCCAATTGTGGCCGCCGCAGATCCCCAGATCACACTACCAAATCGAATGCGCGTATTAGGCACGACATAATACAAAATGGTTAAACTCAAAAAAATGATAATCAAAGCCGATGGTAATTTAACGTTTCCGACAATGTGAAAAAGGCTATGCGGTAATTTAAAAATTGGTGTGAGATACGACACAATTGTTTGTCCGAAACTAAAGAAAAACATCATCAAGGCAATCAATCCAACTAAGAAAATTGTGAAGAAAAAACCACCAATCCGATTAATGATGGGATTTTGGAATTTTGCAACTCCGTAAGCCCGATTAATTGAACGTTGAAAAGCGGACACAGCTTGACTCGATGACCATAACATCAAAATGGCCCCCACAGACAGCACTTCCCCATTGCCCTTCTCCAAAAAATCTTTTACAATCGGTTGACTAATTTGATAAATCGTACTTGGGACAACCGTCTCAATATATTCCAGCACCGTTCCCACATTGATATGAAATAACGGCAATAAATTTCCTACAAAGATAATCGCGGGAAACATCGCCAACAACGTGTAAAACGCGAGAACAACGGCATTATTTGCCGCGTCAGCCCGGTTAAACCGAACCATAAATCCTTGCCAATATGTTTTGCATTTATGGCCAAACATCTTCCAAGTCATGTTATATACCTCATTTTTATTTAACTTTAATAGTATACAACAGTCTATCGGTTTACCCCTTGTTTTTCTGAGTTTTTAAGTGAAATTGCAAGTAATAATCCAACAATCGCAACTAAAAAGAATGTGAAAAACACAGCGCGGTATCCCATTTGAGAAGCGATTGCTACGTGTTCACCTTTAGCTAAGTGATTGTTAGTGACGACCGTCAAAATAATTGTCGCACATGCCACACCTAAAGAGCCTAAAATCTGTCGAACGGTGGTGATAACCGCTGTTCCATGAGCGATTAATTTATCTGGCAAAGAATTTGCACCCAAGGTTACAGCTGGCATCATCACAAAGGCATTTCCGCCTTCAATTAGCATCGCCAAAACGATCATGCCAATTAAGTGAACGCCACTGAAAAAGACAAATAAAATGCCCCAACCTAATGTGATCATACTCATCCCAATCAATAACACCCGTTTAAACCCAATTCGGTCCGCCAGTTTTCCTGAGACAGGATTTAAAATACTCAAGAAGACGGCTCCTGGAACCAATGCCATCCCTGATACAAATGGCGAAAGATGGAGGATTTCTTGATAATAAAGGGGAAAAATAATTGTTGTCACAATCAAGGCAATGTATGAAACGCCAGTTAACAATACCGCTAAATCATAATTAAAAGTTTTAAGAACTCGTAATTCCAACATTGGTGTTTTTTGATGAAACTGTCGAAATACAAAATAACCTACTGCAAGAATACTAACAACTAATAAAATCAGTTGTTGCGACCAATTGACCTGCGTTTTACCAATCTGATTAATCACATATAAAATTCCAATGAAACCTAACGAACTGATTACAGAAATATAATCTAATTTAGTCCGCTTCAATGTCATTACATCAGAAATGAATTTAAATGATAACAGCCAAACCACCGTAATAATGACGGCAAAAACGATAAATAATCCTTGCCACGTCGTAAATTTTAAAACAATTCCAGAAATAATTGGCCCTACTGCCAAAGCTGATCCCATGACTAATCCAACCACGCCCATGGTGACCCCACGCGATTCTTCAGGCGTGATCGTCAACATGACACTTTGGTAGGACGGAAATAAGATTCCGACCCCCATTGCCTCTAGAATTCTTCCCAGCATCATCACCGGAAAACTTGGTGCAAATAAAATAATTAACGTCCCCAAATCAAATAAGAGCAATACCGCTTGAAATAGATGCTTGAACGAGACGTTACTGAGCAACCAAGGACTAATTGGCATCATAATACACATTACCAACATAAACCCAGTAGTTAGCCACTGAATGGTGGTTGCAGACACACCAAAATAGCGCATCAACGTTGGATAAGCCGTGGATAAAGAAGACTGGCTAATGGACATCGTAAAGGTGCCCGCTAATAAAATCCCCACAAACCAGTTATGCAGGCTCCGATTCCCTTTAAATAAATCTGTTTCTTCTTCCATACTGAATTCTCTCCCTGCCAAATTAGAATCATTTTAAATCGATTTAATTGTATTCCATATTTGGTTTGGTGTAAACTGATTTTTGAAAATAAGCTTTTATCCCCATTTTAGAAGTTGCTGTAATCTTAAAAAGTGATTAAATTAGTTTGACACTACCCAACTCATGAAAGAAGGCCAACCTATGGAAAATGATGAAGTCGCTGAGGCACTTGAAGAATTACAAAAAAAACACGTTAGAATCACGCCACAACGACAAACAATTTTGACTTATTTGGTAACTCACCATAACCATCCAACGGTTGAAACTATTCAAGCGGACTTGAGCACCAAAAAGCCTAATATGAGTTTGGCTACCATTTATAATACCTTAAAGTTGTTTGTCGACTTAGATCTCGTCATTGAATTGGCAAGTGGCGAAAATGGTGTTCACTATGATTATTACAATAAACCTCATTACCACATAATCTGTACCAACTGTGGCAAAATTGCCGATGTTTTCTATGACGGCTTCGCAAAAGACGCCCACCACATGGAAACAGAGGCTGCCAACCAAACTGGTTATCAAGTTTCTGGTAATCATTTTGAGATCTACGGACTGTGTCCTGAGTGCCAATTAAAGTTAAAAACAAACTAACCAAAAAAGGCTCATCCAAGTACATCGAAGTTCTCATTTTCGATGAAACGCGGATGGTCTTTTTTTAATGACATATTTTTTATTTTTCAGTTATATCAGTAATATTTGCAATTCCTAAATTATCCAAAACAACTGGCAAAGCCGAAATGATTTTTGGACAAGCCAGTGGGTCATCATAATTGGCAGCTCCCACTTCAATCGCATTCGCACCCGCCATCAACAATTCCACTGCATCTTCTGCCGTGTACACACCGCCAACGCCAATAATCGGCAAACTCACGTGTTTCCTTACCTCTGCTACCATGCGAATCGCCACTGTTTTAACAGCATGCCCTGAAAGCCCACCAGTCCGATTGGCTAAAATTGGCTGGCCAGTTTTTATATCAATCCGCATGCCTAAGATTGCGTTAATCATTGTAATTCCCGCGGCTCCACCTGCTTCAGCTGCCTCAGCAATTTCACTAATATCAGTTACATTTGGGGACAATTTTACATACAAGGGAACTTTTGAAACGGCCACACACTGTTCAGTGATGGTTTGAACCGTTTTGGGATCCACGCCAAACGCCATTCCCCCATTTGCTACATTCGGACAAGAGACGTTCAACTCAATTGCATGCACATTTGGCACCTGACTCATGCGCCCAACTAAATCGCGATATTCTTCAATCGAGTCTCCCGCCACACTGCCGAGAATGGGTAGTTCTGGAAAATGGCCAGCCAACCAAGGCAATTTTTCAGCCATCACAACCTCAATTCCTGGATTTTTTAATCCAACTGCATTTAAATGACTATCCGTGGTCGTCGTAAACTGAGGTGCCGCGTTGCCAACTCGTGGTTTGGGAGTCGTCGTTTTGATAACTAGTGATCCTAATTGATTTAGATCATATTGTTTGGCAAAACTGTCCCCGTAACCAAACGTGCCACTAGCTGGAATAATCGGATTCTTCAAATCTAATCCTGGTAATTTTACTGCTAATCGATTCATATACGTAAACCTCTTTCTTATATCTATTTTGCGTAGAATCGATCCAAAGAAAAAGGAACCCAAAACAAACATGACGTTTGCTTCAGATTCCAAAATGGTTTTATTCAGATAGCCCCTTAAACAGGCTCTTCATTTATTGATAGATAACACAACCATTTTGTCTTCTCTGAAACAATTAAACGGTGTTCTCTTAAATTATTCATTATTCAGAGGCTTTCGTGCCTATGAATTAATACTCAGTTTAGGGATCTTTTTGGTTTCTGTCAAGGTGTAATATATGGCAAGTTTTAGTAGGTAGTGCCACTAATTAGATTTTATTTAAATTTTTTTATCTGATTTTAGTTCCGTTCCGGCGCTGATGTGGGGACGTGTGGGTTGCTTGCGAGCTAACTTCTCGCCCTTCAGGCCAGAAGTGGATCTCTCCAGTCTCCCATGTCTCTAAGCGATAAATCGCCAAGTGACATCGACACACGCTCTCATCAACGCCTCCACTACACCTATGATTCAAGTTTCACGAAATAATCTTCACCAAATTACCCATGGCACTGCTGGTTGCCGCATCCTTAAATCCTGTTTTGCATTAAATAAACTATTACTATCCTTTAAAACTTTACACTAACTGGATCGAAGGCATAATTTTTCAGGACGGTTCCATAAACCAAAAAGCAAACCATAACTATCCTTACCGCGGAGATATGCCATGCTGTTTCAGGACGGTTCAGAAAGTCAAAAAGGGAGAAATAAGTATGACTCCCGCGGGATTGCGATCCCGCATCCGTCACAGCCTTTTAACATTTAATTTCCGCTGAGCTTCAGGACGGTTCCATAAACCAAAAAGCAAACCATAACTATCCTTACCGCGGGGAATTCTCCCCGCTTTCAGGACAGTTATGGTTTGCTTTTTACCGGTTTATTCCACCCACTACTTAATTGCCTGGGCCGCCGTCATTATCGCTACCTTATAGACATCTTCTTCACTAGCACCCCGTGACAAATCTGACACCGGTGCATTCAATCCTTGAAGAATTGGTCCAATTGCTTCGAAATGACCCAAACGTTGCGCAATCTTATAGCCAATATTTCCTGACTGCAATTCTGGGAACACAAACACCGTTGCGTGTCCCGCTAGCTTTGAATCCGGTGCCTTACTTGCCCCAACATCTGGCACAAATGCGGCATCAAATTGTAACTCACCGTCAATTTCAACTTCAGGTGCCTTTTCTTGTGCTAACTTGGTTGCTTCTTGAACCTTAGTAACCATTTCACCTTTGGCAGATCCTTTCGTTGAGAAACTCAACATAGCCACCTTAGGCTCAATATCAAATATTTTAGCCGTTTCTGCACTTTCGACCGCAATTTCGGCCAACGTTTCAGCATCCGGATCAATATTAATGGCCGTATCTGCAAAAATATACCGTTCGTTATTTCGTTGCATCACAAATGCTCCGCTAATGCGTTTCACACCCGGTTTAGTTTTAATAATCTGTAAAGCTGGACGAACTGTATCTCCCGTTGGATGAACAGCACCAGACACCATTGCGTCAGCTTTTTTCAAGTAAACGAGCATCGTCCCAAAGTAATTGACGTCTTCCAACATCTTTTGAACTTCGTCGACCGTATTCTTACCTTTGCGACGATCGACCAAAGCATCTACCATTGCTTGCTTATCAGCTTCTGGATAAGTATTTGGATCAATAATTTTGACATTCTTTAAACTGACATCTTCTTTTTCCGCTCGCTTTTCAATTTCAGCTTTCGCACCTAATAAAATAGGTTCAACTAACCCTTCTTGCGCTAACCGGGCTGCAGCCATAAAAATCCGAGACTCTTCGCCTTCTGGGAAAACTACTGTTTTATTCTGGCCCTTAATCTTTGCTTTCAAACCGTCAAATAAATCCATCGTTAAATCCTCCTTCAAAACTTTAGTATGTTTAACAAACAGTTTATGCTTTAGTACCCTTTTTAAAACGCTCAACTTCGCGGGCAATCGCTAATTCTTCATTTGTAGGAACAACCAATACTTTTGCCTTAGAATCAGCTGTACTAATGTCGCGTAGTTCACCTTGGACTTGGTTTTTTTCGTCATCAACTTTAAGACCAAAGTAATCCAATTCATCTACAATCATTTTACGAATCAGCATCCCATTTTCGCCAATTCCTGCTGTAAATACCAATACGTCAATTCCGTGCATTTCGGCAATGTAGGCGCCAATATACTTCACAATATTATTCACAAAAATTTCCACGGCTAATTCGGCCCGGCGACTTTTATGTCTTGCTTCCAAAACATCACGCATATCAGACGAAATGCCCGAAATACCTAACAATCCCGATTTGGTATTCAAGATCTTAATCATTTCAGAAAAATCGGTAATCTGGAGTTTTTCCATTAAATAATTTACTAATGAAACATCGATATCACCTGAACGCGTTGCCATCGTGATTCCTGAAACTGGCGTAAATCCCATTGAAGTATCGTATGATTGACCATTCAAAATTGCATCAATCGAAGAACCCGCCCCCAGATGTAAGGTGATCATCTTTAGAGAACTTAACGGTTTCCCAAGCAACTTAGCGGCATCTAAAGCCACGGATTGATGACTCGTTCCGTGAGCCCCATACTTCCGAGCCCCGTAATCTTTATAATACTCATACGGAATACTATATAAATAATTCTTAGGTGGCAACGTTTCGTGGAACGAAGTATCAAACACGGCAACACTAGTCACATTGGGAAGGACCTTTTGCATTGCCCGAATACCCATTACATTGGCTGGATTATGCAACGGCGCATATTCCGACAAGCTCTCAATTTGTTTAATCACTTTTTCTGTAATGAGCACAGAACCTTTAAAGATTTCACCACCAGCTACAACGCGATGGCCGACGCCGGTAATTTCGTCAAAGCTTTTAATAATTTTTAAATCAATGAGGGAATTCAAGACAATGTTAATTGCCACCTCGTGATTTTTAACTGGTTTTTCAATACGAATATTTTGCTGATCACCATAAATGATTGTAAACGTAGAACCGTCAATACCGATTCGATCCACCTGCCCGCTTGCCAAAACCTTTTCGCTTGGCATCTCAAACAGCTTGAATTTAAATGATGAACTTCCAGCATTAATCGAAATTGTTTTTTCCATAGTTTTACTCCACTCACACTCTCTAGGTTTTTACTAATTTAGGTTAATAATTGTGTCTAGAACAACTCTAACGCGCTTAGCATAAATTCTCAATAACTACTCACATAAATTATACCTTATTGTTATGAATATGAAAACGAAATAGCTAAGCAACATAAACTTTAAAACTAAAAAAGATCCATTCTATTTGGCCTAAACACCGGATAGGATGAATCTTTTCAAATCAAAATAGCTAATTATTTATTTGTTAATTTACTTGCAGCAGCTTCATCAAGAATAACTGTCACGTTGTCATGGTTTTGAAGAATACTTGCAGGTAAGTCAGCTGAATCTGGGCCTTCAATCATGCCCTTAACTGCATCAGCTTTTTCTGCGCCGTATGCTTCCAACAAAATATGTTTAGATTTCATAATTGAAGCTAAGCCCATTGATAAAGCTTCCTTAGGAACATCTTCTTCACGTTCGAAGAAACGCGCGTTAGCATCGATTGTGGACTGTGTTAAAGAAACACGGTGTGTACCGATTTCGCGTGAAGTGCCTGGTTCATTAAAACCAATGTGACCGTTACGGCCAAGGCCTAAAATTTGAAGATCAATTGGGTTGTCTTCAATCACTTTGTCATAACGCTTTGCTTCAGCATCAATATCTTTTGCTAATCCATTTGGTAAATATGATGTCTTGAAAGGCTTTTGGTTGAACAAGTTTTTGTGCATGAAGTAATTGTAACTTTGATCATTATCAGCGGATAAACCGATATATTCATCTAAGTTAATTGAGATTGAATCGCTAAAATCAAGGTCGCTAGCAATAATATCTTTGTACGTAGTAATTGGTGTACTACCTGTAGCTAAACCAAAAACATGAGCACCATTCTTCTTTGCATCCGCAAAAATCTTGTAGCCTTCTTGGCCGCCTTCAACTTCATCTTTAACAATAATAATTTGCATAATTACTCTCCTTTTCGTTTTTAATGTCTATTTTGCTTCCGCAAAATCTTATCCTCAAAACGAATGTCCATTCTCACTACGCCGTAAAACGACTAGTCGAACTGGCTCCTTTTCGTTTTTAATGTCTATTTTGCTTCCGCAAAATATCATTCGTATTGGTATAGCCCAATTATATAATCTCTCCGTTTGAAATGCAAGGGTATAGACCAAAAACATTCATTTTATTTTTCTTATCATTTTTTATAAAAGCTTCCGACAATTCCACACAACATTAGTGTAAAGTTTTAGTAGGAAAGTGGAAAAAAACCCTTTTCAAAACACGAGGCGCCCGTTAATCTTCTAATTAGGTACAGCAACGCCATGGGTAATTTCGTGAAACTTGAATAAGAGGTGTAGTGGAGGCGTTGATGAGAGCGTGTGTCGATGTCACTTGGCGATTTATCGCTTAGTGACATGGGAAGACTGGAAAGATCCACTTCTGGCCTGAAGGGCGAGAAGTTAGCTTGCAAGCGACCCACACGGCCCCACATCAGCGCCGGAACGAAACTAAAAACAGGTAAAAACTTAAATAAAATCTAGTTAGCGGCACACTTATTAAATCTTGACACATACCCACATAACAAATTAGTTGCTCAAAATGACGTTTATAGCTATACTAAACTCATATTTAATACAGGGGTGCTGGATCCAATCCGGCTGAGATAAAAACTAGTGGTTTTTGACCCTCGAACCTGATATGGATAATGCCAGCGCAGGAAGTCTTTAACCTTAATTGTTATTTGATTTGGATAAATCTCATGATAATTAATTTAATTATGTCCTGAATCAGCTGGCGAAAACTCGTCGGCTTTTTATTTTGCATCAAGAAAGGATCGCAATTATGAATACAAGTGTCGCAATTCAAGTATTACCAATGTTAGAGGACGACAAAAAGGTCGTCGCCGTTGTCGATAAAGCAATTGAATACATTCAATCAACCGGAGTTACTTACGTGGTCGGTGCCTTTGAAACCACCATCGAAGGCGATTACGATCAGTTAATGGAAATCGTTAAAAACATCACAAAAATTGCCGCGGATGCAGGTGCACCCCAAGTGATGACTTACGTTAAGATTGACTATAAATCAGCAGGTAAGGTTTTAGGAATTCATGAAAAAACAGACAAGTATCAACATTAATTTTTTACCAGCCATCGTTATTCTATTGTTATTAATTGTCTGGCAGCTCATCAGTAGCTTTCAACTTGTTCCAACTTTCCTTCTGCCATCCCCACTAAGCGTTGTTACAGCGTTTGTGAGTGACTTTTCATTGCTCATGAGTAATGCTTGGGTAACTTTCTTAGAAGCCTTCTGGGGCCTATTATTGGGTATTTGTGGCGGTTTGCTAATTGCTATCTTGATGGATCTCTTTAACCCCCTTTACAAAGCTGTTTATCCGTTATTAGTAATCAGCCAAACTGTGCCAACCGTGGCAATCGCGCCTTTACTCATTTTATGGCTCGGCTATGGAATGTTGCCAAAAATTGTCTTGGTTATTCTTACGACGTTTTTTCCAGTCGCAGTTGAGATGCTGACTGGTTTTCGTTCCACGGACCCAGACTTAATTAAACTCATGCAAACCATGGGAGCTAGCAAATGGAAACTATATTATTATGTAAAATTTCCTAGTTCCTTAAATCATTTCTTTGCTAGTTTGAAAATTTCTGTATCTTATGCGATCGTCAGCGCAGTCGTTTCTGAATGGGTAGGCGGATTTAACGGCCTTGGGGTTTACATGACCCGCGTCATGAAGGCTTACGCCTATGATAAAATGTTTGCCGTAATTTTTCTGATTTCGGCATTAAGTCTTCTGCTCATTTGGCTCGTATCTTATGTTCAGCGAAAAGTTATGCCCTGGGAGGTAACCAAAAAATGAAACAAGATGGACGCAAATGGCTAATCGTACTGTTCAGTTTTTCTTTGATTGTGATTTTCAGTGGATGTCAGTCTAAACAAACCAAGTCCAAAAACCGGACAATTACGGTCGTTTTAGACTGGACGCCAAACACCAACCACACTGGGATGTATGTGGCAAAACAAAAAGATTACTATAAAAAATATCATTTGAATGTAAAATTTATCCAACCACCTAAAGATGGTGCGGAACAGCTTGTTGCTAGTGGCAAGGCTGACTTTGGTATTTCTGCTCAAGATACTTTTGCAGGCGCGATTGCTCGAAAGAATCCATTACCAATCACTACCATTGCCGGGATTATTCAACACAATACCTCTGGAATTATGTCGCGAAAAGCCGATGACATTACCTCTCCCCAAAAAATGATGGGAAAACGCTATTCTACCTGGGATTTGCCCATTGAACAGGCAACGATCAAACAGGTGGTTAATGACGATAACGGTAACTACAAAAAATTAAAGTTAATTCCGAATAACATCACCGATGAAGTTGCCGCGTTAAAGGCAAAACAGACAGACGATATTTGGGTATTTTATGGATGGGCCGGTCAAAATGCTAAAGTTAAAAACTTTCCAATTAATTACTTCTCGTTTCGATCTTTGAATAAAGTTTTCGATTATTACACACCAACCCTAATCAGTAACAATAGCTTTTTAAAGAAGAATCCCCAAGTTGCCAAAGACTTCATGAAAGCCACAACGAAGGGCTATAATTACGCTTCTAAACACCCTCATCAATCAGCTGATATTTTAATGGACCAGGTTCCAGAACTCAAAAGTAATCGTAAACTCATATATGCCAGTCAAGCTTATCTGTCTAAGCAGTATTCTCTTGGTTCAACCCAATGGGGAAAAATCAGTGCAAATCGCTGGAACGGGTTTTATACTTGGCTAAATCAACATAATTTAGTTTCCGTAAAACTCAAAAAAGATCAAGGATTCACGAATAAATATCTTCCAAAATGAGGTTTTCACTATGGTATTATTGCAAACACAGCACATCACTAAAAACTATGAAGAACGAAAAATTCTCTCGGATGTGAATATCCACCTCAATCAAGGCGAACTAGTCAGCATTCTCGGAATTAGCGGGATCGGTAAAACTACCCTGTTTAATATCGTTGCCGGTCTGGAAGCTCCTCAATCCGGTCAGGTACTGCTTGAAAATCAGACAATCACTAATACCACTGGACATATTAGTTATATGTTGCAAAAGGATCTCTTACTTCCCTATCGAACAATCATGGGAAACATCATTTTACCAGCGCTTATGCAAAACATTCCTAAAAAAGAAGCGGAAGCTAAGGCAGCTCCTTTTTTAGGAATTTTCGGTTTAGAGAAAACTGAAAACTTATATCCAAGTGCTTTATCTGGCGGGATGCGGCAGCGAGCTGCTCTATTGCGAACCTACATGTTCTCAAAAGAAGTCTCATTATTGGATGAACCTTTTAGTGCCTTAGACGAAATCACCAAACGTCAAGTTCACAGTTGGTATCTTGAATTAATGAAAAAAATTGATTTATCCACCCTGCTAATCACCCATGATGTTGATGAAGCCATTCTGTTATCAGATCGTATTTACATTTTAAGCGGTCGTCCGGCCTCCATTACTAAAGAAATTACGATTGAGCCAGATTTAAAGAAACAGCCGGAATTTGATCTCAGTGCTGATTTCTTAGCCTACAAACGTGAAATCTTAAATCTATTATAGAAAGCAAAAGATTCGGCAATTAATCAGTCGAATCTTTTGCTTTCTATAACATTCTAGTATATATTTTATTTAAGTTGGACAATGAGCGATATGGTAGCTACTAAAAATTTTACTTGCACTGTTTAATCTATCTGAAATATATCTAAAAGGGAGTTGTTTTCATGGCAAACGAAGTTGTACTTTTCAATCCTGGAGACTCTTTAGGAAATTTTCACGATTATAATGAGGCTATTCGAAGCGGACAGCTGTACAAAAATAAAGATAAAACGCCCCATGAAATTGTCATTGCTACAGATCCCAAAAGTGACGAAGACTATTTGGTCTTTTATGTCAAAGATGCTGTTGACCCAGCAACTAAGAACCATCACGGTACTCAATACAACATCTCAAAACATATCTAAAAACTTTCGCGGAATTTGCAACAAAAGGAGGACCCGCAATGACCTTTGCAGATCAACTTATTAGGCAACGCAAACGGGCCGGCTACACAAGAAGCGCCTTGGCCAAATAATTAGAAGTTAGTCCTGATTTGATTACTGAATGGGAACACGGCGAAGCGGAACCAAATTTAGATGATTTAGTCAAACTTCATTCAATCTATCAAATTAGCTTGGATGAACTGGTTTTAAGCACAAAGCCCTACAAAACGGTGAGCGCTTCTAAGTGGTTAAATCAGTTTGATCGTGCTTTAAAGAAAAAGTAGTTCATTTCTATATCAAAATAACCCCTGTAATTTTACAATTACAGGGGTTATTTTGTACGCCCAGCTTTAGTAGACATCGACATTAGAGCCGAATTCAGCCTCTAAATCTTCTAATAACGTATGTTGTTCTGTTTTGCATTCTTTGTCAGAATATTTAATAAATAAAACCTCGCTTTTTAATTTGCCTAAGAAGTAACTTATCAGGCGCGAAAGCTTTACTGTTTTTGAACGTTAACAGCTTGTGGTCCACGGTCACTGTCTTCAACGTCGAAAGTAACTTCTTGGTTTTCTTCCAATGTCTTAAAGCCGTCGCCTTGAATAGCTGAGAAGTGAACGAATACATCGTCACCATTTTCGCGATTGATAAAACCAAATCCCTTATCAGGGTTAAACCATTTAACTTTTCCTTTTTCCATGTGAATGAATCCTCCTTGCGCAATGCGCGTTTTAAAAATTTTTGTATCCCACAAGCCAATTACGAAAGGAGTGACGCTCTTAGAACTCCGTACCCTTAATAACCAAACTGATAAAACACATTACATAAAGCTTAACAGGAATCCCCTTTTCTTACAAACAAAACGACTCGTACAAATTCGTCTATCTCCAGTGTTCCCTATTGTTTTGCGTCCTACAGCCAGGTATGATAGTTAATAGGGAGTGAAGTTTATTATGAATAATTTTTTTGCGGGGTTACTCGCACTTAGTTTTCTAGGAATGATAATTTTGGAGATTATCTTCCTATACAATAAAGTTACGCATCATTTGCTTTTTCATGTGCCAAATAAAAGAAATAAAACATTTCTTTTGTGCGCATTACTAATTTTTTGTGTATCAATTTTTGGATTTCAGAGCACTAATCCGGCTCCATCAACTGCCAAACCACCTGTAAAAAAAATCTACAAAACTAAAACTGTGGGTAAAAAAGATTTGGCTTCTGCCAGAATTCAAGCCTACCAGCTCGAAAAAGATTCTTCAAAAGTAGACAAGCAATCTAAGTCCGTTGAAAAGCTGGTCGACAAAGTTAGTTCACAAAAAGTAGTCTCCTCTGAAGCTATCTCTTCAGAAAAAGCGGCTTCTTCTGAGTCCATTGCTTCACAAAAAGCAGACAGTGTGTCAGAAAGTCAGCAGGCAAAAAAAGCATCTCAGCAAGCTCAGGCTTCGAGTTCCACCAAAGCCAACCGCACTTCTACTCAAGGCGATTTAGACACTGGGAATACTCAAAAAATTGTCGGCAATGTAAATTCTAAAATTTACCATACACCCGATCAAGCCGGCTACCATATGAGTTACAAAAACGCGATCTATTTTAATACCGAGGCTGAAGCTCAAGCCGCAGGATATCGAAAAGCCAAAAGATAGTCAGGAGAGAATTTGAGTATGTTTATTGGAATTATATTTTTAATTATTGGTCTCTTCGCCATCATTGTGGCCTTCCGTCAACGTAAGGACTGCCTTTGGTTCGCTCTTCTAGCAATCATTACCTTGTTATTGAGTTGGAATCAGGCAGGTACATATGCGCGCCACAAGTCTAATCATTTAAAAGATGTTATGTCGACCAAAGTGGTAACCCGGGTTGACTCAAATGCGTCTAAACTGGCAACTTCATTAGAATCTAAAAACAGCAAATTGGAAAGCACCCTTTCGTCACGCTCATCTTCTTTAAAAAAGAAAGCAGGCAGTCTTCATTTATCAATTGCCAAATCACAATCAGACACCAGTAAAACAAGTAGTACCCCTTCGACTAGTCAGGCTGAATTAGCCACTAAGCAATATGCCGGACAGCAAACAATTACCATTAATCAAAATGAGCCTGATTTTTCAAATACTGACCTCTCAACTAGCCGTGGCGCCTGGCAAACATATGGCAATTTGGATAGTTATAATCGCGTTTCCGCCGCTAATGCCCTTTTGAACAAGCGCCTCATGCCAAAAACAGAACGTGAATCATTGGATGTTGATCCCACTGGTTGGCATAATAAACGGACAAGTAACGGTTGGTTATACAATCGATGTCATTTAATCGGCTATCAATTGACTGGTCAAAATAATAACGCTAAAAATTTAATGACTGGTACGCGTTCTTTAAATGATCCCGAAATGACCACTTACGAAAACGAAGTAGCCGCCTACGTTAAGGAAAATAAAAATCATTACGTTCGCTATCGTGTGACCCCTGTCTTCCGCGGAACAGAATTAGTTGCTCGTGGGATTCACATGGAAGGTCAATCGATTGGTAGTAATGCTGTTCATTTCAATGTTTATATTTTTAATATTGAATCTGGTTATACAATTAATTATCAAACTGGAACTAGCGTAAAGAAATGAGGCTAAGCTATGAAAATTGTTTTTCATATTGATGAACGTGAGAAATGGCAATCAGCCCTTTCAAACATAAAAAATGCAATTAATTTTTCCAAAGAACAACAGATACGCATTGATTTGATCGTTGTTGTAAACGGCCCAGCCATTAGTGATTACTTAACGCCGGAAATTGGTCGATTCATTGAAAACGCAAAAGACTTGGTGAGCTTCCATGCTTGTCAAAATGCAATGAATAGCCATCAAATTCAGGCAAGTCAGTTACCCCGAGCCGTCAAAGTTGTGCCGGCCGGCATCATTGATTTGGCACAGCTTCAAGACCAAGGATATCGCTATATCAAGCCATAATTCAGTTTGAATAAGCCTGGCAAATGCTGATAAATTGTGTTTATTCTCCTAGTTGTCAATTTTTTAGAGACGTCGGAAATAAAATCAGAAAAAACTATTGCCTTGGTATAGAAGTCTTTTACTTCTATACCAAGGCGATAGTTTTTTAATATTTCGCGTCGTTTTGAGGACAGCTCCACAAATCAGACCAAAAAATATAAGCAAGGTTCACAGCCGGGATGCGATCCCGACCTCCGCCTTGCCTTAATTTTTTCCGCTAAACTTGAGGACAGCTCCACAAATCAAACCAAAAAATATAAGCAAGGTTCCCAGCGGGATGCGATCCCGCTTCCACCTTGCTTATATTTTTTGGTCTAACGATTTGTTACGCTCACTTTATTCTCACTAGTTTCTTTTCCACCAACTTCTCCGCAATCTGCACCGTATTCCACGCAGCACCCTTCAACAAGTTATCCGAAACCACCCACATATGATAACTTCCTGGATTCTCTTGATCACCACGCACTCGGCCCACAAACGTCTCTCGTTTGCCTTCTGCATTAATCGGTTGTGGATACAACTGTTGGTCTGGATCATCCTGCAACACAACCCCAGGAGCCTTTGCCAATGCTTCTTGAATCTTCTCGCGACTCGCCTGCTTTGGATCAGCCACCTCAAAGTACACCGTCTCGCCATGTCCAATTCCAACCGGAACGCGGACGCAAGTTGCCGTCACCTTGATATCTGGGGCATCCATATCATCCAACATGATTTTCTTTGTTTCATGGATCATTTTCCACTCTTCATGTGTATAGCCATCATCTTCAAAAACATCAATTTGAGGTAAGAGATTAAAAGCCAATGGATAATGCTTTGCCCCACCCTTTACAGGAAAAATAGTACTTTGCATTTCTTTGCCATCTAAATGTTCCTGAGCTTGGGTATTCATCTCGTTCCAAGCCTGTTGACCCGCACCAGATGCAGCCTGATACGTAGATACTATCACTTGTTTTAATCCAAATGCCTTACGAATGGGTTCCAACGCAACCACCATCTGGATCGTTGAACAGTTTGGATTAGCAATAATCCCATGGTGTCGGTTAAGAGCCTCCGCATTGACCTCAGGCACAACCAACGGCACAGCAGGGTCCATTCGAAATGCGCTCGTGTTATCCACACAAACAGCACCCCGTTTAACCGCTTCTGGCAATAGACGCTTGGAAACATCCCCACCTGCAGATGCCAATACTAAATCAACACCTTCAAAAGATTCTGGTTTAGCTTCTTCAACCACTACTGGTGCATCCCGGAACTTCAATTGTTTCCCAGCTGATCTTGCTGAAGCTAAAAATTTTATTGATTTCACTGGAATAGTAGATTGCTCTAACTGTTGAATTAAACGCGTTCCGACAGCACCTGTTGCACCTAA
Organism: Pediococcus inopinatus; assembly: GCF_002982135.1. NCBI lineage: Bacteria > Bacillati > Bacillota > Bacilli > Lactobacillales > Lactobacillaceae > Pediococcus > Pediococcus inopinatus. The sequence continues at coordinate 202,462 of NZ_CP019981.1, read as the reverse complement.
AATAGCCACATTATATTCGCCCATTTAATTTTCCTCTTTACTTGATGAATTTTTAGTACCTAAGCCACACTTGTTTTAGCAGCCATGAAACCCTTCATATTTGTCATTGCAGCATGCAAATCTTCCACACTTGCCGCATACGATAAACGGATGTAGCCTTCACCACCAGGTCCAAACGCGCTTCCTGGAATCACACCAACTTTGCCATCTTGAGCAAGCTCGGTCGCAAAATCAACTGAATTTTGCGTAAAGGCCGCTGGAATCTTGGCAAAAATATAGAAGGCACCTTTTGGTGGAACCGTTTCGAAACCTAATTTATCTAAGCAATCAATCACATAGTCCCGACTCTTTTTATACTGCACACACATTTTTTGAGGATCTTCCAAGCCATTTGCTAAGGCTTCTGCAGCTGCTGCTTGGGCTGGATTTGAAGGCGCTGTGACTAAAAAGGCATGCATTTTAGCTGCGTTTTTAACAAAATCAGCCGGGGCCGCGATATAACCAATTCGATATCCAGTCATGGCATGTGATTTTGACAAACCATTAATTAAAATTGTTTGTTCTGGAATCATTGCTGCAATTGAATGATGGGTAATATCATATGTAAGTTCGCTATAAATTTCATCTGCGATAACAAACATTTGTTTTGTAGCAATCACGTCTGCTAACCCTTGTAATTCAGCCTCTGTGTATTCCACACCCGTTGGATTATTCGGATAGGTCAAGATGATTGCTTTAACAGCATCGCCTTCATTGGCAAGGGTTTCTTCTAAACGTTGTGGCGTTAGCACAAAGTTATCGTTTGAGGTATCTACTTCAACCGGAATTCCACCTGCAATAGTAATCAAGGGCACATACAAAGCAAACGCTGGGGTTGGCACAATGACTTTATCACCAGGGTTCAAAATTGCCATTAAGCTGGCGGCTAAGGCCTCTGTGGCCCCAATTGTAGTGACAATTTCCGTATCTGCATCGTAATCCAAATCGTAACGAGTTTTTAGAAATCCACTAATGGCATTTCGCAATGCGGGAGTTCCCTTTTGAGCCGAATAATGAGAATCATTATTACGAATGCTCTCTACTGCGGCCTCTTTGACGTGTTCTGGGGTGTTAAAACCGGGTTCGCCCAAAGTCAATTTAACTAGTCCAGGAATACCTGTCACCTTTTGGTCAAAAGCACGAATCCCAGATGGCCCGATCGAATCTAAACGTTGATTAACTTGATTTTCTAAAGCTGCATTTAATTTTGGCATTCTACCACTCCTTAATTTTTACGATAAAACGTTCTCTAAACCGACGACCAATTCAGATAGTTTCCCGACATTTTTAACGGCTACTTCCACACCCTTCATGAAGGAATCGCGGATAAAGGAATCTTGACGAATCGTTAAGGCTTCTCCTTCACTACCGAATAAAACCTGTTCATGAGCCACGTATCCTGGTAACCGTACTGAATGAATTCTGATCCCTTTATAATTACCACCACGAGCACCTGGTAAGGTTTCTTCAAACTTGGCATTATCAGCCGCTTGGGGCTCACGGGCTTCACTAATTTGTTTTGCAGTACTTAAAGCAGTCCCTGAAGGAGCATCGATTTTATCAGCATGGTGCATTTCAATAATTTCTGCTTCAGGGAAATATTGAGCAGCTTCTTTTGCAAATTTCATCAACAAAACGGCCGAAATTCCAAAGTTAGGCACAATCAGTCCAGCCATATGCTGATCTTTTGCGTAGGCTTTGAGATCTTCAACTTGTTGATCCGATAAACCACTCGTTCCCACTACCGGGCGAATTTGATGACCCAAGGCAAATTTAGTATTTTCAAAAACTGCTTTTGGTGTGCTGAAATCAATCCACACATCGGCATCCGTCTTGATGTTCGTAAGATCATTAAATACCTGAACCTCATCTGCTAAATCATAGCTGGCTGGCTGTAAATCAGTGACTACCGGGCTGTATACAGCAACTAATTGAAAGTCTTTTGTGTCATTCACAAGTTTGACGGCTTTTTGGCCCATCGAACCATTAAATCCCGCAATAATTATTTTAATCATCTGCAACTCCTAACTCGCCTAAATCAGTTATTTCCAAGGCTTCCTCATTTAATCCCAAAGCTTTTGCCAATGTTTGGCGCTCTTCGTGATTCAATGGCAAGATCGGTAAACGACTACCGCCCACTTGAAATCCTTGGGCCTTCAAAACAGCCTTAACAGGTGATGGTGATGGATAAAGGAATAAAGCTTCCATTTTAGGGGTCAAACGCCGTTGTAAACTTGCCGCTAACTCTCTGTTACCCTCATAAAGGGCATCCAACATTGCGCGCATATCTTTTCCATATATATGCGCCGCTACAGAAACCACCCCGTTTGCGCCAATCGCAATCCCGGGTAATGTTTGTGCATCTTCACCTGTGTAGACCATGAAATCATCTGGGGTATTTTGAACTAAGTATTCCAAATCCTCTAAGGAAGTACACTGTTTAACCGCCTGAATATTTGGATGTTGTGCTAACTGAACAACCGTCTCATTTTGCATGGTGACACCCGTTCGACCAGGAATGTTATAAATTGCAACTGGAATTGGTGACTGATCGGCAACAGTTGTAAAATGAGCAACCATCCCGCGTTGATTAGGTTTATTGTAATAAGGGACAACCACAAGAGCCATATGAATGCCCTTAATTTGGCCAACTTCTTTAGTGAAACGGGCCGTTTCTAAGGTGTTGTTACTACCAGTCCCAGCAATGATTGGTCCTCGTCCATCAACGATTTCAGCAAACCGGGTATACAATTCAATTTTTTCATCATGCGTTAAATTAGGAGTTTCCCCTGTAGTTCCACCAATAATAAAGCCCCGACTACCAGTATCAAAAAGATGATTGGTTAATGTTTTTAAAGCCGGAAAATCGATTTGCCCCTGATCATCAAACGGCGTCACAATCGCAGTTAAAATATCTGCATTTTTAAACATAATTTTATTTCCTTTCATATTGATTATTTATTCATTCGATCTAGTAAGAATCCCGTAATGGCACTAACTCCAAGCTGAATCGCTTTTAGATTCGGTTTTAATGTGGCTGAATGCAACTGTGAGGCATCTTCAACTCCCAGCCAAAACATGGTCCCTGGAAACTTCGCTAATAGGTACCCAAAATCTTCTCCAGTCATTGCCGGCTGCGTTTCAACAAATTGCACATTCTCTGCTTGTTTCATATAGGAAATAAAGTTTTTCGTTAAAGCCGAATTATTTTCAACTGGCCAGTAACCACCTTGGTTAAGTTTCACTTCCACTGTTGCTTGATAGCTCTGGGCAATCCCATTCGCAACTTCTTTGATCCGCTGATCAATGTGTTCAATCATCGTTTGCGTCAAACCGCGAATGGTTCCTTCCAAATGGGCCCGGCCCGCAATCACATTGCGAATCGTTCCAGCTTCAAACTTGCCAAACGTAATTACGCCGCCTTCGATGGGATCCACGCTTCGTGACACGATCGTTTGCACCTGATTAATAAACTGGCTAGCAGCCACAACCATATCGTTAGCATCTTGGGGAAATGCTGCATGGCCACCTTTGCCATAAAAATCAACATCAACTTCGGTAGTGCCAGCAAACAATGTGCCCATCCGACAGCCAATTGCTCCTACTGGTAAATCAGGATTATCATGGAGTCCATAAAATTCATCAGGACGCCATTTACCAGTAAACACATTTTTTTCATAAGCTGTTTTTCCGCCATTCAAGCTCTCTTCAGCTGGTTGAAAGAAAAACAAAAGATTGTCTTTAGGCTGATGACTGGCAAAATAACTCAGTGTGCCCAAAGCAACTGACATATGAATATCATGTCCGCAAGCGTGCATCACATTTGGATGTGTTGAAGCGAACGGCAAATCCGTTTCTTCCTTTACTGGCAAACCATCAATATCTGTCCTATAACCAACGGTTCGTTTTGGCGCACTCCCATGAACTAAAACTAATAGGGCCGTTGGCATTTGCGCTGGCGTTGTAATCTCTAAGTTTGTTTGGTCAAATTGACGAATAATTTTTTCTAAATAAGCATGCGTTTGAACTTCTTGCATTGCTAACTCTGGGATTTGATGTAAATCCTGATAGATTTGAATTAGTTGCGACTCTGTTAGCGGTTCTTGGCTTTTATTTTCCATTGGCTTACAGCTTTCTTAACGTGTCCTCTAGTTCTGTTTTTGATCGTGTTTGGTCGTCAATATCCTTCATCTTGCGAGCAGGAACTCCGGCTACCATCGTGTTAGGGTCAACGTCTTTGGTCACAACCGCACCAGCTGCCACAACTGCGCCTTTACCGACATGCACTCCTTCTAAAACAACGGCGTTTGCGCCAATCATCACATCATCATCAATCCGAACTGGTTCAGCTGATGCCGGTTCAACAACCCCTGCTAAAACTGTTCCGGCTCCAATGTGTGCGTGTTTACCAACCGTTGCTCGACCACCCATGACAACGCCCATATCAATCATCGTGTCTTCACCGATTTCTGCACCAATGTTGATTAAGGCTCCCATCATAATCACGGCATTGTCACCAATAACAACTTGATCACGAATGATGGCACCTGGTTCAATACGAGCATTGATATTTTTGGTGTCCAACAAAGGTACAGCCGTATTGCGACCATCATTTTCAACAACGTAATCATCAATTACTGCTTTGTTTGCTTCAAGAAAAGGTTTTACGTCGGCCCAGTCACCGAAAATTGTTCCAGCCTTGGATTCTACAAAACTTTGAATAACGTTCGGAAAATCAAGTTTATCCAAGTTACCTTTTAAGTAAACTTTCACCGCCGTTTTCTTTTTAGCATTACTAATAAAATCAATAATTTCACGTGCGTCTAACTGTGCCATATCTTGAACCTACCCTTCGAATTTTGTGTGTATGTATATTTTAAGATTGCCGGATTAAGCCAACCTTAAAAAATTATTTTTACTCTTCTTCTATTATACGACATCTAAATGTAATCCTGATCCAAACTCACCAGGTCTTCGTAACTTTCTCGTTTAACAACCACTTTGGCTTGCCCGTTTTCGACAAACACTACGGCCGGGCGCGGATTCCGATTATAATTGGAGGCCATTGAATACCCGTAAGCACCGGTTGATAAGATTGCCAAGGTATCCCCAGGTTGAGATTTTGGCAACGCCTGTTTTTGAATCAAAACATCCCCGGATTCGCAATATTTTCCGGCTACTCGTACCGTTTCTTCATTTTCATCAGCGGCCCGGTTGGCTAAAACAGCTTCATAATCTGCTTGATACAAAGCCGGACGAATATTGTCGCCCATGCCCCCATCGACCGTTACATATGGTAAGTGTCCCGGAACTGCTTTTCGAGAACCTACTGTGTATAAACTGTAACCGGCAGGACCCACAATGGAGCGGCCAGGTTCAATCCAAATTGCAGGCATATTCAATTGACGAAGTGCAACTCGTTTTTGAACCGCTTTAACAATCGCATCAACAAACCTTTCTGGTGCAATTGGATCATCATCTTTGGTGTAACGAATACCAAACCCACCACCTACATTTAGAACCTGAATATCCAAATCAAACTTGGCTTGCCAATCTGCTGCCAAATCAACTAATTTATTGGCCGCCATCACAAATCCTTCAACTTCAAAAATCTGTGAGCCAATATGGGCATGAATTCCGAGCATCGTCATACGATGATTAGCTAAAACCTGTTGCAAAGCTTCTTCAGCTTGCCCCGATTGGATATCAAAACCAAATTTGCTGTCTTCTTGACCAGTTTGATCGTACTTGTGCGTGTGGGCAGAAATTCCGGGAGTTAAACGTAACATGACGTTTATGGTCTGATCCTTTTCTGCCAAAATTTCACTAAGTAATTGAATTTCATAAAAATTATCTAAAATTACGACCCCAATTTGCTGGTCAACTGCCATTTCCAGTTCGGCCCGCGACTTGTTGTTCCCATGGAAACTAATTTTGTCCATCGGGAATCCCGCTTTAATAGCCGTATACAATTCTCCACCTGAAACGACGTCAATATGCCCTTTTTCTTGGGCAACAACTTGAAACATGCCAACTGTCGCAAACGCTTTGCTGGCGTAGCTCACTTCATAGGCAACTTGATCTTCTTCAAACACCCGACTAAAATTTTGAATCTGTTGGCGAATCTTCGCAACATCATAGGCAATCAATGGTGTGCCGAATTGATGTGCCAAGTCGGCAGCATCAATCCCACCAATTGTTAAATGTCCCGCTGCATTAATTTTTTGAATTCCTAACTGCTTATCCATTGTATTTCTCCTGTTATTTTGCCATTTTAAAATAAAAAAAGGAATCTTTTTGTTTTGCGCAAACAAAAATATCCCAGAATTAAGTTCTCGTTATTCTGTATCAATTGTCGATAGCGCCCCGCAGCCGACATGTTTTGCTGCGACAGTCCGTAGTCTCTTAAACTGCGTCCCAGCTAACTAAATCTCTATCCAGATTCAGCGCTTCGGCAACCGCCCCTTTTACAAGCTTCTAAGTTTGATAGAAACTCAGCTTGTGACTCATGTTGGTTGCAACCTCTTAAATTATTAAAAAGTTTATAATACTTTTCACAGATAGTCAACCCTTCCGGTGGAAATTAAGTCCTAAATCAAATTTTTTTATTGCTATTCATAGATTTAATGCTAAAATTCACAATAACTAATCAAATTCTAATAAAATCTTTTTTAATTTATTTTAAGGAGTGGCATAACTAATCATGAATGTTGTAAAATTTGGCGGAAGCTCGCTGGCAGACGGTCCCCATTTTCAAAAAGTTATCAATATCATCACGGCTGACCCTAAGCGACAAATAGTCGTTGTTTCAGCCCCCGGTAAACGTTTTTCCACCGATACCAAAGTAACCGATCTTCTAATTAGCTATGCACAAGCAGTTATTGACCATACGGATGCAAAGCCGGTTATAAAAATGATTGCGGATCGCTACGAGGCCATTGGTCAATTTTTTAGTTTACCAGCTAGACCAATTCAAAAAATCATTACCAAATTAAAATCTTTACCTGATGAAGATTATCCCAGCAATGCTTATCTGATGGCCGCCTTTAAAGCTCATGGTGAACGTTTAAACGCGATGCTTTTAACTAGTGTTTTAAATCAACTCGATATTAAAGCCCGCTTTGTTGATCCGTTTGAAGCTGGCATTATCGTAACCGACGATCCAAGCGATGCAACTGTTCGCCCGGAAACCTATGACAATCTTGCCCATTTAAAATTTGGTGGTGAAAAACTTATTTTCCCGGGCTTCTTTGGTTTTACGCCCAATGGCCAAATTGCCACCTTCTCAAGAGGTGGCTCCGACATTACAGGCGCCATTGTAGCTCGCGGTCTTCATGCAGATTTATACGAAAACTTTACAGATGTAAATGCCATCTATGCAGTCGACCCTCGAATTGTAGCGCATCCCCAGGCAATCAAAAAGATGACCTACCGCGAAATGCGTGAACTTTCTTATGCTGGTTTCTCGGTATTTCACGATGAGGCCATCATTCCAGCCATTGAAGGCCAAGTCCCAATTAACGTCAAGAATACCAATCACCCAGAGCTACCTGGTACTCTGATTGTGCCTGAAGAAAATTTCCAGCCAAAACATACGATTACCGGAGTTGCCAGTTCTGATCGCTTTGCTGCCCTATATCTGCATCGTTATTTGCTCAATAAAGAAGTGGGATTTACATTAAAACTCCTTCAAATTTTGTACAAATATGATGTTTCATATGAACACATGCCTTCTGGGATCGATGATTTAACGATCATTTTTGATAAGCAACAGCTAGATGACCACACAATTCATGAAATGTGTTATGATATCAAAAATACACTGCACCCCGACCAACTCGATTGGATTGACGACTACGCCATTATTATGGTCGTTGGTGAAGGCATGCGTTCTAAAATTGGGACAATTGAAAATATCATTCGTCCTCTTGCTCAAAATAATATTGGCGTCCACATGATCAATCAAGGTGCTTCTCGGATTTCCATCATGTTAGGCACAGAGCGGGCGGACGCCAAAAAAGCTGTTAAACAAATTTATCAACAATTTTTCACGCTAAAAAGTAACGAAGGGAGCAACACCCATGCAAATTGATAAAGTCCATGGCTCAGAAAACCACTTTTTCTTGTTAGATCAAACCAAACTAAAAACTCGGCTCTCCGATCAAGAACTAATAAAATTCACTAAAAAGATTGCCGATCCGCAAACCGGTATTTTGAATGGATCTGACGGCGTTTTGGTAGTTGATCAATCAAATCATGAAGGCGTAGCAGCCCAAATGCGTGTCATCAATGCGGATGGTAGTGAAGCATCCATGTGTGGAAATGGTTTACGGACCGTTTCACGCTATTTAGCTCAAGAATCCAATATAGACCAATTTAAGGTTCAAACATTAAACGCTGATCTACAAGTTAGTAAATCCGGCAATTTTGCAACCAGTGTGCCCGCCTTTAGCGTTGAAATTTCGCCGGTTTCGTTTGCAGCCGAAAAATTACCATTTAAAAACTTAAATACTGAGAAATTAATTGATCAACCAGTCCCCGAATTTCTTCCCAATCTTAAATTTACAGCTATCGCGGTTCCTAATCCCCACCTAATCAGCTTCGTTTCTGCCGAAGAATTAGCATCCGATGATTTAGGAATTTTAGGCAAACGATTAAATGCGGAAAATCCCTATTTTCCAGATGGTGTAAACGTCAGCTTTGCTCAAATTCTTGAGGACAATAAACTTTTTGTGCGCACGTATGAACGCGGTGTTGGGTTTACAAATGCCTGTGGAACTGGCATGTCGGCCACTAGTTTAGCCTTTGCAATCACCCACCCTGATCAAGGCCATTTTGAACAAGAAATTACCGTTTATAATCCGGGTGGCATGGTCAAAACGATTGTTCATCAAATTGGCAATACGTACACGATCGATTTAACTGGAAATGCTACCGTAACGCATCACATTGAGATTTCTGAAGCTGATTTACATGCAGCAGACTTAGACAACGTTGCAATTACAGAAACTCATGAAGAATCCGCGTATCAAAAATTTGTCACCCAATTGCCAAAAGTTAGTGATATTGCTGTTAAATCATAAATGCACTCGATCTCTCTGAATTCTGGAGAGATTTTTTATTTAAATTAAAAACGATGCGTGAGTTTACACTTACACATCGTTTTTGTTTGCTTTTAAGTAAAATTTCTAGCTTTTCTTATCTTGTACCGCAATTTTCTTCAGTTTCCAACCACTCATTAATCTAAATTCATAATTTTGGCTGACAAACTGATGATTAGGAATCCCATTACTAAATAAAATTCGTAACCCATCATTTCGATAGACTCGATAAGTGCGCGTAATCTTAACTTGGCTCATTTTAGAATTATGCGTCACTTTTGCAGTTCCAGTACTTGGATTGGTTTTGGCTAACTTTTGTTGCATTGGATTTGTCGCATAAAAATAAACACGTTCATTCTTGGTCCCCAGCTGTTGATAAGCAAGCGCATGTTGTCCTTTCACGCTTGATGTCAGCGGATAGGTTTGCGTTTGACTAACCTTTTTCATTCCCAAAAAAGTATTGTAATTTAGGGTCATGACCACTACGGCACCGATACTGAGAATCAATCCAATCGACACCCATATGATTTTTTTGACACCCGGATGGATAAAAATCATGCTGATCGCAAAAATTAAGGCACCAGCAATTAAGAAAATAACAATCATATTAATATGCCTCCCGTGTGTCTTTTTTCAAGAAGAAGGTTAAGGCCAACCCAATTAACGCAAAACAAGTTGCAATGAAAAAGGCATATCTAAACCCAATGACATTTGCATTTGATGACAGTTTTTGAAACAAGATTGGAGTAGCTTTCGCAATCGCGTGAGAAGGCATATGATTTAGCGTCACACTAGCCATCACAGAAACTAAGATGGCTGTTCCCATTGAAGCAAAGACCTGGCGCGCCGTATTATTGACCACCGTTCCATCCCCGATTAAATTAAGGGGCAATGCATTCATCCCGGTTGTCGTAATCGGCATCAAGACCATTGAAATTCCGAACATCCGCACTGCATACAAGCAGACCAGATAGAAAACCGGTGTCTCAGCAGTAATCGGAATAAAGGCCGCAGTTGTTAATGTTAGTAAAAACATCCCAGCGATGGCCATATTTCTAGCTCCTAAACGATCAAAAATCCGCCCTGTAATTGGATTCATAACCCCGATTGTAATCGCACCTGGTAATAGAGTCAGTCCAGAAACTAATGGCGACTCCCCACGGATTGTTTGGAGATACAAAGGTAAAACAAGGGTAAAACCGTTCATGGACATGTTTGAAATAGATACTAAAATTGCGGATAAAGTAAAATCTGAATGTTCAAAAACTTTAAATTGTAATAGCGGATTCTTGATCTTTAAAGATCTCATAATGAAAATTGCCACTACGACAACCCCGAGGATCAAAGTTCCGTAAACCACTGGGCTGGTCCATGAATAAGTTCCTACTGATGAAAATCCGAATAGCATCGCCCCAAATCCAACCATGGAAAGTGCAACGGAAGACCAATCAACGGGCGCCTTTTTGGTAGGCAATACTTTTCGTAGAGTGAAAAATCCCATGATTAAAACTAGCAATGAAATAGGCATAATGGCGAGAAATAGCATTCTCCAGGAATAGTTCATAAGGACCCACCCAGAAAATGTTGGCCCAATCGCTGGTGCTAAGCCAATAACCAGTCCAGCTGTGCCCATTGCTGCCCCTCGTTTTGAGGGTGGAAAAATCGTTGCAGAAAGAAGCCGGTAATCGGAATAACAATTCCCATCATTAGCATGAATCCAGTCGTTAGCCACTGGACAGTCGTTGTTGAAATATTAAATGATTTCATTAACGTCGGAAAAGCAGTCGTGAGCATCGTTGTTGTTAGAAAAGTACTAAATGTCCCAACTAACAGCGTAAAAACTAATGCAAGGCGATTGTATGGACGGCCATTTTGGTCGACCGGTTGATCAGGTTTATCAAAAGTATTCATTAAATAACCACCTTAAAAAGTTTATTTTATAATTATGTAAATCGAAAAAATGCCACAATGATAATTGTACCATAAGAAATCAAGTCCCAATTTCGAGTAATTATCAAAGTTTACTTAAAGTAAGCTTTTTGCATTGACTTCCTTTACACCACGCTTCATAATTACTCAAGACGTTTCAGAAATTTAAAATTTTGGGGAGAACTAAAGTGACCAAAAAAAATCATTGGTTAGCATGGACTGTTTCAGTGTTGATTATCATAATTATCGGGGGTGGCGTGTTTGCTTGGCAGTATGGCCAAACTCATTTTGCGCCAGGCACTATTATTAACGGACAATCCGTTTCCCGTTTAACGGTGAATCAGGCTGAAAAGAAGCTTGCGAACTCTTCTTCTACCGTGAGCAATCGCGTTTATCTAAACAATAAATTACTAGTTGATGGACAAGATCAACAATTGGACAAAGTAACCAAAGCTCAGATAAAATCTGAATTAACAAAACACCACGGATTGTTCACTTCGAAAGCAGCCGTTGACGTCAGCAATTCTAAAACAACTCTGACTTATCGAAACACTTCATTGAAAGATCAAGTTACCAAGGCTGTTGCTGCTTATAATAAAAGTGCCACTGTTGCACAACCGACGTCTTACTATTTAAAGAATGGCGCCATTAAAAAACAAGCTAGCAAAACTGGTACTCAAGTGGATGCCGCGAAAGTTCTCGCCAAATATAAGACCCAAGTTAACAAACTCCAAGATATTAAAATCAGCACAAACTATGTGAAAGCTACCAAGGCCGCAACATCTAGTGCAGAAAAATCAAAACAAGCTTTGCAGCAAGGATTATCAAAAACCTTGGTTTATCACGTAGGTGGCAAGGATTACAAATTAAGTGGTTCTAAATACTTGGTCAATTCAACTCCTGGTAGCACACCATCGATTGATTTATCTGCTTTAAAGGCTGAGTTAACAACTATTAATAATTCTGACAGCACTCAGGGTAAAGTCATTAGTGTAAAGCTTTTAAACAGCAACAAGACAGTTTCAACCAATACATCGACAGCTTCAAATTATGGCTGGTCACTCAATGTAAATGCAGAAGCCGCAATGTTGGCTAAGAAGTTTATTGATTCCTCTGTTAAAACAAACGCGACTGTGGATATGAAAAATTATTCTGGCCAAAATATTAGTTACAATCGTTCCACTGCAATTGGATCAACCCGGGTTGAAATTAATTTGACTACCTTACATGAATATATTTATGTTGATGGCAAACAAAAAGCCGATATTCCGGTTATGAGTGGGACCCTTTCAGGAAATCATGAGACTCCAACTGGGTTGTTCCACATTCTGTACAAACAGAGCCCTTCAACTTTGACAGGGAACAACGATAACGGTTCAAAATATTCTAGTAAAGTTTCTTATTGGGAGCCATTAACGGAAGATGGCGTGGGAATGCACGATAGCCCATGGCAACCGGCCAAGGTTTATGGAAATCCAAGTTACCGTGATACGTATCACTCACACGGTTGTTTGAATAATCCCCCAAGCAAAATGAAATTGGTTTGGGATAATACTTCGGCAACGGAACCTGTAATTATTTACAGATAATACTGTCTACAAAAACGTTGAGAATTTAAATTCTCAACGTTTTTTTTGGACTTATTTATCAGTTTCTTTAAATCAAGTACAATTTTCCAACATTATTTTATTTGTTCAAGATAATATTCGTTACCACCAATTAGGTCATCTCGATCAATAAAACAGCTGCTGGTTTCATACAACACACCAAAATAGAAAAGTTAAACCTATATAAACCCATTCTTTAGATAATACTGTTCTAAGGTCTGGTCAATATATTTTTCAAAAGCTTGATCTTCAACACTCCCGCTACACATTCATGATCAAATTGGAGATAGTTGCATTTGATTATTCTTAATCATTTTTTTCACATCATCAGGGTCAAAAAAATCTGTTAATTTCATGTAACCAAATGTCTGCGATATTTTTTAAACGACTGCTCTGTTTGATAATTAGGTAAATATTAATTAAGCTTAATTTTTTTGTAGCTTTATTAATAGTTTTAATGGTCATCTCTTCAGCCGCCCAATAAATCCCAGCGTTACCGCTCTCCAATTAGATCTAGTTGCTCTTTATATTTTTCTGCCAATTCCGTTATCGAATCCCCGTCAATCGCAACAATTTCATCTCCTAAATGTAATCTTTTTTCTCCAGCAACTGCGGTCACTAATAAATTATCTATATTAATCGCGCCTTAAGGCGGTGATATATTTTTCCATATATTTATCTTTATTTTGGGAATTGTATTGCATGATAAAACGCGGATGCTCTAGCGGAATGATCGTCTTAAAAAAATGATAGTCATTATTGATTTTTGTTAATACTTTGTAATTTTCCCCACTCCCGATACAGTAGCACACAGATGTATCTATTCCGAAGTTAATTTGCCGACGAATCGAGCGTACAATAAAAGGTAGTAAAAGCTTCTGCACCTGTTTGCTTTCATAATAATTACAATTTACTTCATTTCCTTTTGCGTTTATTCTAGTTAAACCTAATGGACACACAAAATTTAAATAAAAATTAGCATAAAATTTCTTGCTTCCACCATAGTTACTTATGACATCGTATAAAAAATTCGACGAAGACTGGTTGATGTGAAAATTATCAATCAGAATCCCGGTTTCTTTTTTAAGATGATCTGCATCCTCAAAGGGGATTCCTGTTCTAGCAGTCCCGCGCCGTGCAGGAGAACTCCCTAGTATTAATCGACGAGGCAAAGTATCGTTAAAATATTTCTGATAGAACGTAGTAGTTATACGATGGACAGCTTCTCTCTGCTCTCCATTGTATGGATTCACAATTCTAAAGCCCTCAGGTAAGTCTATAGAAATGTGTGATAACTCTTTATTAAACTCTAGTACTTTTTTAGCAAATGTTACTCGCTCATTCATATTTTTCCTCCTTTGTTATGCTAATCAATTCGCCTTCATGGTATATCGTCTCCATTCCGGTAAAGCTTTGATCAACGTCTAAACAAATCTAGCTTTTTCATTATTTTGTAGTTTTTTCCATTTACCAGAAATAATCTGAAGTGTGCTTTCATCAGGACATTTCTCACCACAATCAAAAATACGTTTTTACATAACTCTGACTTGCTATCTTTATTTAATAACTAATTTAAAAATAGTCCACGTCACGTTTAATGTCCACTGCTAAAATTAAACGGTCAAAGTTTTGTTGCGTAGTGCAATTAAATTTCCGTCCGGCTACTTTTTAAGTTCCGTCGAGTAGCCACATATATCCTGCAATCTCCAGTTTGGTATTTACAATAGATACATGATAAACTATAGATACAAAGGAGTGTGAGTATGATGGATTCCGAAAAATATTTAGGTATTTATAAAACAAGACGTCAAGGAAATTCGGTCACCGTAACTATCCCAAAAGAAGCAAATATTAATGCTGGCACAGAACTGGCAGTTACACAGACCAGTGCTGGAATTATTTATGTACCCATTAAGCCCACTAAAAAAACAAATCGTTATGCAACACAGGCAGCTAAAAATTATAACTATCAACAAGACATCGATGATTTAGGTTATGATCCCAACACGCAACCTCCAGTTGGTTCAGAAAGGATTAATGACTCATGGTGAAAAAACCACAACAAGGCGACATCATTTGGTTAGATTTTGAGCCTCATTCTGGACACGAAACAGGCGGTCACAACCCTAATAAAAATAACATCCGGCGTCCATGTTTAGTGGTTAGTGCCACCGAATATAACGAAACCACGCCACTAGTACAGGTTATTCCTGTTACCAGTACAGTTCGCGAAAATGATCCTTTTCGCCAACAGATTGTTGATCCAAGATTAGGCATCAAAGGCATGTTACTCTTTCAACAGTTACACGGATTTGATTTTCAAAGTCGGCACGGAGAAATTGTAGGCCAGGCAAATTCAAAACTCGTTCGGTTAACTTTGGAAGCCGTAAAGGATATTTTTAATTTTTAAAAGAACTACTTTCCAATAAGTCCAGACTGCTGTGGTCAAAGACAATCTATCGGTAAAGTTTAAAATTTGTACACTAATCTAAAATAATTACATTAAAAATAGAGATTGAAAATTTTTCAATTAAAATTTTCGATCTCTATTTTCGTTTAGTATTATTGACCACTTACCCTAAGTTTTCTTGTTAGCTTAGGCTAATCAATATCATCAATATCTGGCACATCGATTTTCCTCTTTTTAACCGACACTTCATAAAATATCCAAGCAACTAGCGCAAAGAATACCGGTCCAATTACTGTCCAAAACGCCGTGTAATAATCGTGAATTGAAAGAGGTTCAACCACGGTGAAGATAATGCCAATTAAAATCACAAACCAAGTGATGATGGTAATTGACCAGGTCATGGTCTTGTTTTTAAAGAAAACAAACGGCCGCTCTAAGTCAGTCCGCTTTTTAAAGAACGGAAATGCCCCAACCAAGAATAAGTACGGAACCGCTGAAGAAATATTTTCCATATCCTGTAAAACCGTGTAAAACGACTGTGCATTACTGCCACCAAATGAAACTGCAAATATGATGACCACCACAATAATGGCTTGAATCCACATCGAAAATGCGGGTACGCCAAATTTGTTTAGTTTCGTCATTTTCTTCGGCCAGAACTTGGCTGGTGATCCCATGATAAATGACTTTAAAGGTGAATAAACAAGCACGAAAAAGGCACCCATATCGGATAAAAATTCTTCAATTCCGATTACCCGCGCAAACCAGTTACCCATCGTAATGCTGGCGGCTCCTGATAAGTGCATAGTTTTGCCAATGGAAACCCCTAAATTATTCATTAAAACGTACAAAACGTTGCCCAAATCACTCGTCTTATTGCCAAGCACCGCCTGCCAGTTCGCGCTCACTCCCCAAAGAAAGATGCCAAGTGAGTAAGCCACTAACATAATGATGGTGGAAATAATCATAGCCCGCGGAAATGTCTTAGATGAATCTTTGACATTATCGACAACCCCGCCCATCGTTTCCATTCCACCATAAGCAAAAATGGCGTACACAATAAACGACATAATCGCAATTGGTGATCCGAATTGCCCGTTTGGCGAATGAATAATTGAGCGTGCGGTAAACGGCTGGGCCAAATGACCACTGTGAACTGCTAATAACACTAAACTAATCAACAGAAATAGAGCCGTGATGGTCAGGGTAATAATTCCTCCAAACGCTGCAAAACGCGCGATTTGATTAATCCCGTGTGTGGAGAAAAATGTCACTGCAATCATGAATACAATTGCAATCAGACCAATCGTTTGAATGCTGTTCAATCCTAGAAAGTGCCACGATTGGGTGGTGTCATGTCCAGAAAACATTGTCGCAAACGGAATCCAAATTTTCGAAGCTTCCGACACTAGCCAGACAATCCACCCAGATAACCAGATGAACGTGCCAATAAAAGCTAGTTTTTCGCCAATTGATCCGGCTAGCCACGAATAGATTCCTCCGTGAGCCTCTTTAAAACTCGATCCATATTCGGCAAACATCATAACGCTGGGAAGGAAAAATAAAATTGCCCCCAACACATACCACAAAATCGCGCCGTAACCCATTTGATCATAGGCAACCGTAGTATTTGAAATTCCATAAATGGAAGTGAACACCATCAAAATTAGGCCAACCAGACCAATCTTATGCTGGTTGGTGTTTTCCAAATCGTCCAAAACAAATCCTTCTCTCTAAAATAGAAATACTTGCCTATTTTAGCACTAATTATTCCCAAAATATGCATCTTTTAATAATAATTATTCAAAAAATAAAAAAAGGATGCCAGAACAAACCCTGCACCCTTCGTTATTCAAAATTTTCAAGTTAGCACTTTATCAATACTGTTTGGGCTCGTCTGCCAATTTATTTTCCGCCAATTCAATTGATTTATTCACAGATTGAATTGCTTCTAAAATCTCATTTAAAGTTAAACCGTCAGAGCTATACCCCTTGTACGAGGCCGTCACGTAATCATCTTCCTCTAATCGTCGCAAACGTTCTCGCAAACTACCTAGTTTCTTAATAGTTCGGTCATACTCAACATCGTTCATCTAACACCTCACATTTTTCTAGGCCAATGCTTCCGGAGCTGCTAACTGTGGCCCTTTGCCTTCTCTTGCAAGAACCCAGTTATCATAATTCCATTCCTCAGTGGCACGTCTGGACCGCATATAATCCCAATGAGATTCACGTTCAACTTCCATTATCTGACCGCCGGGACCAAAAGTAACCCAATTATAGGAACCATTGCGATGGGCAAATTTGACCCAAAGCACTGCAAATTCGTTTAGTTTTCCTTGCTCATCAAAATAAAAACGTTTCAAATTATCGATTCTCATAAAGTCTAATCCAGCAGCATACTGGGCATCCAAATTTTGCCATACAGCCATCGCTTGCTGAACCAAAGCATCTTTAGCTGGCAATGGTGCATTTAAATCGCCAACAAAATTATTGTAACTAATTAGACGTTCATCTTCACCAAACACTAAAGTCACATGGGCATTGTTGGGCACTACGTTTTTGCCGTGTTGGTAACGTTCAACCCGAACTTGTTCACCATTCCGTTTTCGTAAATCTGAAGAAACTAGTCCAAATTCATCTGGCATCACTAAATCTTGATTAGTTTTACCATAAACTTTTACATATTCAGTCATGAGCGACACGCTCCTTTTTTTAATCTCATTTAATTAAACTGTCCAAATTTGTTTCCATATTTTTCATAATTTGTTTAAAATCGTTCACCTGGTTTGCGGTTAACGAGTCGACAAGGAATCCGTTAATAGTTGGTAACCGATTAACTAACTGGTGGTACTTTTGCTTTCCAAGTTTTGTTAATTTAAGCATCTTCATTCGCGCATCAGTGGCAGACTGTTCTTTTGACATATACCCTAGTTTAATCAAACGATCGACGCCGCGCGTGATATTACTTGGGTTTAAATGAATTAAATTAAACAATTCATCTTGTGATAGTTGACCTCTCTCGCCCACTTTTAAAACGAAAAAATAAGTGCTAGAAGTTAATCCCAAATCTTTTAATTGTGCATTTACGTATTTTTTCAGTTTATGAGACACCGTATTTATCGTCCGAATATACGTATCTATTTCATCTGCTTTAGGCATGCTTGTCCCCTTTCAAACGTATTATTTTTGATTCCACAGGTATCATGCACTATTTTATTTGCTTAAGCAAATAAAACGATTTACTTTTTAAATAAATGTTCAACAAAAAAGCAGCCATGAAATATACAAATTTCATGGCTGCTCTCCTTATTCAAATCAACTTATGTTTTTGACCCATTCCAATATTTACTACCACCGTTCCCACGATAAACAAAACAAATGCTAAATTGAAAATAATCGCTAAACTAGAAGCCACCGTTAAAAGTGCAAATCCAATTAAAATAAAGACCCAAGACTGCGCAATTAACCAAATAACTAATCCATCCAACAAAGAAAACTTCCACAGTTTAATATTTAACATTTCTAAAAATGCAGGTAATTTAAAAACATATTTATCACTGCACCCATCATTTAGATGAAGGCTAACCAGTCCGATCAAGGTTTCAGCTAGGAAAAATACAATTAACGTAATAAGTAATGAATTAATTTGATCGCCGCTCTCAACTGTATACTCATAAACAGGACGGCCCCAAAAATTAATCAGAGTCGGAATTTGCAGCTGCATAGCCCCACCGAAGAATAGCACAACTAAAACTTCCACAAAAATATTTATCAACATTACACAACTCAATTTGTATTTAAATTTTGGCATCATAATAATCCATCCTCCCTTTACACAGCTCTTTTGAAAGCGCTTTAATTTACAACTTCATTATACAACCTCTGAAAAAAATATCAAACCTCAATCAAATTAGGAATCCTTTAGAAACCTAAAAGAGTAAGTGAATTATGGAAAATACTTCAATCGGCAATCATGCGGGTCGAAAAGGGAGAAAATACTAGTATCGAAACTTTATCTAAGCTGACCAGTCCGCTAGATAAAAAGTTGAAGATTACCTACGCATAAATTCAAAAAAATCTTATAATCTATGTTTTACTTTAAACACGCCCATACTGTGTGTTTTTCATCTCCAAACCTATGCAACAAGAAAAAGTTTGTAAAATAATAATTTAAAGCAATTTTTGAACAACTCAAAATAGCCAGTCAAAAAGTACTTACTTGTCGTTAAGTTCTTTTTGACTGACTATTTATATGTTCTACCACATCCCCAACTCTACCCGGGCTTCACGGCTCATTTTGTCGATGGTCCAAATTGGTTCCCATACTAAATTGATTTTCACTTTTTTAACCTGATCTAATGTCAACAAAGCATCAGTTATTGATTGATTCAAGACATCAGTCAACGGGCAGCCCATCATGGTTAGTGTCATCGTGACTGTGCAAAGACCAGTTTCATCACAGGCAACTCCATAAATTAGCCCTAAGCTCACCAAATCAACTCTAATTTCCGGATCAATCACACTTTTCAACACTTCATAAGCTTGTTTTTCAAAATCTTCATCAGCTATCATCATCCAATTGCCCCTTCCATTTCAAAACTAATCAGACGATTTAATTCGACCGCATATTCCATCGGTAATTTCTTGGTAAATGGCTCAACAAAACCCATCACAATCATTTCAGTTGCCTTACGTTCCGAAATTCCGCGACTCATTAAATAGTACAGCTGTTCTTCTGAAATTTTAGAAACTTTCGCTTCATGCTCCATTGAAACGTTACTATTTAAAATTTCGTTGTACGGGATAGTATCACTGGAAGACTGGTCATCCATAATAATCGTATCGCACTCCACATGGGCAAATGACCCGGCAGAATTCCGGGCGAACTTCACATTTCCCCGATAATCCACAATACCCCCATCTTTGGCGATCGATTTCGACACAATCGACGAAGATGTATCAGGTGCATTATGAATCATTTGTGCTCCCGTATCCTGATCCACATTATGGCCGGCAACTGCTATTGAAAGCATCGTTCCTCGAGCCCCACGTCCATTCAAATAAACGGAGGGATACTTCATTGTCGTTTTAGACCCAAGATTACCATCAACCCATTCCATCGTGGCATTTTCCAGAGCCTGTGCCCGTTTGGTCTCCAAACTATACACGTTGGTTGACCAATTTTGAATCGTTGTATAGCGACAATAGGCATCCTTCAAAACGTTGACTTCAACCACGGCCGCATGCAAACTATCCGTGTCATATTTGGGAGCGGTACACCCTTCCACGTAATCAATTCGGCCACCTTCATCCACAATAATCAACGTGCGTTCAAACTGACCGGAATTAGCAGCGTTAATCCTAAAGTAGGCCTGCACCGGGATTTGTGTTTGTACCCCTTTCGGAACATAGAGAAAGGTGCCACCTGACCAAACTGCCGCATTCAAAGCCGCAAATTTATTGTTTGTCGGTGGAATTAGCTTGCCAAACCACTTTTTAAAAAGTTTGGGATACTTTTGGAGCGCAGTATCCGTATCCGTGAAAATAATTCCTTGTTTGGCAAACGATTCGCGCATATTGTGATAGACCGCTTCCGATTCATACTGAGCAGACGAGCCCGCTAAGTATTCTCTTTCAGCTTTGGGAACTCCCAAACGATCAAACGTCTTTTTAATCGTTGGCGGCACATCATCCCAATTCCGATATTTTTTGTCCGTGGCCTTTTGATAGTACAACATATTTTTTAAATCTAAATCATCTAAATTGGGGCCAAATTTAGGAATTGGCATGCTTTGATAAATTTTGTAAGCTGCCAATCGATAGTCCAGCATCCACTTAGGCTCGTGTTTTTCGGCTGAAATTTGGCGAATGATTTGTTCATTCAAACCTTTACCGGTGGAAAAAACTGGCTTCACATCGTCATGAAACCCATATTCGTATTCATCGGGCATTTCTGTACTCGTACTCATTTTGCCTCTCCTTTTAACGCTTCTTTAGCTGCATGCCACGCTAAAGTTGCACATTTAATCCGAGCCGGAAACTCTGCTAAACTCCCTAAAATTTCCGCATCTCCTAGAACTTTCTTGGCTTCATTTGAGATTGAATTTCCCATGGCTAACTGAAAAAAAGCGTCACAACTTTTAATTGCCTCTGAAATTTCAAGATTAGTCAGGGCATCGGTCATCATGCTTGCCGAGGCTTGTGAAATGGTACAGCCATTTCCAGTAAACGAAATTTTTGCAACCCGGTTCGCCTTAGTTTTGATAAATACTCGAATATCGTCTCCACAAGAAACATTATGTAGTTCCACACTTTGAGTCGCATCGCCCAACTCATGTTTATGATGCGGATGATCTGCATGGTCCATCACCACTGCCAAATAAAGTTGATTTAACTTATTAAGACTCACGGTTGAAGAACTCCTTTACCATTTTTAAATCATATACAAACCGATCCATATCGGCCAATGAATTATAAAAACTCATGCTAGCGCGAACGGTCGACTCCACTCCCAGAGTTGTCATTAACGGTTGCGCACAATGATGCCCGGCACGAACTTCAACTCCCAACATATCCAAACCCGTCGCCACATCGTGTGGATGAAGATCTCGCAAATTAAATGCCACGATGCTTTCGTGTTTGGCAACTGTTTTGGGTCCATACATTGTCAGTCCAGTTATTTGGGCCAATTGAGGGAGTAAATAAGTGACCAATCGATGTTCAGTGGCTTCAATCCACGGCATCCCCAGTTTGTTAAGATAGGTAATTGCTGCCCCCAAACCGATCACGCCCCCAATATTCGGTGTGCCCGCTTCAAACTTCCACGGTGCCGTTTGCCACTTGGCTTGTGTACGACTCACCGTTTCAATCATTTCCCCACCAAATTGAATGGGCGCCATTTCGTTTAATAAATCTAATTTACCATACAGCACCCCGATTCCCGTGGGTCCCAGCATCTTGTGCCCGGAAAAAGCCAAGAAATCGGCATCTAAGTCCTGCACATCAATCGTTTGATGAGCCGCAGATTGAGCAGCATCCACAACCACATAAGCCTGCTGCTGATGTGCCAACTTGGTAATTTCTTTAATCGGATTGGTCACTCCCAGAACGTTACTTGTTTGGGTGACTGCCACAATTTTCGTCCGCTCCGTCAGTTTGCGTTTAAAATCCGCCATATCTAGCGTTTGATCGGCGGCTAACTCCACATATTTCAACTTCGCATGTTTTCTTTGTGCGAGCTGTTGCCACGGAATTAAGTTGCTGTGGTGTTCCATAATGGTAATCAAAATCTCATCATCTTCGTGAACGACCAGATCTCCAAAACTGCTTGCCACCAAATTAAGGCCGTCAGTTGTTGAACGCGTGTACACGATTGATTTAGCGTCATCGGCATGAATGAACGCCGCTACTTGTTCGCGGACGTTTTCATATGCCGTCGTGGCGTCATTAGCCAATGTATAAACTCCGCGATGAACGTTAGCATTGGTGTTTTGGTAAAAACTTACAATCTGGTCTAAAACGGGATTAGGCGTTTGCGAAGTCGCCGCATTATCCAGATATAGGAGTGGTTCATCATTAATTTTGCGCGTTAGGATTGGAAAATCCTTAACTGCCTCTTCAAATTTTTTATCCATTAGTTAACTTTCTTTCTAACACTTTCCGGAAGGTTTCCCGTGCCTGTTGATTTTGGATTTCTTTCGCAAAACTGCCAATAAAGCCGCGGACGACAAGCCGTTTAGCGGTGGCTTTAGGTAAGCCACGACTCATTAAATAGTACAATTGCTTCTTATCTAAGCGTCCGACACTGGCAGCATGACCCGCCACCACATCATTTTCATCAATCAACAAAATTGGGTTAGCATCCCCACTTGCCTGATCCGATAACATCAAAATTCGATTTTCTTGTTCCGCAATCGTACCGTGAGCCCCATGCACAATCTTGCCAATTCCGTTAAACACTAGCCGCGACTGATCTAAAATAACGCCCCGTTGGCGAATCTTGCCAACTGTATAAGGTGCTAAATTGGTCAAGCGTGTATTCATTCCTTGAATTTGATTTCCAGATGTGATTGCCGCATTATTAATTGTCGCTGTTGCCCGTCTACCAACCAGCTCTGCATTCATTTCGGCAACCACTTTTCCATCGCTAAAGGACCCAATTGTCCAATTCAGTTTGGCATTTTCACCCACATAAGCTTGGCGATTAACATAAACCGTTTGCTCAGTAGAAAAACTGTCCACGTTTATCAGTGTTAATTGGCTGTTTGCTTCCATAACAATTTCGGTAATGCGATGTATTTTTGAAGCAGTTTGTTTTGCGTCACCCTTTAAACAAATTGTGGCCTTAGCGCCTTCACCCAATACAAGCAAATTGTGACTAATTTCTGCAGAATTTTCTGGAAGATCCATTTGATCCAGCATAATTGGCTCAATTACTTGGGCATGCTTTGGAATGTATAGAAAATTTCCTGCGTTCACAAACGCCGTACTAAAGCTGGTTAATCGATCGGCCGGTTCAGTTAACGCTTTTTTCATATAATATGTTTGAAAAAGCTTTTCATGCTTTACCAGAGCCAGGGCGATGGGACACAAGATATACTCACGTGTACTTTGATCAACAAGCTTCACATTTTCATCAGTAGCCACCGCATTAGCTGGGGTTTCTCCCAAGCCCCAATCTCGATAGTCGACTTTAGCAAAACGCGGATCCTTGGTTGTTTGTAATTTTTCAAAGGCCTTTTTACGCAGATTCGTAAACCAAGTCGGTTCATTTGGAAATAAAAATGAGGTTAGATTTATCTTACTGTCTGTTTCAATCATTCCTAAACCTCCGAATCTACCAAGTCGACGTCAATTCCTAACTCATCTCTCAAACCAGAATACCCTTCGTCTTCCAAACGATCCGCCAAACTAGCATCCCCCGTTTTAACAATGCGACCGCCCATCATGACGTGTACTTTATCAGGCTGGATATATTTCAAAATTCGCTTGTAATGCGTGATCATCAGCGTTCCAAAATCCGGTCCAATTACGTGGTTAACACCCTTGGAGACAACATGAAGCGCATCAATATCTAGGCCTGAATCCAATTCATCCAGGATCGCAAAAGTAGGTTTAATCATTAGTAATTGCAAAATTTCGTTTCGTTTCCGTTCACCACCAGAAAAGCCCTCGTTTAAATAGCGCTCCGCCATATCGCTTGTCATGTTCAAGATATTAAGCGCGTCATCCAATTGAGCCAAAAACGCCTTGATCGGAATGGGTTGATCACTTGGCCGCCGGGCGTTAATTGCCGCCCGCAAAAACTCCATATTGGTGATACCTTTAATTTCAGCTGGATATTGCATCGCTAAGAATAATCCGGCTCTGGCGCGCGCATCCACAGGTTCTGCCAACAAACTTTTATTATTCAAAAGAATATTGCCTTGTGTAACGTGATAATGGGGATTTCCCATAATGGTTTCAGATAAGGTCGATTTTCCGGTTCCGTTGGGGCCCATAATGGCATGAACTTCGCCTGTGTGCATGACTAAATTCACCCCAGTTAAAATCTCTTTTTCTACCTGTGTGTCGTCATCTTTAACCGCTACATGTAAATCTTTTATTTCAAGTGTTTCCATTTTGAATCCTCCTACGCAGAAATCGTCATCCCTAATAGACTACCAATTAAATAAGTCGCCACTGTGGTAAAAACGCCCACCGCAACGTTGCGAATAACTGCTTTATAAACTGGTGTTTCTGCTTTGTTGTAACCAATAATTGCATTAATCGAAAGTGCAATGATCATTGCTAACGCGGTATTGGTTACTCGCCAACGACTGTTAGACAGGCTGATTGCAAGCAACGGAATAATGGCGCCACATAAAAATGAGAGGAAAGAGGCCGTTGCTGCATGAATCGGATTTAACACATCCAGTTCGCTAATTTTGGTTTGGTAGAGATTTTTGGTGCTCAGCTGGCCTGCAGCCTGAATGTTTAGGCGTTTCAGTTGCACTTCTTTTTGAGCACTCACTGAAATGTACTCTCCCCCAGCCATCGAACAGGCGCCAGCTAGCATCCCTGAAACGCCACTAATGAACAAGGTATAACTGCTAAGATTGGCTGCCGCGGCACCAAGGACAATTCCTGAAACCGAAATAATCCCGTCGTTCGCACCCAAAATCCCGGCACGTGTAATATTTAAACTATCCCAAAAATGAAATTTTTTAGCCTTGACAAATTTTCGAATTTCTAACATTTTGTTTTCCCAATCCATAATTTGCTTTGTTTTCCAAAACTTTTCCTCTTTTGTTGTGAGAAAATATGCATGAAAATTCAACTTTTCAAATCTTCATGCACATCGAGTTTTTTATCGCACCAATTTGTCCCAGATGATAACTTTATCCGCTGCTAAAGATTTAGGGACATCGATAATGCGTTGGTTAGAGCTTCCCCGAAATTGGAGCGTTAAATCCTTCTTTTCTTCTAAGAAACGACCATCCACCAAAATATCAATTAGTGATAGCATTTCTAGTTTGTCATCAGAATCCTTCAAAAGTTCATCCCAGTTATAACCAGTCCAGGACCAAATATCTTTGGTATGGCCGAATTCTTGGCGAATCCGTTTGCAAATTCGAATACATACTTGTGTGTTTAAAAATGGTTCGCCACCCAGCAACGTTAATCCTTGGACATAATCTTGGCTTAAATCTTCCATGATTTGATCTTCTAATTCTTGCGTATAAGGTTTGCCATAATGAAAGTTTTGCGCCGCCACATTGTAACAACCTGGGCAATGAAATGGGCAACCACTCACATATAAACTACAGCGAACTCCTTCGCCATCGACAAAGTTAAAAGCCTTGTAATCGGCAATATATTGTAAACTTAAATCTTTAGCCAACCACTCTTTCGGCATCGGATTGTTTGGACCGTGCGTTTTTCGCTGCATTTTGGATCATCTCCGTTGTTAAATTTTTCCGTCTTGAAGCAATTTCCACGTGCCGCCCGTGAACCATCGGGCGTTGTTGTGGATTGCCGAGATACCCACATGTCCGTTTAACCACATCACAGAACTGAGGATCATGATTACCACATTGCGGACATTGGAAGCCCCGCGCCGTTGCTTTAAATTCACCCTTAAATCCACATTTATAACATTTATCAATTGAGGTATTGGTTCCCAAATAACCGACATGATCATAAGCCCAATCCCAGACTGCTTCTAAGGCTTTGGGATTTTGGGTTAGATTTGGATATTCACAATAATGAATAAAGCCACCGGAAGCATACTTAGGAAAATCTTGTTCAAAGGTTAATTTTTCAAAAGGCGTTGGATGTTTGCGAACATCATAATGAAAACTATTCGTGTAATATTCTTTATCAGTCACATTGGCGACTTTGCCAAACTTGGCAATATCATCGCGACAGAAAGTATCGGTCAACGATTCTGCTGGTGTGGAGTACAGGCTGTAATGATAGCCACTTTCCTTTGTCCAATCAGCACATTTTTTCCACATCGCTTTGACAATCTGTTCCGCAAAATCGTGGGCTTCGGCATTATGCTCCCAGTCTGGCCCATAAAAGACGGTACAAACTTCATATAAACCGATGTAGCCTAACGAAACTGTTGCGCGTTCATTTTTGAAAAGTTCATCCACATCGCCATCAGCTGGCAAGCGCTTACCAAAAGCGCCGTACATATAGAGTAATGGCGCATTTTTGGGTTCTGCCTCTTTGGTCCGTTCCACGCGATAAGCCAACGCTTGATGACATAGAGTCATGCGTTCTTCAAAAATTTCCCAGAATAATTTTTTATCACCGTTTGATGCCAACGCTAATCTAGGCAAATTAACGGTCACGACGCCAAGATTCATCCGACCTGAATTAACTTCTTTACCATTTTCGTCACGCCATCCTTGTAAGAATGAACGACAGCCCATGGGTGTTTTAAAACTACCCGTCAGTTCTTTGATTTTGTCATACATTAATAAATCGGGGTACATGCGTTTAGTAGAACATTCAATCGCTAATTGTTTAATGTCATAGTTAGGATCGGTTGGATGCAAATTCAAATCACGTTTAAGTGTAAAAATTAATTTCGGAAAAATTGCTGTTCTGTGTTCGGTACCTAATCCTTTAATTCGAATTTTTAAAATGGATTTTTGAATTTCACGTTCAATCCAACTGGTTCCGAGCCCGAAATTCACCGTTGTAAAAGGCGTTTGCCCCTGGGAAGAATACAAAGTATTAATTTCGTATTCCAAAGCCTGCATCGCATCATAAATATCTTTTTTAGTTTTACTTTTGGCATAGGCTTCTTGCTTATCTGGAGAAACCCAATCTTTAGCGTCAGCCAAGTGTTTTTGATAATTAATTTCGGCATATGGTGCCAATAATTGATCTACCCGATTAGCAGAGCAACCGCCGTACTGAAGTGACGCCACATTGGCGATGATCTGAGCCATTTGCGCCGTCGCCGTTTGAATGGACCGCGGCGAATCGACTTCGGCATTACCAATTTTATAGCCGTTTTTAAGCATCCCATCAAAATCAATCAAACAACAATTAGTTTCCGGGGTAACTGGTGAATAATCCAAATCATGCCAATGGATATCGCCCCGTAAATGGCCCTTCGCAACTAATTCTGGTAACATCTTCAAGCCCATCGCCCGACTGGCCGCACCGGCTTCCAAATCGCGTTGTGTATTAAAAATAGTGCTGTCCTTATTGGCATTTTCATGAACAACTTCGGCATCCCGCTCGAAAACTTTTTCGATCCGTTTTTGCACATTGGTGGCATCAGAAAAATTCTGCTGCTCTTTATCAAAATAATCTGCATAAGCCGTTGCTGAATCTTCTAAACCACAATTTTTTAATTGCTGAATCACCGCATTATGAATTGCTTGGGTGCTAATCACTGCCTGATCATGAAATTGATTGACCAATGCTTCACAAATCTGATCCTGAATTTTTTTATCTGCCACTACCTGGCGAAGACTAAAAAGTAACTTATACGGGTAAAATTTAGTCTGTTCACCATCTCTTTTTTGAATAAGTGATGTTCGTAATAGTCCTAATTTGTCCTGAAATGTTGATATCATATTGTACCTCCTACTGCTTTATATGTAATCGATTATTTCCTTTTAGTAAGCAAAAGTACACAATCAGTTGTGTTTTTATTTGCTGTGCATACTATATATAGTAGACCGTTTAACTATATTTGTATATGACTTTTTTGGGAATTTTTTTAACTAAGTTGGCTTAAAGGTGTGGTGCTGCCGTTTGCCTCAAAAAAACTTTTTTCAAGTAATCACGCCAACAAAAATAAGGATCAAAAATTTCGGTTAAGAAATTCCTGATCCTTATTTAAATTCAAATTTTATTTTCCCGCATTTGTCCCATAAACGATCGTTTGAACCTTTTTGGTGATTTCAGCCATTTTAGGAAAACCGCTAAAGCCCGATTGTCCTTGGCCATGGGTCATAATAACCAATATATATTTCTGACCATTGGGTAGGGTCACTATTCCAGCATCATTGTTGGTATCATTTAGAAAGCCAACTTTATCAGCCACTTTGGTTCCCGTTTTAGCAGCACTTGCGCCAGCGGGAATTCCCGTTCGATAAATCTGTTCACTCATTAATTTTAGAATTTTTTCTCGGTCACTGGCATTTTTAAATGGCCCGGTTCCGGCCGCAAGCTGTTCGAGCAAGAGCATCAGGCTGTGACTGGTCGTCTTGGCGATAACCGTTTGTTGAAATACCGGCGTATACCAGCCCTGACTGCCGATAAATTTATTGACAGCAGCCATCCCATAGCTTTTAAGCTCACTATCAGCAAAGGTATTGGCACTATCCACAATCATCTGATCAAATCCTTCTGTATTACTCGACGTCCAATTAAATTTACCATTTTGCTTTTGGTGCATCAGATAAGCTGCAATAAATAATTTATAAGTGCTAGCCGCAGTTTGCGCGGTGTGGGCATCGGCTTCAGTTACCAAACTCCCCGGCTTATAAACAGCTGCGTCCGTGCTAGCAGCTGCCTTACTTTTTGGTGTCGCACCTAAATTATAAAAACTGACACTGACTGTCCCATCTTTGGTCACCGTTTTTAAATAGCTCGCAAGTTCGGCCTTGATTTTTTTCTGTTTATTCGTGACTTCAGAAGAACTTGAACTGACAGTGGCCTGCTGACTACTATCAGTGCCCGACTTAGATTGGGCTTTACTGCTATTACTATTAATTTGAAGGAACACCAAAATAATCAAAAGAACTCCCATGACCCATGGAAAAGCTTTAAAAACTGTTCGGTTAAACTGCCTTCTTTTTTTATCATTCATTTTTTATTTCCTTTTATAAAACCATCATGATTGCGTGATAAATCTCCATGTCCAAGCATACACTTCAAACTTATTATTTTATAGAGATTTTTGAAAGATTCACAAAATATTCAGATTTTTCGTCTTCAAAATGAATGCCACTCTAAAAAACTTAACGTCATTTTAAGTTTGCCGTTTTGTAAGGGTTTACTTTTAATCCTCTTTATTATAGAATTTACTTGATCAGATCAAACAAATACATAAGACAGGGAGATACACACATGATTATTGTAAATTCACCACAAAAACAAGATGAAATTGTTGAGCTTTTAACTAACTATACTGACGGCGATTTTAACTTTGAATTCGTCAAAAAAACTGGAATGCGTATGGAATTTAAAACCTCTGCCACTGATTTAGATGCCGCTGCAAAGACTGCAAAAGGCTTAATTAAATCAGAAAAATGGGGATCAGTTCTCTTTTTCCAAGTTGTCGCTGGTTAAATTTAATAACGTTTAGAAATTTTAAAAAGGAAATTGACGGCCGTCGAAACTAAGCGAGGCTATCAATTCCCTTTTTTAATAGTTATTTATTAATGCATCATTTAGTCACATAAGCATTCTTCAGGTAAGTTCCACCATCAGTTGTTGAAACGGCATTTTTTACCTTTGGATTGTGCAAATAGGTTGATGCTCCCTGATCGATAACCGCAACTCCTTGTTGTTTCATCAAAACTTTTTCAGCTTTCACATAATCGTCATATCGCGCTTGTGAATCGTTGGCGTCAGTTGTAATCGCAGCTTTCATGTACTTATCAAACGTCTTATTACTAAACGAGCCAAAATTATAAGGATTTCCGGTTTGTTCCAATTGAAGGACATCCATCAAATCAACAAAATCCGGACTCCAACCAGTCAATGCCATATCAAATCCCGTATGACTGGACATCTTAGTAATAGCTGATTTCTTTGGCAAGGTGCTTACTTTTACATCTGCGCCATTAAGAGTTTGGTTAATCTCACTTTGCATGTATTCAGCAACTTGCGAATTAGTTCCCTCATCCCAACACATTAATTGAATGGTTAGTTTTGTTTTGCCAAGCTGTTTCATCCCTTTTGCCCAGTATTTTTTAGCAAGCTTCTTGTTTTGGGTCGTGGTATTAGCAACTTCAGCATCGGTTGCAAAATCAGTCCCCGTCTTTGGATTTTCAGTAAGCTTAGACGGCACAAATCCTTTTGGTGCAATTGACCCATCTGCTAATACCTTGCTAGTTACTTGTTCACGATTTAAGACTAGTGACAGTGCACGACGGATATTAATATTTTGCATAGCTTGATTTTTAAAATTATAAACTGCGTAGGTCATCGAATTAGCTAATGAAGAATAAAAATCTTTATTGCTTTTCTCTTGAGTAGCTTGTTCACCAGACAATGAAATATCATCAAGCTTTTTCACTTGGTATAGATTCAGTGCTGTACTTGAGTTTTGAACCACCTGCATGTTAACCGTTGATAAGTGAACCACTTTTTTATCCCAATACTTAGTATTTTTCTTCATCTTCCAAGTTAAGTTAGACCCAGTCCAACCTTCTTGAACAAACGGACCGTTGTAAACAGTTTTGGCGCTAGTTGTCCCATAAGATTTTCCGTATTTTTCAACCACTTTTTTATCCTGTGGGAAGAACGCAGGGAGCGCCGTCATTTGTTTCAAATAAGGAGCTGGTTTTGATAATGTCACTTTAAAAGTTGTTTTATTAACTGCCTTAACTCCGAGTGTCTTAGCACTCTTCTTATCGTTCATAATGGCATTTGCGTTTTTAATTGGGGCAAACAAAAAGGCGTTTGGAGCCTTGGTGTCTGGGTCAACAGTCCGTTGCCAGCCATAAACAAAGTTTTGAGCAGTAACCGGATCTCCGTTACTCCATTTCATCCCTTTATGTAATGTAAATGTATAGGTTAATCCATCTTTACTAACTTTGGTTTTAGTAGCTGCTTCAGCCACTAATTTACCATTCTTATTTGGATGATAAAGACCTTCATTGGTATTATTCAATTGCAAAAGTGACGCCGAGTCGTCCGCTAATGAGGGATCCATCGTTTCGACCTCAGTATTAGCCATTAAATTGTAACTTTGCTTCGTCGCGTACTTATGCGTCCCTGCACTAGCACCCTTACTTCCACAACCCGCCAGCAACATTGCTGCTGCTACAAAAAATACTGATACTTTCCATTTTCGATCCATACACAACACCCCTTAAATTTGGATAAAAAAATGCCCGCTACACTTCATTTACGAAGCACAGCGAGCAACCCAATTATCCTTTTATGGTAATACTAAAAAGCTATTAGCCAAGGATTGAAGTCACATTACTGTGCACTTTAATTAATAAGCTAATAATGACTAAAATACTTAAAACAGCTTTAACAAAATGTGTCATGTGACTTCACCCCTTTCAACTTGATGTTCCTTATTATAGAATTATAAAATTAGAAGTCAACAAGTTTTTTAATTATTTTTTAACGTTTCACAAGACCGCGGAAAAATTCTGCTTCATCATGATTTGCCTCAGCTGCAATCGCATCTCGCTGGTTCAGCTGAAAGACGTGCTCTCTTGGATCTTGTTCGGTACCGTAAATTTTAAATTGATGGGCCAGCTTGTGATCCAACAAAAATTGATCCAGCCGGACCCCCTCATCACGTAAGAAATCATTGGTGGCTGTCATAACGTAAACCGGTGGGAATGCGGTGGTTATAAACTCCGCCGTATTTAATTCTCGATCATAGTGTTTCATTACTCCCGGCGTGTAGTATGCTGCCATTAAACTATCTGCAGTGACTGCTCCCGAACGTTTAATAAAGTAGAAGCCACTGTTAAGACCGCCCCCTCTAATCGTCAATTTAGGACGCTCACCTAATTTCAAAGCTTGGCGATAATCTGGATTGGTATAAGCTGTTAAATACTGCTCAGCTAAAGTTCCTCCAGCGCTATCACCCACAATAAACACATTGTTCAGGTCCAATCGATATTTTTTATCATGTTCCACAAGCCATTTCAAAACTAAATCAGTGTCTTGTAACGCCCCCGGAAAAGGTGTTTTTGGCGCTAATCGATAGTTAAAGTTCACCACGCCAAATCCAGCTTGGGCCCAGCCTAAACAATAATGCTGATACAATTCTTTTGAACCGTAGACATTTCCGCCACCATGAATATTAATAATCGTGGGCACTGTTTTAGCTGTATCTTTGGGCGTATAAATGTCCAACAAATTTTCACTTTCTGCTGGTCCGTAACTCAAATTATCAAACCGCGTCACATCTGAAAATGTCGTCGGTAACCCAGCATCACGTTTTTCATCAGACGCTCGCCAAAGATCAGTGGTCTGTTTAATTGCGGCCAGCACTTTTTGATTTGCAATTGTCATTTCAAAACTCCCTTTCATAACTAAACGCCTTTATTTTAGCACTCATAATAAGCGCTTTCATAATTTTATTTTAAAAAAGCACAGCCCTAATAGCTGTACCAGTCACCACTTAAAATTTAATTTCATAACAGAATTCTAGCTTTTTATAGTAGTCCAACTCAATGAAGTCGGTTGGCCGAACGTCTCCAGCTGGTTTATCAAAATAATCAACGTGTGCCAATTTCAGCATTTGATAAACAAACTGCGAACAAAACATAATGTTAGGTCGCAATGAATGTTTGGTCACTAACCCCAATAGATTATAGGCACTACCGGTTGAGTTAATCTCTTTAATTTTATCGATAATGATCTGTTTTTGGGCCCGTGTGACAGCCAACTGATAAATCAAAACTGAGGCATCGTCTTTTTTATGAAAAGCTTCAACCATCTCAGCATTTAAACCTGGCGGATACACTTTTTCCCCACCGTTATAGCTGACAATCGTTTTTAAATCAGCGTCAAAACTAAGTGAAGCATGATTATATTGTTTTTGGGTAAACAGAGAAATAATTTCACTGGCGCTACTTCCTGTATTGGAAATAACCAAGTAAATATATGGATCAGCTAACGTTTGATTAGCCAACTCAAAATATTCATCGGTCAACGAGCCATTATTAATATACCTGGTGGAACTATGGCGGTGCAGGTCTTCAAACGTTTCTTTCAAATTATCACTTGCGAGGGTGCGCCTAACCTTGTTAAACCCTTGCAGGGACTCTTTGATGGTAGATTTGTTGTTCCGTAACTGTTCAAAACTAATGGTCGCCATTTCTTTGACAGACGGTAAATAAAAATCAGTCCGTTTGCGAATAATAATATTCCGTTCGACCGCCAAAGGAAGCAAAATAAACGCTGCGGCAACCACCCGGCTCAAAATTTCTGTAAACACATCGTTATTGAAGGCGCCAATGGTATTCGCAGCAAAAATACATTGCAAGATCGCCAATACAAAATAGGTAAATATCATTGGCACCTTAACCTTTTTGGCTAATTGCATCTGCGTCGTTCTGAGAATCATAAACGTTGCCACCGTCAAATAAGTAATCACAAATAAGGGCACGTTGCCAAACAACGTTACGCCGATGAAGAATATCCACAGTGCCGTGTTGATTACTTTTCGATCTGAAATGAGATCTTTCATTTGATTAAGCTCCTAAAATTTAGTTT
This sequence comes from Pediococcus inopinatus, assembly GCF_002982135.1. NCBI lineage: Bacteria > Bacillati > Bacillota > Bacilli > Lactobacillales > Lactobacillaceae > Pediococcus > Pediococcus inopinatus. The sequence continues at coordinate 168,443 of NZ_CP019981.1, read as the reverse complement.
TCGAGCGTTTTAAACTTATCATTCGGGTATTTTGATGTCAACATCATTTTTCATATAAAAGGATTATCTGTTGTTCGCCAGTGATAATGTCTTAACTAATTGGTCAGCAAAAATGTCTCGCAAATATGTTTCACCTCCGGCAAAATAGTTAATGGAGGTGGACAACATGAGAAAGGTTGTTTTAACAGTGAAAGAAGACCACAAATATCAAGTAATTCAGCAAGTAGTTAATGAACGAAAGAATCGTTGTCGAGCTAGTATTGAATTAAATCTATCATTACGACAAATTGATCGATTAATAATCAAATATCGAACTAAGGGTAAATCTAGCTTTGTGCATGGCAATACTGGCAAAAAGCCACAGAATAAGATCTCAACCAAACAAATCAATCGAATTATTAAGCTGTATGAAACTGATTACCAAGGCTTCAATATTTCCCATTTCTATGAGTTTTTATTAAGTAGAGAAGGTATTCAAGTTTCTGAATCAACTTTACGACGAATACTTAGAACCCATCGGGTTCTGTCACCCAAAGCTCATCACAATACCAAAAGACAAATACGCAAAGAATTAAAGCTCAAGGAACAACGGCAGGCTTTGTCTAAACGTGACGAAAAGACCTTACAAGTTGTTGAACCAGTGGAAGCAATAAAGGCTCATCCGTCACGCGCTAGGAAAAAATTTGCCGGTGAACTTATTCAGATGGATGCCTCGGTTGAGCTCTGGTTCGGCAATACAAAGACTTATCTACATGCCGCGATTGATGATTATAGTGGTGCGATTGTTGGCGCCTACTTTGATACCGAAGAAACGTTAAACGCTTATTATCAAGTTATGGCTCAAATATTGACTTCTTTTGGAATCCCGTATGAGATTTTAACAGACCGAAGAACGGTTTTTAACTCAAACAAAAAAGCAGATTCTCCAACGAAGGAAAACCCACTCACTCAATTCGGTTATGCGTGTAAGTCACTGGGAACCAAACTCTCAGTGACTAGCATACCGCAAACCAAAGGCAGAATTGAACGCCTTTTTGAAACACTACAAAGCCGACTTTTAAATGAACTTAAACTAGCAAATACAACGACAATTGAGCAAGCTAACGACTTCCTCAACCCATTTGTAAAAGAATTCAATCAAAAGTTTGCTTTACCTATTAAAATTAACACGAGTGGCTTTGACAAACAACTTACATCTTCAGAAATTGATCAGATTTTAATCACAACTCGAGAGCGCTCAATTTCATCTGGTCACACTGTCAAATTAAATAATCAGGAATATCAATTATTTGAATCAGATAAGCTAGTTTGTTTAAAACCACGAACTAAGGTCTTAATCGTTAAAACTTTAACTGGTAAGCTTTACGCTACTACAGATGCAGATCAAATATTTGATTTACATCCGCTTGCAGATCATGACTTAGTTTCGCCAGCTTTCGAGGTTATTATTGAAAAACCATCTAATATGGCCCCAAAGAACAAGAAGCCCAAGGCTTCTATGAACCACCCATGGAGGAGAGCCAATTATCGCGACTATTTGCGTACAATTGGGTATTCCGAAAAAGGAGCAAATCATATGGCATATGAGATTTAAATTTGACAAGGATGTTCAATGATTATTGAGACATTTTTCCTTACCGATTGACACATCATTTTTCATATAAAAGGATTATCACAATCTTGAATTGATCATTGTAATCCAGTGACCACCTGCAAAGTTGCTGAGAAATAATTTTTCTTCTCAATTGATTTAGGCAACTGTTTAGCTGTTTTCTTTTTCAAACTGGTTTGTTTAAGGGTTCTAGCAGCCATATTAACAGGGGCGGTAAAGGCTGTATTTGCATAATTATTAACCGCCTTACCACTCATCGTATAAACAGCCGTAATTTTCTTTCGTTTGTTAAAGAAAGCCAACTGCTTTTTTAACACCCGCTTCGTGGTGCCATCTTTAGTAATCAAGTAAGTTTGCGCCAATCGCCACGGCACCCGACATGCATTGTACCCATATTGGTTATCACGGCCGCTTTCAATCTGATAGGGCTTAACTGCTGATAGCTTAATAGTTTTCCCTGTTGCTTTAATAAAGTCTGGAAATAGACCTGATTTATTGCGTGCACTCAATTTTACGATTGCTTTTTGACTCTGGCTGGCCACTTTGGTCCAAGTACGATCCTTAGTGTACTTGGCAAATGTTTTGAAATAGCCCGTCATCAAATCCGACGTGCGCAATTTACTTTGGTCATAACTGCTAGTCGCCCAATTACCCATCTTGGGTAGATAAGTCGTCTTGTTAATTTCGCGTTTCTTAATCGCTGCTAGAAGCGCCTTAGCAGCAGCTTTGTAATTTGTTTTTTTGCTTCCCCATTTTTTATCAGCCAAAATCAAAGAATAAGCAATATCCAAATCACCGTCAGTGGCACTGTTCTTCTCAGAACCGACGCTGGTTAGTCTCCCGCGACGGCTTGTTTGTTCCCAGCTCATTAACGGATTCTTACTAGAAATTCGATGTGCATGATAATAGCTATACAATTGATTAAACGTAGTATGCGTGTTAGCTCCTTTTTTGGCGGCCAACACTGTCGCCAGCATTCCATAGCCTTGGCCTTCAGAGATGACCTTCGTAGCTCCCTGGCTGTTATTGGACTTTACGTACTTTTTCGACCCACCCGCAACATAGGCTTTCTTCCATTGATTATATAAAGTAACTGACTGGTTCGTTTTGGCCTGTACAGGAGCTGTCGGCTGCATATTTGTGAATCCAACTACAATTCCTGCCACAATCGCGATTCCTAAAATTCCCCAAAGTAATGTTTTCCGCTTCAATTTTTTCAAACTCCCCTTCGAATAAATCTGTTACCTTTATTATAGCGATAAATATTTGAAATAGCTGATCTTTTCCGCTGATTCTATCGCATATCACTATAATTTTCGAAAAGTAACTAAAAAGGCCCATTCATCTACGAATGGGCCTTCAACGATTTTGATCTTCTAATAAAATTGTTGGGGTCGGTCAAAATAGAAACCCTGACCGTACTCGATATCTAGTTGTTGAGCTATCACCAAATCTTCGCCTGTTTCGATTCCCTCCAAAACAAACTTTTTGTCCAAATAGTTAGCCACTTGATTCCAGAAAGCCAATTTATTATAGGCCACACTGATTTCCGGCTCAAAGTTTTGAAGCGCAAACTTCAGTTCTACGACATAAGGTAATAACGGCTTTAAAGTATCGAAACTATTGACACCTGAACCAACGTCATCGAGACATAGCAGAAGACCTTTATCTGTAAGATACATTGCAGAAGTTAACAATTCAACATTCATAATGGTTTTCGCATTATCCCGCTCTGTCAATTCTACAATCAAAGTATAATCTGGCATCTGCTTGTGGATGGCAATTAAAGCATCCAACATAGCGTGATCCACAAACTGGTCATGATCTAAGTTAATCATGATTCGTGAGTTAGAAGGCAAATGCAGCAACGCGTCAGTCACAATCTCTGAAAAAGCCTGTGGTGTCAGCATATTAAAATCAATTGGCGCCAGCCACCGATAGCCATCCTGTTTCCGCATCAGCAATTCATAGCTATCCACTTTCTCATTATCGAGATCAAAACAAGTTTGTCGAAATAAACGGTAATTTTCAATTTTCAAAATTTCCACTTCCTTTAGTTATCTTCTTTTTTCTTTAGTCGTAATCCAAATAGGCTTAAAGTTGCAGATAATAATGCTACACCTAAGACAGATAGGCTTGAATTTTTATTATCACCAGTTTGTGGTAAAATCCCAGCTCGCTTAACTTCACTAACTGCTGCTTTCTTGGCCTGAGACTCTTTATGAAGAACTAAATTATTAGTCTTAACTGGTTCTTGCTTTGATTGAGTCTTTGCCCCTGTTTGTTCAACAGTATTTGAAGTCTCACCAGTTGCTCCTGGTAATTCTGTAGATGGTTGCTCTGGGGTCTTATCACCGCCATTGTCGCCTGAATTACCAGCTGGGGCTTTTGCTGTATAAGTTACCTTTGCTTCAATATTATTAGAATCCCCGCTAACTGTTTGTGCAGCATAAACCGCTTGACTCACAGTATATCCAGCAATGGTTGGTGATGTCACAGCATCAAATGTGTTATCTCCATTAACTGCTTTCCAATCACCGTATGAAACAACTTGGCCAGTTACTTCATCAATGGTGACGGTGCGATTAAATGACACGGAATCCGTATGATCTTCAGCAGCTTTTGAACCATCTGCATAAACGTAATGGATCGTTTCATTCACCGTTTGATTCATTTCGTCAGTGTAATCCGCATTAGTTGGTCCATCGGGATTATCAGGATCAACCGGATCAGGACCAGGGTTACTTGGATCAACCGTAAGAATCTTATGTGTCAAATGCACGGTTAAATTATCACTATCATCAGCTGTAATTGTGTAATCCATTGAACTATTTTGTCCATCAGCTAATGTATAACCTGCTGAAATATTGACCTTGTAACTGCCGCTCGCACCAATTTCTCCAGAAATTGTATCAGTTTTAACTGTCGAATCATCAGTATCATCAATATACTTAATAGTTAAATCTTCATTTTCAATCGCTGTCTTGCTATACGTAATTGTACCGACAATATTGCCATGATCAGCTGTAACATTATTTACTGCTTTATATGTGGCTTGACTTGGTGTGTAGCCAACAATTACTGGTGATTCCACTGCCGCAAAATCATCACCATCAACTGCTGTCCAGTCACCATAACTGGTTACCTCACCCGTAACGCTATCCGTCGTAACCGTCCGTGTAAAGTCTAAACTAGCCGTTGCTGGATCATGAGCCCGTGTGCCATCGGCATACACATAATTAATTGTTTCATTTACTCTTTGATGCGTATTATCATAGTTCACATCATCCGGATCTGTTGGTGTAGTTGTGACGGTTTTATGCTTAAAAGTAACCGTGTAGCTCTGATCAGTCTTGCCATCGGTATCAAATACAATGCCACCTGCCGGTACCGTATCACTAACTAGTTCATAACCTTGTCCTTCTAATGCCGCAATTTCATCAGCTGTACTGTAATCGCTAGTTGTATTGCTATCCCCATTAATCGGATCAGTCTTAAGTGTGTCGCCTGTTGTTTCATCAACGTATTTAATGTTTGCTTTTTGATTATCTACTGAATAAGTTACTTTCTCAGTAAGATCGTCCGCTGCCGCGTCCACATCGTTTACCGCAGCGACGCTGCTAACATCTGGTGTGTAACCGACAATTACCGGTGATTCCACTGCCGCAAAGTCATCACCATCAACTGCTGTCCAGTCACCATAACTGGTTACCTCACCCGTAACGCTATCCGTCGTAACCGTCCGTGTAAAGTCTAAACTAGCCGTCGCTGGATCATGAGCCTGTATGCCATCGGCATACACATAATTAATTGTTTCATTTACGCTTTGATGCGTATTATCATAGTTCACATCATCTGGATCTGTTGGTGTAGTTGTGCCGGTTTTATGCTTAAAAGTAACCGTGTAGCTCTGATCAGTCTTGCCATCGGTATCGAATACAATGCCACCTGCCGGTACCGTATCACTAACTAGTTCATAACCTTGTCCTTCTAATGCCGCAATTTCATCAGCTGTACTGTAATCGCTAGTTGTATTGCTATCCCCATTAATCGGATCAGTCTTAAGTGTGTCGCCTGTTGTTTCATCAACGTATTTAATGTTTGCTTTTTGATTATCTACTGAATAAGTTACTTTCTCAGTAAGATCGTCCGCTGCCGCGTCCACATCGTTTACCGCAGCGACGCTGCTAACATCTGGTGTGTAACCGACAATTACCGGTGATTCCACTGCCGCAAAGTCATCACCATCAACTGCTGTCCAGTCACCATAACTGGTTACCTCACCCGTAACGCTATCCGTCGTAACCGTCCGTGTAAAGTCTAAACTAGCCGTCGCTGGATCATGAGCCTGTGTGCCATCGGCATACACATAATTAATTATTTCATTTACGCTTTGATGCGTATCACCATAGTTCACATCATCCGGATCTGTTGGTGTAGTTACGACGGTTTTATGAACTAAGTGAATCACAATATTATCACTGTCATCAGCCATTAGCGTTACTGTTTTGTCTGCAGCAGTTTCTCCTGAGGCCAATTCATAATTAGCTGGAACAGTAATATTATCAAACGTAACCGAATCGCCCGCAAAGCCACTTTGTGTAACTGAATCACCCACAGGTTCTTCTTTATTGTCATCATCAACGTAAGTCAAAGTAACATTGACAGTGGCATCATAAACAACATAAATCACTTTATTCGTCAGACTATAAGGGCCTGTATATTCTGCCTGACTTTCATCATCCAATCGGTATGCTTCTCCATTACTATCAGTCAAATTTTTGGCTGCAGTATAGTCATAATTTGTTGCCGTTTGACCAACACTATTGCCATCCGCCCAACCTGCTAGAGTTGTTGAAGCTGGAACTGAATTACCGTCTGAATCTGTTGTAGCTCCAATAAGGTTACCATCCTGATCCGCATTCACAAATTGAACAGTATTTTGACCTGCCACCGCGACACTCGTTGGCTTTGTTTCAGCAGTTAAATTACTAATCGGAGTCGCAAAACTATTACTGCTTGAATAAACAGTTATTTCAAATGGTGTTACATAGTTAGGATCAATTGGAATTCCATTGACTTGAATACCAGCACTAATAAAGGATCCATTAATGGCATTGTTGCCAGTCAAAGCAGTAACTGCTTTTTCATCTGCTCCTTCATCAGCAGTCCAGGGATTATCATTGACACTATCAGTAACCCAGTCAGCAGTTGTCTTTACTGCATTGTCAGTGCCAAACTGACCAAAATTAACTGCTGCATACCAATTTCCATCAGCATCCTGGTAAGTTGTATACCCGCCGACTGGCAAAACATTTTCAACGTCCGCAATTGCTGTATCACTTGGAATTGTGTAAAATTTTAAGCCATCAAAACTTCCATTGGTGTAATGTCCATTATTAGCAATACCGCTAGCATCCGGCATAATACCTTGCATTCCAGTTGTGCCACCATTTTCATATATTTGGGGGGATGAAACACTTTGTAAATTTGGATTGGCCGCAAACCTCCATACATAAACCAGGTCCTGGTCTGGATAAGAAGTATCCGTTGTTATTGTGCCATCTGATCCTAGTAAGTCTTTATATGGAGTTGTACTACCAAATTGAACGCCTGAATATACATAACCGGTCGTACCATTTGTATATGAATTTTCAGTAAAACCTCCACCATTATCCACAACTGCTGCTGGTATAACTGGTTCATAGTTAATTGTTATTGTTTGACCTAAATAAGTTTCAGAAATTTTCAGACTACTGTCGTCAATATTTTTAGTCGTATTTGAACTTATATTTGTGGGGAACTTGATACTAATTGAGTGGTCTACAGCATCATTATAAGTATCATCCAACGTAATCACAGAGCCTGATAGCGTTCCAATTCCTGTTAGAGTTGCTGAACTTAGATTCATTGATGCACTACCGGTTAATTGACCCGTAATTGAAAGATTTCCCAAATTGATTGTATCTCCGGCCTTTAACCCCGAATTAGCCTTAATTGTTATTAATCCATCCGTTGGGACAGAAAATTGGTAATAATCCATTGTGCTATTATCAGCAGATGACCAATTTAGACTGTTTAATATAATTTCACCGCTATTTATTAAATTAGCTGCCGAGTAACTTGTCGCAGTATCAGCATCCTTAGCACTTAAGGTCACTGGAAATTCAATATCCATATTTTCAAGAATGGCTTTTACAGCTGTTGGATCATCTCCAGCTGATAGATCAATATGAAGAATACCATTATTCTCTGTAACTAAAGTTCCTGTAGGTAATTGGTCTTGCAAATTTTCAATTTCTGTACTCGAAATACTTTTGTTCGAACTCAGACTTTCGGTACTGCTCATGGATCCACCTGTATCATGAGAAGTGACAGTACTTTCAGAATTAGTTTGAGCAACACTCGCACCTGTCTGGTTAGTACTTGATGAACTAACCTCACTTACAGCAGAACTGTTAGTTTTATCACCGCTGTTATTCAGATTTGCCGCACTACTTACGGGAGAGTTTTGCGAAACAGCCATAGAACTAGAATTACTTTGTGAAACAGCAACATTTTTTGAAGCCACGCTGTTTGTATTAGTAGCACTAGAATTGCCAGCTGAGGCGATAGAACTGCTTGCACTTGCATTACTTGTAGCTAAACTGAAATTAGCTGCTGAACTCAAAGCTTTAGCAGTGGAAGCAGATGAACCGTTAACTTGTTCTGTAGCCACAGTAGAGGCAGCAGTAGTATCTGCTTTGATACTTGGTAAATCGAAGAAAGTAGCGGCTCCAAAAACTAGAACCGTTACTCCGGAAAATAACCAGGTTCGCCCCACTTTGTACATTTTGAAATGTTCTTTTAGCCGACCACTATCATGTAATAACTTTAAACGCTTATTTTTTCGCTGATTGTCAATCATAATCTTTCCTCCGTTTTTTATAAACCCATATGTAAAATTCAATACATGTAAACGATTAAATAATAGCACTTTTTCACCAAAAAAACATTAAAAATAGGGCAAATGCAAAGATATATTTTGGTGTTTTACGTATAATCAAACGATTGCACATCAATAATTTAGTGGCTAAAGTTTATATTTGCTAAATCTAGAGCCTTTCCGTTTAAATAATAGGCAAAAAAAGCACTACAAAACTTTTCGAATTATAAATATAGCTAACTTAAACGTCTAATTTTATCTAACCTCATTCTACAAAGTAGGATATAATAATAAAAAAAGAAAGGTTCGATCTCATGCACATAATCCTTAAACAAGAGCTGAGCTATGCATTTTATTTTGCTGTCGCTAATTTTTTAGCTGTTGTGTATCTAGATCTAGACACAGAAAAAATCCTCCATGATAATCAGATGAATTATATTATTTCATCTGACAAGCACAACAGGATTATCGCACTTTCATGACGTTTAAAATTTATACTTTTTGATAAATGTCTGTTCTTGCTGGTTAAACTGGATTTGAGAAACAAGCGCCGCCGTACTCACAACCAAAATTAGAAGCGTTACACCTAATACAGTTAGTTTATGATGTGCTTTCATTTTTATTCTCCATAGGGGTTGTCCTGATAACGTTTGGCATCTGTCAGTTTTCCATCATGAATGGTTAACAGACAGTCATCCAAATTATCGTTTTCTTTACCCTTGGTTGTAAACCAGACTTCCACCACATATTTTCCGTCTGGCAAATGAGTCAAATCCAGCTTTTTCAATTGGGTGAACATCTGGTTGTACATCACATTAATTTGATTTGCACCTTTTTTTGATTGGCTATCGTGCGCCATTGGATATTGCATATCCACATGCAACCACATGATATTTTGTGCCATAAAACGCTGTACCGGGAAATTATAGAAACCATTGAAAGCCTGGGCCGTTTTAGAAGCACTACGCCGATTTTTTGTAATTTGATTGGTGAGAGTTTCTCGTGCGCTCGCATTTTTCTTTCCTGAAGGCAGGAATGCATAGTTACGTTCCAACTCACCGCCAACTTCTCCGGTAACTTTTTTGTAGGACAATCCATGCACTTTGGTTGCCAACTGTTTGAACACACGCTGTGTCCTCGCAACAACCTTTTTAGCTTTGGGCTGTTTGCCAAGCGGCTTGCTGGACAAAAATCGCGATGTCTTGTGAAAAATCGGATTTCCCATCATAATACATCGTGGTGTCATACTTTTTCCCATCTTCGTACTTATCAAAACCCGCTTCATCTGAAATACTTACTTTGCGACCATTGACCTTTTCTGTATATTTATATTTTAAATCTAAATATGTATACATTTCATACCCAGTATGGGTCGCTTTTACTGCAGTGATCTTTCCGGGATAGTTATGAGTATGATAATCACGCGTTAAACGATTCACCGCATTAGTCACCTCTATATGCTTTGGTGAACATGCCGTCAAAAGCGCACCGATTGATATTCCGAGAATGCCTAACACCAAAAGTGCTTTTTTCATCACTTACCCCTCAAATGTCCGACTCTTGTCCATTTGCACCCGTTTATTTTGAATGATCGTGATCACTGAAAGAATTGGCATAATAATAAATGGCACTAATAAAAACACAAAAATGCTGGCACTTGCCGATAAAACACCTACACCAACGCCCATTCCCATCAATACAATCCACCCGATTCGTTCAGCTACGAAAAGGCCGTAAGTTACAATCAACGTAATAAGAATAATTTTGCGTATTTTCACATTTCGGAAACCTGAATAAAGGAGGATAAATGTAATTGCTTGCACAATCAGGCTAAATACACCGATCAAAATAGGCGCTGCCAACGCATAAAACCACATTCCGTTATCACTGTTATCCGTCCCACTATTCAACCAAGTATGCGCCGCTACATAAAATAACGTTTCGGATGCAATCACCAAAATGTACGGCATCAAGCAGCCAAACCATAATAGAAGCTGGTTAAACTGCTTAATTGACCCACCGTTGGTAACTGTCGAACGCACCTTAAAGCTTCGCCAAGCAAACACAAGTGTGACGACTGCCAAAATCGCCCAGCTATGAATTGTGACGTCTTTTGCTGAAATTTGAATAACTTTATACCACCGATATGGATTCGCTCGAAAGTCCACGGCCGCAGAAACCTGAGCTGCCAACCACAGAGCAATCGTTGCAATTAGACCAATGATGGTGAGCGTATAGTTCAAACCAAATTTTTTCATTTTATTCCTCCAAATATGTGCAGCTAATTAACTACCTTTTAAAAGATCGTATGTTGGATAGAAATTAAATAAGTCGCTTAAAGTCGTTTTGGCTTTCTTTTGAGTTACCAACCTGATCCTGTAAATAACCTCACCATCTCCATACTCTTCCAACTGAGCAATATAAATGTGGCCCTTAACATGCTTCAAATGACTAATCTTAAATCCAGATTCACCATCAAAATCAGTCATCGTAATTGTATTTCCTTGACTACTCCAATATCCTGGATAATCCGTCTCATTCCCATAGTTAAACCGTTCGCTATTTAAAAGACGGATAGTTTCGTTTTTACTGTCATGATATAAACCAGAGCCATTTTGTGAAACTAGGTTTAAATAAGTCACTTTGAACTGACGGCCTTTGATCACGTTGTAAATAACGGGGCTATCGAAATTATAGGCATCAAAATTGTTAAGATAGTACGTATTGAAACGGCCAACGCACATAATAAGGATGGTCGTAAACCAAATGAAAAAGATAATTAGGGCAATCACTGTCACTTTTTTCATGGGAATTAGGAATCCTTTGCTGGTTTGAAGTTAGTATCATTTAGAAATGGCTGTAAAAATAAATAAAAAGCCCTTGATGATATTATTATGCAATTCTTAAATGTATTTAATACGAATTTCTCTCAATTTTATCAAATAATTTCTTCTAGTACAATCACTTTTAACATTAGCTAAACATTACTTTAAAAAAAATGGGATAAAGATACTCATTTTCATTGAAAAATTAGTTGACGACAGCCAAAATTTCTGTATACTTATATTAATAATTGAACCATAAGGAGGAACCGAAAATGCTTGTTTGGAAAGGTAAAGGTCTGTTAGTTCTAGTCGCAGGTTTTCTCGGAATCTTCGTTGGGGCAATGTTTGAAAGCTTAAATCTACCAAACGCACTGCAATCTAGTTTAATGTGGCTTGTTGCAGGAACCGTATCTGCTGGAGTAAATTACCTATTTTGTCGCTTCTTTATTTCCACCGAAAAAAGGATCTACATTGATGAACAAACGGGACAGCGTGTCGAAGTCATAGACAATTCCTCTCTCTTTTTCATCCGCAACCGTATTTGGACATACATATTTGGCATCCTTTTTGGGGTGCTTGGCGTCTTAGGACTCGGAAGCTACGTCATCTCACTGTTTTAAACATTTAGATAGCTAAACAAAAAATGGCCGCATTTCAGTCTCAATCCGAAATGTAGCCATTTTTAACAACTTGCTTAAAAAGGAAGATTCACTCATATGGAAAATTCGGATAAAAAAACCAATCCCATCTATACTGTCATTGGTGTCATTGTGATCAACCTTGTCATGTTTTGGGGTGCCTGGTATTTGTTTACACCGCATATAACTAACCAACTTCCAGCTAACCAAACCATTTCTAAAATCACGGTTCATCAAACGCAAACCGGATTAGTCGAAAGTTACACCGCCTACTATAAATCTGACGACGGTTCACTGGAACACACACCAATCAACAAAGCTGTTTATCGTTTATGGGACAAAAATAATGGTAGTTTGAGTACCAATATTGCCAATCGCCATCGACAGTCTCATGATGTCATGCTAACTTGGTTGGCTGCTATTTTAGTGGCCGCCATTTTTCTGGAAATTTGTATGCTTTTGGACTCCTTATTCTGGCCAAATAAAAAAAGCCCTAAATGGTTCTCGGCAATTTCATTTAGCCCCCTTTTGATTGCGATCGCTGGGCTTCTCTTAACGACCGGCATCATTCCGACCACAAAAAGTTTAGCCACCCGCTATACTGGTACATCAGTAACGGGTTATATTGCCAAACGAAACCTCGAATTTGAGGGTGGAAAAAATATCCGTTATCACTATTTTTTAACTATTCAATATCATTCCAAACAAGCGCAGTTAAACACTATTAAACACGAGTTTAGTGATGCCATCTATCATAAATATCCCACCGGCCATTCCGTAACTATGCGTGTAATGCGTGATCATAGCGGTGGTGTTGTCCTGACCCACATTCCTTTTTGGACATCATTTCGGACTATCGTTTGGGGAATGCCTGGCTTAATCACCTTTATGACGTTGTTTTTATTGATTTACTATGTGACTCGGCGCTGGTATCGACGACGCCTTGCAGCATTTGAAAATAAGCCTAAAATTGTCCATGGTGGTTATGTGACTAAACGAAAAAAAATAAGTAAGGCAATTAGTTATCTATTCAAATAAGAAATAAAACTCTTTCATAGCCTAATTGCACCTAAACTTAATAACTTGAATTAACTGAACCACTAAATTCTTTTTTGTATAACCTGTGTAATGGTTATACACCCTTTGGCTTGTCCGCTTGATATGACTTTTTCTTTCAGACACTTTGCATTGACGTACGACGTTAAGTACGTTATTATGTAAATGTGTTTAGAAAAGTAACATTATACAAGGGGGAATTTACTATGCAAGACATTTACACTCCAACAAAAGCACGCCAAAATCTATATAATATCTTAAAAGACGTTAATAAAAATAGTCGGCCTATTACAATTGTACGTGCCAATGGTGATGAAAGTACTTCTGCTGTTATTGTTAGTAAAAGTGACTGGGAGGCGCAACAGGAAACTATGGCACTTCTTTCTAACGGCCAACTACAATTCTCACTTGCACACGAAAAGGACCAGACAGAAGATATCGATGACATGTTAGCCGATATTAATAAAGAAGTTGATTCGGAAAAAACAAATGACTGAATGGAAAGTTAGAGCAGTCAAGTCAGCACGATCTGACTTAAAGAAAGCTCAAAACAGTTATTTACGTGATTCTTTAAGAGACATTATTGAAACTTTAAAACAAAACCCATACGACCCAGTTCAATACTTTGAGAAACTTACACCACCTGGTCAAGGTAAATATTCGCGCAGATTAAATGGACAACATCGCGTAGTTTATTCAATTGACAAGAATAATCATATTGTCACAATCTTATCTGCTTGGTCCCACTACGAATAAATTAATAAGGATACTAAAAAATGACTATGAACTAATAATTGAGGTTCATAGTCATTTTTGATTATCCTAATCAAAAAAGAAGGCAGAAAAAATGGTTACACGTGAAGAAATAATTAACTATGTAACTGAAAAGTACGATATTCAACCTGAATATCCATTTAAAAAATTCCCCACCTATTGTGTCTTCAAAAACAAACGTAATAACAAGTGGTTTGGCTTAATGATGCTTATTCCACAGAACAAATTGTACGGTGAGCAGCAAACTGAAATTGGGGTTATCGACTTCAAAGTAAATCCTGAACTGGGTGCAATTTTAAAAAGCAGTAAATCTTACTACCCTGCCTATCACATGAATAAAGAGCACTGGATTACAGCCGACCTCACTGCAATTGACGATCCCGATCAATTATTTGGGCTACTCGATGATAGTTTTGAATTAACTCAATAATCTGATAAAGTGAACGGCAACCAGATTAGGACGATCACCATATTTTTCTAAGCTCACAAAATTTCGTAATCAATCATCGCTGTACCCTAACAGACTAAAAATCGTTTATAATGAAGCTAAACAACTCTGGCTTAGGAGGTACGCTTTGACTTATGAACCGAAGAAATCTTTATCTTAATAAACACGGAAAAAAATCACGCATTAAGATCATATTTTGGATAGCGGTTGCGCTGCTGTTTATCGCGACCACGACCTTCGTGTATATTCGGCATGCCCAAATGGAGCCCCCTGCCAATAACCTGACTCCTAGTGCTGCGAGCTCACGGAAAGAAAAACGTGCGGAATCGGCCTCGATCGCTAAATTTAAATCAAGCCTTAGTGCGAAAGACCGATCTAACGCGCAATCCTCGTCAATTTTTCGGGCCCGCAATTCAATTAGTAAGGCCAAAGAATCTCTCGCACGAGAAAAGGCTTCTAACAATAAAGTCGCCGCTTCTTTAAAACGTGAGCAGGCCAGAGTTGCCAGAGACGCCAAACAAAATTCGACTAATGCCGAAAAAGTTTCTAGTGAATCTGAATCAATCAAGGCAACTTCTAGTTCACAAACTAAAGCTAGTTCAAGTAGCAAAGCAAGCAGCAGTTCCAGTCAATCCAAAAGTTCCGCTAGTAACGCTAGTTCTAGTGATTAATAAAAAATATAAACAAACAAAAATCTCTTTCCTTAAATGAAGTGAACCCCCAAGATTGGACAGATAAAATCTAATCTTGGGGGTTCTTTTATGGTTAAATTTAATTTTGATTTCAAAGTGAAAGTAGTAACTGAATATTTAGGTGGTCTGCCCGTTAATTCATTAGCACACAAATACAGGATTGGTAGTAGTGCCACAGTTTTAAATTGGATTCAAAGATATGAGAAATTTGGCCTTAACGGTCTTAAACGCAAAGCAATGGATTTAGAATATGCTAGCCAGTTCAAAGTCGATGTATTAAACTGGAGAAAACAAAATCAGGCCTCGCTTCCAGTAACTGCCTTACATTTTAATTTATCCTCGCCGAGTACCATTTGGCAATGGGAAAGTCGGTTTAAGGCATTAGGAATTGTGGGTCTAGAGCGAAAGCGAGGCAACGCCAAGAACATGGTAAAACACAAGAATAAAAGTCGCAAACCCATTGTCGAAAAGGACAATTCCACAGCCAAAGAGGATTTAAAACAGCTTCAAAAAGAAAATGAAATGTTAAAGATTGAGAACACCTACCTAAAAAAATTAGAGGCCTTAACTCGGAAAAAATCAGTACAAAAGAAATCTCAGAAATAGCCATCGAGTTAAGGCAACTATTCCAAACTTCTATCAAACTGATTCTTAAAGTAATCCAAATTCCACGCAGTACCTATTACTACACTCAGAGTCATGAGAGACGTAAATTTGATGATGACCAGATTATTCAAGCAATAGACGAGATTCGCCAAAAAGATCCAAAATACACCAAAAAATACGGCTATCGAAGACTTACAAATGCATTACATGATTTAGGATTTAAAGTTAATCATAAACGCGTTTTGCGAATTATGCAGGAACACGGGTGGTTGTGTCATGCCTTTAATCGACAAACCAAAAAATATAATTCATATAAAGGTTTAGTGGGTAAAATCGCCGCTAATCGCTTAAAGCGACGCTTCAAAACCGATAGACCTTATCAAAAGCTCGTCGCAGACGTTAGTGAATTCAGACATGGAAACATGGGAATGAACGAACGAGTTTACCTCGAACCAGTTCTTGATTTGTTTTCTGGAGAAATTCTAGCATTCAATATTAGTGAACATCCAACAGTTAAATTCGCAATTAAACCGCTTAAAGAGGCTTTAGAAAAGCTACCAAAACTAAATTACCGGACAACAGTCCATACTGACCAAGGCTTTCAGTATCAACATCGACACTGGCAGCAGGTTTTAAAGCAACATCACGCTTATCAAAGCATGTCACGTAAAGCAACTTGTCTTGATAATGCGGCGATGGAGTCATTCTTTCACATTATGAAAGCTGAAATGATGGATGAACATTTTGAAGATAAAGCTAGCTTAATCCAAGCAATGACCGAATGGATAGGTTTTTATAATAATCGTCGAATTAAAACAAAATTGAACGGCAAGTCCCCGGTAAAATAACGAGAACTCGCCGTTCAGAGAGCAGCATAAATATTTGTCCAATTTTATGGGTTCACTTCAGCATTATTACTACACTCCAAAACTTTTTATAATTTCTTTTAAGATTTGTGACATAAAACCGTTTATAATTTTTTACCAAAGATCTTAATTAGAAAATGATCGCGAATTTTATAATCAAGTTAGCCACCTTTTAAAAGTGGCCAAATAAAAGACACCAAGACGAAAAAATCAGGTATCATTGAAGTTCCCACACTAAACAATGAAAGAGGTTTTCGTCTTGGTGCAAGAACAGCTTATCACATCTCACGTAAAGGGTCATCATTTAACTCAAATTGAGCGAGGCAGAATTGCTGGCTTACTTTCTGCAGGCAAATCTGCTCGTCAAATTGCCGCTGAAATTGGTGTCTGTCATCAAACTATTAATAATGAGCTTAAGCGTGGCCGCATTCAACAGGTAAAGAAACTCAATGGTAAAGAACAGTACTTTAGCGTTTATGCGCCTGATACGGCCCAAGTTCGGTATCAAACGAATCGACAACGCTGTCATCGACCTCTAAAATTTAAATTTGTTACTAACTTTCTGGCTTACTTTGATGATCATTTCCACCAAGATGATTGGTCACCTGATGCAGCAGTCGGCTTCGCCCACCAACAACATCTGTTTAAGCGCACGGAGATGGTTTGTACGAAAACTCTCTACAACTATATCGATGCGCAATTGTTAGAGATCCGTAATCTTGATTTGGTGGAGAAGGCTAACCGTCGTACTAAACATCACTGGTCAAACAAGCATCGACGTTTAGCTGGTAAAAGTATTGAGGAACGTCCTAAAAGGGTCGACAAACGCAAGGAATTTGGCCACTTTGAGATTGATACTGTAGTTGGTAAACGAAGTGGACATGAAAGTGTATTATTGACCTTCACGGAACGTAAAACTCGTTATGATATTGTTCGCTTGATTGAAGGCAAAGATGCTGATTCGGTATCGTATGCACTTAAGGGAATTTGTGCTGAATTTGGTGATCTTATTAAATCTGTTACTGCTGACAACGGAACGGAGTTCACAGCCTTGAATGCAGTCTTAGACGGCGTAGCTGACATCTATTATTCCCATCCGTATAGTTCCTTTGAAAGAGCAACCAATGAAACTCATAACCGCATGATTAGACGATATTTACCTAAGGGACACTCATTAGATACGATTGGTCCCAAGACGGTTTCAATGGTTGAAAGTCGTCTTAACCAATTACCGCGACGTATCTTGAAGTATCAAACCCCAAAAGAAGCTTTTCAAATTGAAGCAGCACGTATTCGTAAATCATGTAGTGCGTAGCTATTATCTTGACCTTCAATAGATATTCTGACTTGCCCCGCAACTTCGCCTGCGGGGTGGCTAACTTGTTCTTGCAATTTCCGATTAGAAAATGATTCGTCTTCCCTTGTTTTTAAAAAAATTCAATTTCCTACTAGAACTACAGGTTCATACGCTTTCCATACTTTATCTACAATTTTAGATTTAGCAAAGTTTTTATAAATACTACCGTACCTACAAAGTGTCACTGATTTCTCAAGATTTTATTGAATAGTACAAAATGAATTTCACCATTACCTAATTACAATTGATCATGATCGCCACTAACGTCTAAAAACACATAGAAAGCTTAACGACTTCATTCTTTAAATATTAAATTTTTAAAAAGGCACAGTAGCAAATTCCAATTCTTCCGCCCCGTGCGATAAAGAAGCAAGTAAGCAGAATTAGTTGCGTTTTGTACAATAAATTCAATTATATTCTGTAACGCAGTCCGGCATATGTCTTGCATATGTCATCGTCATGTGTTAACTTATGCTATTGAAAGGAATGATACTCATGCCAAAAACTGTTAAAACTCGTAAAGTTGCTAAATCTACTGTCATCACTGTTCCAAGTGAATTAAATGTGCCCACTGATGTTCAATTTAAGCCGTCAGTTAATGAACACGGAGACTTAATTTTTAAACGAATTGATCAATTAAATCAAGAGGAAACTACAAACATTACTGAATTTGTTGATCAATTTAAACCAGTTCTTGAGTATTTAAAGGACCGATAATATGAAGTTTAAATACTTAACAGTCCAGCAGCTTATTGAGATAAACAAGCAAGTTGTACTTCAGGTCGGTGGAACCAACTATGGTGTTCAATCTGTTGAGAGTTTGCACGTTGTTATTGAGCAACCGGCTCAGATCGTATTCGATCACGAACTGTATCCGACGATTTGGTTAAAAGCTGCTTTTATCCTGCAAAAAATTACCAAAAAACATGTTTTTGTGGATGGCAACAAACGAACTGCTTTGATGGCGAGTCTTTATTTCATCAATCAAAATGGCTACCAACTAGTTAACAACAGAATTGTTAATCAAGCTGGCGACTTTGTTCTCTCAGTTACCAATTCGCCTGACAACGAAGAAACCATGAAGCAAATAGCTAACTGGTTACAAGAAATTCACAAAAATAAATAACATCATCATTAATTAACACATGGCTCCATCTACGCCACTGCGTTATATCTGCAATCAAAAAGGTCAGGCAGCTTATACCAAATGAATAAAAAGCAGTAGATTTAGAGGTCTACAATCATTTCAAAAATCAGCTGGAACATCCAAGCTCAAACAGGTTCAAATAACCCGTACCCATTTTCGTACCTATTTGGCCAAAAACAAAAAAGCACAGGCCGTAAGCCCATGCTAAATGCTGTTATATCAATGATGCGTCAGGAGGGAATCGAACCCTCATCATGAGGACCGAAATCTCATGTGCTATCCATTACACTACCGACGCGTATAGTGTAATTCTAATGAACTTAGACCCAAATTTCAACCTTAAGTTTCATGTACCAATGGAATTTTAGCTTTTTTACAGCTAAAACTGTCCATTTAACACCCGATCAATCATATCCAGCACACCACCATGATTATTATCAAGCGGCGTCACTAGCGAGGTTACTGCCTTGGCTTCTGGCGCCGCATTTTTCATCGCGTAACCATATTTGGCATGCTGCAACATTTCAGCATCATTTTGATTGTCACCAAACGCCATCGTTTCCGCCATTGAGACGTTCCAGATCCGTTGTAATTGCTCTAATCCATACGCCTTAGTGACATGTGGTTTAATGATATCAATCCCACCAAGCCCACTCATCACTTCTGTTAAGTGGTCTCCAAACTCAGCGGACAATGCCGCATGTTTATCCCGCACATCACTCAAGTTGGGCCAATTAACGTCTACTTTATAAATATCATCTGTAACTGACAGAAGATCATCCCTATGGATAAGCTTTTCATAAAAGTATCTAGTTCGATCCCAAGTCTCGCTTTGAGGCGTGATATTTGTAGAGGCTGCTTTCTCACCAGACAAAATAATGACGGCATCCGCAAACATCGGCTGTTTCATCACCGTAGTTACAACTTCTTGCCACAATTCTGGTTCAATCGGACTGGAATCGAGCACTTGGTCTTTTTCCACAATCAAGGCCCCATCTTCCACCACATAGGTGAGATCACCGGTAAGCCCGGCCATCACTTTGGTACAGTGCAAATACTGATTTCCACTAGCTACAACAAAGTGAATGCCCTGTTGATTCATCTCGTCAAGTTGTGTTTGAAACCGAACGCGATCAAACTCGTGTTGATCATCTAAGAATGTGCCGTCAATGTCGCTCGCAATTAATTTAATGC
This sequence comes from Pediococcus inopinatus, assembly GCF_002982135.1. Taxonomy (NCBI): domain Bacteria; kingdom Bacillati; phylum Bacillota; class Bacilli; order Lactobacillales; family Lactobacillaceae; genus Pediococcus; species Pediococcus inopinatus. The sequence continues at coordinate 148,303 of NZ_CP019981.1, read as the reverse complement.
TCATTTAGAACTCCTTTAAATTAGCGTTGATTAATAACTCTGCTGATTTCTTTACTTAAATAAATTAACATACCATTTGCATCCTTACGAAAATCATCTTCGAAGGAAGCCCCTTGAGATTTAACAGTTCCAGCGGGCTTTTCAGGTGTTTCATACACAGTAATTGTGTCGTTATCTAAGGTACAAGAATAATAATGGCCTTCAAGTTGTTCATCTAAAATTGATTGCGCATTATCTTGAATGGCATCAAAAATAACTTCTTTTTCATCGCTGGTATGTCCTAGTTCTTCTAGTTGGGCAATTTTAACTTTAACCTCTGTCATGTCTTGTGGAATTTGAATCATTTTTCTCACGTCTCCCTATGATTAATCTATTTAAACGTGTCAAAAAAGGCCGGCCTTTAAAAGCTACCCACCTTTTAAGAACACTTCTTCATTCTAGCATTGTCCGTACCAACTTCCCAATAATGTTATTCGTCATTCCAGAATAGTTTTACCGGTATAAAGTTCGTAGTACTCGCCTTTTTCTTCCATCAGGGATTCATGGTTCCCAGCTTCAACGATATTACCATCCTCAATCACAAGAATTGCATCCGAATTATGAATTGTAGATAAACGATGAGCAATCACAAACGTCGTCCGACCCCGCATTAAATTATCCATCCCGGATTGAACCAAGGATTCCGTTCGCGTATCAATACTTGAAGTAGCTTCATCCATAATCATGGTTGGTGGATCAGCAATGGCCGCCCGTGCAATTGATAATAATTGACGCTGCCCTTGTGATAAATCAGACCCAGAACCGTCAATCACCGTGTCGTATCCTCTAGGCAAATTACGAATAAAGCTATCCGCATTTGCCAATTTAGCGGCCGCGATCACCTCTTCATCTGTGGCCTCTAAACGACCATAGCGAATATTATCACGAATTGAAGCAGTAAATAAATTCGTATCCTGCAAAACAATTCCCATCGATAACCGCAAACTAGCCTTTTGGATTTGTTTGATATCGATACCGTCATAAATAATCTGACCACTGGAAATATCATAGAAACGATTCAACATATTGGTAATGGTGGTCTTGCCGGCTCCGGTTGCCCCGACAAACGCCATCTTTTCCCCAGGTTTCGCATCTAATGAAATGTGATGTAAAACAGTCTTTTTGCCATCATAGCTAAAGCTGACATCTTTAAATTGAATGTGGCCTTTGACCGGTATGAGTTTAACAGTGCCATCAGCTTCAACCGTTTTCCAGGCCCATTTATCAGTCCGGACACTGGTCTCTGTCAAGACGTGCTGCTCGTTTTCAGTCACATAAACTAAGGTTGTATTTCCTGAATCCTGTTCAACCGGTTCATCAAACAATTGAAACATCCGTTGCGCACCGGCCAACCCCATGATAATCGAGTTTAACTGCATGGTAATTTGCGCAATTGGTTGACTAAAAGAACGGCTCAACTGAACGAACGCGGCAATTTCACCTAGCGTAATGGGCGTGACATGATTAACTGCCAAATACCCACCCACAACGGCAATCAGCACATATAAAATATTGCCGACATTTCCCATGATTGGGAATAACATCGTTGAAAGGCCATTAGCCATGCTGGCGTCTTGACGTAATTCTTCATTTCGTGTATCAAATCCTGCTTTAGATTGTTTCTCATGAGAAAATACTTTAATAACTTTTTGACCATTCAGCATTTCTTCGATATAACCATCAATATTTCCTAACGACTTTTGTTGCATGCGGAAATAATAACTACTTTTCGAACTTAATTTTCGTACGATAAAGACACTCAGCGCAAAAATTACCAAACTAATTATGGTCAACATTGGACTCAACGTAATCATGGCTGTTAATGTGAAAACAATGTTAAAAAGCGCGTTGATAAACATGGGGAAACTCTGTTCTACCATTTGCCGCAAAGTATCCACATCGTTGGTGTAACGGCTCATGACATCCCCATAATCGTTGGAATCAAAATAACTCAAGGGCAACTTTTGCATGTGGGTAAACATTTCATCCCGAATTCGTTTTTGCAATTTCTGCCCAGTCATAATCATCAACTGTGAATATAACAAGGTTCCGACGACCCCCAACAAATAAATTGCCCCCATTAAAATGATCATATGCAATAATGGGGTGAAATTTGGATGAGCAACTTTCATTAATGGCGTAATGTAGTCATCAATCAAACGCTGAATAAATAGTGTCCCAATGACTGATGCTCCAGCCGAAATAATCACAGAGAAGAAGGCAATAAAAAGGGCAAAGTGACTTTTCTGCAAAATATATTTTAATAACCGCCATAAAATCTGCCACGCCGAGCCATCTAGTTTAGCTCTTCCGGCAACTCTAGTTCTTTGCATGCGCTTCTCCTCCTTTGATTTGAGAGTTATAAATCTCTTGGTAAAGTTCGTCTGATTTCATCAGTTCATCATGCGTACCGACTGCTTCAATCTTGCCTTGATCAATGACCACAATTCGATCTGCACCTTGCACGGAAGAAATCCGTTGGGCAATGATCAGCTTGGTCATTTCAGGCAATTCATCACGAAACGCCTTTTGAATCAAGCTGTCTGTATGCGTATCGACGGCACTGGTTGAATCATCAAGAATTAAAATCTTAGGCTTTTTCAACAGGGCTCGAGCAATTGTCAGCCGTTGTTTTTGGCCACCAGACACGTTACTCCCACCTTGTTCAATGTGTGTATTGTAACCATCTGGCAAACTTTGAACAAAGGCATCCGCTTGAGCTAATTTGGCAGCCTGCACTAATTGTTCGTCAGTAGCTTCTTCATCACCCCAGCGTAAATTATCCGCAATGGTCCCTGAAAACAAAACGTTTTGTTGCAGCACCATGGAAACATTATCCCGAAGTGTTTTAATGTCATAGTTTCGCACATCTTGACCACCAACTTTGACGACCCCTTGATTAACATCATAAAGGCGAGGAATCAGCTGTACAAGCGTACTCTTCCCACTTCCAGTTTCACCAATCACCCCAATAGTCTCGCCTGGTTTGATATGCAAATTAATACCTTCCAACCGCGTTACTTGGTCATCTTCATAGGCAAAATCCACATTATCAAATTCAATGTCGCCATCTTTTACCTCAGTTACGGGGTTTTTCGGATTTATCAGCGTACTTTCATACGTCAAAACTTCATTGATCCGCTGTGCAGAGGCTAAAGAAATTGTCATTTGATTAAACACATTTGATAACATATTCAAACTCATCAAAACTGACATGGCATAAGCTATTAAACTAACTAATTGACCAGTCTGCATGGTGCCATCCACAATCCTTCTAGCCCCAAACCACGCCAAGAACAGTAATGTGCCATACATCACAAACTGCATAATGGGACTATTTAATTGGAGAATCCGTTCTGCTTTACTGAAGACTTCATAGATCCTAGAAGAAGCTTGCGCCGCTTTTTTATCTTCCGTTTCAGCACGATTGTAAGTTTTTACTACCCGAATGCCACGTAAATTTTCTCGAACAACCTGGTTCAATCCATCATAACGTTGGTAAACCTTCTTAAACAGCGGTCGACCAATGGCGATAATCACCGTTAATCCGATTACCATGGCCGGTACAGACACAACAAAAACCATGGCCATTTGTGCATCCACCGTGAAAGCCATTGTGATTGAAAAGATTAGCATCAATGGGGCTCTGGCAGCCATTCGAATCAACATTTGAAAAGCTTGTTGAATATTCATGATGTCCGTTGTAAGCCGCACCACAATGCTAGAGGTCGAAAAATGATCCACATCTTCAAAGGAGAAATCCTGAATGTGATGATATAAATCATGGCGCAGATTTTTTGCAAATCCCGCACTAGCCTTACTTGAATACCAACTAGCTCCTGCACCACCGGCTAAAGAAATTAGTGTCCCCACTAACATAAAGGCCCCTAACTTTTCGATATACGCTAAATTTCCGGGAACAATTCCCTTATCGATCATTTTTGACATTAAAAACGGAATAAACGTTTCGATAAAGGTTTCGATGGCTACCAATATTGGTGAAAGCAAGGCATACTTTTTATACTCTCTTACTGAATGTCCAATTCGTTTTAGCACTAGTCGTCACCTCCTACTTTTGCATCTTTTAAATTTTTCGTCATTTGTTGAGTTACTCTTTGCCAAGTAGCAATGTCGTCTACAGAAACTCCTTGGATCATCTTATTTTCAAAATCGATCGTCCCTTGGACAACACTTTTCTGGAATTTTAAAGCCTTGGGGGTAAGCACAATTAGTTTCAATCGGGCATCATTTTCGACCGCTTCACGCGTAATGTAGCCATTATCTTCTAATTTCTGTAACAGACTAGTTACCGATGACCGCCGAATACCAAATTGTTTTTCGATGTCTCGTTGGTAAACTGCCTGCTTTCCCGCGCGCATCAGAAGAAAGTGTAAAACGCTCCCTTGTTTACCAGTGATATCATCATCCAAAAAGCTTTCATTAAATTTTCGGGTTGAGCAATTCGCCAGAATATGAATTTGCCGATTAATTCCAAGATGTTTTTGCATAAGTAGCCTCTGCATTTTTATTGTTAGAATTCTAACAATCTAAGATACCACTTTCAAAAATGACTTGCAATTATTCGGATTTGAGACAAAAAAATAGACAGTCCGCTCCCCTAATTCGGTTTTTACTCTCGAATTGGTTGAGCAACTGTCCTGTTTAAAATTAAGATTACAAAATTGCTTTTAGATCTAGTAAGTCGTCAATTTGATAAGTTGGACTCACTGATGAATGATTTGGTTGTAACGCTGGATTAAACCAGACTGAATCGATTCCCGCATTGGCGCCACCCTGAATATCGGACGTTAATGAATCACCGATTATTAAAGAATTTTTGGGAGTAAACCCAGCAATATGTTGGGCAATAAAATCGAAAAATTCAATTCTTGGTTTTTGATAGCCAACTTCTTCAGACACAAAAATATGTTTAAAGTATGTAGTCAATCCCGAATCGTTTAGCCGTTGCTGTTGAACAGATCCAATCCCGTTGGAAACGATAAATAGATTAAATTGGTCTTTCAAACTGTTCAGTAATTCTACCGCGTGGGGTTCTAACTGGTGACCCTGATTCAAAAATTCTCGATAAATTTTTTCATACTTAATCCCATCAACTGCCTCATTAAAATGGGCGAAAAGTTTGGTAAATCGCGTGTTAACCAGTGTTTGGCGATCTAATTGGCCAAGCTCAAAGCGTTGCCACATATGCTCATTAAGTGTGCGAAAATAGGTAACCATGTCATCTGTTAGTGGATATTTAATTTCTGTAAACAGCCCTTTAAGCGCCTGATTCTCAGCTGCTTGAAAATCTAATAACGTATCATCCACATCAAATAATAAATTCTGATATTTCATGCTTTTCACCTCAATCCCTCTTGTGTTGCATTATACCAAATTCTACCCAATTTTGACGAATTTCTTTGGAATATCCGCGTAAATAATGGTCATTTCACTCTCAACTATGGTACATTAAATGTAAGGGCTCAACATTACGAAAAGGATCAGTCCGGCTGGGTGTCGAAATGCCGTAGTGATAATGGTATTTTGCGGATGTAAAATAGCCATTAAATATGAGGAGGGCCAGTCCGACTTGGCGTTATCGCCTTAGCGAGGATGGTCACCGTAACGAGAATAGGATTTTGCGGACGCAAAATAGTCACTAAAAAACGAGGAGGGCCAGTCCGACTTGGCGTTATTGCCTTAGCGAGGATGGTCACCGTAGCGAAAATAAGATTTTGCGGATGCAAAATAGCCATTAAATATGAGGAGGATTTACCATGAACGATTTAACGAAACTTGCAGAAGAGATTATTAATTACCAAAAGAAACATGATATGACAGATGCTTCAGTGGCATTTGGCACACATTTATCTGTGGAAAAAATCCATAACATCAAAATTAACAAGTATAATCCAACGGAAGATGATGTTCGCCGGATTAGTAACTTTATGAGAGATAATAAATAGTGAAAGAAGTCAGTTGTAAAAAGAGACCCATAAGTGTGACGGATACAGGATCGTGATCCCGTGGAAGTCATACTTATGGGTCTCTTTTTGACTTGCTTAGTTGTCCTGAAAAATAAAGGCAAAGTTCCAAGTCATTTCAAAGCCGATTTTTTAGATTTTATTATACTTTTTGCGCTTCTACATAGGCCTGATAAGTTTCCTCATCAAAACAAACCATTGTCACATCTTTGACATTTTGGGCAGTTTTTAAAAATTCATTGATAGTCGTAACCGCAAGCTCAGCTCCCGCTTGCAGTGGGAACCGGTACACACCTGTGCTAATCGACGGAAACGCCACACTGCCACAGTGATTTTCTTCTGCTAATCGTAAACTATTTTGATAACTACTTCGGAGCAATTCAGCTTCATGATGCTGGCCACCACGCCAAATGGGACCTGGTGTATGAATGACAAACTTAGCTGGTAATTTAAAACCAGGCGTTATCTTAGCCTCACCCGTTTTACAACCATGGAGCAATCGACAAGCCGCCAATAACTCTGGACCAGCTGCGCGATGGATCGCCCCGTCAACACCGCCCCCACCAAGTAATGTGGTATTAGCTGCATTCACAATTGCATCCACGTGCATGGTCGTCACATCCCCACAAATTACTTCAAATGCCATTTCTTTCACCTCTTACAAAAGTCCCTTATCACGCAAATGATTTTCAATGAGAACCGCATTTAAGAAGTCAAACGACAGTTCATCCACCTCTTCAATCGCAATTTCCACGCCTGTTTGATCGACATATAAATCAGGATCAATCACATGGAACCGGAAAGTGTCAGCAGTCACATCCGTCACATAGCCCATTTCGCGGGCACTACTTAGTAAAGCGATGCTCAAGACCCGTGAAAAGATCTCAGTTTGTTTGAGTAACGCCATCATCAAATCATCCGTAGCATCAAATAAACGTTCCTCATTAAGCACCGGTTGTACGAAGGTCTGGTTCTTTTTTTGATACCCAATAAAAGCCTTCATGACCTGCATATAATCGGATTGCAATGTGATGCTGGCGATTGCATCAAGCCGAATTAGTGAATAGCCACCGAATTGCCCGGCCATATCCACTAAATTGCACAAAACTTCTGTCTCATTGACGGCATTTACGGTCCCCACAAAAAAGTTTGGTGATTTAGTTTCGTCATTAATTGTAATCAGTTCTTGCTTTTGTTCCGCGTTTTTCAAAACTGCATAAAAACCTTTTGCATCGGTTAACGTTAACCGAGATTCTGGTTGCTGCTGTGCAATTTTGGGCCAGGTCGCCGTTTCAACTGCTAGTTCTCGTCCAGAAAACTCCACAATTTCGGCTTCTGTATATTTAAACGTAGTTGTAATTTCATGCGTCAAATTAAATTTGTCCACTAAATGCATTTCAAAATCATTTTCATGGATTGCAGTAACAGCGCCCTCTTGATAATGCTCTAGATCGCTTCTAGTTAAAACTAAAAACTGTTTGTTTTTATAAGCAGCTTCCACTACTTGTTTAATTAAATCACTAGTTGAAACGAAAACCGGAATCTGATCCGTTACCGTAAATAGCTGATCGTTTTCCGCAATCTGAATGGTTTCCAACATGTTATCCAGATCAGGACTGTCAAACTCCACATTATCAATGGCATCAAATTGAATGTAGACCGCGCCATCAGCTTGGCCAGTATCATCGTAAGTGTTAAGAATGACCCCATCCGCACCAATACTATTAACAAAGCCGGTATAAAATGTTTCCTGTTCTTTTGGAAAAACGTTAGCTAACCGTTGATCATTCTTGGCAAACTCCAAATCATATAAAATTGAATCCATCGAAACACCCCCTAATCTGAATTTCTTCTCATTATATATACAACCAACAAGCCCAAGAGAACTAATCCTCCAAGCACGAAAAATGTTCCATGATTAAACCAATCAGAAATGAATCCGAAGACAAACGACCCGAATGGATGCATACTGTCAAAACAGAGAAACCAAATCGAAAAAACCCGGCCTAAAAAGGCCACATCTGTCAAATCTTGAACAATGGTCATCATGCGGATTCCCATTCGTGAAGTATAAAATCCGTAACCAAATGCAGAAATTAACAACAACCCATAATTAACCCAAACGCCGGTCAATATCAAAATGATTGCTAAAATAAAAGCATCCTGATAATTCGTTTTAATTTTTGGTTTATGTTTATTTAAAACTAAAGATAGGCCTCCCAGCATACCGCCCACAGCTATCAACGTCAAGACATAACTATATAATTTCTCATCGCCGTTATAATAGCGATCCACGTCATAAGGAAGTAACAGTGTGTAGCCGGCGTACATGGCGGCTAAAAACGCGTCAAAAATAATCAGCTGGAACACGTCTCGTTTATTTCGAACGTATGCCAAACCCTTGGCCAAGCTCTCTAAAATCGGCATTGATTCTTTAGTATGGTCTTTTTCCGGCTTGTACTTCAGTGCCAAAGTCAAAATAAAGGATAACAAAAATGAACCGGCATTGATAAATAAAAAGGACCGAAAATTAATCCAGTGCAAGGTCAGTAAGAAGCCACCAAACAATGGCGCAATGATATCTGCCAGGGTCAGGCCCGTGTTTGACCAAGAATTAAATACCGACAATTTATCACTGCGAATGATTTCTGGAATTACCGCTTTAGCAGCTGGAAAGTTAAATGCCAACCCAATATCAATGATGCAAGTTAACAAAACTAATTGGTAAAATACCGGCTCGTTGACATCCATAATCCCGGCCATAATTAAACACGCGAGGAAACTAACGAGATCAGCAAGTAACATAACGAGTTTCCGATTATATTTATCAACCAACGGACCAGCAAATAAATCACCTGCCACTAAAACAATTCCCCCGATTCCTTGCACAATCCCTAGCAAGGAGGCGTGACCGGTAGCTCGGACAATAAACCAGTTTAGCCCAAAAATAAAGAGCGCATCTCCTAGTCGCGACACAAATGGGCTAAAGAATAATGGCCAACTAAATTTTTGTTTTGTTCGATCATCCATTTCACACACCTCCAAGTAGTACGTCTCTTCATTCTACAAGAGTTGTGCAGACGTGACAATGCTTGAAGACAGCCAAAAACAACCACCCAAGTTTTTAAACAAGTGTGGTTGCCAGTTAATTATTTAAATTAGAAAAAAACTTTATCTTGCCGGATTATTTTTAATTCCATTTTTGTCCGTAAAATCAATAAAACCAACGTTATCGTCAATGGCACCACCATCTCCGCTTAGTTGCAAAGTTCCAAGATGGCTGTTGAATTTCATCGTCATATTTTCTTCCAAATCATCAGTTGAGTAATCCTTAATTAATAAATCACCAATGTTAGACTGCACAGTCTCGTTATAGCCGGTTACCGGCATATCCTTAGCTACAATATTAATGGTAAACTGGACTTGCATATGAATCATCGCATGTTGGGAATAGTCTCCCACCCCATCTTCAAAAGTTAATAATAAACGTTTATTGTCATCCAAATGAGCTTGAATTTTTTCTGCAGATGCCGAATCAAATTTAATATTCATTATGACGCCCTCCAATTCGATTTTTCTTCATTGTAATCGCTTAATCGCAAAACACCAAGCATATTTACTTGGAACTTCACAAAAATGCTTTATGCTAGAGTTATACGTTTAAACTGAAAAGAAAATTAAAAGGAGTAACCATGGAAAAATTCGAAAAATATCGCCCAATCCTGACCCCCCATTTCACTCTGGATTGGCTTACAGCCACAAAAGTTAAAGATATTTATACGCTGCGCCATGACGAAAACATCGCCAAAATGAGTGATCGGACAATTGATCCCACGATCCAAGATACTGTTGATTACGTGAATCAAGCCATGCGTCTGATCATGAACAACGACTCTTTGTTATGGGGAATCTCCGATCGTAAAATTGATGAATTTTTGGGAACTTTTTGCATTTGGAATTTTAATGACCCCAAAACGGCCGCAGAAATTCGGTTTGAAATCCTTCCCAATCAACAAAATCATGGCATCATGACCGAAATTCTTCAACATATGACAGAATTTGCCTTTAATGAGTTGGGTTTAACAACTTTATATGCGGTCGCAAAGCAGGCCAACACACCAGCAATCACGGTCTTAAAGAAAACCGGCTTTGAAATTGATCCAACCTATCCCGGTGGGAAAAACACTTTAAGTTTTTCAATCTCCAAATCCGTTTAGTCGTTGTACCATTCCAATTTTTCTAAACTTTTTTTAATCGCGTCCAGTGACTTTTGTGCATCTGAAGTCGGGACGCTTTTTTGTTGCACTTTTTTTGGAGATTTCGGAGTTGTTTGGGACATAACGGGCTTACTAGCAACTGATTGTCGTTGTGTACCACTCATTTTATCCATCGTTTGATTTAATAAATGATCCACAAAAACATTGCCTTCATTAGTGGCGTGGCCTTTTGTCCAATGAAACTGCAAATGACTGAACTTAGGTAAAAGCCCGTCCAATTGTCGCCACAACTCGCTGTTAGCTAATGGTTGCCCCGTTCCACGTTTCCAGCCGCGCCGTTTCCAGCCAGCTATCCAGTGCTTTTGAATCGCATTTAAAACATACTGGGAATCCGTCACAATTGAAATAGCAGCCGTTTGTTTTCGATTGGCTTCCAGCCATTCCAAGGCACGAATCAACGCCATGATTTCCATGCGGTTATTCGTTGCGCCAAACTCACCTTGAGAATCCGAGACTTGTTGACCATTTAAATTAATCAAATATGCCCAAGCTGCTTTATCCTGTTTCTTAACGTGTCCGCCATTCACATTCCCCGTATTTCGGGATCCACCGTCTGTATACACCACAAGGTCGGAATCATTTGGTTGTTGGCTTGGGGCAGGAGTTATTTTTTTAGAAACTGTTTTTTTCGTAATTGTCCCACCATCATCTAACCATTGACGGGCCTCAGCTTCCGTTGTGAACCCTTTGTATCTTGCCCCAGGAAAACCATCGATCATTGCCTTAGTCTCGTTCCAGTCCGTAAAAATACCGGTTTGCTTGCCTTTTGCGACTGCGTAAAATTTTTTCTTACTTGCCATGTTAGTTTTCTCCAATTCATATGTATAAAAAAATTCCTCTAGGATAAGTTTAATACCATTGTATCAACTTATCCTAGAGGAATCGAACACGTTATCCGAAACGGAATCATTAGCATCCAAAATTGCTAGACCTCGAATTTCTTATTAGTTTGCGTACTGTTGTACTAGACCATTAGTTTTTTCGTTTAACTTGTTAAGTGCTTCAGTGATTGTCACACCACTGGCTTTAATATTTGGATCGCGTTTTTCACTTGCCCAGAATAATTGTGTTTCTGTATCCAAAGCAATGCGATAATCACGATTACTAAAATTTCCAAATCTCATTGTAAAACCTTCTTTCCTTATTGTTTCTCAACAAAGGATTAGAATGAGATACGAAATATCAATGCTTCAAAATGAATATCTTTTGCTGCAGCCGCGTTCTTCCCTTCAAAAATGATATGTCGTACCAACTACCTTTGTTAGCTGTAGTTACTGTACTTGCATTTGTAACTACTATTTTGAATACTAACACTAAAATAGAATTAAAGGCAAGCAAAACGATTCAAAAATAAGAAGTAATGCATAACGTTCACCGATAACTTGAACTAAATGAAACTAAAAGTACGCTCATCTACTCATTCGGGTATATAATATAGTCATTTAAAGCGTTTTCGAAAGCTGACTTTTGGATGCATGCTCAGTAATTGCAGAGAGGAAGTTTAACATGAAAAAAAAATTACGTTATCTTACTTTATCTATTGTTGGTTTAGTACTGGTATGTTTAATATTTATCAGTTTATCATCGTATAGCAAACACAAGGCCTCCTTTGACACTAATGTTGTTAGCTCCAGTAAACAAGATAGCACTAATGCCGCATGGTGGGCACACACGTGGTCAGTTCCTGATAAAAAGTCGTCATCTACTACCAAAAAATTCAATCCAAGAAAAACTTCTGTCACTAATTTTAGTAATGATACTAACACGACAAAAAAATGAAGAGAAAAGCGTTAAATTCTGACTGCCATTTTACATGTGAACCATCTTTTATTCCATAAGTTTTTACCTTTTAGTCATTTACCGCTAAGCCTTACTTAGGACAGCTTAACAAGTCAAAAGGCCGGAAATAAGTATGCTTCCAACGGGATTGCGATCCCGCATACTTCCCTTACCTGCACCTCTTCGCTAAGCCTTAGGACAGCTCGACAAGTCAAAAGGCCGGAAATAAGTATGCTTCCCGCGGGATGCGATCCCGCATCCAGCACACTTATTTCCGGCCTTTTACCGACTTGTCTCACTCACTAGCCTTTGTTCAAAATATACAAGAAGAAGATAAACACGAAGAACAATCCGTACATAATCGGATGCACTTCCTTACCTCGTTTTGCAGCAATCATTGTAATTGGGTACGTAATAAACCCAAGGGCAATCCCATCCGAAACACTATACGTCAATGGCATTCCGATCAAAATCAAAAATGCTGGAATGGCAATTTCCATTTTTTCCCAAGCAATATGTTTCATGGATTGTGCCATCAATACCCCAACAATAATCAACGCTGGTGCTGTTACCTGACTCGTGACAACAGCTAACATTGGTGAGAAGAATAATCCCAAGATAAACAATACTCCGGTTGTCACAGCCGTTAATCCAGAACGACCACCAACGGCAATTCCGGCTGAAGATTCAACATACGCGCCAACTGGTGAAGTTCCAAAGACTGAACCAGCCAACATTGCAGTCGAATCTGACATCAAAGCTTTACCAACTCGTGGCATTTTATTATCTTTCATAAATCCAGCTTGCTGTGCTAAACCAACCAAGGTACCAGCTGTATCAAAGAAAGTAACCAATAAGAATGTTAAAACAACCACCCATAATTGGACTGTATTAATATCACCAATATGTCGTACGCCAACCATAAATGTTGGTTTCAAACTTGGAGCAGCTGATACCCATTGGGCTGGTGCCTTAATCAAACCAGTTAGCAAACCTAATATTGCAGTTGCTGCCATACCAATAAAAATTCCACCTGGTACACGACGAACCATTAAAATTGCAGTTAAAATTAAACCAAAAATTGTTAACCAGGTTGTGGCAACTCCCAATGAACCTAAACCAACCACTGTCGATTTATTAGCGACGATCAAACCACCATCATGTAAACCAATAAAAGCAATAAACAACCCAATCCCACTAGAAATCGCGTATTTCAAATCTGCAGGAATGGCATTAATAATCATTTCACGTAATTTAAAAATTGTAATGACAATAAAAATCAACGAAGCAACAAAAACGCCGGCCAATGCTGTTTGCCAAGGAATCTTCATCCCGATACAAACTGAATAAGCGAAAAAAGCGTTAATTCCTAATGCTGGTGCTGTTGCAATTGGATATTTAGCAAGCACTCCCATCAAGAAACAACCCAACGCACTAGCTAAGGCTGTGGCTGTAAACACAGCCCCTTTGTCCATTCCTGAAGCTCCCAAGACACTTGGATTCACAAATAAAATGTAGGCCATTGAGATGAACGTGGTAAATCCTGCCAAGATTTCCCGTTTCACGGTTGTATGTAACTGATCGATCTCAAAATAATTCTTAATCTTTTCTCCCATAACTGCATTTCTCCCTTAGCCTTGCTAATTTCAAATTAGCTCTATATGTTTGTTCGTGTTTTACTATCAAAACCACAATATATATCTTACTATAAAATCGTTTCAAAGTAAAACACAAACTTTATATTATTTTACATTTGCAAATGGTTTAAAAAAGCAATCTAAATTTATTTAAAATTCAGATGATTGGCTCTCGTATTTCTTATAATAAGGGTGTATAATTCATGTTTATGACAGCGTGTCATATTGGGCACGTATAAACGTAAAATTAAAGGATGGTACATTATGAAAAAGTTTTTAACTGGGGTTATTGGTCTATTGGCGCTCGCCACGTTAGCTGGTTGTGGCAATCATAAATTATCCGTTGGCGCATCCACGAAAACGCCGAGTGGAATGGTAGCCGTCATTAAAGGAAAGACGAGTAAAAATGCCAAAATAAGTTACAAAATTGATAACCAATCAAAAAAGGCTGTCAAAAATACTGATGGTGCTTATATAATCGAAGTTCCCGCTAAAACTAAGCAGCAAACTGTTGTCGTTACATCTCAAAAAGATTCTGACGTCATCACTAAAAAAGTTACTATTAATAAAACCAAGGCGCTTGGCAAATACAAAACAATTTCCGCTAGCTATAACCAGGCAGTCATTGGGATGTCTCTATCAAAAGCTGATCAAAAGAAAGCTAAGGATTTAGCGGCAGCTGAAAAAAAGGCTAAGGCTAGTTCATCGACAACAACTTCAGCAGCTAAAGCCAAAGCAGCGATTGCTAAGCTTCCTGCATCCCAACAAAAGGCTGCTCTTGCAAAATTACAGGCCCAAGCAAAAGAAATGACTGCCCTTCAAAAAGAAGGCAAAGAAGTCCAGGCTGCAATGGCAACCGCTAAGAAAGAAAACAAAGATAAATTATTACCTACTACCTTATCAAATGGTGTAAAAAATGTGATTACCCAACACAATTACACCGTTCGGGCCAACTATCAGGACAAGAACTTAATGGGCTTGACCCTTATCGTGCCTGTAAAAGCCATGAAACAAAAAGATGGTCAAAAAGATTTTGGAACTGTTTTTGCGCTATTATCTAATGAATTAGGCGCAAACTATAAGTCAGTTATGAAACAATTTGAAAAATTACAAAAAGATGCAAAAAATAGTAGCAGTACTTCGACTGCCACTAACGTGATTAAATCTAACGGTGTCAAATTTGCAGTCGGTTATTCAACCACTCACCTTTATATTTATATTACTAAATAAATTTTGGTATCTAAAAACACCAACTGATCACTTTAAAAATGATTGGTTGGTGTTTTTTTATTCCTGGGAATTTTATGCACTGTTTTTAGGACAGCTCAACAAGTCAAAAAGAGACGCATAAGCACGCCTCCAGCGGGATTGCCATCCCGTATCCGTCACACTTATGCGTCTCTTTTTACCAACTTGTTTCACTCACTTCCTTAGGACAGCACAAAAAATATAAGCATGCCTACCGTGGGATTGCGATCCCGCATCCGTCACACTTATGCGTCTCTTTTTACCAACTTGTTTCACTCACTTCCTTAGGACAGCTCGACAAAGCAAAGGCCGGAATATAACTATCCTTCCAGCGGGATTGCAATCCCGCATCCAGGACAGTTATATTCCGGCCTTTAACGCTTTATCTCACTCACTACCGCTTCAATCCACTCACTACCAGATTTGCACCCGTTTCTCCGGTGCCAAGTACATACCATCGCCAGGTTGCACATTGAAAGTCTCGTAAAACTCATCAAAGTTTTTAACCTGCACATTTGCCCGCAACTTATCTGGGGCATGCACATCAATTGAAAGGAGTAATTGTTTGCGTTCCTTTGTCGCCTTACTACGCCATACTGTTGCCCAGTTTACAAAGAACTCTTCTAAATCAGGATCACCAGTCAGCTTAGCCGCACCCAAAGCACAACTCAAACCACCATCATCAGCCACGTTTTCGGTTACCACTAACTTACCGTTAACCTTACCGCCCGCATATGGGAGTCCATCAAATTCGTCAATCATGGCTTGCGAACGCTTTTTGAATTCCTTCATATCATCATCTGTCCACCAGTTATTCAAGCTTCCGTTTTCATCAAACAAAGCACCATTCGGATCAAACGCATGCGAAATTTCATGAGCCATAACTGCCCCGATACCACCGTAATTTTGGCTTGCTGTTTGTTTTAAACTGTAAAATGGTGCTTGAAGAATCGCTGCTGGGAAACAAATCAAGTTACCTTCTGGTGAATAATACGCATTCACAGTGTCAGCACTCATTTCCCACTTTTCTTTGTCGACTGGTTGATTAAATTTGCTGAGTTCATCTTCAGTAAACACTTTAGAAAAGGCCTGAATATTTTCTAGCAAACTACCGCCTTCTGCAGCTGTGGTTGTATGCAACTTCTTGAAGACGTCTTCCATCTTGTCTGGATAACCAACATGGATATCCATCGCGCTTAACTTCACAACCGCTTTTTCACGAGTCGCCTTGCTAAGCCATGTGTTGTTCTGGAGCTTTTGTTTATAGACACCTGTCATAGCTACAACCATATCATGAACGTCTTGCTTAGCTTTTTCACCAAAATACTTCTTACCATAGTAGTCACCAACAACTTGACTAAAGATCCGCCGTGCCAAATAAAAGGCACTCTTTTCCTGTTTCATTGCAGCTTTCTGACCAGATAAAGTTCGTGAATACGTTCCAGCAACTTGACGGAAGTCTTCTCCCAAATACGTTGCCAGATGACGAACAACATTGACAATTGCCCAATTCTTAAATGCTGGGAAAGTCTCTTTATTAACCATTTTAGTAAAGTTTTCAAAGAACTTTGGTTCCGTGACGATCACTTGCTTTGGTTTTTCACCTAACAATTCAACAACGGCATCCCCAATCTTAAATTCACCTAATTGTTTGACAAATTCATCAAATTCAACCGGATTATATAAGTTGGCAACATCGCTCATCTCTTCAGAATTTTTCTTAAACGGTGCCATCGAAGCATCAAATTGTTTGGCATCCGCCACCATTTTTTTAGCTTCATCTTCAGATTTACCCACCATTGTGAGTAACTTCTCTACCATTTGTGTAAAGACTGCTAAAAGCTGGGGACCAGCCTGATTATCTTTATCATAATAGGTTTTGTCAGGAAGAATCAAACCGCCACCTTCAGCCCAGAGTACATTGAGTTTAGTTTTGCCTTGGCTCTTAAGGTCAGGCTGCACACCAATATCAAATGGCGTTGGTAAGCCCTCAACGGACCACTCTTTAAATTGTTTGCTGAGCTCTTCAAAACTAGAAACTGCTTCAACTTTATCAATATATGGTTTCAAAGGAGCGGCACCATCTTGATCCCGTTTTTTAAAGTCTGCTGCTAATTCATAAAACTTCAAAAATTCTTTCATCAATGGGTTTTCATTAACAAGCTTGCCAGATTTCATATCAGCAAAATCACTCATTAATTTTTCGTCCACATCATCTACTAAATCCATAAAACCACCTGTCGAAGAGTGGTCTCCTGGAATTACTGCAGTTTCAAGCCATTCGCCATTTACTGCATCATAAAAATCATTTCTTAATTTTGTTTTATCAGCCATTTCATCCCAACCTTTTTCTTTAGATAGCAATAGTATAGCGCACTTTTAATTTTCTCACAAAATTTTAATCTTACGATACTGCATTACTAATATAATCGCGCAACTTTTGGCCAGTTAACCCGGCACTAATTCCGACCAGTAGCTTGATCCGCGCCTTAGGTCCATTTAATCCTTGGCAGAATGTGACGCCCATTCGTTCCAGCGCAATCCCACCACCCGGATAATCATAAATTGGTTCAGCCACCCCGTTATAACAGCGAGAAACCATCACTACCGGAATATCATCGGCGATAAGGTGCTGAATCGCTTCAACCGTTTCAAGTGGCATGTTCCCAGCGCCTAAGCCTTCAATGACAAGCCCATTTGTATCTTCTTGGTCCAAACAATTTAACAAACTAGCCGGCATGCCGGCATAGGCCTTCAACAAATACACGTTATGTTTAAGTTTATCAACTTGCACATCGGCTTGCTGAATTAATTCTTGAAAATAGTGAATACCGCGCTTGCCAACTAACCCAATTGGTCCAAACGTGGGGGTGCGAAAAGTATCGACATTCGTAGTATGCGTTTTGGTCACATAGCGAGCCGTGTGAATTTCGTCGTTCATAACCACTAAAACACCTTTGTCAACAGACTCGTCCGCAGCAGCCGTTAAAATTGCACTTTGAAAGTTATAAACACCATCTGAACCGAGCTCGTTAGAAGACCGCATTGCCCCTGTTAAAACGACTGGTAAATGATTTGGCAAGGTTAAATCCAAAAAATAAGCCGTTTCTTCTAATGTATCTGTCCCATGCGTAATCACAATGCCATCATAATCCTGTGTTTCGGCTTTTTTTACGCGTTGTTGCATCTTAAACATATCTGCGGGTGTGATGTGTTCTGAAGGTTTATTTAAAATCGTTTCGTTTGTCAATTCAATATTATCGTCAATAAAACGGCTGTCTAACAAAGGATTTTCCTTATTTGTCGAAACTTCGCCCAGTTCATTTGCCGACATCGAAATTGTGCCACCTGTATGTAGTGCCAATATTTTTTTCATTGTTGGGCCTCCTAATTTAGATTGTGCTTGGAATCGTTTTGAGACACTCTCCCTCGATTCTAATCGATTGAAAGCCGACTTGCTAGCCCAATTTGGCATTTCAATCCTAAAAGTTTTCTTGCGATCAAAATTCATCTGTTTACACAGCTTGTGAAAGGTTTAAAATGAGCTTAACAAGTAAAAGTATGGGTGAATAATATGTCTAAAAAACAACAAAAATGGCTTATTTGTTATCACTTAGCGATTGGCGGACTAGCACTTATTTCTAGTGGATTAGCCTTTTCAACTTTCTTTACACATGGAAACTTACTAACCGGGCCATCTGGGATTTTTATGAATAGTATGCTGGCAATCTTTTTGGTCGACTATTTAGTTCGGTTTCGATTTTCCAAAAATAAGAAAAGCTTTCTCATCGACAACTCATTTGATATGTTAGGACTAATTCCGTTACATCCTATCTTTGCAATTTTTCGAATTGAGCGCGTCATCCGTCTCATTCGTTATTACCATATTTTTTGGCGTTTAGGATTAGACGGTAAAATAACCAAGTCTGTGCATCGTTTCTTTTACGCAACCGGCTTTGTGTATCTCCTATATATCAGTGTTGTGATCGTTGTTTTAAGTGCCCTTCTCTACTCAATCGTCGAAAAAATTTCTCTTTCAAACGCTTTGTGGTGGGCCATTACAACTGCAACCACCGTTGGATACGGTGATATTTTTCCCCATACGACAATTGGAAAAATCATCGCGGCAGTCCTGATGTTAGGCGGGATTGGTTTTATTGGTTTGTTAACCAGTACAATTACCGGATTCTTCACTTCCGACACAACGAGCACGCAGGATAACGATTTAAGTTTACTCTTAAAGAAAATTGACGATCTTTCCGATCAAGTGAACCAGCTGCAAAATCAAGTTTCCAAAATTCAGAAAAAACCTCATCATAAAAAGAAATCTTAAATTCAAATAAGGTCCAAGAAAACTATTTCTAGCTTTCTTGAGCCTTATTTTTTTGAAATATTAATCAATCAACTTAACTGCCGTGCCATAAGCCACAACTGTTTCCATATCTTGGCTAATCGAGTCCGAATCAAAGCGCATCATCACTACCGCATCTGCACCCATCTCTGTAGCATTGTCGCGTAACCGACTAATTGCCGTATCACGAGCTTCTGTCAACAATTCGGAGTATGCTTTAATCTCACCGCCAACAATGCCTTTAAGCCCCGCGCCAATATTTTTAAATACATTTTTAGATTGCGTAGTTAACCCAAATACTTCGCCGATCACTTCATAATTATGTCCTGGAATATTTTCTGTTGTCGAAACCAAAATTTTGTCTGCCATTTTGAGCTCCCCCAGATCTTATTTGATGCCTGTATTATAGCATGAAATCGGTCTCAATTCTTTAGGCTAGTTTTTAGCTTTGCGGCAACGTTGGTGCTGGAATCCGGTTCGGTCGTAAAACTTTTTGGACAGCACGTCTTCGACTGCTTTTTTCCGCCGAACTTTAGGACAGTTCCATAAACCAAAAGTTTCCTATAAGCACGCCTACTGCGGGATTACGATCCCGCTTACGGTGCGCTTATAGAAAACTTTCTACCGGCTTATTCCACTCACTTTTTTTAGGACAGCTTGACAAATCAAAAGGCCGGAAATAAGTACGCTTCCCGCGGGATTGTGATCCCGCATCCAGCCCACTTATTTCCGACCTTTTACCGATTTGTCTCACTCACTTTATTCTTCACTACCCAAGAACTGACTCACACCCGCTGCCAACACTGCACCTACCAACGGAGCCGTCAAATACAACCAGTAATGTGCCATTGCCGAACCGCCCGCAAAAAGCGCTGGCCCGAAACTTCTTGCTGGGTTCAATGAACCGCCCGTTAAGTTTAACGCCACAATGATCATCAATCCTAATGTCAGTCCAATAACTAAACCAGCAAAATTTGGATTTCCCCATTTCTTACTCGTTACCAACAAAATAACTAACACAAATAAGAATGTGACCAAGGTTTCTGTAATAAAAGCCCCACCCACAGAAATATTTGGAAAGTCTGTTTGACCCAAACTTTTTGTTGATAATCCTAGTTCATGAACCAAATCAAACACCATTGCAGAGGCCAAAATTGCACCAATAAATTGCGAAATCACATAACCAATAAAATCTTTTCCACTAATCCGTTTGTTTAAAAGCATCCCTAAAGAAACTGCCGGATTAAAATGACCGCCTGAGATGGCACCCACTGAGTAGGCCATAATGGTAACTGCCAATCCAAAAGCCAATCCAATTGTTAAAGTACTTCCTTTAGCAATTACAACAGTACCCGTTCCAACAAAAACTAAAACAAAAGTTCCAATGATTTCTGCGACATATTTTCGCATATTGCCATCTCCTCGTATTATATAATTTGAAACTTTGTTATTTACTATTCCCTACTTAGATGTTGCGTGATATTCTCTAATTGTTCATTGGATTTAGGTCCAACTGGTATAGGCTTTCATCTCCTGTAGATTATCTACGTTATAAGCGCGCCGCCCAGACAATTCGAAACACCGCAAACCACAAGCTGTAGCGATTAATTTAATTCGTGTTCACTCGCGTGACACGCAGCTGAATCTTTTAATCTAGTCTTCTTATATTGCGAGGATGCCCGTTAGAGTTGGAATTAGGGAACATCACGCAGCACCTAAGCTTATCCAATTAATTCAAAGTGAAAGGAGGTCCTATCCTATGAATTTATATTTAGGTATTGATGTTGGTAAAAATAAATTAGACTTTTGTGCTTTAGATTCTGATCAACATTGCCGTTTTCAAGATGAAACTACTAATGATCTTAATGGTGCCGTTAAAATTAAACAGGTAATCTTAACTGAGACTAAAACCCACCATTATGAAAAGATAACTGTTGGTATGGAAGCCACCTCGGTCTATAATTTTCATCCGATGACTTTTTTCGCCGAAGATAGCGAGTTACAAGCCTTAGGCTTATCGGTTATCACCATTAACCCCTATACGTCACATCATTTTAGCCAGTTATTTGATGATGGTAAGACGGATGCGATTGATGCCAAACAATTAGCTGATTTGTTACGGATCAAACCACTGGGAACTTCAGTTGCTCGCCAAGAAAACTATGTGGCTTTGCAACGTCTAACACGGGAACGTTATCACTTGGTTAAACAAATGACTGATTCTAAAAATCATTTTTTGAATAATCTTTATTATCGTTGTAATACGTTAGAACGGGAGCTGCCAACATCCGTTTTTGGTTCAACTATGATGACCCTAATTACTGATGAAGAGTTAACCTTGGACGAGGCAGCGGCGCTACCTCTTGATGAATTAGTCACCCATCTTCAACAGTTAGCTCACGGTAAGTTTGGTGATGCCGAAGCCGTTGCTAAAGCTATTAAGAAAGCAACCCGTTCTTCTTATCGCCTATCAAAAGTCGTAACAGATTCTGTTGATGAAATTTTGGCGGTCTATGCGAATGAAATTCGGATGTTAAAAAAACAAATCCAAGTTTTGGATAAAACAATTACACAGATATCTACTCAAATCACAGATATCAATTGTTTAACTAGTGTTCCCGGTATTGGCCCAGTTTATGCGGCTGGTATTGTGGCAGAAATTGGTCAAATTGAACGTTTTCCCGATGAAAGTCATATTGCCAAGTATGCTGGCCTGGCTTGGTTACCACATGAATCAGGCACAAGCGTTCGTCAAGCTACACCACGAACTCGTAAGGGTAATCAATATCTTCGTTATTATCTAGTTGAAGCTGCCAACTCGATAAGACGTTATGATGTTACTTACCAACGCTATTACCACAAAAAATATGAAGAGGTACCCAAGTATCGTCATCGTCGAGCTATTGTCTTGACGGCACGAAAGCTTGTAAGATTGGTGGAAGTCTTGCTTAGAAACCATCAATTTTATATACCACCCAAAGTGGTATAGCTTTCGAGTTTACGATACTGAGTCCCTTCTTAACCCGCTAAATTAACTGTTTTAGTGGGCTGGGGAAGCTATACTCTCAAGAACTGATTAATAATAAAAACAAAGCTTTTTACATACTTGACTTATTACCACAAGGCTCGTATGTATATTAATAATAATGAATAATCTCTATCTACTAAAAATTATAGAAGATTTTTGCAAAATACTCAATACGGAAGCTCTACGAAATGCAGTTATTTTTTTAAAACTCTCTTAAAATTGTACTAATTACTGGGTTTATATGAGTAAAAAATTAATTCTTATGGTAAAATATAACTATTATATCCTAGGGGGAATGACCATGAGTCAAATCGATGTTGAACTAATCACCGAACCAACAGCTAAAGAATTTTTAACCGATTATAAAGAACAAAAGCGCAATAACAACGTTCCAGAACTCAAATCACAAGGCCATTTTATTTTACCCGATTACAAACTGACAAGGCAGCGTAAAGCTTTCAAAATCATGAAGCACACCTACCTTACAAAGCACTATAAATCATACGTTGCGTTTGATTCGGACAACGGTCACACATTATGGATGAAGAATTTTGCAAGCTTAACCGAAGCTGTTTTCTGGCTTGAAACTGGTCTTGAAATTGGTGACACGGATACTCGATCTACCTACAAGGACTGGAAAATCAAGCATGACGATAAAATTCAGAGCTTGAAAGATCAGCTTCGTCTCCTCAAGAAAAAACATGCTTCAAAACAATTCCCTTTAGATAATGTTAATTAATTTCATATTTTGCAATCATTAAGAGTCCCCATTTCGTGGCTCTTTTTTTGTTTTAAATCGATATTACTAACTCAATTTACCTTTGAATACTAGTCAATTTGTTTCAATCCTTCTTCTTTACTTAATCGCATTGAGACAGCTTAGTTACTTCGTTGTAATATTTAACCCGTAATTATAGTAATTAAACATTTAGTACGGGGGTACGTCATGAGATACATAATAAAACTATTCGCGATTCTTTCTATTTTTATCGGCATCACCGCCGTTTCAACAACGCAAGCACACGCTGCAACTAAGTTTCGGGTGGTTTCTACAAAGAATGTGGCCGTAAAGCCTTACGTTCGGACAAGTGCTAAAGGCAACATGTTTAACTTGAACGGTAAGCTACCTTATGTAAGTTTCAAAACTAACCACTATTTAAAAAATTATCCAAGAACCACTTGGCGGGTCACCAAATCACGTGTCATCTTAAGAAACGGTGTTCGCACTCAATACTATTATGCAATTAGCTCTAACGGTAAGGCTTCTGGCTGGGTTTGGCATGGCTATCTTAAAGTTAAGCCAGGAACAGCGCTCTACTCTAAAGTTTATAGTTATGCTCATAAGCAATTAGGCAAACGTTACGTTTATGGCGCTGTTGGTCCCAATCGTTTTGATTGTTCCGGTTTATCAAAGTATGTTTACAAGAAATCCGTTAACAAGACTTTACCAAGAACCGCACAATCTCAATACAATAAGTATAAAAAAGCTTCCACTGGTTCACGAAAAAAAGGCGATTTGGTTTTCTTCGGTAGCAGTAAAAAGCGCATCACCCATGTTGGTATCTATGTAGGTAGCGGTAAAATGATTGATGCTCAAAATCGAGGCGTAATTACCGAAAAGGTTGCTTCTCCATGGTGGCATTGCGTTGGTTACTCTCGTCCAGCCACTCTCTATTAAACTAAATAGCTCGCAAATAGTAGCGCTCCATGGCTGCTATTTTTTTGTTTTTGGACGCAAAAAAAGTAGACTCTAAGTTCTTCTCAAAGCTTAAAGTCTACCTACGAGGAAAGGATTTCGCGATTAACATCTTCAAAATCAAATTTGTTAATAACATTACACCTTCATTGTTCTATTGTTCTACCGTCGTGAACCTGACCTACCTGTGATCGTCGTTATCAAAATCTGCTAATATGATCAGCGTAAGTTTGAACCCCACTTGATACATACACAAAATACAGGCTAACGGTGATTAAAGACGGTTTTGGAAGCATTAAGTTTTTTTATGCTGAATACCCTCCGCAAACGTACTTCTATTTGTTCTTACTACACAATTTTTCTTATAATTTGGAACTCTGTAAGTTATTTCTAACTTACGTTTTCTCTTGTCATTGGCAACACCTACTTAAACCGAAGTTCAACTACATATCAACAAAAACATTTAATCTAAATCTAAACCAGTTGCAACATTTACCAAGAAGATTATGCACCCATCATTCGCACATCCAGATTTTTGAGCCAAGTACCAACTACTTTGACTGCTCTTGATATTTTTCAACATCAAAACTTTTTTGAATCGATGCTCATGACTCATGACGTTTTAAGTCACGAACCGCACATCCAGGTTTTTCGAGCCAAGTACTAACTACCTTAACAACTCATAATGTTCTTCAACACCAAACTTTTATCTATCGATGCCCATGATTTACGGTATCAAATCATACTCTCGTAAATCGCGCATCCAAACTTTTGAGTTAAACACATAATTCTGACTGTAAACTGCTCACATGTTTTTCAACAAGCAAAACTTCTACGCGATGCCCATGAATGATAAGCCTTCACAACATAACCTTCAGCTGCGCCTCTACGTTAGATCACCATCGGCAACTATCGACTGACCTAAGGCGCTTTGAGAAGTTTGAGTTAATCGGAAATTTTAACTTTTCCCTTTCCTCACTTATTATATTACCACGTGATGTAACCGTTTGCAACAAAAACACTTAACTTTTTTAATTATTTTTTATAAGTCTGATAGGTCCCATTGTAGCGGGCTTTGTAGCGGCCATATCATTAATCAACCAAAATTTTAATTCCTTTGTAAATGCTGTAAATAGTTAACGTTATTGCAACGATTGCACAGAGCCCACCAAAAATCACAATCATCCAACCAGTTGACTGCGCGTTATTTGTAATCAGCCCATGAACACCTGCCAGAATAAGGAGAACAAATATTAAAAGGGCCGGAAAAAGATGTAAGAGTAATGCATTCAAGGCATTGCGATGAGTTTCAGGACGACCAGCTGTTACTAACCAAACGATCAGCGGAAATATAACGGGAAGAAACAAAATACTTAAATAAGAGAGCGAACTGAGTAATTTATTTTCAATTGTCATAGTTACAACCTCCATATTAGTTTATGGTCTTATTTTACCTAATTTTGTCTAATTTACATAGAAATATGAGTCGGAAATTGCAAGAACAAGTTAGCCACCCCGCAGGCGAAGTTGCGGGGCAAGTCAGAATATCTATTGAAGGTCAAGATAATAGCTACGCACTACATGATTTACGAATACGTGCTGCTTCAATTTGAAAAGCTTCTTTTGGGGTTTGATACTTCAAGATACGTCGCGGTAATTGGTTAAGACGACTTTCAACCATTGAAACCGTCTTGGGACCAATCGTATCTAATGAGTGTCCCTTAGGTAAATATCGTCTAATCATGCGGTTATGAGTTTCATTGGTTGCTCTTTCAAAGGAACTATACGGATGGGCATAATAGATGTCAGCTACGCCGTCTAAGACTGCATTCAAGGCTGTGAACTCCGTTCCGTTGTCAGCAGTAACAGATTTAATAAGATCACCAAATTCAGCACAAATTCCCTTAAGTGCATACGATACCGAATCAGCATCTTTGCCTTCAATCAAGCGAACAATATCATAACGAGTTTTACGTTCCGTGAAGGTCAATAATACACTTTCATGTCCACTTCGTTTACCAACTACAGTATCAATCTCAAAGTGGCCAAATTCCTTGCGTTTGTCGACCCTTTTAGGACGTTCCTCAATACTTTTACCAGCTAAACGTCGATGCTTGTTTGACCAGTGATGTTTAGTACGACGGTTAGCCTTCTCCACCAAATCAAGATTACGGATCTCTAACAATTGCGCATCGATATAGTTGTAGAGAGTTTTCGTACAAACCATCTCCGTGCGCTTAAACAGATGTTGTTGGTGGGCGAAGCCGACTGCTGCATCAGGTGACCAATCATCTTGGTGGAAATGATCATCAAAGTAAGCCAGAAAGTTAGTAACAAATTTAAATTTTAGAGGTCGATGACAGCGTTGTCGATTCGTTTGATACCGAACTTGGGCCGTATCAGGCGCATAAACGCTAAAGTACTGTTCTTTACCATTGAGTTTCTTTACCTGTTGAATGCGGCCACGCTTAAGCTCATTATTAATAGTTTGATGACAGACACCAATTTCAGCGGCAATTTGACGAGCAGATTTGCCTGCAGAAAGTAAGCCAGCAATTCTGCCTCGCTCAATTGGAGTTAAATGATGACCCTTTACGTGAGATGTGATAAGCTGTTCTTGCACCAAGACGAAAACCTCTTTCATTGTTTAGTGTGGGAACTTCAATGATACCTGATTTTTTCGTCTTGGTGTCTTTTATTTGGCCACTTTTAAAAGGTGGCTAACTTGATTATAAAATTCGCGTAGAAATATGAGTATCAAAAAAGGCAGTAAATAGAATTTCACTGCCTTTTACTTTAAATTAGTATATCAATGCTCACAAATCGGGTTTAATAGCGTTTCTTTCTAGGTAATCCCAACAGCGCAAGAGTTGCCATTAAAAATAGTCCAATAAATCCGACGTTTCTGCCGGCAATACTACTTGCTTCACTTGTTTGTGGCAATTCTTTATTTGCCGAAACCGAACTAGAATTTTTTTGCACATTGTTGGTTTCTGAGGTTCCTTGACCCGTAGCTGCAGGATTTTGACTTGTCCCTTGACCTGATCCATTGCCTTGATTACCGGATTGGTTCTGGTTGGAGTTCGTTCCACCATTACCGTTTGAGTTTCCACCATTTCCATTGTTACCATCACCGCCTGGTGTTCCAGGATTCTCTGAACCACTATCAGCCGCTACAACAACCACGCCAGTCGCCGCTACAGAGAGTCCTGTAGTTGGATCTGTGTACGTAAATGTGTAAGTCCCACGATTACCAGCAATATTTGTATTAAAATTGCTTGGCCCAGTTACAACTAAGCTCCCATTAGCAATCGCTTCAGCATAACTTAAAGTTGTTCCCGTTGAAGAAACAATCGAATTAACCAGATTTTGCGGTTTAAAACTAGTGCCTTTTTTGATCGTAAGTTTTGGCTTCACGTTGATAATTGGTTTTACAGCGTCATATTTATAAGTTAAAGTAATGCTGTAACCTTTGCCAACTCCATTTTCTGACACCGTCGTTGAATTGAGAATATTCAATACAGCCTGCCAATCTGAAGCATTCCAAGTACTTGGATCGCTTGTAATGCCAACATTGTTTGCGAGCTCACTCAGTGTCCCTGTTGTTGTGCCATCTTCATTAGTCACTGTGTAAGTGCTCTTGCCATAATTAACCTTGTACCCAGCAATATTTTCAGGAGCACTCAAACTATAATTTTCACCAGCCTTAAGATCTGTACTAATCGATCCAGCAATTGTTTTTCCAGCCGTATCTTGATACTGTGTCGTCTGTTTAAATGTTCCTTGAGGTTCCTCAGCATCATATTTGTAAGTCAAAGTGATGCTATATCCTTTACCAACCCCATTTTCTGACACCGTTGTTGAATTAAGAACTTCCAATACCGTCTGCCAGTCAGAAGCATCCCAAGTACTTGGATCGCTTGTAAGTCCTGCAGCGGCTGCAATAACACTCACTTTGTCAGTATTTGTTCCATCTTCATTTACTAACGTGTAACTACTCTCGCTATAATTGACTTTGTACCCGTTAATCCTTTCTGGAGCACTCAAACTATAATTTTCACCAGCCTTAAGCTCTGTACTGGTGGAATTAGCAATTGGCTGCCCGGCTGCATTTTGATATTCAGTCGTTTGTTTAAATGTCTCCTGAGTTGCTTTTTGACTTGTTGAATTAGTGTCTTTCTTTGTTTGAGAAAAATTGGCTTTTGCCGTTTCAACTGTTGAACTCACATTTTCTTTCGAAGTTGCTGCAACTTCCGAAGTATCCGCACGTACTTGATTAGGCGTAACACCCATCCCTAAAATTGATGCCGAAAACAATAGCGTACTTGCCAGTAGCACGTATTTTCGTGTTTAGGTAGTTTCTTTTTTATTCATTTTTTCTCTCCCTTCAAATAAAATCAGTTAAATATGCAGAAAAAAATTTCCTGCTTCTATTTAAATTCTAACACCTTACTAGCATTAATGATAGCGTTAACATGTGTATTTTGTTTTATGTTTTAAACTCCGCACCACAAACTAATACCAAAATTTCGGCACAAAAAAACAGCAGAAATTCTATCAATTTCTGCTGTTTTTATATTAACCTATATTAATCGCGTGAAGCTTCTTCTTTACTGAAACGATTATTAAACAGTGGACTAACTGGCTTGTCTTCATGAATTAAGCGAATTGCTTCACCAATTAATGGACCAACTGAAATTTGCGTAATCTTATCAATTTTCTTTTCCTCTGGTAAATCAATCGAATCTGTCACAATTAATTCTTTAATTGGTGAGTTAGCGATTCTTTCAATGGCTGGGCCTGACAAAACAGGATGCGTACAACTAGCATAAACTTCCGTTGCGCCAGCATCCATCAAGGCTTGTGCACCCAAAGTAATGGTCCCGGCTGTATCGATCATATCATCGATCATGATACAACGTTTGCCTTTAACTTCACCGATAATATTCATAACCTCGGCCACATTAGCACGTGGACGACGTTTATCAATGATGGCAATTGGAGCTTTTAAGAACTCAGCTAACTTACGGGCTCGTGTCACACCACCGTGATCAGGAGAAACCACAACAGAATCTTTATCAAGATGATGCTCAATAAAGTAATCTGCCAACAATGGTGCTCCCATTAAGTGATCCATGGGAATATCAAAGAATCCTTGGATCTGGGCAGCATGTAGATCGAGGGCGATAATGCGGGTTGCACCAGCCTTTTCAATCATATTAGCCACAAGTTTTGCGGTGATTGGTTCCCGCGAACGTGCCTTACGATCCTGACGTGCATAACCATAATATGGAATCACAACATTGATGGTCTGTGCACTTGCTCTCCGCAGTGCATCAATCATAATTAGAAGTTCCATCAAGTTATCATTAACAGGAGCCGAAGTGGATTGAATAATATACACTTGGTCCCCACGAATGCTTTCTTCAATATTAATTCTAATTTCGCCATCGCTAAAACGATCAACAGAAGTCTTACCTAGCTTAACACCAACTGCTTTAGCAATTTTTTCTGCTAAAGGCTTGTTTGAATTCAAAGCAAAAATCTTCAGCTTTGGATCAGAATATTGTCCAGACATGAAATCCTCCAATAATGATTTTTAAGAATCTGTTCGATTACCACTCTATATCATAAGTCATTTACAGGGCCAAAAGCAAGTCCAAATCTAGTCTTTTTGGCGTTCTGCCTCTTCTTTTTTGGCTGCTTCATACACTGGAAGCTTCTTAAAGTATCCTGGTTTGGTAGTTTGCCGTTCACGGGCAATTCCCATATCATATTTCGCCAAATCATCGGTAATGGTTGACCCCGCTGCAACGTATGAATAATCTGCCATCTTAACTGGCGCAATAATATTTGAATTACTACCAATAAACGCGTGATTGCCAATGATTGAGGTGTGTTTGTTAATCCCATCGTAGTTCACAAAGACCACCCCACAGCCGACATTGATATCAGTTCCTAATTCAGCATTTCCCACATAAGTTAAATGGCCAACTTTGGTTCTCGCACCCAACTTAGCTTTTTTAATTTCACAGAAATTACCGATATGCACAAACTCACCAATTTCAGCTTCGGGCCGTAAATGGCTGTTAGGACCAATATCACTATCGTCATGCATAATTGATTCTTCAATTGTAGAAGAAGTCACATGCACGCGATCCCCGATTTTAGATGATACAATTTTAGAATTAGCTCCGATCACACAATCAGAACCAATTTCAGTTTTACCAGAAATCGATACCCCAGGCTCAACGATTGTGTCAGAACCAATTTTGACATCAACATCAATATACGTGTTATCAGGATCAATCAAAGTAACACCGTCAACCATGTGTTGTTCATTAATCCGTTCTTGCATAATCTTTGTAGCATGGGCAAGCGCTTTTCGATCGTTGACACCCATTGACTCTGAGAAATCCTTCATTTCGTACGCAGCAACGATTTCACCCTCAGACTTCATGATTTCAATCACGTCTGGCAAGTAGTATTCACCTTGGGCATTATCATTTCTTACTTTATGTAACGCGGCGAATAACTTTTTGTTGTCAAAACAGTAAACACCTGTATTAATTTCATGAATAGCTGCCTCTTCACGAGTGGCATCCTTTTCTTCAACAATCTTAGACACAACGCCAACATTATTACGAACAATCCGGCCGTAAGAGAATGGATCATCGGCATCCGCCGTCAAAATTGTGGCTGCTGCACCTTTTTCTTTGTGATATTCAAACAAGTCTTCAAAAGTGCTTGCCCGAAAAAGGGGGGTATCGCCACTCACAACCATTGTCATACCATCCTGATCTCCTAAAATAGATTCAGTTTGTAAGACAGCGTGACCAGTTCCCAATTGTGACTCTTGATAAGCATATTCAGTCCGTTTGCCAAGTTCTTCTTCAACTTGTTCAGCGCCATGGCCCACAACCGTCACAACTTTATCCATGTTGGTTTTTTCAACTTGCGTCAAAACATGATCGACCATTGATTTTCCACAAATTTGATGTAAAACTTTGTATAATTTAGATTTCATCCGTGTTCCTTGACCAGCTGCCAAGATAACCGTATACTTTCCACTCATTGTAAATTCTCCTTATTTAATTAGACTGATTAAAAACCTTGGTTAAATAATTACCAGGTTGAATTTGAATTTCATCGTTGCTAGCATCTACGTTCAATAATGATGTTACATTATCAATCATCCGTTGTCCCGTAAAACTACCTTCTGCAAAAACAGTCGTGCCAATTAGTTCAGCTTCAAACTCAGTAATCAGCGCCTGCATCCCTTTTAAGGTGCCGCCGCCTTTCATGTAGTCATCGACCACGAGTACTCGAGTGCCGGCCTTCAAACTGCGTTTAGAAAGCTCCATTTTTTTAATTTGCGCAGAAGATCCAGACACATAGTTCACGCTGATCGTGGAACCTTCTGTGATCTTTGAATCATGACGCACAATAATAAACGGCACTCCTAAATAATTGGCTACACTCTGAGCAATCGGAATGCCTTTCGTTTCAACGGTCATAATTGCATCAACTTTTTCATCTGCATATTCACTAGCAATCAAGCGACCCACTTTTTTAAGAACGATCGGATCACTCAATAAATCAGACATATACAAATAGCCACCGGGTAAAATTCGATCCGCTGTCGAAAGCTGTTGAATCAAATCCTCAATAATTTCACTAGCTTCACCTTTTTTGATGGTTGGAATAAATAAAGCTCCACCGGCTGCTCCTGGAATCGTTTCTAATCGTCCGGTACCGCGATCCGCGAACGTTCGCTTAATGATGGCCATATCCTCGCTAATTGAGGATTTTGCAGACGCGTAACGTTCGGCAAAAAAGCTTAACGTTACTAACGTATGTGGTCGTTCTAAAAAATATCTTGTCATATCGATTAATCGATCACTTCTTCGGATACTCACCGTTAACACTCCATTCTAATTTAAAAACTCTTTACTCTCGATCATAGCATAAATGTTCGTGTTTTGGAGAAAAAACAGAAAGTTTTCCCGTCATTTTTTAAATTTTTAGATGGATAATGCTAGTTTTACTTATAAAATAAAAAATCCGTTGCAAGCAGCGGATTTATGATAGCTATTTATAATCGGTAGTTTTTTACTTAGCTTTTAATTCGGTTCCAGCCCAACGCAGTAAAATAAATCGCGCATTCGATAATGGCAATAAAGAAACTAACCGGTAAATTGGTGACATAGCCTAAGTACAAGCCAAGCCATACGCCGATTAAAGCAGCTCCAATCGCAAATATCATCATGCCACTAACGGTTCGCGTAAAGTACTTAGCGCTCGAAGCTGGCAAGGTTAGCAAAACAAAAATCATTAATGAACCGACAATCTGAGCGGCCACACTCACACTCAAGGCCAAAATCACCAAGAAGATAATGGAAATGGCTTGCGTGTTCACGCCCTTAACGGCCGCCCCCACATGATCAAACGAATCAAATTTAAGGTCTCGATAAACCAGAAAAATAACGATCAGTACCGCCAACGATAGCCACATAATCTGTTTCACTTCAGATGAGCTAATGCCAATCATACTCCCAAACAAAATGCTGGTAGCATCACTCGCATTTTTATTTGCCAAGGAGAGAAATAGAATTCCTGATCCTAAAAACAAACTGGAAATCGCGCTAATAGAAGATTCTCGGCGTGACGATTTCGAACTCATTTGTCCAATTAAAACAGAACTAATGATCGTAAAAATTAACATTCCGTTTAACGGTGGCCAACTCATAAAAATTCCAAACGAGGCCCCAGAAAAACCAATCTCAGAAAGCATGTGACTCAGAAACGACATGTTACGGCCAATGACGTAGACCCCGATAATACCGCTAATAATCGCAATGATCGTCCCCGCCATATAAGCATGGCGCATAAATGCAAAACTAAGCATGTTCAGCCTCCTCTAAATCAGTTTCTTTGAATTGACCAATGGGACCACTCTGATAGCTGCCGTTGCGCATAAGTAAATATTGATTGGCGTATTTTTGGGCCAATTCAATATCATGGGTAATAAACAGCACCGACACATTCTGATGCACATTAAAATCCTGAACCAAATCCAACAATTCAAATTTACGAAAGCTATCTAAACTAGCGGTTGATTCATCCAAGATCAAAAGATCGGGATCGTTAATAAGAGCTTGTGCTAGATAAGCTTTTTGTTTTTCTCCACCAGAGGCTTCCCCAAGTGGAGTGTTTTGAATCGATTCTAAGTTAGTATCTTTAATAATGCGATTCAATTTTTGCCGCTCGTTTTTCGACAGCCAAGGTAAATGACTGTCGTGCAAGTTCAAACCTATAAAATCACGAATAGACAAAGGATACTCTTCATCGATATTCCGAAACTGAGGGACATAACCAATCTTCATGTGTTTAAAAGTAGGCGTATATGTGACACTCCCCTTTTGTGGCGTTAACTGATGCAAAATGACCCGCACCAACGTCGTCTTTCCCACACCATTTTGGCCAACCACACTCAAAAAATCACCTTTATTTAATTCAACCGAAAGATCATTTAAAACTAAGTGATCCGGAAATGATACGGTTAAATTTTTGATATTTAATACGGACGCACTCATTGCAATCTTTCTTTCTTTTGAATTTCTGCCACTTGCTGATATTGATCTGTCATCCACTCTATATAAGTTTTATTGGATGGCTGTGTTTCTGTCACATTCAAAACGGGAACATTATGCTTCTTAGCCAGCGTCACCATATTCTTTACAATCGCATCTGAAGCCTGCGGATTATTAACAAAAAACGCAATTTTATGTTGTTTAATATCCTTTTGCATTTGGCGAATATCTTGAGCCGAGGGATCCGAGCCATTCTCCACAGCTAAAGCAAAATGTGAATTATTGATCTTATATCCCATTTTGGTAAGCGCATAGTTAAAGACTGGTTCACTCACATCAACCAATGATTTTTGTCGGTTTTGCTTGAGAGCTGCTACTTTCTTTTGGATAACTTTCAATGAAGCCACGTAATTTTTAGCGTTCGCTTCAAACTGTTTGCGATGTTTGGGATCTTTTTTTGCATAGATCTTAGCTAATCGATTCGCCAGCTTTGCCATTGTTTGATCGTTATACCACAAATGCGGATTATCACCCGTTTGTTTAT
This sequence comes from Pediococcus inopinatus, assembly GCF_002982135.1. Lineage (NCBI taxonomy): Bacteria > Bacillati > Bacillota > Bacilli > Lactobacillales > Lactobacillaceae > Pediococcus > Pediococcus inopinatus. The sequence continues at coordinate 114,127 of NZ_CP019981.1, read as the reverse complement.
TCATCACGGACTTACCCACATTTAAAGCTTTAACGTTCCCCTCAGAGTCAGAGCTGATCAGTCTTTGCATCCAACTGTCATAACCCAAGCCGTTATACACCACAACATCTGCCTTTGCGACTGCTTTAGCTGAGTTTGTAGTTGGCTCAAAATCATGCGGATCTACATTGGGACTTTTAATAATAGAGGTCACCGTGCCATACTTTCCCGCAACGGCCTTCGCAGTTTCACCATAGAAATTTAAGGAAGCTACAATATGTAATTTATTAGAAGTTTGTGTTTTGCGACCACAACCATTAAGCACGCCCATAAGTACCAAGGCGCCATAAAGCCACTTTCTTTTTCGCATATCTTCCTCGCTTTTAAAAAGTAATCATTACTATTTAGCAACGAATTATATTATAGCAAAAGAAGACCGTTTGTAGCAAGCCCAGCGAACAACGTAAATATTGTCACGAAATGGATAGCTCCGTTCTGGTGTTTGCTAGGGACGTGTGGGCTCGCCTCCAATCTAACTTTTGCTACTCGCAAAAAGTGAATCTTTCCGGCCTCTCACGCCAACACCTCTACTTCGCCTATTTATAAACGTCCATTACAATCGATTAATTCTATTTTTAATCTTTAATGTAAATTTTTAGTAAGAAAAGTTATTTCATAAATTAGATAAGACAGGTGTAGCGGAGACGTTGGTGCAAGAGTGTGTCGATGTCACTTGGCGATTTATCGCCTAGAGACATGGGAGACTGGAGAGATCCACTTCTGGACAGAAGTTAGCTCGTAAGCGACCCCACACGGCCCCAGCACCAACGTTGTAGCGAAACTCAAATAGATCATTAAATCTAATTTGAACGCTTTCCTACTAAAACTTAACTCATAATTTTAAATTTTAAATCTGTCTATACCACTGCTAATTATGCTAGAATTAGGGTATCAACTAACCACGGAGGTTCCTATGAAATCACGTTTTGTGCTCGATCAATCTGCAAAATCTGCGCTTTATGATTTATATCTCTATGCATTTAATAAATCAGACAGCGACTTTCGCAAACAATTTTGGTCCACTCGCTTCGATCATGGCATCCCTTATGGCATTTATGAAAACCACGATCTAGTCAGTGGCCTCTTCAGCATGCCATATAAAGTAAACTTTCATGGCCAAGCCTTTCTGATGAACGGCATCACCGACGTCATGAGCGTTCCTGAATACTCGGGTAAAGGGGCGGCTGGTACGCTCATGAAAACGGCGCTTAGCGATATGTATGAAAATGACGTTGTGTTGTCTTATTTGGCACCCTTCTCGTTTGCCTATTATCGTAAATTCGGCTATGAACAACTTTTTGATCACCAACTTTATCAAATTGATGGCGACAAACTCCCTCGGGTGCGGCCAAGCAAAACCGGCCATGTCCGCCGAACTAGTTTAGCCAAAGCCATTCCGTTGATTCAAGAAGCCTACCTTAGTTCTCCCCTCAGTCAAAATGGCGGATTAATTCGGGCTGATTGGTGGTGGCACTACTTAACTGAAAAGCATCCCGAATGGCAAGTTGCCTATTTTGAGGACGATCAACAAACCGTGACTGGATATCTCATTTACACAAGAACTGCCGATGAATTTCATGTTCAAGAATTTGTCCATCTCACCCCAGCTAGTTATCAATCCCTTTTAAGTTTTGTATTCAAACACGGCGCTGGCTATCAAAGTTACACGTTTGAAAATGCTAATCCTAATTACCAGGGTGATTTATTGGCTGATCCTTACGCCCTAAAGGTAACGACGCAGCCATACATGATGGGTCGGATTGTGAACCTGCAGGCATTTCTTGCCAAATATCCCTTTGCACAAACTGACTTCAAGCCAGTTAGTTTTAATATTTTGGATGAAACACTGGAACAAAATCAGGGCACTTGGACAATTTCGGTAACCGCTGGAAAAACGGGGATTGAATATGACTCAGAGTTAAAAGAGGCTGTCCCAACCTTCACAATTCAACAATTCACAAAAGCCGTTTTTGGCTATCGTTCATTAGCCGCTCAACGTGCATTTGGGCAGATCGCAGCTGATGCCGAAAAATTAGCTAAACTAGACAATTTATTCATTCAACAAAAACCGATTTTGGCGGACTATTTCTAATCTCTGCAATCAATTAAATAGTTTCCGAAACTAAAAATACTTTTCCAACTAAATTGGAAAGGTATTTTACTATGCATTTAAAACCACGAAAAGAGTGCTCCTAAGCCAACGACTAACAAAATAATCCCGAAAAACAAACCTGACCAAAGCGCAAACCCAATAAATACTGACGTTCCTTGATTAGCATTATTTTTCAAATTTAAAAACGATTTTCTAACGGCGTAGAACTGCCAACAAGCTAGTAAGATCACGGCAATTCCGATCAGTTTCAAAGTTAACATATTTAGATTCCCCACAGGTTACTCGTTAAGCGTTTCAATAAACTAACGATTTTTGAATTGCTAGTTTTCGTTTACCGGTGACTAAGAATAGTGCCACTGCCACAACAACAATCAACAAAATCCAGGTTTCTACCCAGCCAATGTCATCCGGGCTAGCCATTAAGAAGTTCCCATTCGCATATGAAAAGGAAAAGACATCCAAAAGAAAATGGACAACCATGGTTACTGCAATGCTCTGTGTGTATAGATAAACAGCCGCAAACAGCATCCCCATTCCCACAGCAAATACCATTTGATTCAAGGTAGCATTTATGGCTTGGCCCGCAAGTAAATTAGAGGAATGCCACAATCCAAATAAAACACCATTAATGACAATCACCCAAACTAGCTGATTTTTTCGTTTGCTAAACGCTTTTAAGCTTAGAAATAATACAGCAAACCGAAAGGCCCATTCTTCAGAAACAGTCTCAAGTGCACTCAAAATTACTTTCAAACTAAAATGTCCCAGTGTAAAATCAAAACTCGTAAACATATTCGAAAGTTTGTCTCCAGAACCAAAGGCGTTCCAAACCACAATTGCTAACAACAACACAAGGACGAAACTCAGAATTAACCAATTTACATTTCGCGAAATTCGAAATCCCGGTAGCTTAAAGCCCCATAAATACATCAAAAATCCGACTGTAATTATAAAAGCAAACGCATTTACCACCCCGCTCATATCAATCGTCTGTAAAACAGAACCAATTTCATGTTCCCGGGTGTACATTAATGCAAGCACGGATCCAGACCCCAACGCTTCAAAAATGATGATCGTGACCAAAATAATTCGACCAATATAAGACTGAATATTGACAAGCACATAGTACGCAACAGGTAGATACATAATTAATAAATACAGCAAAGCTAAAATCGCCAGAAACGGATAATTAAGAAGCAAAACCTTATGAAAGATCAAAACAATCGCTGCTAATCCGAGTGGTAATAACAATAATTGAATGATTGACTGAAAATAATAATTACATTTTCTAAGTCCGCTTCTCAACTTTTGATCAGTTCTTAAAGGCTTCTCGAAAGGAATGCCAATGCCCAAAATCACTGTTGCCAATCCCAAAACCACTTCAACCAATCGCGTCGGTCCAAATGGTTCCCAGAAAAAGGTCAAACAGAATGCTACAAACGCGACCACCAATTGCCAGAGGTACCATTGTTTTAACACCCGTACGTATTTTACTGATAAATTATTAGTCATAAGCCACTCCCCCCCAAAAATCAAATCTCGATTAAAAACCTTTCACACCATAGTTTGAACCATACGACACGGGATAATTCGTGCCTTTGCAGAGTTCCTCATAATTTTTGTTAAAATACTCATCTCGTTTTTCATTACTTGGTAACGACGCAATGTTAAAAGGATCTTCAACATTAACCGATTGGGCCTTAAATAGGGCGACCAATTCTTTAAACGGTGTAAAATCAGAGTTCAAAATATAATAACTCTGGTCTTGCATCTTGATTGCGATGGTCATTGCACTAGTAAGGAATGGAACTCGTGCCGCAAATCCCATTTTTCGAATCACGCCAAATTGCACATTTTGAAAATCCCTAATTTTTTCGTTTTTAACAACCTGATCTTTTTCATTGTGAATTTTCATTTCATCTTTGGTAAACTCAACGATCGTCGCTGCCGGTAATCCGAGAAAGCTTCTCCCAATTTTGACCATTTCACTATTTGCTTTCTTTGGAAACGGAGGATACTCTTTCCCACCAACCAGAATTCTCATTGAGGTGAAGGACTCTGTCACGGCCTTCACTTTATCGGTCGAAAAACTATTAACCATTTTAAATGCTGATGCTGGAGTCATATACATAATAAAATCTCCCCATAATTTACTACTAAAATCGCTTACTTGATATTACACTGATATCATAGCACCCTTTATCCAAATTAACAATAGAAAGTAAAATTAATTTTTAAAATAAAAAATCCCATCACAACACTATTGTGGTAGGATTCATATTCACAATTTTTCCAAACTAATTTTCACCGTCGTTTTTATCTAGCACATGCCTTTAATATCATTACTTACTTTTGTTCACTAATGCTTCAAGCGATTTCAAAATCAGCAGTTTGTTACCAAACGTTACCTTATCTTTCTTCTAACCTGTCAATCGGTAAGGAAAAATGTCTCAATAATCATTGAACATCCTTGTCAAATTTAAATCTCATATGCCATATGATTTGCTCCTTTTTCGGAATACCCAATTGTACGCAAATAGTCGCGATAATTGGCTCTCCTCCATGGGTGGTTCATAGAAGCCTTGGGCTTCTTGTTCTTTGGGGCCATATTAGATGGTTTTTCAATAATAACCTCGAAAGCTGGCGAAACTAAGTCATGATCTGCAAGCGGATGTAAATCAAATATTTGATCTGCATCTGTAGTAGCGTAAAGCTTACCAGTTAAAGTTTTAACGATTAAGACCTTAGTTCGTGGTTTTAAACAAACTAGCTTATCTGATTCAAATAATTGATATTCCTGATTATTTAATTTGACAGTGTGACCAGATGAAATTGAGCGCTCTCGAGTTGTGATTAAAATCTGATCAATTTCTGAAGATGTAAGTTGTTTGTCAAAGCCACTCGTGTTAATTTTAATAGGTAAAGCAAACTTTTGATTGAATTCTTTTACAAATGGGTTGAGGAAGTCGTTAGCTTGCTCAATTGTCGTTGTATTTGCTAGTTTAAGTTCATTTAAAAGTCGGCTTTGTAGTGTTTCAAAAAGGCGTTCAATTCTGCCTTTGGTTTGCGGTATGCTAGTCACTGAGAGTTTGGTTCCCAGTGACTTACACGCATAACCGAATTGAGTGAGTGGGTTTTCCTTCGTTGGAGAATCTGCTTTTTTGTTTGAGTTAAAAACCGTTCTTCGGTCTGTTAAAATCTCATACGGGATTCCAAAAGAAGTCAATATTTGAGCCATAACTTGATAATAAGCGTTTAACGTTTCTTCGGTATCAAAGTAGGCGCCAACAATCGCACCACTATAATCATCAATCGCGCATGTAGATAAGTCTTTGTATTGCCGAACCAGAGCTCAACCGAGGCATCCATCTGAATAAGTTCACCGGCAAATTTTTTCCTAGCGCGTGACGGATGAGCCTTTATTGCTTCCACTGGTTCAACAACTTGTAAGGTCTTTTCGTCACGTTTAGACAAAGCCTGCCGTTGTTCCTTGAGCTTTAATTCTTTGCGTATTTGTCTTTTGGTATTGTGATGAGCTTTGGGTGACAGAACCCGATGGGTTCTAAGTATTCGTCGTAAAGTTGATTCAGAAACTTGAATACCTTCTCTACTTAATAAAAACTCATAGAAATGGGAAATATTGAAGCCTTGGTAATCAGTTTCATACAGCTTAATAATTCGATTGATTTGTTTGGTTGAGATCTTATTCTGTGGCTTTTTGCCAGTATTGCCATGCACAAAGCTAGATTTACCCTTAGTTCGATATTTGATTATTAATCGATCAATTTGTCGTAATGATAGATTTAATTCAATACTAGCTCGACAACGATTCTTTCGTTCATTAACTACTTGCTGAATTACTTGATATTTGTGGTCTTCTTTCACTGTTAAAACAACCTTTCTCATGTTGTCCACCTCCATTAACTATTTTGCCGGAGGTGAAACATATTTGCGAGACATTTTTGCTGACCAATTAGTTAAGACATTATCACTGGCGAACAACACAAACGTTACCTTATCTTTCTTCTAACCATTGACAAATTAACCCAACACCGTATACTCGACTTTGAGTGGTAACTTAAACACTCGCTTGCACGACATAAAATTTACGAACAATTCTAAAGGGGCCATACCGTGACTAATTCTGAACGAAAACTTTTTGAAGACGCTCATGCCTTTGACAACATGACAGATAAACAAATTAAAATCTTAGCTGCTGCCATCGACGTCTTTGCAGAGAAAGGCTATGCCAACACGAGTACCAAAGAGATTGCAGAAAAGGCTGGCGTCGCTGAAGGCAATATTTTCAATAAATTTGTGAACAAACGTGGCTTACTTCACGCCATTGTGACACCAGTGATGCAAAGCTTCTTTCCAGCCAGCATGGATACCTTTGTAAAAACCCAGCTGACAAAAGTTTATCCATCCTTGAATGCCTTCATTACCGCATTAGTTCAGGATCGCTTCGCTTTTTTAAAACAAAACTCAAAAGTTATTAAAATTCTCGTTTCCGAAATGCTATATGATCAAGAAGTTCGTACGCAACTTACTACCGAATTCACTGGTGCTTATTGGCATCGGATCAACCAACAACTTGATTCCTTAAAGGCTAGCCATTTGATCGTGGATTGGTCCAACATCGAGATTCTCAAAACCATGTGGTCAATCACCGGCGGCGCAATTCTTGGCTACTTATATTTTGATCAACAACTCTCCGAAACGAGTACTGATCATGCGATCACCGCTTTAGTCAAAGCCCTGAGCTATTAAGTGTAAAATTCAAAAAACGTCTCTGAATTAAATTCAGAGGCGTTTTTAATTTATTTATGTGGTATCCATCCCGCAATATCACTTGATTCAAACTCATAGGTTAGGGGTTTCCCGTAGGCCCTTTCATAGGCATTGCACTTTTGTTCATAGTCTAAATGCATCATCATCAAACTATTTTCACGCACACTTTTGCTGGGATCTGGATAAATCGGTTTTAGTATGTGACACACAAAAGAAACTTCTTTAAAAGAATCTGACTCCGTTTTATCTAAATCCTTAATCTCCACAAAACACGAAATAATTGGCACGTTAAACTGGGCCGCATAGTAATAAGCACCGCGCTTTGGTGGCCGTGGTTTTCGGTAATTAAACCACATTTCTTGCTCTGGATAAATTAAAATCAAGCGATTCTGAGCTAAAATTTCTCGTAATTGGTCTGGAAACTGGTGACCCATATAATCCGTACTATCATCGATTGGAATTGTATCAGAATACGTCATAATAAATCCAAGAATTCCCGGCATCTTTAGATTGGCCAATTGACTAACCATAAAAATCTGCCCTTTTCCAGCTTGGCGCATCGCTTTACGAACCGCTAAATTTTCCATCGGATTAAAATGATTACTCGTGACAACTCCACCACCTGAAATATTCTTCATATTTTCAAGCCCCACGACTTTAGTTTGTTTAGAAACCAGCGAAATGGCCATACTAGACAGTTCATTAGCAAAAATATGATTAAACTTGTATCCAAAATGATTATAGTGTTTCAAGTAGTTTGACAAGATTACTTGTTCTTGCCCACTTGATAATTTTGCGTCACTAACTTCGACTTTGGCATTAAACTGATTTTTAGCCACAGCCTTTTGAATATTCGCAATCACTGGTTCTCGTTTGCCAGGAACTAGATTAGTCGTTCGCATAATTCACTCCCCGATTTGGTTTGTGATCTTGCTTATAAAGCTCTTTGAAAGTTTTTCCTGACCTGATAATCTTTTGGGTATTTTCAACTAAGCCTTTATAGTTATCTTTATCAGCCTGAATTTGTTCTGGTGTATATGCTGCTTGCATTGCCTTGGCTGCATCATAACTGCCAGGAATTTGTTTCGCATATTTCCAGAAGTAGTCTCCATAGGCCACATTCGCATAACTCCATGGCTTATTAAATAAATTGTAGTGGACTAGTTTAGGATTCTCTACTACCCGTTCTGGATAACCTGCTTGTGCATTCCATTCATCACCTAAATGATAAATTCGTCCCTGGCCAATCGCATTTAAATAGTCCTGATCTGGGGCAATGGTTTCAAAATGGTATTTGTTATATAAGTACAAAAATTCATTAGAAAATTCTTGCGCCCGGAATTGTTTCAAATTCATAATCAAAACACCAGAATTAACATAGTCGGCAGCAGGAACGCCAACAGAATTTTTACTGTAGTCGGCTAAAAATGGATTGCCACCAATAAAGAAGTCTGAGGTTGCCGCAACCAAGTTATCCCCGATATCAGTTTGGTAAAGTTCACCAATATCCCCAGGGACAATGATATCAGCATCAAGATAAACGGCTTTATCATATTCGGCAAACATATCAGCAATAAAGAGGCGGAAGAAAATTGTAAACGTGAAATAGTCTCCACGTAATTTTGCTTCTTTACCTGTCATTACTCTTGCTAATTGACCCTTCATTGACACAAACTTAATATCAAATTGATCATTAGCTAAGTCTGAAATTTGGTTCTGATTTTCTTCTTTAATACCTTCGTGCAAAATAATAATTTCATATTTGTATGCTAACTTAGCGTTGGCAATCATAGATTTTAAGGCAACCAATAAAAATGGTACGTAATGGTCATCCACAGAGAAAAAGAGTGGAAGTCGTTCTTGAGTTGTTTTCATGATTTGAGTGCCTCCATTTGTGGTTTCAAGTCTTGGTACTCACTTAAAACATCATCGTATTCGTATAATTTTAGTTTGTCATGAACCGCCTCAACATCCCATGGTTTAACGGTCAAAGTATGGATCCAAGGAAATAACCGGAAACTCGTAGTGAAATGCTGGAAAACTGTATTTCTGTGGAGACGTCGTTGCTCATTGTAGCGGCGGGGCACAATTTTTTTAGTGACTGCTAATTTATTAATTGCCGTTTGATCAGGCATGAACATTTTCTTTGTTCGACACAAATCACGACATCTGCGTAATAACTGAGTTTGCTTGATTAACGCAAGGTTCATCAACAAAACTCCTGAATTCATATAACTAAAGTGGCCTTTTTTGTGTTTAAAAACCCACTTGCCATAATAATCTGCCACCCCAACAACTTCATGTTCAGTAAGATCCTGATCATAAAATGCTTTAAAATCTTTTCGACAAATCACGTCAGTATCTAAGTATAAAATCTTATCGGGTAAACTAGGACATAAATCGGCAAATAAGCGCAACATACAGTAAGGTGTAAAGACTGTTTCCATGTTGGCGGTTGGTGCTTGTTGTTCAAATAGTTCGGTAAGATCGAGTCTGGTGACTGAATTAGCTGGATTAGCTTGTTTGACTTCGCTATCTAAGAAATTTACCGTTGCTTCACTGAGTGGATAATAATTTTTTTCGTTTGTTTGAATAAATGCAGTCATAATATAAATATTCAGTGTTTGCTTGGTATTTCTTAGTAACGAAAGAATTGAGATCAACAAACCATCTGCCATCTTTTCATTGCCACAATACAAGATATTCATGCTTCCTCCCCCTTTTTTTGATACTTAATATATTCGTACGTACTGGATCTACTGCGTTTAACCATGCAGTTGTAAATTTCTTGGTGTAGTTGCTCCTGCTGCGCCTTTTTGTTCAAATCCGCCTTGGGTAGAAATGGGCCATCGATATAGACCGTCCGGCGTGGTTTTGAACCAAATTTTCGTTTTTGGTAAGTCGTCGTCACGCAAAATGACGGTGCCTGCTGCTGAACTGGATAATGAAAGGCACTATCTGGAAACGGGCGAATTTTTGTATAGTACGGCCACACATGCGCCTCCGGATAGATCATAATACCATGTTTTTGGTCAATGCGCTTCTTAACAATACGATCAAACTCACGTAATTTCCGCCAAGAGTCAGGCACAATGATTGCCCCACCCATTGTAAGCATGGGTCCCAGAATCGGCAGTCCTAAATTAGCCGGACTAGCTAAGGTATACATACTTTTAAACGGACTAATGTGTCTTGGGGTAAGTACATCTCCCACTGGCTGGGTATGATTTCCATACAGAAAATAACCCTGATTTTGATAAGCCTTCAACACCCGCCGATTTTTAAAAGTCACGTGACATAAGCGACAATAGCAAAAACTCACTACCCATACTATCATATAAAGCAATTTTGAGAGAAATCTGTAGCCTGGATTTGTATGCTCCCACACATAATCATCCGGTAATTTATACTCCTGATCCTGCGTAGTTACTAAATCATCTGTAAAAGATTTGTAGTACTGAACCGGTATTTTTTCTTTCTGAGATTTTCTCGTGATGACGTCCTCCTCCCTCAAATTAATTAAGTGTTCACTCAATTAACTTACCAATTAGATTATAAGCAAATGCATTATTTAGTCAACCCTAACTTTTATTTAGTCTTTCCTAACTTTGGCCTAAAGCGTTTATTAACAATAGAAAAGTGTACAAAAAAATACGTAGAATCTTTTCAGATTTCTACGCATCATTTGCTAATTATTTTAATTCAAACGTACTCCATGGCTTGATGTAATTCAAAAGGAATAAGTCATCATCCGTCAGATGTCCAACCACGTTCCGCCGGCCATCATTTGGAAATGCTTTTAACGCAATTTGAAGTTCACCTTTGTATCGGCTGTACACATCATTGACCACAATAATGTCACCACGTTTAAAGTCATCTTGTTCATGATGAGCTGGAATTTCTTTATCTTTATACCAAACACGTGGCATGGTGTCTCGCAGCAAATAGTCAGAAGCATCGCCACGATACAAATGGGGTTTGCCCAAAGCAACCAACTTTTCATTTTCCGTTAGGTCATCCACAAAATCCGCATGCAAGACTGGATACTGACCGAAGAAAGCAACCGAAGCAGCTTTTAATTCATCCTCTGAAGCATACGCATTCCCGATCAAGACATCGTCAATCAAGCCCGTCAACAATAAATGTTGAACTTGCGTATCAATTGGCAGGTGGCGGTCATCTTCAATCGTTGGCAAACCATCTTGTACAGGCCAAGGACCGAATTTAGCAGCGTTTGAGCTCACAAAAGCAGCTGTATTGATGTTGTTTTCTCGGAATAACTTCGAGCACTTCACAAAGAAGTCTTCCCCAAGTCCAGTGTATTCCTGTGGATAAAAGTTATGACAGCCCAATAGATTTTGTTTATCGGGCGCAAAACTGAGAATATTTTCCAAATAACGGGTTCCGTTACTCATATTCACTTCGATTTTAATTCCGTATGGATTTCGGGTCATCCGCGATTCTTCCATCCCAGTAAATCCTTCATCCAAACGTAATCCCCACGCACCAAGATCATCAAAGAAAGACAGATCATCATACGTGATTCCTAGTTGTTTAAATAAGGATGGATTCATATCCACCATAACTTTAAAATCTAGTGAATTCGCATACTGCACAATTTTCTTGAAGTTAGCTACAACGGCGTCTTGATCACCATTAATTTGTAATAGCGATGTAAATACCCGTGTATAACCATACTTATGTGCTAGATCTAAATAGGCTTTATCTTGTTCAAATGTTGAATGCTCTGGATATAAAGAAATTCCTAATCGTGCCAAAATAATACCCCCTATATATTAAGCTGTAAATGCTCTAAATAACTGATAAATAAGAACTGCTGAACAAACTACCACAACTAGGACATTGGCAAGAAACGCGAAAATTTCGTTCCATGCTAAATGTTCAATATCTGTAACTTGTTCCGCTTTCCGGCGGATTTTGATACTCACATAACTACCACCAGAAATTAATAAACTAACGAAAGGGATGATGAATAGGGCATTTTTGTTAACCACAAGTCCCCCACCCATGGGAACGCGATCGTTCAGCATAGGTGTTACCAAGACGGCAATGATCAAAGGGATAAAAGAAATCACTTCACTAAGTCCAAACCGCCGGTATGCCAAGTCCTGTGACCAACTAGGTAAATCTTTAATACTAGTTTTTTGAGTCTTAGTTTTTTCTTTAATTTTGTCCACATTAGCTTGTGCGTTACGTTCCACGGCGGAACTTGGTCGATCCTTTTTATGTTTACTCATGGTTCTCGCTCCTCTTTTTAAATAATCAATTTCTCATTCACTCTTAATTATACGCATTTCAATGAAACATTTACCTCTAAAACTAAATTGTTGAAAATTTTTAAGGTAGATCTACGATAGTTATTTGGCATTCTCCGTAAAATTAGTCTGGAACGCTGTGGGCACAAATTGAAGCCAACCAGTTGTCTTCAATATTGACCTTATTGTAAGCGCTAAAGCGCCAACAATAATTTCACAGCTGAGCCTATTTTTACTCCGAAAGCCAGATGTGTATCTTCATCTATGCCCGCTACCCATTTGTATAGTAGTCTTACCATGCGAATGCCTCAACCCTAGTCACAAAATTAAGGATACGTAACACTGACTGGTTTGGTACCTTTAGGAGTGCAGCAAGCCAAGTTGTGCCCACTACGTTCCGGCTCAGTTTCACGGAGAAAGTTATCAAAACATTCTGTTATTTAGATTGTCATAAGAACTTGTTGTTTTAGCAACTTTAGCTCTACGGACAACTACAGGATTCTCAGAAGTTAACCGTCTCATTAAAAATTCTGCTTTTTACTAAAAAATCTGCCGAATGATTTCGACAGATTTTATTAAAACTTACAAACGAATGTTTAGTTGTTTGCAGCTTCTGCAGCTTCTTTGTCAGCAATTTCTTTTTCTTGTTTCAATGCTTGACGATCAGCAACCTTGAAGAATGGATACCAGATTGCACCACCAATAACAAAGTTAACTAACTGAAGCACAGCACCGGAAAGATGACCAGTTGCCAACCAACCTGAAATAATTGGAGGCGTTGTCCAAGGAACAGCAACTCCCATCGTTCGTGCAACAATTCCTGTCTTCATTGATACATAAGTAATAATAACAGTTACTAATGGAACAACGATAAATGGAATTGCCATAACAGGGTTCAAAACAATTGGTAAACCAAACATAATAGGTTCGTTAATGTTGAAGATTGCAGGTGCAGCAGCCAACTTACCAATGGCCTTCAAGTTTGCTGATTTAGCAAAGAAGAACATCATTAAGGCAAGTGAAATTGTTTCACCAGAACCACCAGCATGGACGAAGTTATCAACGAATTGTTGACTAACAACGTTTGGAATTGGTTTGTTTGCTTTAACAGCAGCAGCGTTTTGTCCCATTTGACCTAACCAAATTGGTGCCATGATCCCACCAACAACGTTAGCACCATGAATACCGAATAACCAAAGGAATGAAACGAAGAATTCAGCTACTAGAGCTCCCCAGATCGTACCACCAACGGCTGTCAAAGGTTTAGCTAAGATAACTGTGATGATGTTTGGAATCGTCTTGAATGCTGTAAAGCTAACACCAATCCGGAATAACCAAACAACGGTGATAATCACGAAGCCAGGAATCAATGCAGAAAAGGCATTCCCAACTGCGGGTGGAACTGTGTCTGGCATATGGAACTGCCAGTTCTTATGAATCATCCATACATAGAAATCAGTAATGAATAATCCAATTAACAATGCTTCAAACAGGCCCATTGAACCTAACATTGTCAAAGGTACAAATGTGTTTCCTGCTTTATCAGTAGTCAATGGGATCGTTAGGATAAATGCTCCTAAAGAAATCATACTTGCTGACAATGCATCAACACCGTCATACGACTTAGCTAATTGATATGAAATACCAATTACAGCAACTAATCCAATAATATTGAATGTTGCGTTTGTCGCCCAACCAACAACTGTTGCCCAGTTAGGACCGAATACCGAACTCATCCAATTGATGTAGGCCGGAATTGGAAACTGACTGACGATCATGAAGACTGAACCAATAATGATTAGTGGCATTACCAGCGCAAATCCATCACGAAGTGCAACCAAATGACGAGAAGCAGCCATTTTCCCAGCTAAGGGAATAAGCTTATCCTGCACGAAGCTGGATTTTTTCTCACTCATGTAAAACCCTCCCAGATATCACTTGCAACGAAATATAAATAGCAAAAACTAAAATAATAGGTATAACTTCGCAAGTGATAAAGTTTATTCGAAAGAACACTGTGTGCGCTTTCATCTCCTTTAATATAGCACCTTTTTAGATTTGTGCCTACCTATTTTCGAAAGAAAGTTTAAATTTTCGTTAAAAAAAACATGTTTCTTAAAGAAACATGTTTCATATTATTGATTGGTTTGTTTTACAAAGTAAGCAGATAAAGTTAATAATAGCCTTGTTTTTAAACTGGTATGGGCCAATTTAAGCGTTTTCTATTTATTTTAAAAAATCGAATCTTTTTGACTGTTTGTCGATTTCAAAAGATCTTTATGGGCCTTAATACCGATTTGTTCTAAAAGAAAAACGACTGGAATTTGCGACGTGAGATTTAAATCGGCCATCCGTACTTCGGGGACATTATACGAAATGTTAAAATCGACAAGTTGTGCCAGAGTAGAATAACGATTGGCAGTAATCGACATCGTTTTTGCGCCATTTTCTTGATAAAACTTAGCTTGATTCAAAACTTGGGGTGTCTTACCGGATACGGATAACAAAATAAGTAACGTATCAGAAAAGTCTCGCCGCGCCAATGGCTTAGGCTGAAATGGATCTGTAAAATTTAGCGTATAAATCCCATAATTGGCTAACAAACGGGCGCCATATTGTGACAAACTACCGCTAGTTCCTAATCCAAAAAACAAACTGGTATCCGCATCGATAATGAATTGAGCCGCCTGGTTAATTTTATTAAGAAAATGGTCATCGTTGACCTGGTCAAAGAACTGATTCATCGGAACCAACTGTTGTTGTGATGGTTCTTCAACTTCAATTTTTTGTTGCCGTTTCAAAGCATATTTAAACTCGGAATAGCCATCAAAATTCATTTTTCGGAGAAACCGTAAAATTGTCGTTGGTGACACGTGACTTTTCTTTGCTAGTTGCCGGATAGTCATGTCGGCTACCTCAGCTGGATGGGCAATAATATATTTGTAGATACTTAGCTCCAATTGGTTTAACAATTTTACTCTTTCATATGGAAACATACGATTCACCTTCCCCTATATCCACCTATAACATAACACATTGGTCGTTTTTGTGGAACAAGTTTCAAAAGAAAAAAACAGCCAGCCAACTGAACAGCTAACTGCTTTTCAAATCAAATCTTACTTCTCAGAAATGTCTTCTCCGTTTGATGCAATAACCTTCTTAAACCAGTCAAACGAATCCTTCCTAGAACGTTTCAATGAGCCGTTTCCTTCATCATCTTGATCAACATAGATGAATCCGTAACGTTTCTTCATTTCACCTGTGCTGGCCGAGATAAGATCGATGCATCCCCATGGTGTGTAACCGATAAGATCCACGCCATCTTCAACCACCGCTTTTTCCATAGCTTCAACATGATCATGGAAGTAACTAATCCGGTAATCATCGTGGACACTACCATCGGCTCCTTTTTTATCATAGGCGCCAAAGCCATTTTCAACAATAAACATTGGTTTGTGCCAACGATCTTGCATCCAGTTCATGGCATAGCGTAAACCGATTGGATCAATTTGCCAACCCCAATCAGATTTCTCTGTATAAGGGTTGTCGACTTGATCTTTAGATTCGGTATAAACATACTCTGGATTATCCTTACTAAACTTCGTTACAAAGGACATATAGTAGCTAAAGCCAACGTAGTCTGCAGTTCCTTCACGTAAATCCTTGGCATCTTGTTCAGTACGGTCAATCTTAAATCCTTTGCGTGCCCAATATTTTGGCACCCAATTTGGATAGAAACCATTAGCCTGAACGTCTCCATAGTAATAACGAGTCTGCATGGAACGTTCTGCCATCATGATATCTTTAGGATCAGCAGTTAATGGATAAATTGGACACATAGCAATCATGTCACCAATTTGGAAATCTGGGTTGATTTCATGGCCAAGTTTAACGGCTTTAGCACTGGCAACCATTTCATAATGAGCTGCTTGGTACATCGCTTCTTCCCAGTTATCGTCGTCGCCTAATTGCAAACCAGAGTTCTGTAGCATTGGATGAGGATCATCCCAAGTCGTCTGGTTATTAATTTCGTTAAATGTCATCCAATACTTAACTTTATTTTTATAACGTTTGAAAACAGCTTCTGCATAGTTTAAGAAGAAACCGATTAACTTACGGTTTGACCAACCACCATATTCTTTTACCAAATGATAAGGCATCTCAAAATGAGATAACGTAATTACTGGCTGAATATTGTATTTTAAAAGCTCATCGAATAGGTCATCATAGAATTGAAGTCCTTCTTCATTAGGTTCTGTTTCATCGCCATTAGGAAAAATTCGAGTCCAAGCAATTGATGTTCGGAAACATTTAAAGCCCATTTCGGCGAATAACTTAATATCTTCTGGATAATGATGATAAAAATCAATTCCCCAATGGTTTGGATAAACTTCGCCATCTTTAACACCGTCAGTTACACGGCGAGGATGATCCTTGTCTCCAGCTGTCATGATATCAGCGATACTGACACCCTTACCGCCTTCTTGCCAGCCACCCTCTAGTTGATGGGCTGCTACAGCGCCACCCCAGAGAAATCCCTCTGGCATTCGCATTTTTTGTTCACTCATTTTATGCACCTCATTTTAATATTTGTACAAAAGAAAGGCACCCAAATGAAACATCATTGGCTGCCTCTTTTGTTTAACTAATCTTCAACTTTAGCGCCATCAAGACGTTTGTATAAATCAACAATTTCTCCAGCTAAATCACGGAATGTGATGGCATTCATAATGTGATCTTGTGAATGAACTGTTAACAACGTAACCTTGGCATGAATCCCATTAGCTTCATCAGTTAACATTCCCGTTTGAGAATTGTGGGCTTCTGTCAAGAAACCGTCAGCTTCTTTTAACTTAGCATCTGCTGTTTCAAAATCACCAGTTTTTGCGGCATGGATTGCTTCAAACGATGAGCTCTTTGCATTCCCACCATTCATAATCAAACCCATGATTGCTTCTAAGTTCTGTTCTTGTTCTTCTGTTGCTTTCTTTTCTTCAGCCATGATAGTTAATCCATCTCTTTCTTATGTTATGTAAAAACGGAAGCAATTTCTGTTTCCGCTTTCAAAAATATGTGGACGTTTGGGGTTTGAAGCGTGTTTACAGAGGCGGATTTCTCCACCTCTTCCAGCGCTCTTATTTTACGCCAATCGTCTTAAATGCTTCTGCCAAAACCTTTTCGCCATTCATCATGCCATAATCTTGCATGTTGATTACTTCAACCGGAATATCTAACTTGCTCTTGAAGTTGCTTTCCATATAACGAACCTGGGGTCCAAGCATTAAGATATCTGGATGTTTTTCTTCCAACTTGTTATTAGCATCTGAAGCTGCTGTTGCAAAAATTTCTGCATCAACGCCCTCTTTTTCTGCTGCCTTTTGCATTTTTGATACCAAAAGACTTGTTGACATACCTGCTGCACAAACTAACATAATCGTTTTTTCTGCCATAATAATCACTCCTAGAATTTTGTCTTATTTTTTATTTAAGCGGTTGCATGTAAAACCGCTTTCATTACAACTGAATTGTAACTCGTAGGTACAAATTTTACAAGCCTGATTATCACTTTTTTTTAAATAACCTTGCTATCCCCTTCTGTATCAAGGAAAAATAATTTTTATTTTTAAAAACTGAATATAATTTGTTCTCTATTCATTTAATTTAAATCCCCTTAAAATCAGCCTTTCAAAGGGAAAACATGTTCTTATTGTAAATAATATGTTCTTTTCTTATAAAAGAGGTTGACTATTAAACCGTTTTCATTACAATTAGTGATGGCATAGGTGGGTACAAATTGGCCTAGTTTAAACTTTAGCAAAACGACCAACAGCTTTTGCTCACGTTTTATTCAAATTATGTAGGATAGGAGGTAACCTTCAATGTATCATGATATTGCAGACGATTTGATCCACTCAATTGAAAATAAGCTCTTCAGTCAAGAGCTTCCTACTGAACATCAGTTAATGGAACGCTATAATGTGAGCCGGAACACCATCCGGAAGGCAATTGATATTGTCGCTCAAAAGGGATTGGTCCGCCGTGTTCAAGGAAGTGGCTACTTCGTAAATGATATTAGTCAAGCCAAACACACGGTTGTCAATTTGACTATGGGAACTAGCCGGACCCGCTATCATAAAGAAATGACTTCAAAAATCGTTACTTTTGATGAAATTCATGCGGACGAAGCTTTAGCCAAAGAGTTTGGGGTCCTAAATGGCGCAGCACTACATCGCATTATTCGTCTTCGTTATATCGACAAACAACTTTACAGTTTGGAATATGCATACTATGTAAAAAGTGAGGTGCCTACCCTAACCCTAGTAAGTATCAACCATTCAATCTTTGATTATATTGCAAAAAAGTATGACATTCGAATTAACAACAGCGATCAATATTTATCTCAAGATGCCCTAACCAGTGAACAGGCCAACCTACTTGGACTTAAACCAAAAACCGCTTGTATGGTATTACAGCAATCCAACTATTATAAAAATGATGTTCTTTTCAATTTTTCACAAACGATTTACGTTTATCCAAACCTTAGCTTTTATTTTCACGCAGCTAATCAATCGGGAAATTCATAATTATAAATAAAGCCTCCTCAAAATTTGAGGAAGCTTTATTTTTTGTCTTAAATTAATTATTCAAATCAATATCTGCCGTTACCTGGCTTGTTTGGTATGGAAACCGCGATTGAGAAAATTCAAAAGGTTCTCCGTCTTCAAGATAACTAACCTGCTCAATAACTAAGACTGGTTCATCTTTTTTCACTCCCAATGCTTCCACGTCTCTTTGCGTTGCCCGATCGGCTTTCACAATTCGATGAGAACCTGAGATTGTTAAATGACATTCGTTCGTTAAATAACCGTAAACCGAGCCTTCCAAGATTTCTTTAGTAATTTGCGCAATTGAGGTCGGCATGATCGTGTGCTCGTAACTATAAGCGGCATTATCAATATAGCGAACCCGCTCAATCACATACACCGGTTCCGTTGCCGTAATCATCAACTTAGCTTGTTCTTCTTTGTTTGGCAAACGGGCGTCCAAATCTAGCACCTTGCTTAGCACTTTTTTATTAGGATGCGTATGCGTTGTGCCAAGTGGTTTATCGATTGCGTTACCCATATCATCCAGATTTTGTAAATAATCCTTACGGACAAAGGTCCCCGCACCCCGCTTTGTATAAACAATCCCCTCAATAATTAAGGCTTGAATTGCTTTTCGAATCGTAATTCGAGTTGTATCAAAATCTTTGGCTAGCTGATTTTGATCTGGCAGTAAACCGCCCGCTTTAAAATTGCCATTTATAATTTTTTCGCGAATTTTTTCAGATATCTCTTGATATTTATACATTTTTATTTTTCCTCGCATCTCTTATTAGTTCTATTTTACCCTTTTAAGCCTTTGTTTCATACTGTTTACTTCAAGTCTTACAGGATCTGCAACTAATCAATCTAAACAAATGTATATACTTTTTAAATAAAAGACTTTACATAGTTATTAAGATGGTTATATAATGAAACCGGATTCAAGAAAGGTGGAGATAGGTATATGTCAAAAGAAATGCCCAAGGGTTTCCTTTGGGGAAACTCAGTCTCAAGTATGCAAACGGAAGGAGGTTATAACGAAGGCGGACGTGGAAAATCCGTTTATGATACATTCCCTGCTACCGAAAATTCTTCAGATTGGAAAGTCGCAGTCGATGACTACCATAACTATCCTGAAGATTTAGACCTCATGGCCAATCAAGGAATGAATTGCTACAGATTTCAAATTGGTTGGAGTCGGGTAAATCCCGATGGCGACGGTGAGTTTAACGAAGAGGGTATCAAATTTTATGACAATTTGATTAACGAATTGTTGGCACGCCATATTGAACCAATGATTTGTCTTTATCATTTTGATATGCCGCTTCATCTCGCTGAAAAATACAATGGCTTTTTAGACCGTCATGTCGTGGATGCATTCATCAGATTTGGTAAAAAGATGGTTGATTGTTTCGGCGACCGGGTTAAATATTGGATTACCTTCAATGAACAGAATTTATATTCAACTTCAGAAGCATTTCGGATTGCTGGTTACCTGAAAGGTGATCGAACGGATGATGAACTTTATCAAATTTCACATCACGTTATGTTGGCTCATGCAGGTGTTGCAAATTATCTACATAAACAAACAGATGACTTAATTGGTGGAATGCTTGCGTACAGCGAAGTTTATCCAGCCTCATCCCTACCCAAAGATGTGCAGTATGCTCGTCAGATTGATGAATTCTTGAATCGCAATTTGTTAGACGTTTTTGCAACTGGTCACTATTCAAATGAAGTCCTTACTTTCGTGAAAAATCATAATATCAATATGGACTTCACCAAAGAAGACCAAGCTGTTTTTGATCAATTATCGAGTGATTTTATCGCATTTAGCTATTATCAAAGTTCCACAATCAGCAGCACAATCGTCCCAGATAATACCCTCCCAAATTATTATCTCGACGCTGGTGGCAAAGAAAATCCATTCTTGAAAGTTTCAGAATGGGGTTGGTCAATTGATCCACTTGGTTTCCGTGATATTCTCACAAAAACGTATAACAGTTATGGAATTCCAATGTTTCCAATCGAAAATGGCATTGGTGTTCGGGAAACTTATGATGGTCATGAAATTCAGGATGATTATCGGATTGATTACCATCGTGCCCATATTCAGGCCATGAAAGATGCCATGTTTGAAGACGGCGTGCCTGTAATTGGTTATCTTGGTTGGGGATTGATTGACATTCCAAGCTCTTCTGGAAATATGGAAAAACGTTACGGCATGGTTTACGTCAATCGTGGCAATCATGATTTACGTGACATGAAACGAATTCCAAAGAAGAGTTACGGTTGGTTCAAAAAAGTTATTGCTTCAAATGGAAACGATCTTAATTAAATTGTTTAACAAAGGAGGAAAAATTTATGAGTGAAGATAACAACAAGAGTACAAGCGACAAACTTGAAAACTCTGGTTTCATTGCCAAATTTACCGAAATATATGTAAAAGTTGGTAATTGGGTTTATCTCCGTTCCTTGCGTGATGCGTTCGCAGTTATTTTGCCAGTGTTCATCATTGCCGGACTAGGAGTGTTGCTCAATAACACCGTGTTTACTTGGATATTCCATGGAGACACATTAGCAAAAGTACAGGTGTTTGGTAATGCGATTAATAATGGTACTTTAAACGTTGCCGGTTTGTTAGTAGCCCCCATGATTGGTTATGCCTTAGCTAAAAACAAAGGGTTTGATAATCCAATTGCTGCGTCTGCCATGTCATTAGCTTGTTTAATGATTATGATGCCAGGAAATATTGCTTTAGGCACTGTTGCTTCAGGTGGTGCCAAAATGGCTACGGTTACTGGCGGAATTAGTTACCTTAATGCTGGGACACAAGGAATGTTTGGTGGGATTATTGTTGGTCTTTTGGCCACAGGTCTTTTCATCAAATTATCTAGTTACAAGAGTTTACAGATTCATTTAGGGGAAAACGTACCACCTGCAGTTTCGTCATCATTCAGTGTGTTACTCCCTGCTTTAATTTTAATGTCAATCTTTGCTCTTATTGCCGCATTATTAGCAGGTCTCTTCAATGCCGATTTGATTAACTTAATCAAAACGTGGATTCAAGAGCCATTACGTAGATTTAATACTAATATCGTTGGATTCTGTGTCATTTACACAGTAGCTAACTTCCTGTTTACACTTGGTATCCATCAAACTGTTATTTCAGGAACTTTAATGGATCCACTAGTTTTAATCAACATGAATGCCAATATGACCGCATACGCTCATTCACATTCATTTGCACATATTCCAAATATCATCACCACATCATTTGTAAGTAGTTACACATTGATTGGTGGTTCAGGTAGTACAATTTCATTAATTATTGCTATTTTAATTTTCAGTAAAGTTAAATCGTCTCGACAAGTTGCTAACTTATCATTAGCTCCTGGATTATTTAACATTAACGAACCAATGATTTTTGGTTATCCAATTGTCTTTAACTTACCATTGATGATCCCATTCGTTTTATTCCCAACAATTGGTAGTATCATCGGATACGCGGCAACTGCAGCTGGTTGGGTACGAAGAACAGTCGTTTTGGTTCCTTGGACAACGCCACCACTAATTGGTCCTTATCTTTCAACGGCCGGTGATTGGCGAGCACCATTAGTACAACTCTTCATAATCATCCTTGGTGTTTTCCTTTACTTACCATTTATGAAGATTAGCGAACGAGTTGCACAAGTTCAAGCTGAACAACAAAATGCTTAGGTCGTGGTAATATGAACGGAAAATTAATTTTTAGTTTTATTGGTGCTTTACTTATGTTAGTTCTTTCCATTGTGGATCTCGTATCCTTTGGACTAACCATCACAACTATTAGTACCATTGCCATCTTTATTCTATTCAGTTACGATCTCTATAAGGTTTGGAAACTTAAAGATCAAAAATCAAAGTAAATTTAAAAGGTGTTTCGCAATTAAGCGAAACACCTTTTTGATTGAGCAAAAATTCTAATCTAAAACAAATTCATATTTTCGCTGCATTCCCATAAACAAAATCTCTTTGTTCACTTTTTTAATGATATATTTTCCCGCATTGGTAGCTTGAACCTGTTTTCCGACTTGATAGGCATCCCCATTTAAAACACTCAGTTTTCCTGTCTCGTAAAACCAGACATAGGTGTAAAAAATCTTAGAGTCATCATCTGTCGGTTCAACCTTCATTGAGATCGACTTGTTGGCTCTCATCAATAACCACAGGGGGATAAAAATACAAAGTAATCCAAAAACTGTTAACAAAACCGTATAAATTAAATGAGCCATATGCGAATCTCCTTTTTAACTAGTTGTCTATACTTTTTATTTTTAAGTATATCCGCATAAACTAATTTTAACATATTTTGTATCTGTTTTCGGCTTTTAATTCAACAAATTTACAAACTAATTTGACGTTTTCAATTCCACCACACCAGTCGTCACATGTTCAATAAACTCGCGGTCATGTTCGATAATTATCATCGAAGGTTTCACCGAGGTAATCAGCGTTTCTAACTGTTCTTGATTATAGATATCTAAATAATTTAACGGCTCATCCCACAAGTATAATTCTGCTGGGACCGACAACGATTTTGCTAGTTCCACCTTTTTCTGTTGGCCCATACTCATGTGCTCGATTTTGGTGGTAAACACATTGCGTTCCAATCCCAATTTATGCAAATTATTCAAGAATTCTTGATAATCCAAATGGTGCTGTTCAGCAAACTCCTGAAGGGTTCCTTGATTATCTTCATAGGATTGCCGCACATAACTTATCTGCAAATGCTTTGGTTGCTCAATTTCACCACTAATCTGACCCAAAAAATTACCTAATAGCGCGTGAATTAAAGTTGATTTGCCGGATCCATTTGGACCCACAATGCCGATTCGATTTCCTTTTTTTAGATCAAACGAAATCGGCTTAAATAACGGCTGTTTGGCGTCCTGATAACGAAGTGAAACCCCTTTTAAAGTTAGCAAACGTTCATGATAACTAGGCTGAAAGTTCATGGTTAATGGGTCAATGTATTCAATATTTTTCAACAACTTTTCTTTTGATTGAATATCATTTTCCATATGCTTTTTCAAGGTCAGCGATCGTTTCATAGTCCGTGCGGCCCGTGCGCCAATCGCACCCGTATCATACACTGCTCCGCTCCCCTTCTTATGGGGATTGCCGAGTTTTTCCCCTTCTTTAGATCGTGACCATTCGGCTTTTTCGGCCGCGGTTTGTTTGAGCCGACTGATACTTTTTTTAAGTTTTGTATTTTCCATTTCTTCATGGAGATCTGATAACTTTTTCTGTTCTTCGTAGACAGCAAAGTTTCCTTGATACATTAAAATATTGGACTTCTCAATCGATAGGGTGTGATCAACCACCTGATTTACAAAATGGCGATCGTGACTAATCACAATGAATCCTTGCTTCTTTTGCTGCAAATAAGCTGCCACTTGATCACGGGCTTTGATATCCAAATGATTCGTCGGCTCATCAATCAGTGGAAAATTAACTCCCTGCGTAAACAAGCTGGCTAAAAGCACTTTAGTTTGTTCACCACCAGATAAACCGGTAAATTCACGCCACAAAATATCTGGGTCGGTTCCCAACAAACTCAACTCGCGTTCCACTTGCCACTGCTCGTCCACACCCAAATCATTTAGCACATAAAACGTCAGCTGCTTAGGATTAGCGATGGGTTGCGGAAAATAATCAAACGCTAAATTAGAACTTATTTTTCCTTGATAGCCTAACTGATTTTGCAACAACTTCAAAAAAGTCGTTTTACCGCGCCCATTGCGCCCAATTAGCCCTAATTTCCAGTTGCTATCCAGATTCAAGTTAACGTGATCGAACAACAGGTTTCCTTGGCTTTCATAGCCAAACGTTAGATTTTTAATTTCAATTTTAGACATACAGGTACCTCATATTTCTAGCTTTTTTCAAGACTAGCTAAAATGAGCATACAAAAAGACCTGCTCATCAAGAAAAAATAGCTGATCCTGAAAAACTGCAGAGCACCCCCTATGACAGGTTTACTCACAGATTCAACAGAATTGGCTTAATTTCTCAACGGCAGATCCCTCACTTTAAAATTTTTCTAAAGTATAGCATGATTCGCAAATATGGTCCATAGTTTCAATTTATCTAATCCGCATTTAATAAAGAAAGTTCAAAAACTAGCTTGACACCCGCTAAAAAGATATCTATACTCATAATTAATTAATAAAGAAAGTTGGCTAGACACATGACAAAGACATACACACAACTTAATAATCGTTGGCAAAGCCGGTAATTAGGTTGTAGTTTGTCTTTTGGCAAGATACGACCTGGATGCATACAGATCGTATCTGTGCCGGCTAATTTTGACGTAGAAAAAAGCCCGCATGGATTATAATATTCATGTGGGTTTTGTTTCGATTTATTAAGAACAATCCTGCAATGGGATTGTTCTTTTTTTCTTTCTCAAAAATTTCAATCCCATGTGCAAAATATAAAGGAGTCGAGGATATGAAACGTTTAATTACATTTATTGCAGCAATATTTATTTTTCTTGGTTTCGCATTTTTTCAAGGAAACGCTAAACAAACCGCTAAGCCTAAAATTCCAACCGTTGGGATTCTGCAACTGATGAATCAACCAGCTTTAACCCAGATTCAAAAAGGAACCATTGCCGGTTTGAAATCTGAAGGATTCGTCAAAGGCAAAACGGTCAAAATTGATTATCAATATGCGCAGGGTAACCAGAGCAACTTGAAATCAATGAGTGAGAAGTTTGAAAACGAAAATGCCGACCTGATGATCGGGATTACAACTCCCTCTTCACAATCCTTAGCTGATGTTACAACCAAAACACCAATCGTTTTAGGTGCGGTAACTGATCCTAAAGGCGCCGGATTAGTGAAGAACGAATCACATCCCGGTGGCAATATCACCGGTGTTTCTGATCAAGCCCCTTTAAAAGAACAACTGGACTTGATTCGAAAGTTAATGCCAAATATGAAGACATTAGGAATCATCTACACCTCTAGTGATAATTCGGCCGTGACACAATACAAACTTTTCAAAAAGCTCTGTGCCGAAGAAAACTTAACCTTAAAAGCTTACTCAATTTCCAATTCAAATGATTTAAATCAGGTTTCTCAAACAATGTTGCAAAATGTGGACGCAGTTTACGTGCCAACCGACAACACGATTGCCGGTGCGATGCAGACACTTGTTAAAAATGCGAACAACGCCAAGATCCCTGTCTTCCCAGCTGTTGACTCCATGGTTAAACAAGGCGGTGTCGCAACCTACAGTGTGAACCAATACAAGCTTGGTGTGATGACCGGGCAAATGGCTGGCAAGATCTTAAAGGGCCAGAAACCCGCTTCGACACCCATTCAGTTTGTCAAACATGGGGAACTGACCATCAATCTTAAGCAAGCCAAAAAACTCGGCATTCACATTCCCGATTCTCTAATTAAAACCGCCGAAACGAAGGGAGAGGTATTCAAATGAGCTTAATAACATCAGCAATTGGACAAGGATTTCTCTGGGGTATCTTAGGAATCGGATTGTTTCTAACTTTTCGGATTCTTGACTTCCCTGATATGACCGTTGAAGGCACTTTTCCAATGGGCGCTGCGGTCTGTGTTGCCGCGATTAGTCACGGTATGTCTCCCATTTTAGCGACATTGTTAGCCATTATCGTGGGTATGATCGCCGGCTTAGTAACTGGTTTACTTTATACCAAAGGTCGCATCCCCATCTTACTAGCTGGTATTTTGGTCATGACCGCATGTTATTCAATTAACTTACGAATCATGGGGACTTCTAATATTTCACTACTCGGCAAACAAAGTTTATTTACGAATCATTTTCTAGAATCACTACCAAAGTACTTCGACAGTGTCACGCTTGGTCTAATCATTGTGATCATCGTCACCGTTATTCTTGGTATGTTTCTCCAAACTGATTTAGGCCAATCATTCATCGCAACTGGCGATAATGAAACTATGGCAAAGTCGCTTGGAATTCACATTGACAGCATGAAGATCATGGGTTTAATGGTATCCAATGGACTCATTGCCTTATCTGGTGCCCTCGTAGCTCAGAGTGATGGTTATGCAGATGTGAACATGGGAATTGGGATCATCGTCATCGGCCTAGCTTCCATTATTATTGGCGAAGTTGTGTTTGGTAATTTATCGATGAATCAACGTTTGATCGCCGTGATTTGTGGCAGTATTTTATACCGCTTCGTTTTATTGATCGTCTTACAGCTCGGCTTCAGTACAAACGATTTGAACCTAATTTCTTCAATCGTATTGGCCATCTGCCTGATGTTGCCAATGCTGCGTAAGGCGCTCCATTTAGACAATTTAATCAAAAACAGCGTAAAGACGCCACTCCCAGATAAGAAGGTGCGTAATCATGACTAATCCAATTTTAGAACTTCAAAATGTCACCACCTATGTCAATCGGCATACTCCTGATGAACAAAAGATTCTGCGGGGAATTAATTTAAAAGTGTACCCTGGCGATTTCATCACGATTCTGGGTTCCAACGGGGCCGGAAAATCCACCCTTTTTAATACCATTGGTGGGAACTTAGCAGTCGATGACGGTCACATTCTGGTCAACGAGAAAGATATCACGCGTCTGTCTGAAGAAAAACGGACCCGCTTCTTAAGTCGGGTTTTCCAAGATCCAAAACTAGGGACTGCCCCCCGGATGACAGTTTCTGAAAACTTGCTGCTTGCTGAAAAACGCGGTGCGCGACGTGGACTGGTGTTCCGCGGATTAAAACGACAAATGCCCCATTTTCGAGAAATCACCGGAACGATGGAAAATGATTTAAGCAATCGTTTAAACACCCCCGCTGGTGAACTGTCTGGCGGGCAACGACAGGCTTTGAGCTTCTTAATGGCTACTATTAAACGGCCAGATATCCTACTATTGGACGAACACACAGCCGCATTGGATCCCAAAACTAGTCAGGAATTATTACAGGCCACTGACGATCGGATTCGTGAAGATAAGCTGACCTGTTTGATGATCACTCATCACTTAGAAGACGCCTTGAAATATGGCAATCGTTTAATCGTGTTAGATAAAGGTCAAATTAAAATCGATGTGTCTGGTGACGAAAAACAAAAACTGACGATCGATGATTTATACAAATATTTTGAAATTTAAAAATGTTTCTAATTAAAAAGTGGTTGTTCCCGATTAAAGGTGAACAACCACTTTTTTAGTATTCTGTTATAAGAATCTTACATCTTCATACCCATTTTATCGTAAGATTCCATGCCACCCAACCATAAATCTTTGGTATCAACATTGTTTTCCTTGGCAAATGCATTCATCAAGGTATCCATGTCCATTAATTTATAAGTCTTTGGATGTTCTGGATCAAACGACTCAATTTGAGCCATCATGCCACCATCTTCATGTTCAATGATATGACAGTGATACATGTAAACACCAGTATACTCAAATCGCACTTTGATCTGCACATGCTCATCAGGATTAACACTAACCGTATCTTTCCACCCATGTTCATTCGCATAAGGAGCGTGACCATTTCGAGAAACAACTAAAAACTGGGTTCCGTGAATATGGAACGGATGAATCATGCCACCCACCATATCGTTAGTATTGGTGATGTCCCAGACCACCACATCCCCAACTTTTTGCCGAGCATCAATTCGTTGCATCTCAAACTTCTTACCATCAATCGCCACTTCTTCATCCATGCCAGACATTACTACATGGCGAACGTCAGTCCCAGGTGTTACAGGGAGTTCGGGGTCATCAATCAAACGCTCAGGTAGTTTGGTATCATCTTTGGCAAAGCTATGAATCCGGAAACGAACTAAAGGCACATCATCGGACATCAAAGCCACTTCATCGCCATCATGATAGCCTTCAAAATTAACGATGAACTCATCTCGTTCAGCACAAGTAATCATGACTTTTTTAAAGTAAACGGGTTTTGGCATAATGCCACCATCAGAAGCCACTTGGGCAAATTCCAGTCCATCATTAAAGTGTAAACGAAATTCTCGGCGATTAGCGCCATCTAACACACGCAAACGCACCCGCTGTGTTGTGACATCGATGTATGGATTAATTGTACCGTTAATCATGGCAGTTTTTCCTTGAACGCCATCGGGATCGTAATCTGCTTGATAATTCCACTGATTGTCTTCATGGAAATTACGGTCTTGGAGCACAATGGGAAAATCATCAACGCCGTAGTTTCTAGGCAATGGTAGTTTTGCTTCAACATCATCAGTCACTACAACCGGTGTTGCAAGGCCATGCCAAACCTGTTGTGCGGTCGATGGGCAAGGATGGGCATGTAGCCAAAGCGTTGCCGCCGGTTGATCACATACGAATTCAATGTCACTAGATTCACCCGGATAAACTGGCGCATGACAACCGCCATCAATGTAAGGCCCTGGCACATTAAGACCATGCCAATGAAAAGTCGTTAGTTCATGAAGGTCATTTTTTAACGTGATATGAATTTTTTTGCCGCGCTTAAAAACAATCGTCTTTCCTAATAAGGCACCATTATATCCCCAGGTCTTCGTCTTAGGCCCAGGTAAGAGCTGTGTTTCACCCTCTTCGGCGATCACCGTGTAATACATATCCGTGTCTGTTTCCTTATCAGGTTCTAAAATTGCCGGTACCCGTAATTTTTGTTGCGGTGCCGTCGATTCTTCAAGCGGCACATACCCACCATCATGCGTATTCCATGCTGGTTCATCAAAAAAATAATCATCATAAACTTGCTTTGTCATTATTTTCAAGCCTTCTTTTAGAATTATTTGTTTCTAGAATCATTCTAACTTGTCACTCACTCAATTTCAACCCGTCTCTAATTAAACTACGAAGTTTTTATCGAATGACTAACACCGAAATTGGTGAGTATTGAGCCATGTAAGAAGCCTGGCTACCAAAGTAACGGGCAACCCCAGCTTTGGAAGAAGACCCGATTACCAACAAATCTGGGTCCACATGTGGAATGACATCTTTGACAATTGTTTCTCCAGCGTCTCCTTCAGCTGTGAAGGTTTCCACTTTTTTAATGCCAAAATCTTCTGCAATCTTTCGATACCCTTGTAGGTGCTTTTCCAAATCATCACGCTTGTTTTGAATATAGTCTTTGTTTAAAGCTTGGTAAATATTGATTTCATCTTCTTCTAAAATCGAAACAATATCGAGCTCAGCCTTGTCTTGTTTAGCCCGGTTCATGGCAAATCGAAACGCTAACTGCGCATCTGGGGAATCATCAACCCCAACTAAAATTTTTGAAAAACGTTTTGGATCTAAGTGACTTGCACTCATTTTGAATTCCCCCAATAGGTTATAAATTTTATACCCTAATTATAACATTGAATTCCCTTTTCAACGACTAAAGGGCTTACAATTCGATTAAAAAACTAGAAAATTTTAGAGAACCAGCCCTAAAACTTTCTAGTTTACTTAATTACCGATTGATTGCCTTAATAAATTTTAGAAAACCAGTTTGCCCATCACTGGTCCGTTTAAAGACCCCAGCATCTTCTAACACTCTTAAAAAGACGTGCCCAACTTCTTGATTCAAAATTTCTTGGACATTTGTGTCTGTGATTGTATGCCGTTGTTTCACTTCGTCAGCCCAATTCTTATGGTATGCCTTCATTTGATTAGGTTGCGCTAATAAATAACGTTGAACTTCTTGTAACTCTGTTTTTAAACGTGCCGGCAGAATTGCGCGACCCATTACTTCAATCAGACCGATATTTTCTTTTTTGATGTGTTGCACATCAGCATGAGGATGAAAGATTCCATCTGGATACTGCTTGGAAGTTTGATTATCTCGTAAAACTAAATCCATCTCAAATTGACCTGCTCGTTTTCGAACAATCGGCGTAATCGTGTGATGATTGATCCCCTCTGTTTCACACTGAATTTGGCGGTCTGGATCACGATACTTTCGCCATGTATCGAGAATGTGGGTAGCAGCGTTCACTAACTCGCCTTCATCTTCACTTGCAAGGCGAATCACTGACATTGGCCATTTCACAATTCCTGCCTGAACGTCAGGATAGTCACCCAATTTGAAAGATGTTTCAACTTTTGCCATGGCCATCGGAAAATTGTGTTTCCCGCCTTGATAGTGATCATGGCTTAACATCGAACCTCCCACAATTGGCAAATCAGCATTACTCCCAACAAAATATTCAGGAAACAGTTTCGTGAGCGCCACTAAGTTTTGAAACGTCGATCGATCGATGTGCATTGGTCGATGTGCTTCAGAAATGAAAATACAGTGTTCCGCAAAATACGCATATGGTGAATATTGAAATCCCCATGTTTCACCATCTAGCAACAAACGAACGATCCGATGATTAGCTCGGGCCAGATACCCAACGTGGCCTTCATATCCCTCGTTTTCCATACATAACTGGCATTGTGGGTAACTAGTTGATTGCTGCGTTTGAGCTAGGGCAATTGCGCGCGGATCCTTTTCAGGTTTGGATAGATTGATTGTGATTTCTAGGTTGCCATAATCTGTTGCAACCGGAAATTCAATATTTTTAGCTATCGCCCGAGTTTTAATATAGTCATTATGCTGGCTTAACTGATAAAAGTAAGTTGTGGCCGCTGAAGCACTTTTTTGATAAAGATTCCAAAATTTGGCGTTCACTTGAGACGGTGTGGGAGTCGCAAAATTCATTAAATCAGCGCCTAATATTTCCCGTTCTGTAGGGTTATCTTCAATTTTTTTATTTTGGATAGCCATCTCGATCAAAGCATCGTGAATTTCCAAAAAATTACTGGGATGTTTTTCAAGCTGAGGATCAGTTTCACCCACTAATGCGTAGATCCGATTTACGAGATACTGCCGATCTAACTCTTGGTAGGGTCCTTGCTCCAAAACTTTGGTCACAAAATTTTCAACGATATTTTCCAACTGCCCTTACTCCTTTTGTAATTGTTGGGGGCCATCCGCAATTTCGGCCACATAGAAATCAGGCGCATATCCAATCACGGCTTGGTAATTGCGACCTACACGCTCTTCGAAAGTTTTAACCGCAGGCTTTTGAACCAGGGCAATGGCACAACCACCATAACCGCCACCGATCATGCGGGCCCCTAAAACACCATCTTGTTCCCAAGCAGTATGTACCAAAGTATCCAGCTCCTTACCGGTCACTTCAAAATCATATTGAAGGGATACATGAGAAGCGTTAACTAGCCGACCAAATTTAGCCAGGTCTTTCGTTTGCAGCGCTGTAACGGCCTCACCAACTCGCTGATTTTCAAACACAGCATGACGTGCACGCTTGAGCAGTGGTTCACTTTGAATGAGATAACTGTATTCGTCAAACGTTTCTTTATCTAGCGCTCCCAAGGTGGGGATATCGATACCGGTTTGCAATTGAGCTAGAGCTTCATCACATTCACGCCGGTGTTCATTATACTTAGAATCTGCCAGCTCACGGCGTTTGTTGGTGTTCATAATGATGATGACGTACTCACCTAGTTTAAGTGGTACGTGCTCATATTCAAGCGTATTGGTATCCAACAAAACCGCGTTATCTTTTTTACCCATTTCAACGGCAAACTGGTCCATAATTCCTGAGTTTAGACCAATAAATTCATTTTCGACTTTTACACCAAATTTCACCATGTCAATCGGGGCCACCTGGAGATCAAACTCTGTTTGCAGAATTTTTCCAAACAACATTTCTAGGGATGCTGACGAGGACAAACCCGCACCGTCAGGCAAATTACCTTCTATGTACACATTTAACCCATGCGTAATTTGGTTTCCCGCTTCGATTAAATATCGCAGCATTCCCTTTGGATAATTCGTCCAAACATTTCCAACTTTTTCTTGAATTTCATCCGTTCCCAGCGTTAATACTTGCATCCCTTGATCAGCAAAATTGGCCGAATATAAATGGAATTCATTATCAGACCGGGAGCTTACTGCTGCATAAGTCCCTAAACTAATCGCACATGGAAAAACGCGGCCGCCATTATAATCTGTATGTTCCCCAATTAAATTAATGCGTCCTGGGGCAAAATAATAGGTCTCGGCATTACTGTTAAACGCAGCTTCAAAGCCACCTTCTAAATTTTGAGTAGAAATTCCTGTATTCATAATAAGACTCCTTTGTTTTTAAAGCGCTATCATAATTTGTGAAATAAAAATGCTTCAAAGACGGCTTCTTTTTCTTAATTATCCACCCTTTGAAGCACCATTTGAATTATTCCCAAGTAATTGCTTCGACACCGTTTGGGCGATTCTTTTCAGTAATCAAATAGCTAATTGCCCCGCGAAATGACAGCATCCCCACTAACCCTTTTTCGCTAAATTTAATTGTTGAGCCAGAAGACATATGGGCCAATAAATCTTTCTCAGCATCCTCAAGGCCTTCATAGTCTCGGTAAAATGTGACAACGCGGCCATTTTCATAAGATAATTTGAATTCGAATTGTGTCAATTGATAAACTCCTCTTCTTTTTTAAGGTTATATTCATCATACCATTTTTAAACTACTAATTATTATAAAAACAGGTTGCTGATACTTCATTTAGACGCATCGCAACCTTGTTTTAGCTTAATTTGTTATTAAGATCTGTTCGTATCAGCAAAACATCACAGTTGGCGACCCGCACAACGTAATCTGCAACCGAACCAATCATTGTCCGCTGCATGGCATTCATACCGGTGGCTCCCATCATAATCAAATCACTATGCAATTCTTCTGGAGCCAACTTTGCAATGATCTTTCCAGCATTCCCGGACTCCACAGAAATCGAGACATCATCAAAATCATATTTTTCCTTAATGGTGTCTCTCAACATTTCTACGTATTCTTGCGTTCGGTGATAAGTAATATCTAGATAATCTGTATTTGACCCCATATGACCATAAACATCTAAAAATCGGCTAGTCTGAATTATTGAAACAATGTCTAAATGAGCTTGATTGCGTTTAGCTGTAAACACGGCTTTGGTCACTGCCAATTCAGCATTTTTCGAACCATCAACCGGAACGAGAATTTTTTTATATTGCATCGGGTTACACCTCTCATACTTTTAATCTGTTAAGTTGATTATAGTCAATCTGAGGCTGTAGCGCTACCATTTGAGAAAAAAACACGCAATTTTAAACTGTTTTAAAATCGAATCACATCTACTAATTTAAATTTCCGTTGGTCATACGTAAATTTAAAAATACTACAATTCGAAAATCCACTCTTCAAAACGTCTGTCGGGTCCTGCAGCATTTCCAAGAAGTTCACACAGGCACCAGCATGTGAAACGGCCAAAACATTTTGATGATCCGGCTTATCCATAATGTCAGTTAATGTTTCTAGCATTCGTTTACCAACCGCTTTGGATGATTCGCCCCCAAAAGGGAGGAAAAAAGTTTCATAATCTTTAAGGATTGTTGGATTGAGCTTTTCGCTCTCGCCCTCATAAACACCAAAATTCATTTCCTTCAGCCCTTTTAGCCTTTGATAGGGCATGCGATTCTTCAAGGCAATTTCAATTGTGTCGCAACTGCGCTCTGATGTTGAACTATATGCATGATCAATTGGTAATTTATCCAAGTATTCACCCGCAACTTTAGCCTGTTGAATACCGGTCTTCGTAAGCGGTGAATCACACCAACCTTGAATTTTTCCAAGTGCATTAAAAAGTGTTTCTCCATGTCGCATTAAATACAGTGTTTTCGCCATTGATTACTCATCCTCTTTTAGCATGAAATCGTTTTACTTATCAACTCATAAATTAAGTCAAACAGATATTTACAAATAATTCAAGCACGTATTAATATTTAATAAAAAAGTCTTAAGCACAAGCGCCCTGCAGACCAGCAGGCGTTTGATGTTTAAGGCTTTTTTAGGAGAAACTACTAAGATCTCAGGACATTATTTATCCATCGTATCCGCTAATTCTTTAAACCACTCCGCACTCTTTTTGACATATCGTTTCTGAGTGTCGAAATCAACATAAAATAATCCGTAATGCTTATTGTACCCATTTGCCCAAGAAAACTGATCTTGTAAGGACCAAACGAAGTATCCTTGAACATCAACGCCCTCACTACGAGCTTTCAATAAAGCTGCAACGTGTTGATCAATGTAATCAATTCTTGGTTCATCTTCAATTACTTGATCTTCACTTACAAATTTATCTTTATAGCCCAAACCATTTTCAGTAATATAAATAGTTTTAGAGTTAGGATACTCTTTTGCAACACGTTTCAAGATATCGTACAAACCTTCTGGATAAATATTCCAATCCCAATCAGTAGTTGGAACTCCTGGTTTTTGTACAATCTGTCCCACACCATGGAAACTAAAGGATGAAGAATCCTTATCACCAGTTCCGTTAAATTTATTACCACTTGGGCCGTCGTAAGCCTGAATAAACTGTGATTGATAATAATTCATCCCAAAATAGTCATTTTGAGTAGAAGCTTTTTTCAAGATATCCATATCACCATCTTGAATATCAAGTTTGGCGTTATTTTTATCCAAAATTTCGTTAATCAAGCTCATGGTTTCATCGGAATATTCACCAAGGAAAGTCCCATCGAGTAAAAATCGATTAATAAACGCATCGTATAAAGCAGCGGCATGTTTATTTTCAGGTGTCTCAGTAATTGGATAAATTGGCTGCAAAACGTGAATCAACCCAATTCGACCATCTAAATTCAATGATTTGTACAAATTAACGGCCTTTGCATGTGCTAAAAGTTCATTGTGCTGAGCTTGAATAGCACTTGTCACATCAAAATGATGGTTAGGCGGAAAGTTTCCTGCAATATATTGAGAAAGAGAAAGTGAAATTAATTCATTAATTGTGAACCAGTTTTTTACCTCAGTAAATTCTTTAAAACAGAACTCAGCATACTTCACGAAGTAATCAATATTTTTACGATTTAACCAATCGCCTTGGTCAAAAAGTGTTTTTGGCGAATCAAAATGATGTAATGAAACATATGGTGTAACACCATTCTCGATACAAGTTTTGAATAATTCGTGATAATATTTCACACCCGCTTGGTTAGGTTCACCATACCCATCTGGGAAGATCCGTGTCCAAGCAATGGAAACTCGAATCGCATTTAAACCATACTTATGCGATAATTTTACATCTTCTGGATAACGATGATAAAAGTCACTTGCAGGATCAGGAGAGAACCGACCTTGCGCTTTCAAGTAGTCGTCCCACATAGTCTTGCCTTTCCCATCGACTTTGGTTGCGCCTTCAACTTGATAGGCAGCTGTGGCACCACCCCAAACGAAATTTTTTGGTAAAGATTTTACTCTATTTAACATATTAACCTCCTAGTGTTAAGCAGTTGGTGTTGGAGTCTGTGTAGGTTTCTCAGTATCCTCTGATTCGCCTTTTAATTTACCGACAATGAATTCCAAAGCCTTATCTGCATGTCTTGTTAGATCGATATACTGTTTACCAGTCGTTGTAATCATTTTGACATTGGCTTTATCGGTCTCTAGTTTTAATGAATCACGCATCGCATCCATTTGGGGTGCCAAAACAACAACATCCATGTCAGGTAACAAGTCACCATGAGCACCGTACGCTGCAGCAGCTGCTTCAACAGGTAACTCTTTTTCTTTGGCCATTTTATTTAAAGCATTGGCCAAAATACCACTAGTACCACCACCGGCACAGATAACCATAATATTTAGATTCTTTTTATCTTTTGTCATGCTAACTGGAATTTCACCACTGTCAACTTCAATAGGTGCTTCAACAGTTGTTGCAGAAATGCCTTTTGCAGCATTTTCTGCATCAGTTGCTGCTTCTTCAGCAACTTTTTGTGAATCATAGGCTTTAAAGAATGGATAGTAACAAACGACATCCATTGCTAACAAGGCCACAATTAAGATTAAAGCTTGAATTGAGAAACCAACACCCATGTATAATCCAATTGGACCTGGTGTTGTCCAAGGTAAGTTATAAACAAATCCATTCATACCAAAGAAATCAACAAAGAATTTGAACAACCAAACGTTAAAAATTGGTGTCAAAATGAATGGTAAGAAAAATACTGGGTTCAAAATCAAAGGAGCACCGAACAAAATCGGTTCATTAACACCGAAGGAAACTGGAATTGCCGAGGCTCGTCCAACAGCCTTTAGTTCTTTCGATTTCGCAAATAATGCAAACATATAAGTAATTACTAAAGTAGCACCAGTACCTCCAAGGGTAGCAACGAAATACTGGGTTCCTTGTGCAAGGATATTTGTTGCGTGTCCACCAGCCTGAAATAATTTTAAGTTAGCTTCAACGTTAGTTAAATAGATAGCTGTAACAGCTGGTTCAACAATTGATGGTCCTTGAATTCCGATAAACCAGAAGAAGGCCATTGATCCATATACAATTGCTAATCCAAAGTATCCATCAGCAGCTGTAAATAATGGAGAGAGAACTTGAATAATCCAAGCCGCTAAGTTTGCACTTGTTAATGCTCTGAATACAATATCAAATATCCAGAAGAAGAAGCTGGCAAATGCGAATGGAATAATATTTGTAAATGCAGATGAAATATTTTGTGGGACCGCATCAGGTAACTTAATTGTAATATGATGTTTAAAACAGAAAAAGTAAATGTTAGGTACAATAAATGCAACTAAGAAAGCACAAATTAAACCTTTAGTACCCATGAAAGCAGTGTTAAAGAAAAGCTCTCCTGCTTTGTTTGTAAATGGGTCAACAGCAACCAATAAGAAACTGATTTGAGCACCAAACATAACGGCAGCTTCTGGAATCTGATCAATTTTTGGTAACCGAACATTTAAATTACGTGTTAAGGCTCGTGCAACGTTTGCTGCGGCCATTAACGATAAAACACCCATTGAATAATTATAAAATCTATTTAAGTTATTACCTACATTTGTTGGCCAGTAAAAGCCCCAAATGTTTGGTACATTTGCTACTAGAATAAAAATACTTGAGAAAATAATAATTGGCATTAATGAGATAAACCCATCACGAACCGCCTGAAGATAGATATTTGCAGACAGTTTTCTAAAAAATGGTTGAGCTTTCTCAATTTGTTTAACAATCCAATTCATGAGATAACCTCCTACATTAATTTATTTCGATTTTTCGATTCCTAATTTCTTTTCGATAACATCAATTCGTTCATATTCATCAATAAAGTATTGAACTTCGTCTTTCAACATCATCGTGGTCATCAATGTATCCTGTCCATGAACCATAATGAATGTCACGTCCATATCATCACCACCAGCTTCTTTACTTAAAAGCTGTGTTTGCTCGTTATGAGCGTCAACGATGGATTGATTGGATTCTTTAAGTAATGCGCGTGCTTTTTCAAAGTTACCATCGCGTGCTTCATTGAGCGCTTTAATCAGCGCCGTTTTTGCATCTCCTGCATATGCGACGATTGCAAAACCAACCATTGATACTTCTTCTCTTGTTGCCATAATACTTTCCTCCATAACTGTTTATTCTTGAGCCTGTTCATTAATTAGTCTCTGTATATGAATAATAAAATATAGTTTTTCGTTATCACTAAGTGTTGCAGATAATTGTTTTTGCAGATTGTCATAAATTTCTTCTGCAATCTGTGTTGAATTTGGATAAGATTTTTCTAGACTTTTTTCTAAAGATTTTGTAAATGCCGAACCATGTACTTCAGATTGGTTGAGTCGATCCACCAAATATTGAAGATGAACCATTAATCGATCATAATAATTGCCATTTTCTTTAGTACGTAGAATATGATTTTGGTTCAAAATGTCTTGAACAATGTCGTTTACACTCATAGTCAGTGATTCATCAAGTTTATCGGCTCCCGGTGTGCCTTTTGCATTGATGAAATGTAAAGCAATACTCTTTGCTTCACTATGTGGTAACTGAATGTGCAAATTATTGGATATAATTTCTACTGCTTTTTCACCAATAGCATATTCAGTCGGATATTCTGTGTGCATATCAGGCACAAGACTTTCAGTATAGTTGTCTGCTTGAAGTCGTTTATAAACACCGTAAATATGATCACTTAGCGTTATATATACATAATCAAGTACTGGAAAATCAAATGCTTTCTGTGCACGTCGACTATCTCATATGTGGTAGTCACAATATCGATGGGAATATCTTTAAGCAGAAAATATAAATTTTCTCTAGATTCCGCGGTCTCCAGATAAAAGATCTTTTCTACTTTTTCAACATCAACACCTTGTCCTTTTTTCTTTTGAAAAACAATTCCTTTTCCCTTTACGATTGCCTGTCGATTATCATTTAGCTTAACCAAAGCTACATTGTTATTAAAAATCTGAACGATAGTCAACATTTTTATCACATCCTCTTTTTTGAAAAAAAATGACCACAAGCAATGAGTTGCATTGCTTGTGGTCACGCCTAATCTAATTAGTAACGATCCACAAAAACTTTATCCGTGATTACTATATCATATGATTTCTTAAATGTAAACGCTTTATTAAATAAAATTTCCTATTTTCAATGCAAAGCTTATACTACCACGCTTGAATGCTTATGAATAATCTGCATAGCCTCTCGAGCAATCGGCTGCGCAATCAATAGTTCCACAGCTAAAGCAATCGCAAAATTACGTGGCCATTTTACGAAGAATTGCTGAATTGGTGCCCAGCTAATTTGTTGACTTCCGATCCATGTTCCTAAAACAGTCATAAAAATTGAGATTAATAATACCGAACACATCCCATTAATCACCATATGAGCCGCAAAACTATCTTCTTGAGCTACAATTTTCCCCGTCAACCACCCAGCTGGCTGCTGTGTGAAAATCACAATTACCAAAACAGTTATCCACATAAATGGAATAATTGTCAAAACCTGACGCCAGGTCTGCCAACTAAATCCAATTTCAAACCCTGTGATCACAGGGGCAATAATATTCACCGAGATTGCAGAAATTAAAAACATAAATAAAACCGTTTCTTTCTTGTTCTGTGGTAACTTCATTCTAAATAACATCTAAAATCCTTCTAATTTTTTAAAACTTACCAGATTAGCCCTTAAAAGCACAAAAAATCAGCGCATGTTTTTTATAAAAAAAACATACGCTGATCAATTATACGCAGTATGAGCTCTATCTATTTCATTGTATCAAATACAGATTGAAAATTTCTAGTGTTTTTTGAAAAGAATTGAAAATCAATTCACTTTCCATATACTACCTTAAAAACTTACGGGCGATCATAACCATTTCCTCATTTGACTCTACCATTTGGTCTTTATCCCATCTAACAATCATTTGGGTTAATCCGCCGGCAACAAACGCAATCCACATTTTTGAAGTTCGATCACGGATTGTTAAAACACCTTTATCAATCAGGTCAGTAATATAGAATTGTAGTTTATCCAAAATAATCGGGGTCAAATCTGCTTGAATTAACACATTTACGGTCCCTTGATGACGTCGCATCACAGTAAAAAACGCATCCAAAAATGCCGTTAAATCATGATTGTTCATCACTTGCAGGTAACTAAAGAACTCTTGAAACACCTCGTCAAATTGATATTCTAGAATTTGTTGTTTTGATTTAAAGCTCCGATAATAAGACATCCTCGAAACTGAGGCTTGTTTACAAATATCGCTTACTGTCACTTCATCAACAGAGCGTGTTCGCATTAATTCGAACAACGCCATCACGATTTTTTGCTTGGTGTTCACACGCTTTGCCATGATTTCCCTCTTTACTATTTCTCTCTTTAAATACACCTAACGCGAGTGCTGCAGGTCGCTGGCGTTACTTATTAAAATCTCACTCACTACATAGTAGCAGCCGACCGCATTTCAAAACACCCTTCTTAGTATCATACCATTTTCCCTTAAAATTAAGTAATTTGCAGTTTTTGGCTTCATCTAGTTTTAAATACTAGATCATTGGTATATAATATCTAGTTGAAAGAGAGGATGACCAATGAAATCAACTTTAACAACTAAACAAACTCTATCAATCCGGCACGCCCAATTGTTAAACGAAATCTGGAGTGCAATTACTCATGGTTTTGGATTCATTTTGAGTATCGTCGGCACAATTTTATTACTTATTAAAGCAATGGGGCTTGGGAAACCACTCGATTTAGTTGCCTATGCGATTTATGGAGCCAGTT
Source organism: Pediococcus inopinatus (assembly GCF_002982135.1). Lineage (NCBI taxonomy): Bacteria > Bacillati > Bacillota > Bacilli > Lactobacillales > Lactobacillaceae > Pediococcus > Pediococcus inopinatus. Next base: position 73,169 of record NZ_CP019981.1, on the reverse strand, counting down.
TGTTGGTTCTATTCTTCTCCTCCACCATGTTTCATAGTTTATATTTCACGAAAGCTAGTCATGTCTTCCAGATTCTCGATCATGACAGTATTAATTTTTTAATTGCCGGAACCTACACACCTTATTGTTTGTTGGCCATTCGTGGGCGGCTTGGTATCGGCCTTTGTATCGTTATTTGGCTTCTCGCAATTGGTGGTATTATTTTTCAATTTTTTGCCGTTGGTAAATTCAAAAAAGTTGAAACGCTAATCTACGTTTTGATGGGTTGGCTGTGTATGGTAGGTGCTAAACCGCTCTATGAAAGCCTTGGATTAATCGGTCTTTCCCTACTGGTTGCTGGTGGAGTTGCCTTTTCGCTAGGCGGATTAATTTATAACATACCTCATGTCAAATACGTCCATGTTTGGTGGCACGTCTTGGTCTTAGTAGGCGCCACACTCATGTATTTCTCCATTTTGTTGTATATTTAAGATAATCATCCACAACGGAGGACTCACATGAAACGACCAAATAATAAATTTTTACTGATTCAATATCTTCTTGGATATGTTGTAATGGCTTATTTTCTGTATAAATTTGGCTTTCCATTACCTTTAATTTTTGGACTAGTTGCCGTCAGTCTCAGTTTAGCCGGTGGCTCGATGTATTTATCGAAACATTATAGTCGTCGTAATCTTTTATTGATGTTGCTGGTCATTTTGATTGGAACTGGCTTATTATTTTTGATGTTTAGAAACTTTTATTAAGTTACATGTAGGCCTTATGTAAGCGTTTTCTAAAACTAATAGACCATGCTACACTATGCTTGTAATGTCAGACTACCCAATAAGAGTTTTAAGTTTCGTAAATTTGAATGAAGGCGATTATAATGATTACGCGTATCTTAATTGGTACTGTGAGTATTTTAATTGGTTTGTTTCAGTTTTACAACGTATATACCAGTTGGAAAACATTACGAGTAAAGATGACAGCTGGTACATCTGTTTTTATGCCGTTTGCCCTTTGGTACAGCATATTTTTCGGCCTACTCCTGATTGGTCTGGGTGTTGCTGCATTACTTTAAAAAATAGAGAGTTCACCAAATTTTGGTGACTCTCTATTTTTTAATTTAACGGCCTCACTAGATACACCTCAGGACAAAATCCCTTTAAACTATTCACTAAATGCTGGGCCCGACTTTCTTTGTGACAAATTCCAAATACCGTTGGCCCAGTACCACTCATCTGAGCCGCATCAGCACCATATCGTAACATCCGATCTTTTAGTTGGAGAATTTGCGGATGCAACTGCCCTGTGATGGGTTCTAAAACATTGCCCACATTAGCACAGATTTCCGCAAAATCATTTTGTTTAATTCCTGCTAAAATCCCATCGATTTCCAAATGGTTTAAACTTTTGTGATCAATTTGGCGCAAAATTTTAGGTGTCGAAACACTTAATTTTGGTTTAGCAATCACAAAATACATCGCTGGTAATTGGCGTAACAGTTGCACTTTTTCGCCCTTCCCGTACACATAGGCGGTTTGACTGTATACACAATATGGAACATCCGAATCAATTCGCAGGCCTAGCTTGGCTAGCTGCTCACGCGAAATACCCAAATTCCATAAATTATTCAATCCACGCAACACGGCGGCTGCATCTGAAGAACCACCACCCATACCAGCCGCGACCGGAATATTTTTCTTAATCCGAATCTTAGCGCCTGCCTGCACATGAAACTCCTGTTGAAGCAGTTTAGCGGCTTGATAGGCAAGGTTACGACTGTCATTAGGTAAAAAGCCTGTATCCGTATGCACGCTAATGGCGCGTTTACCAGGCTTGGTCTCTATCTTCACATAATCAGCCAGATCGACCGACGTCATGACCATATTCCATTCTTGAAGTCCATCCGAGTGATTATAAGGTGTATCCAAAAACAAGTTGAGTTTGGCTGGGGCCTTTTCCGTTGTCTCCATTTAATCACCTAGTTTGTTAATCCAGTATTTTATCACAATTATACTTAAAAACTGGGCAAAGTACCAGCGTGGGTCTAGTTTAACTAAAAAAAGCCAACTAAAAAATCTGTTGGCTTTCATTTCATGCATGCATCAAATAGTTTAAAGTGACCGTTCCAGCTGCTTTAGCTGCAATTAACAGGCACTTTTCATTCATCATAAAATCTGGACTATGATGGGGGTGATTGGCATGATCATCTGTCATGCAGCCCACGTAAAAGAAACAACTGGGGACTTTTTGCGCAAAGTAAGCAAAATCTTCAGAAGGATCTTGCGGCCCACAATCCGAAACTTCAGTAACTTCAGGTAGATTTGCAGCTTTCAAGCTAGTCACCACTTGATCTGTTAGCTTAGGATCATTCACAAGGACTGGATAGTTGTCATCATAATCTAGTTCAGCCGTGACACCAAACATCGACTCAACCCCATGAATAATTTGCTCAATTTGTTTTCTGACCAGTTTTCTCGTTGATTCTTTCATCACGCGGACATCCCCTTTAAGAGTGACAGACTCCTTAATAGCGTTATATGAACCTACCCCATCGAATGACCCAATTGTGACACTAGCTGTATCAAACGGATTAATTCTACGAGCCACAATCGTTTGTAGAGCGGTCACAAAGTAACTTCCGGCTACAATCGCATCGTTAGACAAATGAGGCATTGAGGCATGACCGCCTTTACCAGTAAATTTAACCGTGAAATTAGAACGGCCCGTTTGCGTTTCACCAAAGTGATAACCAATCATGCCGGTCTCCATTGAAGACATCACGTGAATTCCAACCACATTATCCACGTTTTTTAAAACGTCATCTGCAATCATGGATTGTGCGCCACCTGGAGAAACCTCCTCAGCTGGTTGGTGAATGATCCGGATTGATCCTTTTAAGCGATCTTTTAAGGCAATTAAATGTTTCGCTAACACCATAAGATAAGCCGTATGCCCATCATGGCCACACGCGTGCATCACTCCGGGTACTTGTGATTTAAAGGACAAATCATTATCTTCTTGAATAGCTAATGCGTCAAAATCTGCGCGCAATCCAAGTTTTGGACCTGAATGACCGCTATCAATATCCACCACAAAACCATACCCATCACCATAATCCGTTATCTGACAGTCTAAATCTCGATAAAACTTTTTTATGTAGGCAGCCGTTTGTTTCTCTTTAAATGAAATTTCTGGATGGGCATGCAAATAGCGCCGAATCTCAATCATTTCATCTTCAGAGTCTTCTAAATGGTGCATTAATTCATTTTGTAAATCCATAGTTTTTTAAATTCTCCCTATTTTTGGCAAAATAAAAAGACCTTCAAGGCCCAATTATTTTTTATTGGCTCTATACTTTTTCCTGTTGATGAACTACCAATGTGGTAATCTATTAACAGGATTTTTTTGAAAAAAAAAGAGGCCCACAGGTCCCCACACACAAAAAAATCCACCCACTACAGCATCATCAAAGGATGTGAGAAACCATGAACCCTATAGATAATAATATAAAATTTTCACTCAGTATTAAAGACCCAAATGTTATTTTTTTCAGTTATAAGCATCAATTCATAAAATCAAAACCTGCTAAAGTCTATGTTGCCAATGTAAAAGCCACTTATACAAGGTGTCCTCAATGTGGTTTTGAAAACTTTAGTCATAACGGACACTATGTGTCACGCGTTTCATATCCGTCGGCCAACGCTAGTGAGCCCGTCTATCTTGAACTTCATAAAGAACGATTAATCTGTAAAAATTGTGGAAACTCGGTAATGGCAACAACAGACCTCGTCAATAAGTATTGTAATATTTCCAAAGCTACCAGACAAAAAATATTCATGCATCTTCAGGATGATCGTACTCAGACTAGTATTGCTTTAGACAATAGTGTTTCTCCCAGTACCGTTTGTCGCTATTTAGACAACTATGATGATCTATTTCGGAGAAATTATCATTCTTTACCTGAGCACTTATCTATGGATGAATTTCGTGGTGTTGGCGGCGATTTCCACTTTCTTTGTATTAACGGTGATGGTGATCATGAAATTCAACAGATCCTACCGGATCGCTTTAAACAAACTATTATTGATTACTTTAATAAGTTTGACAGCACCGCTAGAAAGCAAGTAAAGACAGTTTCTCTGGACCTTAATAGTTACTATCAAGATATCGCCAGATTGGTATTTCCAAATGCCAAAATAATTGTCGATCGTTTTCATATTGTTGCGATGATGACTAGATCTTTTAACCAAAGTCGCGTTCAAATTATGAAAGAATACAAGAAACAATCCAAGGAATATCGGATGCTTAAATTCTCCTGGAAACTTTATTTAAAACACTTCGATGAGCTTGAGATTAAAAAAACATTTTTCGATCGACACCTTAGGAAACAAGTAACTCAACTCGAAAGAGTTCAGTTAGGTCTAGATGTTGATGAAAGACTGTTAAATACTTATAACGCCATGCAAGGCATTATGATATGTCTTAAAAATCACGACAAAGATGGTCTTGTTCAATATTTATATAACAACGATAAGCTTAGCTCGCAAATGAAAGATGTTTTAACCACATTTAAAAAGAATCTTGAAATAGTCCTCAATGCCAGTGAATCAAAGTATTCTAATGGTCCAATTGAAGGGATCAATAGAATGATTAAGCAAATTCAAAGAACTGCCTTCGGTTTCCGAAATTATCACCACTTAGTTTCAAGAGTTAAATTACAACAAATGAGAACCAAACCAAACAAAAAGACACTGTTAGAAGTTGCATAACTTCTAACAGTGTCCCAAATTCATCTATCAACAGGATTTGACAAAGAGCCTTTTTATTCTTCTCCAAATGCAATTTCGATGTTTTTGGTGAGGATATCTGTGTAACTATAAGATACGCGCTCAAAAGAATTTTCTTCTTGGTCCAAATCAACAACGAAAACTGCTGGATATGTTTTGTGGAGAATACCATGACGTTTCGTAATTTTCTTACGACCTGCTTGTGCAACGACCATCATTTCTTCTCCGACCTTGTTATCTAAATCAGACTTAATTGTGGCTAGTGTATTTGGCATTGGCATCACCTTCCCATGTGAAACATTGTAGCATAGTTTCACAAAAATTGCAAATTATACCACAATGCTTAATGAGCCGCAATAAGTAGTTTCGAAATCACCGCCAAATTTTATCAAAAACTTCTAATTTCAGTTTATTCTATTTGACCGTTTTCATCTGCGTTACACTGTTGCTGCACGTCTATGAGACATATAGTCCTCTTGTGTCTTGCAAAACGCTTTTATTTACCTTATGGCCTCTTTATAATATCTATTGTATAAAGGATTTAAATCCTCGTGACGAAAGGAGCACTTAAAATGAAAGTTATTACGCTTGAAGAACATATTGAATCAAAATTATTAACCGATGAAATTAACAAGGCCATTGGTGAGCCCACTTTGCCAAATCTAAGTAAAGATATGTTGACTTACATGCACACATCGCTACCTACTCCGACTGATATGCAGGATGTAGATAACCGCCTAAAATTTATGAATAAATATGGCGTTGACATGCAAGTTCTCTCTTATGGTAACTCACAACCTCAAAATTTGGACCCCGAAGTGTCTGTTCGGCTCTGCAAACTCGCAAATGATGAACTCGCCAAAGTGGTGGACGCCCATCCAGACCGGTTTGCTGCATTAGCCGTATTGCCAGTCGGTGATCCCGAGGCCGCTGCCAGTGAACTAAAAAGAACCGTTAAAGAATTAAATTTCAGAGGCGTCCTTTTAAAAGGTAACTTTGATAATAAGTTCTTTGATGACCCATTTTTCTTCCCAATTTTCAAAATGGCAAGTGACTTGGATGTCCCAGTTTACTTTCACCCATCTTTTATTCCACAAAATATTACCGACCACTACTTTGGTAACGGTGAATGGTCCGATGTTGTGACTGGAATTGCCTCTAGTGCCGGTTTTGGTTGGCATATGGATGTCGGCATTCAAGTTATGCGCATGATTTGGTCTGGCATCTTTGATAAATTACCTAACCTAAAACTCATTTCCGGACATTGGGGCGAAATGATCCCCATGTTCTTGGAACGTTTAGATGATGAACTCACCAACTATTCTGGTTTAAAGAAACCATTTTCTGAATACTATCGAAACAATGTTTGGCTCACACCAAGTGGCATGTTAAGTGAACCCCAATTGAAATTCATTTTAGATGAAATGGGGCCTGAACACATCATGTATTCACTGGATTATCCATACAAGCAGCCTAAAAATGGTAAAACTTTCCTAACAGAGATTTCCGCTTTAACAGACAAGCAACGTGAATTATTTGCCCATGGTAACGCAGAAAAATTACTCAAGCTTTAATTTTAAAGGAGGAAACTTAAAATGTCTTTAAATCCCACTCAAATGAAAAATACGCGCAAGGAACTCAAGGAAAACTTTGAGATTTCTGGTTTAACCAAAGAACAGGTTGCTAGCGACCTTAACATCAGTTTAGAAAAACTGGATCACTTATTCACCCTTACCCAACAATCACTTTCTGATCCTTGGATATTGAGAAACTATTTAACTGAAAAAGTTGAAGAACAGGGTAAAACCCCAGTTTCGTACACTGCTTTACTAGGTGATTGGCATCAATACTGGTTCTTAGATACTAGAGCCATTGATGCGCAGCAGATGACGCCCGGTGATAATTAAACTCACTGTAAATTAAAACACGATTATCGAATGATTGTTTATTCGGTAATCGTGTTTTTTTTCTGTTCAACTTAATGAACTGATTGCTGCTTTGGTAACAAGTTGTCGTAATTGCGAAATTTCTTTTTTTTCGCTTGATTTTCGCCTTGGGTTTTAACCTTTCGTTCAAGTACTTGTTGCTCTTTTTTAGACATTGTTGGATCGGATTTAACTGCCTTTTCTACATTTTGAGTAATTGCTGTTTTAATCTCAGATTTCCCGTTTTTTTAGCAGTTGCTGTTTTTGACGGCCATTCAGCCTGACTTCGACTTAAAATATGCCAATTATTGGGAACTGTGACCTTATTTTTACGACTACTAAAACGCCTTTGCGAGGTAACCGATGAAAATTTCTCTAGTGTTTGTGGATCTTTTTCTAGTTGCTTAACAACATCTGCAACTTTCTAAAAATCGAGCTGCTTTTATTGATCCAAATTTAAAGTATTCTCCATATTAAATTCCTCCTCGTATTTTTTAAAGCCAACCATTTAAAATGGTCTGCCTGTAGGCACACTTTCCCTAACCAAAATTACCACCACCTATTTCTATTTATCCAACGCAGGAGATACTTGATGCGTTATTATTAACACTACTGCAAAAGTTAAATATACAAGACCTCCAATTAATGCGAACCTCTGAATACCCCAAAAGTTAATTAGTATAGGAATTCCAAGTAGTCCAATAGGCTGGGTTATATTCATCACAGCAAAATAGCTATTAAAAACAGTGCCTAATTTTCCTTCTTCTACCTTATTTTGAAGTATGGTTTTAGAAGAAATGTTAAAAAATGGTAATGATAAGCCTAATATTACGAGCCCAATTAATGACACTAGTAAGTTGGTTGTATCTCCAAAAATTAATAGCGATATTGGGACAAGTACCAATGCAGTTTCAATAAGGTTATGCATTGGAACTCTTGTAATAATAATTTTATAGAACAGCGATCCTAATAAAAATCCAAGTGAGAAAAACGATTCCATAAAGCCTACTAATCTTGGGTTATTAAAAACACGACTAGATATCTGTGTTAAGTACACATCATTAGGTGCTAAAATAATGTTAAACAAAACTGCCGCGAGAAAAACAGGAACCACTACTTTGTAAGTGTTTAAGAACTCACGAACTACCTCAAAACCATTCAAAAAACTTAAAAAATTCCCTTTTTCGGTTTTTGCAGTCTCCGCAATCGGTTTAATACGAAGTTGAATTAATAAAATTGTAATAACTAGATAAGACATAAAGTCAAAAATAAATAAAAAATAGGTAGACAAAAAACTAATGAAAAATGTCACTATAATTCCAGAAAATAGATTTGCTCCGGTCATGGCCGTACTAATGGCCGCATTTATATCATTGTACTCATTGCGATCAAATATTTGTACGGTTATCTTAGTAACAACAGGCATATAAAATCCAGAAAATAGATTATAAACAATGGCCAAAAGAACTAGTAGGAAAAACGATTTTACTTTGAAGTACGTTAACAATACAATTCCTAACACTGCAATTGCTGAAAGAAAACTTGTACTTATCAACAATTTTTTTTGATTTCTGCACGAATCAATAAAGTAACCAATTGGAGTTGCCAATAATATATTGGGCACAAACAAAAAGAAAGAATATACTCCCACATATATTGGGTTTTTAAACCATGTGGTGACTAATATAATAAGGGCAATTCTAGAGAACCCCGAACCAAAATTGTTTACAAATTGACTCACAAGTATAACTTTTTTATTACTCAATCGCCATCACCCCAGTTCCACAGTTGCGCCAATTTATTCTTATAAGAAAACGCGTAATCACTTTCACTTTGAAACTTTTCACCGATTCTCTTGAGCTTCTGCAATAAGTGATTTTTTGGCACACTCACCTCAAACTCTACTGACTCCCATTTTCATGACGTCTAACGTTTTTTTTACCGATGATAATATTTTTTGAAATCTTTTGTAAGCTTCAATTGAACTACTGCTATTACAATAATCGAATGTTTCACTTAATAATTGTAATTTGAGCTTATAAACAATTAAGCTATTATCACCATATTTAACCGTATAACTTTGAATTTAATTTTGAAAAGATTTTACATACTCAAAAAAGCTATTCTTATTCATATAATTTTCTGCCTTCCTTTTAACCACCAACAATCCAAAAATGAGTTTTAAATTAAAGCTGCTGCCGATTCGTCATCTCGTTTTATAATATGATTTTAACATGATTGTAATTATTCGTGAAAAAAGGTAAACTATATTCACAATATAATTGGAGATGATTAAGTGACTTTTGGTGATACGCTCAAACTAATTAGAATATCCAAGAGCTTGAGTCAAAAAGAGCTGAACAATAACCTAATGTCTAGAACCTCAATATCAAAAATTGAAAATAATCGTCAAATACCAACTTACCCCAAAGCAATTATTCTAATATCAGAATTAGGTGTAACACCTAATGAGTTTGAATATATAAGAAATGGCTTCAAACAAAGTTCAAAACAAGAGATTATTGACGACTTCATTCATTTATCTAATTCAACACAACATAAAGCTCTCGAACAGTTATTTATTCGATGCAATAATCTATTAAGCAAAGGACAGAACGACGATATATATAGAATTTCATTAATTATAAAAGCTTTACTTTGTACCGATACCAAAAGTCTTAAAGAGTTGCGAATAATTGTAACTCCTGTCTGGAAATATTTAGAAACTCACGATTCTTGGGATAAACTGGATCTTTATCTTGTTAACAATATTTTATTTTTATTTTCATCAGAGACTTCCTACACCATGGCTAATACAGCTATCAAAAATATAGACCAAAATTATCCTCAGTTAAGGAAATTAAAAAATGGTTTTTTACTAAATGAAGCATTTCTCTTAATGCAACAAAATTGTTGGAATTCAGCTTTACAACTTTTGGAACTGAGTATGTCATTGTCTCAACAAATTCAACGTTTCGACCTTTTTATACTAGGAAGAATTAGAATAGCTATATGCAATGGCGACTTTATAACTGCCGAAAAAGAAAGAAAAGTTCTATCGTTGATGGGAGCAACAAACATGTACAAATCGATTGAATATGAAATTAATGAATTTAGAAAACAAATTCAAAAAAAAACACACTAAAATGTGTATCACAGTTAACGCATTTTTGATTAAATTCTCTTACTAAAACTGAGAATAACTTAACAAGACGGAAACTAGTAAATAAGCAACACTAACACCGGATACCGAGTCTCATGATCTCACCTTACTTATTTCTTGGCTCTTAACGACTTGTTTCGTCCACTTTCTTAGGACAGTTCGACAAAATAAGTGTAAAGAAATAGACGTGTCGTATGCGGGATTGCGATCTGACAAATCTGAGGACAACTGCACAAGTCAGAGTCAAAAAAATAAGAGAGGTTCTCACTACTCGAAATTACTGATGATTTTCGTCCCGAAAATTTCATTTCTCTCATTCGTTGTCGATTTTTGTGGCCTAATTCAGCCGCAAAAACTCGCAGCGGGATATGATCCCGCCTTCACCTCTCTTATTTTTTTGACTCTTAACGACTTGTTTCGTTCACTGTTTTAGGACAGCTCGACAAAGCAAAAGGTGATAAATAAGCATGACTCCCGCGGGATTGCAATCCCGCATCCGTCACGTCTTCGCCTTTTGCTTTCCGCTGAGCTTTAGGACAGTTCGACAAAATAAGTGTAAAGAAATAGGCGTGTCTCCCGCGGGATTGCGATCCCGCATACGACACGCCTATTTCTTTACACTTACCATTTTGTCTCACTCACTATTTTAATTCGTTCGTCAGCCTTACAAAATCATCCACCGTCAACCGTTCCGGCCTCACTCCCGGCTTGATTTCTAATTTTGCTAGTACCGCTTCTAGCTTAGCCTTTGTCTCATCATCCTTGCCGTAAATTCCCACAAGGTTATTCCACAAAGTCTTTCTCCGATGCGCAAAACACCCATGCACCGTCTTGAAAAAGGCATCCTTTGAATAAGGTTGCACCTCTCTTGGTTCGCGATGGGTCAGCTTCACGATCGCCGAATCCACCTTTGGTTGTGGCACAAATGCCGTCTTAGGCACCTCAAATTCGACATTTACATTCATTTCTAGCTGCACTGCCACACTCAACGAACCGTATGCCTTCGTTCCTGGCACTGCATTCAAGCGATCCGCCACCTCTTTTTGCATCATAACCACAATCTGATCCAACGTTAAGGGGCTCTGTAACAAGCCCTTTAAAATTGGCGTCGTAATGTAATATGGTAAATTAGCCACCACTTTTAGAGTGTGTTTGCCATCTAATTCTTCTGAGACAACTTTTGGTAGATCCACCTGCAAAATATCACCATTAATGATCGTAATGTTTTGATAGGGTGCTAAAGTTTCATCCAAAACGTTCAGCAGGTTATCATCGATTTCAAAAGCCAGCACATGATGGGCGTGGCGAGCTAATTGTTCGGTCAAAGCCCCAATTCCTGGGCCGACTTCAATAACATCATCAGCTTCAGAAATTTCCGCTGCTGACACAATATCCTTTAAAATTTGAGGGCGGGTCAAGAAATTTTGTCCAAGACTCTTCTTGGCATTTAATCCATAGCGTTCTAAAATGCCTCGTGTTCGGATTGGATCGGCAATATCTATTTCTTCTGTCATCTGTTGTCCCTTCTTTACTCTTGTCCCAATTTAGAAACCGCATCCTGAAAATCTTCATCGCTAATTTGAAATAGCTGTAATCTTTTCAAAAGCTGTTTACCATTTACATAGCCAATATTCAAAATTTCACAAAGTTCCGTGCGCCGTTGCTTTGCATCTTGCCCAGCAATTAAATCAGCATCCAACAGGTCTGCACGAGTGATTGTCTGAGGGGCATCAGAAACTTCCGTATATACTTTATCCAATGCGTCACGAATAGCTTGTGGCGTCGCATGTTCTACGCCAAGGCTCCCCTTTTTACTAGGCACCGCATCCCGACGTGCCAAAAAGGCATGTTTCACATCAGGGACCGCCGCTGAAATGGTTTTACGGATCTTTTCGCCAGAAAAATCTGGGTCCGTAAATACAATCACGCCCCGTTCTTCTTGCAAACGACGAATTTGATCAATAGTTTGCTCCGAAATAGCGGATCCCCGCGTCTCAATTGTATCCGCATTGACAGCTTTGTTGATGCGGACTGTATCATCTTTACCTTCAACTACAATTACTTCTTTAATTTTTTTCATCATCTGTTATCCTATAAAATCGTTTGGCATTTTCATAAGTAGCTTTGCCGGTCACATCCGGATCTTCATCCCGCAAGCGCGCTAAAGCTTCCACCACATAAACAGTATACGCAGGTTCATTTTGTTTACCGCGAAATGGCATCGGGGCTAAATAGGGGGCATCGGTTTCGGCCATAATCCGATCTAGCGGCGTTGCCTGCACTGACTCGTGAACATCCTTAGCAGATTTGAAGCTAGCCACGCCACTATATGAAATATGCATCCCAAGGTTTAAAAACTTTTCTAGCCATTCTGGCGAGCCATTAAAACTATGCATCACCCCACCAAAGTTTTCAACATGCGCGTTTTTTAAAATTGCATACGTATCTTCAAACGCATCCCGATTATGAATGGCGACTGGCACATTGAGCTCACTGGCAATCGCTAGCTGTTCTTCAAAAACACGCCGCTGAACTTTTTGTGGCGATTTCGTTTCATAATAATCCAAGCCAATTTCACCTAACGCAACTACTTTCGGATCTTGTAATTGGGTTTTTAAGGTTTCGACTTGAGGTTCATGAAAATTTATGGAATCTTCCGGATGCCAACCGACTACCGCGTATAATCCAGCGTATTTATGAGCTAACATAAGCGCATCTGCATTTAGTTTGGCATTTGAACCAACCATGGCCATTTTTTGAACGCCTAATTTATGGGCATGTTCAATGTAACTGGCTTCTTGGCCTAAAAATGCAGCATCATTTAAATGGGTATGTGAATCAAATAATTGCATGTTTCCTCCAATTACTAAAATAACTCAAGACACCTAGATAAATGCGTTTGGTCTTGAGTTAATTTTATCATTCTAAAACGGGCCTCAAAAGGCACTTTTCTTATTCCACACCCGAACCATTCACAAGTGATTTTGGTACTTCAACCACTTGAATATGGCCATCGTGTTCCGCTGACAACAGCATGCCTTGGCTAATCTCACCACGCATCTTACGTGGTTTAAGGTTAGCGACAATTAACACTTTTTTGCCAACTAAAACACTTGGATCTGGGTAATATTCAGCAATTCCTGAAAGAATTTGGCGATCACCAACGTCCCCAGCATCTAACTTAAATTTAAGCAATTTGTCGGCACCTTCAACATGATCAACAGACTTGATTTCAGCAACTTTCAACTCGATTTTGTCAAAAGCTTCAATCCGAATTGATTTTTTAGCTGACTTTAATTCAGGTTCATCAGCAGTCTGGGCAGCTTTTTTAGCAGCTTCCATTGCGGCACGACCCTTTTTCTTGTCAGTCTTTGTCATCTGAGCCTTAATAAAGGCAACTTCCTCTTTAGCATCCAAACGGGGGAAGATTGGCGTTCCTTTAGCAATCACTTTAGTACCAGCAGGAATTGTGCCAAACTTAAGTTCATCTAAGTTAACCGTTTGAGCAGATAAACCTAACTGTGTCAAAATCTTGCCAGGCGCCTGAGTCAAAACTGGTTGCAACAGGTGAGCCAATAAACGCAAACTTTCAGCCAAATGATTCATCACACTAGCCAATTTGGCGCGATCAGCTTCATCGTCACTCTTAGCTAGAACCCATGGGGCTGTCTCATCAATATACTTATTAGAACGACTCACTAACTTCCAGACTTCAGAAAGAGCGTCAGAGAAGTGCAACGAATTCATTAATTCACGATAGTTGGTAACCACTGTGGCAGCCGTTTTTTCAAGATCCTCGTCAAATTCGGTAACTCCAGCTTTGAAAGGTGGAATAACGCCGTCTTCATACTTATTAATCATCGCCACTGTCCGGTTCAAAAGGTTTCCCAAATCATTGGCCAAATCATAGTTAATTTTGTCGATAAAGTCTTCCGGTGTAAACACACCGTCGTTTCCGTAAGGCATTGCTTTTAATAAATAGTAGCGCAAAGCATCTAGACCGTAGCGTTCTACCAAAGTTTCTGGATAAATTACGTTTCCCTTTGACTTCGACATTTTGCCGTCTTTCATCAATAACCAGCCATGCCCAACTACGTGCTTAGGTAGTGGTAAGCCTAACGCATGTAATAAGATTGGCCAGTAAATCGTATGGAAACGCACAATTTCTTTACCGACCATATGCACATCAGCTGGCCAGTATTTATCAAAGTTACTTTGATCCGCGCTGCCATAACCTAAAGCAGTGATATAGTTCGTCAACGCATCAATCCAAACATAAACCACGTGTTTCGGATTATCCTTTACTTTAACTCCCCAATTGAACGTGGTCCGTGAAACAGCGAGATCTTCCAAACCAGGCTTGATAAAGTTATTGATCATTTCATTCATTCGGCTTGCAGGCTGAATAAAATCAGGATGTTCCTTGTAATATTGCAATAACCAATCTGCGTACTTACTCATTTTGAAAAAGTAAGACTCTTCTTTAACTTTTTGAACTTCATGCCCTGATGGAGCTTTTCCGCCGGTCACATTGCCGTCTGCATCATGATAAACTTCGGCTAATTGGGTTTCCGTAAAATACTCTTCATCTGAAACTGAGTACCAACCTTCGTATTCGCCCAAATAAATATCGCCACTATCTTCCAATTTTTGGAAGATTTCTTGAACGGCTTTTTCATGATAGTCATCTGTAGTACGGATAAACTTCGTGTTTGAAATATCCAATAATTTCCAAAGCTTTTTGATGCCGTCAGCCATGCCATCAACATAAGCCTTAGGCGTGGTGCCAAGTTCCTCAGCCTTTTGTTCAATTTTCAAGCCATGTTCATCAGTTCCTGTAAGGAAGAAAACATCTTTACCTTCTAGACGCTGAAAACGAGCCTCCGCGTCACAAGCGATGGTCGTATATGAATTACCAATGTGTAATTTTCCCGATGGATAATAAATGGGAGTTGTTATATAGTATGTGGATTTATCTGCCATATGAGATTTCCTTCCTAGTTTCACAAAAAATTTAATTTTATATTTGAATTATTTTAACTTTAAGTATATCACAAAGAACCGCTTGGCAAAGCCTGTTTCATTCTGATTTATCACTTAAAACAGACCAAGCTGTAACGGACCTAATCCATCAAAACTAATATTCAAAATTTCTTTTAAACGCAGGGCATTTTCAGCAGCATCATGCCCACTATTATTATTAAAAATAATGCACACTTCTTCCGATTTTTCCTGCATCTGTTTCACAAGCTTCGCAAAACTTTGTAGCTCTTCTTCCGAGTAGCGATACAAAGTCCGTGTTTTACGCCAGTTCGGCCCTTTTTGTGCCCAACCTTCTGCATTTTGCCCGTGTAATCGTAAAACAGCTAATTGAGAATTGGTCACGGTGCTAACTAACGGCACCCCATTTGGCACCGAACTTGGTTCATCCACACTCACATGACTCATGCGCAACTTTTTAAGATACAGCATCGTTTCCTCTTGAACCGCCGGATCATACCAACTCTGATTACGAAACTCCACGGAAATTGGTAGGTCACCCATCAACTCACGAATGTCCCATAAATATCTGATGTTGGCTGTTTCACAATTAAAATAGGGTGGAAACTGAAATAAGATTGTTTTAAGTTGTTTAGCCTCAACTAAAGGCCGGACCATTTTACGAAACTCCGTAATTGCTAGGCGGTGTTCATCATTTAAATACTCATCCGCATTGACGCCATCATGTAGAGTCATAATTTGATTAGCTTTCAAAATAAATTGAAACTTTTCTGGAACGGATTTTTGCCAATTTTCAACGCTCGTTAGTTTAGGAATCCCGTAAAACGATGTGCCCACCTCGACCACAGGAAAAAAGCCGGCATATTCTGTCAACGTCACCTTACGATCTTCATTTTCAATTAGTGAAGGATGATCTGCCCATGTTGTTAATCCAATTGTAATCAATTCTCTTGCCTCAATTTATCGTTTATTTACGCCTAGTCTATCACAGTTTTTCTACGCAAACATTAGCCAAATATTTCTGTAAGATTTTAGTTTGTTTTCTGGATACTGAAATAATTGCCTACTACTTCAAAGCAAATCAGGCAATGGGTTGGAGGTGTCACAATTGTTTCTTGCTTCTCTCATGTCGCTTTTAGTAGCGATTTTAAACTCTTTATTTGTCTTTTGGTTGAATAGACACGATAAAAGTGAAGACTAGGCAACATCAACCCGCCCGCTTAGTTTTGGTCTTAGCCAAAGCTGATCTAAAAACGTTACATAAGTGTAAAAAAGGCCTTAACTATGTCCAGTAGTTAAGGCCTTTGGCGTCACAATTGTTGATCACTTGTCTCACAAGCTTATTTTAACTCATATACTTTGTGCTAGCAAAAAATAGTTTACCAAAACGACTGCTCGTCTTGATAAACTATTTAGTGATTATACAAATTGAATTAAGCTCATAACAATTGGGACAACCACAATAAAGAGAATTGTACTTGTCGTGACCAAGTTGGTTGCAAACTTCACGTCACCATGCGATTCATTAGCCAAAATTGGCATTACAGCTAACGCAGGAGCAGCAGCTTGGACAATCAAGGTCTGCATTTCCATTTTTGGAATTGCGTAACCCATTTTGGCACCTAACATAATCAACAATGTGATCACAATTGGTGATAATGCAAATCGGCCCAGCAAAGCAAAAATGGTATCCTTATCAAAATTGATACTCTTTAAGCCGGCATCTGCCAACACGATCCCAATATAAATTAAGGAAAGTGGTGTAACCAAGTTACCAACGTATGTCAACGTATTGTTGGCCCAAGCTGGAACTGGTAGGTTCAAGATTAACCAAACTAAGGCAACCAAGAAACCTAACAATGGTGGGGGTAGAAGTTTCTTCCAGTTAAAGTTACCGGAACCCTTTTCGCCCTTTTTCTTCGTTGGGTCATCGTTTGAGATTAAGAACACCCCAAATGCCCACGTTGAAACGGTGTTGGTTACATAGTAAACCAAGAAGTAAGGCAAACTTATGGAACCAAACAACGCAATATTTAATGGCAATCCGATAAAAATCGTGTTTGCATTAACAACCGTATTCATAAAGATTCCCCGTCGACCTGGTCGAACACGAAGAACTTTGACTGCTAGCCATGCAATGATGTAGCCAATGATGACCCCACCGAATGAGTAAATTAACCCACTAGATAGACTGATCAATTTTGGTAACGTTAGATATTTCATAATCGCCACAAAAATTGATGCTGGCAACGCAACATTCATAATTAATTTGGAAATACTGCCACTAAAGTTATCATCAAACCAGCCAATGCGGCGCAGCACATAACCTAACGCCATCATCAACAGGATTGTCACAATACTCTCAACAGAAGTTATAAAAGCCATGATAAACCTTCCTCCAGTTAAACTCTTTTATTTTTTAGTAATGCTTGCTTATTTTAATTACGCTTTTTACTATTTAGCGCAAACTTGTTTAAAAAGGCACTAGCATTGGCCTTTTGAAACACTCTAGTATTTTGGTTCCCACTTCATATCTTTGATTGCTTTATCAACATCTGAAATAGGTTCCTTATTTAATTTCTGGTCTACTGCACTCTGTGCGACAGCTTTAGCCACAGTGTATGAGAATTGGTCAAGCTTTGAAACTGGAGGCAATACTGCTGCACCAGCTTTGTCGCCATCCACAATTCCACCTAATGAATGAGCAGCCTTTGAAATCATTTCATCATTCAAAACCTTGGCAGTTGAAGCAATCACCCCTAAACCTAAACCTGGGTAAACTAACGCATTATTAGCCTGACCGATTTGGTAAGTTACGCCATTGTATTCAACGTCATCAGCTGGGATACCGGTTGCTACTAAAGCTTTACCATCAGACCATTTGATCAAGTCCTCTGCCTTAGCTTCTGCTAATTTAGTTGGGTTTGATAATGGGAAGATGATTGGACGTTCAGTATGAGCTGACATTTCCTTCACGATTGATTCTGTGAATGTATCTGGTTGCGTAGAAGTTCCTACTAAAATAGTTGGGTGAATGGCCTTTACGGCTGCTTCCAAACTAGTTAATTCATCAGCATTAGCAAACTCAGAACGTGAACGGGCAAATGGCTTTTGTTCTGGTGTCAAAGTCTTGTCATCATCAAACAGCAAACCTTGCTTGTCCACCATGTAGAAGTGTTTACGAGCTTCTTCTTCAGATAAACCTTGTTGTAAGAATTCATCGTAAATTCGTTTTGTGATTCCGGCACCAGCAGTTCCAGCACCAAATGAGAGATAAACTTGATCAGTCATTTTTTGTTTAGAAACGTTTAAAGCACCCAAAATTCCTGCTAAAACAATAATTCCAGTTCCTTGAATATCATCATTGAATGTGGTGATCTGATCTTTGTAAGTGTTCAAGATATTTGCGGCGTTGTCGCGACCAAAATCTTCAAAATGTAGATAAAGCTTTGGGAAAAGATCTTCAGCAGTCTTTACAAATTGATCAACAAATTTGTAGTAACGATCGCCGGTTACCCGTTCGTGACGATTGCCAAGATACATTGGATCCTTCAACAAATCTTGGTTGTTTGTACCAGTATCCAAAACAACTGGCATGACTTGGCTAGGATCAATTCCAGCAGCGGCCGTGTAAACCATTAATTTTCCAACTGAAATGTCCACACCGTTTGTGCCCCAGTCACCGATACCCAAGATTCCTTCAGCATCTGTAACAACGATCAAACGAATATCACGACCGTCAGCAGCATTCTTCAAAGATTCTTTCATGCTGTCTGGATCATCA
The DNA here is from genome assembly GCF_002982135.1 of Pediococcus inopinatus. Classification (NCBI taxonomy): domain Bacteria; kingdom Bacillati; phylum Bacillota; class Bacilli; order Lactobacillales; family Lactobacillaceae; genus Pediococcus; species Pediococcus inopinatus. The sequence continues at coordinate 54,521 of NZ_CP019981.1, read as the reverse complement.
ATTGATAAGAACGTTGCGTTTTGTGATTGAACATATAACTCACTGTAGTTTTCAATTGTGTCTGCAATCGTTGGGTCATACACAATTGGCATGAATTCAACGACGTGTTGGCTAAACAACTTGTAGAATAACACACGGTTTTCGTTGAAAATTTCCATCAAGAAAATTCGCTTTTCTAAACTTGTTGTTTTTGATTCGACCTGCGCATAAGTTTGGGCAGCTTGTTCGTCTAAAGTTTGGATGTAAGGTGGTAGTAAACCAACTAAACCAAGTGATTGACGTTCTTTTGCTGTAAAAGCTGTCCCTTTGTTTAAAAATGGATCGTTTAAAATTTCTACTGGACTTTTTGTCATATTAATAACCTCCAAATACTTATTTTCCTAATCAACAGCGCAAGTATACGCGCGCTAGAAAACTATAGTCAAATGTTTAAGATTCCATTAAGTAAATTAATAAGCAGTCAGACAAACCGGGTATCCGCCTGGGTTTACGTCACCCTTTATTTTGAACGCTTTTTGGTGGGTTTTAATAGTCCAAAAAGTTATAATAAAAATATAGAAAAAGTTTGTAAATGTGGATGTGATTTATAAATAACGGAAAAGAGGAATAATTATGGATAAGAAATTAACCAAATCATCAGATAAAATGTTTGCTGGCGTAATTGGCGGCTTTGCTGAATACCTTGGCGTCGATAAAGCCTTACTCCGTGTCATCTACGCCGCAATCTCAATTCCTGGATTTATCCCCTGTATCATTTTGTACCTTGTAGCCGCTTGGGTAATGCCAGAGAAAAGTAAATAGGTAATTATAAAACTGTACTAGAAGCTGAACCATAACTTAGCCAATAGCACAGTTATTTTAATATTTACCTTTCTATAACTGAATTAATCAAATAGCTAGTTTTCCTACAGCATTATTGCGTATATTATTTTGACGCACATCATATCACCCGATTTAAACGAACTTTTAAACTAGTTTTACACGTGTAATATGGTATACTTTTGCTGTTGGAGAATAGTCATGAAAAGAAGAGACTTAATCAACAAACTTAAAAATGATGGGTGGCAATTGATTCGTCACGGTGCTAACCACGACGTCTACGCCAAAGGATCAAAAACAGAACCCATCGAACGCCATAGAGAAATTCCAGAGAATTTAGCACACAAAATTCTTAAAAGAAATCATATAAAACAAAGCTTTGATTAAGTTATTTAGAAAGGAAATAGATCATGCAAAAAAAACATCAAAATTTAAGAGCAGCCTATCCAGTCATTATCAGTCACGATAAACCTGACCTTTATTTGGTACATATCGTGGATTTTAATAGCGACACAAGTGGCACAACCCTATCAGAAGCAATTGAAATGGCTCGTGATGCTTTATCAGAAGAAGGATTGGCTAGGCAAGATGCTGGTCTCTCCATTCCTGAACCAAGCTTTGACATTGAACATCCCGCAAATACAGTGGTGACTTATGTTGATATTGACTTAGCTCAGTATCGAAAATTATCAGATAATCGAACAGTCAAAAAGACAATCACTATCCCCAGCTATCTAAATGAATTGGGTCGCGAACAAGATATTAATTTTTCGGAGACCATGACCATTGCGTTGAAGGAAAAACTAGGGGTTTAAAAGGAACCATTCGATTCTAAAATTAACCAGATTGAGGCAGCCAATGAACATTAAAGATCTAGAATATTTTCAGGCCATGTTTGAGGAACATAATTTTTCCCGCGTGGCCACCAAATTTAAAGTCAGCCAACCGACAATTAGTACCGCCATCAAACGACTCGAAACTGAGCTCAATACCCAATTATTTGTGCGCGATGCGAGTAAACACCGGCTGACAACTACTTTGAGCGGTCAACAATTGGCTGAACACTCTCGCATTATCCTAGATCAGGTTAATGTTGCTCAAAACGAAATCAAAAATATCAACAACGGCAAAATCGTGCTTGGTTTGCCGCCCGTCATTAGTCAGTCCTACTTTCCACAAATTGCGACTGAGCTTGCCAAACAAAACTTACTTGCGCAAATTGTGCCAATTGAACAAGGATCTGCGGAATTACTAAAACTGCTTTTAAATGGCACTCTTGATATGGCGTTAGTGGGCTCCATTCAGCCTTTTGATTCTGGACGCTTATTCAGCCAAACCTTTGCGACAACCACCTTTAAAATTATTGTTAGCAAGGATAATCCTTTGGCACAACAATCCGGAGTGTGGTTTCGTGATCTTCAGAAGCTAGACTTTATTATGTTTGGTAGTAGTTTTGTCCATTCTGAGGCGCTTAAACAATTAAGTCATGCGAACCATTTTCGACCCAAGATCACTTATCAAAGTGAGGATCCCCAGGTCATTCAAGGGATGGTGGCAAACAACGTTGGAATTAGTTTCTTAGCTAAATCAGCCGTTACTAATCCTGATGTCGTGCAATTAGATCTACTAGATGATCCACAACCGGAATTTTTTATGAGTTTAGCCTATCGAACAAATCATATTCTCTCCCCCGTGCAACAAAAAGTGGTGGACATTTGTTTGAATATTGAAGAATAAATAAAAATGAGCTGCTTATTCAAAAACTGAATAAGCGGCTCATTTATTTTAATATCTTTCAAATTGGCGAATGACCATAATTTCGTCTTCTGATAGTTGACCACCCAAATGGCCAATCAACGTCCGACCCATTTTGCGATAGTTTTTGCGAATCTGGGTAAAACACAAATCAATCACCGCAATTAAAAATGTGATGGCCATGGCGTTATCTTGTGGCATTATTTTTCCAAATAGGGAAACTGTGTCGCCACTCAATACCGTTCTTATAAATGTGTACATCATGATAAAATCAAGCGCTAACTGAACAAAAATTAACCCTTGCATGCGATTTTTTAATTTAATAAGTTGTTGGAAAACGTCTTGACGCTTCACGGTTTGGCTTCCCTTCACTATGAGACTTCATTTACTATCTTCGAGTATATCTATATTTTAAGCTAAAAAGGCCACCAGGTAAACCAATTGATTTTCATCAAATTGGCTAACGCACTAGATATGGAATTTGTAATTTCTCAAACAACTCTCTTACTGATAAACCGTACAACGTCTTGAAATATTCTTCCGTTTGACTCTTAGGAGGCATGGGAAGGACAAACGCATTTTGTTGATCATGAACCCCGAGGCCAATGTACGCCCGTTTCTTAGTCACCGCATCTTGAATTTCGGAATGAGAAATCTGGAAAAGTTGGCGGACCTCCAAACGTAATTGGCGCTCGCTCAATACACTTTCTAAAGTGACAAACTCGCTACTTCCTAGAGTTGGCAATCCGAGCTCTTTCAACACATTATCAAATTCCGCAAACAGCGCCACAATTGTCCTTCTTACTGCAAACGGCGAATCAACCGGTTTTTCCGTAATTAACTGATAGAGTTTTTCAGCTGCTGCTAAAGTGACTGGATAATCACGTTTAAACTGATCAGTCACTTTATCAAAGTCGTCACCGTAAAACACAAGGGCATCCAAAACTGTCATCAACCGCAAATGCATCATCGGATCAAGTTTGCCGGCCTTCTCCGGCGTGATGGTCTGGACAATGCCTTCCAAATAATCTGCTTGAACCTCTTCGGTTAGCAAGCCATGTTTTCGTTGCCACTCATAAATATTCAAATGGAGCACCGCATCATATAGCGCAGTCGTGATAATCATTAATTGCTCATCAAATTCCCGATTACCACTAGTTAAACGAAATTGAATTTGCGGAAACTTTTTAACTTCCATTAATTTGTGCAAAAGTTCATGTGAAACTGTATAATTCGGCGCTGTGACATCCTGCACGTGAATAATCAGCTGCCCATTTTCCGCTGTTTGATACGATTGATCATAACGGACATAGCCAGACTTTTGATTGCCATATTGCACAACCAATTCTTCTGGAATCATTTCATTAATCTGTTCAAATAGCTTTGTTACCTCAGCGTTAAGCTGTTCATTACTCATTAATTTCTCCTTCATTTCGTAACTTTTTTAACACCTGTTTTGCCGCGCGTACGTCCATCACCGGTACTTTTTCGAGTGCCAGTTGGGCCTGCGTTAATTCGGCGTTGGTAGCTCCCACACCTAATAAAAGGGATTTTGCCTGCAAATGCATATGGCCCCGTTGAATTCCTTCAGAAACTAACGCATTTAAAGCCGCCAAATTTTGCGCCAATCCAACACTGACAATTACTTCTTCTAGTTCTTTTACAGAATTAATCTGTAAGAGTTTATGCGCCAATTGCGCCTGGGGATTAATCTTAATCGACCCACCAACAAATCCGACTGGCATCGGCAATGTTAGTTTTCCAACCAGGTTGTCATCAACAACTTGCCAATCACTCAGGCCTTGATACTGCCCATTTTTGGATGCGTAGGCATGCGTCCCACTTTCCATACTACGCCAATCGTTGCCCGTTGCCATCACGACTGCATCGACACCATTCATAATTCCTTTGTTATGGGTCGCGGCTCGATACGGATCTACTTGAGCTGCTAAACTAGCCAGGGCAATGCGATCCGCCACTGTTTTCCCGCTTAACTGATTAGTAGTCAAACTGGTTACTGGAATCTGACAAGTAGCTGTTGCAAGACATTCGTCGGATAAATTACTTAAAACCGCCATCAAACTATTTTGCTGTAAATCACTTTGCAAATAAGTGACCACTGCCTCCAGCATGGAATTAATCATGTTGGCGCCCATAGCCTCTTTCGTATCAATAAAGATATCAAGTGAAATAAACTGGTGAGTTAATTTCCGGATGCGCATTTTTTTAGCGCCACCACCCCGTTTGACAATTGAGGGGTGCGCATCATTAGCCGTTTTTAAAATCTCAGTTTCATGTTGGGTCAATTGGGAAACCAGCTGATCAGAATCGGGAACTTTGGCCATTAGAACTTGTCCCATCATCAACCGCTCCGTTACCTGAACCTGAATTCCTCCACCAGCAAGGGTCATTTTGGCCCCGTGACTGGTGGCGGCAACCACCGAAGGCTCCTCTGTAACCATCGGGACAACCTTTTCTTGACCATTAATCAAAAAATTAACGGCTACCCCTTCAGGAATAGAGAAATCCGTCAAATAGTTTTCAATAATCTGATCGCCTTTTATTGTCCGGCTCCTGGCAATTAGTTCAAGATCCTGTTCATCTAAACCTAGTTGTGCCTGCAGGATTGCCAACCGACCCGCATATTTTTGTTTATAGAAATGATTTAAATTCATCGAGTCACGACCCCTCAATTTAAAAAAGCCCAGTAAATCTATTCTAATTATAATAGTAGAAAAAAGATTTCTGGATTTTCTTATTTATGCAAAATATTTTTTAACGGTGATGCACATATTCTGAGATAATCCCCTCACGCACACCGCTTTCCGAAAAAATTACCCGATCCGCATCCAGCATCTGTAAAAGCATCACTAAGGGTAAAATTCCCCCAATGATAATGTCTGCCCGTGGTGTTTCCAGTCCCGGCATCTTTTTCCGATTGGCTAAATTTCTAGATAGGAGTGCTCTGAAGGTTTTATTGACAACTTCCGTTTTTAAACGATACCCATGAATATTATCCACCCGCGCCATCCCTTGATGTTGGCGATTCATGCGTGCCAACGTTCGATTGGCCCCGCCAAGCAGGATGATTGGTAATTGTAAGGCATCCATAATCCACCAAATATCACGAAACTGTTTGTTTACAAAATTTTGGGCGGCAAATAACCGATCTGCGCGAACCACATTGTTTAAGTGGAACCGTTCTGAAAGGCTCACCGCTCCAAACGGCACACTAATTAAGTTGCGTGGTTTGCCATTTTGTACATGGATCAATTCACAGCTGGCACCACCAGTGTCAAGGATCAAACAGTCCTTAATTTCTAGTGAATTCATCACACCCAAATAATCATAGTAAGCTTCGTCGTTGCCAGATAAGACGTCTAGTTCAATGCCTACCTCATCTTGCACCCGTTTTAAAAATTCGGCTTGATTTTTAGCCACACGAACTGCTGCCGTTGCAATGCCACGCACCGTCCGTTTAGGGTAGTTATTATAAATATGTTTAAACCGTTTTAAGGCTGCTATAGTACGCTCCATGGCGATCGGCTGTAAAACCTTATTACTGCCCATCCCTTCAGAAATTCGTGAGTCTTCCTTGATTCTCCGGACTTCATGAAAACTTCCGTCATCGCGGATTTCATTAATTGCCATACGTACTGAATTTGAACCCAAATCCACAATTACTAAGTTCTCCATTTTACACGCCTCAATTTTTTGATTCATCCCGTCAATTTAATTGTATTTATTTTAACATGTTTTTAGCAGGAAATGCGCGTTCTGAGGTAGGCTGGGATAATTTGCATCATAAAAAATTTTGGTTTGCTTTGTCTTTAATTCCTAGAGGCTTGAATGTTTGATGGTCGTGTGGGTGCTATTGCTGAGAACTAGGACAGTTCAATAAACCAAAACATCCCATATAAGCACCCCTACTGCGGGATTTCTCCCGCTTACGGCGCACTTATATGGAATCTTTTTAACGGTTTATTTCACTCACTCTTTTAGGACAGTTCAATAAACCAAAAGTTCCCATATAAGCACCCCTACTGCGGGATTTCTCCCGCTTACGGCGCGCCTATATGGAATCTTTTTAGCAGTTTATTTCACTCACTCTTTTAGGACAGCTCGACAAGTCAAAAGGACGGAACTAAGTATGCTTCCCGCGGGATTGCGATCCCGCGCTGCTCCATTTCATAGGTTGATTTTCGAATCGAAAATCTTTCTTATTCCGGTCGCTGTCGATTCTTGTGGCAAAGTTCAGCCGCAAGAACTCGCATCCAGGACAGTTTTCTGCAACTCTCCGCTGAGACTTAGGACAGCTCGACAAGTCAAAAGGACGGAACTAAGTATGCTTCCCGCGGGATTGCGATCCCGCGCTGCTCCATCTCATAGGTTGATTTTCGAATCGAAAATCTTTCTTATTCCGGTCGCTGTCGATTCTTGTGGCAAAGTTCAGCCGCAAGAACTCGCATCCAGGACAGTTTTCTGCAACTCTCCGCTGAGACTTAGGACAGCTCGACAAGTCAAAAGGACGGGACTAAGTATGCTTCCCGCGGGATTGCGATCCCGCATCCAGCACACTTAGTTCCATCCTTTTTAACGACTTGTCTCACTCACTTTTTTAGGACAGTTATAGTTTGGCTTTTACCGCTTTGTCTCACTCACTACTTAAAATAATTAATTCCCATTGCATCCCGCACTTCATCCAACGTTTTATTGGCCACACGATTTGCCTTTTCACTACCCTGCTTCAAAATATCATACACGCCCGGAATATCCTGCGCATACTGCTCTCTTCTTTCTCGTATTGGTTTCAAAGTTGCCTGCAAAACTTCATTTAAATACCGCTTAATTTTGACATCACCAAGTCCACCGGCCTGATACTGATCCTTCAAATCCGCAACTTTAGCCTTATCTTCATCAAAGATATCCAAATAAGTGAACACCGTGTTACCTTCGACATGACCCGGATCCGACACCTTAATATGGGTTGGATCCGTAAACATCGACATCACTTTCTTTTGAATTGTATCTTCATCATCCGACAAATAAATTGCGTTATTCAATGATTTACTCATCTTGGCGTTTCCATCCAAACCAGGAATTCTTCCCAATCCCTTTGGTGGGAAATAGCCTTTAGGTTCCACTAAAATTGGCTTGCCATAAATATTATTGAAACTTCGCACAATCTCGCGTGTTTGTTCCAGCATTGGTTCCTGATCGTCTCCAACTGGCACCGTATCCGCACCAAATGCTGTAATATCAGCTGCCTGACTCACTGGGTAAATAAAGAATCCCGCTGGCACACTTTCACCAAATTTTTTCTGTTTAATTTCAGATTTAACAGTCGGATTGCGTTCCAAACGCGAAACGGTCACCAAATTCAAATAAATTTCAGTTAAATCACTCAATGCTGGAATTTGAGACTGCACTAAAATAGTCGACTTTTCTGGATCGATCCCAACCGCTAAATAATCCAATGCCACTTGGATCAGACTGTTACGAATTTTTTCTGGATCACGCGCATTATCAGTTAACGCCTGCATATCAGCAATCATGATGTAACTCTCATAGTTACCACTATTTTGTAACTCCACGCGATTTTTCAATGAACCAACGTAATGCCCAATATGGAGCTTACCTGTAGGACGATCACCCGTTAAAATAATGTGTTTTTCTGCCATTTTAATAATCCTTCTTCCTATTAAATAACTAATTTTTACTTACAAAAAAATCCCATCACTAGTTAACCTAGCAATAGGACGAATTCACCGTGGTGCCACCTAATTTGCAGAAATTTCTCTGCCACTCAATGCAGTTAACGGTGCCCCGTCGCTTTAGTTCTCCAAAACCCACTTCGTTTTTCGAAATCTTTCAGCATTTGATTTCTCTCTGTTAGTGAAAAACTACTTCATTTCTTCATTGAACTTATCACAGTAATTGTACCTGTCTTTGCGGATACGGGCAAGTTAAAACTTGACGCATACTTATTTAACAGCATCTTTTGCCAGTTTCATAAATAGGAGTTATAACGAACTTACGAAAATAACAAAAAGCACACCTCCAACCCATTGCATAATTTGCTTTGAATCAGTAGGCACCTATTTTAGTATGCAGGAAGAATTGATGGCTACAAAGAAGAATAATATCCGTGCCTAAAAGTATCTATAATGCGATATATGGCGCTTTTTTTCGAATTTCAAAACCTAGTACAAAATTTCTAATAAAATAATTTACTTGCTCTAAAAACTTGAATATAGTAAACTAACTAATGTAATAGCTTGTTTAGCTCAGTTGGCAGAGCACATCACTAGTAATGATGAGGTCGCTGGTTCGAGACCGGCAACAAGCATTACGAAAGTCATTCTAACTAATTAGTTGGGATGACTTTTTTCTATGGAATATTTTATCCGCTGAGTCTGGGGATAACTATGCGACTTGCTCCGTTCGCTTCGCTTGACTTCCCCACCCAAACGGCCTAAGATACTTACACATTTAAATGCTTTTCACTAAGGAGTCATGCTATGAGCACTGTTGATCCAGAAGAATTCCAACGCGAGCAACACCGCGTTGATGACATCATTAAAAAAATTGGCAAGCAAGCCGATCACACTCAAAAACTCTATAATCAAGCTCACAACGAAAGACGTTCTGTTGAAGGCAACTATTCTCAAAATGCCAAAATCAACACTTTCGAAGCCGATGACCGAATCGAAACTAATGCGGAAGTTCAACAGCAAAAGGGCCTGGTTGCCAGTGCCGTTGAAAACGAAACGATTCTCAATCGCCAAGTTGCGACCTATAAACAACTGCAAAAGTCTCCCTACTTTGGACGCATTGATATTCAGGATCCGGACGAATCCGAACCAGAAACCCTTTATATCGGAACTGCTTCATTTACCGATGAACACGAAAATTTTCTCATTTATGACTGGCGAGCTCCTATTTCCAGTGTTTATTACAACGGCAGTCTCGGTAAGGTTTCCTATCAAGCACCTGCCGGTAAAATGACCACCGATTTAATAAAGAAACGCCAATTTTCGATTCAAAACGGTGAAATCAAGAACTTGTTTGATACGAACGAAACCGTTGGCGATGAAATTTTACAAGAGGTCCTTGGCCAACAAAATGACACGTATATGGCCAACATTGTGGCGACCATTCAAAAAGAACAAAACGATATTATTCGCGATACAACTAGCGATTTACTCGTGGTCCAAGGTGTGGCCGGCAGTGGAAAAACTTCTGCTATCCTTCAGCGAATAGCATTTTTGCTATATCACAGTCGCCAATCACTGGATGCAGAAGAAATTGTGCTGTTCTCACCTAACCGATTGTACAGTCGCTATATTTCTGATGTTTTACCAAGCTTAGGCGAACATAATATGCGGCAGATTACCCTCGCCGACTTTTTGTCTCAGCGGTTCCAAGGGTTAAACGTCGAATCTTTATTTGACCGTTACGAAAAAGATGACCGTCGTTCTGAAGCCCAACAAACAATCAACGCCTTTGAAGAAAGCGCCGAATTCATGCAGTTGATCGCTAATTATGTGGCCAATCTCACTGCAGAGGATATTCAGTTTTCTAATGTCTTATTTAAAGAAAAGCCATTTTTCACTGCTGACGAGATTCGCAAAATCTACCAACAATTGCCTTTGACCATGTCACCTGCTGACCGGTTTTTAAAAACCAAAAATGCCCTCATCAAACGATTGAAAAATCGTATTGATCAAGAGGCCAATGCTGATTGGGTTCACGAACAAATTGATCACTTAAGTAATGAGCAATATAACGACTTAACTGGCACCAAAAAGCTCCATGACTTTGAAAGCTACGATGATGAAATTCATTACATCGGTAAAAAAATCGTCTCCAAATACTTTCAAGTCGTTTACGATGCACTCTACAACAATTACTTTGTGGACCCTTATACCCAGTTCACACAGTTTTTAAAACAGATTCGGCTACCTAAAGAAATCTCAGCTGATGATTGGCAAGCACATTGTTTCGCCTTTCAACAGGCCATTGAATTTCACCGCCTACGTTTAGTAGATGCCGCTCCGTTGCTTTTAATGCGTGATTTGATCACTGGTGGAGGTCGTAATCGCCAAATCCAACATATTTTTGTGGATGAAATGCAGGATTACTCACTTGCCCAGATGATTTACTTTAAACATGCCTTTCCAAACGCCAAATTCACATTACTTGGTGACAGTGAGCAAGCCCTTTTCAAAAATGTGGAAGCTCCTCAACAATTGTTGGACAATTTAAAGGAAGCCTTCGCCGTTCGCCGAGCTAATTTAATCACTCTGAACCGAAGCTATCGATCAACTTTTCCGATTACAAATTTCGCTAAATCATTGCTTCCAGACGGTGATCAGATTCAAGCATTTAGCCGCGATGGGAGTTTACCAACAATTTTAGTTCGCGATAACTTCACAGAAAGTCGCGAGACACTCATCAATCTTTGTAAAAAACAATTACAAACCTATGGCACTGTGGCGATCTTGACGCGCAATGTGTCAGAAAGTCGCCAAGTATTTGAACAAATTCACCAAGATACCCAGGCTCATTTACTGACCGATGCCGACTTAGCTTTGCCCAAAGGTGTCTTGATCATGCCTATTTACCTAGCTAAGGGGCTAGAATTTGATTCTGTAATTGCCTACAACATCTGTGAAAACAATTATCCTGATGCGAGTTCAACCGGAATCATATACACCATGGCATCCCGGGCCATGCATGAATTGACTCTGTTGAGTATTGGCCCAGTTTCGCCACTTGTGCAAGAAGCGGTGACTGGAGAAGATAAACTGGTTCAGATCCAATGAAAATAGGCATCCAGCCGCTCTTAAAAAGCGTTTGGATGCCTATTTTATTTACTAATCTGCTTCATTTTCAACTGATTGAATATCCAGTTGGTCATCATCTTGCGTTGAAGGTTCATTCTTTTTGGCCTGCCGAACACGCTCACTGATGTTGACTGGTGTACCGGCACGGCGTAGATCTGCAAACTCTGCAGTGGCTGTAAAAAGTAAATCGCTAGCAGAGTTAACGGCCGTTTCCACTGAATCTTGAATCACGCCAATGATGAAACCAACTCCGACGACTTGCATCGCAATGTCATTCGAAATGCCAAACAGGCTACAAGCCATAGGGATTAAAAGTAACGAGCCGCCTTCAATTCCTGAAGCGCCAGTTGCCGAAATGGCGGATAGTAAACAAAGCAGGAATGCCAATGGAAACGAGACTTCCATTCCGAGGGTGTGCGTTGTCGCTAAAGTCATAATCGAGATGGTCATTGCTGCGCCGCCACTGTTTGCGGAAGCTCCCAGTGGAATTGAAATGGCATAGGTTTTCTTGCTTAATCCCAGGCGCCGACTAAGATCCATGTTAATCGGAATGTTCACGGCAGAACTTCTTGTAAAGAACGCTGGAATGCCACTTTCACGGAGCGTAAAAAACGTTAATGGATAAGGATTTTGATGGGTCATCAACCACACCATTGCTGGATAGACAATCAGCGAAACAAACATCATCGAACCCACTACCAATAAGACTAGCTGGCCATATTTTGCCAAACCGACAAGCCCAGATTCTGAAACCGACGTAAATACGAGGCCAATAATTCCAAATGGTGCCAGCTGAATGATTAACTGAACCACACCTGTCACTGCATTCGAAAGTTCATTGACAACCTGTTTCGTTTGTTTGCTGGCCGCTCGCAAGCCAACACCAATCAAACTTGCCCAGACTAGAATTGCCAAGTATTGACCCTCTACTAGGGCTTTGACAGGATTTTCAATCGCATTGTTAAGCACACCTTTCAACACAGTCGCAATACTTTTAGGTACTGCAGTGGTTGCATCTGATACTTTGGGCAAAAGGATTTCAACTGGGAACAGATAGCTGGCGCCAACTGCTACCACGGCTGCCACCAATGTTGCCACTAAGTACAGAACCACAATTGATCGCATATGGGTTTTCGAACCCTTTTCGTGTTTGGCCATTGAAGATAAAATTAACAGAAAAACTAATAATGGGGCAATTGCTTTTAGTGAATTGACAAAAAGATCACCGAGGATCGTGATCCAGGTCAAGTGTGGGACCCCCACTCCTAGAACTGCACCAACGATAATTCCAATCAAAATTCGCTTAATCAGCGAAATGCTAGTAAATTTATCCCACATAAGTTTCACATCCATTCTTTTTAGTTATGACCTAGTATATCGGAATATATGATAAAAAGAAACATTTTTTAATTTATTTTTAATTTTTCTCACAAAAACATCACTTTTGAGCAATCATCATCTCCAGTTTCACGCTGGCCGAGCATCTAGATCTAGACACAGAAAAATCCCTCTATGGTTGTCAGATGAATTATATTATTTCATCTGAGAACCATGAAGGGATTATTAATCAAGATTATCTAATGGGTACAGTACGCTCTTGTTTTATTATGCAGTCAACAAGGAATAATGTTTTGTTTCTAAAACTATCTGTGATTTCTACTACTATTTTCCTTTACCGTAGTAGTAAACCTTTGCTTCGTAAGGACGTAATTTTGTTTTTTGGTCGTCGGAATAATTACTTAATAATAACTTTCCTGCCATATCTCCATATTCATTGTATGATCGTGTAAGTTCTTCAGATGTGAAATTTGCTACTATCAATAATGATTGACCATCAAGACTACGCTTATAAGCAAATACTTTTTCGTCTTCCGGATCCAAAAGTTCATAATCTCCATATACAATAACGCTGTATTTATGCCTTAATTCATTCATTTTTTTATAAAAGGAATAAATTGAATTTGGATCTTTTAAATCCTTTTCAACGTTGATTAATTTATAAGATGGATTTACCTTAATCCAAGGATCCACTGTCGAGAATCCAGCATTTACATTTTGATTCCATTGCATTGGTGTTCGGGCATTGTCTCGTGAAGAGTGGTGAATATATCTCATCATATCTCCAGCCGATATTTGTTTGTTTTCCTTAACAATTTCATTATAAGCATTTAGTGTTTCTAAATCCTTATACTCATGAATATCTTCAAATTTAACGTTAGTCATTCCAATTTCTTCACCTTGGTAAATGTATGGAGTTCCCTGCATAAAATGCAATAGCAATCCCAACATCTTAGCAGAGCGAACTCTGTATTCTTTCGAGTCATTACCAAATCTAGAAACAACTCGCGGTTGATCATGGTTATTCCAGTATAAAGAATTCCACGCCTTTCCGTCTAAATCATTTTGCCAACGTGACATGACTTCTTTTAATGCTGTCAACGAAACCTTATTTGTACTCCACTTACCTAATCCATTTTTGCTCCAATCTAACCCCATATGTTCAAATTGAAAGACCATTTCTAACTCTTGTCGATTAAACCCAGTGTATTTTATTGCATCCTGAGTAGAAGCGGCCGGCGTTTCTCCAACGGTCATAACGTCATATTTGGAAAGTACTTTACGGTTCATTTCTTTCAGATAATCATGTACCTTAGGGCCATTTGCCACCCAACTCATTGCATCTTCTACAGCTCCTTGTGATGCATTAGGGTCATCTGGCAAACCTGGTTTCTTTGAAATCAAATTAATAACATCCATTCGAAAACCGTCGACCCCTTTGTCCAACCAGAATTTCATAAGACCATAAACTTCTTGTCGAACCTCAGAATTGTCCCAGTTTAGATCAGGCTGTTTTTTTGAAAAAAGATGCATATAATATTGATCTGTTGATTTATCATACTGCCAGGCTGATCCACTAAAATTACTTTTCCAATTGTTAGGCTCTTTGCCCTCTCTTGGGTCTCTCCAGAAATAATAATCACGATACTTATTATCCTTATTTTTTCGGCTTTCCATAAACCAATGATGCTCATCAGAAGTATGATTGACTACCAAATCCATCATAATTTTGAGGCCTTTTTTATGGGCGCTAATTAACAATTGATTAAAATCATCCATCGTACCAAAGTCTTGCATAATCTTTCGATAATCAGCAATATCATAACCATTATCATCGTTTGGAGATGAGTAGATTGGATTTAACCAAATTACATCTACTCCCAAATTTTTAATATAATCTAGGTGTTGAATAACTCCCCTTAAATCCCCGATACCATCATTATTTGTATCTTGAAAACTTCTAGGATAAATTTGGTAGACAACTGCCTCCTGCCACCAATTCTTTTTCATGATTTCCCTCCTTATGTTAATTTGAATACAAACGTCTCAAAATAAATGATTGTTCTTTTGCTTTTTTTGCCTGACTTAACGAAATTTCGGTAGATAGCCCTGTATAATTTCTTGGATCCATCATGCTCGTTAATTCTTTTTTCGAGAAATATTGATCTAATTTTTTATTTGCCAGCACTTGTTCTCTAAAGCTAACGCCAGTTTCTTCAGCATTTATCGAAATATTATATAGAACTTCATGTGCCTTAGTTTTTCCAATAATTTTAGCCAAGTGCATCATCAGATTTTCGGTGTTATCTAACCCATCAGTAATTTTCAAATTGGCTTCCATTTTGCTGGTGTGTACTTGTAGTGTTCCTGTCAGTTCTTCTGCCCGCGTTAAAATTTCTTTAACTAACCCTAACGCTTCATGTAATTGGTCATCTAGAAGCATATTTGTTGAGCTATCAGCTTCAAAAGGCCTAGCCGAAGCATAATACAGTGAACCAACTATTGAATAAAGCTTTTCAGAATTTGCAATAATTCCTTTAGAAAGTTTTGGGTTTATCTTCTGAGGCATTGTACTACTACCGACTTGACCAGATACATAGTGTTCAGATAATTCTCCAAATTCTTCTATTGATGTTGAAAACACTTCCTCAGCAATTCTGTTTAAGGGGTTTACCAACATTGCCAGTTCATTGATATATTCTAAAATATTAGAATGAATATTACGTGCTGGTACGTCCATTGGAGTCAACCCTAGGATATCTCCAACACGGCTATTTAGCTCTGGGCCCAGCTCGCCAAGGGAATTATATGCTCCTACTGCTCCTCCACACATAGAAGTAAAACTACTACTATGAAAATTCTTTACTTGTTGTGTTGCACCAAGAATGTCAGAAATCCAAGTTGCAACTTTAAATCCAAATGTAATTGGAACAGCATGCCTACCATGAGTTCTTCCTGGCATAATGGACTCACTATATTTTTCTGCCAAATTAGCAAGATTTTCAAGAATGTCAGAAATAATAATCAAAAATCTACTGTTTATTTCTTTTGCGACTAAAAGTTCACCGGTCTGCTGTACGTTTTGTGTAGTTACACCGTAATGCACGTATTTACCGGCTTCTCCACACTCATCGCTAAAAACCTCAACAAATGGATAAAAGCTGTGACCTTGTTGTAAATATAAAGCGTTCACCTTTTCTAAATTAATATTTTTATATTGTGCTCTTTGCTCAATAGTATTAGCAAATTCTTGCGGTATAATACCTAACTCCCCCTGAGCATGAGCGATTGCCTTTTCCACTTCAAGCCAAGAGATATACATAGAATCTTTACTAAGAAGCTCATTTATCCCATAGTCTTTTAAAGCTAAACTATTAGAATCTTTGATTTCCGACATAGTATCACAACCCTAATCACATTATTTGTACTGTAAAGCGCCGACAGCATGGATCTGAGTCAAGAATCCGGACACGTTTATGTATAATTTAAGCGACTAATTCTTCCTTTTCATTCGGGGTTAAATAATCAATGGCACTATGAATCCGATCATTGTTGTAAAAGCTCTCAATGTAGCTAAATAAAGCCACATTTGCTTCATCAAAATTTTGGTAATGGGTCTGATAAACTTCCTCTTTTTTTAAGCTGGCATGGAATGACTCCAGAACTGAATTGTCATATGGACAACCGCGCTTGCTATAAGAGTGCTGGATATGGCGTTGTCGTAGAAGTTCTTCAAAGGTGGTGCTGCGGTATTGACTGCCTAAATCGGTATGAATGATCAACTGGTCTGTTACTTTTCTGGTTTCAAAAGCTTGTTTTAAAGTGTCGAGCACTAGATCGGCAGTCATGTGACGACTCAACTTGTGGGCAATGATTTTACGTGAATACAGATCCTGGATGCTTGATAAATAACACCAGCCATCAGCTTTGGTGTGAACGTAAGTGATATCGGCACACCATTTTTGATTTGGTGCTGTCGTGCTAAAATCCTGAGCGAGCAGGTTCGGATAATTCGCTTCGTCGATATTATTTGCTTGTTGGTAATGCCACTTCTTTAGGGTGATCGATTTAAGTTCCATTTGGCGCATTAAACGCTGAACTAACTTGATGCTTGCGGCTAGTCCCTCTTTTTTCAATTCCTTTAAAATCTTAGGAGCGCCATAGACCCGACGGTGATTATAATAAATGCGCTTGATCGCTTGGCAGAGCGTCTTTCGATGTTCTGCTTGTGGTGAGATATAATGATTCTGTTGATCATAATACGTGGAACGAGGGACTTGTAGTACCTGACAGATCTCCTTAATGCGATGTTGCTTTAGATTTGGTTTGATTGCGGCTTGCCAATCTTCCGAGCTTACTTTTTGGCGAATATGGTTAAGGCTTTTTTTAAGATATCATTCTCACTTTCAAGCCGATTAAGACGCTTCTGTAGCGCTAAAATATCAGCTTTCGAGGCACCAGTTTCTTTGTCCTCTTTGTATAAATTGATCCATTTGTAAATAGTGACATTTGCAATACCATATTCATTTGTAAGCTCAACTACCGAGGTGCCATCCTGGTAGAGTTTAACGATCATTTTTTTGAAATCAACTGAGTATTTCTGTTTAGACATCAGAACACGATCCTTCCTATAATGGCATTATACTAAATCGTGTCCATAGATTCATACTACATCCAGCATCTCCATGTTCAACTTGCGTAGATTTAACTTCGGCTACATCTTTTAATAAATCCATATTGGTATAAACAATTACCACAGTTGCTTCACGTCCAGAATCCTTAACAGCCTTAATATCCATTTCAGATAACAACGTGTTTTCACTCACACTCTGTCCTTGTTCAACATGGCTTTTAAAAGGTGCCCCTTTTAAATCTACTGTATCAAGTCCCATGTGCACGAGCACTTCTAACCCTTTATCTGTAGTAATTCCAATCGCATGCTTTGTGGGGAACACTGTTGATATAACGCCACTAACGGGAGAATAGACCTCATTTAGGACCGGTTCGATAGCGTATCCATCACCCATCATTTTTTGAGAAAATACATCATCCTTCACTTCAGTAATCGGTTCCAATTTTCCGGTGGCTGCAGCAACAACATTCTGGTTCTTCTTCTTTCCAAACCCAAACATCTCATTACCTCCTAACAGATTTTTCAATTACTATCAAATAACGATCTATACTTAAACTGCCAATTTCAAAAGTAGGAACAAGCAAAATAAATAGACAACAGCAATAAGCACCAATGGAACTAATTCGTTTTTTTCAAAATACTTATTTCCTTTTTGAGGAAGCTCTTGACTAGTAAAAAAGGCAATAATACCTAATATAAAAGCAACAAAGTTCCCAACAAGTATTTGTAAAACGCTTAAATATATTAATGTACCTTGGAATCTCTTTTGATTATCCAGCAAATGGTCCTTTTCCATCCATAATATATAAGCAACAATAGTATCCATTATTGTAATAATCAACATCACAGTATTTATCGGATTTTTATCTAGAAAGTTTCTTAAAGTTACTTGAGTTATATTTGCTAAAAAACCAATGTACGCCACATTAGCAACTGCTGTTAAGGCCAACACTGCAATATAAATATTTAATGCTTTTTTTGCATTATAATTTAAAAATCTAACTATTTTCTTTCCAATTTTCGAAAAAAAACTTTTTTTATATACTGTCATGTCTTTTGCCCCTCATCTATTTATTCTTTAAGTAATCTGAAAATCCCATTACTAGTAAGTCATTTAAAACATATAGTCCCGTAAAGAAAATTTCCACATCTTTAATATTGGAAACCTTTTTCTCTACAACACTGTAATATAGGTTGTATCTACACATTTCTGCTAGAGCATTTTGTTTAAACGGTGTAAATGAAAGTGTAACTATGCCTTGAATAACCGCTTGCTTAATACTTTTCAGTAGTTGCTTGTTATTACCACTATAGGAAACAACAAGCAACATATCGTCCGATTTCATACGCTGTATTGCCATCTGGAGTTCATCAACTGCCGCCGGAAGTGAATAAACTTTTTTCCCAGCAAGAAAGAAATTTCTCTGTAACTGTTCAGAAATAATCTCTTGTTCCCATCCAGTTGAATATATATATACATCATTAGCTTTTTCTAAATTTGCATAAATATCATTCATTTTAACAGATTGAAACTGTTGAGTTGCATTTGTGACTGCCTGGGTTGTTGCCTCCAAATAATTTGTTTCAACCTCTGGCTTAAGTGTATTCACTTCTTCTTTCAGAACAAATCTTAATTGATTAAATCCACCCAATCCGATCTTTCTAGTAAATCTAAAAACGGAAGACCGTGATACAAGACATTTATCTGCCAAATCAGAAATACTCATTTTAGTAACGTCCATACGATTCTTTAGAATGAAATCTACAATTAGCTTTTCGGTATCATTTAAACTATCAAAATGGTCATTCACATATTCCTCAAACTTCATTAATAAGCACCATCTACTCTATTCCTATATTTAAACCTATAAACATAGTATAACAGGGTTTTCATTGTGTAACAGCGTTTTCATTTTATAACTGAGCGGCCATTGCATGCGCATAAACATCATGGTTTTTTATTTTAATTGTAACTTTTTTACCACTCTGAATAACATCAGTAATTTCTAATCCAAGACCCATGAATATTTCTTTAGCGTCAACCTGTTCCGGATCAACTACCATAACCACGACTCCGTCTTCTGTATCATTGACACTCTAAACATTGTTAATGGTCCCAACTGAGTCTAAAATCAAACTGGCATTTTGTTGCATAGGTGTAGCATTTTCAACACTTGAATTATCTACCATAACATCATCATGTGTTGTAACTCCTACTGGTCCACTTGAAAGATCCTGAATTTTTTCAAGAACCTGTGCGACATCCAATCCAACAATAACTTGTACTGCTTTACCATGACGAACAACACCAACGGCTTTGTTATTTTTGAATTGGGCATCACCTTCTACTTTTTCTGGATCTTTAACAGTAACTCGTAATCGAGTGGCGCAACTTGTTATATCTTCGACATTACCGCTACCGCCTAATCCTTCAAGATAAGCTGTGGCACGCTCTATATAAGGATCGTTTGCCTTACCTGACGTCTTCTTTGCTTTATATTCCTTTTTATTGATTAGCTTCGTTTCTTCACCTTCGGCTTCTCTACCAGGAGTTACAAAATTAAAGCGTTCAATTAATAACTTAAATACAAAGTAATAAATCACTGAGAAAATCAATCCAATGACAATTTGCGTAACCCATGTTTGCCAATGATTGGCCCATAATGGAATCCAGTTTTCACTAGCAAAAGCGATTAATCCAGAATCAAATTGCCCAACTACACCAAATACATACATTGTTGCATCAAGTGTTGCTGCAAGAAACGAATGTACAAACCAAAGCACTGGAGCTGCAAATAAGAAAGTAAACTCAACTGGCTCTGTAATTCCAGCAAATACTGAAGTCAATCCGGCTGGAATTAGCAAGGCAGCTGTTTGTTTTTTTCGATTTTTTCTTGCTGTTGCATAGAATGCTAAACAAATTGCAGGAATACCAAAGACTTTTTCATTTCCAAATAGTTCAAAACCCATCGATGGTGCTAAAGTCTTTAATGGTTGTGAACTTGCAGCAAATTCTGTGAGGTGCTTTAGCCACCATGGCTGTAATCCTCCAGCAACAGCAGCAGGTCCATACTGAAATGGAATGTAGATAAAATGATGTAGTCCCGTTGGAATTAGGACACGTTGTAAGAAACAATATACCCAAACACCAACTACACCTGATGATCGCATAAATCCTTGAAAACTTGCGATCCCTAATTGAACTTTTGGCCATACCAAACAAGTTACAATTGCTAACAAAAGCATGCTTACGTATCCAAGAATGACAACAAATGCTGATCCTTGGAATGTACCTAACCAATCTGGCAACTTAGTGTCAAAGAAACGATTGTGTATATAAACAACAATTCCAGCTACAACTAACGCCCCTACAATACTAGTATCAAGAGTTTTGATTCCGGCGATCATTGTTAACCCGCCGTTAGTTGAGTTAGCAACAATATCTTTGGCATAGTTATTAACGCCAAAGAATGGACCCCATTGGCTTAAAATTGCTCCTACAAAATAATTAAATGTTAAATAAGTAACAAGTGATTCTAATGCCGCACGGCCTTGGGATTTTTTAGCAAGCCCAATAGGCAATCCTACAACAAACAACAACGGAACTTGCCTAAATATAGTCCACCCACCTTCCTCAAAGGTGTACCAAATCCCATACCACAATGTCCCCGGTTGCGCCAAGGTTTTAAAAATTTCTGGATTAGTAAATAAAGAACCAAACGCCACGACTAAACCAGCAAATGAAAATAACAGCACCGGAACAAACATAGCTGCTCCGAATTTTTGTAATTTTTGCATCATAAGAGTTCATCTCGATTTCTTAAATTTATTAATTTTCAAAACAAGAGGAAAAGCTCCAATATTTATTACTATTGATAAACTTTTCCTCTCTTGTTGTCATTAAGTTTTAACTACTTAAGTTCTGGCCAAAAATCTTTATTGGCAACGATCATATCATCAAGAATATCTTTTGCAACACCTGCGTCTGGTACAATTTTGCATAAACTAAATGATTCCCAAAGTTTAGTATAAGAATGTTCTTGCCAAGCATCAACGGCTAATTTTTCAACACTATTTTGTTCTGTAATCATACCTTGTTGATATGTTGCAGCCTTGCCCATTGCTAATCGTTCTGGACCATTTGCCCCAAACAAGCAAGGAACTTCAACAGTAGCTGTAGGATCAATATTTGAAATAGCTCCTTCATTAGGAATGATAGCTAACATACGTTGATGTGTGTTATAAGCAATCGCTGTACATAGATCAACGATGTAAGTAGAATGCTCATCTGGCTTGAATTCAGTATCTTTAGCAGTTCCTGCATCAACAATTCGTTTGCATTCGCCAAACACCATTTTTTGTCGGTGTGCTTCTACTTCATCAGTACGTGTATAGTTTGGATCGGAATTTTTTACAACCCAAGATGGGTACATGTAATACTTCAAGTAAGTATTAGGTAAAGTTGTTGGATCCAGTTTATAGACATCCGCTGCCTTCTTGAATGTTTCCTCCCAGCTCTTTTCAGTATGGGCGTCGTAATCGCCGCCAACCCAATAGCCATTTTTGGAAACATATTCTTTCAACTTCGGCATCATGTCGTTACCTTTTTTATCAGTAACCTCTGTCCACCAACCAAAATGATTTAATCCATAATATCTAAAGTCCAGATCATTACGATCCTTAAAACCAAGAATAGCTGCCATACGATCCATAATATCAATTGGCATGTCACAAATATTAATAATCTTCGAATTTGGACGTTCACGTCGTGTTGCTTCGGCAACAATTGCAGCAGGATTTGAGTAGTTCAACATCCAAGCATTAGGCGAATACTTTTCCATGTAATCTACTAATTGAATAACTCCTGGAATTGAACGTAGCCCATATGCGATGCCTCCAGGTCCAGTTGTCTCTTGCCCAACAACGCCATGTTTTAGTGGGATTTTTTCGTCTTGACTGCGCATTGCATATTTCCCAACACGAATCTGTGCCATAACGAAATCAACATCTGTAAAAGCTTCTTTAGGATCTGTAGTTGCTTCAAATTCAATTTCTGGTGCGCGTTCTTTAATTAAAATCGCTGTAGCATCAGCAATTTTTTTCTGACGCTCGCCATCGTTGTCATAGAATTTTAATTTCCGAAGTGGAAACTTATCCAAACCATTTAACAACGTCAGCACGATCCCTGGTGTATATGTACTACCTCCGCCAGCAATCAAAACAGAAAATTTTCGATCATCTTTTTGTGCAACCATGTGAAATTCCTCCATTCAATTTTTTGCGTTTTTTAAAACGCTTTCATTTGATTACAAGGATATTATCACATCGTAAAGACTGCTATTCAAGGGTTTCAGCATACTTAGGGACCCGTTTCAGTTTTCTGATTTCATTTCGTATCTTGAAATGCATTTCAAGATTCAAAAAGGGCCACTAAGCCGTTCTGCACCGTTAGGCTTATTAAAAATAAGTGTCTGGAAACGTTTTGATAAACACTTAATTCACTATAAATTTAAAATAAGATGAATCATAAACTCTATTTGAGTAAATTAGATCCTTTTCATTTGAGAGTTTTGCGTAAACGTGATACATTCACAAGAAAGCGCATACAATTGTAAAAGCTCTATGGGAGGTTCACAAAAATGATTAAAAATATAATATTTGATTTTAACGGCACGATTATTTTCGATAACTCAATACAAAAGCAGGCCTGGTTAGAGGTTTTGGCAGACATAGCTAAAAAGAAAGTTACTGAAAACGAATTTGCACTTCACGTCGCAGGTCGTACAAATCGTGATACATTTGAGTATTTTCTTCAAACACATCTAACAGAAAAAAGACTTAGAGTTCTGTCAAATAAAAAGGAGATGATATATCAACAGATGTGTCTTGAAGACCCTGTTCATTTTAAGTTGGTAACTGGTCTTCCTGAATTTTTAGATTGGTGTATATCAAACGATATTAATATAAATATCGCAACCGCCTCCGAATTGGATAATTTAAAATTTTTCTTTACCCATTTAAACTTAAGTAAGTGGTTTAATATTAAAGAAGTTGCCTACAGTGACGGTAGTCTTCCAGGAAAACCAGCTCCAGACATTTTTCTCAGTGGTATGAGAAAAATTAAGGCTAAGCCTAGTGAATCACTGATTATAGAAGATTCGCCCTCTGGAATTCTAGCGGCTCGAAATGCAAGCGCCCTTAAAGTTGTTCAGATTTCAGATAACCATACCAGGTCCCAAGATTTTGGAGCTGATTTAAAAATAAATAATTACCTGAATTTATCAAATGTAATTGAACAAAATTAAAGTAGAAAAACATCCTTCACAGACTAATTTCTCACTATGTCCCGAACCGATAGAAATTTTGCAACTTTATTAAAAAAGTAACCATAGGATATACACCACTCCTATGGTTACTCTTATACATCATATACATCGTAAATTAAGTAAAATTCTATTGCTATCCGAAATCCTTTAAATACCATCATCCGGAACTTCTTCTTCTTGTTCAGCATGAGCAAACACTTTGGTATTCTTCTTGCTCGTTTCAACAAACAAGTTTGCAATATCTAAGATTGATTGATCTTTTAAAACACCACTGTTCAAACCCAGTTCAAGTAATGATCCAACATTGCATCCCGCAACAACAGCAATTCTGTCTTCTTGACCATCACTTGCAACTACAGCCTGTTTATAAGGTGTTCCGCCAACTAAGTCACAGAAAAACAACGTTTTTTCACCATTAGAAATTATATCTTTAAATTTTTTTGCTAAATTATTTTCATTCATATCTTCAGTAAAATCAATGTATTGGACACCGTCGATAGAACCCGCTAATAATTTCACGGTTGACCCAATACCCGATGCAAAATTTCCATGTCCTGTCACTATGATTTGCATTTTAAAGCACTCCCATCCATGAAAGTAGAATTGCTAGTACAAACGTCATTAAGATTAAGAGTACTGGACTAGCGTTCTTTTTCTTCAATAAGTAATAAAGTAAGAACGTATATCCTAATGGTAAAATATTCGGAAAAATTCGATCAAAGAACTGAGTCTGAATAGAAATAGTATGCCCTGCAGAAACAGGTATCTTGGTTAAGACCTTAATTTGTACATAACTGGCAATTAAGCCACCAATAACCGTGCATCCTAAAACTGATGCGGCATGAGACACAATTGCTGAGTTTTCTCGAATGGAATCAATAGCCTTTGTACCTGCTGTATAACCTAAATGTGCAATTGGAATACGTATAAAGAACATCGCTACATATACGAGAAAGAATACTAAAGGTCCTAAGATACTACCTTGTTTCGCAAACGAAGCTGTAATTCCGGCCACAATAGGTAAAATAGTAAACCAAGTAATTGCATCACCTATACCAGCTAAGGGTCCAAATAATGCAATTCGCAATCCATCAATTGTGGAACGTTGTTCACCACTTTCTTCAAGTGATGCTAACAATCCCATCAATAAGGGAGCAGCAGTATTATTTGTATTAATAAATTGTAAATTAGCACTCATAGCTGCAGCTAATCCATCTGTATCATCAGCATAAACTTTTTTCAACATTGGCGTCATGGCCATTGTCCAGCCATCAGCTTGCATACGTTCATAATTCATTGCTGACTGGTTATAAACAGACCGTAAACCCAATTTGGTAATATCTTTACTACTTAATTTTCCTCTTTTTGGAGTTGTACTATTAGATGCCATCTTCGTCACCCCCACCGTTTGAGCTCTCTTGAATACTCTTCAATTTTTTCTCAATATTGCTGTCGTGTCTTGCACGTCCATACTCAATAAATGCTAAAGCCGCGCCAATTACTGCAACTGGCATTAAATTACCAAATTTAATGAAGCACGCAGCGGTAAAACCAAGCAATAAGTATGGTACATATTTGCCTTTAAGCATACTTTTAAGTAAAACACCAAATCCAACGGCAGGAAGAATTCCCCCTGCAATTTGGAATCCATGGCTTAACCAGCCTGGCATAGCGTTCACAAGTTCACGCATTGGACCTTGTGCCCCCATAAACACAGAGGAAAGCCATAACGGCATAGGTAATTGCAACAAGGATCGTTGGCATAAATGCCAATCGTGAAAACTTCTTAGTATCTGCTTCTTTTGCATATTCATCTAGCTTCTTAGTGAAAACAGAAAACGCTGAATAGTAGAATAAAATAATGTATTGCATCAAAATACTAAAAGGAAGTGCTAAACCAATTGCCGTAGCAGGTGAATGCCCTGTTGTATGAGCAATTACGACCGTCATAATTCCGGCCATTATAGGGTTCGGTGGCTGTGTCCCACCAACTGGGGTTAGTCCAGCAAAGGCAAGTTCAGTAAGCCCACCTGCAATTATTCCGAGTTTTAGATCTCCAAGTAAAAAGCCAGTTACGGTACAGACGATCATTGGTCGGAAAATATAAAAACCTTCTAACCAAAAATCAATTCCCGCAATTAAAGCAAATAGAGAAACTAAGAGACCCTCTCCTAAGGTAACCGTCATTTAAATCACTTCTTTCAATAATTGTTTTCTATCTTCTGGAACATCTTGAACAAATACATCAACACCTGAATCTGCAATTGCATTTAATGCATCCTTATCAGCTTGATCCATATATACTTTCTTAGTAATTTGTTCCTTGCCTTCAGAAAAATGCATGTTCCCAATATTTACTTGAGTAATAGGAACGCCACCTTGAACCAATTTAAGCACATCTTGTGGATTCCGGACAACCAAGAAAATCTTTTGACGATCAGCAGCACGATGAATATTATCAATTGTCTTTTGAATCGTCCAAAAACGAATTCCTACTCCAGATGATTCAGCTGTTGCAGCCATTAATTCTTGTTGCAACTTGTCATTTGCAGTATCGTCATTTGCAACTAATAAAAGATTTGCACCAATCGACGATGTCCAAACTACCCCAACTTGTCCATGAACTAACCGATTGTCAATGCGTGTAAGTACAATATGTGCTGCCATAATAAAGATCTCCTTTTGTTTTTATTCTTCTATAAGAAACATTGGTAAAATTCCAATTACTTTTGCCTCTGAGTAGTAAACCAATTGTTGGTGATCCAATCCTTTATTAATTATTTCAACCAGTGGATCTCCAACATTTGCATTAAATAAACGTCGCGTTTTTGCAGTAATTAGGCCTGCACTAGATCTCTTTGCGAATTGCATTTGTTTCAATTGATACTTCTTAATTAAAAATGGGATTAGTTCGTTGCTTGTAACCTCGCTCATTTTAATACTCGGAAAACGACTGTATTTTAAATAAGTTTTTTCGTAATAAACAGGATCTGAGTCAGCGTAATATAATTGCTCAATTTTATAAATATAATCATCATCTGTTAATCCCATTAAATTGCGAATCTCTTTCTCTGATCCGTCAACTATTACTTGAAAAGACTCTAGATCAATACGAGGTTTCATTCCCATATTCTTAATTGCTTTTTCAGTATCAACAAATTTAATTCCTAAATCCTGCTTATCCTTTTTTAATACAAATGATCCCTGTCCCTGTTTCTTATAGATATATTGTCTTTGTTCCAGTTCTGCCAGTGCGCGTCTGACAGTAATGCGACTAACTTGATAGATTTTCCCAAGCTGTTGCTCCGAAGGAAGTTTACTATCCTCTAGAAGCTCTCCAGCCTCGATTTGTCTTATCAAATCATCAAGCATGGTTTGATAAAGTGGATAATTATTATTTTTGTCCATTTCGTTCACCAACTTGTATTGTTGTTATAACAACTACACTCATATTAAACACCCGCTTCTATAAAATGTCAACGCTTTCAGTAAATTATCTTAAAATACTCACCTAGGCTTCTAATTAAAAGTATACGTTACCCGTCAACTCTACTTAAAATTACCAAAAGTCCCAATTCAGCAAAAAAACAGGCTTACACAAATACCTGTAAGCCTGCCTAATTCTGTTTTGCATCTTCCAACCAATAACAATTATCAATTGATTAACTTTGTTCAACTGTTCCTACTTTATCACCCTGAGCAACATTACCTTCTTCATAGTTCAAGGTGCGTTTATCCAAGTTCGTAAAAATCACCATAATATCATCCGGCTTCTTTTCACTGGCTAAGAATTTCAAATCAACACTAACCAACTTGGTTTCAGGCGATACAGTATCGCCTTCTTTAACAAAAATTTCAAATCCTTTACCGTTCAGTTCTACAGTATCAATACCTAAATGAACTAAAACCTCTAGTTTATCTTTCGTTTTCAACCCAACAGCATGTTTTGTTGGAAAAACTGAAGTAACTGTCCCATTTATTGGAGAATAGACCTCACCATTTGAGGGTTTAACAGCAAAACCATCACCCATAGCTTTGCTGGCAAAAACCTCATCGCTAACTTTTTCAATTGATTCAAGAACTCCTGCAACTGGTGCAAATAAATCAACTGGCTTTTTTTTGTTAAAAAATAATCCCATTTCTATTGCACTCCTTTCACTATTCAGAAAGTAAAATTGGCACATATTTACTAATTTTGGCATCCTTCTTATCGGAAATTAAAATAACATTTTTAAGATCAAACGCACGTACAGAGGAAACACGATGGAACTTGCTGCTATCACAAAGTAAATATGTCTGTTTAGCATTCTTCCTGATCAATCTTTTCTTAGTTGCTTCATCAATGTTTGGTGTAGTCACACCTTTTACATCATCTACACCGTTAACTCCTAAGAAAGCACGGTCAAAGTAAAGACCTATCAAGTTATTTTCGGTAAGGGTTCCACTAAGAGATGAAATTGAGGGGTTATAACGCCCACCAAGAAGTATGATTGTTGCTTTAATTTTTCGAGTAATATTAAAAACCGTTGTATTTGTTGTATATATCGTGATATCTCTATCTAGAAGTTGATTTAGCAACAAAGAACTATTCGACCCAGAATCAATATAAACACTCTCATTGTCACAAACTTCGTTAGCTGCGCGGACAGCAATTTGTTTTTTTTGTTCTTCATGTAAGGTAGCTTTTTCTGACATAGGTAACTCACTAGTTGTTGCCGTTGCTTTTATCGCACCACCAACTAAATACTCGATATTACCGTTAGTCTCAAGCGCCTTTAGATCACGCCGCAACGTGGATATTGAAATATTTGGCAATTGCACTTGTAATTCATCAATTTTAACAAGGTCCTTGCCTGCTATTAACCGAATTATTTTCTTTTGTCGTTCATATGGAATCATCTTAATCCTCCATCTTACTTGCGTTAACCGCTTTTTACTTGTTTAGTTTCACAATAACGAATAATGGAGGTTTTTTCAATGATATAAATTAATTAAGCTAATTTTTCCTCACGACTAGTAAAGATGTATGCAAGTACTGCTGCAACTACTAGCGAAATACCTAATCCAATAATCGCATTTAAGAAATTAGCACCATTTTTTTCAATAAAGGCTGGGAATGTTGTAACACTCCCAAAAACAAATGCGTTAGTTACAACTTTGGTCAAACCAAGGTACGCACCACCAACGGCACCTCCAATAATTTGTGCTAACCATAATTTGCGATTTTTGACTAATAATCCAAATAGCGTAGGTTCAATAATAGCTGATAACCCAATTGTTACAAGTCCTGTTAGGGCAAAACTTCGAAGCTTTGAGTTTCGTGACTTAAAACAAACACCGATTGTCATTCCAATAACGGCGAAATTACAAGCAAAAGTCCAAGGACAAATATAATCGAAACCATTATTCGCAATATTATTGATCATAATTGGATTAATTGCCCAGTGAATTCCCATACTTACTAGGACACTCCAACCACCACCAACAACGATGCCGGCTAAAATACTGCTTCGTCCAATCAGCCAATTAACAAACCAAGCAATGGCCTCACCACTGTATACACCAAGGGGACCAATAACGATGATCGTAAGTGGCAGCATAACGGCCAAAGATACTAAGGGAAGAATAACTAATTTTAAGTTTTCTGTGATGTGTCGATCCAACCATTTATACAAGTATGAATATGCCCAAATAGCTAAAATAATTGGAACAACTGTAGAATTGTAATTCATCAAAACAGTTGGAATTCCAAAGAAATTAGTCATGGCACCATTTCCAGTTTTACCCATCAAATTAATAAGGTCTGGGTAAAGGAGTGCGGCACCAATTAAAGCTGATAAATAAGGACTGGCACCAAATCGTTTTGCGGAAGTAAATGCTAATAAGACAGGTAAGAAATAAAACACACTCATTGAAGCGGCATACAAAATAGTATAGGTACCACTACCGGTTTTAATAAACCCAACCTGCACCGCTAAAATTAATAATCCACGTAAAATCCCTGAACCTGCTAATGCCGGAAGTAATGGTGCAAAAATAGCGGAAATAGCAGAAAACATTCGACTAATGATACTGCCCTTAGCTGCTTTTTCTTGATCTTCTGTTAGCTCTGCTGGAGCATCACCTCGAGCAATTTTTACCAACTTTTCAAATTCATCGTATACCTTGGGCACTTCAGTACCAATCAAAACCTGATACTGACCCGCCTTATATACAACATTCAATACCTCCGGAATAGACTCTACTTTAGCATCATCAGCAAGCGATCGATCAATTAAATTCAAACGTAGTCGTGTTGCACAATGGGTCATGTTTCCAACATTTTCTGCCCCGCCAATATCCTTCAAAATATCTTTGGCTGCCTGTTTATAATCCTTACTCATTTTATTCACTCCTCATGTTGTTATGCAGGGTTACTTAAAAATTTCATCAACAATTTGTGTGCTGCAATCGCATCGTTTTGATCGATCACTTTCTGAATTTCTTCAAGGCCAACGTTATCAATTAACGCATCAAGATGTTTAATCATTTCCATATTTTGCTCACATTCCTCAGTAGCTCCTTCGATAACTGGGAAAGTATCAAAGTAAATCATACCGGCATAAGAATGTTTCTTCAGATAGTACAAAAATTCAAGTGTTTTAAAAGGACTTGCCGTTCCGATCATCAGACCATCATCATTCATGCCATAACCATCATTCAGATGAATTCCAAACAGCTGTTTACGACCACCAAATATATCAGCAGCCATTGCTGGATTTTCGTGTTTCATCAACATGTGACAGTAATCTAAAGTAACACCAACATTTTTTCGATTGATTTCACTTAGCATCATTCCTGTAACACCCATGCTGTCAATAAACGCATATGCTCTTGGTTGAAACGGTTTGTACTCGATACTAAAGCGCAAATCTGGTGCATAATCAGCCATAGTCTGAAATGCTTTAACTAGTTGCGCCCAAACATTTGTATAGTCAATCTGAAAATTATAGTCAAAACCATCATGTGCCAACCAAACAGTAACTACATGACCGCCAACAGCTCTACAGTAATCTGCCGCATCTTTGCAAAGTTGCAGACCTTTTGCTGCAATAGCTTGATCAGGATTTCCAATTTCTCCGCTTATGTAATCTTCCTTGAATCGTAAAGCCACGCCATTTAATTTAAGATCGTTTTCTTCAAGAAGCGCTTTCATTTCTGCTGAAGAATAATCTTTTACATGTTCAGGATAATTTAAGTCGACATAATTTAAGCCAAGTGACTTAAATTTCTTAAAAACCTTTCTTAAATCGTTGTCGTTAACTGGTAAAAATGAATTAATTCTAGTTGCAAGCTTCATTTGTAAGCCCTCCCATTTATTTGATAAATTCAGCTTAGCACCATTTATTGTCATTTGCAACCATTTATATTCAAATATATTCATTTATTTTCACAAGAAAGCTCTTTTAGAAATTTACCACGTTATACTTTTGCCTAAACATGATTAAATCTAAAAGAGCTATTCAAATATATACAAATTTGACAATAGTTTTCCAAAATAAAATTCAAAAATTTCTTAATTATTGCCTAATTCTCTTAAACTGGGGATTATTTCACCATAAGCCTTATTTTTTCCAAATAATGCAGACGTACCCAAAATAAAACCATCTACACCAATTTTAGCTAATTGGCTGATTCTTTCTGGCGAAATAGCTCCATCCACTAATAATTTAAAATTTTTTCCATTTTTTAAACTAGCTAATGTTTCAATTTTAGGAATTACATAATCTAAGAATGGTTGTCCAGCAAAGCCCGGGTTCACAGTCATTACTAGCACATAGTCAACTAAAGATAGAAGTTCTTGTATCTGAGGAACTGAAATTGCTGGATTAATTGCAATTCCTGGATGAATTCCCCTTTTACGAATTTCTTCAATTGTTCTCGTAATCATAGATGTTGTATCTGGGTGCACATAAATAATATCCGGATTTAAATCCGAAAAAATGTTCACATATTGATCTGGATTTGAAACCATAAGATGGATATCCATCATTGTATCCGTGTTTTTCCGAATTGCCTTATAATCTTCAACGCCTAAGGCAACATTAGGAACATAATGACCGTCCATCACATCCATATGGAAAATATCAACCCCCGCATGATCAAGTTCATTAACTTCATCTTTGATATTTGAAAAATTAGCGCACATCATTGAAGGACAAATTAAAATTGACATAATCAACCACCTTTTCTTATAATGCCTGGGAAAACGTTTACTCTAAAATAGATGTTAAGCGTTTACTTTTTATTTGTCAATGTTGGAATAAATGATATTACATAAAATTCTTAGCAAATTGTGGTCTTTTTTTAAATTAATTTCTGTATATTAATCAATTTTAAAGTCAGATGTTCAAACGTTTTGGACAAACGTTTACTCATCAAATCCGCTGAATTATCTCTAATAGAAATATTCTATTGAGCAACTAATTACGTATAAACACCAAAAAAAGGATTAACACTTTACTTCGTGCTAATCCTTTTTTGGTGACTTTATTAAACTGTTGATCGATCCACTAATGACACATCTACCAATTTATTAATTAAAATATTTTGTTCCTTTTTCCCCTGAATAGCATCTACTAAATACGAAGTAGCTTGAATAGCAATTTCATCTGTATTCTGCCGAATAGTCGTTAATTCAGGATAACAATAACGTGCAATTGGGGCATCATCAAAACCAACTACTTTCAAATCGCTAGGAACACTTATAAACATGCTATGTGCAGCAATTAGGACATCGGCCGCTAGTGTGTCACTAATCGCGAATATTCCAAGCGATGGTTGATTTTTTATCATTAACTTTCTTAGCATTTCACGAAGTGCTTTACGTCTGGTATCTGGCGTTCGTTCCTCTTCCACCGTCAAACGAATAATTGAATTATTATCAATGTGCAAGTCATTTTTAGATAAAGTATCCTGATAACCTTTGATTCGATCATTTAAAGACGGTGAATCTCGAGAGCCCGCCAGTAAGAATGGATTTGTTTCTGCACTAATCAGTTTTTCAGTTGCAAGTTGTGCACCCTTATAATGATCAGAACCAATATATTTAATATTATTAGTATTGGGTTTTCTGTCTATACAAACAATCGGGATATGACGAGAAAGTTGTTGACTATTAAATTCTTTTAACCCCGATATGACAATTAAACCATCCACTAATTTAGCTTCCAACATTTTAAGGTACCCTGCTTCTTTATGTGGATCTCTAGCAGTATCACAGATAATTGTGGAATATCCGGTTTCAAAAAGCTGTTGTTCAATCTTTTCTACTAAATCTGCAAAAAAACTATTGTTCAAATCAGGTACAACAATGCCAATTGTATTTGACTTATTCATTCGAAGTGCTTTGGCCATTGAATTGGTTTCATATCCTTGCTCACGAATAACAGCCATCACTTTTTGCCGTGTGGTTTCAGAAAAACGTCCATTATGATTAATCACACGAGATACAGTTGCAACAGATACCCCACTTAGTTCAGCAATATCTCGTATTGAAACTCTTTTTTGAGTCATATTTTCTCCTCCGAATACTTATCTGCATATATGTAGTATATCGCAAAAAATCTATTTTTTTAAATAGTATCAAAAGGAGCCCATAATACTGTATTTCACTTTAATATTCATTAAAAATAAATCAGATACGCAAAATTCACAAATAAAATTAAAAAATATCAACTTTTTTATAGTTCAATTTTATACCTTTTAAAGGAGCTTTTTACCAAATAAAAATCTTAAGAAATTGTTTTACACGTAAAGGTGCGTTTGAATATATGCTACTTACTCATAAAAGGTCCTAAATTCCCATTTAAAATGGGTAAATTACCCGCTTTACATGCAACTTATCAGGGTATACAAAAATTTAATTTCTGGTACACTCTTAAAAGTATCAAAAAATCAGTTATTGAATATACGGGGGAGTTATTTAGATGGATACAGTACACTTGGAGAAGTTAAATGAGTTGCACGAGGTTGTTGAAAGAAGAACGATCAGTCGGTTTCAAGAAATCGCGGATAATGCGCAAACAATTGATCGAACAGAGATTTGTGAAACGACGACTTATTACATTCATGACACCTCACACTGGGATACCGACTATAACAGCATCGTTTTTGATGCTCATCGCGGTCTTCACAAAACGAAGAAATCAACCAAACAGTTGATAAATAGTTTTGCTCGCTCTAAAGAAGCCAACTTTATGTTAATGCAAGAAATGGGACGCCAACTTGAAGTTAAACGCTGCTGGCCTTATGTATTGGGCAACGTTCAATTCGTGCCAACTAGCGGTGCAACTTATGCCTCGACCAATTGGATCGCGGTCCATCACTTGAAGGACGCTTATCAAGATGTGGATGATGCTAAACGACTCTATTTATTATTTGACGAAGGCCTCCGTTTAAACGTCAGAATTGATTTAAAACATTTAGAACGAAAACTGACGACTGTCCGCAAATACTATGACTTCCAGGTGAGTTTAGCTAAATTCCTTGGCAACCAATTTACAACCGAATTTGTGGCACCTCAAGCTAACAGCTATCTTTTTACACGCATCCCTAAAACCGCCGAGTTACCAGAAACGGAATACCAAAATTGTCGTGAAATTTTGATGCGAATTCTATTTCAAGTTTGTAAAACCATGAATCCAGAAGAACGGATCAGGCTCGATGATATGGAATACTTTTATAATGAAATGCTGAAGGAACGCGGCATGCTGTAGTCCAAAATCTTTGTGCAACTTATATTTGAACAGTCTATTTGAATAAAAATAGCCTAAGAACAAAAACACTGTTCTTAAGCTAAACTATGATTAATCACATTCTGACGATTCAGAATGTGATTTTTATTTATCACTAGAATAAAAATCATCCAATACATATGTCGTGACAGGTGTTGCATGGATCTTCAGGTCAGATACTAACTTAGCTATCTTATCTCCATTAATCAATGTAATAACACGCGTTCCCACCCGTGAAGCTCGGATCGCATCTTTTGTGAAATCAGAAGTCGTGATGAAAATACCATATTCGGCATTATACTTATCCATGGCACCACGAAATTTATCTATTTCTGGAGAAGAAACACTACCGCTCCATCTTTTAGCCTGTATAGCCACTCACGCAGTTCTAAAATCATCGGTTGTTAGGTATCCAAATCCATCAATACCGCCATCACCTGTTAGTTTAGTTCCAAGCGTCTCATCTAATTCAACACCCATTTTTTTAACCAACAATCGTGCAAATAACTCAAATTTTACAGGTGTGAATGCATTAAGAGATTGAGCCAAATCACTTTTCCAATCCGCTTCCGGTTCTTCTTCGATTCCAACATCTTCACTCTCAGCATCATTCTCTGAAGCTTTTATATTGCTATCTTTTGGCTGTTTCCGTTCT
The DNA here is from genome assembly GCF_002982135.1 of Pediococcus inopinatus. Taxonomy (NCBI): domain Bacteria; kingdom Bacillati; phylum Bacillota; class Bacilli; order Lactobacillales; family Lactobacillaceae; genus Pediococcus; species Pediococcus inopinatus. The sequence goes on along the minus strand of NZ_CP019981.1, from coordinate 19,371 downwards.
TCCCACTTAGGGTCTGATAGGTTTCTTATGTCTCGCTCAACATCCAGTTCATCAAAATTAAATGTACGTCCTTTTTCCGTTAATTCTATAACTCCTCTTTCAGGATGATATAAAAAATCAGCAAACCCCAAACTTGCCACCGCAAAGTTGAATATATAATCAAATGGACGGTATAAACGGTTTCCCCGACTCATTTTTTCAAAGGCTGCAAATTTCCCTAAATCATCTGAATATAATGCAATTTCTTTCTTCAAATCACCAATATTGGACTGCCCACCTAATTTTTTTAAAGCTTTTAAAATAATCGGAAATAATATTTCTTCTTGTTCTTTTCGAGACGCTTGTTTGAATTTCATGGCTTCTCCTTCGTTTTCTGTGCAATTATTTAATTTTACTATAGTTTCTATTTCAACTCTGAATTTTTTTGAAATCTTTGTAATTACCTTTTGAAAATCATTCTAATATTTACCTGCTTTTGTCTTCTTTAGATAAATGATTATAAGAACTGTCTAATAGCCTACGAGCTATCTAAAATCCATATAAATACCACATGTTTTGGCTGTCGTTGATTGGCAGCTATAAGGTTATCTAGCTTACCTAGAAAAAGTCCTATTCGTTTTTGCTCTCTTATATCTGGTGTTGAAAAGACGAATTTTTTCATATCATCTTGAAATAAATGAGGTATTGAACTACCTGACACTTTAAGGTAAACAAGCTTTTTAAATTGTTTGCCTTTCATTAATTGATAAAAAAAGTCTGAATATATCGTATTATTCGTTCTAACCAGCATCATCGTTGAGTTTATAGTAGCCTTACCATCCAGTGCTTTAATCAGAGCCGGATTACCTAATGAACCGTCTTTTGAAAAAATTACATCTCCATCTTGCAGCGCTATTTCTAACGACTCTTTATATCTCCACATTGGGATATGGTCAACAGCATTCCAATTTATTTGTCCAAAATTTATATGTCTGCCAGCAATCATTGCAGGATCTTCTTTATTGGTTGTATATTCGTCTTGTTTTAAACTCTTCCATCCCAACCGACCCTTTATAATTGCAACATTTCCTAGCTTACGCGGTTCCCAAGCGTACCCAACTTTTAAAGTGCTTTTTTAATGCTAAAATTGCGCTAACGCTTGGGAACAGCGTAAATTAGATAAAGTAGCTGAATATAGGAATGGAAAAGGACATGAAAAAAGTATTTCTAGCAATGGAAAATACATCGTCGTAAATTCAAAATTTGTATCAACAAACGGACTAGTAAAAAAATTTACCAATATACAAATGGAACCTTTGGTAAAAGGCGATATTGCGTTTGTTCTGAGTGACGTGCCAAATGGCAGAGCTTTAGCGCGAACTTTTTTGATTTCAAAAAACAACAAATATTCTCTGAATCAGAGAATTGCTGGTATCACTCCCAAAAATAATATAAGTTCATTTTTTCTAAGTTCATTAATGAACAGAAGCCCTTATTTTTTAAAGTTTGATGATGGAGTATCACAAACTAATTTATCGAAAAAAGATGTAGAAAATTTTGCCGAAATGTATCCTGAATTTTTTGAACAAAAAAAGATTTCAGCGTTACTTAAAAGCATTGACAACCTTCTCGCTGCCAATCAACGACAGCAAAAAAGCCGGCTCTATACTTTTTCCTGTTGATGAACTACCAATGTGGTAATCTATTAACAGGATTTTTTTGAAAAAAAAAGAGGCCCACAGGTCCCCACACACAAAAAAATCCACCCACTACAGCATCATCAAAGGATGTGAGAAACCATGAACCCTATAGATAATAATATAAAATTTTCACTCAGTATTAAAGACCCAAATGTTATTTTTTTCAGTTATAAGCATCAATTCATAAAATCAAAACCTGCTAAAGTCTATGTTGCCAATGTAAAAGCCACTTATACAAGGTGTCCTCAATGTGGTTTTGAAAACTTTAGTCATAACGGACACTATGTGTCACGCGTTTCATATCCGTCGGCCAACGCTAGTGAGCCCGTCTATCTTGAACTTCATAAAGAACGATTAATCTGTAAAAATTGTGGAAACTCGGTAATGGCAACAACAGACCTCGTCAATAAGTATTGTAATATTTCCAAAGCTACCAGACAAAAAATATTCATGCATCTTCAGGATGATCGTACTCAGACTAGTATTGCTTTAGACAATAGTGTTTCTCCCAGTACCGTTTGTCGCTATTTAGACAACTATGATGATCTATTTCGGAGAAATTATCATTCTTTACCTGAGCACTTATCTATGGATGAATTTCGTGGTGTTGGCGGCGATTTCCACTTTCTTTGTATTAACGGTGATGGTGATCATGAAATTCAACAGATCCTACCGGATCGCTTTAAACAAACTATTATTGATTACTTTAATAAGTTTGACAGCACCGCTAGAAAGCAAGTAAAGACAGTTTCTCTGGACCTTAATAGTTACTATCAAGATATCGCCAGATTGGTATTTCCAAATGCCAAAATAATTGTCGATCGTTTTCATATTGTTGCGATGATGACTAGATCTTTTAACCAAAGTCGCGTTCAAATTATGAAAGAATACAAGAAACAATCCAAGGAATATCGGATGCTTAAATTCTCCTGGAAACTTTATTTAAAACACTTCGATGAGCTTGAGATTAAAAAAACATTTTTCGATCGACACCTTAGGAAACAAGTAACTCAACTCGAAAGAGTTCAGTTAGGTCTAGATGTTGATGAAAGACTGTTAAATACTTATAACGCCATGCAAGGCATTATGATATGTCTTAAAAATCACGACAAAGATGGTCTTGTTCAATATTTATATAACAACGATAAGCTTAGCTCGCAAATGAAAGATGTTTTAACCACATTTAAAAAGAATCTTGAAATAGTCCTCAATGCCAGTGAATCAAAGTATTCTAATGGTCCAATTGAAGGGATCAATAGAATGATTAAGCAAATTCAAAGAACTGCCTTCGGTTTCCGAAATTATCACCACTTAGTTTCAAGAGTTAAATTACAACAAATGAGAACCAAACCAAACAAAAAGACACTGTTAGAAGTTGCATAACTTCTAACAGTGTCCCAAATTCATCTATCAACAGGATTTGACAAAGAGCCAAAAAGCCATGGAAACGTGGTCCTCCATGACTTATAAGTCTTTTCTTATATTAAGCTGGCTAGATGTTTCATTACCTTGTCGTTATCTTGATTCTCCAATTCTTGAATAATATGCAAATAAGTTTGCTGCGTTGTAGTCATATTAGAATGACCTAATCGCCTAGCCACTGATGCAATACTGACACCAGCATAAAGCAACAATGACGCATGTGTATGTCTTAGCCCATGAATGGATATAACCGGAATGTTAGCTCTTTTACAGAGTCTTTCAAGATAATGGTTAACCGTATCGTTATACACCTTAGATCGCACAAAAACGGGCTCATCTTCCGGTAAATTTTTAGTTAATTGTGAAAATTGAATAACTGTTTGCCAGTCCAACTGAACTTTTCTAACTGAGGATTTATTTTTAGTGGGTGCAAATCCCGATTCTACGGACTTGTAATCCCATGTCTTACTAATATTCAGATACTGATGTGCAAAATCAAAATCCTTCGGTGTAACAGCCAAAGCTTCAGCAAATCGCAATCCTGTCTTTGCAATTAGTAAAATAAAATAATCCCAATTAACACCCTCATCTAACACTAAGCCATTTAACAAATCTTGAACCTCGTGTTGGCTAAGAAACTTTACTTTATGCTTCCTATGCGGAGTCCCTTTTATGATTGCCTTACGCGTAGGATCACGATCTAAAAGTCCTTCTTCCAAGGCATCGATCAAGGCGCTTTTAATATGTCGATGAAAATCCATCACAGTTTGTCGCTCATGTGTTTCTGCATAATCATTTAGTAATTGTTGATACGTCAATCGGGACAACTCAGACATCTTTAGATCAGGTACTAAACCAACTAACTGTCGGTGAGTCATCTCATACTTCCGATAAGTTACTGGCCTAACTGCATCTAATTTATACAGTTTCATCCATTGATCAAAATATTTGTGTAGCTTCAATTCTTGTGTCATTACGACACCTCCGTATAAAAAAATTAGGAAAATTAAATTTCCTAATTTATTCTTACAGATTTATAGCAAAATTTACTAGTTTTTAGTTACTCCAATATTGAGATTGACGCTCATCAGCTGCGTTAAGTTGTAAAACATACCAAATATCACATAAACATATTTTGCATAAACCATTTTTTTAATTTTTTAAGTTGTTCAGACTTACTTTGATTGGCAGCGATAAGGTTATCTAATTTAAAAAAAAACTTACCAACCAACTGCTGCTCATTTTTTGATGGTACGGATATATTTGCGTTTATGATGTCATTAGAATTAATAGATTCAAAAGTTGATCCCGTACTATATTTTGACCAATACCCCTTGATATTCATTTTTTTAAGGTATTGGAAAAGAAACTCGCCACCTGATATTGCAGCAACTCCGCGTCCTAAAACTACATCATATTCGGTTTTTCCAACTTCACCAACTGGTGCTCGCACACTTAAAATTATAGATCCAGAGTTTGCCTGTTTCGTTATTTGTGTTGTCCAAACCCTTGGATTCACCAAACCATTTTTCATGTCAGCATTCCCTTGAACCAGAATTGCATCGTTAGGATTATCAGTGTAATTTATTGAGCTAGGTGATTGTCCCATTACAATATTCGCTATTTGACCCAACTTACGCTGTTCCCAAGCGTCAGTGAACCCATTAAAACGCCATTCTTGATCAAAAATCTTCTGCATAGCAAGCTTTTTGATAGTTTTTAGCTCTTCAAGCTGTCGTTGATTGGCAGCGATAAGCTTATCTATTGTCTTTATAAATCGTCCAATGAATCGTTGCTCATTTTTATCTGAAGGAATAGTCAATTTAGAATCAAAGAAATCACTCGAGGATATATTCAATAGCCCATGATTTCTTGCTCCCTCTGCAGCATTCCGATAAATTTCTTTATACCAACTTTTTGAATCATAATATACTGCTAGAAAAGTTGAGGAAATATGTCGAGGAGCAAAAACAATATAAAGAGTAGAAAGAACACCCTCGTCATACTTGTCTAATCTTTTCACTGCACCAAACGGATAACCCTTAGAATAGCTTTTGTTATAAGCAAATTCTCCTTTCTTAAGTAAGAAATATCCTGTAGTATCTTTACTTGCGATAGTTTTTCCAAAGAAGGTGTTCTGATCCACCAAACCATCTTGTGCCGAAATAGTTAAAGGCAGATTACTTTCTAAATTTGAATTTTTTCGCGTGATACGAGCGGAAACGTCTTTTAACGTACACTGTTCCCAAGCGTCATCAAATCCCGAAAAACGGACTTTTGGCTGTTTTTGTTCGCTCATTGTTTAAACAACTCCTTAATTTTCGTAAGCTGCTGTTGAGCGTCAGTGTCTTGACCAACTAAATCATCAAGCATCCCACTAATATCATCTGTTAGCTGACTAATTTCTGCATCAGTTGCACGCATTTCTTGACTCAGTTTAGCCACATCCACTGGAGGTTCTTCCTCAAACGTATCGACATAACGTGGAATATTTAGGTTATATTCGTTCTCTCTAATTTCATCTAAGCTAGCCACGTGTGCATACTTATCTACATTCTTTCGTTCTTTATAAGTATTCACAATTTTATCTATATTATTTTGCGTAAGAACGTTTTGATTCTTCTCTTTTGAGAATTCATTCGAAGCATCAATAAATAGAATGTCTTTGCTATCTTTATTCTTTTTTAAAATCATAATCAAAGTTGGAATTGAAGTAGAGAAAAAGATATTGGCTGGCAACCCAATCACTGCATCAATCATGTTTTTATCAATCAATTGTTGCCGAATCTTACCTTCCTTAGCACCACGGAAAAGTACTCCATGAGGCAGAACAATTCCCATCGTTCCCGTTGGCTTCAAATGATATAAGCCATGCAATAAGAAAGCATAGTCTGCTTTAGATTTGGGAGCTAATGCACCAAAATCCCGAAAACGTGGATCACTCAAACGTTTTTCATTGTTATCCCAATGAGCAGAATAAGGGGGATTCATAACAACTGCATCAAACTGATAAGGTTCTACAGTTGGCCAATCAGCATCAAGTGTATCTCCATTACGAACATAGATATCTTCATAATGAACACCATGCAACATTAAATTCATACGTGCCAAGTTGAACGTGGTGGTGTTTAATTCTTGTCCATGATAACTAATATGCAGATCACCAGTAACTTGGCTTGCAACAGTCAACAACAGAGAACCAGAACCCAACGCAGGATCATAAACACTCCGAATTTGATCTTTACCTTCTTTATGACCGATCGTAACAATTTGAGAAATGATTTCACTAACAGTTCGTGGTGTATAGAATTCACCAGCTTTTTTGCCCGCACTCATAGCAAATTCACTAATCAAATATTCATAGGCATCCCCGAGGACATCCCGATCCTCACTAAAATCAATATCTTTAAGTGCCATTATTGTATCATTCATCACTTGACTCGGATTTTTACCAAGACGCGTCGAATCCAAATCAATATCCGAGAACAAGCCATCGAAATCTTCCTCTGACTCGTGTCCCTTAACTGATTGTTCTAAATTAAATAATGCATTTTTTAAATCAGAAACTTGAAATTGATGGTTTTGAATCCGTGTCACAATACTATCGAAGAGCTCATCTGGTTTAATAATAAAGCCTAAAGAATCATATAAAACATCCACAATATCATCATGTTGGTCATTCCAATATCGTTTATAAGTTTCTAACGGATCTCCGTCCTCTTCAGTTTCTGCCATGACAGTATTGAGTGTCCGATCACTTAAAAATCGATAGAAAATTAAACCTAATAAATAGTTTTTATATTCATTCGCATCCATTTTCCCACGTAATACATTGGCGGCATTCCATAGGGCTTGTTCTAAAGTCTGACTGCTGTCTTTCATGTTAAATATCCCTCTTCACTAGTATTTGGCTAATTCTTTTCCAATGAATTCTTTTGATGCATTCGCAGCAGCTGTTTTATATTGAAGAACGTTTTTAAAGACATGTCCATTCATTTCAGCTGTCGCTATATCAGCTGTTTTTCGTAAATCGCGTTCATGATCAAATTTGCCATTAGCAACATATTCTGTATTCAAACGTGTGAGTTGATCAGGATCAAGGCCCCATTCATCACTAAAATCCAGAATTGCTCGTTTCTTCTTGCGATCCTGACGCATTGCGAAAGATCTTATAGCATCAAAATTTTTATCTCCCTGCATTATATCAGTTTCACTTACAAAAGATTTAATTTGTTCAGCAGTCAGCGAATGCCCAGATTTTGCATATTTCTCTAAAGCTGTTTCTAATTCTTTTTGTGCGTCTTCTGTTCGGTGTTTATCCTTCTCTGTTTTGGTTTCCATGAATTCATGCTGAGTTTGAATTGCCTTAGTTGCTAAAGTCAGCACATATTCTTTATCAATTACAAGTTCATGAATAACGACATCATCAAAATCAAAATTTAATAATTCTTGTTGTTCAGGGTCATCTGGTTGCTCATCTTGACGTTCAGTGACAACAGCTTTGATATTTTCAAAAGCACCTTGATAATACCCATATTCCTCTTGGGTAATCCCATACTCTTCTGCCTGTTGATCCCAATTAAATTCAGAATACGAAGCAATATATTGTAATTTTTTAGCTAAATTTCTAAAACGGGTCAAAAATTCAATTTGATCGTCTTGTGTTTCATCTTGTAAGTCATTAGCATCTTCTGCCTGAGGTACCTTCCGGCGTAAATTGGCGACTTCTTCTTGAAATTCTTCCTGCATTTGATCAAATTCGGGTCGAAAGACTTTTTTAAAAGAACCTTCTCCAGCATACTTTTCAAAAGCATCCTTCGTTCTTTCTTCCATCAATTTAGGTCTCCGAAAAACGACAATATTTCCTTGAGGTTTATTGTTATCAAAAACACGGTTAGTTCGCGCATAAGCCTGAATCAACCCTTGATACTCCATGAGTTTATCAAGGTAGAGCGTGTTTAAACGCTGGGCATCAAAGCCAGTAAGCAAACGCGCAACTACAATTGTCAGGTCGATCGACTCTTCTGGTTTAATATGCCGATACTGTCCTTCCATTCGTGCGGCTCTTTTAGCCACATCTTCAATATAGGCATTCATATTATCTAACGTAAACGTAGATTCACTATTTGTGTATTGCAATGAGTAATCTTTCATTGCTTCTACCAGACCTTCACGTTGCTTTTGATTACCATCACCATTTTCATTTAATGAATACGTAATCGCAACTTTTAAATTGGATTTGCCATTTTCACGTTTTTGTTTAAAAACATTGTAAAATTTTACTGCTTGTTGAATAGAATTGGTCGCTAAAATCGCGTTAAAACTACCATTAACTGATTTTTTTTGCCAATTTTTGATAATCCATTTTGCTACTTTATCTCGATATTTATCTGACTCTTCAGAATTGCCATCATAAAAATCATCTGGTAAATCAGGCTCATCGACCTCTTTGTTATCTTGATCTGTAGCCTGTGCCAAATTTACATATTCAGAATTAAATTTTAGGATTGCGCCATCATTTAATGCATTGCCAATATTGTATCGATGCAGTTCAGGTCCAAATTGCGTTTCAGTAGTTTGATCCTGTGCTGTTTTATTAAATTCAAAAATTGGTGTCCCGGTAAATCCATACCAATTTTGTTTTGGAAAGGCTTGTTTAATTACTCTCTGCATTTCACCAAACTGTGAACGGTGAGCTTCATCTACAATAAAAACTAGTCGCTGATCCATTACTTTATCAAAAATGCCTTTTTTGCCTTCAGCGATTCGGGCATTATGTTTATCAACCGCTATCTTCATTTTATTAATGGTTGTCACTATAATTCCGGTTTTATTTGATTTAAAATGACGAATCAGATCACTAGTACTATTGATTTCAAAAACATTATCATCACTACCGCTAGAAAACATGGAGAAGTTTTTCCCAGATTGTGAATCCAATTCTTTTCGATCAGATAAGAAAATAACCTGATTACCCGGATCACGCTGCAGTAATGTTGCTGTTTTATAAGCCGTCATCGTTTTGCCAGATCCAGTTGCGTGCCAGACATACCCGTCTTTATGTTGTGCAAAAGCTTCTCGGATTGCCTGCACAGCATGAATTTGGTAAGGGCGTAAGACTACTAAGTTCTCACTATTAACTAACGTAAAGTTACTAATGATATTATGAGCCATTGGTATTTTAAGAAACTCTTCAGTAAATTGTTTCCAATTTCGGACAGCCTTATTAGAAGAATCAAGCCATTCAAAGAAAAATTTGTCATTAAAGTTATCGGCTGATTTTTGATTGGCAAAATAACGGCTTGAGTCTTCTTTGAGTGCAACAAAAATTTGGACAAGAGAATATAAACCATCATATTTATGTTCTGACTTATATTTTGCAATCTGATTTGTTGCCAGTTTTAAACTGACATCTACCTTTTTCTCCTCAATTTGAATTAATGGCATCCCGTTAAAAAGGAGTGTCACATCAAAACGACGATTCGGATCCGAAACTTTGTCTTCCATTCCAGGACGAATTGCCTGCTTAATAACTTCGTAGCGCATTGACCCACCGGCAACATCATCTCGCCAAAATGCACGAAGCTGAATCTTGCCAAGCTCTGGATTTTCCCTAGTTAAATTAATTTCGGCAGCGTACCCTTTAGTTAAAAAACGATTCGTTTCAACAGGGGTCAATCCGCTGATAAACCGCATAATATCTTCCATTTCTTTATCAGTAATGTCAACATCTGATAAAACAGCTTGATTATTCTGGTTCAAGACTTCTCTAAAGTGCTCTTCAAGTTGTTTAGGTGTTGCATTATCTAACTCCGCTAAATATGTCCATCCATTTTGGCAAAGTGTTTCAATAAACTCATTCTCAAATGGGATTTCTCCCCTAGTTTTATAAAGTGACATTTTGGCTCCCCATACTCTCCGCAGTTTTTAATATTTCCTGATCTTGATTATTTGGAATTCAGGCCTAATACGCTCTTTATCTATTTTACAGTATATTGTGCAGTCTGTGTCTTTAAAGGTAAATAAAAACGCCGAGACTTTCAACCAGTCTCGACGTTTCTAGATGATTCTTATTTATTTTTCTCGAAAATACGATCAAAAAGATACTGTATCGCCAAACATGTTTCTGAAAAATCGATATTTTTCACATATTCATTTTCTTCTGCATAGAGTTTCCATGTTCTCTGTAATTCTGGATTTTCTTTAATTAGCTTTAATACTTTTAAGTAATTTGACATTAATCTTAAACTACCTCGTTTTTTACTAGTATTTTTTACAGCCACTCTAAGTATTTCCAAATCAATATTCCCTTTCTCTAATTTTTCTAACATGTAAACGTCATAAAAATCCTTGACTCTAGTATTACCAATTGATCTAGAAATAATAGATTCCAATTTTTCGGCAAGAACAGTTTCAACGTTATATGCCATGACATTGATCGTTCTCTCTTCAGTCAACAGCTTATGTCCATATTTCGTTTCTTTAGGAGTAATTTTATCACCTGTTGATATATCAATCTTTATTGTCGTTTGAATTTTAAAATAATGTGCAACAATATGAACTCGATACCCATTGTATTCATCTTTTTTACGAATAGGTTCTATCTTTTTGAATTCAAGTTGAATTGAATCATTAGGTAATTGAATCGCACAAATTTGAATAACGGCTATTTTCATTGATTTTATTGTTACTGGTAATCCGATAATCGTTGTATCTAAATCCATGGTTGTCCGCGTATCAGTTCCAATCAACGAAGCAATTAGAAAACCACCTTTTAAGATAAAGTTATTTTTCATATCAGATACTGAAATTCGCTCAAGTAATTCATCTAACATGACTCCCTGTAACATCAACTGTACAGAAATCTTGCGCTTCTTTGCTTGCTTTTTTAGATATGCTTTAAACTGCATACTATTTTCAAAATGATCCTTTATAACAAAACCTCCATATAATTCCTAATAACCTTTGAGACACGCATTATCTCGGCATATTTCATAAGCTTCGTAATATTTTTACTACTTGTTCGCACATATTCGTTCATCGCCTGTGAAATGAGTTCAGCATCTTTGCGATTTTTCCCTCGGACTAAATCGCAAAGTGTTTTTTCTCTGTTATATACTTTCACCATATTTCCATTTGGTGTAATACCAGTTGTAATCCCCAAATCATATAACTCTTTCTTCTGGGTATAAGCCCTAACTTCTTCCTTAACCAACGCTGCAGTATTGTATGGTCGCGGAAAAGTCATATCGAATCTGCGTGGCGTTCTATCAGTCATTCCATGTATAAAAAGCGCAGTATTGTATGAAAAAATCCCTTTTTTAAAACGATATTGTAAATTAAACATTTCGTCTTCAAATAAATTAGGATCGCCATAGATTCCAGGTCCCATTCGTTCAATAACTCCATCTTTAGTTAGCTTCGATAAATAAAACTTATTAACACCAATTTTTATCGCATCTTCGTTGGTTATATACCCGTTATTTCCTTCCATGAAGGTAAGTATTTTTTCATTTATTTGCATTCTTATCCTCTTTTTTAACGATTTTGTTTCATTGTACCATTTACGAAACATATTCGTTAAATAAGTGAATTGACCACTAAGATTATCCCTTCTACTTTAAATTTCTTTTCAAATATAAATACACTAAAAGTCCATCAATTAATGTTTTAATTTTGAACCGTTCAGAAAGACAAAAAACGTCGTACCCTCAAACGGTACGACGTTTAAAATCAACTTTACACACGTTAAAAAAACAAATAATAAATCCCACTAAGCCCAATAAAGCGGTAAATCCACTTTCTAAACGTTTGATCATCAAGTTTGTTCGCAATTCTGGCCGCAATGATGGTTCCAATTCCAGCAGCAACCATCCCCACTAATATGTATGGCACATCATGCGGGACCAAGATGCCATTGGCAACTCGCACGCTATTAATGTAGAAAGCATCAATCAGAAAGAATCCTTGGATGTTAGCCGTATATTCCGGAATCGACTTGGACAATGACAGGAAGTAAAGTGCCATCAGCGGGCCACCAATGCCAAGTAAGCCATTGAAAAATCCGGAAATAATCATAAAGCCAATTGCAACGTACCAAGGAAACTGCCGTGAATCTGAATTTTTTACCAGCGTAAAGTACAAATATAAAGCTATCAATAAGCCACCTAACATCATCCGCATTACATTTGTGTCCAACACACTACTAAGATGCACCGACCAGGTAGCCACCGCCGCGTAAATAATAAATGGCGGAATAACCCGTTTAAACTTAAATTCGTGCCGATATCTGTAGGTCAGCCCAACCATGCTTGCCAACATACTTAACCCAGCAATCCCAGCCGCTGGTGCAATTGGCAAAATGGCCGGAAAAAAAATTAATAACCAAGTTGCCATGATAAATCTCCTTTGAACACGTTATTGCATTCAGTATGAATGAACAGTATGGCCTGGTCAATAGTCGTTAGTTAAAGCGTATCAATTACCTTCCAGTCATCATATTCAGTCATGTTATGACGATTCGTCATCTAATTAGATAATTCAAATACATTACTAATCAAGTTTTAATTTGAAGCTTGACATACACATTATTCCGTATAATAATATGCTGTATTAACTTAATAGTTAAGTAAACAAATGGATGAGTAAATTATTATCACTTCACAGAGAACTGCCATTTTGGTGCAAGACAGTAAGAACTAATAATTGAAGATGGTCTATTAATGTTTTTGTTTTCTGTCACTAAGCTAATTAGTTAGGTGACAGCGGACGCGCCCGATAGCACGCTAGAGTATTCAAAGTTATGTAGTACTTGAAGAGGAATAACTTGTGAAAGTTATTTAAAATAAGGTGGTAACGCGAAAAGCAGTTTCGTCCTTAATCTATTAAAAGATTAAGGACGAGACTGCTTTTTTATTTTTAAATTAGAGAAAAGAGGAAAAAATATGAGTAAATTAGCTATTATTACAGGCGCCGGTCAAGGTATCGGCGAGGGTATCGCTCATCGCTTAGCTAAAGCCGGTTATGCGATCGCTGTTGCTGATATCAATCAAAGTACCGCCACCAAAGTTTCCCAGGATTTACAAGCCGCTGGTTATTCTGCCAAAGCATACTTAGTAGATGTCGCCAATCGTAAACAAGTTTTTCAATTAGTTACTGATGCAGTTGCGGACTTAGGCGAGCTGGCTGTATATGTTAACAACGCCGGCATTGCATTTATTGATTCGTTTATCGACTCTGATCCAAATGACGTCGAACGTTTATTAGATGTTAATCTCAAAGGAACTTATTGGGGAATTCAAGCTGCTGCCACACAATTTAAAAACCAGGGCCATGGTGGCCGCATTATCAATGCTGCATCCCTTGCTGGCTACGAAGCATCTGCATTACAAAGTGCTTATTCTGCTTCAAAATTTGGAATCCGTGGATTAACACAATCCGCTGCTAAGGAGCTGGCTGAAGATAAAATTACCGTGAATGCTTATAATCCGGGCATCGTGCGGACTAAAATGCGCGACGCAATTGATAAAAAAACCGCCAGTCTCAAACATGAGACCGTTGCCCAACAACAAGCTAATTGTTTAAGCGAAATTGCGATTGGTCGTGAAGCGACACCTGCTGATATAGCTGAGGTTGTCGCCTGGTTTGCCTCTGACGCTGCTGGTTATGTGACGGGTCAGTCACTACAAGTCGATGGCGGTATGCGATTCCATTAAAATTATGTTTCTGAACGGTAATAATTTAAATTTAGCGTTCCAAACCATAAATACAAACCGCAAAAAAAGCGCTGTAACTTTAAATAGTCACAGCGTTTTTAGGTCGCATTACTTAATTTATTCCGGAACTGGTGGCCCATCTGGACTCTTGAAGCCAATTTTTTTATCTTCTTCAGTTGGTCCTTTGTCCAAGTAGGCACTGACCATCCAAATCAGTTTATCCATCTCGGCTTTAAAGCCATTCAGCATATCTTGGGTTGGTAAATCTTGTTCATCATCCGTGATCTCAATTCCCTGTTGGTATTGATCTCGCAAGTATCTAAAATCGTGATCCAAATGTTTCATGAGTTCTGGTAACGGGAACTCACCGAATTCAATCACTTTATCTGGTAACTTTGTGTGTTCAATAAACTCATGCGTTGTCGCAAACGGTTTGCCACCGAGGGCAATTAACCGTTCTGCAACTTCATCCAATTGTTCCGCAAACTCTTCATTAAAATCATCCATTTTTGGGTGCAACTTGAAGAATTCCGGTCCGCGCATATACCAGTGGACCTGTTGAACGTTAACTTGTAGCTGACTTAGATCAGCAATTAATTGATTCAAATGTGCTTGGGTCTTGGGAAATTGATGCTCACTCATAAAAGTGGCTCCTTTCAGTTTTCCAGGCTTAGTTGAAACATCGACTATACCTTTAGCTTAGAGAGTTTCTGCCCGTAACTCAAGGAATTTGACCACTCCTTTTAACTATTTAATCGCCGCCACAAACCGTTCTGCAATTTCCTTTGGCCGTGTAATTGCACCACCAACTACGACACTCATTGCACCAATCTTTAGAGCTTCTTTCGCCATCCCCGGTTCATAGATTCTACCTTCCGCAATCGTCGGAATGCCAGCCTGAACTAACTTTTTAATTAAAACAAAATCTGGTCCCGATAGCTTCTGGCTCTCTTCCGTATAGCCGCTTAACGTCGTCCCCACAAAATCCACTCCAGCCTTATAGGCAACTTCGCCCTCTTCAAACGTCGAAGTATCTGCCATGAAGAGTTGGTCGGGATACTTAGCCTTCATCTGATGAATAAACTCGGGTACCGTCAAACCATCATGACGAGGCCGATCTGTGCAATCAAACGCAATGACGGCCACCCCTGTCGCAACCAGTTCATCTACCTCTTTTTCTGTTGCCGTAATAAACGGTTTTTCTGGAAGATAATCGCGTTTGATGATCCCAATAATTGGTAAATCCGTCACGGCTTGAATTTGTTTGATGTCACGTACTGAATTAGCACGAATTCCTTTAGCTCCCGCTTGCTCAGCAGCCTTGGCGAACAACGGCATCACGCCACCTTGTTCTGTATACATGGGTTCGTTTGTGAGTGCCTGGCAAGATACAATAAGATTTCCTTTGACTTGATTGATAAATTCTTGTTTGTTCATAATTTTCCTCCAAAATATATTATTGTTGGATATTTACTCCATAAATAAAGAATACCACGTTATTTAGTTATTGTAAACGGATACATTAAATTCATTTATTTTTTTCGGTTTGGAGTGTAAAATGTTTAGTAAGAGAAACTGGAGGAAAATTCCACATGACATATGTAGAAACAATTAAATTACGCTACGATGATTTAACTAAATCCGAGAAAAAAGTTGCCGACTATGTGCTCGGTTCTGGCGATAAACTGATCAACCAAACCTTAACTGACGTGAAAAAATCAACCGGTGTGGGCGACGCAACCATTGTTCGTTTCTGCCAAAAATTAAACTATCAAGGCTTTTCTGATTTAAAAATTGCCATTGCAAAAGTTGCTTATAAACAAGACTCCGCCAAAGAGCCTCCTGATTCCTACGTGGATCTGGTCAGCAACCGACTAATGGATGCCATCCGCTCAACTGCAGCATTGGTAAATCCCAAAGACTTGAATACTGGGATTGACCTCATTCATGCAGCTCAACGAATCTTTATTTTTGGGGTCGGCTCAAGTGGCGTCACAGCTGAAGATATGGCTTCTCGTTTTCTGCGCGAAGGCATTCAAGCAGAAGCCATCACCGATCCCCATTACCAAGCGCAAAACGCGGCTTTAATGAGTGACAAAGATCTCATCATTGCGTTCAGTTTGTCTGGAAATACCAAAGATATTTTCGATTCCTGCAAAATTGCCAAACAAAACGGCGCAAAATTAATTATCGTGACGAATCATTTGCTGTCACCAATCGCTAAACAAGGCGACGTCGTTTTACAGACAGCGGTGGAAGAACTCTTAATGAATGGTGGCTCCTTATCTGGCAAAATTTCTCAGCTCTGCGTTTGCGATCTTTTGATTACGGGCTACACAATTACCTACCATATCAATTCATTGAAAATGCGTGAGCGTGTTCTACGGTCAATTATTAATAAGTCGATTGATTGACGCTTGAACGTGCCATCAAGAAAGAAGCCGGTTTGAAATAGTTCACCGTTTTTACCATCCATTCAAGGAGGAATCTCTTATGTTAGTCAGCTACCCAGCACTTTTTTATTATGACAAGTCAGAAAAAGTCCCGTTTTTCGTTACCCTTCCAGACTTCACTAACTCGGCTACTCAAGGTTTAAATATTTCCGATGCAATGGCGATGGCTTCCGATTGGCTTGGCATTACCGTTGCCGACTATATTGAAAACAATCACGACTTACCAAAACCATCTGATATCCAAACACTCTCTTTAAAAAGAAACAATCCTTACCCCAGCGAACTTAACTATGACCAGGACTTATCCTTTGTGTCGATGGTTATGGTTGATTTAAATGGCTACATTGGTTCCGATCAACCAATCAAGAAAACTTTAACGATTCCAAAATGGGCTGATAAACTAGGGAAAAAATTGAACTTGAATTTTTCCAAAACCCTAACCGAAGCAATTGCCAACAAAAAATTGAACCGATAACAAAAACCTCAGCCAAGTTAATGGTTGGGGTTTTAAAATAGCAATATTCAATTTTTTATTTCAACGTATCCTTAGCGATCTTAGCTGTCGTCGTCACGTTCGCACCTGTAACCCGCGCGACTTTTTTACCTTGTTGCCAGCTAATGCTATTCACAGGTTTTTGTTGGCTAGAACTATACACCACGACATTTCCCTTTGTGACATCTTGGGTCGTGACTTGGGTCGCCTTCAACGTTTTTTGAACCTTATTGGCTACCGCGGTTGCGGCCTTATTAGTGCTGCTTACCGAAGTGGTTGTTAGCTGATCGGTATCTGCCACGGCGGTCACATTCCAGCCATTCTTCTGCCACTGAATATAAACATGCCCCATGACGCCTTGTCTGACCGCTTTAGTGCCATCCGAAAGGGTGATTTTAGGACCATTCGTTTCTGTGACGTTTTGGTAATTGGCAAAACTGGTAGTGGCTTGACTACTATTTTGATATTTATTTTGTTTATAAGTAGCCGTCGTTGCGGTGCTTAATCCATTTGTGTAAACAACTTTGCCGCTGGTACTATTACCAGTTACAGACTTCACTTCAGTATTGGTCCCGTCAACCTTTTCAGGCGCTGTCAAACCATTACTGGCAGGCGTTGTCACCGCATGAACGGTGGCCATGTTTTGTGAATTTGTGGCACCCCAAGACTCAAAACAGCAATTCCAAACATTAAACTACAACTTGCTAAAAGTATTTTTTTCATCAGATTTGCCTCTCCTAATTGACCGTGACCATATTCTTATTAACATAACCAATCCAGGTATTTCCACTATATAAAGAATAGTAAGTATTGCCATTTGGATGATTATAATAATATTTCACTGTGTACGTTTTGCCATAGTAACTGTTCGTACTCCCATATTTCTTTGTAAACGAGAGATTACTCCAAATTGTTTGGTTTTTCTTAGCAATTTTAACCGTCTTCTTCGTCCCGATGGCTTTCCACGTTGCCTTCGCATTGACATAGCCAAACCACGTGTTTCCCTTATACAAAGAATAGTACGCCTGTCCGTTACCGCGGTAATATTGATATTTAATGGTATACGCTTTGTTCAAATAATTTTTTGTGTAATGTTTAACTTTAGCCCACAAGAAATTATTCCAAACCGAATAACCCGTTTTATAGATGGTCGCTGTATGTTTATAAGCATGCCCTGTCATCACGGTCATAGAATTAGCATTTACATAACCAACCCATTTACCATTTTTGTCATAAAGTGACAGATAGGTGCTCCCGTTGCTGTGCTTATACTCATATTTTGCATAATAAGTTTTAGCAGCTTTTTGAGCAGTCTTACCAAGCTTCTTAGTAAACGTTAAGTTCCCCCAAATCGTGTAACTAGATTTGGCCGTATTTTCGGACACATATTTCTTATAACTAATTGCTTTACCAGCTGTTGATGCAGTTGATAAGAACCAAGAAGTAGCTTTTCCAGAGGCACGCAAACTAGCATCCACATATTCGGCGATTGGTGAACTATACCAATCATCCGTGTATTGCCAGAGTACATGCGAAATTCCGGTTGGTTCAGCAGAAGTATAACTTGCTAGCCAAAAGCCATCATAACTTGTCATGGCCGTTGCCGCATAGGTTTGCGCAAAGCTACTGTATGAATAAAACAAATTCGATTTGTAGTTAAGCTATTTAATTCCGTATACCAAGCTTTAGTCGCCGAGTTTGTGGTGCCACTCGTCACGGTTTGCTCTTCATAATCATTCACATAGAAGCTAGCGTTAGGCGCGCGCGTATATAAATCTTTAGCTTCTTGTTTGGCATCGGCGGTATTATGTACTGACTGTATGAATAAACCCCGTATTTAACCCGTACTCCTTACACAACGCGGCGTTTTGGGCAAATACTTATCCTTATAATCGCTACCTTACTGAACACGCAAGATAATAAACGGTTCAACCTTCGCAGATTTTTCACCTGAGCAGCCGTAAGTTTCCCTGCCATTCAGATAAATCCGGAATCTGACTATTTGTGGCCGCTTGCGCATATTGCGTGAAAAATCCCGTAAATATTAAGAGACTAACCGCAATTACTACAAGCCTTAAATAACGAAACCGATCTAATCCATGATGCATATGTAAATCCATTTTGTAACTTCCTTCTAACAAGCTCATATGTAGCAAACGCTTTCGGGTTTACATCAAAGCTCCCCAACAAGTATATTACTGGGAAGCCTTTTTGTAATTAATTTAATTAAGTTTTGCAGTTCATAACATTCGAAAGCGTCCCTTAAACGTCATGATAGTAACCTGCCTTTAAATGAATGTTAAAATTGATGGATTCACGAATATCTTATCACAAGATTAAATATATAACTAAATTTTTCTATCCTCCAAGGTGTAAAAATGGTATCATTTAGAGATCGCGTCTATTTATCAGGGGGAGCCATTATGAACAAAATCACCAAAATGATCATTACCATGTTAGCTTCAATCAGCATGGCAGAAATCGGCCTCGTTTCAACCATTGGCCCAAGCATAAACGTTCAAGCCAGTTCAACTTATAAACAAGTTGCCAGCCGGAAAATCAGCAAAACGGCCTACCATCGTAAAAGTGCAACCGGGACAGTGTGGAAT